>CAYFNT010000005.1:0-143039 GCA_964344565.1 uncultured bacterium
AACCGCCCACGTTTACACACTCGAAAGCGAAGCGGCTTCCCTCCGAGCGACTGTGAGTCTGCGAACCGATCGAGAGGGAAGACCGCGAGCGCCTACAGGGTGACGAACTTCGCCGCGGGCACTCCGCAGATGGGGCACTTCTCCGGCGCTTCGCCGAACTCGATGTGCCCGCAGACGGGGCACAGGTAGAACTCGCTCACGTCCAGATCCTTGCCCGCCTTCGCAGCCTCCAGGGCCAGGGCGTAGAGCTTCGCGTGCACTTCCTCCGCAGCCACCGCGAACTTGAACATGCGCCTGGCCTTGTGTCCCTCGGCCTCGGCCTGCTCGAGCATGGGGGGATACATCTGCTCGAATTCGTAGGTCTCCCCGCCGATGGCCGCCTCCAGGTTGGCCACGGTGTCGCCGACTCCGTCCAGGGCCGCGAAGTGGCCGGCCGCATGCAGGCGCTCGGCCTGGGCGGTGGTCCGGAACAGCTTGGCGATGTTGGGCAGGCCGTCCTTCTCGGCCTTCTCCGCGAACGAGGTGTACTTCTGGAAGGCCTGGCTCTCGCCGGCGAAGGCCTCCTTGAGATTATCCTGAGTTGTGGGCATGGAACTCCTCCTGGGATTTCGGTTCAGTATGCGAGGTACCCGTCCTTCGCGCAAGTCTGGGCCTGGTGGGGGGAGGTGGGGCAGGATCGGGATCCGAGCCATGGCTCCACGACTGGGCTCTCGACGTATGTCGAGTAGTTAACTTCCTGTAATATAACCACTTGAAATCTTTTTACCCCCGTGGGCAAAAGGGTGTTGACTTGGGGGTGTGTGGGGAATAAAGTCGCGATGTGGGACAAAGTGGGGAAAGGGCCACTGAGACCCACCCCTGAAGCGGAACCAGCGAAAGGCATCCATGGGCCCCTTTTACGGCAACTACTCCTGCAAGGTGGACGACAAGGGGCGCTTCAACATCCCCGCCCGTTTCCGGCGTGAGTTCGGCGTCGAGGGCGGGGAGTCTTTTGTCGTCACCAAGGGCACGGACGGCTGCCTTCTGCTTTACGCCCCGGAGGGCTGGAGAGCCTTCCAGGAGAAACTCATGAATTTGCCGGCAGGCCAGGACAAGAAAGACACCATCCGCTACTTCAGCGCGAACTCGAGGGTGTTGACCCTGGACAAACAGGGGCGGGTGGGGATTCCCGCCGACTACCTGGCCAAGTACGGCATCGAAAAAGAGGCGGTCCTGGTGGGCCTCCTCGACCATATCGAGGTCTGGAATCCCACAGACTTCGATCGCCGTCTTTCGGGCGCGGAGGAGACCGTCCGGAAGATGGAGCACCTCCTCTAGCCCACCTCTGGCCGGCAGGGCCTGCTCATCGACGCGGGCCCGGCCGCCGGCCTCCCAGGGGAATCGGCGGAGGGTGAGAGAAAGAAAGAGAGAAGCACGATGGCATTGTTGGCGGACGGATGGCGCGACCCGGTTCTTCTGAGACCCTTGGAAGAGTGGGACAGCCGTCTGCAGAGCGAAATCGAATCGGAGATCCTCGGCATGATGGCCGACGGACACCGCGATTTCATGATCGATCTGGGCGCCGTGACGCACATCAAGTTCAGCGTCCTGCCCGATCTGCTCGGATTCCACCGACAGCTCCACGCGCTGGGAGGGAACCTGGTCCTCGCGGGCCCGAATCCCTACCTGCTCAACGTACTGGCGGCGGGAGACGTCCCCGGGACCATCCCGATCTACCCTTCAGAGGCTTGTGCGGCACTGGGTACGGACGGCGCTTCCGCCGCCACATTATTTGCGCAAGAGGGTGAGAGAGAACGGACGGGGCTCGGCGTCTAGCCGGGCCCGTCCGCACCTTTTCCGGCAGACGAGGGACCAGCATGCATCATCGGCCCGTCCTTCTCGAGGAAGTCACGCGATTTCTCGTCCAGGGCGGTCCGGGAAGCTACTTCGACGGCACGCTCGGCGCGGGTGGACACAGCGCCCACCTGCTCGAGGCACTGCCCGAGGCCCGGGTGATCGGTGTGGATCGTGATCCCCAGGCACTCGACCTGGCCCGGATACGGCTCGCCCCCTTTGCCGACCGGGCTTTTTTCGTGTCCGGCAACTTCGCGGACGAACTGTCCCGCGCCCGGGAGCACGCTCCCGACGGACTGCGGGGCGTGCTACTGGATCTGGGGGTGAGTTCCATGCAGATCGACCAGGCCGAGCGGGGTTTCAGCTACATGCAGAACGGCCCCCTGGACATGCGCATGGATCCGTCCCTTCCCGAAAGCGCCGCCGACCTCATCGCCCGACTCGACGAGGAAGCCCTTCGGCACCTGCTCAAGGAATTCGGCGAGGTGCGCCGGGCCGGGCGCGTGGCTTCGGCCATCACGTCGGCACGCGAGCGCGAGGGAATGAGCCGCAGCGAGGATCTGCGCGCGGCCGTGAAGAAGGCCGTCGGCGAGCGAAGCGCCATCGGCGAACTTGCCCGTGTCAACCAGGCCCTTCGCATCGCCGTCAATCGCGAGCTGGAGGCCCTCGACCGTGCCCTGGCCGCCCTGCCCGAGGCCCTCGGCGAGGGCGGCGTGGCGGTGATCCTCAGCTATCACTCCCTGGAGGATCGGCGGGTGAAGCGGTTCTTCGCGCAGGAGAGCCGCGACTGCATCTGTCCGCCGGAACTGCCCGTCTGCAACTGCGGGCATGTACGGAAACTCGAACTCATGAGCTCCGGCGCCCTGCGCCCGAGCGACTCGGAATGCGAATCGAACCCCAGAGCGCGCAGCGCCCGACTGCGCGCGGCCAGGAGGATCGCTGCATGAGCCCCAAGAGCCCCACGCGCATCATTCGAAGCTGGAATCCCGCCTCCCGCCGGGGAGAGGGCGCGGTAGGTCCCGAGATTCTCCGCCGCCGCGAGATCTGGTTCGTGGCCGTGCTCGTGCTGCTCGTCCTGCTACTGCTCATCTGGCAGCAGAACCGAACCTGGAACCTCACCCGCGAGCTGGCCTCCCTGGAAGAGGAGCAGATCGCACTCCAGAGTCGGGTGCGTCTGCTGGGCACCCAGGTGGCCGAGAAGCGGCAGCCAGACTTCATCATGGCGGATCTTCTGCCCGAGGAAAGTCCTTCGCTGGATCTGGCGGATCGTTATATGGTGGCCGCAGGTCCCCGCCCCGACAGCAGCGGCCCCGCGGCGCGCTACGAGGCTTGGCTGGCGAGTCTGGGGATCACCGTGCCCAGCGCGCTGGCAGCATCCACCCGATAGCCTAGTCTCAAAGGGGCCGCCTCGATGCCTTCTTCTCCCCCCCATGGCCTGAAACTCCTGGGGGGGATTTTCTTGGGGCTCGCCCTGCTGCTCGCCGGACGCCTGGTGCAGCTGCAGATCCTCGATCACGAACTCTACGAGCGATGCGCCACCCGTCAGTGGGAATGCAAGATCTCCCTGCCCGCGCCGCGGGGCAACATCTTCGATCGCCACGGCGTGCCCCTGGCCGTGAGCGATCAGAGTGCGCGGGTGGTAACCGATCCCCACTGGATCCGCGCCTTAGATGAGGAGAAGCGCGAGGAAGTGACGGTCCTGCTCATGGACCTGCTGGGCAAGACCCGCTGGCGCATCGAGCACACCCTGAAGAGCGAGAAGCGCTACGTCATCCTCGGCGAGGGTCTGCGCCTGAGCAGCGAGGAGAAGGACCTTCTGCTGGATACCGGCGTGCTGGGCCTGGAGTCGGTGTCCGAGCGGCTCTATCCCCAGGGACGCATCGGCGCCTCGCTCATCGGCTTCCTCGGCTCGGAAGGTCGGGGCGCTTCCGGCCTCGAGCTCTCCCTGGAGGACATCCTGGCCGGCCGCCCCGGCGAGGCGCAGATCCAGACCGACGATCTCGGCCGCGCCCGCGCCTCGGCCCGCAATCGCATCCTGCGCGAGCCCCGGGAAGGCGGCGACGTCTACCTCACCCTCGACTTCAAGCTGCAGGCCCTGGTGGAAAGGGAGCTGGAGGCCGCCGCCGTCGAGAGCGAGGCGAAGGCCGGCAGCGCCGTGGTGCTGGATCCCCAGACCGGCGAGATTCTGGCCCTGGCCTCCTGGCCGGCCCCCGCATCCCGCGAGGCCAAGTACCGTGCCGAGGAATGGAAGCTGCTGCCCCTGCAGGGCGTCTACGAACCGGGATCCACCATGAAGGCCGTCACCAGCATCGTGCTCCTGGAAGAGGGGGGACTGAATCTGGACAGCCAGGTGGACGCCGAGGACGGCACCGCCCTCATCGACGGATTCCGCATCCGCGACGACAAGGCCCACCCCGGCTGGCGCAGCTTCCGCGAGGCCTTCATCCTTTCGAGCAACATCTGCTTCGCCAAGTTTTCCCAGCGCGTGAGCGAGGAGCTGCTCTTCTCGTCCCTCCGCGACCTGGGATTCGGCAATCGCTACGGACTGGAATATCCCGGCGAGCAGTCAGGCCTCCTGCGTCCGGTCACCGCCTGGTCGAAGCGCAGCAAGCTCACCCTCTCCTTCGGACAGGAACTCAGCGCCACGCCCCTGCAGATCACCGCCGCCATCGGAGCGGTGGCCTCCGGGGGCGAACTCTATCGTCCCTGGCTGCTCCGCGCCCTGCGCGATCCCGAAGACGGACTCGAGCTGCGCGAACCGACCTTCCTGCGGAAGGTCTGCCGGAAGAAGACGGCGGGACTCATCCGCGGGCTCTGCAAGGAAGTGGTGCTCCAGGGCACCGGCACCGCCGCCGCCGTGGAGGGACTGGTGGTGGGAGGCAAGACCGGCACGGCCCAGAAGTTCGACGAAGAGGGGGTCATGCGCGGGAAGTATCTCGCCAGTTTCGTGGGCATGGTTCCCGTGGACGAGCCGCGCCTGGTCATCGGCGTCTTCTTCGACGAGCCCCGCATCGGCATGCACCACGGCGGACAGAGCGCCGCGCCGGCCCTGGCGCGCATGGTGCGCGGCATCGCCATCGCCACCGACTACCTGCCGCTTCCGGAGAGCGAGGCCGAAAGCCTGGCCGATCTTCCCCAGGGTCCGAGAGTTCCGAGCTTTCTGGAGATGGATCCCTCCACCGCCGAGAACGAGGCCCTGCGCGCGGGCCTGCCCCTGCTCCTGCGCGGCCGGGGCGACCGGGTGGTGGCCCAGGAGCCGTCCCCCGGCGCACCGCTCCCCCCCGGCGAGAAACTGCAATTGGTGCTCGGCGGAGCTCCCGGCGAAGGGCAGGAACCGCCCACCCTCGTAGGCCGTACCCTCCGCGACGCCCGCCGCAAGGCCCTGGAAAGCGGCTACCGGCTCAGGCCCGAGGGCGCCGGCATCGTGCTCCGGCAGTTCCCCCCCGAGGGCGGCACCATCCGGGTCATCTTGGGAGAGAGGAAAGAGGGATGAGCGACTGGACTCTGGCGAAACTGGAGGCCGCCCTGCCGGGCTGCCGGCGCCGGGGCGACGCTTCCCTCCGCCGCCTGCAGATCGACAGCCGGGAGGTGGGCGAGGGCGATCTCTTCGCGGCCCTTCCGGGCCTGACCGTGGACGGACTCGATTTCCTGGACCAGGCCCGCGAGGCCGGAGCCGCCGCGGTGCTAGCCCCCGAGGGCTCATCGATCCCCGACGAACTGCCCGCCCTCTTCAGCGACTCGGCCCGCGGCGACGCCGGCCGGGCGGCCCATCTTCTCGCCGGCGATCCCACGGCGGGTTGGCCCCTGCTCGGCATCACCGGCACCAACGGCAAGACCACGAGCGCCTACCTGCTGCGGCATCTCCTGAGTCGCGGCGGCCGCGACTGGGGGCTCCTGGGCAGCGTGGACTACAAGGTGGGCGGACGCAGTTTCGCGGCCAGCCACACCACGCCCGACGCGGCCCGTCTGGCCCTCTTCCTCGCGGAGATGCGCGCCGAAGGGCTGGCCGGAGCCGTGATGGAATCCAGCAGTCACTCCGTCGAGCAGGAGCGCATTGCCGGCTGCCGCTACGCCGGGGCTCTCTTCACGAACCTTAGCCGCGACCATCTGGACTATCACGGCGACATGGACAGCTATTTCGAGGCGAAGGGCGGCCTGCTCGCGCATCTTTCGCCCGGCGCTCCGGCGGTCTACAACCTGGACGACGCCTATATGGCCCGCATCGGAATGCTGCACGATCCCGCCGTCTCCTTCGGTCGCGACGAGAAGGCCGACCTGCGCCTCCTGGACGGCGAATGCCGCATGGACGGCAGCCGGCTGCTTCTGCGCTGGCGCGGCGAGGATCTGGAATTCCACTCGCCTCTGCTCGGCGAGTTCAATCTGGAGAATGTCAGCGGCGTGCTGGCTCTTGCCCTGGCGCTGGAGTATGCGCCGCAGGAACTGGCCCGGGCCCTTCGCGAATTCCCCGGCGTGCCCGGCCGACTCGAGCGCGTGGGCGGCCCCGGCGGTCCCGTGCTGCTCCTCGATTTCGCCCATACGCCCGACGCCATCGAGAAGGTGGCCGAGGCCTGCCGGCCGCTCTGCCAGGGCGAGCTTCGCATCCTCTTCGGCGCGGGGGGCGACAGGGATCGGGGGAAGCGTCCGCTCATGGCGAAAGCGGCCCAGGCCCTGGCCGACCGGGTCTATCTCACCAGCGACAATCCGCGCGGCGAGGATCCCGAGGCGATCCTCGACGAGGTGGAGGCGGGCTTCGAGGCAGGTGGCGCGCCCTGGACACGCATGGCCGACCGGCGCGAGGCCATCGCGGCGGCAGTGGACGGCGCTCGAGACGGCGACATGGTGCTGCTGCTGGGCAAGGGGCACGAGACCACTCAGGAGATCGCCGGCGTGAAGCATCCCTTCGACGACAGGGAAGTTGCCCTCGCGGCACTCGGGAAGGGGCGCTCATGATCACGCGGGAGTGGACGCGTCTCACCCTCGAAACAGGCGGCATGCTCACGCGGGCCTGGGGAGATTCCGAGGGATCTCTGGGACGGGCCTGCATCGACAGCCGGGCGATCGCGCCCGGAGAGATCTTCGTCGCCCTGAAGGGCGAGCACACCGACGGCCATCGCTTCGCGCGCAAGGCCCTGGAGAAAGGCGCCGGCGCCCTCCTGCTCTCGGAGGCCCCGCTGGCCGAAGAGCTGGCCGCGGCCTTCCCCGACCGGCTCCTGCTCCTCGTGGAGGACGTCCTCGCGGCGCTCCAGCATCTCGCGTCCCGCTGGGTCGCGGAGACCGGCGCGACGGTGGTGGGCATCACGGGAAGCAACGGCAAGACCGGCACCAAGAATTTCTGCGCCGCGGCCCTGTCGGTGCTGGGAAGGACCGAGGCGAGCCGGGGCAACCTGAACAACCTCATCGGACTGCCCCTGTCCACCCTCGGCCTGGCCGAGGACACCCGCTACCTCGCCGCCGAGATGGGATGCTCCAGCTTCGGCGAAATCGCTCGCCTGGCCGAGTTGTTCCGCCCGCGGATCGGCATCGTCGCCAACGTGGGCGACGCCCACCTCGAGATTCTCGGCGACCGGGACGGCGTGGCCCGCGCCAAGGGCGAACTGCCCGCCGCCCTGCCCGAGGACGGGCTCTTCCTCGTCAACGGCGACGACGCCTACGCGAGTTCTCTGGCGGGGCGAAGCTCCGCCCCCACGCTTCGCTACGGCTTCGGCGAAGGCAACGATCTCGTGCTGGAGGATCTCGGCCCCGAAGGCCCGGGGCGTCGCTGCCGCATCGAGGGGCGAGAACTTCGATTGGCCTCTCCCATGCGCCATGCCATCCTGCAGGCGGGAGCGGCCTGGCTCCTGGCGAGGGAGCTCGGCGCGGACATCGAGCCGCTGGCCAAGGCGCTGGAGGAGGCCCGTCCCGAGGGCAACCGCAGCGCGCTCTACCGATTGAACGGCTGGATCCTCATGGACGACAGCTACAACGCCAATCCCGACTCCCTCCGGGCCGCCCTGGGCTGGCTGAAGGAGTTTCCCGCCGGGGGCCGCCGATGGGCCGTGCTCGGCGACATGCTCGAGTTGGGCGACCAGGAGCTGAAGGTCCATCGCGGTCTTGGCAACGAGATCGCGCAGATGGGCGGAATCGGTCTGAGGACCTACGGCCCCTTGGCCGGGGAAATGTCGAAGGCGGCGGGAGCGTCCCAGGCGAACTTCGACGATCACGGCAAGCTGGCGGCGGATCTGCTCAGCCGTCTCGCCGAAGGCGACGTGATACTCGTCAAGGGTTCGCGGGGCATGGAAATGGAAAAGGTGATCGAGGCGCTGGAGCGCGCCACCGGACTCAGCAGGGAGGCGATGTCCATTGTTCTATGAGCTCTATCCCTATCTCGAGGACTGGTTCTCGGCCTTCCGGGTCTTCCGCTACATCACCTTCCGCAGCGCCTACGCCCTGGTGAGCGCGCTGCTCATCAGCTTCATGATGGGGCCCTGGCTCATCCGCAAGCTGAGGCAGTGGCACCTGGGCGAGACCATCCGCGAGGACGGCCCCGAGAGCCACAAGGCCAAGGAGGGCACGCCGAGCATGGGCGGCCTGCTGATCCTGGCGAGCATCCTCATTCCGACGCTCCTCTGGGCGGACCTGCAGAACCGCTACGTGCAGCTGGTCCTGGCCGTGACGGTCTGGACCGGCGCCATCGGTTTTCTGGACGACTACCTCAAGCTCGTGAAGAAGAAGAGCAAGGGCCTGGTGGGGCGCTACAAGATGGCCGGACAGCTCCTCTTCGGCCTCGCCCTGGGCGCCTTCCTCTACTTCTTCCCCCTGGAGAGCAGTCTCGGAGTGGGCACGGAAATCCCCTTCTTCAAGGGGGCGCTGCTGGACCTGGGCATCTTCTACGTCTTCCTGGTGGTGCTGGTGGTGGCCGGCACCAGCAACGCCGTGAATCTCACCGATGGGCTCGACGGTCTGGCCATCGGCGTGAACGCCTTCGTATTCTTCGCCTTCACGGCCATGGCCTACCTCAGCGGCCACAAGAACTTCAGCGAGTACCTGAACATCCTCTACCTGCCCGGGGCCGGGGAACTGACCATCTACTGCGCCTCGGTGATGGGGGCGAGTCTGGGCTTCCTCTGGTACAACTCCCATCCGGCGGAGGTCTTCATGGGCGACACGGGAAGCCTGTCCCTGGGCGGCGCCCTGGGCACCGTGGCGATTCTGCTGAAGAAGGAACTGCTGTTGGTCATCGTGGGCGGCGTCTTCGTCATGGAGGCCCTGAGCGTGATCCTGCAGGTGGGAAGCTTCCGCCTGCGCGGGGGCAAGCGCATCTTCAAGATGGCGCCTCTGCATCATCATTTCGAACTCAAGGGATGGGCGGAATCGAAGGTGGTGGTCAGGTTCTGGATCCTGTCCGCGCTCTTCGCCCTCATCGCCCTGAGCACATTGAAACTGAGGTAAGGTGAGCGAGCGCATTCTCATACTGGGCGCGGCGCGCAGCGGACAGTGGGTGGCGCGGCTTCTGGCCGGTAAGGGCCGGCGGGTGAGCCTGTCGGACCGGAAGCTCGCAGCTACCGACATGCCCGAGGATCTGAAGGCTCTGCCCTTCCTCCACGGCGAGTTCGATGAAGCCTGGCTGGAGAACTTCGACGCCCTGCTCATCAGCCCGGGCGTGGCCCGCGATTCGCTGCCCGTGCTCGCCGCCCGCGCCCGCGGCCTGCGCGTGACCGGAGAGATGGAGGAGAGCTTCGGTCTGGCCGAAAAGCCCGTGGCCGCCGTCACCGGCACCAACGGCAAGAGCACCACCACGACCCTGCTCTCGCTCATCCTGGAAGCCGGCGGCAAGGAAGCGCCCGCCGGAGGCAACCTGGGAAGACCGGCGAGCCAGATCACCCTGGAGCAGCCCGAGGCGGACCTGCAGGTGCTCGAGGTGTCGAGCTTCCAGGCCGAGACCTTCGACCGTTTCCGTCCTCGGGTGGCATCGCTCCTGAACCTCACGCCCGATCATCTCGACCGCTACGCCGACTTCGAGGACTATGCCGAAGCCAAGCTCCGCTGCTTCGCGGCGATGACTTCCGAGGACACCCTCGTGCATCCCCGCGACGATGCCCTCGAAGCGCGCCTGGGCCGGCACCCTTCGAAACGGCTTCACTTCGGCCTCGAGGATACCGGCGACGAGGGGGCTTTCCTGCGGGACGGGAAGCTCTGGATTCGATACGAGAGTGCCCAGCGCGAGCTGATGCCGGCGGGTGAGCTGGGCATCCTAGGACGACACAACCAGCTCAACGCACTGGCCGCACTGGCCATGGCGCTTCCCCTGGGGCTGGATGCGGACCCCGCAGTGAGCGCACTGCGCAGTTTCCGCGGCCTGCCCCATCGCATGGAATTCGCCGGGGAGCTGGCCGGCCTGCGCTGCTACAACGATTCCAAGGCCACCAACGTGGAGGCGGCCCTGGCGAGCCTGTCGGGGCTGGAAGGAAGCGTTCTGCTCATCGCCGGCGGACGGGACAAGGGCGGCGACTTCGATCTGCTGGCCCGCAACCTGCCCCATGTGCGCAGGGTCTACGCCATCGGCGAGGCGGCGCCGGCCATACTCACGGCCTTCGGCGATCGGGCGCGAGACGCGGGGGATCTCACAGGCGCCCTGGCCGCCGCACGCGAGGAAGGACGCGAGGGCGAACTGCTCATCCTCTCGCCGGCCTGCAGCAGCTTCGATCAGTTCAAGGATTTCGAAGCCCGGGGCGAAGCCTTCATGCATTTGGTGAGGGAGGGGGCATGAGGAGCCTGATCTCCAGCCTCGACCGCAGCGTGCTCTTCCTCCTGCTCCTGCTCATTCTATTCGGCACGGTGATGCTCTACTCGGCCTCCTCGCCGGAAACCAGCGGCGGTCCCGAATGGGGCGGCAAGATGCTCCTGCGCCGCGCCGCCCAGGTGATGGTGGGACTGGGCCTGCTGCTCATGCTGGCCTTCATGGATCTGCGCATCATCCGCCGGCTCGCGCCCTGGGCCTGGGGCATCAGTCTCGTGCTGCTGCTCGCCGTACTCTTCCTGCCGGGCAATCGCGGCACCAAGGGATGGCTCTGGGGGCAATCCATCCAGGTGGCCGAAGCCGCACGGGTGAGCATGCTGGTCTTCATGGCGGCGCTGCTCGCCGAGAGGTCCACGCGTCCCGATCTCAAGGGACGCTTCCTCTGGCCGGTGGTGGTCCTGGGGCTCAGCGTGCTGCCCGTAGTGCTGCAGCCCGATTTCGGCTCGGCCCTGGCCTTGTCCCTCTGCGGCGGGCTGCTGCTGGTGGCGGCCGGTCTTCCCAAGCGCATCATTTTGGCCGGGCTTCTGCTCCTGGCCCTGGTCAGCCTGGGGGGCTATCAGCTCTCCTCGCGCATCCAATCCCGGGTCGACTCCACCTACCGGGTGGACGTGACCCAACTCGAGGACGACACCTATCAACTCGGGCAGTCCCTCATCGGCATCGGCGCCGGCGGTCTCAAGGGCGAGGGTCCTGGCAAGAGCCGTCAGAAGAGCTTCTTCCTGCCCGATCATCACACCGACTTCATCTTCGCCATCGTGGGCGAAGAGCTGGGCCTCTGGGGCGCATTGGGCGTGCTCGGCCTGCTGGGGCTTCTGCTCTGGCGCATGATGCGCATCGCCTTCGCCCAGGCCGATCCATTCCCGCGGAATCTGGCGGCGGCCATGGCGTCGATGATCTTCGTCTACGCAGGACTGAATCTATCGGTGAATCTCGGGCTCTTCCCGCTCACGGGGCTGCCCCTGCCCTTCTTCAGTCACGGCGGCAGCGCCCTGGTGATGAACATGGCGGGCGTCGGGCTGGTGCTTTCGGTGGCGCGACAATCCCAGGGACCTCCACGCGTGGGGCGCAGGGCACGGCGCGACAGCGATCCCGTGCTGGAGAACCTCTACCGGGAGCCGGGCCGATGAAGCGGCTCGTGGTCACCGGCGGCGGCACCGGCGGACACGTGATGCCCGCCCTGGCCCTGGCCGAGGCCTTCATGGCCCGGGGCGAAGGGCGCGAGGTCCTCTACGTCGGATCCTCCCGCGGCATGGAAGCCGAAGCCGCTCCGGCGGCGGGTCTTCCCTTCCGCGGCATTCCCGCCCGAGGATTCCGCGGCAAGAGCCTAGGCGGCAAGGCGCTGTTTCTCGTCTCGCTGCTCCGGGGCTTCCTCGCTGCCCGCGGCTCGCTGCGACGCTTCGCCCCCGAGGTCGTCCTGGCCACGGGCAGCTACGTGAGCCTGCCGGTGATCCTGGCCGCACGTACGCGGGGGATCCCCGTGTTCATCCAGGAGCAGAACAGCGTGCCGGGATCGGTGAACCGCATGGCCGCGCGCTGGGCGCGGGCGGTGTTCATCGCCTTTCCCCAGGCGGAGCGCTACTTTGCGGACTGTCCGGTGGTGGAACTGCTCGGCAATCCACTGAGAGGTGGGATGAAGGAGAACCCCGAATCCGGCGCGGGCCTTCCGCATCTTCTCGTCACCGGCGGCAGCCAGGGGGCGCGCACCCTCTGCCTCGCGGCGTCCGAAGCCCTGCCACGCCTCGCCGAACGTTTCGACTTCACCGCCGTGGTTCAGACCGGCAGTTCACAGTTTCAGTCCACGCGGGATGCATTGGTCCCAATGGCATCCCGCGTGGAAGTTCACAGTTTCCTATCCGACATGCCCGCGCGCATGGCGGCCGCCGATCTCGTGGTCGGCAGGGCGGGGGCCATGACCCTGGCCGAAATCACGGCGCTGGGTAAGCCGTCCGTTCTCGTGCCCTTTCCCCACGCCACCGACGATCACCAGACCGCCAACGCGAGGTCGCTGGTGGAGGCCGGCGCCGCGCGGCTGGTTCCCGACCATGAAATGGACGGCGAACGCCTCCTGCGGGAACTGGAAGAACTCCTCGCGGATACCGAGGGCCTGGCCGCCATGGCCGAGGCCAGCCGTTCCCTCGGCAAACCCGAGGCGGCCGGGCAAATCCTGGAGCGCGTGGAGAATATCCTTGCCGCTTCAGGACCTCGGTGATACTCCTGCCATCAGTCCCCGACAGCCGTGAGGTGCATCGTGAATCTGGGCCGTACCCGCCATGTCCACCTGGTCGCCATCGGTGGAATCGGCATGAGCGGAATCGCTGAAATCCTTGTCAATTCAGGCTTTACCGTAACGGGTTCCGACCTCGTGGAGGGGCCGACCCTGGCCCGCCTGCGGGACCTGGGCGTGACCTGCAAGGTGGGACACGTGGCCGAGCAGGTGGCGGGGGCCGACGTGGTGGTCTTCTCCACGGCGGTGGCCGCCGACAATCCCGAACTGCTGGAAGCGCGGCGCCGGGGCATCCCCGTGATCGGCCGGGGCGAGATGCTGGCCGAGCTCATGCGCCTGAAGCACGGCATCGCCGTGGCGGGCAGCCACGGTAAGACGACGACCAGCAGTCTGGTGGCCGAGGTGCTCTTCGCGGGAGGGCTGGATCCGACCGCCGTCATCGGCGGCAGGCTCCACAGCTTCGGCAGCAATGCCCGACTGGGGGCGGGGCCCTACATAGTGGCCGAGGCCGACGAGAGTGACGGCAGCTTCCTGCGCCTGTCTCCCACCTGGGCCGTGGTCACCAACGTCGATCGGGAGCACCTGGATCACTACGGCTCTTTCGAGGCCCTGCAGAAGTCCTTCCTCTACTTCCTCGGGCGTGTGCCCTTCTACGGAGCGGCCATCGTCTGCCTGGAGGATCCCGTTCTGCGGGACATCCTGCACGAGCTCAAGTGCCGGCAGGTGGGCTACGGCTTCGGCGAGGATGCGGCCCTGCGCGGCGAGATCCTCGAGCAGAACTCGAAGGGGACTCGCTTTACCTGGAAAACTGCAACACTTAGCGGCGAGGTGGAGCTGCCCATCCTGGGCGAGCACAACCTGCTCAACGCCCTGGCGGCCATCGCCGTGGGCCTCGAACTCGACCTCGCTCCCGAGGCCATCGCCCGCGGGCTCGGCCGCTTCCAGGGCGTGGGCCGGCGCTTCGACGTGAAGGGCGAGGCGGGTGGCGTGCTGGTGGTGGACGACTACGGGCATCATCCCACCGAGATCGCGGCCACGCTGCAGGCTCTGGCCAAGCACTTCCAGCGGCCTCTCAAGGTGGTCTTCCAGCCACATCGCTACAGCCGCACGCAGTTGCTTCTCGAAGAGTTCCCGCCGGCCTTCGACGCGGCCGACGATCTCATCGTCACCGAGATCTACGAGGCCAGCGAGGCGCCCATCGATGGCATCGACGGCGAACTCCTCGCCCGCAAGGTCCGCGACCGCGGCGAAACACCCGCCCGTCATCTGGTGGACCGCGAGGAGATCGCGGCCCTGCTGCGCGAGCGGCTCGAACCGGGAGACGTTCTGGTCACCCTGGGCGCTGGCAACCTGAACCGTTTCGCCGAGGAATTCCTCGACATCCTGAGAGCGATCTGATGGAGGGCCTGGGCGCCATCTACACGGGCAACGTCGAGCGCGCCTTTCCCCTGGCGCCCCTGTCCACATTTCGCGTGGGCGGAGCCGCCGACTGGTTCTTCGAACCCGATCGCGAGGCCGAGATCGGTCCGCTCCTGGCCTTCCTCACCGAACGCGAGATTCCCGTGCTGGTGCTGGGCGAGGGCAGCAACGTACTCATCCGCGACGGGGGAGTGCGCGGCACCGTGGTCCGCCTGGGTAAGGCCCTTTCCGATCTCGTCTGGGACGGCGACCTCGCGCGCTGCGGCGCGGGGCTCTCGAGCCGCAGCCTGGCCAAGCGCGCCCTCGAGGCCGGACGCAGCGGCTTCGAATGGGCGGCGGCCCTGCCGGGCAATCTCGGCGGCGCCGTACGCGGGAATGCCGGATGTTTCGGCGGCGACATGGCCGGCTGCTTCCACTCCCTCGAGGGCTGGCGATTCGACGGCCGCCGCGCCGCTCTGAGCGCCGAAGAGGTGGCATTCGAATATCGCCGCAGCTCGCTACCCGATGACCTTCTCGTCACCCGCCTGGTCCTGCGTCTTCCGGCGGCGCCTCCGGATGCGCGTGCCGCCCTGCGTGCCCGCTACGATGAGGTGCTCGCGAAGCGCGCGGCCACCCAACCCGGCGGGCTCTTCACCGCGGGCAGCACCTTCAAGAATCCGACCGGCGATCACGCGGGACGGCTCATCGAGGCCTGCGGTCTCAAGGGCCGCAGCGTGGGCGGCGCCATGGTGAGCGAACGCCACGCCAACTTCATCGAGGCCACCGGCGAGAGCGTGAGCGCCGCCGATATCGAAGGGCTCATGGATCTCATGGCCGCGGAGGTGGAACGCCAGACCGGCGTGAAGCTCGAACGCGAGGTGAAGGTCTATGGCGAGCCTTAGGCGGAAACGGCCCGCGCGGCGCAGCATGGCCCGGCGCAAGCCTTCCCGCTGGCGCAGGCTCATGCCAGTCTTCCTGCTCGTGGTTCTCGTCTTCGGCGGATGGGGAAGCTGGAAGGGCGCGGTGGCGGTGATCGACAGCGACTTCCTCACCACGCGCTATCTCGAGGTGGAGGGCTGCCGCGTGCTGCCCGAGGAACTGGTCACCGAGATTCTCGAACCGCATCTGGGCACGCCCCTGGCGCGCCTGCCCATGGACTCCCTGCGTGCGAAACTCGCCGAGCTTCCCCGGGTGCGGGGCGCGAGGCTCGACCGGCGCCTTCCCGGCACCCTGCGCTGCCGCATCACCGAGGCCCGGCCTCTTGTCCTGCTGCTGGACGGCGGCTTCCAGGAGCTCGATCGGGAAGGCCGCGTGCTGGAGCGCTTCGGCGCGCCACCGCCGGACCTGCCGATTCTGATTCCCTCCGATCGCGTGAGCCGCGACAGCCTGGTGGCCCTGGCCCGCGAGGCCATCACGGCCCTGGAGGCGGCCTCCTTCGACCTCAGCCGCGAGCTCAGCGAACTGCGGGTGGAAGAGCGAGGTCTGGCCTTCGTGCGCAACGAGGGGGGCACCCTGGTGCTGCTGGGCTGGACCGACATCGCCGGACGCGTGGCGGCCTACCGCGAGTTCTATCCCATGCTGGAGGCGGAAAAGGACTTCCCGCGGGAGCTGGACTTGCGATATCGTGACCAGGTCGTCGCGAGGGACTGACGCTCGGGGCGGATTGCCGATGGCTCGAAGTCGAGAGGAGGCGAACATGGAAAAGCTGGACATTGCTCGCCTCATCGAGGTCTGCCGAAACCACGATGCCCGTCGGGTCGCCCTGTTCGGCTCCTTCGTGCGCGGTGAGGAAGGCCCCGACAGCGACATCGATCTCATCGTCGAGTTTCTGCATCCCAAGGGCCTGCTGGCGCTCGTAAGGCTGGAGCGGGAACTGACGGAAGCACTCGGACGCAAAGTCGATCTGTTGACCGAGCAGGCCATCAGCCCGCATCTGCGCGAGCGCATTCTGAGCGAGCAAGAGGTGCTCTATGAAGCGGCGGGATGATCGACTCTATATCCAGGACGCGGTGATACGCCAGATCCAGATCATCGGCGAAGCGGCGAAACGTGTATCGCCGGAGTTGAGCAGGAGCCATCCGGAAGTGCCGTGGAGGGACATCGCGGGTATGCGCGACAAGCTGGTCCACGACTACTTCGGCGTCGACGTGGGCATGGTCTGGATCACGGCGACACAGGATCTGCCTGAACTGCAGGAAAAGTTGTCCAACATCTTGAACGATTTGTAGCATCGGAGCGGACATGAGCGAACGCAGCATCGTCGTGGGATTGGATCTGGGCAGCCACCGCGTGCGGCTGCTGGTGGCGCAGGTGGACGAGCAGGGCCGGCAGAAGGTGTTGGGCCTGGGCACCGCCGCCTCCGAGGGCATTCGCAAGGGACTGGTGGTGGACTTCGACGCCGCGGTGGCCGCCATCAGCCAGGCGCGCCAGGAGGCCGAGGCCAGCAGCGGGCTCGAGGTCCGCTCGGCCTTCGTGGGTCTGGGCGGCCAGCACTTCCGCGTGATCCGCAGCGAGGGCGTGCACGTGAAGGACGGCCCCTCCCGCGAGATCAGCCCCGAGGACCTGCGCCAGGTGGTGCGCGTGGCGCGGGGTCTGCAATTGCCCGCCGGTTTGCGTATCCTGCATACCCTGCCGGTGGATTTCATCCTCGACAATCGCTCGGGCATCCAGGATCCCGTGGGCATGGACGGCGTGCGCCTGCAGAGCCAGGTGCTGCTCGTGCTCGGCGACGAGTCGGTGCTGGACAACAGCGCCAAGGCCGTGCGCAAGGCGGGCCTCGAGGTGGAGGGCCTGGTCTTCAGGCCACTCGCCACGGCCATGGCCGCGCTGACGCGAGACGAGAAGGACTCGGGCACCGTGCTGCTGGACATCGGCGAGGGCGTCACCGAGATCCTGGTGCTGCACGAAGGGTCGCTTTCCCACGCCGAAGTGCTGCCCCTGGGTGGGGGCAACGTGACTCGCGATCTGTCCATCGCCCTTTCCATCAGCCTGTCGGACGCCGAACGTTTGAAGATGGACTACGGCTCGGCCCTTCCCCGTCTCGACGACGAGACTTCATTTCCCATCACACAACTGGGCGCCAGCGAAGAGCGGCACGTGACCGGGCGCACCCTGCGCGGCATCGTCGAACCGCGGCTCAAGGAGATCCTCGAGCTGGCTTGGGAGCGTGCGCTGAAGGCGGAGGTGGCGCGACGACCCTCCACCGGCGTGGTGCTCTGCGGCGGCGCTTCGCTCATGCCGGGGCTGTCGGGCCTCGCCGCCGAGCTCTTCGATCGCGGCGTCAGACTGGGCGAACCGGTGAACCGCGAGGGCCTGCTCGCCGAACTGCAGGATCCCCGCTACACGCCCCTGGTCGGACTGCTCAACTACGGCTTCCAGCGCCTTCGCGAGAACGGCGAGGAGGCCGGAAAAGGGAAGCGGAACGGAAGCGCGGTGGGGCGGATCCTCAAGGCCTTCGGGCGCGGCTAAATCCTTCAAAAATAGCTAGACAAGAATTCGGGTTCGCGGGATACATTCACCTTGGAGGTGAGAGAAAATGTCCGCGAAAGCTCCCAAGAAGCGCCCTCAGGTCAAGTTCGATTTCGATACCGATTTTTCCGATTCCGCGTCCATCAAGGTGGTGGGGATCGGCGGCGCAGGCGGCAACGCCGTGGGCCGCATGATCGAGGCCGGGCTGTCCGGTGTCGACTTCCTGAACATCAACACCGACGCCCAGGTGCTCGCCGACAGCGACGCGCTGCACCGCATCCAGATCGGCCGAAAGCTCACCAAGGGCCTCGGCTCGGGAGGCAATCCCGAGGTCGGTAAGCGCGCCATGGAGGAAGACCTCGACGCGCTGGAAGAGATGCTCATGGGAGCCGACATGGTCTTCGTCACTGCCGGCATGGGCGGGGGCACCGGCACCGGCGCCGCGCCGGTCATCGCCGAGATGGCCCGCCGGCAGGGAGCCCTCACGGTGGCCGTGGTCACCAAGCCCTTCATCTTCGAAGGACGCCGCCGCATGGGCGTGGCCGAAGACGGCCTCGCCACCCTGCGCCGCCACGTGGACACCCTCATCACCATCCCCAATCAGCGTCTGCTCGAAGTGGTGGACAACTCGGTGGCCTTCACCGAGGCCTTCCGCGTGGCCGACGACGTGCTGCTCCAGGCCACCCGCGGCATCAGCGATCTGATCACCGTGACCGGAATGATCAATCTGGACTTCGCCGACGTGAAGAGCATCATGGCCGGCATGGGCCCGGCCCTCATGGGCACGGGACAGGCCGAGGGCGAACAGCGCGCCGAGGAGGCCGCCCGCCAGGCCATCAGCTGTCCGCTCCTGGAAGACGTGGACATCGCCGGCGCCCAGGGCGTGCTCATCAACATCACGGGCAGCGAGACCATGACCCTGCACGAGATCACCCACGCCACCGAGATCATCACCGAGGCCGTGGGGGAGGACGCCAACGTCATCTTCGGAACCGTGCTGGATCCTGGCATGGACGATGCAATGAGGGTTACCGTCATCGCCACCGGATTCGGGGCGAGCCGGGATTTCGAGCGGGAGGAGCAGGAAGCCCGGCGCCGCGAGCTGCTCGGCGGAGCGGAAGAAACCCTGGCCGCCGCCGCGGCAGCATCCCCAAGCGCCGCGCCTTCAATAACTTCCGAGCCTGACTTCCAGCAAGATTTGAACCCTGAGCCGGAGCCGGTGCATCCTACCTACACGGAGCCCGAGCCCGAACCCGTGCAGGTCATCGAGATCGTGCCCGAGCCCGTGGCGGACGTTTCGGAGCCGAAGGTGGACGAAGTCGCGCCCATCCTGAGGGCCGAGGCGGAGGCCATGAAGCAGGAAGCGGGGCTGCGCCCGAGCCAGTCCCAGACGGAGGAGTGGGAGGTACCCACCTACCTCCGCAAGCAGAACGACTAGGAAGAACGAGGCCCTGATGCCGTCCCTTTTTCAGAAGCTCTTTCGGAAACAAGGGAACGAAGACTACAACGCAGGCATCGCGCTTTACAACGAAGGCCGATTCTCCGAGGCCATCGAGAAGTTCGAGGCGGCGGTAGCCACGGCCCCCGTCCAGAGCACCACCTATCGTCTCGGCACCTTCTACGCCGCCGAGGCCCACGCCAACATCGGCAGGTCCCTGCTCAAGGCCGGCGAACACGCGGCCTCGCTCAGCCATTTCGAGAAGGCCCTGGAAGAGACCCCGCACTTTCCCGACCTCCAGTACAACCTGGGCGTGGCTCGCTTCATGACGGGCGACAAGGAAGGCGCCATCGAGCCCTTCCAGAAGGCTCTGGAGATCAATCCCGGATACGTGGAGGCCCGCTGCTTCCTGGCCGTGGCCCAGGACAGCCTCGGCAAGAAGGATGAGAGCCGCGACGAGCTCAAGCAGGTGCTCGCCGAGCACGCCGAGATTCCCATCTCCGTGAACAAATTCCTCCTGGTGCACCTGAAGGAGCGCGAGACGCTCATCCCCGAGATCGGACCCGTGCTGGAACTGCTCGACAGCAACGCGCAATTCCGAGAGGTCTACTCCGAGGGCATCGCCCAGTTCAACATGCGCAACTACAACCTCGCCGCGGGGCTGCTCGAGCAGGCCTCCGCCATGAAGCCCCACTACGCCGACGTGCAGTGCCAGCTGGGCCTCGCGCGATTGAAGGACGGCAAGGTCGCGGCCTCCATCGAGGAGTTCCGCCAGTCCCTCGAGATCAATCCGCGTTTCCTGGAAGCCGCCTTCTTCCTGGGCATGGCCCTGTTCCAGGAAGAGCGATACCTCGATGCCGAGGAGGCATTCGAGAAGGCCCGGGTGATTCGCAAGGAGGCCACCGACGTCCTCTATCATCTGGCCCTGACCAAGATCCACCTGGGCAAGAACAAGGAGGCCGAGCAGATCCTCCGTCAGGTGCTGGCCTACAAGCCGGCTTTCGCCCAGGCCCTCTACGTGCTCGGGCTCCTGCGCTTCGAGGACGGCGATCCCGAGGAGGGCATCGGCATGGTCAAGGAGGCCCTGGCCCTCAATCCCCACCTCACCGAGGCCGAGCGCGACCTGGGGCTCATGTACATCGACCAGGAGGAGTGGGACGACGCGGAGGAACTCTTCGAGCGTTTGGGCGAGAGCCATCCGGACGATTCGGACCTCTACTGCTTCGTGGGTCGCAGCCACCTGGGACGCGGCAACCTGGAAGCGGCCTGTCGCGATTTCGAGCGGGCCCTGTCCAAGTCGCCGGACAATCTCTACGCCATGCAGGGCCTCAGCCGCTGCTACGTGAAGCTCGGGCGACCCGAAAAGGCCCAGCCCCTGCTCGACCGCGCACTCAAGGCCCATCCCGGATTTCCCGATCTCTGGAAGCTTCAGGGCGCCCTGCACTTCAAGTCAGGGCGCTACCAGGAAGCGGAGGCGGCCTATCGCAAGTCCATCGAAGGCGCTCCGCGGGATCCCGAGGCCAAGCTCGGGCTCGCCATCGTGCTGCGGAACCTCGGGCGCAACGAGGAGGCCGCGGCCATCATCCGCGAACTGCAGCAGCTCTATCCCGATCAGCTCGAGCTGCGCAAGATTCTCGGAGCCACCTTCCTCGACCTGGACGAAATCCCCTAGAACCAAGGCCGTCCGCGCACTATTCTGGGGCATGCCCTCGCCCAACGAAGCTCCCTCCGGACTCGCCGGATCCTGCCAATACCTCAAAGGCGTGGGACCCGCCCGCGCGCGGGACCTGCGGCGTCTGGGCATCGAGACCCTCGAACAGCTGCTTCTGCACTTCCCCCGGGAATACCTGGACCGCAGCCGGCTGGTGCCGCTCAACGAATTGAAGCCGGGGCAGCGCGCCACCGTGCGCGGCAAGGTGCTGGTGTCCTCGGAGCGGCGGCCGCGGGGAGGCATGCGCATCCTGCAGGTGCTCTTGGATGATGATGCCGGCCGCCTGCAGCTCGTCTTCTTCAACCAGCCCTACATGAAGAAGCTGCTGGCCAACGGTCGCGAGGTCATGGCCAGCGGCGAGGTGGGGCTCTTCCGCGGACAGATGCAGATGGCCTCCCCCGAGGTCGAACTGCTGGACGAGGCCGAGGACGGCGAGGCCCAGGCGCCGGGCATGGTGCCGGTGTACCCGCTCAGCAAGGGCATCCGCCAGCGCTGGCTGCGGGGGCGCGTGGCGGCGTTGCTGGAACGCGAGGACCTCATGGCCGAACTGGAGGAGATCCTGCCGGAGCCCTGGTTGAGCGAGGCCGGATGGCCGGGCCGACGCGAAGCCTTCCGCCAGATCCACTTCCCGGACAGCGCCGAGGACGCCGAGCGGGCCCTGGACCGATTCAAGTTCGAGGAGGCCTTCCTGCTGCAGCTCCTGGGTGCCCTGAACCGGCAGCGCAACCGCCGGGACGAGGGTCCGGTGGCGCCGGGGGATTCCGCGCTCCTGAAGCGCTTCCTTTCGGATCTGCCCTTCGAACTCACCGCCGCCCAATCCGGCGCCATGGACGAGATCCTCGCCGACATGCGAAGCGGCGCCCGCATGAACCGCCTGCTCCAGGGCGACGTGGGCAGCGGCAAGACCGTGGTGGCCCTGGCCGCCTTCCTTCCCCTGCTCGAAGACGGCTGGCAGGGGGCCTTCATGGTGCCCATCGAGATCCTGGCCGTGCAGCACTTCAAGCGCTGGGGGCCCGTACTCGAAGCCCTCGGCCTGTCCTGCGCCCTGCTCACGGGCAGCACGCCCGCCGCCGAACGCCGGGAGATCCTCGCCGGTCTCGAACGCGGCCACCTCAAGCTCATCTTCGGCACCCATGCCCTCATCCAGGAGGACGTCCGCTTCGCGCGCCTGGGACTGGCGGTGGTGGACGAGCAGCATCGATTCGGCGTGATGCAGCGGGCCAGCTTCCACGGGCAGGGAAAGCCCCACGTGCTGGTCATGAGCGCCACGCCCATTCCCCGGTCCATGGCCATGACCCTCTACGGCGACCTGGACCTGTCGATCATCGACGAGATCCCGCCGGGACGGCCGCCCGTGATCAGCCGACTGGTGGCCGAGAGCAAGCGGGCCGAGGTCTTCGACTGGCTGCGCGAGCGGGTGACCGAGGGCGAGCGGGGCTTTCTCATCTTTCCCCTGGTCGAGGAGAGCGACAAGCAGGAGCTGGGGGCCGCCACCGAAGAGTACGAGGCCCTGCGAGAGGGCGAGCTGGCGGGCATCCCCTGCGAGCTGCTCCACGGGCGCATGAACGGCGCGCGCAAGGCCGAGATCATGGAGCGCTTCGCGGCGGGAGAGACGCGAATCCTGGTGGCCACCACGGTCATCGAAGTGGGCATCGACGTGCCCGAGGCCACGGTGATGCTCATCCACAATCCGGAGCGTTTCGGCCTGAGCCAGCTGCATCAGCTGCGAGGCCGCATCGGACGCGGGGACCGCAAGAGCTATTGCCTGCTCATGCTGCCCGAGGAGCTGGGCGAGGGAGCCCGGAAACGCCTGGAGCTCTTCGCGGCCCATCGAGACGGCTTCCGCCTGGCCGAGGAAGACCTCAAGCAGCGGGGTCCCGGCGAGCTCTTCGGCGTTCGCCAGCACGGGCGGCCCGAGCTGCGGCTGGTACATCCCCTGGAGGATGCGGCCCTGGTGGTCCTGGCCCGGGACCGGGCCCGCGGGCTGGCCGAGGCCGATCCCGAACTCATGGCCGCCGATCTCCGGGCCCTGCGCCGACTCCTGCGGCGGCTCTTCATGGACCGTATCCTACTTTCGGGGGTGGGATGATCCGAGTGCTTCCCGAGAATTCCCCCGTCGGCACGTCCATTGCTGGATCCGAGAACAGGTCAGCGGGAGCGAACATGGAATCTGAGCGCATAGCCTGCCCGTCCTGCGGGAAGAGCTACCCTGTGCCGGTCAGCCTTTGGCAAAAGGGCCGGCTGCAGGTGCGTTGCCCCAGTTGCGGCAAGAGGTTCCAGCTCCGGCACCCGGGAGGCGAGGTACCCGAAATCGAGGTGCCGACCCGACCAATAGATGGGATTGACGAGGGCGGGGATCAGGATTTTCCCACCTCCACGGCAAATTCCGACGCCCCGGCTCCGGCGCCTGAGGAGGCTCCCGAGCCCGTCGATCCGGCCCTGCTGGCCCGAAGAGCCCGACGATTGGCGCGGGCGCTGATCAGCGAATTCGTCCGAGGCCGGGAGGCCGAACGCAAGAAATCGCTGGAAGACGGCTCCATTATCCTTATTTTTGGGGAGGAGATCCGTCGGGCCTGGGAGGAGTTCGGTCGTCAGGCCCCCGAAAACTTCGAGGATAGTCCACGCTATTTCAGGGAAGCGCTCAATGAAATCCTTGCCGAAGGAAAACCTCTCTTCTAGGGGCAAACTCATGGGCCCCCGTTTCCGGATCCCTCCGGAATTGATCGACGGGGTGCGCCTGAGCGTGGAGTTGGATATCCAGAGCGATCTCCGCTTCGTGGGTCCCGCGGCCGGCTACTTCTCCCGGCTCGCCCGCGAGCACGGCTTCCCCGAAATCGTCTGGGCCGAGAACCTTCCCCTGGCCATGGACGAGGCCGTCACCAACGCCATCCGTCACGGCAACGGCGAGAGCGATCAGAAGATCGTGAAGATCGAGGCGCGCATCGAGGGGGGAGTGCTGGAGATCAGCGTGCAGGACCAGGGGGAGGGCTTCGATCCCGAGACCCTGCCCGATCCCCGCGAGGAGGACAGCCTCTTCCGCACTAGCGGGCGCGGCGTCTTCCTCATGCGAAACCTCTGCGACGAGGTCCGCTTCGAGGACTCCGGCCGCAAGGTCGAAATGGTGTTCCGGAAGGAATAGGGTCCGCCTCGCCTAATCGCCTTCCCACTGACCCTCGTCTTCCCACTTCTTCAGGGAAATCTCCGTCAGCAGATTGTCGATCTGGCTGCGCACCCGCGCGTTCTGATCGGGCTCGAAGAGAACCTTCTTGATCTGCCCGTGACGATCCTTCTTCACGTAGCGTATGGATTGAAGGTCGCGCATGGGCACGAGGATGTCCCGGCTGGCCCGCACTTCCAGGGGCGTGCCTTCCCGGTCCTCGCTGGGGTTGTTGAAGGGATGCATCCCCAGGCCCCATCCGTAGGCCGTGAGGGTTCCCAATAAGACTTTGAGAGTGTTCTGCCCCTGAACGCTGTCCAGGTCGAGGTCCTCGGCGATGCTACGCTCCACCTTCTCGATGAGCGGCACAAGGCGCTGGAGGATGTCCTCGGGCACTTCCAGGTTGAGGAAGCGGGCGAACATCTTCTGGACGACGGTATGGGTTTCAGCCATGGCTTCTCCGGCGAAGATACAGGTAGACCAGGGTGGCAGGACACCCGGTTCGAGTTTTGCAAGATCCGCGCCGGAGCTTGACACAAGTGCCTGCCCCGGCCTAGCTTGAAGTACCGGCGCCGGCGGGCTCCGACGCTTTTTTCGCACGAGGAAGGACGAATATGAGGCAGCCCCTGACCCTGCTCATCCTCCTGATCGCCGGTTCGGCCGCCCTGGCCGAATCGCCCAGCCATCCCTTCGCCACGGGCCAGCAGTCCATCCTCGGCCTGGAGCAGTCCTCGCTGCTGGAGTGGGGGCCCAGCACCCTGGGCTTCAGCCAGACCTGGAGCGGGGGAGAGAGCCGGTCCCAGGGTTTCCTGCTCAAGGAGTTCCGCTCGCAGCTGCATCCCACTCTGGAGTTTCGGGCCCGCTTCGGCATGAGCTTCCAGCCCAGCGCCATGAGCGGCCGGCAGGATGGAAATGCCCGCTTCGAGCTGCCCGAGGCCACCCTCACCTGGAGACCCGGCAAGGACACCATGATCCGCCTCCAGTTCCAGCAGGGCAGCGTCTGGCAGAGCCGAGGCGTCTTCGACGATCCTGTCCTCGGCGAGTTCGGCTACGGCCGTCCGAATCCCTTCGGCGAAACGCCCTAAAATCGCTTGACCGTTATTTTTAGCCCGGACTATGCTGCGCCTGGTGGTGAGAGAAAACCGCAGTACCCTTCGAGGAGTCCGGATGCCCTCCATAGCCTGGTATCGACGCCTGGGCCGACGTTCCAAACGCAAACAGCTTGTCGCGCAATGGCTTGACTCAGACGGTCTGGCTTTCGCGCCCCTGAAGGACTGGATGAGGTTCAGCCTCGCCCAGGGCGAGGACGGCGAAGTGGAAGCCGTCTTCGAGGACCTTCGCGACCTCCGGCGGGTGCCCGGCTCGGCCTTCCCCGAGCTGCTGGACATCTGTTATCAGGGCCAGTTCCACGAGCAGGGCCTGAGACTGGCGGACGCCTGGATGGAGCGGGAACCCGACGCCTCCGGTCCCTACAACCACGCCGCCCGGCTCTACTCCCAGATGGGACGCTTCGAGCAGGCCCACGAGCTGCACCGCCTGGCCATGGCCCGCAGCGACGAGCCCGCCGAGAGCACCTACCAGTACGGCTGCACCCTGCTGCGGGAGAAGCGAGGCCAGGAGGCCGAGGCCGCCTTCCGGGAGGCCCTGGTTCTGGACCCGCGCCTGGGCAAGGCCTACACGAATCTCGGCTTCGCCCTGGATCGCAAGGGCGACACCGATGGAGCCATCCAGCAGTTCAAGCGGGCCATCCAACTCGATCCCTACAACGCCGCCGGACACTACAACCTCGGCGCCATCTACGCCGAGCGCGGCGAGTTCGACCTGGCCATACGCCTTTTCAACAAGGCCCTGGAACTGGATCCCGCGAGTCAGGAGGGGCGCCTGAATCTGGGGCTCGCTCTCTTCAATTCCAACCGCCACGCCGACGCCATCGAGCAGTTCGAGAAGGCCCTGGCCCAGAAGCCGGGCAACGGCGAGGCCTGGTTCTTCCTGGGGGTGAGCCTGTCGCGCATGGGCGCGCACAATCGGGCCCTGGGCGCCTTCCAGAAGGCCCGCAGCTACTTCCCCGAAGACGCGCGTGTGCTGCATTACCTGGGACTCTGCCACGTGAACCGCAACGAGTACGGCAAGGCCCTGCCCATCTTCAAGCAGGTGCGCGAGCTCATGCCCGAGGACGGCCGCAACCACTACTACCTTGGCATCGTCTACGACAAGATGGGCGAGCGCGAACGGGCGGAGCGTTCCTATCGCAAGGCCGAGTCCCTGGGACATCGCATCCTCACCCGGGCCGCGGGGCAGTTCTAGATGTCCATCTGGGACAGTTTCCTGCTCGGCCTCATCCAGGGCCTCACCGAATTCCTGCCCATCAGCAGCAGCGGGCACCTGACCCTCTTCGGCGCCTGGCTCGGCGCCTCGGCGGGGGAGGGCGATCCCTATCGCTTCTTCGTGGTGGCGACGCACTTCGGCACCCTGCTGGCCATCCTGCTCTACTATCGACGGGATCTCGGCGAGCTCCTCGCCGCCTTCTTCCGCAGCCTCGGCCGCGGACTGCGACCTCTGGAAAAGGACATCCCCCGCATGAAGATGATCGCCATCATCGTGGCGGGCACCGTGCCGGCGGTGATCGTGGGATTGACCCTCGACGACACCCTCGAGCGGCTCTTCACCGAGCCCTTGCCGGCGGCGATCTTCCTGACGGTCACGGGCTTCATACTGCTGTCCACGAAGTGGACGGGGCCCAAGGCCGAAGGGCAGGTGGGCTGGCGCTCGGGGCTGCTCACGGGCGTCGCTCAGGCCTTCGCGATCCTGCCGGGCATCAGCCGCAGCGGCTCGACCATCTCCATGGCCCTGGCGGCGGGCATCGAACGCAAGGAGGCCGCCCGCTTCGCCTTCATCCTGGCCATTCCGGCTCTCATGGGCGCGGCGCTCTTCGACACGCTCAAGATCGAATCGCTGGCTTCGGTGGACTGGCCGGTGATCCTCGTGGGCACGGTCACGGCCTTCGTGTCGGGCTACCTCTCGCTGGTCTGGCTCATCCGCCTGCTGGCGCGGCAGAGCTTCTGGAAGTTCGCCTTCTACTGCTGGGGGCTGAGCCTCTTCGCCCTGTTGATGATCGCCACCGGCCACCTCGGCTGATCCGCCGGCGCGGTTCCCCAAGCAAATCCAGCTCGACCCCGCGGGACCGAAGCCCCCTCTCCTCCATTCCACGCCTATCGTCGAGAACACTGTTGACATGCAGGACCCCGTCGAGTTAACGTCGCTTATATTCCTACCAAAAGGTAGGAATATCGGAATGGCTAAACGTCTGAAACAATAAACGTTAGGGACGATAACTCGATCCGAGGCTTCCATGCTGGACAGGCTTCAAGCGCTCAAGACCGGGGTGAGGCGACCATCCCCCAGACACTCGATCCGGTGTCCCAGGAAGAGATTCCGGCGACGGGAATCCTTGCTCGTCGGCCTCCTGGCCCTGCTGCTACCCGCTTTCCTGAGCGCTCAGACCTCACCGAGAGAGATGTTCAGGACCAGTTGCACCGCCTGTCACACCATCGGCGGAGGCAGGCTGGTCGGACCCGATCTCAAGGACGTTTCACAGAGGCAGGAGAGGGCCTGGCTGGTGGAGTTCATCGTCGACCCTCAGTCGAAGATCGAGTCCCAGGATCCCTATGCCCTGCAGATCCTCGCGGAGGCGAAGGGCGTGCAGATGGTGCCCGTGCCGGGCGTCACCGCCCAGGTCGCCGAGTCCCTGCTGGATCTGATCGATGCGGAATCGACTCTGGAGAAATCCGAGTTCTCCGGTCCCGAAAAACTCAGGGACCCGACCCCCGAGGACGCCCTGGCGGGCGGGCAGCTCTTCACGGGCGAGCGAACCCTGTTGGCGGGCGGTCCGGCCTGCATTTCCTGTCACCTGGTAAGCGGCCTCGGAGGATTGGGTGGAGGAAGGCTGGGCCCCGACCTGACCAAGGCCGGCGAGCGCCTGGGGGGGCTGGTCGGGCTCTACACCTGGCTGAAGTCGCCTCCCACCGCCCAGATGAAGGCCACCTTCCAGAAGCATCCCCTGGCCGACGATGAGGTCTTCGCCCTGTCCGCCTACCTGGGCGAGGTCGCGGAAGGTCGCGAGACCCGGGTCTTCAGCGACATGACGACCGTCACCTTCGGAAGCATCGGTCTGATCGGCGCGATGGTGGTCTTCGTCAGCTTCGGCGGCTTCTGGTGGGGGCGCCTGGGCAGGGTCCGCGTTCCCATGATCAAGGCGGCCAACCGCAGATCTCGTCGCATCGAGCTTCACTCGGGAGGAAAGAATGGCTAAGGACAAGGGGCGCGTTCCCTGGATCACGGACAAGGTATCGCCCGAATCCCGAGGTTGGGAGGAGTTCTATCGGAATCGCTGGCAGCACGACAAGGTGGTGCGAAGCACCCATGGCGTGAACTGCACCGGCAGCTGCACATGGAACATCTTCGTGAAGGATGGCATCGTCACCTGGGAGATGCAGGGCACGGACTACCCCAGCCTCGAGAAGAGCCTACCTCCCTACGAGCCGCGTGGTTGCCAGCGCGGCATTTCCTATTCCTGGTACCTCTACAGTCCGCTGCGTGTGAAGTATCCCTATATCCGCGGCGTACTTCTGGACCTCTGGAAGCAGGTCCGACTGGTGCACGAGGATCCCGTCGAGGCCTGGGAGTCGCTGGTGAGCAATCCCCAGGAGCGCAAGCGCTGGCAGGAGGCCAGGGGCAAGGGCGGATTCCGCCGGACCGATTGGGACACCGTGCTCGAGATCATGGCCGCGGCGAACATCCATACCATCAAGAAACACGGCCCGGACCGGATCGCGGGCTTCTCGCCGATTCCGGCCATGTCCATGATCAGCTATGCGGCGGGTTCCCGCATGCTGCAGCTCATGGGGGGCATCTCCCTCTCCTTCTATGACTGGTACTGCGACCTTCCCAATGCCTCCCCGGAGGCATGGGGCGAGCAGACCGACGTGAACGAGTCGGCGGACTGGTACAACGCGAAGCTGCTGGCCGTCATGGGCTCGAACCTCAACATGACGCGCACGCCGGACTGCCACTTCGCGGCGGAGGCCCGCCACAACGGCACGAAGATGTACGTCTTCGCCCCCGACTTCAACCAGGTCGCCAAGTACGCCGACCAGTGGGTGCCCATCAACGCGGGACAGGACGGCGCCTGGTGGATGGCGGTCAATCACGTCCTGCTCAAGGAGTTCCACCACGAGCGGAAGGTGCCCTATTTCGACGACTACACCAAACGCTACACGGACGCCCCCTTCCTGGTGGAGCTCGACGAGGCGGGCGCGGAGCGCAAGCCTGGCAAGCTCCTGCGCGCGGGACGGCTGGACCGCTACGCCGATGTCGAGCACGGCGAGTGGAAGATGCTGGTCTGGGACGCCGGGGAGGGGCAGCCCAAGATGCCCGGCGGCAGTTCGGGATTCCGCTGGGCCGACCGGGAGAAGGGTCATTGGAACCTGAAGCTGGAGGACCCCACCGACGGCAGCCCCATCGATCCCCGCCTCACTTTCCTCGAGGAGCACGACGAGGTGGTGCAGGTGCGCCTCGACGATTTCGGGGAGGGCCAGACCCTCGGCCGCGGAGTTCCCGCCAAGCGCGTCGCCACCTCCGACGGGGGCACGGTTCTGGTGGCCACCGTCTACGACCTTCTCATGGCCCAGTACGGCGTGCCCCGGGGCCTGGAGGGCGCCTACCCCGAGAGCTATGACGACGACGCTCAACCCTACACTCCAGCCTGGGCCGAGAAGTACACGGGCATCGGGCGCGAGGACCTCATCCAGTTCGCCAGGGAATGGGGTAAGACGGCCGAGAACACCGACGGAAAGTGCACCATCATCATCGGCGCGGGTATCAACCACTGGTACCACGCGAACCTCATGTACCGGGCCGGCATCCACGCGCTCATGTTCTGCGGCTGCGTGGGCGTGAACGGCGGCGGCCTCGCCCACTACGTGGGACAGGAGAAGCTGGCTCCCGGCGAGCCCTGGGGCGCCATCGCCTTCGGCAAGGACTGGTACGGCGCATCCCGGCTCCAGAACGCACCGAGCTGGCACTATGTCCACACTGACCAGTGGCGCTACGAAAGGTCCTTCACCGACTACCACACGGTACCGTCCGATCAGGAAGAGGGATCCCTCGCCAAGGGACACACGATGGACGTGCAGGTGCAGGCGGTGAAGAGCGGCTGGATGCCCTTCTATCCCCAGTTCGACAAGAACAGCCTGGAACTGGCCAGGGAGGCGGCCGAGGCGGGGGCGAAGGACGAGTCCGAGATCGTCCGGCACGTGGTCGATGAACTGAAATCGAAGAAGCTGAAGTTCTCGGTGGAGGATCCCGACGCGGAGGAGAACTGGCCGCGGGTCTGGTACATCTGGCGAGGCAACGCCCTGATGTCCTCAAGCAAGGGACACGAGTACTTCCTCAAGCACTACCTGGGAACCCACACCAACGCCATCGCCGATGACTACGCGAAGGACTCCGTGAAGGAGGTCGCCTGGCACGAGCACGCCCCGCAGGGGAAGATGGATCTCGTCGTGGATCTCAATTTCCGCATGGACACCTCCGCGCTCTACTCGGACATCGTTCTGCCAGCGGCCACCTGGTACGAGAAGGCCGATCTGAACTCGACGGACATGCACAGCTTCATCCATCCACTGTCGGCGGCCGTGCCTCCCTGCTGGGAGTCCAAGAGCGACTGGCAGATCTTCAGGGCCATCGCCGAGAAGTTCTCGAAACTGGCCGAGAAGCACTTCCCCGAGAAGGTCCGGGACGTCGTGGCCGTTCCGCTCGCCCACGATTCTCCCGCCGAGATCGCGCAGCCCGAGATCAAGGACTGGACGAAAGGCGAGGTGGAGGCCCTTCCCGGAAAAACCATGCCCGGCATCAAGGTCGTGGAGAGGGACTACCGGAATCTTCACAATCAGTACGTCAGCTTCGGACCACTCGCCCGCGCCAACGGCCTCGGCGCCCACGGCACCCACTACGGAATCGAGGATCACTACGACGAGATCCTGGAGACTCCGGCCACGGTGGAGTGGGGGGGCGGGAGGTATCCCTCCCTGCTGGAGGACCAGGAGGTCTGCGACGTCATCCTGAAGCTGGCCACCGTCACCAACGGCGAACTGGCCTATCGTTCCTACAAGGACATGGAAAAGCGCACGGGGCTGCCCCTGGCCCACCTGGTCGAGAAGAGCCGCTCGGTTCGCACCGACTACAAGGGCATCCAGACCCGTCCCATGCGCTTCGTGAACAGTCCCATGTGGTCTGGCCTCATCGAGGACGGGCGGGCCTACTCGCCCTTCACCTATAACAAGGAGGCCCTGGTGCCGTGGCGCACGCTCACGGGGCGCCAGCACTTCTATCTGGATCACCAGGGCTACCGGCAGTTCGGCGAGCACCTGCCGACCTACAAGCCCAAGCCCCTGCCGACCCAATACGCGGACCTTCGCGTGACGGATCCCGGAGAGATCGCCGAGAAGGGTCTGCCCGTGGATCTCAGCGGGCCCCATGGGGGGGCGGCCTCGATCATGCTGAACTATCTGACGCCCCACGGGAAGTGGCACATCCACTCGACCTACGGCGACAACCATCGCATGACGACCCTGTCCCGCGGTATCGAGCCCTTCTGGATGAACCACATGGACGCCAAGAGCATCGGCGTGGTCGACAACGACTGGGTGGAGGTCCACAACGATCACGGCGTGGTCGTCACTCGAGCCGCCGTGAGCGCGCGCATCCCGAGAGGCATCTGCATCATCTACCACTCGCCCGAGCGCACCCTCGGGGTGCCCAAGTCGCCCCTGCGAAAGGGCAAGCGGGCGGGGGGACACAACAGCCTCACGCGGACCCGTCTCAAGCCGAACCTGATGGTCGGCGGCTACGGGCAGTTCACCTATCACTTCAACTACTGGGGCCCGGTCGGCTGCAACCGCGACACGCACATCATCGTGCGCAAGCTTCCCAAACTCGACTGGTAGGCAAGGAGTCAGCATGGAAGTTCGATCCCAGATCTCGATGGTTTTCCACCTGGACAAGTGCATCGGCTGCCACACATGCAGCATCGCCTGCAAGAATATCTGGACCGATCGCAAGGGCACCGAATACATGTGGTGGAACAATGTGGAGACGAAGCCCGGCACCGGCTATCCCTCCAAGTGGGAGGACCAGGGCATCTACCACGGGGGCTGGGAGTCCAAGGGCGGCAAGCCGCGCCTGAGGTCGACGAGCAAGACCCGGTCGCTGGTGAACATCTTCCATCATCCTCATCAGCCCACCCTCGACGAGTACTACGAACCCTGGACCTACAAGTACGAGGATCTCTTCAACGCCCCCCAGGGAGACGACCAGCCCACGGCCAGGCCGATCTCGATGGTCACCGGCGAGTTCATCGACATCAAGGCCGGTCCCAACTGGGACGACGACCTGGGCGGATCGGAGGTCTACGCCGCCAACGATCCCAATCTCGATTCCCTGAGCCAGGAGGAGCGCGACCAGCTCTCCGCGATCGAAAGGCTGGTCTTCTTCTACTTTCCCCGGATCTGCAATCACTGCATCAATCCGGCCTGCGTCGCGTCATGCCCGTCCGGCGCTCTCTACAAGCGCGGGGAGGACGGCATCGTCCTCATCGACCAGAAGAACTGCCGTGGATGGCGATACTGCGTCGCGGCCTGTCCCTACAAGAAGACCTACTACAATTGGTCCACGGGAAAGTCGGAGAAGTGCATCCTGTGCTTCCCTCGAGTGGAGACCGGGCAGGCGCCGGCCTGCTTCCACTCCTGCGTGGGACGCATCCGCTACCTGGGGGTGCTGCTCTACGACGCGGAGAAGATCGAGAGCGTCGCCGGACTCCCGGACGACCAGCTGATCGAGGCGCAGCGCGAGGCCATCCTCGATCCCCACGATCCGGAGGTGATCGAAGCCGCCAGGAACAGCGGCGTGGCGGACAGCATGGTCGAGTACGCCCAGAAGTCGCCCGTCTACAAGTTCGTGAAGGAATGGAAGATCGCCCTGCCTCCTCACATCGAGTACCGAACCCTGCCCATGCTCTTCTACGTGCCGCCCCTCTCGCCGGTGATGCACCGGCAGACGGGGGAGACGGTCACCCGCGTCTCCGACCGATTCTTCCACGAGATCGACGAGGCCCGCGTGCCCATGCAGTTCCTGGCCAACCTCTTCGGGGCCGGAGACACCGAGCCCCTTCGCTATGCGCTGCGCAAGCAGATGGCGGTGAGGATGATGCGCAGGGGCATCACCGTGGGCGACCAGAGCGAGGGGGACGTGGCCCAGGCTCTGAAGCAGGCCGACAGCTCCGCGGAGGAGGCCGAGGCCATCTACCGGCTCACCTCGCTCTGCACCTTCGACGAGCGCTTCGTCATTCCGCCCTCGCAGCGAGAGTTCGCCATCGAGGCCATGGCCGATCCCCTCGAGCACAAGCAGAAGGTGGGCTTCGGCTTCGTCGAAGGCCCGGAGCGTGGGAAATGATTCAGGTCGCCGGCGAGCCCTTCGCGCAGCTGTCCTGCTTCCTGGACTATCCGGATGAGTCGCTCGCGGGACGTCTCTCCGATTCACTGCCGGGGCTGCGAGACTGGAATTCCGGAGTTGCGGGGGCTCTCGAGGCATTCCTGCGCGATTCGAGGGACCTGTCCACCACGCAGATGGAGGAACTCTACACGCGGACCTTCGACATCAATCCGGCCTGCACCCTGGAGATCGGCTGGATCCTCTACGGCCAGCAGTACGAGCGGGGCGCCTTCCTCGTCCGCATGAGGGAGTTGCTGAGGGATCACGGAATCGGGGAAACGTCGGAGCTTCCCGATCATCTGACCCTGGTGCTCAGGCTCCTCGACCGCATGGATCCCGAAGAGGCGGACAGCTTCTGCCGGGAGAAGCTCCATCCCGCGCTCGGGAAGATGCGGGAGGGTTTCGCGGATCCGGAGAATCCATATTCCTTCGTCCTGGAGGCGGTCGAGCTCGCACTGAGAAGCTTCCTGGGGCCGGGCGATGGCGACGAGAAACACGAAATCGAGGAGAGAAGATGATCCTGGCAACCGGCGTGACGGGTAGCGCTGTTTTCGGCTACCTCGATCAATTCCTTTTCGGGGCGCTGCCCTACCTGTCTATCATGCTCTTCTTCCTGGTGACCATCGTTCGCTACAGAGGAAAGCCCTACACCTATTCCAGTCTTTCCTCGCAGTTCCTTGAGAATCGCGCGCACTTCTGGGGCCTCGTTCCCTTCCACTACGGGTTGATCATCGTGCTGCTCGGACATCTGGTGGCATTCCTCGTTCCACGATCGGTGCTGGCCTGGAACGCCGTGCCTCTCAGACTCTACATCCTCGAGGTGTCGGCGCTCATCTTCGGATTCCTGGCCCTGATCGGCTTCGTGATCAGCCAGTGGCGCAGGCTCTCTGGAACCAGGATCCGGAGGGTCACGACCGCCGGGGACTGGATCCTGAACGTCCTGCTCCTCTTCCAGATCGCAAGCGGTGTCTACGTGGCCATCTTTCACGGATGGGGCTCCTCCTGGTACGCCGCCACGGCGACGCCCTATCTGAGATCCATCTGGATGCTGCATCCGGAGACCTCCCTGGTGACGGCCATGCCGCTGATGGTCAAGCTTCACATCATCACGGCTTACCTGATCATCGCGGTCTTCCCCTTCACGCGGCTCGTTCACGCTCTCGTCGCGCCACTGCACTACCTGATCCGCCGAAGGCAGGTCGTGCGCTGGTATCGCGATCCCGTCCGCCGCCACGATGGTTGAATCCAAGAGGAGTCGAAGAATGCGGAGAATCGAGCATTGGGACGTCGAGGATCAGAGTTTCTGGGACAGGACAGGCAAGCGGATCGCCAATCGCAATCTCTGGATTTCCATCCCGAACCTCCTGCTCGGCTTCGCGGTCTGGCTCTACTGGGGGATGGTGGCGAAGTTCATCCAGAGGGTGCATTTCGCCGACAGCAGCCTCTTCGACTTCACATTCCTGAACGGCGGGGAATCCTATTCGGGCGACGCCTACCGGGCCTTGCTCTTCACCTTGCCGGCGGTGGCCGGCCTGGCAGGCGCGACCCTCCGCATACCCAACTCCTTCATGGTCGCCATCTGCGGGGGGCGGAACGTCAAGTTCATGACGACACTGCTCCTGATCCTGCCGGCTCTCGGAGCCGGCATCGGCCTGCAGAATCCCGAAACCCCCTTCTACATCTTCATTCTGCTGGCGGGCATGTCGGGGGTGGGCGGGGGCGCTTTCGCGTCTTCCATGTCCAACATCAGTTTCTTCTTTCCCAAACGCACCCAGGGCCTCTCGCTGGGCCTCAACGCGGGCCTCGGCAATCTCGGCGTCAGCGTGATGCAGTTCCTGCTCCCCTGGATCATCACCTTCGGGGCATTCGGCTCCCTGGGCGGCGATCCCGTGCTGATCGAAGGGAAGTCGATCTGGATCCAGAACGCCGGACTCGTTTGGGTGCCGATTCTCGCATTCTTCGCGATCCTGGCCTTCTTCTTCATGAACAACCTGCCGCAGCACGACTCCGGACCGACTCCCATCGCCGTCGCCAAGTATCTTTGGCTGACCCTCCTCGGCTTCGTGGGAGCGGGGCTGGGCATCACCCTGCTCATCCTGCCCTGGGGCGGTTTTCCCGTTCTCCTCAAGACATTCATCGTACTCGTGGTCGCCGTCCTCACGACGCTGCTGGTCATGAGGACCCTGACGCCCCGGGAAACCAAGAAGAACCTGGTCGGACAGTTCCAGATCTTCGACAACAAGCACAACTGGATCATGACCTGGCTCTACACCATGACCTTCGGTTCTTTCATCGGATACGCCAACGCCTTTCCCAAGCTCATCGACGACGTGTTCGGAGTGATCCGGGTGAGCGCCGATGGACTCCCGCTCGCCGAGGGGATCATCAATCCCAACGCGCCGATTTCGGCGAAGTTCATCTGGATCGGCGCCGGCGTGGGCGCGCTGATCCGGCCCCTGGGCGGCTGGCTTTCCGACAAGTTCGGAGGCGCGCGTGTGACCCACTGGGACACGCTCATCATGATAGCGGCCACCATCGGCGCGGGCTACTTCGTGTCGCTCGCGGGACAGTCGCCCACGCCCGAGAAGTACTTCATTCCCTTCCTGCTGCTCTTCGTCCTGCTCTTCGCCACCACGGGAATCGGTAACGGATCCACCTTCCGAATGATCCCCATGATCTTTTCCAAGGAACAGGCAGGACCCGTGCTCGGCTGGACCTCCGCCATCGCCGCTTACGGCGCCTATCTGATTCCCAAGATCTTCGCCACACAGATCAAGGCGGGCACTCCGCAGTACGCCCTCTACGGCTTCGCGGCCTACTACCTGAGTTGTCTGGTCGTGAACTGGTGGTTCTACGCGCGCAAGAACGCGGAGATCAGCTGCTGATAACCCTCTGATTAAAAAGCACTGAGGCGAACCGGGAGACCGAATCATGGAAATCCGCAACAAAGCAACCAGCATCGACCTGTTCAGTGTGAAGACTCCGCAGATGCGAGCCTTCCACATGTCCTGGTTCGCATTCTTCCTCTGCTTCTTCGCCTGGTTCGGTATCGCTCCGCTCATGGCGGTGGTTCGCGGCGAACTGGGCCTGACCAAGGAACAGATCGGCAATACGATCATCGCCTCGGTGGCCATCACCATCGTGGCCCGGCTGTTCATCGGATGGCTCTGCGACCGCATCGGCCCGCGCCTGAGCTATACCTTCCTGCTCATCTTCGGGTCGATTCCGGTCATGGCTATCGGGCTCGCGCAGGACTACAACAGCTTCCTGCTCTTCCGACTGGGGATCGGCGTGATCGGAGCCTCCTTCGTCATCACGCAGTATCACACGTCCGTGATGTTCGCACCCAACGTGGTGGGAACCGCCAATGCGACCTCGGCGGGATGGGGCAATCTGGGAGGCGGAGTGACCCAGATGGTGATGCCCTTGGTCTTCGCCGCATTCCTCGCCTTCGGCTACACCGAATTCCTGAGCTGGCGGCTGTCCATGGTAGCGGCCGGCGCCGTCTGCTTCATCACGGGCCTCGCCTACTACTTCCTGACCACGGACCTGCCTGACGGGAATTTCAAAGAACTCAGGGAGCGTGGTGAACATGCCTCGGTCCAGAAATCCAAGGGCGCCTTCTGGGCGGCCGCCGGAGACATCCGGGTCTGGGCGCTGTTTCTGATCTACGCCGCCTGCTTCGGCATCGAATTGACCATCAACAACATCGCGGCCATCTACTACATGGACAACTTCAGCCTGGGCCTCAAGACCGCGGGTCTGGTCGCCGGTCTCTTCGGACTCATGAATATATTCGCACGCACCCTGGGTGGATACATCAGCGATCGTTTCGTGCAGAAGGGAGGCCTGCGCGGACGAGTGCGCTGGCTCTTCATCGCCCTGCTGGTGGAGGGCATAGCCCTCGTCTTCTTCTCTCAGATGAAGGTGATCGCCCTGGCGATTCCCACGATGATCCTGTTCAGCCTTTTCGTGCAGATGTCCGAAGGCGCGACCTATTCCGTGGTTCCCTTCATCAACAAGAAGGCCTTGGGGGCCGTGGCCGGAATCGTGGGCGCGGGCGGCAACATGGGCGCGGTGGCGGCCGGATTTCTGCTGCGACGGGAAGACGTCTCCTACTCGCAGGGACTGCTCCTTCTGGGAGGGCTCGTCGCGATCGTCGCCTTCGCCACTTTCCTCGTCAGATTCAAGCCGGCCGAGGAAGCCTCCGCTGCCGAGGAGTTCGAGTCGGCCATGGCACAGAGGCGCGAGGAAAGGGCCGATCGCGTTCCCATCCAGGATCTGATTCCCGGCATCAAGCACATACGACCCATGGACGCCCTGCGCATCTATCTGGGCATCGCCCTGGTCATCAAGGGCGTCTACTTCATCATGAACCTGTCCGTGGTGGAATCCTCACTGGCCCTGGGCGAAAACCTCGGAATCGGCCAGACCATGATCGCATGGTCCGTGGTCTTCGCGCACATCATCGCGGGGGCCAGCCTGGCACTGGGATTCATCACTCGTGCCGCCGCGGGAGCGAATGCCATCATCATGGTCGGTGCGGTCGTCGCAAGCCTGACAGGGGGGAATGGGGGTGGCATCCTGGGCGCGAACCTGAACTTCCAGTTCACCCTGTTCACGCTCTTCTCGCTGCTGCTTCTCGTCTGGCGTGGCTCGGGTCCCTTCTCCCTGGACCACCTGCTGCGACTGGACAGGGAAAGGGAGCCCGAGATCTTCTAGCGACTCTAGTACAGCGTCTTCACCGCATCCCAATGCATCAGAATGGTCGCCTGCTCGCCGCATTCGACGGGCAGGGCTCCGATGAGTTCGTCGGGGCAGGACGAATGTTCGGGTGCGCAGGGAGAGTCGCTCTGCAGGGCGAGGTAGCCGTCGCTAATGCCGCAGAACTGCGGATCCTGTGAGATGTTGCCGTTCAGGCCGAGTTGCCCGGCGAGGGGCCCGGTGTAGTCCCCGTTTTCGTTTCCATAGATGTCATTGCAGATGACCTCGATGCCGACACCCGATCCTTCGATCGGATGTGTGTTCCCCCAGCTGACGATGTTGTACCTGAGGTAGAAAAAGTGATTCAGGTACAGGGAGCTGGCTTCGGGCGCCAGGTTTTCCACGAAGGTTGAATTGTAGATGGAGCCGTCCGTCGTTCCGGCGAGATAGGCCACGCCGCCGGAGAGAGTGGCACTGTTCTGCCAGAAAACTGCGTCACTCAGAACTGCGCTTCCAGTGGAAGTCTCGGCGGTGGCCACGACTCCTCCGTACAAATTGGCGAAGTTGAGTTCGAATCGCCCTCCCCAGATGGGGAAGTAATTTTCTCCTGCGCCATAGAGGCATCCGCCCTCGTCGGCAAGGTTGAGGCGGAAGAAGCAGTCCACGACGTAGACTTCGGTGTTCTCGTTGTACACGACTCCGCCCTGGTCGGCCTGGTTGTCCTCGAAGATGCAGGCGCGAATGTCCATCCACACGATGTCCGCCACGTGGATGACGCCTCCCAATCCGTCCGGGGCGAGGCCGTTTCGGAAGCTCAGGTCGTCGAGGCGGAAGCCCTCGTTCCCGGGATCGACCAGGGTGATGAAGCGATGGGGAATCCGCGCCCCGGGATCCGCGAGATCGATGATGACGTCCTCGGCGTCGCCGGTCGCGCCCATGAGGCGGAACTTCTTGTCGCCGGGGTCCAGGTCCCGGTTGCCCGGTCCCGTGAAGATGCCCGCGCCGAGCAAGATCACATTGTCACTCGGAGTGGCGTCGAAGGCGTCCTGAATGGTGGGGAAATCCCCCGAGCCGTCGGGATTCACGGTGACCGCGCCGGCGGTGAAGCTCGCGGCGAGCAGGGCGAGCGAGAGCCACATCGTCTTCATACGCATCCTCCTGGCTGTCCCACCCTCATTCAGAGTCTAGCCATGCCCCCGCAGCGTTCAAGCGAAAGCTCGTGGCTAAAGACTGGGGCCTGGCGACCGGTGACTGGAGACTGGCGACTGGAGACTGGCGACTGGCGACTGGAGACCGGGGACTTGAGACCGGGGACTGGCGACTGCCTTCTTGACCCTCTCCATTCCTTTATCTACTATGCTGCATTACTCATTGAACTTTGGGCACTTCCGCAAATGGCCCTCGGGCCGGAGCAGCGTCATGAGCACCCGCAGCACGAGCATGGACAAGACCTACGATCCCTCGAAACTCGAGCGTGAGCTCTACGAGATCTGGGAACGTGAGGGCTATTTCGAGCCCCGTCCCGATCCCGAGGGCCGCGATCCCTACGTCATCGTGATCCCGCCGCCCAACGTAACCGGGATCCTCCACATGGGGCACGTGCTCAACAACACGCTGCAGGACATCCTCATCCGCTGGAAGCGCATGCAGGGCTACGAGACCCTCTGGGTGCCCGGCAGCGACCATGCAGGCATCGCCACCCAGAACGTGGTGGCCGGCAAGCTGCGCGAGGCGGGGCAGAATCCCCGGGAGATGGGCCGCGAGGCCTTCCTGGAGAAGGCCTGGGAGTGGAAGGACGAGTACCAGTCCCGCATCATGGGACAGCTCCGCCGCCTGGGCTGCAGCCTCGACTGGAGCCGCGAGCGCTTCACCCTCGACGCGGGCCTCAGCCGCGCGGTGGGCAAGGTCTTCATCGACCTCTACGAGGCCGGACTCATCTACAAGGGCCACTACATCGTCAACTGGGATCCCATGTATCAGACGGCTCTCAGCGACGAGGAGGTCGAATTCAAGGAGGTGGGCGGCAAGCTCTGGCACTTCCGCTATCCCATGGAGGATGGCGATGGCTACCTCGTGGTCGCCACCACGCGCCCGGAGACCATGCTCGGCGACACGGCCGTGGCCATCAACCCGACCGACGGTAGCAAGGACGCATTCCGCGGCAGGCGATGCACCCTGCCCCTGGTGGGACGCAGCCTGCCCATCATCGAGGACGAGTTCGTGGACCCCGAGTTCGGCACCGGTTTCGTGAAGGTGACGCCGGCCCACGATCCCAACGACTTCGAGATGGGCAAGCGCCACGAGCTGGAAGAGGTCGTGGTCATCGGCCCCGACGGGCACATGAACGAGGCCGCCGGCGAGTTCGCGGGCCTCGACCGCTTCGAAGCGCGAAAGCGCATCGTGGCCAAAATGGATAGCATGGGTCTCATAGAGAAGATCGAGGACTACACTCACTCCGTGGGCCACGGCGACCGCAGCGGCGTGCCCATCGAGCCCTATCTTTCCGAGCAGTGGTTCGTGAAGATGAAGCCCCTGGCCGAGCAGGCCATCGACGCCGTGAAGAGCGGAGAGGTCGTGCTCACGCCGCCGCGCTGGGAAAAGACCTACATGCACTGGATGGAGAACATCCGCGACTGGTGCATCAGCCGGCAGCTCTGGTGGGGGCACCGCATCCCCGTATGGACGAACATCGCCAGCGGCGAGCAGACGGCCAGCCTGGAGTGTCCCGGCGAGGCCGCCGAGTGGAAGCAGGACGAGGACGTGCTCGACACCTGGTTCTCCAGCTGGCTCTGGCCCTTCAGCGTGCACGACTGGCCCGAGGAGACCGAGGCCCTGAAGCGCTATCATCCGAGCAGCGACCTGATCACCGCGCCGGAGATCCTCTTCTTCTGGGTGGCGCGCATGATCATGGCCAGCAAGCGCTTCGTGGGCGAGAAGCCCTTCGACCGCGTCTTCCTGCACGGCATCATCCGCGACAAGCAGGGCCGCAAGATGAGCAAGAGCCTTGGCAACAGTCCCGATCCGCTGGATCTCATGGACCAGTACGGCGTGGACGCGGTGCGCTTCAGCATGACCATGCTCACCCCCTGGGGCGGCGACTATCTCTTCGAGGACAACCACATGGAGATGGGCCGCAACTTCGCCAACAAGCTCTGGAACGCCAGCCGCTACGTGCTCGGCCACATGGAGGAGCACGGCATCGAGGCCGCCCTCGACGGAGCGCCCGGCGAGGATGCCTTCACCCGCTGGATCTCCGAGGAATGGAAGGGCGTGTCCGCCGGCAAGCTCGGCGAGAGCAGCCGCGAAGATCGCTGGATCCTCAGCCGCCTGGCCGCCGTGCGCGAAAAGGTGGATCGCGATCTCGAGGAGTTCCGCTTCAACGACGCGGCCCGCGCGCTCTACGATTTCTTCTGGAAGGAGTATTGCGACTGGTACCTGGAGCTCACCAAGCCGCGGGTCTTCGGCGACGATGAAGCCGCCCGCCTGCGCGCGCTCGTCACGGCCGGCGCGGTCCTGAACGCCACGCTGCGCATGCTGCATCCCTTCGTGCCCTTCGTCACCGAGGCCATCTGGGAGCGCATCCCCGGCGCGGAGGGGCGCATCATCATTGCACCATGGCCGGCGCCCCCGGCCGAGTTCCGCGACGAGGAGGCCGAGACGGAACTGGCCTTCCGCATGGACGCCATCACCGCCATCCGCAACCTGCGCGCCGAAGCGAGGTTGAATCCGGGCCAGAAGATCCAGCTGCTCTTCCGCACCGATCGCGAGGACCGAAAGGTTCAGCTCGAGGCGGCCCGTCCCTTCCTGGCCAGCCTCGCGAAGGTGGACGACTTCAGCGTCGAGGCCACCGGCGGCGAGAAGCTGAAGCAGGCCTCCAGCGCCTTCCTCGACGGCCTGGAGATCTGGATGCCCCTGGCCGGCCTGGTCGATCTGGAGGAAGAGGCCGCCCGCCTGCGCAAGGAAATGGTCAAGGTCGAAAAGGAAGTGGGCGGTTACGAGAAGAAGCTCGGCAGCGAGGGCTTCACCGCCAAGGCGCCCCCCGAGGTGGTCGAGGGCGTACGCGAGAAGCATCGTCTGGCCAGCGAACAGCTCGCCAAACTGCGAGAGAGCCTCGCCAACCTGGAGGACGCTTGATGAATCCCGAGCGCACCATCGGCGAAACCCTGCGACTGGCGCGGGAGGGCAAGGCCCTCACGCTGGAAGAGGTGCGCGACGAGACTCGAATCGCCCTGTCCGTGCTCCACGCCCTGGAGCGCGACCGTTTCAGCGAGCTTCCCGGCCCCATCTACGTGAAGAATCACATCCGAGTGCTTTCGGAACTGCTCGATTTGGATCGGGAGTTCCTCCTCGAACGCTACGAGGAAGCGGTCACCGGCGAGAAGGCCCAGCCGGCGGAGGAGGCCGTCTGGTCCGAGGAGAACGTGCGGGAGGTTCGCCTGACGGGCTGGCGCCCGGGTCGGACCTTCTGGGCGGTCGCCATCGCCGTGGTGGCCATCGTACTCTTCGTCACCTGGGCTCCCTGGCGCTACTTCGGCGGCGAGGTGGCCGCGCCGACCACGCCCGCGGAGCAGGAGATTCCCGCGGAAACGGCGACCCAGCCCGCGCTTCCCCTCACGGATTTCCCCTTCCTGCCCGAAGGCTACGAGGCCGTGCCCGCTTCCGCGGTGGACGATCCCCTGGTTCTGCGCATCACCAGCGACGGGGCCGCCCGCGTGCTCGTGAACGTGGACGACCGGCGCAACCTCTTCCACGAGTTCGATGGCAGCGGAGGCGCCTGGACCGTGGAAGGCGAGGAATACTTCTTCTTCAGCGCCCTGGACCTGGACAAGCTCTCCCTGACTTTCGACGGTGAAACTCTCGTACTGCCTTCCACACCCGGCGGCGAGATCAGCGGCTGGCGCATCGACGCCGCCAGCGTGGGTCGAGCGCCCTGAGTTCGAATTCCCCCAGGCAACTACCTGGATGCATTCGGATCCACCGCCTCTATTTTCTGGGGAAGGGGAGTCGGGGCTGGGCTGGCTGCCTCTTTTTCTGGAAGCAACAGTCCGAATGCGATGATGGACAGTAGGGTCAGGAAGGCCGGAAAGAGGCCGGCCCAATAGGCCGGGCGTCCGATTTCCTTTCGACCTCGCAGGGAGAGGACAAGGGTGATCAAGGCGCAGAGGGTTGCAAGGGTGAAGAGCAGGAGCACCGTCACGCCGCCCACGCCCGCCGCGGCCAGTCCGAATTGATTGCGTGCCGCAAAACGCGGCAGAACGAACATGGCCGCCACGCTCAGCGAATAGAGAACGACGAAGATCCAGACAGCACGTTCACGATTCAAGCTCAGCTCCCCTCGGCTATTTCACCAGCAAGGCCTTCCGGGATTCCCGCCTCTCGCCGATCTGGATCTGATAGAAGTAGGTGCCGCTTGCCAGAGGGCGCCCGGAATCATCGCGGCCGTTCCAGCTCGAGGTGTAGGATCCCGCGGCCAGGGTCTCGTCGATCAAAGAGGCCACGCGCCGCCCGCCGGCATCGAAGATGTCGATGGTCACGCGTCCCCTGGTCGGAACCTCGTAGTCGATCTCGGTCGCCGGATTGAAGGGGTTGGGGTAGTTCTGCTCGAGCAGTTGCCCCACCGCCGGCGTGTCGATGCCGTCTCCCGCGGAAGTCGGGACCAGACCCACGACGACGATTTCGTAGGGCTCGTAGGGGCTGATATCGACGATCGCGAAGGTCAACTCCATGATGCCGTCGGCGTTGATATCGCAGAAGGGCTCGCTCAGGCCGTAATCCGTACCGGTCCAAATTCCCTCTTGAATCGTATAGCCGGGCATGAAGATGAGATACCAGTCCGGACTCACCCAATCGGTCATGCCCGTCTCTCCGTCGAGGATGACGATCTGGTCCGCATGGCTGTCTTCGCTGTCGCGGAAGTAGACCAGCTCCTCGCCGGAATCGTAGTCCATGTTGGCCGCGCCGATGAAGACGTCGGCGTATTCGACCGGCGTCGTGGTCTGGTATATTACTCCGATGCTGGCCAGGCAGAGGCCGGGAAATGCTAGCATCGACAGAAGTGCCAGGATGGTGAATCGTGTATTCATGAGGGCGTCTCCTCTGAGATTGGGTCGCAGTGGGTGCACGGCCCGATGGGCCGCCTTCGATGTCCATGAGTCTGCCCCAAGGACCCTGATTTTACCGTATTGCAGCCTACATTTGTCTCTTTTCTGCCATGTATTGAGACTTTAAATCTTCCTGCCCAGGACCGCCCCCGCCAGGCGGGAAACGGGCTTCGGGGAGGAGGGACGAAGCCATGAGTGCAAGGCAGGGAGTTGATCCGTGAGTTCGCCCGACTCGGCTGTTGCCGATCCCCAGGACATGATCGAGGCGGTCCGTCTCTGGGCTGTCGACCGCGAGGACATCCATGGGCTGCTGCTCGTGGGATCCCATGCCCGCGGCGAGGCGCGGCCCGACTCGGACATCGATTTCGTGCTGCTCTGCGAGAGCCCGGCGCAATATCTCGACCTGAAACACTGGGTAGCTGAGTTTGGATTCGTCGAGAGCGTCAAAAGGGAAGACTGGGGACGAGTACAGTCCCTCCGGGTGCACTACCGCGGCGCTCCCGAGGTGGAATTCGGGATCACGGATATGGATTGTTGGCTGGAGCAGCCCTTGGACCCGGGAACTGTCGCAGTGCTACGCAGTGGATATAGGATCGTGCTCGATCCAGTTGGAGAGCTTGCCAGTCGATTGGATTCCGTGTAGTTGCTTGGCCGAAAGATTGATTTCCATGGATTTCGATGGAGGTCGATTACCTCGAGCGGTATAATTGATACCTGATGAGTAGCTCAACCATGTCCTTTACTCAAAATCGGGTGATCCACGACCTCAGGTACATGAGCCTGACTTTGCTTGTAGCCATGCCGCTGGCATTTCCCATGGGCGAAGCTCCGGAATCGAGACCAATCCACCTGGACCAAAGGACGGAGCCCGATTCCGTGTTCGGAGGCGTCTATGATTTCGCAGGCGGGGACACGCTCCTAACGAGCTTCGTCGGCTATGTCCTGGTCGAGGGATTCCCCAATCTGCCGCCAACGGAGGTTCCGGTGGTGGGCGGACGTTGGGGAATCAATGTGAACCCCGAGACGAGCGTGCCGGAGCTGCCTCCTGGGGACGAGGAGTCAGGCTCTTCGGCAACCAGCGGGTCACGAAACTGGCTGGGGTTCGGATGCAGTAGGATCTCTCCCAATAGCCCCAAATCGTGGGATGGTCTCGCCCTACTTGCGGAATCGATTGATCGTGTTCAAGAAGGCACGCTCGAGCTCATTTGCATGAATGTAGAATACTTCAGCCATCATCCGATTGAAAAAACCATTCTTGGTCCGACCGAACTTAGCGTGTTCACGAGGAGTGCAACCGAAGAGACGGCATACGGCGAACACGTGATGGCGACGCAGGATGACTACATCGACTACTCAAATAATGAAGACCTATGGTATGTGACCTTGCCTTGGGATTTCGATGGAGTCGTCTATCGATCCCAAGCCGACACCCTGCATCAGGGAAACTCGGATCGACTGACCTACTTCCTCTATCCAGGTTTCCATCCGGACGTAGCGGAAGTCATTGAGAATTCTCCCGATGGTATTCGTTGTGTGGCGCCGTATTGGGAAGGACGTGATCCGGTTCGTGTCTACACGGAAGGGGAGGCCGAGGTTCGAGTGTCTGCAACTACGAATGGTTTTGCTGTTCTTGACCGAGAGATCGATTGGAGTTCAGGAGTCTACGGAATCGGTCTCTGGGTACATATGCAAGCTCCGAATCTCGTTGCCTCGGCGCAGGACCAGGATGGCTGGAAGAAAGAAATCCTTGAACGGGGACTCGGCAATTCTGGTGAGTACGAGGGTGTCCCCGATCCCTACAAGGTTGGTAGATACGAGTTCATGTCGACCATGATCAACGGAAAGCGCCGCCACGATGTAAGCGCTCGCGACTTGTATCTACCCGAGTGATAACGAGTACGAGTTTTCTGGGGTCGCTGAGGGTCGCTGCTTTAGCTTGTCATGGAGATCCTTGGACATTGTGCTGGCCCACATGACTCTCGCGACCGGACTCTAAAACTGGTATCGCCTTCGATCCAAAACACCAGTATTCGGGATCATCGGCCGGGGCATCGGCAGGGCATGGGAAAATGCCTGCAGTCCACCCGGGAGGACTCCCAAGATTGTATTATATGGCATAGTATGTGCATTATCCCTAGACATACTATGCCGTATAGTGCTACACATTGGAAGTTGACTCGAATATCGATCGTGACACTCTGAGGATCCGAATGGATAGCGCCCACCTTCGAAAGCGGATTCCCTACGAGGAATTCGATTACCGGCAGTTACTCGACTGCCTGGGCGAATACAATTGGCCGCGTGCCAAGATCAGCGCCCTCCTGAAGAGCGGTGTGATCATCCGCGTCAAGAAGGGGATCTATGTCTTCGGTGAAGGCTACCGCCGGGGGCCTGTCTCGCGTGAAATACTGGCAAACCTGATTTATGGCCCGTCCTACATCTCACTGGACTACGCCCTTCAGCTTCATGGCCTGATTCCAGAGAGGGTGGCGGAACTGAGTTCGGTTTGCTTCGGTCGCACTCGCCGCTTCGACACGCCCCTCGGTCGATTCTCCTATCGCCGGTTGTCCCTGGCCAAGTATCGGGGAGGCATCCTGCGAACCGAGCTCCCCGACGGAAGGGCCTACCTGCTGGCAACGCCTGAGAAGGCGCTCCTGGACAAACTGCACACGGAGCGTGGATTGGGCATTCGGACCCAAGCGAGCTTGGGCAGCTACCTTGTCGAGAACCTCCGGATCGAGCGCAGGGACCTGGAGGGTCTGGACCCAGGCTTGATCGGGGACCTTGCCAGTCATTCCCGATCCAGACTTGGAAGGCTCCTGCAAGGAGTCGTCACGCAAATTCGACGGGAGGGCTGATGCACGAGGCGCTCAAGCAGATGATGGAGGGTTATTCGATCAATACCGCGGACGAGGGAATCCACGCGCTTAGGGAAGTCACACAGGAACTGGCTCTGCTCGGACTGGGACGGGCCAAGTTCTTTGAGCACGCCGCCTTCTATGGCGGGACGGCCCTGCGCATCATTTATGGTCTGGACCGCTTCTCCGAGGACCTCGACTTCACGCTTCTCGGGCCGGATCCGGCATTCCGTCTGGACCGGTTCACGGACGGCCTCTCCAAGGAGCTCCAGGCCTTCGGTTTCGAGGTCGAGGTCTCCGTCAGGGAGAAGATCCGGGATTCAGCCATCCAATCGGCTTTTCTGAAGGGAAACACACGCAGGCAGCTTTTGAAGATCGGAGTTCCCGAGGAGTTCGCCGCCCTGGTGCCGGCTATTCAGAAGCTGAAGATCAAGCTCGAGATCGACACGGATCCCCCCGGCGGATTCAGCTCTGAAATGCAAACCCTCCTTCAGCCCATCCCCTACGCGGTCCGCGTGTGCAAGTTGTCTGATCTCTTCTCGGGCAAGCTGCATGCGGTACTCTTCCGACGATGGAAGAGTCGGGTCAAGGGGCGGGACTGGTACGATCTGGTCTGGTTCGTCGGCAGGAAGGTGCCCGTGAATCTGTCGCATCTGGAGCAGCGCATGCGGCAAACGGGTGATTGGGATTCAGAGCATCCTCTCAGTGCTGGAAACCTCGAAGGCTTACTGCTCGATGCCATCGAGAACTTGGATGTTGATCAGGCAAAGGACGAGGTCATGCCCTTTCTCGGCACTCAGGCCTCAGTAGCGCTGTGGTCGCGGAAATTCTTTCGAGACATCGTGGGCCGGATCCAATTTCTAGGCTACTAGTCGCCAGTTCGCTCGTCCACCTTGGTGGACGAGCTAGCCGATGCAATCCTCGGCGATTTGTGCTAATTAATTCCCATGTCACGATTCAAACTTCATGCGCCCTTCCAGCCCACCGGCGACCAGCCCCAGGTCATCGAGCAGCTCAGCGAGAGCATCCTCGCGGGGAACAAGTACCAGACCCTGCTCGGGGTCACCGGCAGCGGCAAGACCTTCACCATGGCCCAGGTCATCGCCGAGACCGATCTGCCCACCCTCATCATCAGCCACAACAAGACCCTGGCGGCCCAGCTCTACGGCGAGTTCCGCGGCTTCTTTCCCGAGAACGCCGTGGAGTTCTTCATCAGCTACTACGACTACTATCAGCCCGAGGCCTTCGTGCCGGCCACGGGCACCTACATCGAGAAGGACTCCTCCATCAACGAGGAGATCGACCGCCTGCGCTTGAGCGCCACCAGCCAACTGATGATGCGCGACGACGTCATCGTCATCGCTTCGGTCAGCGCCATCTACGGCCTGGGCAATCCCAACGAGTTCAAGCGTCTGGTGCTTCAGCTCAAGGTGGGGGAGGAGCGCGGGCGCCCCTCGATCCTGCGCACGCTCATCGAGATGCAATACTCGCGCAACGACGTGAACTTCATGCGCGGCACCTTCCGCGTGCGGGGGGACGTGATCGAGGTCTATCCGCCCTACGAGGACATCAGCTATCGCATCGAGCTCTTCGGCGACGAGGTCGACTCCCTTGCCGCCGTGGATCCCCTCACCGGCCGCACCCGGGAGAAGCTTCAGGAGATGGCCCTCTTCCCGGCGCACCACTTCGTGACCGGGCGCGAACGGGTGACCCAGTCCATCGATCAGATCGGGCGCGACCTGGAAGAGCGCCTCAACGAATTCCGCGAGGGGAACAAGCTGCTGGAGGTCCAGCGCCTGGAGAACCGCACCCGCTACGACATGGAGATGCTCAGCGAGATGGGCTTCTGCACGGGCATCGAAAACTACTCGCGCTACCTCGATGGGCGCGCTCCCGGCGAGCGGCCCCTCTGCCTGCTCGACTACTTCCCCGACGATTTCCTGATCATCCTCGATGAGAGCCACGTGACCGTGCCTCAGATCGGCGCCATGTACGCCGGCGACCGCAGCCGCAAGGAGACCCTGGTCGAGCACGGCTTCCGTCTGCCCAGCGCCCTGGACAACCGTCCCCTGCGCTTCGAGGAGTTCGAACAGCTCACTCCCCGGGCCGTCTTCACCAGCGCCACGCCGGGGCCCTACGAGTACGAGATGAGCGGGAAGAACGTCTTCGAGCAGGTGATTCGCCCCACGGGCCTCTTGGATCCCCAGATCGAACTGCGGCCGAGCAAGCATCAGGTGGACGACCTCCTCGGCGAGGTGCGCGACCGGGTCTCGCGCAAGGAGCGCACCCTGGTGACCACCCTCACCAAGCGCATGAGCGAGGAACTCACCGACTACCTGCGGGCCAACGGCATTCGCGTGGCCTACCTGCACAGCGACATCAAGGCCCTGGAGCGGGTATCGATTCTGCGCAAGCTGCGCCTGGGCGAGGTGGACGTGCTGGTGGGCATCAACCTGCTGCGCGAGGGGCTAGACCTGCCCGAGGTGTCCCTGGTGGCCATCCTCGACGCCGATCGCGAAGGCTTCCTGCGCAGCCACACGAGCCTGATCCAGACGGCCGGTCGCGCGGCCCGGCACGAGGAGGGCAAGGTCATCCTCTACGCCGACACGCAGACCGACTCGATCAAGGCCGCCGTGGAGGAAACGGCGCGCCGCCGCCTGCTGCAGGAAGCGTATAATAAGGAACACGGCATCACGCCCCGGGGCATCCGCAAGAGTGCCAAGGAAGTGGAAGCGGCGACGCTGGTGGGCGAAAGCAAGAAGAAGGAAGGCGAGGCGGGGGCCCATCGCATCGTGCAGAGATTCGAGCACATGGAGATGGCCGAGCGCATCGCCGAGCTCGAACGGGAAATGCGGGCCGAGGCCGACGCGCGGCGATTCGAGGCAGCGGCCAGCCTGCGTGATCACATCGAGGAACTGAGGCTGCAACTGGCGGCCGATGGGAGGCAGGATGAAGGATCCATGGCCTGAGTGGCCCGCGGAACTGAGAGCGGCCGCGGAGGCCCTGCTCGACCTGGCTCTGGCCGAGGATCTGGGGCCCGGCGATCTCACCGCCGAGCACTTCGCCTCGCCGGAAGAGAACCTCACCGTGTGTCTGGTGGCCCGTCAGGCCGGCACCCTCGCCGGGCTTCCGCTCTTTCTGCAGGTCTTCGAGCGCGTGACCGGGGGCATCGAAATCCTGGAAGCCGCCGAAGACGGCCGGGACTTCGCGGCCGGCGAAGTGCTCGCCCGCCTGCGAGGCCCGGGCGGAGCCATCCACTCGGCCGAGCGCACGGCTCTCAACTTTCTGCAGCGCCTTTCCGGCGTGGCCACCCGCACCCGCGAGGCCATGAGCGCCAGTGTGGGGCCCACGGTGCTGGACACCCGCAAGACCACGCCGGGCTATCGACTGCTCGAGAAGTACGCCGTGCGCATGGGTGGGGGCGAGAACCATCGCCTGGGTCTCTTCGACGCCGTGATGGTCAAGGACAACCACAAGGAGGCCCTGGGCGGCATGTCCGAGGTGATGGCGAAGGTGGCCGACTTGCCGGAAGGCATTCACGTCTACGTGGAAGTCGACGATCTGGATGAACTTCGGATCCTCCTTCAGCATGAAGCGAAGCCCCGGGTGACCCGCGTGCTCCTGGACAACTTCCCGCCCGCCCAGGCCGCCGAGGCCGTGAAGCTGCGCGGCGAGGCCGGCGGCGGTCCCGACTTCGAGATCTCCGGCGGACTCGCGGCGGCGGACCTCGCCGATCCCCACTACCGCGACATCGAGTACGCCAGCCTGGGCGGACTCACCCATGGCGCGGGCTCGGTGGACCTGGCCCTCGAGGTGGAAGCGTGAGCCGCGTTCCCGAACGGGAGGCGGCCTTCGACCTCGCCCTCAGGGGCGAGTGGGGGCGTCCCCTGGAGTTCCACGATGCCCTGGACAGCAGCCAGGATCGCCTGCGCCAGCTCGCCGAACGCGAGGCTCCGGCGGGCTCCTGCATCGTCGCCGACTATCAGATGGAGGGGCGCGGCCAGCACGGCCGCAGCTGGATCTCAGGGCCCGGCCAGAGCCTGCTCTTTTCGGTGCTGCTCCGGCCGAAGCTATCCGCCGCCGAACTGGGCGGCCTGCCATCCCTCATCGCCTCCCTGGCCCTGCTCCGGAGTCTGGATCCCCTGGAACTCGACCTCAGCCTTCGCTGGCCCAACGATCTCTACGCCGGTCCGCGCAAGCTGGCGGGCATGCTCATGGAGGGCCGCATCGAGGGCGAGGGCTACCGCTTCATCGCCCTGGGCGTGGGATTGAACCTGTCCCAGGCCCGGCTGGACTTCCCCCCCGAGCTGACCGAGAGCGCCGCCTCCCTGCGGCAGCTTCTGGGGCAGGCGCCCCTGGCCGAGGACATCCTCGCGGGCTTCCTCGCCGAGCTGGAAGCCTATTGGGCCCGCCTGGAGGCCGGCGAGGGCGAAATCCTCGTGGCTGAGTGGAAACGGCACTGGCCCGACGAGAGACGCGTGGTGCGCACCACCGAAGGTCTGGGTCAGGCCATGGACGTGGACGGGCAGGGGGGACTCGTCCTCTACAAGGACAGCGGCGAACAGAGGATCTACGACAGCCGCTCGATCCTAGCCTGGGAGGGATCCTGATGGCCGACCTGCTCTGCCTGGACCGCGGCAACTCGGGGCTCAAGGGCCTGCTTCTGGACGGCAGTTGCGTGGCGGCCCGTCCCAGGTTCAACGAAAACTGGCGGCGCACGCTCTCTCTCCTGCCTCTGGGTCAGGTCGCCGTGGCCCTCTGCTCCGTAGCCCCTTCCCGCGACGAGGAGATGCTCGCCTTCCTGGCCGAACGGAAGGTGGAGACCTGGATCCTCCGCGGCGACAGCGAAGTGCCCTTCCCGGTGGAGATCCGCCGGCGGGAGACCCTCGGTGCCGATCGACTGGCGAACATGGCCGGGGCATGGTTCTCCCGGCGCTACCCCATGGTGGTGGTGGACGCCGGCAGCGCCGTGACCGTCGATCTCATGGACGAGGAGGGCATCTACCAGGGCGGACTCATCCTGCCGGGACCGCGGCTCTGGCTCGAGGGCCTGGCCGCCGGCGGCGAGATGTTGCCGGAAGTGAAGCTGGAAGGCGAGATCCCCATTCTGGGGAAGGAGACCGACGAGGCACTGGCCGCGGGCGCCGTCTGGGGGCTCAGGGCGGCCATGGAGGGCCTGATTCTTCGACTGGGACCCTTGAATCGCGAGTCCCCGTCGGTCATCCTCACGGGCGGAGCGGCTCCCCTGATTGCCGAAGGTTGGCTGGGCGAGGCTCCGAAGGTCGAGAGGGACTGGACCCTGCAGGGCCTTGCCGCTCTCCATCGCTGGACCCACCGCTAGATCTGGCGACCGGCGACTGGCGACTGGAGACTGGCGACCAAAAAAGAACCCCGGCCCTGAGCGAGAGGGCCGGGATTCCGGGAGAAGCCTGCTCCGGAGGAGTATTCCGGTGCAGTGATGGAGCAAATTGGACGATCCTCAGGGAGAAGCATCGGACGTCGTCCGTTATCAGGTATCGGCCCCATTACTCGACTCTGAAGCGTTAATTTCTTGCCAGTCAATCGCCATGAGGGAGGGACCATGGGCAGTGAAATCCGCGTAGGATGGAAGGAAAGGGTCCATTTTCCTCTCTGGGACATGACGCTCAAAGCCCTGCTCGATCCCTCCGCTCCCCTTTCGACCCTGGCCGTGGAACGCGTGGACTCCCTGGGACGCATGCGCGACGAGGATGGCCGCCGCCGGCTGGTCCTGCGCCTGGCCGTGCCCATGGCGCGGGGAAAGGGCCGCCTCAAGGTGGTCTACGCCTACTACCATCGGCGCACACGGCTCGGCGAAGTACCTGGGAGACATTACGTTGTGAAGATACCTCTGCGCCTTGGAGCCAGCCGCTTCGAAGCCGAGGTGGCCCTTCTGCCGGCCGAGCGCCGTCAGCATTTTCTGCATCTGGGCCGCGAGGCCATGGCCGGCCGATTCCTGGTAGATGCCTCGTCCAGCTATCTGCACAAGCTTCCCGCCAAGGCGCCCGATCCCGATCCCTTCCTGCCTCTGCCCGAAGTGGAAGGCTAGCTGGGGGGTTGCAGCCCGCCGGGGCCCTGGCTATATTGGACGCGCTTTGGCAGTAGCGTTACCTAACTGCCAAATCCACTGAAAAGAAAAGACTTAAGGCCCGCCAAGGGGGCGGGACCTGTCAAAGGAGTGAAAATGGCCAAGCAGATCGAGTTCAATATCGACGCCCGCAACAAGCTCAAGTCCGGACTGGACCAGCTTGCCAACGCGGTGAAGGTCACCCTGGGCCCCCGCGGCCGTAACGTCATTTTGGACAAGAAGTTCGGTAGCCCGACGGTCACCAATGACGGCGTGACCATCGCCAAGGAGATCGAACTCTCGGACGCCTACGAGAACATGGGCGCTCAGCTGGTCAAGGAAGTGGCCACGAAGACCAACGACGTGGCGGGCGACGGCACCACCACCGCGACCCTCTTCGGCCAGGCCATCGTGACCGAGGGCCTGAAGAACGTCACGGCCGGCGTGAATCCCATGTATCTGAAGAAGGGCATCGCCAAGGCCGTGGAGACCGTGGTCGAGGCCATCGCCGCCATGAGCACCGAGGTGCAGACCCGCGAGGACACCGCCAACGTGGCTTCCATCAGCGCCAACAACGACGCCGAGATCGGCGAGCAGATCGCCGAGGCCATGGAGCGCGTGGGCCGTGACGGCGTCATCACCGTGGAAGAGGCCAAGAGCCTCGATAGCTACCTCGACGTGGTCGAGGGCATGCAGTTCGATCGCGGCTACCTCAGCCCCTACTTCGTCACCGATCCCGAGCGCATGGAAGCGGTGCACGAGAACGCCCTGATCCTCATCCACGACAAGAAGATCAGCAACATGAAGGACCTGCTCCCCGTGTTGGAGAAGGTCGCCCAGACCGGTCAGCCCCTGATCATCATCGCCGAGGACGTGGACGGCGAGGCCCTGGCCACCCTGGTGGTCAACAAGCTCCGCGGCACCCTGAACGTCTGCGCCGTGAAGGCCCCGGGCTTCGGTGATCGCCGCAAGGCCATGCTCGAGGACATCGCCATCCTCACCGGCGGCACCGTGGTCGCCGAGGAGACCGGCCGCAAGCTCGAGAGCGCCGACATGAACGACCTGGGCCGCGCCAAGCGCATCACCATCGACAAGGAGAACACCACCATCGTCGAGGGCGCGGGCGACAGCTCGGCCGTCGAGGCTCGCGTGAATCAGATCAAGAAGCAGATCGACGACACCAGCAGCGACTACGACAAGGAGAAGCTGCAGGAGCGCATGGCCAAGCTGGCCGGCGGCGTCGCCGTGATCAACGTGGGCGCGGCCACCGAGACCGAGCTCAAGGAGAAGAAGATGCGCGTGGAGGACGCCCTCAACGCCACCCGCGCGGCCGTGGACGAGGGCATCGTGCCCGGCGGCGGCGTGGTCTTCATCCGCGTCATCGAGGCACTCGACAAGATTGATGGCCTCACCGACGAGGAGATGGTGGGCGTGAACATCATCCGTAAGGCCCTCGAGGCCCCGCTGCGTCAGATCGCCGAGAACGCCGGCGTGGACGGCAGCGTGGTGGTGGAGAAGGTACGCGGCGAGAAGGGCAGCTTCGGCTACAACGCCGCCACCGGCGTCTACGAGGACCTCCTCAAGGCCGGCGTCGTGGATCCCGCCAAGGTCAGCCGCACGGCCCTGCAGAACGCGGCCTCCATCGCCAGCCTCATCCTGACCACCGAGACCATCGTCGCCGACCTCCCCGAGGAGGACAAGGGCATGGCCATGCCCGCCGGCGCCGGCGGCATGGGCGGCATGGGTGGCATGTACTAGTTCCGAGTCGAAAGATTCGGGAATTCCGGGACCGGGGGCCGCGAGGCTCCCGGTTTTCTCGTATAAGAATTTAAATTACAAGAGATTAGCTGGACTCTCCAATCTGGCTCATGACTTGCATATTGACATATAAAGTAGATCATATAGACTACATACTAGATCATATGGACTAGTAAGGAGTTCAATATGTTACAAGCGATTCTTGGCTCACAAAGCGCTGAGCGCGTACTCATGTACATCCTCACCCGGGGGGAAGGTTTTGCGCGCGAGATGGCAAGATTCTATGACTCCGGTATGAGTCCGCTGCTTAAGCAACTCGAAAAGCTGGAACGGGCTGGGATCCTTGCGGGAAGAGATGCGGGGCGTACCCGGCTCTACTCATTCGATCCGCGGTATCCGTTTCTCGATGAACTCAAGGCACTCTTGCAGAGGGCTCTCGATTTTTACCCGGATTCGGAACGTGAAGCATTACTCGTCACGCGTAGAAGACCCCGACGGAAGAGGAAACCTGCGGCATGAAGCACTTGGGTGAACTGACGCGGGCTGAACTGGCCGCCTACATCCAGTCGAAGCTAGCGAAGGAGGGTATCGACTGCGTGCTCACGGGTGGCTCCTGCGTCTCCATTTATAGCGATGAACGGTACGTGTCCGCGGATCTCGACTTCGTCCTATCGAGCGGATTCCAAGAGAAAGGTCTGATAAGGGCGATGGAGGAACTCGGGTTTACCCTGAACTCGGGCACCTTCGATCATCCAGACACGAAATTCTATGTGGATTTCCTGCCCCCTCCTCCGGCCATCGGTGGCGAAGCTCTCAAGGATCTTGAACAGATCGAACTCAAGACGGGAACGCTAGAGCTGCTCACGCCCACAGATTGCGTGAAGGACCGTTTGGCCCAGTTCTACCATTGGGATGATCGAGAGAGTTTCGAGAACGCGGTAATGGTCGCCAAGAGGCATGACGTGGATCTCGACGAGGTCAAGCGATGGTCCATCGCAGAGGGAAAGCTGAAGGCCTTCGAAGAGTATGTTTTGCGACTCGAATCCAGATTCGGAGCATGATGACTAAAGGGATTCGACGGTTTCTGATACCAATCTCCTCGCTTCTGTACACGTGTACAGTCCAGGCCGCCACTCTGCATGTGCCCGGCGAGCATCCGACCATCGCCGCGGGTCTGGCCGCGGCCGAGGCCGGCGACACGGTGCTGGTGGCCTGCGGCCACTACCACGTGGCGGACCTGGAGATGAGAGACGGCGTCACCCTGCGCAGCGCCGGAGGCACGGCCGACTGCGTGACCCTCAACGGGCAGAGCGTCGATCGCATCATGGTGGGGGTGGGACTATCCGAGAGCACCCGCATCGAGGGCTTCACCTTCCGTTGGGGCCGGGCCACCGATACGGGCGAGACCGGCGGAGCCCTCCACCTCTTCGATTCCCATCCGACCATCCTACATTGCGACTTCCTCGACAGCGTGGCTACCTGGGGCGGCGCGCTGTCGATCCTGGACTCCCGGGCCGTCTTCGAGGACTGCCGCTTCGAGAGCAACCGGGCCTATCACTACGGCGGCGCCATCTGGTGCGACGACGTGGCGCCGGTCAGCTTCACGCGATGCGTGTTCCTGGGCAACGAATCGGGACTCGGGGGCGGCGCGCTCTCGGCCTACGGCGCCTCCCACGTGACACTCATCGACTGCGTCTTCCGCGAAAACGAATCCACGGCCGGCGGAGGCCTGCACGCCATCACCTCCTCGCCCTACCTGGACCACTGCGTCTTCGTGGACAACTTCGCCGAATCCCACGGGGGCGCCTTCGCCCTGCAGGGGGGTGACGCCTCGGTGCAGCACTGCACCTTCGCCCGCAACTCGGCCGACACGGGGAGCGCCCTTGACTACCGCAGCCACGAGGGCGGATTCACGGCCATCCCCAATCTGAACTGCTGCATCCTGGCCTTCGGCGAGGGCGGCGCGGCGGTGGCCTGCGAGGACGGCGACGCCTTCGCCTGGAACACCGACATCTACGGCCATCTGGGCGGAGACTGGACCGGCTGCATGGCGCCGCTGTTGGGACAGTGGGGGAACATCAGCGAGGATCCCCAGTTCTGCAGCGAGAGCGACTTCGTCAATCTCGGCCTGCAACTCGACTCGCCCTGCGCCGGGGAGGCCTGCTCCGGATACATGGGCGCCCTGCCCGCCAGCTGCGGCATCGCGGCGGCCCGGGAAAGCAGCTGGAGTCGCGTGAAAGTCCTTTACTGACGGCGATTCCCCGCCTTGACAGTACCCCCGACCCTCCCTAGTCTGAGCCATCCGAAGGGACGCGGGGCATGGACCACATTCGCATCAAGGACATCATCATCTACGGGCACTACGGCGTCACCGACGAGGAACGGGAAGTCGGGCAACGACTTCTCATGGATCTCGATCTCGAGCTGGACCTGTCCGCGGCCGCCGACTCCGATTCGCTGGCCGACACGGTGAGCTACGAGGAAGTCTACGGATCCGCCCGGGAACGGGCCGAGGGACTCCGCTGCAAACTGCTCGAGCACCTGGCCGCCCGGGTGGCCGACGAGCTGCTCGTGGAACACGCCGCCGTGGCGCGCATCACGGTGTCCTTGCGGAAGATGAACCTGCCCTTCCCCAATACCTGTCGCGAGGTGGAAGTCCTGCTCACGCGGGAGCGTCGCGCTTGAGGCGATGGGCCGCCTTCTCCCTGGGAGCCAATCTCGGGGATCGGGAGGCCTCGCTCCGCTCTGCCGCGCGGAAACTCGCCGTGGAGCTGGAAGGCGCGCGCATCAGCTCGCTCTGGGAGACCGAGCCGGTGGAGGTCGAGGACGAGCAGCCGGCCTACCTCAATCTCTGTCTCGCGGGCGAGACCGAGGCGGAAGCGCGAGGGTTGCTCGAGCTCTGCGGAAGGCTCGAGGCCGAGGCGGGACGAATAGGCGGGCACAAGCAACCGCGTCTGCTCGACGTGGATCTGCTCCTCCTGGGCGGGGAGAGGGTGAACGAGCCGGATCTCGTCCTGCCCCATCCGGGCCTGCCCCGCCGGCGTTTCGTGCTGGCGCCGCTGGCCGAAGTGTTGCCGGACTGGGAGCATCCCGCGACGGGTGAGAGCGTGAGGGACATGCTGAAGCAACTGGGCGAGACGCAGCGCATCCTGCTGCTCAAGGCCCCGAAGGACTGGTGGAATGACTGAGCACAGGCGGGAACCGTCCTACATTGTCATCGAGGGCGTCATCGGCGTCGGCAAGACCAGCCTCTCCCAGCTGCTCGCCGAGGAGATGGACGCTCGCCTCAATCTGGAGGTGGTGGAGGAGAATCCCTTCCTCCGCGAGTTCTACGTGAATCCCTCCGCCAACGCCTTCAAGACGCAGATCTTCTTCCTGCTCTCGCGATTCCGCCAGCAGCAGACCCTCAAGCAGGGCGAGCTCTTCCAGGAGAAGGTCATCAGCGACTATCACTTCGACAAGGACCGCATCTTCGCCAACATCAACCTGAGCGACGACGAGCTGTCCCTCTACAACGTGGTGGCCGACGCCCTGGCGCCCCAGATTCCCACGCCGGATCTGGTGATCTTCCTGCAGGCCTCCCTGGACACCCTCGTGGAGCGGGTGACCAAGCGGGGGCGTCCCATGGAGCGGGACATGCGGCGGGACTACCTGGAAACCCTTGCGGAAGCCTACAATCACTACTTCTTCCACTACGCGGGAACGCCGCTCCTGGTGATCAACACCGACAACATCGACTTCGTATCCAACCGGCGGCACCTGGAGGACCTGAAGCGGCGCATCCTGACGCCCTTCGAGGGCACCCTCTACTACGTGCCGAACTGGGAGGGATAGATGCAGCGCATGAGCATCCTGGACCTGAAGGCCAAGAAGGAGCGCGGCGAGAAGATCGTGGCGCTGACGGCCTACGACTATCCCACCGCGCGTATCCTGGACGAGGCGGGGGTGGACCTCATCCTCATCGGCGACAGCGCAGCCAACGTGGTGCTGGGCTACGAATCCACCCTGCCCGTGACCTTGGGCGAGATGATCGTGCTCTCGGCCGCTGTGGCCCGGGGCGCGAGCCGCGCCCTGGTGGTGGCCGACATGCCCTTCATGAGCTATCAGGTGAGCGAGGATCAGGCTCTGGAGAGCGCCGGCCGCTTCGTGAAGGAGGCCGGCGTGGGAGCGGTGAAGCTGGAAGGCGGACACCGCTCGGCGCCGGCCATTCGCCGCATGGTGGATGCGGGCATCCCCGTGATGGGCCACCTGGGACTCACGCCCCAGAGCCACCTGGCCTTCGGCGGACACAGGGTGCAGGGCCGGGGCGAGAACGCGGCCCGCATGCTGGTGCAGGAGGCCATCGAGCTCGAGGCGGCGGGGGTCTTCAGCATGGTGCTCGAAGGCATTCCCTGGACCCTGGCCCGCGAGATCTCAGACGCGGTCACGGTTCCCACGGTGGGCATCGGCGCGGGGGCGGACTGCGACGGACAGATCCTCGTGCTCCACGACATGATCGGCTTGGGCGGCGGCGACTTCAAGTTCGTGAAGCGCTTCGCCGACGTGGAAGGCGAGATCGGACGCGCGGTGAAGGACTACGCCCGCGAGGTGCGCGAGGGGGCCTTCCCCACCGAGGAGCATCGATTCGAACCCGGCACGCGCCGGCGCAAGGCCGATCCCAAGTGAGTCGCGGCCCGGAGATCATCCGCGCCGTCGCTCCCATGCAGGCCTACAGTCGCGAGGGTCGGGCCGCGGGGCTGAGCCTGGGGCTGGTGCCCACCATGGGCAACCTGCACGAGGGCCACATCTCGCTCCTGCGCCAGGCCCTGTCCGAGTGCGACCGGGTGATCGTTTCGATCTTCGTCAATCCCACCCAATTCGGTCCCGGCGAAGATTTCGATGCCTATCCCCGCAGCTGGGACGAGGACCTCGCGAAGCTCGCCGAAGCGGGCGCGCACTGCGTCTTCGCGCCCACCTTGGCCGAGGTCTATCCGCCCGGGGACAGCACCCGCGTCGCCGTGAACTGGGGCACTGACGTGCTTTGCGGCGCGAGCCGTCCCGGACACTTCGACGGGGTGACCACGGTGGTGGCCAAGCTCTTCACCGCCACCCTGCCGGACCTGGCCTTCTTCGGACAGAAGGACGCCCAGCAGGCCCTGCTCATCCGGCGCATGGTGCGGACCCTGCTCTTCCCCGTCACCCTTCGCCTGGGCGAGACCCGGCGGGAGCCCGACGGTCTGGCCATGAGCAGCCGCAACGCCTACCTCGACGCCGGGGATCGCGCCCGGGCGTCGAGTCTTTTCGGGGCCCTGCAGGCCGCGGGCGCCGCCCTGGAGGCGGGGGAGCGGGACCCGCTGGCCCTCGAAGACCTGGGCAGGGAGCTGCTGTCGGATCTGGCCATGGAGTACTTCAGCGTGGTGGATCCCGACACCCTGGAACGGCCGGCGAAACTCGCGGACGGTCTCGTCCTCATGGCCTGCGCCGTCCGCCTGGGCGGAGCGCGGCTCATCGACAATCACGTCTACCGCATCGACGAGGAGGGGGCCCGTCCGGTCCTGCTCTTCTAGGAGAAGCATGGCACCCTGCGCATCCCTGATTCTCGCCGCCGGCAAGGGCACCCGGATGAAGAGCGACCTGGCCAAGGTGCTCCATCCCCTGGGCGGCCGCGCCATGATCCACTGGGTGCTCGACAGCGCCGAGGCGGCGGGGCTGGCGCCGAACATCCTGGTCGTCGGTCACCAGGCCGACCGGGTGCGCGAGGAACTCGCCGGCCGCGAGGTGGGATTCGCCCTGCAGGCCCGGCAGCTGGGCACGGGTCACGCGGTGATCATGGCCAAGGACGAGATCGAGAATCTCCAGGGCGACCTGCTGGTGCTGTCGGGGGACGTGCCCCTCATCCGTCCCGAGACCCTGACCGGACTGCTGGATCTGCACCGCGAACGAAAGGCCGCGGCCACGGTGCTCAGCGCGGTGCTGGAAGATCCCGCGGGCTACGGGCGGGTTCTCCGGAACGCCGAGGGAGACCTCGAGGCCATCCGCGAGCATCGGGACGCCACGGAGGCCGAGCGGGAAGTGCGCGAGATCAATTCGGGCATCTACGTCTTCCGCCTGCCCGATCTGCTCGAGGCCCTCGAACTTTTGAGGGACGACAACGAGCAGGGCGAGTACTATCTCACCGACACGCTGGAGATCCTGAAGGGCCTGGGCCGCCGGGTGGCGGCGAGCGTCTGTCCCGATCCCGGCGAGATCGGCGGCATCAATGACGTGACGCAGCTACGTGGCGCCGAAGAGGTCCTGGCCGAAAGGAAGGGTTGATGGACCATCTCTTCACTCCCTGGCGGCGCAAGTACGTGGTGGAGGGCGAGGGCCGTAAGGACGGCTGCGTCTTCTGCGGCCTGCAGGTCGAAGAGGAGCGGGACTTCCTCTTCGAGACCCAGCACTGGTACGGCGTGCTCAACGCCTTTCCCTACTGCAACGGCCACATGATGCTCGTCACGCGCCGCCACGTGTCCTGGCTGGCCGATCTCAATGAGGAGGAGCTGGCCGAGCTGGGTCCCCTCATGCGGCGGGCCGAGAAGGCCATCCGCAAGGCCTATTCGCCGGAGGGCATGAATCTGGGCATCAACTTCGGCAGCGCCGGCGGCGCGGGCATTCCTGGCCACCTGCACGTGCACCTCGTGCCGCGCTGGGTGGGCGATACCAATTTCATGAGCAGCATCGGGCAGACCCGCGTGGTGCCCGAGGAGATGTCCCTAAGTTTCGAGAAGCTGTCGGAAGCCTTCCGGGAGGACGATGGCCAGGCGTAGGGGCAAGGCGGCGAGGAACGAGCGGGGCTCCGCCCTGCCCTGGATCTTCGGATCCGTGTTCCTGTCCGTCCTGGCCTTCTCCCTGACTTTGAGGTACGGAGACCTGGTCCTGCGTCCCGCCCAGGAGGAGAGCGCGGAGATCAAACGGGAGGACCTGGCCCGCGAGCGCCGCATCGAAAGCTCGCGCCCGGATGATGCCGAGGCCCTGGGCCTGCGCCTGCAGGTGCTCAACGCCACCCGCGTGCCGGGACTGGCTCTGCGCAAGGGCGAGAGCCTGAGGCCCTGGGGCGTGGACGCCCTGGACCGCGGCAACGCGCCGCCCTGGCCCTTCAACGAGACCCTGCTGCTCATTCGCGGCGGCGAAGGGGAGGCGGTGGAGCGGCTGTCCGACTATCTGGGCGGCGTGCCGGTGCTGCTGCAGAGGCGAGAGGATCTGATGCTGGACGCCACGCTGATCCTGGGGCAGGATTGGCAGCGATACACTTGGCCCCTGGAGTAAGGAAAGCTCATGGCCCTGAGAAAGAAATCCCTGAAGGCCATCGTACTCACGGTGCTGCTGGGCATCGCGGTGGGAACGGTGGTGGGCGAGGTGCTGGCCATCGTCCTGCCGGACGGCATCCCCAAGGACGTCCTCATCCAGTCGGCGCACTTCGAACTGCAGCCCTTCACCCTCAATCTCATGGTGCTCACCCTCACCTTCGGCATCAGCCTGAAGCTGAACTTCATCTCGGTGCTGGGGATACTCGTCATGGTGCAACTGCTGAAATGGTCATGGTAGCGTTCATAGGCGGCATCGGAGGCTGGGAGCTCCTGCTCGTGGTGGCCGTGATCCTGGTGATCTTCGGGCCGGAACGACTGCCGGAGATGGCGCGGAAGTTCGCGTCCATCAGCGCGAAGGTGCGCACGGCCAACCGCGACTTCCAGCGGGAGATGTACAGGAATCTCGATCCGGAAGAGATTCTGAAGGACGAGAAGGCCCCGGGCCCCGAGCCTCCGGCCACGGGCAAGAACGAGGATGTGGAAGGAACTGAGAACTGAGGACTGAGAACTGTGGACTGAAAACTGAGGACTGAGAACTGAGGACTGAGAACTCAGATAAGAAAAACCCCCGCCGATGTGGCGGGGGTTTTGTTCTGGCGGGCAGCGGATAGCTAGTTGTAGAACTGCTCCCGGAAATCCTCCACACCGTAGCTGGCCTTGAGTTCGTCCACCCAGGTGTTGAAGTGCTCGGCCTGGGCCTGTCCCAGCAGCTCTTCCAGGATGCCGGGACGCTGCTCGACGAACTGTTCGGTGTCCAGGGGCTCGCGGCCGAGGACCTCGAGGACCCAGGCGCCCTGATCGGTTTCGATGACCGGAGACACCTGGCCGGGGGACATGTTGTAGGCGATCATGTGGAAGGCAGACTCGCTGCCCACACCGGGCAGGTAGTCGCTGAACTTGACGTCCTTCTCGTTGGCTTCCAGACCCTGGTCGGCGATGGCCTTGCGCAGGCTGATACCGGTGTCGTAGGCGTCGCGGAGCTTCTGGGCCAGGTCCTTGGCCATACGCTTCTGCTCATCGGTCTTCCACAGGCGAAGCACCAGATCGTGGGAATCGGCGAAGGTGGAAGGACCTTCGGGACTGATGCTCTCCAGCTGCATGACGTAGTCGGACTGGCGCCCGGTGAATCGGCGGGTGACCTCGCCGGCCTCCATGCGCTCCACCTCGGCGTGGATGGCCGCGTTGAATCCGAGCAGATCGATGCTGCTGTTCAGGGAGAAGGGGGCGGGGCTCAGGACCTCGAGGCCCAGGCGCGTTCCCGCTTCGGCCAGACTGCCCAGCTCCTTCGCCAGACTGGACAGGGAGTCGGCGAGGGTGGCCATGCTGTCGAGGGTGGCGTAACTGGGCTCCACCCGCAGCAGGAGATGGCGGGCCTGGATCTCTTCCTGTCCGGCTTCGGTGCTGCGCTCGTCTTCCTTCTTGATGAGGTGGAAGCCGAACTGGGTCTTCACCGGTTCGCTCACCTCGCCGACGGCCAGCGCGAAGGCGGCCTCCTCGAACTCGGGCACCATGCGGCCCCGGCTGAACCAGCCAAGATCGCCGCCGTTGTCGGCGTTGCTCAGGTCTTCGGAGTAGTCGCGGGCCAGATCCTCGAAGTCGCGCCCGGCGGCCAGCTCGTCGCGGATGAAGTCCACGCGCTCGCGCACGAAGAACTCGTCGGCCTCGGAGGCGCCGCGGCTGAATTCCACGTATTGGATGGCGTAGGTCGCGGGCTCCTCGAATTGATCGAGATTCTCGTTGTAGTAGGCCTCGAGGACCGCATCGGCGGGATCCTCTTCGGGAAGGGTCATGTCGCGCCAGGAGCTGCCGGCGTAGAGGATCTTGGTCTTGGTGTTGCGGCGCTCGAATTCCTGGCGGAGCTCCTCCTCGCTGATGTGCAGCTGGGTGGAGAAGATCTGCTGCAGGCGATTCAGCGGCAGCATGTTGCGCACGATGTCCTCGATGGGCACCCAGTCGATGCGGGGATCGGCCAGGGCCTGCTGGTAGGCTTCCATGTTGAAGACGCCGTTCTCGTCCATGAACTGGCGGCGCAGGAAATCGGGAGGATCGTTGTTGAGCACTTCCCGCACTTCGTTGTCGGTGGGTTCCAGACCCAGGCGCTGCACCTCGAGGGTGAAGAGCACCTCGTTGATGAGCTGGCCGAAGACCTGGTCCTGGACGCGGATGCGCTCGTCGGCCGTGATGGGCTGGCCGGGCTGGCGGCTGGCGGCCATGTCGCTGTAGGCCTGGCGCAGGCGCTGGTCGAAGGTGCGAAGGCTCACGCCGGTGTCGCCGACCTTGGCCACCCAGCTCTGGCCCTGGGGCGCCTGCGAACCGCTGCAGCTGATGCCCTGATAGTCCGCGCCCCAAACGAAGATCATGGAGATCACGAAGGCGACCACCACGAACCAGAGCGTCCACTTGATGAAATTCCTGTCCCTCATCTGGCTGAGCATGGAGGGATCCTCCTCGGAGTTAGCCATCACAACAAGGCCGCCCCTGGCCTCCCAGCGGGCGGACCGTCCCCCTGCGCCTCGGCAGGGCGAATTCCCGAAGCGGCAAATTAACATAGGATTGGGCCGGCCCGCAACCGGGAAAGAAGACTGGTCATCGGTGGCCGGATCGGCTAATTTGAGCCAGAATCAGCGTTTCTACACCCCTCCAGGGCCGGAGCCTCCATGAGTCGCAGCTTTGTCCATCTGCACAACCATTCGGAGTACAGCCTGCTGGACGGGGCCATTCCGGTGGCCAAGCTCGTCCAGGCGGCAAAGATCCACGAGCAGCCCGCCGTGGCCCTCACCGACCACGGCAATCTCTTCGGGGTGGTGAACTTCTATCGGGAGGCCAAGAAGGCGGGGGTCAAGCCCATCGTCGGCATGGAGGCCTACACCACGCCGGGGAGCCGTCATGACCGGGGCAAGGATTCGACCATCCGCGGGCGGCGCATCCATCATCTGATTCTGCTGGCCGAGAATTTCGAGGGCTACCGCAACCTCATCAAGCTCTCGAGCATGGCCTTCCTGGAGGGCTTCTACTACAAGCCGCGCCTGGACCGGGAACTGCTGCGCCGGCACTCCGAGGGCATCATCGCCCTGACCGCCTGCATGTCCGGCGAGGTGAATCGCCATCTGGTGGACGGCCACTACGACGAGGCCAAGCGCGTGGCCCTGGAGCTCGACGACATCTTCGGCCGGGGCAACTTCTTTCTGGAGATGCAGAACCACGGCATTCCCGAGGAGGAGCGGGTCCGCGAGGGCGCCCTGCGCATCCACGCGGAGACGGGCATTCCCCTGGTGGCCACCAACGACTGCCACTACATGAAGCAGGGCGACCACGAGGCCCATCAGGCGCTCATGGCCATCAACACGGGACGCGATCTGGAGTCGGAGAACGAGTGGTCGGTGGGCATGGACCAGCTCTACTTCAAGAGCAGCGAGGAGATGGAGGAACTCTTCGCCGACCATCCGCAGGCCCTGGACAACAGCCTGGCCATCGCCGAGCGATGCGAGCTGGAAATCCCGATGGGGGAGAACCACTTCCCCGACTTCCCCCTGCCGGAGGGATGGGACGACGAGGCCCGCTACCTCGATCATCTGGCGCGCAAGGGTCTGAAGGAACGCTACGGGGAGCCGAGCGCCGAGCAGATCGAGCGACTCGACTACGAGCTCGGCATCATCGGACAGATGGGCTTCGAGGGCTACTTCCTCATCACCCACGACTTCATCGAGGCCTCCAAGGAGCGGGGCATCGCCGTGGGGCCGGGGCGGGGCAGCGCGGCCGGCAGCCTGGTCTGCTATTCGCTAGGCATAACAGACATCGATCCATTGAGATACGGCCTGATCTTCGAGCGATTCCTGAATCCTGAACGCATCTCCATGCCCGATATCGACATCGATTTCGACTACGTGCGGCGGGGCGAGATCATCGACTACGTCACCGAGAAGTACGGGCGCGAGAACGTCACGCAGATCATCACCTACGGGACCATGAAGGCCCGGGCCGTGCTGCGCGACGTGGGGCGGGTGCTGGGCATGCCCTTCGGCGAGGTGGACCGCATTGCCAAGATGGTGCCCGAGGATCTGGGCATGACCCTGGAGCGGGCCCTCGAACTGAATCCCGAATTCGCGGCCCTGAGGGGGGAGAGCGAGCTCTACGAGAAGCTCATCCGTTACAGCCTCACCCTCGAGGGGCTGACCCGACACGCCTCCACCCATGCGGCCGGCGTGCTCATCACGCCCGATCCCCTGGTCGAGCACGTGCCGCTCTACAAGAACAACAAGGACGAAATCACCACCCAGTGGGACATGGTCACCTGCGAACAGGTGGGCCTGCTCAAGATGGACTTCCTGGGCCTACGCACCCTCACGGTGATCGAAGAGGCCCTGCGCATGGTCAACGCGGGGCGAGCCGAGGACGAGAAGATCCTGGCGGGGGACATTCCCCTGGACGACCCGACCACTTACGAGCTGCTGCGCCGGGGAGATACCATCGGGCTCTTCCAGGTGGAGTCCGGCGGAATGCGCGACATCCTCACGCGGCTGCAGCCGACCATGTTCGAGGAGATCGTCGCCACCAACGCCCTCTTTCGCCCGGGTCCCCTGGGCAGCGGCATGCACGACGACTTCATCGACCGCAAGCACGGCCGCAAGAAGATCCGCTACCTGCATCCCGACCTGGAGCCCATCCTCAAGGAGACCTACGGCACCATCGTCTACCAGGAACAGGTGATGCAGATCGCCTCGGTCTACGGCGGCTACTCCATGGGCGAAGCGGACGTGCTGCGCAAGGCCATGGGCAAGAAGATCCCCGAACTGCTGGCCGACCTGAAGCAGAGTTTCGTGGAAGGCGCGGTGAAGAAAGGTCACAAGGAGCGACAGGCCGAGGAGCTCTTCGACCTGCTCGAGTACTTCTCGGGCTACGGCTTCAACAAGTCCCACTCGGCGGCCTACGCCATGCTTTCGGTGCAGACGGCCTGGTTGAAGAGCCATCATCCGGCCGAGTATCTGGCGGCCTGCATGACCAGCGAAATGGGCGTGACCGATCGCATCGTGGTCTTCATGCACGAGTGCCGCAAGCTGGGCATCGAGGTGGTGCCGCCGGACGTGGGGGTGAGCTGGAGCGATTTCCGCGTGGCCGACGGCCGCATCTTCTTCGGTCTCGGCGCCGTGAAGAACGTGGGCGAGGGAGCCATCGCCGAGATCATCGCCGCCCGCGAGCGGGAGGACGGCTTCCGCGACCTGCATCACTTCTGCGAAAGCGTGGACCTGCAGCGGGTGAATCGGCGTGTGCTCGAAAGCCTGATCATGGCCGGCGCCATGGACGCCCTCGGTCCCAACCGGCCGAGCCTCCTGGCCTCCCTGGAGGCGGCCATGCGTTCGGCCCAGGGTCGGCAGCGCGACCGCGAGTCGGGCCAGATGAATCTTCTGGACGGTCTCATGGAGAGCGATCCCGCCTCGGCCGCGCCGGTCATCGAGCACATCCCCGATTGGGATCGGGGGCAGAGGCTGTCCCACGAGAAGGAAGTGCTGGGCTTCTTCGTGTCGGGGCACCCCCTCGACGAGGTGCGGGCGGTCATCGAGGCCATGAACGTGGCCGACGCCATCAAGCTGAAGAGCGTGCCCGACGACGGCCAAGCCCGAAGCATGGGTCTGATCTCGCACATCCAGACCAAGATGGACCGCAAGGGCCGGCTCATGGCTTTCCTCACGGTGGAAGACTTCCTGGGCAGCTACGAGATCCTCGTCTTCTCCTCGCTCTACGAGGAGCTGAAGGACAAGCTGCAGGCCGACGCCATCCTGGCCTTCGAGGGGAAGGTCAGCCAGCCGTCGGACGAGGGGGATCCCAAGATGCTCCTCGACAAGGCCCTCACCCTCGAGGAGGCCCTCGAAGAGTGGCCGCGGGTGCTGCATCTGCATCTGCCCGAAGACTTCCAGCAGGCCGACATGGATCCGGTGCAGGCCGAACTCTCCCGCCACGCGGGAGCGCGCGAGGTCTTCTTCCACGTGCCTTCCGATGAAGGTGTGGTCTGCATCCGGGCGAGGGGCCTGCGCATCCAGCCGGGGCCCTGGCTTCGGGATTTCCTGGCCGACCACTCCGGTCGTCTGCGCTTCAAGCTCGAGGCGGGGGTCAACGGACAGATGGCGGCGCGGCGCTGATGGAGGACTTCTCGGAACTGTCCCGAGCCGTGATCCGAGGAGACCTGAACCGCTGTCGGCAGCTCACCCGCGCCGCACTCGATGCCGGCGGAAATCCCCAGGACATCATCTTCGACAACCTGACTCCCGGTATGGAGGAAGTGGGACGCCGCTTCGAAGAGGGCGAGTTCTTCCTGCCGGAACTGCTCATCGCGGCGCGCGCAATGCAGGGCGCCATGGAACTGCTGCGTCCGGCGCTGCTGTCGGCGGATAGTCGATTCGCGGGGCAGGTGGTCCTGGGCACGGTGCGGGGCGACCTTCACGACATCGGCAAGAAACTCGTGGGCGTGCTGCTCGAGGGCGCGGGCTTCCGCGTGACCGACCTGGGCACCGACGTTTCGCCCGCGGCCTTCGTGGATGCTGCGAGCACGCCCGAGGTGCAGGTGCTGGGCCTGTCGGCCCTCCTGTCCTCGACCATGCCCGCCATGATCGAAGTGCTCGATGCCCTCGAGGCGGCGGGTCTGCGCCGCCGCGTGAAGGTGATGGTGGGGGGCGCGCCCCTCACCCAGGAGTTCGCCGACCGCATCGGCGCGGACGGCTTCGCGGCCAACGCCAACGCGGCGGTGAGGCTGGCCGCCCGCCTGGTCGAGGCCTCGCAAGCGGGAGGCGGTCCTTGAGCCAGACGCCCCGGGAAGGCGTGAAGCGGACCCTCGCCTTCGACAGTCCCCATCGGATTCCCCGCCAGCTCTGGGTCCTGCCCTGGGCGGCGAAGCATCACGGGGAGGCCCTGGCCCGGATCCAGCGACGCTTTCCCGACGACATCGTCCACTGTCCCGGATATCTGCGGGAGACGCCGCCCTTCACCGGCGATCCCCACGAGCCCGGACGCTTCACCGACGACTGGGGATGCACCTTCGAAAACCTCCAGTCCGGCGTGATCGGCGAGGTGAAGGATCCGCAGCTCACCGATTGGGCGCGGGCCGACGCGGTGCGAGTTCCCGTCGAGCGCCTCACCCTGGAGGCGGGGAAGGTGAACGATTTCTGCCGGGCCGAGGATCGATACGTGCTCGCGGGCACCTGTCCCCGTCCCTTCGAGCAATTGCAGTTCATCCGAGGCACGGAGAACCTGCTCGTGGATCTGCTGGATCGCCCCCCCGAACTCGCGAAGCTCCTCGCCCGCATGCACGCCTTCTATTGCGAGGAGCTCCAGCAATGGGCACGCACCGAGGTGGACGGGCTCATGTTCATGGACGACTGGGGCAGCCAGCGGGCCACTCTCGTTTCCCCCGAACTCTGGCGGGAGCTGTTCATGCCCCTGTATCGCGACTATATCGACATCGCCCATGGTCACGGCAAGCAGGCCTTCATGCACTCGGACGGCCATATCCTCGGCATCATGGAGGACCTGGTGGAGCTGGGCCTGGACGCCATCAACAGCCAGATCTTCTGCATGGGCCTGGACCTGCTCGGCGAGCGTTTCGCGGGGCGCATCACCTTCTGGGGAGAGCTGGACCGCCAGGACATCCTTCCCAACGCCAGCGCTCAGGAGCTGCGCGAAGCCGCGGCCCGCATGCGCGAGTGCTTCCATCGAGGCGGCGGGCTCATCGCCCAGTGCGAGTTCGGACCCTCCGCGAAGCCGGAAAACGTGGAGGCCTTCTTCGAGGCCTGCTCGCCATGAACTCCCGGGAACGATTGTTCTGCGCTCTGCGCGGCGAGGAGCCCGACCGTCCTCCGCACTTCGAGCTGGAGTTCCAGATCGTGGAGGAGGCCTTCGGCCTTCCCTATCCCGAAGGGGAGCTCTGGCGCGGAGATGCCAAGGACAGACGCCTGGCCTTCGAGCGCGCCGCGGAGATCTGCAGGCGCATCGTCGAGACCTATCGCTGGGACGCGCTGCCCGTGATCGCCGGCTCCCACGAGTACGACTTCTATCCATTCCTGCGAAACGCGCTCCGGCCCGATGTGCCCCTGGCGGGCATGATCTGGCACGCGACCCACAGCATCGAAACGGTGGAGGACTACATGCAGTTCTCCATCGACCTCTACGAGCATCCGGATCGCTTGCACGAGAAATCCCGGGCACTCATGGACTACGCCCTGGAACGCGCGGGCCGGCTCGTCGATGCGGGATGCGAACTGATCATCGTGCCCGACGATATCGCCTACAACCAGGGGCCCTTCATGTCGCCGGAGAAGATGGACGAGTTCGTCTTCGACTACCTGCGCGAACTGGTGGAGTTCACGAAGGCGCGGGGACTGCCCATCATCCTGCACAGCGACGGCGATCTGAGAAAGCTGCTGGACCGCATCGCCGATGTCGGCTTCGACGGGCTGCAGTCCATCGATCCCATCGCGGGCATGGACCTGGCCGAGATCAAGGCCCTCGTTCGCGGACGCATGGCGCTCATGGGCAACGTGGACTGCGGCGCGCTCCATGCCGGTCCCGAGGAAAAGGTTCGCGAGTCGGCGCGCTACGCACTCACCCATGGCCCGCCGGGCGGGGGATACATCTTCAGCTCCAGCAATACCATCTTCCAGGGCGTGCCCCTGGCCCACTACGAGGCCATGCTCGAGGTCTTTCGGGACTTCCATCCCCTGGACGGTCCTTGATTTTCCGTCCGTCCGGGTCCATCTTTGCCGCGGCTGACGATTTCATCTCTCACCCGAAGGGGCTTTCATGAAAATGACACGTATCGCGCTGGCGCTGCTGGCGGCTCTGACCTTCGCCCTGAGCGCCACCGCTTCCATTCCGGCCCCCGAGGACGTGGCCGCCGCGCCTGACGAGGCCGAGGTCACGGCCAGCGGTCTGGCCTCCAGGATCATCGAGGCCGGAGAGGGCGAGGAGCATCCCACCGCCTTCGACAAGGTCACCGTGCACTACACCGGCTGGACCACCGACGGCAAGATGTTCGACTCCTCGGTGCCGCGGGGCGAACCGTCCAGCTTCGGCCTGAGCCAGGTCATCCCCGGTTGGACCGAGGGACTGCAGCTCATGGTCGTGGGCGAGACCCGCCGATTCTGGATTCCCGGCAAGCTCGCCTACGGCGAGAAGCCCTCTCGGCCCGGCGCGCCTTCGGGCACCCTGGTCTTCGACGTGGAGCTCCTGAGCTTCGAGAAGATGCCCGCTCCGCCTCCGACACCCGCCGACGTGGCGGCCGCCCCCGCGGACGCGGAGGTCACCGCCTCGGGACTGGCCTCCAAGGTGCTGAAGCCCGGCACGGGCACCGATCATCCCGGCGCGACGAGCAGCGTCACGGTCCACTATTCGGGTTGGACAACCGACGGAAAGCTCTTCGACTCGTCCATCCCCCGGGGCGAGCCCATCTCCTTCCCCCTGAACCGGGTCATCCCCGGATGGACCGAGGGCCTGCAGCTCATGGTGGTGGGCGAAAGCCGGCGATTCTGGATCCCCGCCGATCTCGCCTACGGCGAGACGCCTTCGCGCCCCGGCGCGCCGGCGGGCCTGCTGGTCTTCGACGTGGAGCTGATCAGCTTCAAGTAGCGCGGTTCCTGATTGATGAAGCTAAGGCCCGGGCGAAGGTCCGGGCCTTTACTTTTTCGCCGGATTGGGCAACGGCAGGTCGCCGGCCAGAGGAGGCGCGTCCGGCACGCGGATGCGCAGGCAGATGAAGAAGCCCGCCAGGGCGATGGCTCCAGCCAGGATGAAGACCCAGCGGTATCCCCAGGCTTCCCAGATGTAGCCCGACAGGATGGGCAGGCTCATGGCCACGGCGTGGTCGATGGTGATGCCCAGCGACACCGTGGGAGTGATGTCGGCGGGGTCCTTGGCGATCTTCTTCAGATAGGTGGTGCGCGCCACCCGCAGGGCGAAAAGCACCAGGTCCAGAACGTAAGCCGAATAGAGAGCCCAGATGGCGACGTGCCGCGGGAAGAGGTCACCGGCGAAGGCGTAGGTGAGGCAGACCGCCAGGAGCATGAGCTCGTCCACGGCGAGGACCTTGCGTTCGCCCAGCCAGTCGATGACGTCGCCGAGCAGCGGCCTGAAGATCACGCCCAGGGTGGCGGCGATGAAATAGAGCAGGGCCATGGTGGAGACGGGCACCTCGTAGAGCGAGACCAGCACCCAGGATCCGAAGACCAGGAAGATCTGCTTCCGGATGCCGAAGAGCGCGCTGATGGCGTAGAAGAGTTTGTATTCCTTGCGGAAGACCATGCGCCGGCTGGGCGGATCGCCCCGTCCCACCCGCAGGCTGAAGTAGAGCGCGGCGGCGACGATGCTGAACACCGCGGCCATGAGATAGAAGAGCTCGAAGCGATTGCCCAACTGCCGGGCGAGCAGGAAGACCGCGCCCACGCCCACGATGGTGCCCAGGTTGCTGGCGCCGCCGAGCTGTCCGAGACGGCGTCCCTCGCCGCCGGCCTTGGCGAGCTTCAGACCCAGGGGCCCGTGCACGGCGAAGAGGATGTGGTCGCCCAGGGACCAGAGCATCACCCAGGCCACCAGGGCTGCCGTGCCCGATGAGAGGAAGGCGAGCCCCAGGGCCCCCAGGCCGGCCAGGGCCATGGCCGCCGCCGCGATCTGGGTTTCCCGCAGGCGGATGAGCAGCAGCCCCGCGATGAAGATGAGCAGGAAGCCGGGCAGTTCCCGAGGGAATTCCAGCCAGCCGCGGCCCTCCGCGGCCATGTGGTGGACGTCCTCCAGGTAGTTGTTCAGGGTCGATTGGAACACGCCGCCCGCCGCGCCGAAGGCCATGGTGGCGAGCAGCAGGATCAGGAAATCGCGGCTGATGCGCCTGCGCAGATTCACGGGATCGTCCTAGGCCTTCGACTCGATGCGCGCGGCGCGCAGGACGGCCGCGATCTCGGGCCAGACCCGGCAGGATTCCTCGTAGCCGATCTCCACGAGTTCCCGGGCCTTCTCGAGATTGCCCGAGAGCTCCATGCTGATCTGCGGCGCCACGGCGTGGGGATAGTCCTCCATGAGCTGGCGGGAGTAGTCGTCCTGCTGGATGAGTCCCAGGGCCCGCCAGAGCACGTAGATGATGGCAGGCGCCTTGCCGAACTGGAGTTCGTGGTCGGCCTCGAAGTGCTCCTTCTCCCGGGCCACCTCGGTCTCGTCGGGCAGCTTGCGCAGGGCGCGAACCGGGATGACCGGACAGCCCATGCCCTCCACGGCCGCGGCCGGCACGGGACAGGTGATGCCGCCGTCGACCAGGTAGCTGTCCTTGTATTCCCAGGGCGTGAAGATGCCCGGCATGGAGATGCTCGCGCGGATGGCCTCCAGGGCAGAACCCTCGGAGATGAAGACCGGCGTGCCGCGCAGCAGATCCGTGGCGTTGATCACCAGTGGGATGGCAGAGTCCTTCAGGTCGAAGTCGCCGCCGAGAAGCTCCTCGACCTTGTCCATGATGGACCTGCCCTTGAGCAGGCCCGGCTTGAAGAGGCCCAGATCCCGGAGCATGAGTTTTCGGGGGGAGAGGGTGTCGAAGAATTCGGCCAGGAGCCCCGCCACCTCGAAGGCATTGGGGTTGCGGGAGTAGATGGCCCCGACGATGGCGCCCATGCTGCAGCCGGCCAGGGCCTTCACGGGCACCTCCTTCTCCTCCAGGAGCCTGAGCAGGCCCAGGGATACCACGCCGAAGGGGAGGCCGCCGCCCATGGCCACGGCCACGCCCTTGCAATCGCGTATTCTGGCTAGCTCGCTCATAAGCTCATGCATCCCATGCGGTTGGAGTCAAAACCTTTTCTTTGACGGGCCGGGTGCCCTTCAGTAGAATTCGCCGTCATCCGGCCCCGAATCGCCATTTTAAGGACAGGAGCAGCATGGCCGTCAAGAGCGTACGCAAAAAAAGCGAAGACCCCGGAACCCTCGATCTATTCGCCGAATCCGGCGGAGGGGCTGCCATGGCCAGTGGGCAGAAGCAAAAGTCGAAGCAGAAGCCTGCGACTCGCAAGAAGGCGGGCAAGGCCGCGAAGAAGTCCGGCGGCAACGGCGCCGAGCAGATGGCGCGCAAGCAGCGCGAGATCTCCATCAGCGAGTTCTTCACGAAAAACCGCCACCTGCTGGGATTCGACAATCCCAGCAAGGCGCTGCTCACGACCATCAAGGAGGCCGTGGACAACAGCCTGGACGCCTGCGAGGAGGGCGGCATCCTGCCGGATATCCACGTGGAGGTCACCGCTCTGGCCGAGGACCGCTACCGGGTTCTGGTGCGCGACAACGGCCCGGGCATCGTGCGGGCCCAGGTGCCCAAGATCTTCGGCAAGCTGCTCTACGGTTCGAAATTCCATGCCCTCAAGCAGAGCCGCGGCCAGCAGGGCATCGGCATCAGCGCGGCGGGCATGTACGGACAGCTCACCACGGGGCGTCCCGTGATGATCCACAGCCGTCCGGGTCCCCGAGCCAAGGCCCACTACTACGAACTCAAGATCAACACCAAGAAGAACGAGCCGGACATCACCAAGGACGAGCTGGTGGAGTGGGACTACGGCCACGGCACCCAGGTGGAGATCGAACTGGAGGCCAGCTACAAGCGCGGCCGCCGCAGCATCGACGACTATCTCGAGCTCACGGCCATCGCCAATCCGCATCTGGAGTTGAACTACGTGAATCCCGTGGGGGACGAGATCCAGTATCCCCGGGTGAGTGAGGAACTGCCCGTGGAGCCCAAGGCCATCAAGCCCCATCCCTACGGCGTGGAGCTCGGCGCGCTGCTGGCCATGGCCCACGAGAGCAAGAGCCGGAACATGCAGGGATTCCTCACCACCGAGTTCAGCCGCGTGGGAACCAAGGTGGCCGAGGAGATCCTCGAGAAGGCCATGCTGCCGGCCAAGACCCGCCCCAAGCGTCTCAGCCGCGACGAGGCCGATCTGCTGGTTCGCGCGGTCAACCAGACCAAGATCATGAATCCTCCCACCAACTGCCTCTCGCCCATCGGCGAGGAGGAGCTCGAGGCGGGGCTCCAGAAGGTGGTGGACGCCGACTTCTTCGCCGCGGTATCCCGCAAGCCGGCCGTCTACCGGGGCAATCCCTTCCTCGTGGAAGTCGCCCTGGCCTGGGGCGTGGACGGCATGAACGCCGACGATCTGGCCGTTCTGCACCGATTCGCCAATCGCGTTCCGCTCCAGTATCAGCAGGGCGCCTGCGCCATTTCCAAGAGCGTGGTGGGCACGAGCTGGAAGAAGTACGGCGTGAACCAGTCGCGGGGCGCGCTGCCCTCCGGCCCCCTGGTCGTTCTGGTCCATGTGGCCAGCTCCTGGGTGCCCTTCACCAGCGAGAGCAAGGAGGCCATCGCCTCCTATCCCGAGATCCTCAAGGAGATCAAGCTCGGCCTCATGGAGTGCGGACGCCGTTTGGGCGTGCACATACGCCGGGGCATCCGCGCCAAGGACGCGGAGAAGAAGCGCGACTACATCAAGAGCTACATACCCGCCATCGGCGAAGCCCTTCGCGAGATCCTCGACCTGAGCGCGGCGAAGGAGAAGAAGGTCGTCGAGAAGCTAACGGACACCCTCGAGCGCAGCAGAAAGATCTAGGTGAGCAGCATGGCCAAGACCGGCGTCGTCAGGAAGATCAGGAATCAGGCGGGCGAGGTGGAGAAGAAGATCCTCGCCGGGGGAAAGCCCACCCTGAAGTTTCCCATCCGCTCCCTGTCCAACGTGCGATACGACGCGCGCAAGGGGCATTTCGCCATGAAGCAGGGCAAGAAGGAGCGCACCCTCACCGTGGGCACCGTGCGAACCTTCGCGCAGACCCTGAAGATGATGAGCCTGTCGAAGGAACTGGTGGAGCAGGACGACATCGCCACCAAGCGAGAGGCCTACTACGTGTCCAAGAACTGGGGCGAGGCCCGCTTCCACGACCAGCCCGAGAGCGACACGGTGCTGGAGGACGTGGAGGCCCTCTTCGGCATGAACCGGGAGCAGCTCGGTTTCATCCCCGAGGAGAAGGGCGGCGACGTGGCGGGCAATCTCACGGTCATCGACGTGGACGCCGACACGGGCAAGAAGCTCAAGATCGACTGCACCAAGTTCGGCAGCGGCGCCTACTCGATTCCCATCAGCGTGGAGCACCTGGGCTTCGAGACCGACGCCAAGTTCATCCTGGCCATCGAGACGGCGGGCATGTTCCAGCGCCTCGTTAAGCACAACTACTGGCGGAGCGCGGGGGCCATCCTGGTAAGCATGGGAGGCGTGCCCACGCGAGCCTGCCGGCGCTTCATCCGGCGCCTGGCCGATGAGAAGAAACTGCCGGTCTACGTCTTCGTAGACGGAGATCCCTACGGCATCACCAACATCTATCGCACTTTGAAGGTGGGGAGCGGGAACGCGGCGCACCTGAACGAGTACTTCTGCGTGCCTCAGGCGCGGTTTCTGGGCATCACGCCCGACGACATCACGGCCTACGACCTGCCCACGCATCCCCTGAAGGAGGTCGACGTGAAGCGCGCCAAGGATGCGCTCAAGAACGATCCCTTCGTGCAGCACTACAAGGCCTGGCAGAAAGCGATCGAGAAGATGGTGCGCATGGGGGTTCGCGCGGAACAGCAGGCCCTCGCCAAACACGGACTCAATTACGTCATCGAGGAGTACCTGCCCCAGAAATTGAAGGCTCCGGAGAAGTTCCTTCCATGACCCGGAGGGGTGAGATGAAAAGAACGCTGATCCTGTCCATGATTCTTCTGCCTCTGTTCGCCGTCGCCCAGGACGACGACTACGGCCTCTACGAGAACCTGAGCGGAAACGAGGAATACCTGCCCGCCTACGGGGCCATGGCCAATCTCTTCCTCGTCAATTCGCCCACGGCCTCCCTGCCCACCCACGGCGAGTACCGCGTCTCGGGACGCATGATGGGGGGCGACTCCTGGCTGGCCCGCACCGACATCGGCATCGGCGGCCGCTTCTCCGTGGGCGTGGCCTGGGGGATGCTCGGCCTGCTGGGCACCGGCGACGTGGAGATCTACGAGAAGACCGGCCTCAGCCTGCGCCTGCGCCTGGCCGACGAGGGCCCCATGCCGGCCCTGCTCATCGGTTTCGACAATCAGGGCTACGGGGCCTGGGATGACGATTTGCAGCGTTACGCCCGCAAGAGCAAGGGCTTCTACCTGGTCATGACCCGCAGCTGGTACGGCGCCTTCGGCAGCGACCTTGCCACCAGCCTGGGGGTCAACTACAGTCTGGAGCGTGACGACGAAGACAGCGCCGATGCCTTCTTCGGCCTCGAGCAGCACTTCGATCCCGCCTTCTCCGTCCTGGCCGAGTACTCCCTCGGTCTGGACGATCGCAAGCAGAACGATCGCTACGGCGAAGGCAACGGCTGGCTGGATCTGGCCCTCAACTGGAAGGTCGGCGGCAACTTCAGCTTCAAGTTCATCCTGGCCGACCTGCTGAAGAACGGCAGCGATCCGGTCACCGGCGAGGCCTTCGGCATCGAACGGCAACTGGTCATCAATTTCGGGGGAAGCTTTTGAACGGTCCCTGGCTGGATTTCGAAAAGCCCATCGTGGAACTGGAGACGCAGATCAAGGATCTGCGCTCCTTCGCCGACGGGCAGAGCATGGAAGTCAGCGACGAGCTGCGCAAACTCGAAGAGAAGGCCGACAAGCTCCGCCAGGAGGTCTACGGCAAGCTCACGCGCTGGCAGCGGGTACAGTTGGCCCGACATCCGCAGCGGCCCTACACCCTCGACTACATCGATCGCATCTTCACGGGCTTCCAGGAACTCCACGGTGATCGGAGCTTCCGGGACGATCCGGCCATCGTCGGCGGCATGGCGGAGCTCGCCGGGCAGCCGGTGATGGTCATCGGCCATCAGAAGGGCCGGGAGACCCGCGAGAACATCCGCCGGAATTTCGGCATGCCCAATCCCGAAGGCTATCGGAAAGCGCTCCGCCTCATGGAGATGGCGGCCCGTTTCAATCGTCCCATCGTGACCTTCGTGGACACGCCGGGGGCCTATCCCGGACTGGGGGCCGAGGAACGGGGGCAGGCCGAGGCCATCGCCCGCAACCTGCGCGAGATGGCGCTCCTGCCCGTGCCCATCGTGGTGGTCATCGCCGGCGAAGGCGGCAGCGGCGGGGCTCTGGCATTGGCCGTGGGCGACCGGGTGCTCATGCTCGAGAACGCGATCTACGCCGTGATCAGCCCGGAGGGTTGCGCGTCCATCCTCTGGAAGGACGCTGGCAAGAAGGAGGAGGCCGCCGAGGCACTGCGTCTGAGCAGCCACGATCTGGCCGAACTGGACGTCATCGATCGCATCGTGCCGGAACCTCTGGGAGGCGCTCATCGCGACACCGAGACCATGGCCGCGAAACTCGGGGAGATCCTCGTGGAGGAGATCGCCCATCTGTCCCAGCGGGATCCCGAGGATCTGGTGGCCTCGCGGGTGGAAAAATTCTCCCGCATGGGAGCCTTCGAAGAAGGCGGACCGGCTTGATTCGCCCCCGGGGACGACTTATGCTTGTAGGGCCAGTCAAACGGGAGTCCCCCAAGGGACTTCGCTTTTCAGACCCGGCCGTCCCCATCTCCCCTGTCTCGAAACGGACGCCGCTTCTCCTCGGGGCTCCTCATGCCCTCGATGGGGGAGGACTGTCATGAGCAAGGAGTTCCCGTCCATGGACCCCACATTCCTGGAGATCCTGGCCTGTCCGGTCTGCAAAGAATCGCTGCGCTGGGAGGCGGAGGCCTCGCAGCTGGTCTGCGACGGCTGCAGGAAAGCCTATCCGGTCGAGGACGGCATTCCCGACCTGCTCCCCGAGAGCGGAAGGGAGCTCGACTGATGAGCCGGCGCATCCTCATGCTTCTCGTTCTGACCTTCGCCTCGAGCGCCTTCGCCCGGGAGCCCCTCTGGGAGCCCCAGGGAATGGGCGGCAGCTTGACCCTCTACTCCGACTCCCAGGGCGGCGCTTCGGCGACCCTGGCCCTCCCGCCGACGGGGAACTGGCGCGTGAGCGCTCTGGAGCTGGACGGCCACGCGCTGGATCCCGAAGGTCTGGCCTGGGTCTCGCCACCGGGAATGTTCCGGAGAATCCGCGTGGGCGGCGTGGCCCTCATGGTCGAGGACCGGCCCTGGGACGAGGCCCGGCTACAGATTCGATTCGAGGCTCCCTTCCCGGCCGAGCGCTTCGCGCTGGATGATCCCATGGTCGCGGGCCTGCTGGTCAACGCCGATCAAGCCTCCCCGGCGCGTCTCCCCTCGGAGAGCTCGGACCGGGACGGCGACGAGATCTTCGACGGCACATCAAACTGGATTCGCCTGGACTACAAGGACACGGGCTTCTACCGCCTGAGCTACTCGGAACTCACCGAGAACGGCATGCCCCTCGGGGTCGATCCGGCCACCTTCCGCCTCTTGGGAAGGCCCGCCGAACCCCAGCCCTTCCGCATGGCCTGGGGCGGATCCTGGGAGCGCGGCTGGGCACTCGAGGAGATCCCCATCCGGGTTAACGGCGAGGCGAGCTTCGGTCCCGACACCGAGATCATCTGCTACCTTCCCGGCCAGGACGGCTGGGCCACCGAACTGGATGCCGGGGCCGATCCCGCCGAGTGGCGGAGGCATCCCTATGCGGTGTGGTCCACGGTCTACCTGACCTGGGGAGGCGAGGAGGGCCTGAGGCCTGGCAGCGAGAACGTTGCGCCCGGCGGCGCGCCCCTGCTGGAATCCATCACCAGGCGCCTGCACCGCGAGCAGAACCTGATCTATTCCAATCAGGACCTCCACGAGGACGGCTGGGCCTGGATCTACTTCCTGCGCTCCGAATCGCCGGACCTCTTCGCCGACGTGGCGCCCCTCGTCTGGCCCCTGGCCGGCGAACCCTTCAGCCTCACGGTGGGCTTCGACAAGCCCAGTCTCGACGGCACCGGCGGGCACTCCCATCATCTGCGCTGCTACCTCGGAAGCGTGAACAACCAGCCGGATCCGGCGGGACTGCTCATCGACGAGGAATTCACCCTGTCCGGCACCACGAGCTGGAAGCTTCTCTCGGGCGAGGGCGTTCTGCCCAATCTCGTGGATGGGCAGGAGGACCTCGACTTCTGGCTGGAGTTGCCCAAGGAGCAGGGCGAGGACTTCGGCTACCTGCTCTGGTACGAGCTGCTCTACGAGACGCGCCTCCGCACCCGCAACGATCTGCCCATCGATTTCCACCTGCCCGGCGGCGACGGCGTGGTGGAGCTGTCCATCGAGGGATGGAGTCAGGAGCCCCTGCTCTGGGACACCAGCGATCCTTTCGAGCCGCGCCAGCTCACCGGCGGCGTCTTCGCGGACGGAGCCTTGAACCTGGAACTGGATGCCTCGCTGCCGCGGAATCTCAGCCTCTTCAAGCCGGGGGTGATCCGCTCCTTCCTGGGCATCCGCCAGACCGCGCCGGCGCCCCTGCGCCATGACGCCCTGCCTCACATGATCGTGGTCTACCACGACGACTTCAGCGCGCCCGCACAGCGATACGTGAACTGGCGCTCGGAGAACTTCCCCGAGTTCGGCACGGGCGAGGTCGAGATGGTGGCCATCAGCGACGTCTACGCCAACTTCAGCGGCGGCATGCAGGACGTGGCGGGTCTCCGCAACTTCCTGAAGTACCGCTACGAGACCTCCGGCAGCCGCCTCTGCTTCGTGCTGTTCCTGGGCGATGCGGACAGCGACTATCGCAACTTCTCGGCGCGGGAGACTACCGGCGACGGTACCAACTGCCTCATACCCGCACTCAGCGATCGCTTCCGCAGCGAGCGTCAGGCGCTCATCTACACCACCGACGACTACTTCGCCTACATGGACGCCCAGGACGACTCCCTGGAAGTGGGGCTCGTGGACCTCGCCATCGGACGCATGCCCGTGGCCACCCTGGCCGACGCGAACCAGATGATGGACATGTTCATCCAGTACGACGCCAACCCGCCGGAAGGGCTCTGGAAGGGCCGGGCCGTGCTGGCCGCGGACGACTTCTTCGACTATTGCGATCCCCTGAAGCCGGACGGCATCCAGCACACCAACCAGGCCGAGATTCTGGTGGAAGTGGCCATGCCCTGGGATCTGGCGCTTCAGAAGATCTATCTCTGCGAATACGATTGCGATTTCGCGGGATCGAAGCTCGAGGCCCAGTCGGATCTGCTCTCGGCGCTCGGCGACGGCGCCCTCTTCTTCAACTACGTCGGTCATGGGGGCAACGACCTTCTGGCCGACGAGCGCCTTCTGGTGGAGCAGAACATCTACAGCATGAACAACGGCGGAAAGCGCTTCTTCTTCATCTCGGCCAGCTGCAACGTGGGCGAGTTCGACGATCCCGGCGGGCAGAGCATGTCCGAGCTGATGATCTCACTGCCCCAGGGCGGGGCCATCGGCACCATGGCGGCCAGCGCGCTCACCGGCGCCGTCTTCAACAACCGGCTCAACAAGAACTTCCTGCAGCAGCTCTTCCCCGACCGTCAGCTGGTGGGAAGCCTGCCCCTGAGCCAGGCCCTCATGCGGGCGAAGGTGGCCACCCAGGTGATCGACTACGGCGGCGGAGGCTACGGCGGCTCCACGGAGCGCTACGCCATCCTGGGCGATCCAGCCCTGAGTCTGGCCTCCGCGGACTTCACCGTGGAGTTCGAGGCCGATTCGGTGGACTCCCTCGTGGTGGGCGGGCACACCGTGGTGCGGGGACGCATCATGCGCGACGGCATCTTCGCCCCGGATTTCGACGGCGACCTGCACCTCAGCGTCCGCGCCTCGGCCGATACCAGCGGTTACGACTACGTGCACAACCAGGTCGACAAGCACCAGGACTACCATCTCGCCGGCCAGGAGGCCTTCCGCGGATCCTTCCCCGTGGTCTCCGGCGAGTTCGAGTCCCCGGCCTTCTTCTTCCCCCGGGGATCGGAGCCCGGTCCCTACGGCGAGATCCGGGCCTTCGGCTCCGGCGATGGAGAGGCCGTGGGGCGTCTGGACTCGGTGCCGGTGGTGGAGGGGGAATTGCCCGACGACAGCGCGGCGCCCGAGGTGAGCCTGTCCCTGGCCGGCGGAGCGGTGAACGCCACTCCCGGCACGCCTCTCACGGTGAGAGCCTCGGACGAATCGGGCATCAACCTCATCGGAGGCAGCCCCCGCACGGCCCTCTTCGTGGAGTACGTGGAGTCGGGGGAGGTGGAGGAACTCACCGATCGATTCGAATACGATTCGGGCAGCGCCACCGAAGGATCGGCCGTTTCGGCCATCCGCAGCGGCCTGGATCCGGGCCACTACACCCTTGTTGCCTCCGTGGCCGACAACCTCGGCAACGTGGGCCGCGACACCCTGCGAGTACGTATCCTGGAGGAAGGCCGCTACGACCTCACGGCCCTGCGCCCCTTCCCCAATCCGTTCCGGGAACGCTGCGCCGTGACCTTCGAACTCACGGCCCAGGCCCGGGTCACCTTGGACATCTTCACCCTATCCGGCAGAAAGATCCGCAGCCTCGAGCTGGACTGCCCCGAAGCGGGCCGCCACGCCTTCGATTGGGACGGCCTGGACGAGTCCGGCGATGAGATCGCCAACGGCACCTATCTCTATCGCGTTCAAGCGGATTTCGACGGCGAAGGGCTCCGCATGAGGGAGCAGAATGGAGCTTTGGTGAAGATGTCCCACAATCCTTGACCCCGGCGCAGGAATTGCCGTATATAGCATGATTACAAACACTTTGGAGGATGATTTTGATGACGAGGACCCCGCTCTTCGCCCGTCTCACGCTGCTGGCCATGCTGCTGACGCTCATGGCGACCCCGGCCCTGGGTAGCGTGGCCGGGGTGCACAGCCTTCACATTCCACCCGGCGCCCGGGCCAACGGTCTTGGCGAAGCCTCGGTGGCCATCGCCAACGACGCCACGGCGGCCTGGTGGAATCCCGCGGGACTGGCCTTCATGCGCGGTCGCACCCTCGGGCTCATGCACAGCCAGTTGGTGCCCGACCTGGCCGACGACATCTACTACGAGTACGCGGGCTGGGTCTCGCACATGTCCGGATGGGGCACCTACTCCCTGAACCTCATCTACCTGTCCTATGGCAAGAGCATCCACACGGGAGACTCGCCGGAGGCCCTCGACGAATTCTACTCCTACGAGTTCTCGCCGTCGATCGCCTACGGCGTGCAGCTGGGTCCCAACACGGCCATCGGACTGGGCCTCAAGTACGCCCGGGTGGATCTGGCGCCCGAGCGCGTGATCCTCGACTTCGAGGGCAAGGGCGCGGGAAGCTCCATGGGCGTGGACTTCGGCATCCTCCAGCGCTTCGGAGACGCCCAGCTCGGTGCCGTGGTGAACAACATCGGCCCCAACATCAGCTTCGTCAACAACGAGCAGTCAGATCCCATGCCGCGGCACGTGAAGGTGGGCGGCGCCTATACCTATTACCTGCCCGATAATCTCGGCCACGTGCTCGTGACCGCCGACTACAACAAGATGATCGTCACGGGTGGCCCCACGATCATCAACGGCGGCGCGGAATTCCAGTACGGCCGGATCTTCGCCCTGCGAACTGGTTACGTCAGCGATCCCGATGGGGATATCACGGATTGGACCTTCGGTGTCGGCTTCCAGGTGAGCGCGGGTGAGGGCCGGGAGCTGTTCGTGGACTACGCGAACATCCCCCAGGCCTCGGAATTGGACAGAGTCCATCGCTTCTCCCTGGAGCTCGGATTCTAGGAGAAGAAGATGGATTGGCATTTCCCCAGTATTCGCGGGCGGACGGCGGAGCTTGCCGTCCGCTTCGCCGTTTCTGCGCTGCTGATCGCGGGCCTGGCGCCGGCCAAGCGCCTGATTCCGGTGGACGGCGGGGACCGCAGCCCCGTCCATGAAATTCGCGCCGAGCGATGGCGGGAGGTGGCCGAGCAACTCGGTCCCTGCCACACCCATCCCCATGAGAAGCGTGCGGCGGGCGGCGGGCAGCGGGATGAGGGCCCTCTGCGGGTCATGGTCTGCCTGCTGGCCTTCGAGGAGAACCGCGATCCCCATCTGACCACCATTCCGGCCGATGGCGGCTTCATGCTGGATCCCGAGGCCATTCCCGAATGGCAGCGCAAGGTGGATCCGCCGCCCCACGACCGCGCCTACTTCAACGCCCACATGAACGCCCTGGCCGAGTACATCGGCTGGCAGAGCTACGGCCAGGTGGAGATCGAGTGGGACATCCTGCCCGAGGGTGACGAACCCTTCCGCATGAGCGACATCGCGGACTACGGACCCGGCGAGGGCGGATTCTGGACCCTGGAGCTGCTCGAGACCTTCATGCGCGAGGGCCTGGACACCATCGACTCCACGCTCCAGGAGATTCCCGGCGGTCCGCGATTCGCCGACTACGACCACGTGATGATCTTCCACGCGGGCAGCGACTACCAGAACGACATCGCCCAGGACAGTCCCAACGACCTGCCCAGCTTCAACATCTTCTTCGGCGACCCGGACGGTCCCCATCCCGTGGACGGGGGGGACACCCTGCTGGAGTCGGTGCTCCTGCTGCCGGAGACCACCATCCAGGACGTGAGCGAGGGCGACGCCCTCGGCGCTCTGAACGCCGTGACCGCCCACGAGTTCACCCACCAGCTGGGCACGGTGGACACCTACAACACCTACTATTTCTGGCCGGTGGTGGGCTACTGGGACCTCATGGACAGCGGTCACCAGATGACGGTGAACATCGACGAGAACGGCGACGAGGTCGTCGACTTCAGCATCTACGGCGGCCTGCCGGGCAGCCTGGCCATCTGGCACAAGGAGTATCTGGGCTGGATCGGCGAATCCGACGGAAGTCTCCGGCGACTGGGTGGCGGCGAACACTACTCCGTGCTCCTGGCCAGCGGGCTTCAGGACAACGGCGCCAAGGCCGTTCGCGTGGACCTGTCCGACTCGGAGTACTTCCTCCTGGAGAACCGCCAGGAGCTGCTCACCACCAACGAGTACTATCTCGAGCAGGACGACGACACCGGCGTGCTCCAGTACGTCGCCGACTGGGACACCGAGGAGAACATCGGCATGTACGACCTGCTCATCCCGCAGTCGGGCCTTCTGGCCTGGCATGTGGACGAGCGGAATCTCGAAGTGCTCATGGACTACAACATCGTCAACATGGACGGCGACTGGCACTTCTGGCTGGTGGAAGCCGACGGCCTCGGCGACCTGGGCAATCCCTACTCCTGGGACTGGCGGGGCGCGGAAACCGATCCCTTCTACGTGGGGAACGTCACCGAATGGCTCCCCGAGACCGTGCCCAGCACGCGCCTGAAGGACAAGAGCCCCTCGGGCTACATGCTCGACAACCTGAACACCAGCCCATACCTGGACGACACCGAAGCCTTCGACCGCACCATCACCTTCCATTCGATCCTCAGCGGTCCTGCCGAGGACTTCCCCCGGGACGACCGGGACCTCATGGGTGAGGAGATCCTCGACTTCCACGCTGCGGCCAACAGCCTGATGCCCCTGGGCGAAGAGGGCCTGGCCTACCTCATGGCCAGCCTCGAGCCGGACAGCACGACGGCGGCCTACGCCATCGCCGGCAAGTACTCCGCCCAGATGCCGGTGCAGCAGCCCCTCATCTCCGTCGCGGGATTCCCCCTGACCAGCGCCCGCGCCACGGCCTTCCAGGACGGGAACGACGCCTGGTTCATCTTCGTCTCCGGCGGATTCTACCAGCTGACCTACGACGAGGACGGCGACGGGCTCCTGGCCGAGACGGCGATGGCCACCGAAGCGCCCATCCTCGCGGGCCCCATCGCGGGCGAGGGCTGGATCGCCTGGCTCGACGCCGCCGGCGACCTGAATCTCTACGACGGCGACGGCGTCGAGATCTACCCGGTGCTGGATTCCGGCGAGGAACTGCGCGCCTACTCGCCGCCCAGTCTCATCGATGACGCGGTGGGTCCGCGCATCCTCTATCAGATCAACGACGAGATCCTGGTGAAGGATCCCGCCGACGACCAGGCGCCGGAGATCTATCGCAGCCTGACCGAAGGCCGCGAGGGGGTGGCCTGGATCCGGGTGCTGGACCGGAACGGCGACGACATCGACGACGTCTTCTGGATCGAGCGTTCGGGCTATGCCGCTTCCTGGGGCTCGGACGATCCCTACGATTTCCGAGGTCCCGCCCTGCCGGAGCGCTTCTTCCAGTATCCCCTCGACGGTGACAGCCTCATGGGCGGTCCCGCGGTGGGCGACATGAACGGCGACGGAGCGCCGGAGCTCTTCCTGAGCACGCGTTCGCGCATCTATCGCTTCGCCACGCGGATGGATCCGCACTTCCCCGAGGCCCAGCTCTACCGCGACTGGCCCCTGCGTCCCGCCGAACTGCTCTACCTCGACGAGCCCATGGGGGTCGGAGGCGCGCCGCTCCTGGCCGACATGACCGGCGACGGCATCAGCGAGCTTCTGGTCTTCGGCGACTCGGGTCATCTGATCATCGCGGACGAGAATGCCGAGCCTATCCTGGGGACGCCCCGCTCCCTGGCCGGCGAGGGGCCGGCGGATCTCTACGCCCGCAACGGAATGCTGAGGGCCGCCAGCTGGAGGGGTTTCCTCCTGGGCTTCGACGGCGAGGGCGACGGCAACGAGGCCGAATGGGGCCTTCCCGGCGGCGGCGCGGATCGGGGCGGCCGCTGGCAGCGGCGCCATCCCTACCTGCCCGATATCGGCTCCACCGAGTCCGACCAGTGGGTGCTCTATCCCAATCCCGCGGGCAGTTGGGTCCGCCTGCAGCATCCCGGCGCCGAGGAGGATCTGCAGATCAAGCTCGAGCTCTTCGATCTGGAGGGCCAGCGGATGCTCGAAGCATTCGCCTACAGCACCGGCGGCCCCTTCGAGGCGGAGCTGGATCTGGAAAGCCTGGCCTCCGGCGTCTACTTCCTTCGAGCGGAAGTGAGTCTGCACGCCGAGGTCCAGTACAGCTTCGTCAAGAGCATGGCGGTGCTGCGATGAAGAGACTCGCGATGGGAATCCTGCTGCTCTCGACACTTTCGGCCGCGGCCATCGAAGTGAAACCCCTGGCCTATTCGATGCTGATTCCCGGCCTGGGGGAGTACAGTCTGGGCTACAAGACCCGCGCCTACGCCCACTGGGCGGTGGAAGCCGGCGGCTGGGTCGGCGTGGTGCACTTCCGCAATAAGGGATTCGAGAAGCGCTACGAGTACGAGGCCTATGCCGACGAGCACTGGAGCGAGGGCCGCTGGCGTTCGTCCTGGGACGAGGAATGGCTCGACCACGAAGACGCCTGGGACGATCTCTGCGACTCCGCGGTGGCCTTCGACGAGTCCCACATCACCCTCGACGAGTTCGGCAACGAGATCCACTACCTGGACACTCACTTCGCGCCCTACGCCGAGGATCCCCAGCACTACTACGAGAACCTCGGCAAATACGACTGGTATCGCTGGGGATGGGACGACTATGATTGCGCCGACGATCATCTGGATCCGCGTCCCGGCGATCATCGCTACATCTACGGCAAGATGCGCAACGCCAGCGACGACGACTTCAACATGGCGCACAACATCCTCACGACCATGCTGCTGGCGAGGGTGGTGTCGCTGGTGGACACCTACATCATCCTGGTGAAGCAGGATCGCGGCGCCAGCGACCAGGCCATTCGCGACGGCTGGCGCATGAGCTATCAAATCGAAGACCGAGGCGGTTTCCGCCTGGGCATGACAAGGAACTGGTGATGGGCGTGCATACACGAAGCCTGCTGGCGATCCTCATCCTGACCCTCGCGGGGGGCGCCCTGGCCCTGCCAGCCGACTGGACGCCCCAGCCTCTCTTCGGCCTGGACGGCAGCGTGGGCTACGAGATACGCGGCGAGAGGGACCGTCCCGATGCCCAGGGCGCCTTGGGCATCCAGGAGAAGCCCGACGGGAGCAAGGGCCTGGTCTCGGCTCTCTGGCGCAGTGCGCTCATCCCAGGCTGGGGCCAGCGCTACCTGGGCGCGCCCACCCGCGGCTGGCTCTTCTTCAGCGCCGAGGCCGGCGTCTGGGGCACCTACACCGTCTTCAAGGTCCAGGAGCATCAGCGGCTGGACAACTCCATCGAGATGGCCCAGGTCTTCGCCGGAGTGAGCGGGGACCACGACGACACCTACTACAAGAACGTCGGGCAGCATCAGAACTGGCAGGATTTCAACGAGGACCTGCGCTGGGAGGCGCGCCGCGAGTACGATTTCGGCACCGAGGAGTACTACGCCTACATCGCCGAGCGCGAGATCTCGGCCGAGGACGGCTGGAGTTGGGCCAATGAGGACCGTCGCATCGCCTACGTGCTCAAACGCAAGGCCAGCAAGACCGCCGAACAGCGCGCCACCAACACGCTCTTCGCCCTCATCGTCACCCGCGTGGCGGCCATGGTCGACACCTGGCGCGTGTCCCGCGTGCGCGAGGACATCCAGCGCACCCGCGAGTTGGAGACCGGCGGGCGCCTGAGAGGCTCGCTGGAGCCCCGCGGAGAGGAACTGCTGCTTCGCGTGGGGTGGACGACCAGCTTCTGATCCCCAGAACATCGGAGGCCCTATGACCATGAAACCTGGACGCGCAACCGGGGCCTTAGTCCTGTCGGCCCTGCTCCTCGCCGCCCCGGTTTCCGCCTCGACCTTCTGGATGCTCGCGCCCGAGAGCGATCCCATGGGCCTGTCCCTCGACTTCGATCCCTGGATGATCCAGCTCCCCGAGTGCCTCGACATGGCCCTGGGTCCCATGCAGAGCATCCTCTTCATCACCGGCGACGGGCATCTGCTGCTGGTGGACGGCCCCGAGCGCATCCGCCTGGACGGCTCCCTCGTCGAGGAGGTCTGGCCCGAAGCCCTGGGCGCCGACGGCTCGGACTGGCTCGTCCTCCATCGCCTGGGCGGCGAGCTCCTGCGGCTCGGTCGCCGCGGCGAGGATCTCGGCCGCGTGCAGCTGCCCCAGGGGCGCTGGCGCGAGATGGAGGTCTGCCGCTCCGGTCGCATCTGGCTGGCCGATCCGGCCGGCGAACGCTTCCTGGCCCTGGGCCGGGGAGGACAGACCCTCCAGGACTGGAACCTCCAGCGTCTGCTCCCGGGGCGCAGCGGCCATCTGGACAGCTGGGCCACCGACGGCGAGGGCGGCCTCGCGCTCGCCGTGGAAGGCCGGGTCTACCATCTGAACGCCGCGGGCAACCTGGCCGCCTCCTGGCAGCTGCCCGAGTTCCTGGACCGTCCCAGTCTCGTGGCCGTGGGGGACGGGCGTATCCTCGCCATGGAAAACGGGGACGAGGCCGCCTCCCTTCTCTATCGCAAGGATCTGGGTCTCCTGCTTCTGGGCGACGGGGGCCGGCGTGTGCTCGGCAGTCCGGACATCCCGGAGCCCGCGCCATGAGGCCAGAGGCCGCCGCCTCTCTCCTGCTCATTATCGTAGCTCTCATAATGACCGCATCTGAAGGTCATTGCGATGATCATCTCAAGTATTACTTCAATGCCGACTTGCCCGCGGGTCCCCAGCGCCTGGACCTCGGCGAGAGCTATCTCCGGGAGGGTAGCGAGCGCATCGTCCTCGACGGTGAGGTCCTGCCCCCCGAGTACTTCTGGCTGGATCCCGTGCTCGGCCGCCTCGAGCTGCTCGAGGGCTTTCCCGGCGGACGGCTCGAGGTTCACGCCACTCTGCGGCCCTATCGTCTGTCCCGGCTCCAGACCCTGAGCCCCCTGCGATCCTGGCAGGATCTGGCCGGCCGTCCCGAACCCGAGGAGAGTCGCCATCCCCTGGCCCGCGAGAAACCGATGGGCGCAGCGGATCCCGGAGAGTTGCGCATGATGGGCAGCAAGTCCCTGGTCCTGCGCATGGGAAGCGGGGAGGACATGGCGGTGGAGCAGAGTCTGCGGCTCAGCCTGCAGGGCCAGGTGGCCGATTCCACCTTCGTGGAGGCCATGCTCCGCGACGACGACCTTCCCTTCCAGCCCGAAGGCAACACGGAGCGTTTGGAGGAACTGGACAAGGTGTCCCTGGGCGTCACCGGTCCCGCCGGACGGGCCGATCTGGGCGACTTCGTCTTCGAGACCCGCCGACGGGATCTGACGCCCTTCCAGCGGGATTTTCAGGGACTCTCCGCCTTGTGGTCGGGCGAACGGGGCGAGGCCTCGGTGTGGCTGGCCCAGAGCCGCGGCGTCTTCACCAGCGATGAGTTCTACGGCGAGGAAGGCCTGCAGGGACCCTACGAACTGCTCAGCGCCCTCAGACAGGGCGGAGCCGTGATCCTGGCGGGCAGCGAGAAGGTCTTCCTCAACGGCAGGGCCCTCACCCGGGGCCGCGATCGGGACTACGTGATCGACTACGATCAGGGATCGGTGACCTTCGGCGCCGGGCTTCCCATCTCGGCCTCCGACCGGATCCGGGTGGACTTCCGCTACAGCCTCGAGGCCTGGCGTCGCACGGCATGGGGTGGGGGCGGCGCCACCCGCGTGGCCGGTCTGCGACTGGATTACCTGCATTTCGACGAAAGCGACGACGCCGACAGTCCCCTGGCCTATGTCCTGGACGAGGAGCGCCGCGCGGTCCTGGAAGCGGCCGGGGACTCCAGCGAACTGGCCGTCACCGACGGCATCACCGAGACGCCGGGCACGGGGCACTACGTCTGGGTGGATTCCGTGTCCGTGGAACTGCCCGGCCATTTCGAGTGGGTGGACTCCCTGGGCGACTACGAACTGCGCTTCCGCGAGTTGGGGGAAGGCCTCGGCGACTACCGGGCCGCCGGCATCGCCGAGGGCGGCCGGCGCATCTACGAGTGGGTGGGCGAGGGCCAGGGCTCCTTCGCCCTCGGCGAGCAGCTGTCGGCGCCGGAGAGTTACCGGCTGGAATCCCTGCGCCTGGACTGGGAACGCGGCGACTGGCGGCTGGATGGCGAGCTGGCCCTCAGCTCCCACGACGCCAACGCCCTCTCCTCCCGGGACGACGAGGACAACGAAGCCGCTGCCCTGCGGCTCGGCCTGACGGGCGCCTGGGACGGTCCCCTGGGCCGGCGATCCACCCTGGCTCTGAGCGCCGGCCGCCTGGACGCGCAGTTCCTGCATCCCGGGGCGCGGCCGGGGATGCACGAGTACCGGGAATGGAATCTCGAGGATCGGCCCGCGGGATTCGACGAGGAACTCGCCACCCTGGTCTTGGGCTGGGGCAAGCTTCGGGAGGGCGGAATCCGCGCGGAAAGCGAGGCCCTGCGATTTCGGGGTCGCTTCGAGGGCCTGCGCCAGGGCCTCCAGGGCGGATTGCCCCTGGGCGAGCATCACCTTGGCCTGGGAGGCGTCTGGCTTGCCAGCCGCGATGAGATCCTGGGCGAGGGATCGGGGCTCACGGCGAATCTTCGGTTCACGGGGCCCGGTCGCTGGCGTCCCGACCTGCTGCTCTTTCGCAGGGAGACCGAGCGGGAGTTCGCCGATTCCCTGGACACATCCCTCGCCCCGGAGCAGCGGGGCAGTTTCGTGCACGACCGAGGGGAACTGCGTTTCCATGGCGGTGATAGTTCCTGGGAACTCGCCTGGGGCGAGGAAGAGATCCGTTCGGGCCAGGACCGAGATCGGGTGAGTCTCCTGCGTGCCTCCCTGGACGGTCCCAGGCATCTGGGCGGCCGGGCCTCGCTGTCGGGCCACTACCGCAATCGCGAGGGCTTCCTCGAGAAGGAACAGTTCCTGGCCGAGGGCCGCATGGTCTGGGCGCCCGTGAGCGAGGGCTGGCACGGCCAGGCCCTCTACCGTCTGGGCAGTCGACAGCAGCGCCTGCGGGAGAGCCGCCTGGTCTACGTGGGATTCGGCGCGGGCGACCGGAACGAGGAGGGCGTCTACGTCGGCGAAGGCGAGGGCGAGTACCGTCTCATGAGCCTGCCCGCCGAGGAGAGCGCCCGCACCCGCAATCTGGAGATCGAGACCAGCCTGATCCGGGAACCCGCCCAGAGCGGATTCTGGCTCTCGCGCCTGGCCTCGGAGACCCGCCTGGTGCTGGTGGAGGAGAGCCGCGATGCGAAGATCTCCGATCTGCTCTCACTGAACCAGGCCGCATTCCGCCGAGAGGGCTCCACCCTGCTCGGGGAGTTCAACCTGCAGCAGGAACTCCGCTATCCCCTCGCCAGGGGACTGCGTCTGCGCTATCGGGGCGAACTGGAAGAGCGGCACGACGAGCGTTTCGTGAGCGGACTTCGTCGCGACCGACAGATACGCCACGAGCTGCGCCTTCGCCGGGGTGGAAGTCTGGGCGAGGTCAGTCTGACCGGCGTCGACGAGATCAACGAGCGGCGGGACGCCGCCGACTCAGGAGCGGGAAGCTATCGGGTACACGCCCGCGGCGCCGAGGGCGAAGGAAGCCTCGAGCTCGGCGAGCGACTCGGCGCAGGATTCCGGACGGGGCTCAAGTGGCAGCGGGACGCCGACAGGGAGCTGGCGCTGCGCAATCTCATCCTGGAACCGAGGCTGAGCTTCAGTCCGGTGAAGGTCCTGCGATTCGAGCTGTCCTGGGAGATGACGCGCAGCGAGTACAGCGAGGGCGATCCCGATGGCGGCCGCCCCTGGTTCTTCGACGCGGAAGGATGGAAGCGCATCCTGCGCATCGAGGGCAGCGCCCAGGCCGGCAGCCACCTGACCTTCAGCGCCCTCTACGAACTGCGCGAGGAGGAGGACCGCGAACGTCTTCAGCGCATGAGACTGGAAAGCAGGGCATTCTTTTGATCCGCAACCGGCGATCCGCTACCCCCTACCCGCTGGCGATTCTTCTCGCCGCGGCGATGTGGCCCTTTGCCTTGGGGCAGGGGGCGAGCGAGCCCGTCTATCGTCTCGATGCCTTCCGCGGGGACAGCCTGGCCGTGGCGCCGCTCTGGGAGCCGGGACGCCTCTTCGCGGACGCGGGGGAGGTGGACGCCGAATCTCGACGCTGGCTCGAGGCCATGGACCGGGCGGGCCACCCCTTCGCCCAGGTCTGGACCCGTCCCCTGAGCGGGGCCCCGGGCGACACCCTGGCCTTCGAGGCCCACTTCATCGCGGGACCTTCCGGCCTGCTGGGCGAGGTGCGAGTGTTCGGCGGGCAGCGTCTCAGCGAGGACTTCCTCTCCGAGCTCCTGCGCCTGCCGCGGGATCGCGCCTTCTCCCTGGCCGCGGCCCGGCGGGGAAGGGAGCGCCTGGCGGGCACCGGATGGTTCAGCGAGATCGCGGAGCCCGAACTGGGCTGGGATCCGGTGGAGCGTCGCGTGGGCGTGGTCTATCGGCTCAGTGAGCGACCGCGCCCCAACCGCGCGGGCATCCTGCTCGGTGGCGGATCGGGTCAGCGCTTCGGCTCGGTGGATCTGTCCCTCTTCAGTCCCTTCGGCGGGGGACGCGCCTGGTCCTTCGCCGCCGACTGGCAGAGCGGCGCGCGCAGCGAGATCGTGCTGGAGCTGCGCGAGCCTCGCGTGCTCGGCCAGCCCCTGGATCTGGGATTGAAGTTCTTCCGCAGCCTTCAGGACAGCACCTGGCTCAGGCAGTCCCTGGACCTCGACGCCGAACTGCCCCTGCCCGCAGGCTGGCGAGGCCGAGTGGTCTGGGGTTTCGAGCGTACGCTCTTCGGATTGGAGGATCGCGAGATCAGCCGGCGCCGGCAGGGTCTGGGATTGCGCTGGCGCGGGCTCCGGCCCGGGGAGACCGGCCTTCGCCGGCTTCGCCTCGACACCGATCTGCTCATCCGCGACGAGGGCGATCTCAGGGAAGAACAGTGGGAGCTGTCGGGAGAGTGCATCTGGAGCCAGCCGCTACGCGGCCCCCTGAAGGCGCGATGGCGGGGGACGGGGATCTGGCTGCGGACGAGGGAGCCCCTGAGCGAGGCCGAGCTCTATCCTCTGGGCGGAGCCGCCAGTCTGCGTGGATGGGACGAGGAGCACTTCCGCGGGGATCGGGTGGGCTCGTCCTCCCTGGAGATCATCGTGGGGCGCGCCCTTGAGCTTGCCGCCTTCCTGGACTATGGTCGGGGCCGCCGCGATACGGGCGAGGAGATCCTCAGCTTCGAGGGCTGGGGCTACGGACTGGGCCTTCGGGCTCCGGGAGAGCGAGGGAGCCTGGTTCTGGATCTTGCACTTGGAGAAGGCGGTTCCATCTCGGATTTGAGAGTTCACTTGAAGTTGGAAACAGGGTTCTGAGCTTCCCGCTTCCGTCGGAATGTGGAGTCATGAAGTACGAAGAGGCACAAAAACGATGGGACGAACTCGCCGCGGAGATCCGTCGCCACGATGAGCTTTACTACCAGCTCGCCGAGCCGGAGATCAGCGACGAGGCCTACGACGCGCTCATGCGCGAGCTGGAGGAACTGGAGGCGGCCCATCCGAAGCTGCGCCGGCCGGACAGTCCCAGCCAGACCGTGCGGGAGAGCCGCGACGAGAACTTCCCGGCCTTCGCCCATCCCAGCCCCATGCTGAGCCTGAGCAACACCTACAGCTTCGAGGAGCTGGACGCCTTCTTCGATCGCGCGGCCAAGGGTCTCGAGGACGACTCGCCCAAGGCCTGGAGCGTGGAGCCCAAGGTGGACGGCGTGGCCCTGGCCCTGCACTACCGCGAGGGTCGGCTGCAGGCGGCGGTCACTCGCGGCGACGGGCGCACCGGCGACGACGTGACGCCCAACGTGCACCGCTTCCTGAACCTGCCCGAGACTCTCGCCGAGCCCTTGAGTTTCGAACTCCGCGGCGAAGCCTACATGGACCGCGCCCGTTTCGCGAGGCTCAACGAGGCCCGGGAACGGGCGGGGGAGGAGCCCTTCGCCAATCCCCGCAATCTGACCTCCGGCACGCTGAAGCTACTGGACGGGCGGGAGGCCGCCCGGCGGGGACTGTCCTTCGTGGCTCACAGCGTGGTGGAGCACGAGTTCGGCGAGAGCCATCATGCCGAGCTCGATCGCCTGGAGGCCCTGGGGCTGCCGGTGATTCCGCAGCGGCGCGTCTGCGAGGGCCGCGAAGAGGTGGTGGACTGGATCAGGAAGCTCGACGCCATGCGCGATGAGCTTCCCTTCGAGATCGACGGCGCCGTGATCAAGCTGGACGCCCTCGCCCTGCGCGACACCCTGGGCAGCACCAGCAAGAGTCCCCGCTGGGGCATCGCCTTCAAGTACGCGGCCGAGCGGGCCGAGACCCTCATCCGGAGGATCGCCCTGCAGGTGGGGCGCACCGGCGCCGTCACGCCCATCGCGGAACTGGAACCCGTGCAGCTTTCGGGCACCACCGTGAGCCGGGCCACCCTGCACAATCGGGAAGAGATCGAGCGTAAGGACATTCGAGTGGGGGACCGGGTGCTGGTGCAGAAGGCCGGCGAGATCATCCCCCAGGTGCTCGAAGTGCTCGTGGATCGGCGGGACGGATCCCAGAAATCCTACCGCTTTCCCGATCGCTGTCCGGCCTGCGCGGAGCCCCTCGCCGTGAGCGAGGACGAGGTGGCCGTGCGCTGCGTGAACCCCGCTTGTCCGGCGCAGCTCTTCCGGCGCATCACCCATTTCGCCAGCCGGGGGGCGCTGGATATCGAGGGTCTGGGCGGGAAGTGGGTGTCCATACTGTTGGAGGAAGGGCTCATCGCCTCGCTGCCCGATCTCTACCGTCTGGAGACCGAGGCCCTGCTCGAACTGGATCGCATGGGCGAGAAGAGCGCGGCGAACCTGATCGCGGCCCTGGAGGCGAGCAAGGCACGTCCCTGGCGCAAGAAGATCTTCGCCCTGGGTATCCGTCACGTGGGCGAGGAAACGGCCCGCGCCTTGGCCCGCGCCTTCCCCGATTTGGGCAGCCTTCGAAGCGCTGCCCAGGAAGACCTCGTCGAAGTTCCGGACGTGGGGGAGATCGTGGCGGGATCCGTGGCGGATTTCTTCGCTTCCGAGGTCCTGTCCGAGGAGATCGACGAGTTGGTGGGGCTCGGCTTCTTCGAGGTCGGCGAAGAGGAACGGATCGAGGCGGCTCCCCAGGACTTCGCCGGCAAGACCGTGGTGATCACGGGCACCCTGGAGAACTTCGGTCGAAGCGAACTCAAGGAATTGCTCACCCAACGCGGCGCCAAGGTCACGGGCTCGGTTTCCAAGAAAACCGATCTGCTCATCGCCGGCGAGTCGGCGGGCAGCAAACTCGCCAAGGCCGAGGACCTGGGCATCGAAGTCTGGAACGAGGCCCGTCTGCTCTCGGAACTGGACTCGGCGTGAAACGCATCCGCCTGGATGAAGTCGAAGGCCCCAGTCTCGATCTGCGATCTCCCGACGAGTTCGCCGCGGGCCATCTGCCCGGCGCCGTGAACATCCCATTGGAGGAACTGCCCGAGCGCCTTCACGAGCTGCCGCCCCGCGGCGAGCCCCTCCTGCTATACGGACCGAGCGCCGAGGCGGCGGCCCGATTCCTGTCGCAGAAGCCGCGATGGGAGATCGCCTACTGCGACGATCCCCTGCCTTCCCATGGGCTCAGCCGCGAGCCCGGGGCGCCGCTCTGGCGCCCCCATCCCTGGCTGTCGGAGCAGTTCCGGCGGATTCCGGCCGGCGGACGCGTCTTCGACGTGGCCATGGGCACGGGGCGCGATGCCGTCTTCCTCGCCCTTCAGGGCTACCGGGTGAGGGGAGAGGACATCCTGCCCGAGGCGGTTGCCAAGGCGAAGGAACTGGCCCGTCGCAACGGGGTGAGCATCGAGGCGAAGGTGGGTGATCTCACCCGTCCCCAGGCTCTCGCGCCGGAATCCTGCGAAGGCATCATCGTCTTCAACTACCTGGATCGCGGTCTTCTACCCCAATTGCAGGACGCGCTGCTGCCCGGCGGAGTGCTCATCTACGAGACCTTCCTCAAGGGTCAGGAGAAGCATGGCCGTCCGAAGAATCCGGACCACCTCCTCGAGCCCGGCGAACTGAAGGAGTCCTTCGCCGATCTCGAGATCCTTGCCTACGAGGAGGGCATGCGCGAGGCGGGACGATTGACCGCGCGAATGGCGGCCCGTCGCGAGGACCGAGCGGATTGACGGAGGGAAGAAGACCCATTAGTCTGGGCCCGGGTACATAGGGGAGGATGAAAATGACAAGGGTTCTCGTGCTGTTTCTGATCTTCGCCACGAGCGCCTTCGCCGTGGAGCTTCCGGTCTACTGCGATTTCGATATGGACACGCCCGGCACGCCGCCGGCGGAGGGCGGAGCCGATCAACCGACCGTGGTCGTACCGCCACCGGGTGGAAGCATCCTGGTGGAGACCGGCGCCCACGGCCTCGACACCCAACCCTGCGTCGTCGATGACGGAGGATTCGGAGACTACGGCTACATTCGGTTTTCATTCGATCCGGTCACCGAGGAAATCCTTCGAGTCGAAGCGGTGATCTCCCTCAACCAATACATGAACACCTATCCGGTCCAGACCTCGGCCAGCAACGGATATATCGCGACCCGGCTCGGAGCCTTCGACACCGGCGATCTCACCGACTATCTGGGCACCACCATCGGCAGCTACACGCCGGGAGTCCCCTTCGCGGTTCGCATGGACGTCAACGTGATGACTGGAAGCTGGACCTGCATCATCGACGAGGAACTGGACGGCTTCGAGGACGACACTTCCCACCAGGGCCTGGCCTTCGTGAACGATCCGGGCATCATCCCGGACCTCGGCCACGTCTACTTCGACATCAACACCTGGAACACCACGGGCAGCTCCGCCATCGCCTTCGACGACATCCTCATCGACCTGAACGGCACGGCCGTCGAGAACCGTTCCTGGAGCTGGATCAAGTCCATCTATTAGACAAGAAAAAGCCCGGCCGCGGGGCCGGGCTCTTCCATGCATTCGTTTCGGCTACTGCTCGCCGCCGTCCTCGGTGGCCTCGATGATGATCTCCACCTTCTCCATCCCGTCTTCCTGCTCCATGTGCACGTCCACCTGTGCCTCGCCTTCGAAGCCCGAGGCGTAGAGCTGCTCGAGCACCTGGGCGCGGATCTCGTCCTCGGTCTGTCCGTCCACGACGATCTCGAAATCGATGCCGAAATAGTCGTGGCCGATGCGTTCGTAGAGGGGAGCGTCCACGGTGGTGCTGAGGGGCGTCACCTCGATGAGCGCGTCGGCGAACTGGGGGAAGTCGCGGCGCAGATCCTCGACCATGGACTCGGTGTCGAGATCCTTGCCCCAGAGGGCCAGGTCCACGACGCCGCCCTCGTGGCTCATGCGCATGTTCACGTTCACGCTCTCCACCCCGGGATACTCGGCCAGCCTGTCCAGGGCCGGCTTGATTTCCAGGCCGGGACCGGCTTCGGCCACATGGATGCTCACCTGCTTGCCGATCTCCGCATCGTACTGAGTGGGAATGCTGCAAGCCGCGATGCTCATCAGGATGATCGCCAGCGCCGCCACGAGCACGTAGCTGCGATGAAAAACGGGACGACCGTTCATGATCCACCTCTTCCTGGGATAACGGTTCCGGTAGGAGGCGAGGAGCCGGGACTCCAGTTCGCTGCCGTCGGCGACGGGGCTCTCGTCCCGCCCGTATCGGTCGCGGAGAATCCGAATCAGTCTATTAGATCGCATAATCCACCTCGCCACTTTTGCTGGGTTCGGAGCCCGCGGCGGAAGAGTCCGTCTCGCTTTCGCGGTTTCGCGCCCTGAGTTCCCGCATGACGCGGGAGAAGCGCTTGCGCACCGCCTCCTCGCTGAGATTCTGCATGGCCGCGATCTCGCGGGTGCTGAATCCCTCGCCGAAGCGGAGGGCGAACATCTCCCGGATCTCGGCGGGCTGGCCCGACAGGATGCCGTGGGCCATGCGCGCCTCTTCGTCGAGGATCAGGGAGTCGAGAGCGTCGGGGCGAGGATCGCCCGCGTGTTCGGCCAGAGAATCGAGCGTCTCGTGGGAGGCCTTGGCCTCGGGCCGGATCCTGTAGTGGTCGATGAGGGCGTTGCGCGCGATGCCGAAGATCCAGGACCTGACGCTGCCGCGGCCGGGCTGGAAATCGGACAGGTGCTCGACGAAGCGATGGAAAACGCGACCGATCAGGTCTTCCACGTCCTCGGGCGAGCGCAGACGCCGCGCCACGTATCGGACGATCGGCGGGTGGAGTTCGCGATAGAGCCGGCGGAAGGCCCTCTCGTCGCCCGCCCGGGCACGGGCGAGCAGGGAGGCCTGTCGGCGATTGCGAAGGGTTCGGCTCAGATTCGAAGGCAGGTTCACACGGCGTCCTTTCCGCACGAGCTTACCTCCGAATACGAGGGCGGTGCCAGAATTGTGACCTTCCCCGCCGGAAAACGAGAAATGAATCCAGCATCGCAAGGAGGCCATGCGGGCCTGAAGGCCGCATAGCCAGGGGATTTGCGGCTCGGCTCGGACGAGGCGCATGGTCGATGGCTTGCATGTTCAAAGGCAAAAAGGAAGGAGGTGTGACAATGCCGGACAATCAGCGCTTACGGGTATTGCAGGAGGCCCAGAAACTGGCCAGCGATGTAAGCAGGTTTGCCGACACCCTGCCCGCGGCGAAATCGGGAGAGTTAAGAACTCAGATCCACAACGCGGCCTCGGCGCTCCGCGACAATCTGGCCGAGGGCACGACGAACCGCACCGGAGAATCACCGGGAAGCTTCATCGTGGACTCCGTCGGTTCGATAACCGAGCTGGAGGCGCTCTTCTTTCTCTCGCAGCGCATGGGCTTCGCAAAACCGGAGCGAATACAACCGACCCTATCCAGATTGGGCGACGTGAAGAAGCGAGTATTCGCGCTTCGCAAAACCCTGGTTGCAACGAAATAGGCGGGTCCTTTCGGACCCGCCTTGTTCTTGAGGGAAGCTGGATACGCGTAGTGGCAGCTACAGAATCGCGTTGAGCTTCTCGACCATCTTTTCCTTGGGGATCAGGCCGATCTGCGTGTCCTTGACCTCGCCGCCCTTCATGTAGAGCACGGTGGGCACGCTCATGACGCCGAACTTCATGGCGGTCTCGCGGGCGTGGTCCACGTCGATGTGGACGATCTTCGCCTTGCCGTCGTACTCGCCCGCCAGCTCCTTGATGATGGGATCGAGCTTCTTGCAGGGCCCGCACCAGGCGGCGCTGAAGTCGACGATCACCGGCAGTTCGCTCTGCATGACCTCGGCTTCGAAATTGTCATCCTTCACTTCGAGAACATCACTCATGGTTCACTCCTGAGCTGGGTTGAGGTTCACTCATGTCATTTCGCCTGCAGCGCGCGCTCCATGTAGGGGGCCATGTCTTCCGCGCTGATGAATCCGGAGAAGCGTTCCAGCTCCGCGCCCGTCGAATCGAAGAAGATCACCGTGGGCATGCCGTACACTTCGTATTTGTTCAGGATGGCCTTGTTGGCCTCGTTGTTCTTGGTCATGTCCATTTTAATGGAGACCATGTCTTCCGCAAGGGCCAGGATCCCGGGCTGGTTGTAGGTGAAGTGGTCCAGCTCGTTGCAGGCCACGCACCACTCGGCCCAGAAGTCCATCATCACCGGCTTGCCCTCGGCGGCGGCCTGGGCGAAGCCCTCGGCCTCGTCCCAGATCCAGTGGGGCTCCTGATGGGCCGTTTGCTCCACGATGGCCGCGGGTCCGCCGGCGGGCAGCAGCCCCGGAGCGAATCCCTTCAGGCCGCCCAGGATGGCCAACACCACACCGAGGATCCAGAGCAGGCGGGCCAGTCCCTTGCCCATGCCTTCCTTGGCGCCGGCGCCCTCGCCCAGGGGCTTCAGCGCTCCCCAGGCCGACAGCGAGAAGACGAGTGAGAGGCCGAGAGCCAGGGTGAGGATCCAGCCGGGCACGTAGGGCTTGAGGAAGTAGAGGGCCAGGGCGAAGAGCACCAGGGCGAAGAAATGCTTCACCTGGTCCATCCAGCCGCCGGCACCGGGCAGGGCCGTGAGCAGGCCGCTGAAGGTGCCCAGGGCCAGGAAGAGGAGTCCGAGACCCAGGGCGAAGGTGAAGAGCAGCCAGAAGCCCATGAAGAGGCTGCCGGTCTGGGCGACCCAGGTGAGCAGCACGATGAGCACCGGTCCCACGCAGGGCGCGGCGATGAGCCCCATGGCCATGCCCATGAGGATGGGTCCCAGGAAGCCCGTCCGGGCGCCGCCCATGCGGCTGGTCAGTCCGCTGGGGATCTGGATGTCGAAGAGCCCGGCCATGGAAAGCCCCATGGCGCTGATGATCACGGCCACGATGCCCGCGAAGATGGGGGTCTGGGTGGCCTGCCCGAAGGCGCCTCCCGTGGCGGCCGCCAGTAGACCCAGACTCGAGTACATGATGGCGATGCCCAGCACGAACCAGACGGCCAGCACGAATCCCTTCAGGGGATTCCCCTTGGCGCTGCCGCCGATGAAACTGATGGTGATGGGAATCATCGGATAGACGCAGGGCGTGAAGCTGGTGAGCACGCCGCCGAGGAAGACCAGCAGGAAAGCGACCCAGGAACCCCGGTTCAGGGCGGCCTCGAGCTTGCCCGCGAGCCCCTTGCCCTCGGGCGGCTTGACCGCTCCGGCTTCCGCTTCGGCTTGGGTTCCCGCTTCAGCCACGAAGGCCGTGCCGGAAGCTTCGATGGCGTACTCGGCTTCGGCCAGGGCCACGGTGGGCGGGAAGCACATCTCCACTTCGCCTTCCTGGCAGATCTGATACTCCGCTTCCACGTTTAGTTTGAGCGTGCCCGCCGCCGGCAGGGTGACCCGGCTGCGCACTTCCACGTCGCCGCGCCAGATGTGCTCCTCGTCTTCGAGGATGCCCGCCGGCCAGACGGCCTCGCCGAAGTTCAGGGCCGGTTCGCTCACGATGAGCACCGTGCGGAAATACTCGGTGAGGTGGGTGCCGTCGGGCACGTGGTAGGTGACCGCGAACTCCACGGTCTCTCCCGCCACGAGCGGATCGGCCAGGGCTTCCACGCTCACCTCGAGTTCGGGCGGCGCGAAGGGATCGGCGCCGAAGCCTTCCTCGGCCGCCGCGCCGAACAGGGGAATCGCCATGGCCAGGAGGGCCAGGCCCATCGTACTCAGTTTCAATTGGATCATGGATGGTCCTTGGGAAAGGTCGTGGCACAATTTATGGGATGCATCAGTTCCCGGCAAGGATTTCCGAAAGCCTGCCGTCAACGTGGTTTACGCCCCGATAGGCTCAGGAAGCCCCTGTTAACCCTGGACGCATCGTGCTAGATTCCAGTTTCCGAAAGGACTCCATGACCATTCGATACCTCATCGACGCTCCCGAGCAGGAGGGCGCCTGGGTCCTCGACACCAGGGGGCAGGACGGCCCGCGCAGCCTGCCCGCGGCCCTCTTCCTCGAGCTCTTCGATCCCGGCGGCGAGCTGGTTCGCACCTGGCCGGAACTGGACGAATCCGCCCGCCTCGCGGCCCTCGAGCAGTTGCCCCTGAGCCGGCTCATGCCCGAGGACTGGGGGGCCCTGTCGAGGATCCTTGCGGTGGTGGAGGACGATCCCTGGGAGCGCTTCTGCGCCGAGGGCGGCAAACTGGCCGCCGAGGCCAGACTCTCGGGCCTGTCCAAGACGGGGCCCGGGCGGGCGCCCAATCCCTACGGCATTGGCGATCTGAGCCGGGGCGAGGAGATCCTTCACGAGTTCTTCGGGCGGCAGGGCCTGTTGGCGAGAGAGAGGGGCGAGGGCTACGAACCTCGCGAGGGACAGCTCGAGATGGCCCTGGCCGTGTGGCAATCCCTGGTGTCGGGCCACAATCTTGCCGTGGAAGCGCCCACGGGCATCGGCAAGAGCCTGGCCTATCTGGTGCCCGCGGGACTCTTCTCCCTCATCACCGGCGAGCGTGTGCTGCTCTCGACCCACACCAAGAATCTGCAGGACCAGCTCCTGGGCGGCGACCTTCCGCTCCTGGAGGAGAGCCGGGAGCTGCCCCTGGAGGCGGTGCTGCTCAAGGGCCGCGAGAACTACGTCTGCCGCCGAAAGCTCGACCGCTATCTGGGCGGACATGCCGAAAGCCGCGAGGAGGCCTTCGCCATGGCGGCCCTCATCGTCTGGCGGGCACTCAGCGAAAATGGCCTGGCCGAGGAGCTCGACGGGCATCCTCTCCTTCCCGCCGACCTGATCCCGGGACTGACCGCCCGCACGGGACAGGCCGAGGAATCGCTCTGCTCCCGCGAACGCCGCTGCTTCGTCGGGCAGTGCCGCGAGCGTGCGCGCAAGGCCCAGCTGGTGGTGGTCAACCATTCGCTCATCTTCGCGGACTATGCGGTGAATCGCATGATCCTCGGCGAATACGGCTATCTGGTCATCGACGAGGCCCATCACCTCGACGCGGTGGCCACCCGGGCCCTGGGTCTGGACCTCAGCCTGCGGGCTCTGGATCGGCTCTTCCTCGGCGCCGGACCGGAAGGCGCGCGCCCCGGAGGACGGCGGGGTTTCCGCGACTGGTTTCCCAAGGCCGCGGACCTCGCGGCCGACTTCCCCACGGCGGGCATCCGCGAGCCCCATGACGAGACCCTCCGCGGGCTCACCGGCCTGCGCGACGCCTTCCGCGATCTGATGGACGCCATGGCCCAGCTTCCGCCGGTGGAGGGGGAGCTGTCCCGGGTGGGACGGCTGCGCTACCGGGGCGAGAACGCCCTCTTCGCCGGGCTGGAGCCCCAGCGCGAGCAGATCGGACGCCTGGTCTTCGAGCTGCGCAAGTCCCTGGCGGCCATGTCCAGAGCCGTCGCCAAACATTCCGCGGCGGAGGAAGCCCATCGCAACGAGGCGGATCTTGCCGACAGCCTGGAGCGCGGCCTGGCCGAGTTCGCCGAGCGTCTGAACTTCCTCATGGCGGCCTCCAGCGAGGATCACGTCTACTTCCTGGAGGGCGGGCAGGGCTACGTGCGCGAACTCGTGGCCATGCCCGTGGACGTGCGGGTGGAACTCGGCGATTTCTTCCGCGAGGGGCTCATGAGCACCGTGCTCACCAGCGCCACCCTGACCGTGGGGGGCGACTTCGCCTATTTCACGTCCAAGAGCGGTCTGGACCGCAGCGAGCGGGAAACCCATACCCTGGCCCTGGACAGCCCCTTCGACTTCGACGATCAGGCCCGCGTCCTCCTGCCGGCCTTCCTGCCCGAGCCCGGTCGTCCCGGACATCTGGAACACGGGGCGGCGCTGCTGGCCGAGACCCTGAAGAGCTATCCCCTTTCGGCGCTCCTGCTCTTCACCAGCTACACGGCCATGCAGAAGACCCTGCGCGGACTGCAGGAGTTCGGCGTGCCCGACGAGCGTCTGATGATGCAGGGCGACGGCCTCGGCCGCGACGCCCTGGCCCGGCGCTTCCGGGAAACGCCGGGAGGCATCCTGCTGGGGACCAGCAGTTTCTGGGAAGGGGTGGATTTTCCCGGCGAGAGTCTGCAGATTCTTGTGATCACGCGACTGCCCTTCGCCGTGCCCACCGAACCGCTGGTGGAGGCCCGTTGCGAGCGCATCGAGACGGAGGGCGGCTCGCCCTTCCCGCAGTACATGATTCCTGAGGCGGTGCTCAGGTTCCGCCAGGGATTCGGACGGCTCATCCGCAGCCGCCGCGACGAGGGACTGGTTCTGCTCCTGGACAGCCGGCTATCGGCCAAGCGATACGGCCAGCGCTTTTTGGCTTCGCTTCCCACCGGCGCCCGGATATGTTTCGACGAGTCCAGTTTCCGGCAGGAACTGCACGACTGGTATGTGAGCCAGCCGCGGGCGGTACGCGCCGCGGCCGGCGACGATTGAGAGGATCCCCATGAAGACTGAACAGCTCGATCTGCGTCCCGGCAAGGTCCGCGCGCCCCGCGGCACCGAACTGCACTGCAAGGGATGGGCGCAGGAAGCCGCCCTGCGCATGCTCATGAACAATCTCGATCCCGAAGTGGCCGAGATCCCCGAGGAACTGGTGGTCTACGGCGGACGGGGCAAGGCCGCCCGCAACCAGGAGGCCTTCGAGGCCATCGTGAAGAGCCTGCTCGAACTCGAGAACGACCACACCCTGCTCGTGCAGTCGGGCAAGCCCGTGGGCGTCTTCCGCACCCATACGGACGCTCCCCGCGTGCTCATCGTGAACAGCCAGCTCGTGCCGGCCTGGGCAACCTGGGAGAAGTTCTGGGAACTGGAGAAGCAGGGCCTGATGATGTACGGCCAGATGACGGCCGGATCCTGGATCTACATCGGCACCCAGGGCATCCTGCAGGGCACCTACGAGACTCTGGCCGAGGCCGCGAACCAGCATTTCGGCGGCTCGCTCAAGGGCACGCTGACCCTCACCGGCGGACTCGGAGGCATGGGCGGAGCCCAGCCCCTGGCCGTGACCATGAACGAGGGCGTGGCCCTGGTGGTGGAGGTGGACGAGGACCGCATCGACCGGCGCATCGAGCATCGCTACTGCGACCTGAAGGCCACCGACCTCGACGAGGCTCTTCGCCTCTGCGACGAGGCCAAGGCAACGGGCAAGCCCCTCTCGGTGGGGCTCCTGGGCAATGTGGCCGAGGTCTTTCCCGCCATGGTCCAGCGGGGCATCACCCCCGAGCTGGTCACCGATCAGACCAGCGCCCATGATCCGCTCAACGGATACGTTCCCGCCGGCATGAGCCTGGCCGAGTCCATGGCCCTGCGGGAGAGCGACCCGGAGAAGCACGTGAAGCTGGCCTACGCCTCCATGGCCGAGCAGGTCCGCGCCATGCTCGCCATGCAGGAACGCGGCTCGGTCACCTTCGACTACGGCAACAACCTGCGCGGCGGCGCGGTGGAGGGCGGCGAGAAGAACGCCTTCGACTTTCCGGGCTTCGTGCCGGCCTTCGTGCGGCCACTATTCTGTGAGGGCAAGGGGCCCTTCCGCTGGGCCGTGCTCTCGGGGGATCCCGAAGACCTGCGCAAGACCGACGAGAAGATCCTCGAACTCTTCCCCGAGGACGAGGCCCTGGCCCGCTGGATCCGCATGGCCGGCGAGAAGGTTCACTTCCAGGGCCTGCCCAGCCGCATCTGCTGGCTCGGCTACGGCGAGCGCGAGAAGGCGGGGCTGGCCTTCAACGAACTGGTGGCTTCCGGCGAGGTCAGCGCGCCCATCGTCATCGGGCGGGACCATCTGGACAGCGGCTCGGTGGCCAGTCCCTATCGGGAGACCGAGGGCATGAAGGACGGCAGCGACGCCGTGGCCGACTGGCCCCTGCTCAACGCCCTGCTCAACGCGGTCAATGGAGTCACCTGGGTGAGCCTGCATCACGGCGGGGGCGTGGGCATCGGCAACTCGATTCACTCGGGCATGGTGATCATGGCCGACGGCACGCCCGAGGCGAAGGAGCGGCTCAGCCGGGTGCTCACCGGCGATCCGGGCACCGGCGTCATGCGCCACGCGGACGCGGGCTACGAGAAGGCCATCGCCGTGGCGAAAGAGCGGGGCGTGAAGATCCCCATGCTGGAGGACTGATGCGCGCGGACTTCCTGCTGCGAAACGCGGGCCAGCTCGCCACGCTGGGAGGCCCAGAGGGGCCGCGGCGAGGCGCGGACCTGGGCGAGGTCGGCCTGGTCGAGGGCGGTGCGGTGGCGGCCTTCGAGGGTAAGGTCGTGGCGGCGGGATCCGAGGCCGAGGTGCTGGCGGCGGTGGAGCCCGAGGCCGGCGCCCTGGAACTGGACGCCGGCGGCGTGCTGGTGACGCCGGGATTCGTGGATCCCCACACCCACGCGCTGTTCGGACGCTATCGCGCCGACGAGTACGCCCTGCGCGTGGCCGGGCGTCCCTATGTGGAGATCGCGGCGGCGGGGGGCGGCATCCACGCCAGCGTGCGGGACTTCCGGGAGCGGGACGATGCCGAGCTCCTGGCCCTGAGCCGGCCCCGCCTGGCGCGCATGCTGATGAACGGATCCACAACTATCGAAGTGAAAAGCGGTTATGGCCTATCCCTCGAGGAGGAGTTGAGGGCCATGCTGCTCATCGAGCGCCTGGCCGGCGAATCGCCCGCCACCCTGGTGCCCACCTTCCTGGGCGCCCACGAGATCCCCGTGGAGCATCGAGGCGAGGGCCGCAGCGCCTATCTGGACGAGATCTGCCAGGACTGGGTGCCCAAGGCGGCCGCCCAGGGCATCGCCCGATTCGTGGACGTCTTCTGCGAGCCCACGGTCTTCACCCTCGAAGAGAGCGAACGCATCCTCGCGGCTGCCCAGGGCGAAGGTCTGGGCCTGAAGATCCATGCCGACGAGATCGCCGAGGGATACGGAGGCGCGGCTCTGGCCGCTCGCATGGGCGCCGCCAGCGCCGATCATCTCATCGTCATGGCCGATAGCGACATGGCCGCCCTGGCCGCCAGCGATACCGTGGCGGTGCTCCTGCCCGCCACCAGCCTGGGCCTTGCCTCCACCGATTTCGCGCCGGCGCGGAAGATGGTGGACGAAGGCGTGGCCGTGGCCCTGGCCACCGACTTCAATCCCGGCAGCTCCGCCTGCGAATCCATGGGCTTCGTGCTCTCCCTGGGCTGCAGCGCCCTGAAGCTCAGCCCCGCCGAGGCTCTCTGCGCGGCCACCCACAACGCGGCCTGGGCCTGCGGAGAAGGGGAGGCCGCCGGCAGCCTCGTTCCGGGCAAGCGGGCCGACCTGCTCATTCACGACGCCTCCGACCTGCGCGAGCTTCCCTACCATATGGGCTTCCCCTCGGTGTCCCGCGTCTTCGTGCGGGGGGAGGAAGTGCGATTTCAACCCGAAGAACTGAAGGACCTGCAGTAGAAAGGCATCCCTTGCGCTACGACCTGCACATGCACAGCACCGCCTCCGACGGCGCCTTCACTCCGCGAGAGCTCGTGAAACTGGCCGTGGAGGTGGGGGTCGACGGCATCTCCCTCACCGACCACGATACGGTGGAGGGTCTCGAGGAGACCGGCCGTCTCGCGAGGGAGGCCGGACTCACCTTCATCAACGGCATCGAGCTGTCCATCCAGGAGGCCGGCGAGGACATCCACATGCTGGGCTACTTCATCCAGCCCGAGCCGGAGCTGCGCGAGATCCTGGGCGAGATCAGCGAGATGCGCACCCGCCGCGCCAAACGCATGGTGGAGAAGCTGGCGGGCATCGACAAGCCCATCGACATGGAGGCCGTGCTGCGGCACGCGAACGGCGGCGAGGTCGGGCGTCCCCATGTGGCGGCGGCCATGGTGGAGGCGGGTCACGTGGGCAGCAACCAGGCGGCCTTCGATCTCTACATCGGCAACGATGGGCCCGCCTACGAGCCCAAGAGTCTCATGGACGCGGAGCGGGGCATGAATCTGCTCTGGCAGTTCGGCGCGGTGCCGGTGATGGCCCATCCCTGTCTGGTGGATTACAAGAAGGTGCTACCGCGTTTCCTCGAGTTGGGCCTGGCGGGGTTGGAGGTGGATCATCCCTCCCAGAGTCTCTGGCAGCGGGCGGAGCTCCGGGCCCTGGCCGCGGAACTCGATCTGGCGGCCACCGGCGGCAGCGATTTCCACATGCCCGGCCATCCCGCGAAGATCCTGGGATCCTGCGGCGTGAACGCGGCTACCCTGGAGGAGCTCAAGGGACGCCGTCCCCGTTCTTGACCTTCCCACGCGCCTGCTCTAGCTTCGCAATATGACGAGTCTCGCCGCAGATCTTCCCATGCGCCGACCCGCCCGTGTGGCGCTCTTCGCGGCGCTGGCCGCGGCTTTGGGCTTCCTGTTCTCGCCGATTCCGAACATCGAACTGGTGACCTTCAGCCTTTTCACCGCGGGATACGCCCTCGGCCTCGCGGGCGGCACGGCCGCCTCGGTCCTGGCCGTGCTGCTCTACTTCGGCATGAATCCCTACGGCTCGAGCTTCGTGTTCCCGCCGCTGCTGGTCGCCCAGGTCCTCGCGGGGATCTTCATCGCCGCCCTCGGAGCGACCTACGCGCGATTCTTCCCGGCCGCGCGAATGCGAGGCGCCGCCGGGCGTCTGGCCCTGCTGCCCTTCGCGGCCCTCTCCGCTCTGGCCCTGCCGCTCTTCCCCTCGATCTCCTTCGCGATGATGTCCGGGGGCGACTGGCAGGGTTGGGTACTCCTCGGCGTTCTCATGACCAGCTGGGGCTTCGCCTTCAACATCCTGGTCTTCCTCAGCGCCTTCCCCCCTCTGGTCAGACAACTGGCTCGACTCGACGCCCGGAGCGGCCGATGAGGATCGCCACTTTGCTGCTGCTGCTGGCCGCCCTGAGCCCGGCCCTGGAGCTGGGAAGCGAGCTTCCCGATCCGGCCGCCTGGATCCTCGAAGGCGAATCCCTGCGGGTGCTCCACGCCAACACCCTGGAGCAGCTCCTGCGCGAATCTCCGCTTCTGCGCATCGAAAGCTACGGCGGCGCCGCGCTCCCATTCCGAGCCACGGCCGGGCCATGGCTCCAGGACGAGATCCTCATCGTGGTGGACGGGCTGCCCTGGCGCGATCCCTGGACCGGAGAGATGCAGGTGCCGCACCTGCCCCTGGCCCTCGTCGACCGCCTCGAGTTCACGCGGCGACCTTCGGTGCTGGAGTTCGGATCCGCGGGGTCCTCCGGCGTTCTGCACGTGACCACGCGCCGGCATGGAGGACGCAAATCCCGGGCGAACTTCCACGTCTGCCCGCTCATGATCGGCGAGCCCTGGACCACGCGTTTCTCGGTGGAAACGCCTCCCGGCGGCGTGGCCCTGGCGCTGGCCCTGGACAGCTACGATCGCAGCCTCAGCAGCTTCTCCGAGCGTTTGGGAACGACGGCGGCCCTTCCCGAGGTGACGAGCAGCCAGTGGCGCAGCCTGGTCACGCGGCTCGACCTGCACGGCGGCGCCGCCGGACCCCTGAGTTTCCAGCTGCATCAATCCGACGCGTCCTATGTTCTGGACGGCGGTCCCAGCGATTCCCGGGTGTCCAAGCTCTATCGCTTGACCCTCACCGCGCCCGAGACTCCCTGGGGCGATTTCCTCATCGCCCAGAGTTCGTCGGACCTCGATACCAAGCAGAGTCGTTCGGGCGCGTTGGGCATGCAGCTTCGCTGGGCCGTGCGCAGGCGCTTCCTGGGTTTGCGGGGCCTCTCGGCCTTTGCCGGCGGCGAGTGGTGGGATCCGGCCTGGGAGGAGGATAACCAGGCGGCCTTGCTGAAGGAACTCGCCCGCTTCTACGGAGCCCTGGGCTATCGTCTGAATGCCGCCGGCGCGCAGCTGTCCTTGGGCGCAAGGGTCGAGAAGGAGAGCGAGCGGGATCTCGGCCTGGCCTATCAGGTGAACCTGTCGAAGCCATTCAGCTCCCGGCCCATGCGCATGGAGGCCTTCGCGGCGGGCGGTCGTCATCGGGAGGCCTGGTCGCGGGATCGCTTCGAATCGGAAACCCTCTGGCCCGGCGATATCGTGAACCCCGGCGCCACCGTGGCGCGAGACTTCCTGCGCGGCGGCCTGAGCCTCGGCGCCTACACCCAGAACTGGAGCTGGAGTCTCGGCCTGCTAGCCCACGGCGAGGGTGAGCAATGGATCCACGATAGCGAGAATGCGTCCTGGACGGCTCAGCCCTACGCCTCCGGCGGCTCGATGACATTCGGCGGCCGGGCCCGCCTCGGCGCGCCGGCCCGATGGCTGGACTGGACCATGGACGGCTTCTTCAGGATTCTCGGCGCTGGCCATTCGCGTCCCTCGGGCTTCCTGGAGGGATCGTTCACCCTCGAGAGCGCCTTCGGGGAGGAGGTGGAGTCGACCCTTCGCTATCCCCAGCGGGCGCGTTTCGGACTGGACTACCTGCGCAGCATCGCCGAGGGCGACGGCCACTGGCGCATCGCTTCGCCCCTGGAACTGCGGTGGGGGCCGGAGGCCGAGACCCTGCTGCTCTGGGACCTCACCGTGGAGCTTCGCGTGCTGGACGGGCGCCTGTGGTGGCGCATGCGCGATCTGCTTCACCGCGGCGGGCAGGAGATCGAGGGCTATCCGCTGCCGGGCCGCGAGATCACCGTGGGCGTGGATTGGGTGTTGTTTAACTAGGCCGGATCCGTCATCAATTGTCGATGAATCCAAGCATCGAGGAGTTTCCATGCAGCAGCTCAAATTCATCACCGCCGGCGAAAGCCACGGGCCGGGCCTGACCGCCATCCTCGAGGGCATGCCCATGGGCCTGAAGATCGATCCCCGTGTCATCGACGCGCAACTGGCGCGCCGCCAGGAGGGCTACGGCCGCGGCGGGCGCATGAAGATCGAGACCGACCGAGTTCGCATCAGCGGCGGACTGCGCCACGGCGTCACCCTCGGCGGGCCCATCGCCCTGTGGATCGGCAACAAGGACCACGTGAACTGGATCGGCCGCATGGATCCTCTGCCCGTTCCGAAGTCGAAGAAGAAGGTCGAGCCCGTCAGCCAGCCGCGACCGGGTCATGCCGACCTGGCCGGCTATCTCAAGACCGGCACCGAGGACATCCGCAACATCCTCGAACGGGCCAGCGCCCGCGAGACCGCGGCCCGAGTGGCGGCCGGCACCGTCGCCCGCATTCTACTCGGCGAACTCGGAGTGACTCTCTTCAGCCATACCCTCGTGACCGGCGGCGTGCGTTGCCATCCCGACTACGAGAACCTCGACAAGATGGAGAAGGAGGCGGCCTCCAACGATCTGCACGTGGCCGACGGCGAGAGCTACGACCGCATGCGCAAGACCATCAAGGGCGTCTGGGGCGAGGGCGACACCCTCGGCGGTGTGGGCGAGGTGATCGTGCGTGGACTGCCCGCGGGCATCGGCACCTACACCCATTGGGATCGCCGCCTCGACGGACGCCTCGCCCAGGCCATCCTCTCGATTCCCGCGGTGAAGGGCATGGAGATCGGCCCGGCTTTCGAAAACGCCACCATGCGCGGCAGCCGTGTCATGGACAGCATCAAACCCGCCGGCAAGAAGGCCACGGCCGAGCAGGGACGTTATGCCCGCAGCGGCAACCGCATGGGCGGCCTCGAGGGTGGCATGAGCAATGGTCAGCCCCTGCTCATCCGCGCGGCCATGAAACCCATCAGCACGCTCACCCAACCCCTGGACACCGTTGACGTGAAGACCGGCCGCAAGGTGAAGGCCCTGCGCGAGCGCAGCGACGCGGCGGCGGTGGCGGCCATGGGCGTGGTGGCCGAGGCCATGTGCGCCCTCGTGCTCGCCGACGCCGTGCTGGAGCAGTTCGGAGCCGTGACCCTGAAGGATCTGAAGGCGGCCTGGAAGCGTCATCTGCGTCAGATCGCGAAGCGCTAGCCATGGGCGATGAACTCGTCACCGCCTGGAAGCTGAACCAGAAGATCCTGCTGAAGCTCATCGATGCCATCGATGCCGAGGGCATGGCGGCGACCTTGTCCACCCGTGGAGGCCGCGACGTGGCCCGGCAACTCGCCCATCTGCAATACGTGCGCGTCTATCAACTGAAGAGCCGGGCGAAGTCCCTGGCCGAGGGCGCCACGCTTTTTGATCCCAAGGAGTCGCCCTCGAAGAAGGAGCTGAAGGCCGCCCTCGCCGACAGTTCGAAACGCATCGAGAAGTGGATCGCGAAGATGGGGGAGAAGGGCTTCCGCACCATGAAGGGCGGGGCCGCGACCACGGTGGCCTACCTGATCAGCCACGAGAGCCATCACCGGGGCGCCATACTGCTCACCCTCAAGCAATGCGGACACCCCGTCGACTCCAACGCACGCATGGATCTCTGGGGCGACTGGGCGAAGGAACCGTGAACTGAGAACCGGCACTTCAAGTTCTCAGTCCACAGTCCGCAGTTCGAGTAATCCCCTTGGCAAGTCCCAGAAATCCAGTTATTTCTATCCCATGAATCTCTATCTCGTCGGCTTCATGGCCTCGGGGAAATCCACCCTGGGGCGTTTCCTCTCGGAGTACTCCGGTCGCAGCTTCCGCGATCTGGATCGCATCATCGAGGCGGAGGCCGGCATGCCCATCCGCGAGATCTTCGCCGCGGAGGGCGAGAGCGGCTTTCGCGCACGCGAGACCTCGGCCCTCGAGCAGATCGTGAAGCTGGACGGCTTTGTGGTGGCCACCGGCGGGGGCGTGATCGAAACTCCCGTCAATCGCGAGCTCCTCAAGCAGGGCTACACCGTCTTCCTGGACTGGTCCTGGGCGGCCCTGGCCCCCTGGCTCAAGCAGGTCTCCCGCCACAGCCGTCCCCTGCTCGAGCAGGATGACGAGGACGTGCGCGCTCTCTTCGAACGTCGGCGCCCTCTCTACCAGGCCGCCGCCCAGCGGGTGGAGGCCATCGATGAGGTCGTCGAGGATGGCCTGGGCGACATGCTCAACCGGCTCTGCGAAGGCATCCACGAGGCCCTGCTCGTGGCCGAGCGAAGGGCCCTGGAATGAGAATCATCGCCGGCCGCATGAAGGGACGTCGCCTCCTCGTGCCCAAGAACGGCGCTCGGCCTACCACGGACAGGGTGCGCGAGAGCCTCTTCGCCGTCTTGCAGGGCGACTTCGAGGACGGCCACATCATCGACCTCTTCGCCGGAAGCGGAAGCCTGGGTCTGGAGGCCCTGAGTCGCGGCGCGGCGAGCGCGCACTTCGTGGAGCACTCCCGCCGGAGCATGGACGTCCTCGAAAGGAATCTCGAGGCGGCCCGGGCCGAGGGCCTGCAAACAAAGGTGTTCAAAGAGAAAGTGCGTTATTATCTTAGAAATCACTGGCCCGAGGGCGGCGCCGATCTGGTGCTCATGGATCCGCCCTACGGCGACGAGGAAGGCGAGAAGAGCCTTCGACTCCTCGCCGAACTCCACGCGGCCGAGGTGGGCGTCGTCGCCTTCGAGTCGGAGGGCGGCCGTGAGATCGCCGCGCCGGAAGGATTCTCGGTCCGACGAACCCTGAGCTTCGGCGACAGCCAGGTGACCCTCTTTCGGGGAGGAAAGCGATGAACCGCTGGATGTATCCCGGCACTTTCGACCCGCCAACCCGCGGCCACCTCGACCTGATCCGGCGGGCCATGCCCCTCTGCGACGAGCTCATCGTCGCGGTGGCGGACAACAAGGAAAAGACTACCTTGTTCACGCTGGAGGAGCGCATCCAGCTGGCGGAAAAAGCCGTGGTCGGCCTGGACAGCGTGAAGGTGGTGGCCTTCGACACCCTGCTCACCGAACAGGTGGAGAAGCTCGGAGTCAGCGCAGTCCTGCGCGGAGTGCGGGCCTTCAGCGACTTCGAGTACGAGTTCGTCATGGCGCTGACCAACCGCAAGCTGCTGGATCGCTTCGAGAGCATCTTCATGATGCCCAGCGAGAAATACATCTACCTCTCCAGTTCGCTGGTGAAGGAGATCCGGGAGTACGGCGGGGATCTCACTCCCTTCGTGACGGCGCCGGTCCTGGATCTGATGACCGAGATGGGAAAGGGACCCGTAAAATGAATCGCATCGAAACTCTGAGCCCCCGTTTCGCCGACAAGCTCGGCCAGGTGGGTGCCAATGTCGAGGGATCCAAGACCCTGGCCGTGACGGCCCTGGCCAATCGCCTGAAGGCCGAGGGGCGCGACATCGTCTCGCTCACCGCCGGAGAGCCCGACTTCCGCACGCCGGAGCTGGTGGCCGAAGCGGGCATGGAGGCCATCCGCACGGGTGCCACGCGCTACACCGCCGCCGCCGGCGAGCCCGCCCTGCGCAAGGCCGTGGCCGATTTCTACGGCGAGCGCTGGGGCGTGGAGCTGAACGCCTGCAATGTCTGCGCGTCCAGCGGAGCCAAGCCGATCATCTACTATCTCATGAGCATCTTCCTGGATCCGGGGGACAAGGTCATCTTCCCCGTGCCCTTCTGGGTGAGCTACGAGGCCATGGTGAAGATGCGCGGCGGAGTGCCCGTGCCCGTGACCACGCGCATGGAGAACCGTCTGAAACTCACCGCCGAGGAACTGGACGCGGCGGCCGATGGCGCGAAGATCCTGCTGCTGAACAATCCCACGAATCCCACCGGCGCGGTCTACTCGAAGGGGGAACTCGAGGCCATCGCCGAAGTGGTGCGCGAGCGCGACCTCATCGTGATCGCCGACGAGATCTACGAGGACCTGGTCTACGGCGGAGAGCCTCATCAGAGTCTCTACACCGTGGCCCCCTGGATGCCCGAGCGCACCGTGGTGGTGACCGGCGTGTCCAAGAGCTTCGCCATGACCGGCTGGCGATTGGGCTACGCCATCGGCGATGAGTCGGTGATCGCCCCCCTGGCCAAGTACCAGAGCCAGGCCCTGTCCAGTCCCAGCCAGATCAGTCAGAGAGCGGCGATCAAGGCCGTCACCGAGGGATGGGACAGCGTCGAGGCCATGCGCGCCGAGTTCTCCAAGCGCCGCGACATGGTGGTCGGCAAGATGCGGGCCCTGGGCCTGCCCTTCGTCGAACCCGAAGGCGCCTTCTATCTCTTCTTCGATTCCTCGCCCGTGCTCGAGAAGCGCGGCTGGAAGGACGGCCAGGAATTCTGCACCCAGCTGCTCGAAGACGAGGGCCTGGCCCTGGTGCCCGGCGACGCCTTCGGCATGGACAACTGGGTTCGCATGTCCTTCGCCGCTTCCGAGGCCGAACTCGAAGACGGATTCACCCGCCTGGAGCGTTTCATCGGCTGATGTTCATCGATCGCGTCGTCATAAGGGTGAAGAGCGGCAAGGGAGGCGACGGCATCGTGGCCTTCCGCCGCGAACGTTTCATTCCCCGCGGCGGCCCCTGGGGCGGCGACGGCGGAAAGGGCGGCGACGTGATCCTGGAAGTGGATCCCCAGCTACACACCCTCATGGACTTCCGCTATCAGCAGGTCTACGAGGCCGCCAAGGGACAGCCCGGCGGCAGCGCCAACAAGACGGGCAAGACCGGCCGCAACACCATCATCCGCGTACCCGCGGGAACCATCGTGAAGGACGCCGAGGAGGGCGAGCTCATCGCCGACCTCACCGAGAAGGGCGAGCGCGTGGTGGTGGCGGAAGGCGGCAAGGGCGGCCACGGCAACGCGCGCTTCAAGACGCCCACGCGCCAGACACCCGATTGGGCCACGCCCGGCAAGGAAGGGCAGGAGCGCACCCTCGAGCTGGAATTGAAGCTCATCGCCGACGTGGGCCTGGTGGGCTTCCCCAACGCGGGCAAGTCGACACTGCTTTCGGCGGTGAGCGAGGCGCGTCCCAAGATCGCCGACTATCCCTTCACGACCCTGGAGCCCAATCTCGGCATCGTGCGCACGGACGATTTCCGTAGCCTGGTCATGGCCGACATTCCGGGGCTCATCGAAGGCGCCAGCGACGGCAAGGGTCTGGGCAAGGAGTTCCTGCGCCACATCGAGCGGACCCGGGTGCTGCTCTTCCTGGTGGATTCCGCGGGCGAGGATCCGGTGGGGGAATACCTGACCCTTCTGGCGGAGCTGGAGAAACACGACGCGGCTCTGCTCGAGAAGCCCCGAGTGCTCTGCCTCAGCAAGATCGATCTGCTGGCCGAAGCGCCGCCCCGGCCCGATGGCCTCGACAAGAATGTGGCCTATCTGGCCATCAGCGCGGTGGCCCGCCGGGGCCTGGATGAACTCTTGCGCGAAATGGACCGCTTCGTCCATCCTCCCGAGGAAAAGGAAGACTCTCCCATCCCCACTCTCTAGGAGCCTGGCATGGAAGCACGCTCCGATTCCGTCGCCCGCTGGATGCCGCCCCTGCTGGGTCTGGCCGCCGTGCTCATCCTGCTCGCCGCGACCCTTCCCCACGGCATCGGCGTGACCAGCGACTGCGTGGACTATTTCTCCACCGCGAAGAACCTGACACGCGGACAGGGCTTCCTTCAGCACGACGGCATGCCTTACGCCAGCTGGCCGCCCCTCTATCCGATGCTGCTGGCTTTGGGCCATCGGCTGTCGGCCGGACCCGAGACCACGGCCCTCATCCTCAATGCCCTGTCGATCTTTCTCACCCTGTGGCTGCTCGCCCGTTGGCTGCTGATCAATCTGCGCCACCGCTTCGTGGCCCATTGGGCGGCCCTGGTCGTTCTGCTGCACTTCGCACTCTGGGACGTGGCCTTCCACGCCTGGACCGAGCCGCTCTTCAATCTCATGCTCATGGTCTTCCTGCTGAAGCTGCCGGAGGTGGCGCGGGAGGACCGCTGGGGAACGCTGCTCGGCCTGGCCCTCCTGGCCTCGGCGGCCTGGCTGCTGCGCTACGTGGGTCTTACCCTGGTGGCCGTGGCTGGCCTCTTCATCCTCTTCGCGGAGGGGATGTCCTGGCCCCGTCGTCTGTCGAGGGCCGCGGTCTTCGGCCTGGTGGCGGCCACGCCCACCGCGCTCTGGATGATTCGCAACCTTCAGGTCATGGGCCAGATGGCGGGGGAGAGATCACCTTCGGCCTTCGGTCTAGCCCTGAATCTTCGCCGACTTCTGAAGGCAGGTTGGTGGATCGTTCCTGAGAGCTGGGGAAAGGCTCTGCCCTCCCTGGTTCTGATCGCACTGATTCTCGCCCTCTCCGCGCTTGCCTTCCTCCTCAGAAAGAAAACGGGCCACCTGCTACTTAGAAGAGGACTCCTGCTCTTCTCCGGACTTTACATCATGCTGCTGCTCTATACATCGTCTCGCTTCGCCTTCGAGGCCATACTATCCCGCTATCTGATTCCGATCTTCCTGCCCCTCTTGCTCTGGATGGCCATCCAGCTGGACCAGATCATGTCGAGCTGGAAGCTGCGCATGGGGCGCGTCCTCTTGGCCGCGGTGCTGACCCTCTGGCTGATCTTCCCGGCGGCACAGACCATGGCTCGGGTGGTCGGGGCGCGGCATGTCGGCATCGACGCATTCAGCGCGCTTGAGTACCGCGGCTGGGCCCTCTGGAGCTGGCTCCAGGGATCGCCCGAGGAAGCCATCCTCATCAGCAACGGCGCCGATGCGGTGCACTATCACACGGGCCTGCCCGTGCGCCTGGCCCCCCGGCGCTGGATGCATTCCACCAGCCGCACGCCCACCTCGGAGCTCGCCGACTTCGCCGCCATCTTCGAGGAGAAGCGTCCGGTCTTCTACGTGTGGATCGCCGATTTCCCGTGCACCGGCGCTCGGGTGAACTACCACAGCCTCGAGGAATTGCTCGAGGTCTACCGGCTGGAGCCCATCGTGGCCTTTCCCGAAGGCGCGGTGTTCATGGTGTTGCCACGGTGATTCCAACCCTGTGAAGGGATTTGACTGTCGGCAGGTAACTGAAATCTGGTAATCGAGGGGAGAGGGTTTCCTGCCAATAGTTTCCAGCCAATAGTTCCCTGGGCATCCGCCTTGCCTCGCTGTCCTCATGCCCATTCCCGTCACGCCCGATCTGCTCGAGCTAGCCCATCGCCTGCTCTATCGTCCCAAGAAGTTTCCGGATGAGGGTCTCACCCTCGAAGGAGCGCCGTCCCTGCTCAGGGAATTGAAGTCGACCGAAGAGCTCAAGCTGCCGCCACCTGAAATCCTCGACTACCAGGCCGAAGCGGCCGCGGGTCGGGGCATGCGGATCCTGCTCTCGGGGGAGTCCCATTGGCCCGAAGCTCTGAGCCGGCTCGATCAGGTTCCACCCATGCTCTTCATGCTGGGGGAGATGCCGGAACTGGAGCGCTGCGTGGCCGTGGTGGGCAGTCGTCGCTGTAGCCGTCAGGGCCGCGAGATGGCCCGTCTGCTCGGGCGGGGACTGGCCGGCGCGGGCATCACGGTGGTCAGCGGCCTCGCCCGCGGCATCGACGGCGAGGCGCACCTGGGAGCCCTGGAAACGGGCGCAACCCTGGCCGTGCTCGGAGGGGGACTGGACAGCGTGTATCCTCCGGAACACCGGAACCTCGCGGGCCGGATCGTCGAGAAGGGCGCGCTTCTCAGCGAGTTCCCGCCGGGGGTAACCCCCTTGCCCTATCACTTTCCGCGGCGCAATCGAATCATCGCGGCCCTGGCCGACCTGACCGTGGTGGTGGAGGCGGGGGATAAAAGCGGCGCCCGCAGCACGGCCCAGCATGCCCTGGACCTGGAGAAGTACGTGGGCGTGGTGCCCGGCAATCCCCTCAATCCCGCCGCCATGGGGAGCAACCAGATCCTCTTCGAGGGCGGAGAACCCGTGCGGAATCTGCAGGACGTCCTCGACCTGCTCAAGTGGGGATCGGTGCCCAAGATCCAGGAGCCCTGGGGCCCCGGCCGCTGCCGCAGCGAGGGCGTGGAGGATCTGGAATCCCTGGCCCTGCGCAGCGGATGGACACTGTCCCGTTCCATCGAGATGCTGGAGAGCTGGGAGCGGGACGGGCGGGTGAGGCGCCTGGGCGCGGGCCGATTCGAAGTGCTCGGATAGACGATTCCCTCCTTGCCAGATGAGCCGGTCCGTTCCAGTATCGGCGGGCAAGCAAAGGAGGATGACGATGTCCGAGTCCAAGGCAATGGCTCTCTGGCTGCCGATCCTGCTGGCCCTGCTGGGAGTGGCCATGGTGATCGTCGCCACCGCGCCCCACGGTGTCGGCGTGACCAGCGATACGGCCAGCTACTTCGCGGTGGCCGACCATCTGCTCGCGGGGGAAGGGTTCACCCGCTACGACGGCGAACCCTACAGCTCATGGCCCCCTCTATTTCCGGCATTGCTGGCGGCCGGGCAGGCCCTGGGCATGGAGAACGCCGCCGCCGCCCGGTGGATCAACGCCCTGGTCTTCGGCCTCATCATCCTCGTGGCATCCCGCTGGAGCCTGCGCAATCTGGATAGCCGATTCCTGGCCCTGGCGGCCTCGCTGCTCTTCCTCTTCGCCTACCCGGTGCTGCGGGTCTCGCTCATGGCCTGGACCGAGCCGCTCTTCGTGCTCCTCAGCGCGGTCTTCCTGATCCTGCTGGCCCAGGATCCCCGGGAGCGCAAGCCCATCCACTTCGCCTGGCTGGTGCTCACCGCGACCCTGGCCTGGCTGGACCGCTACGTGGGCATCACCCTGGTGGGCACGGGCTTCATCATTCTGCTGCTGGAGAAGGAAGACAAACTCTCGCGCAATCTCGGTCGGGCGCTGCTCTTCGGATTCCTTTCCACCCTGCTGCCCCTGGCCTGGATCGTCCGGAACCTCGCGCTCACCGGCGCGCCGGCGGGGGAGCGCTCGCCCTCGACCTTCACCTTCCTCTTCAACCTGCGTTCGGCCCTCAAACAGACCGGCTGGTGGTTCATACCCGAAAGGCTGGGCGGCACCATCTCGACCCTGGGTCTTCTGGCCCTGGTGGCCATCCTCGTCTGGGTGGGTCTGCGCTGGCGTCGCAACGGTGAAGGCCCGCGTCGCGATCTGCGGATCTTCGGTCTCTTCACGCTGATCTACGTGGCCTTCCTCCTCTACACCTCCAGCCGCTACGCCTTCGAGGTCATCCATTCGCGCTACCTGATTCCGCTGTATCCGCCGCTCTTCTTCATGCTCTTCCGCAGCCTCGATCCCTACATGACCCAGGCCCGCAAGAGTCTGGCGGTGAAGCTCGTGGCCCTGCTGCTGGGCGTCTGGCTGCTCTATCCGGCGGCCCAGTCGGCGGTGGTGGTGAAGCAGGCCCGCGACAATGGGCTCATCAACTACTCCCGTCCGGCCTGGCGGGCCAGCGACCTGGCCCTCAAGATGGCCGAGTCGGCACCCGAGGGCCTGCGCTTCAGCAATCAGGCCGAGGCCCTCTACGTGCTGTCGAAGGTCTCGGCCCATCGCTCGCCGCGTACGACCTACCATCCCACCAGCAAGACGGCCACCGGAGAGCTGGACAGTTTCGCCGAGCATCTCGTGGGCGATGAGCCCGTCTACATGATCTGGTTCGATGCGGCGAGCCCGCACCCGCACCGGCGGAACTTCCACACATTGGAAGACCTCTTCAAGCGCTACAATCTCTTCGAGATCCAGCGCTGCGCCGACGGCGCCGTCTTCCAGGTGCTGCCCGGACCGCCCGGCGGCGCCGCGCCCTGAGGATGAAGGCGTGAGACTGAAGCATCGCATGGAACTCGGCCTGGTTCGCGCGGGCCTGTCCCTGGGAAATCTCTTTCCCTGGTCCTGGATCAGCGCCAAGGGCGCGGTGCTCGGTGCCTTCACCTTCCACGTGCTGCGCATCCGGCGGAGGGTGGTCCTGGAGAACCTGCGCATCGCCTTCGGCGAGGGCATGGACGGGGCCGAGCGGAAGCGCGTGGCCGCCGCCTGCTATCGGGTCTTCGGGCGGGCGAACTTCGAGTACTTCGGCCTGCCCGCCCTGAAGCGGCGAGGCGTGCTCGAGAAGATCGAAGTGGAGGGACGCGAACACCTGGACGCCGCCCGGGAGCGGGGCAAGGGCATCATCCTGCTCATGAGCCATTTCGGGAACTGGGAGATGCTCGGGCTCATGGGGCGGCACCTGGGCCTCGAGGTGAATCTGCTGGTGGGGGATCTGTCCAACCCCGGCGTGGACGAGGCCATGAACCGCCTGCGCGAGCGCCTGGGCCTTCGCATCCTGCGGCGGGGCATGGCCCTGCGCGAGACCCTCAAGCTCCTGCGCGCCGGCGGCACGGTGCTCTTCCCCGGCGATCAGGAAGCCCGCTGGCACGGCGTCACGGTGCCCATGTTCGGGCGGGCCACCCTCACCCATCCGGGGGCGGCTCACTTCGCCCTGAAGAGCGGGGCGGCCATCCTCATGGGCTTTCCCATCCGCGAGGGGTCGAACTTTCGACTGAAGTTCCTGCCGCCCATCCTGCCCGAGGGCGATGGCGACAAGGAGGATGTGCAACGCCTCACCGCCCGGCATGTGGCGGCCCTGGAATCGGTGGTGCGGGAGCATCCCGAGCAATGGTTCTGGATGCACAAACGATGGAAGGCCGCTCCGAAGGATCGCGATGGAAGACCCATCGCGATGACTTGAACCTGAACGTGAACCTGAACTATTGCAGTTCCGCGTTCACGTTCACGTTCAAGTTCAACTCGGCACGTTGGAACCCGGCGTGAAGCCCATGGGGCCGCCGGCCGCCGGCTCGGGCAGCTTGCCGTGGTTCTTCTCGTAGCGTTCGATGTTGCCCTCGAGGGACTTGAGGAAGGCCTTGGCGTTGGGCGCGGCCATGATCACGCGCTCGACCACCTGGGCCTTCTGGATGCCCGGCAGCACCCGAACGAAGTCGAAGACGAACTCGCTGCTGGAATGGGTGACCACCGTGGCGTTGGCGTAGGTGCCCTGGGCCTTCTCTTCCTTCAATTCGATGTTCACGCGCTGGCCCTGGGGGGCCTGGGGATTGTCCTGGCTCATGGCCTTCCTTCCGAAACGGTGTTTACGTAACTCCTTCGTTTCCAGCATACATAGCGCCACGCTCCGCCGCCAGCCCCTTTCTTGACACCCCCCTACTTCCTTGGTAGCTTGCGCGAATTCCACCCTTCCGCGAGGATCCATGAATCCGGTCCATCTGAATCCGCAAAGACTGGGCGACCTCCTCGGCGCCATGCGCGGCCTGCCCGTGCTGGTCCTGGGAGACGTCATGCTCGACCGCTACCTAGAGGGCCGCGTGGAGCGCATCAGCCCCGAGGGGCCGGTGCCGGTGGTGGACGTGTCCCGTCGGGACGCGCGGCTGGGCGGCGCCGCCAACGTGGCGCGAAACCTGGTCTCCCTGGGGGCCGAGCCCCTGCTGGCGACGGTGCTCGGCGCGGACGAGGCCGGCGCGGAACTGAGGGACATCCTCGCCCGGCGCGGCATCGCCGGCGACTGCCTGGTTGAGGATGGCGGGCGTCCCACGACGGTGAAGACCCGCGTGCTGGGGTCGGGGCAGCAGATCTGCCGCTTCGACGAAGAGAGCCGGTCGCCCCTGGATGCTCCCGTGCTGGCCGAGCTGCGCGACAGGTCCTTCGAGGCCCTGCGGCGCGCGAAGGCGGTGATCCTCTCGGACTACGGCAAGGGGGTCATGGAGGACGGACTCATCACCGATCTCATCACCGAGGCGAAGAAGCTCGGCGTGCCGGTGGTGGTGGATCCCAAGGAAGGACACTTCTCGGCCTATCGGGGCGCCGATCTGGTCACGCCCAACGCGGCCGAGGCGGGGGGCTCCTACGGTCAGCCCATCCACAGCGACGAGGACCTGGAGGCCGTGGGCCGCGGCCTCATGGAGCGCCTCGAACTGGGCGCCCTCATGATCACCCTGGGCGCCGAGGGCATCGCTCTCTTCGAGTCCGACGCGGAGCAGCGCCGATTCCCAGCCAAGGCCCGCAAGGTCTTCGACGTCACCGGCGCCGGCGACACCGTGGTCTCGGTGCTGGGACTGTCCATGGCGGCCGGAGCGGGCCTCGACGAAGGCGCGCGACTGGCCAACCTGGCCGCGAGCATCGTGGTGGGAAGGGTGGGCACCGACGCCCCGTCCATCGACGAACTCATGGCCGCGGCCATGGACGAGATCCTCGACGGACGCGAAACCGAGAAGACCCCGGCACCCGGCCGAGTGCTCAGTCGGGCCGAAGGCGCCGAATGGACACAGGCCCAGCGGGGCAGCGGGCGAAAGGTCGTCTTCACCAACGGCTGCTTCGACGTGCTGCACTTCGGACACCTGGCCATCCTGCGGGAAGCGGCGCGGCACGGCGACCTGCTCGTGGTGGGAATGAACTCGGACGAATCCGTGCGCCGTCTGAAGGGACCCGAACGTCCCGTGAACGGCGAGAACGAACGCGCGCGGCTCCTGGCCCACCTGAGCCCCGTGGACGTCGTGGTGGTCTTCGAAGAGGATACGCCCCTGGAGATCATCCGGGAACTGAAGCCGCAGGTGCTGGTGAAGGGCGACGAGTACGAAGAAGTCGACATCGTGGGGGCCGAGGACGTCCGCTCCTGGGGCGGAGAAGTGGTCCGCTTCCCCATGCAGGCGGGATTTTCCACCACGGAGACACTCAAGAAGATGGAGGAGCACTCTTGAAGATTCACGAATATCAGGCCAAGAAAATCTTCCGGCGATTCGGCATGCCGATTCCGGACGATCGCCTGGCCACGACCGCCGACGAGGTCAAGCAGGCAGCCACGGAACTGGGCGGCGGGCTCGTCGTGGTCAAGGCCCAGGTGCTGGTCGGCGGCCGTGGCAAGGCCGGAGGCGTGAAGCTTGCCGACGATCCCAACGACGCTCGCGACAAGGCCGAGGCCATACTGGGAATGGACCTCAAGGGGCTCACCGTGAAGAAGGTGCTGGTCTCGCCCGCCGTGGACATCGCCAGGGAATTCTACGTGGGCATTGTGCAGGACCGGGCCGGTCAGTGCGCCACCCTCATGGTGTCGGCCGCAGGCGGCGTGGACATCGAGGAAGTGGCCCGCACCGCTCCAGATAAGATCGTGAAGTACAGCATCAATCCCCGTCTAGGCCTGCTTCCCTACGAGGCCCGGCAGGTGGCCTTCCAGGTGGCGGAAGGCAAGGTGGCCCTGAAGATCGCCGCCATCCTGGTGCAGCTCTGGAAATCCTACGAATCGGTGGACGCATCCCTGGCCGAGGTCAATCCCCTGGTGGTCACGCCGGATGACGAGGTCTGGGCCATCGACGCCAAGATCAACCTGGATGACAATGGCCTCTTCCGGCAGAAGGAGCTGGCCGCCTGGCGCGATCCCGAGGAGAGCGAACCCGAAGAGAACGAGGCTCGGGAGGCCGGCCTCAGTTTCGTGAAGCTCGAAGGCAACGTGGGCTGTCTGGTCAACGGCGCCGGACTGGCCATGGCCACCATGGATCTGGTGAAGCACTACGGGGGCGCGCCGGCCAACTTCCTGGACATCGGCGGCAGCTCCAATCCCGACAAGGTGGTGAAAGCCCTGGATATCATCACCCGCGATCCCAACGTGAAGGCCATTCTCTTCAACATCTTCGGTGGCATCACCCGCTGCGACGACGTGGCCATGGGCATCATCGAGGCCAAGAAGCGCACGGACATCAGCCTGCCCGTGGTGGTGCGCCTGGTAGGAACCAATGAGGAAGAGGCCCGGGAGTTGTTGGCGGGTACGGACCTGGTTCCCGCGGAAACCATGGACGAAGCCGTCCAGAAAGCCATCGAATTGGCGGGAGGTGCGGCATGAGCATCTTTGTGAACAAGGATACGAGACTGGTCGTCCAGGGCATCACGGGCCGGGACGGCGGCTTCCACGCCGAACAGATGGCCGCATACGGCACCCGGCTCGTGGCGGGCGTGACGCCCGGCAAGGGCGGTCAGCAGGCCCTGGGCGTGCCCGTCTACGACACGGTGGCCGAGGCCGTCCAGAAGGACGATGCCAATACCAGCTGCATCTTCGTACCTCCGGCCATGGCCGCCGACGCCATTCAGGAGGCCGTGGAGGCGGGCATCGGCACCATCGTGGCGGTGACCGAGGGCATCCCCGTAAACGACATGAACCGCATCATGCCCATGGTGCGTGAGAAGGACGCCCGCCTCATCGGTCCCAACTGCCCGGGCCTGATCTCGCCGGGGCAGGCCAAGGTGGGCATCCTGCCGGGCAACATCGTGGCCGAAGGTCCGGTGGGCCTGGTCAGCCGTTCGGGCACCCTGACCTATGAAGTGGTCCATCAGCTCACGGTGAACGGGCTCGGACAGAGCACCTGCGTGGGCATCGGCGGCGACTCGGTCATCGGCACCAACTTCATCGACTGCCTCGGGGCCTTCGAGGCGGATCCCGCCACCGAGGCCATCGTCATGATCGGCGAGATCGGCGGTACGGACGAGGAGGAGGCCGCCGATTTCATCAAGGCCAACGTGACCAAGCCCGTGGTCGGCTTCATCGCCGGCCAGACGGCGCCTCCCGGCAAGCGCATGGGCCACGCGGGCGCCATCATATCGGGCGGATCGGGCACGGCCGCCGAGAAGATCGAGAAGCTGGGTTCGGTGGGCATTCCCGTGGCCAAGATCCCCAGCGAGATCGTGCCGCTCCTACAGGAAATCTATACCCCAAGCAGCTAGCGAGGACCCATGAGCCAGACCTATCTGATGATCAAGCCCGAGCTGGTGGCCGACCAGGTCATCGGCGAGATTCTTAAGATCCTTACCGACAACCGTTTCCGCATCCAGCGCCTGGAAATGAAGCAGCTGGACGCCGAGACGGTGAAGGCCTTCTACGCCGAGCACGAGGGCAAACCCTTTTACGACGACCTGGTCTCCTATATCACCAGCGGGCCGGTGGTGGCCGTGCAACTGGAGAAGGACAGCGCGGTCACGGATCTTCGCACCCTGGTGGGGGCCACGAATCCGGAGAATGCGGATCCGGGCACCATTCGCTACCTCTACGGGCGCAGCCTGCAGAACAACGGCGTTCACGCCAGCGACTCGGACCCCTCGGCCGAGCGGGAACTGGGCATCATCTTCGGCTAGCGCGGGCGGCGGAAGGCCTTGACAATGGGGCACTTCGACCCTACCATGAGCCTTCCGCCATCCCCGGCACCTAGCGAAATGCTAGATTCCATGAAGATTCAACTTACGGATGTCAGGGAACGGAGTCGGGACTTCCGACTCGACGGCGAGCTTGTCCTCGAGGGCTTCGACGACCGCGTGGGCGAGGGAAAGGTGCGTGCCGAAGTGCACGTGAACCCCGCCGGCGAGCGTTGGTACGTACTGGCTCGCGTGGAGGGGAGCTTCCCCTTCCATTGCGACCGATGCGGCAAGCGGTTCGAGGACAGTCTCGAGGGAGACTTCTCCCTGGTGGTGCTCAGCAAGGCCGTGCGCGGCCTGGACGAGGACGAAAACGAGGAAGTGGTCCTGCTGCCGGCCGACAGCGCCGAGCTGGACCTCACCGACAAGATACGCGAGAGCATGCTGCTCTCCTTGCCCATGCAGTTCGTCTGTCAGGAGGACTGCGCGGGTCTGGATCCCGATTCGGGAGCGTATCTGAACTCGGAGCCCTCGGAAGAAGCGACGGTGGATCCCCGATGGGGTCCGCTCATGGACTTGAAAGCGAAGATGGAGGCGGAGCAGGATTCCGACTCCGAGGAAAGGCAGGAATAGGCATGGCCGTTCCCAAGAAAAGAAAATCCCGGTCCCGCTCGCGCATGACCCGCGCCGTGTGGATGGCCAGCGCCCGCATTCCCAGCCTCGTGAAATGCGGCCACTGCGGCGCCCGCAAGCCGAGCCACGCGGTCTGTCCTGAGTGCGGCTGGTACGCCGGCCGTCAGGTCATGAAGGTCGACACGGACTAAGCCCGCGTGAGAGTCGCACTGGACGTGATGGGAGGCGATTTCGGTCCTCCCGTTCTTGTACGTGGAGCGATCAAGGCCGCGAAGGAACTGTCCTCGACGCCGGAGATCGTGCTTTACGGCGACGCCCCGGCCATACGGGAAGTCCTGCGCGAACTGGGCGAACCCGAGGATCGCTTCGAGATCGTCCATTGCGAGGAGTCCATCACCATGAAGGACTCGCCCGCCCGCGCCGTGCGTCTGAAGAAGGACGCGCCCATCCCCAAAGGCATGATCGATCTGAAGGCCGGCAAGGTCGAAGGCATCGTGAGCGCGGGTTCCACCGGCGCCATGGTGGCCGGCGCGCTGATCTATCTGGGCCGCCTGCCCCACGTGCTCAGACCGGCCATCGCCACCTGGTTTCCCGGCGATGGAGGCGGCAGCGTGGTCCTCGACGTGGGTGCGAACTCCGACAACAAGCCCGAACATCTGGCCCAGTTCGGCGTCATGGGACGCCTCTTCGCCGAGGCCGTCATGGGCGTGGAGGAACCTCGGGTCGGTCTCCTCAACATCGGTGAGGAAAGCAGCAAGGGCAGCGAACTCTACGTGGCCGCCCACGAGATGCTGGGAAGGATGCCCCTGAACTTCGTGGGCAACGTGGAGGGTGAGGACATCTTCCGCGGCAAGGTCGACGTGGTGGTCTGCGACGGCTTCGTGGGCAACGTGGTGCTCAAGCAGGCCGAATCGGTGGTGGGCTTCCTCACCCGGAAGCTGAAGGGTACGGTGCTCTCAACCTTCAAGGGCAAGCTCGGCGCCATGCTCATGCGCTCGGGACTGGCGAAGGTGGGAAGCGAACTCGACTACGCCGAGCACGGAGGAGCGCCGCTCCTGGGCGTGAACGGCCAGGTCATCATCAGTCACGGCAAGAGCAACGAGGTGGCGATCATGAACGCCATACGCAGCGCCTGTCGTTTCCAGGAATTCCATACCGCCGAGCGCACCGAGGAACTACTCGGAGCCGCGAAAGGCTAGGAGGACATCGGCATGGACGCCAAGTGGGGAGTCAGGATCGCCGGCACCGGACGCGCCGTGCCCGACAAGATCCTCACCAACGAAGACCTCAGCCGCATCGTGGACACCAGCGACGAGTGGATCACCACCCGAAGCGGCATCAAGCGTCGTCACATCATCGAGGACCACGAGAAGAACAGCGACTACGCCAGCGAGGCCGGACGCATCGCCGTCGAAGACGCCGGACTCAGCCCCGAAGACCTCGACTTCATCATCATCGCCACGGTGACCGGCGACTACATCTTCCCCAGCACCGCGGTGGTGGTGCAGGAGATCCTCGGCGCCAAGAACGCCTCCGCCTGGGACATGTCCGCGGCCTGCACGGGCTGGCTCTACGCCATCTCGCAGGCCCAGGCCCTCCTGGCCAGCGGCGCGGGAAAGAACGCCCTGGTCATCGGCTCGGAAATGCTCACCCGCATCACCAACTGGAAGGACCGCAGCACCTGCGTGCTCTTCGGCGACGGCTCCGGAGCGGTGGTCCTGCAGGCCTGCGAGCCCGAGAAGAACGGCATCCTGTCCACCTGGACCCGCTCGGACGGCTCCCTCATGCATCTGCTCAACGCCCCCGAGGGCGGCACCGCCGTGCCGCTGACCCACGAGAACCTGGACTCCGGCCTCAACAAGATCAACATGGCGGGCAAGGAAGTATTCAAGCACGCCGTCAGGAACATGGGACAGGCGGCCATCGAAGCCCTGATCAAGGCGGGCGTGAGCGCGGAGGACATCGACCTGCTCATCCCGCATCAGGCCAACGTGCGCATCATGGATGCCCTGGCCAGCCGCCTGGATTTCCCCCAGGAAAAGGTCTACAAGAACATCCAGGAGTACGGCAACACCAGCGCGGCCTCCATTCCCATCGCCCTGGACGAGGCGCGACGGAAGGGCATCGCCCAGCCGGGCCACAAGATTCTCATGGTGGCCTTCGGCGGCGGGCTCACATGGGGTTCCGCGCTCATCCAGCTCTAGGAGACACGATGAAGCGACCGATGATCTTTCCCGGACAGGCCTCCCAGTTCGTGGGCATGGGCGCAGACCTCTACGAGGCCCTGCCCGAAGCCCGCGAGAAGATCGATGCCGCCGAGGCGCGTCTGGGCTTCGAGCTGAAACGGCTCTGTTTCGAGGGCCCCCTCGAGGAACTCACGGAAACCCGCTATGCACAGCCTTCCATCCTGGCGATGAGTTGCCTGGCCGCCGACTGGCTCGCCGCCCACGGGGTGAAGCCCAGCGTCACGGCCGGGCACAGTCTGGGCGAATATTCCGCCCTGGTGGCGGCGGGGGTGCTGTCCTTCGAGGACGCCCTGGATCTCGTGGCCCTGCGAGGACGCCTCATGTTCGAGAGCGGGGTGAAGACTCCCGGCACCATGGCGGCGGTCATGGGTCTGGACCGCGCCAAGCTCGAAAGCTGCTGCGCCGAAGCCACCCAGGGCGAGGTGGTGCAGCTGGCCAATCTGAACAGCCCCGAGCAGATGGTCATCAGCGGCGCCGTGCCCGCTGTGGAGAGGGCCATGAAGGTCTGCGAGGAGGCCGGCGCGAAGAAGGTCGTTCGCCTGAACGTGAGCGGAGCCTTCCACTCCGAACTCATGGGCTCGGCCGCGGCCGAACTGGGAGAGAAGCTCTCGGCCACGAACTTCGCCGAGGCCGAAGTGCCGGTGGTGCCCAACGTGACCGCCGAGGCCACCCGGGACGGCGGTGCCCTGCGCGAACTGCTGATCCGCCAGCTTACCAGTCCCGTGCTCTGGACCGACTCCATGGCCGCCCTACGCGGCGTGGACGATGCGCCCATCCTCGAGGTGGGACCGGGCAAGGTGCTCATGGGCCTCATGCGGCGTATCGACAGGAGCGCCAGGGTCAGTCCGGTGGGATCCCTGGAAGCCCTGCAGGCCTGGACGGAAGCCGAGGACGGCAAGGAGGTCGGAGCATGAGCGAAATCCACGGATTCGAAGGCAAGCTGGCCCTGGTCACCGGCGGAACCCGCGGCATCGGCCGTGGCATCGCGGAGGCCTTGATGGCGGCAGGCTTGCGCGTGGCTCTCGTCGGAACCGACGCGGATCGCAGCGCCGCCGCGGCGGCGGAATTGGGAGGCGAGGACAGGGTGCGCGGCTACGGCTGCGACGTCTCCGATGCGGATGCCGTGGCCGAACTGGTGGGCAAGGTCGGCGAGGACATGGGGGACATCGATTTCCTCGTGAACAACGCGGGCATCACGCGGGACGGCATCTACATCCGAATGAAGGCCGAGGATTGGGACCGGGTCATGGGCGTGAACCTCACCGGCACCCACAACTTCTGCAAGGCCGTGGCCCGCGGCATGATGAAGCGGCGCGCCGGGCGCATCGTGAACATCACCAGCGTGGTGGGGCAGACAGGCAACGCCGGACAGGTCAACTATGCGGCCAGCAAGGCCGGACAGATCGGCCTGACCAAGAGCCTCGCCCGGGAACTGGGTGGCCGGAAGGTTACGGTGAATGCCGTGGCCCCCGGCTACATCCAGACCGACATGACCGCCGAACTGCCCGAGGAGGTCCGCAGCGGCATGCTGGAAGGCATCCCCCTGGGCCGTCTTGGCGAGCCGGCCGACGTGGCCGGGGTCGTTCTCTTCCTGCTCAGCGACGCCGCGGCCTACGTCACGGGCCAGGTGATCGGCGTCAACGGCGGAATGGCCATGATTGGATGAATTGGGAACTATGAACTGAGAACTGAGAACTATGAACTATGAACTATGAACTGAGAACTATGAACTGTGAACGTGGGAAGTGGGTTCTCAGTCCACAGTTCACAGTTCTCAGTTGATTCTTGGGATTGACATCCCAAAAAGCATCGATTAGGAAAATACAATCACCTGGGCCCGAGGCCCGCTTTCAGGAGGATTTCAATGCCGAGCATTGAGGAACGCATCATCGCCATCATCGAGAAGGAACTGGGCGTCAACACCGAGCAGATCACCGACAGCGCTTCCTTCATCGAAGACCTTGGCGCGGATTCTCTGGACACCACCGAGCTGATCATGGCCTTCGAAGAGGAGTTCGGCCTGGAGATCTCCGACGAGGACGCCGAGAAGCTGACGACGGTGGGCGCCGTGAAGGAGTATCTGAAAGAGCACGCTCCTGCCTAAGGGTCGGAGCCATCGTCCGGGAGTGAACATGGAATGTCGAGTCGTCATCACGGGACTGGGACTGATCTCGCCGGTGGGCAACACCCGCGAGAGCACCTGGGAGAATCTGCTCGCCGGCAAATCCGGCGGTGGGGTCATCCAGGCCTTCGACGTCGAGGGCTACTCGGTGCGCATCGCCGCCGAGGTGAAGGACTTCGATCCTTCCGGCGCTCTGGACGCCAAGGAGATCAAGACCTGGGACCGCTACGCGCAGTTCGCCATCGTGGCCGCAGAGGAGGCCCTGGCCGACGCCGGACTCCATGAGGACAAGCCCGACGGCGACTCCGTCGGCGTGATCATCGGATCCGGCATCGGAGGCATCCAGACCTTCGAGAAGAATCACCGGGCCCTGGTGGAGCGCGGACCGCGACGGGTGAGTCCCTTCTTCATTCCCATGATGATCGGAGACATCGCCTCCGGCCTGTTCTCCATGCGTCACGGCTTCCGCGGACCGAACTACGGTGTGGTTTCGGCCTGCGCCACCGGAGCCCACGCTCTGGCCGACGCGGCCCTGCAGATCAAGGCGGGCCGCGCGGAGGTCATGGTCTGCGGCGGCGCCGAGGCGACCATCTCGCCCATGGCCGTGGCGGGCTTCTCGAACATGAAGGCCCTGAGTTCGCGCAATGACGATCCCCAGAGGGCCAGCCGGCCCTTCGACGGCGAGCGCGACGGATTCCTCATGGGCGAGGGAGCGGGCGTGCTCATCCTGGAGGAGTACGAACGGGCCAAGGCACGGGGAGCGAAGATCTACGCCGAGGTGCTCGGCGCGGGTCTCACCGCCGACGCGCATCACATCACGGCGCCCCATCCGGAAGGTCTCGGCGCACGCAACGCCATGGCCATGGCCGTTCGCGAGGGGGGCATCCAAGCTGAGCAGGTGGGCTACATCAACGCCCACGGCACCAGCACGCCCTACAACGATCGCACCGAAACGGCGGCCATGCGCGGCTTCTTCGGAGCCCACGCCGACAAACTGAAGGTCAGCAGCACCAAGTCCATGACCGGACACCTGCTGGGCGCGGCCGGCGGACTGGAGTCGGCCATCACCGCCCTGGTCCTGGACCGCGACAAGATTCCGCCGACCATCAACTACGAGAATCCCGATCCGGACTGCGATCTGGACTACGTGCCCAACACGGCCATCGACCACTCGGTGGAGACGGCCATGAGCACGAGCCTCGGCTTCGGCGGGCACAACGTGGTGCTGCTTCTGGGCAAGGATCCCGGTCGCCGCTGATTCGGCATCAAGGGGAGGGCGACTCTGGCACTGGAATGGTTGAGACGGCTCCTGAACGCCCTCTCCAAGGCCAGCGGCGAGGAGCTTCCCGGCATCGACCTGGAAGCCTTCCAGGAACGCCTGGGATACCGCTTCAAGGAACTCCAGCTTCTCGTGCTCGCCCTGAGCCATCGCTCCTGGATCCACGATCGCGGACTCGAGCGCTACAAGAGCAACGAGCGTCTCGAATTCCTGGGCGACTCGGTCCTGGGGCTGCTCATCAACGAATCCCTCTTCAACGAGAATCCCGACATGGCCGAGGGAGACCTCACCATGCGCAAGAGCCTCCTGGCCAGCCGCAAGGTGCTCGCGGAGGTGGGATCCGAACTGGGGCTCAGCGAGGTCATCCTGCTCAGTCCCAACGAGCGGGAGAGCGGGGGGGCGACCCGCGATTCCATTCTGGCCGACGCCGTCGAAGCCGTGCTGGGCGCGGCCTATCTCGACGGCGATCTGCGCGCCGTGCGTCCCATCGTGACGCGCTACATTCTGGATCGACGCAGCGAGTTCATGGAGAGCGAGGAGCACCAGAACTACAAGTCGCTGCTCCAGGAGAAGGTGCAGGCCCAGAGTCAGAGCCCGCCCCGATACCGGGTGGAGAGCACCGAAGGGCCGGACCATTCGAAGGAATTCCGGGTCCAGGTGCTCATCGGCGGAGAGGTGATCGCCACGGGCATGGGCCGATCCAAGAAGGACGCCGAAAAGGAAGCCGCGCGACTCGCCCTGGAGCTCCTGGACGAGCGGTCCTGATGGGCGTCGGAAGTTCGTGAAGCGGAATTCCCCCGAAGCTCCAATTGCATTCCCCGTGGGATCTCGTTAGGATTTTAGGCGAGGAAGGATGGCGACGGGGCAATGACGCGCCGCGTCCTCCTGGTCAAGTGAGAGCGAGCAAACTCCAGACACCCGTGCTCGTACTGGACGCCGGCTTCCAGCCGGTGAACGTCGTGCCGGTCCGCCGCGCCATGATCCTGCTCTGCAAGGGCAAGGCCGTGGCCGTGGAGGAGTCCGATCTGGAGCTGCACTCGGCCGAGAGCGCCTGGAAGCTCCCCGTGATCATCCGCCTGCTCATCTCGGTGGCGCACCGGGTCTATCGGGTGGTGAAGGTGAAGCTGAACCGCCGGAACCTCTTCGGACGCGACCGCTATCGCTGCCAGTACTGCGGGGACGAGGAGGGGCCCTTCACCATCGACCACGTGGTCCCCAAGAGTCGCAAGACGCCGAGCTATCCCCAGGGGGGGCCGACCACCTGGGAGAACTGCGTCACGGCCTGCATCCCCTGCAATCGCCACAAGGGCGGACGGCTGCTCTCCGAAACCGACATGAAGCTGATGCGCATCCCACGGGAACCGCACTGGCTGCCGCCGGTGCTCTTCCAACGATTCCTGAAGCCCTCGCTTCACCCCAGCTGGAATTCCTACCTCTTCAACGGGGACTGATTCCGCTCAGAATCCATTGCCTGGAACCTCCGCCTTGGCGAGGTCGTCGAGAAAAGCGCGTAGCACCTCGCACAGACGGGCGAGTTTTTCCGGCAGCACCAGCTCACTGGTGTCTTCGGGCGAGTGATAGCCCGCATGGAATCCTCCGAAGAGGAAGATGGCCGGCACGCCCGCCCGAGCGAAGGGGAAGTGATCACCCGCCCGCTCAAAAACCGGACCCTCGCCCCGCTTGGGATGGAAGCCAAGCTCTCCTGCCAGTTCCTGAAGCGATTGCGCTGCGGACACATCCGGATCTGACCAGAGCATGAGCAGATCGGGATCGAGGGCTTCGGGATCGCGCAGCTTGCGATAGTGGTCCACGCCAGCCCGACCCACGGTGTCTAGGTTGATGACGAGAGCCGGTGTATCTTCGTGCTCAAGGTAGCGCCGAGCGCCAAGCATGCCCACTTCTTCGCCATCAGTGAAGAGGAATTGCAGGCGGAACGGGTACTTGCGGGCGCTCAAGAGGCGAGCCGTTTCAAGAAGCACGGCCACGCCGCTCCCATTGTCGTTGGCGCCGGGATGATATCCGGACTCGGCCGGCCCCAGGTGATCGTAGTGAGCACAGAGTAAGATCAGCGGTCCATCGCTAGACCTGGGGAGTTCGAAGAGAAGGTTAGATCCTTCGATTTGGAAGGGTTCGCTCGGGGGCAATGTGAGTGTGAAACTACCTGGATCCTGGCCTTCCAGATCCTGCTTGAGCTCTGCGGAACCGTATAGCAGTAGCGGACGGACCGGTGTTTCTGGCAGGTGGTAGACGGTCTTTTCCGCCATTTCAGCTCGGGCACGATAGCGACCGAAAAGCCCCTTGGTGTCCTGAGGGTTGGGAAGCAGTAACAGGGCGCTGGCACCGGCCTCCGCGGCTTCGTCCAGAAGATCCGAGGGGGACTCGCCCGCTCCAGCATTTAAATCCCGCACCAGAATCTCCGAGAATGAGCAGAGAGGGGCCGCCTGGGAGGAGTCCCAGTTCCGTAACGAGGCGAATTCGGATGGCACCCGCCCATCGCTCTTAAAACAGAGATCCCAGCTGCCCTCAGCGCTGCTCAGGGTGGCCTGCAGGCTTTCCCAACGTGAAGCCAGAATCCGAAAAGGGTGCTCCGGAGAGTGTCGATCAGGCGGAGCCTGGAGTCCCATCATTTCAGCCTGTAGTCGTATCCAATCGCGGGCCTGGCGATTTGCCTGGCTCCCTACTAGGCGACCCTCGAATTGAGCAGAGGCCAGGGTCCTCACATGAGCCATAAGTTGCTCGGGGTCTGGGTCCAAGCTTCCACGGGCTGGGATGGCCCAGATAATCAGGGATAAGGGGACAAGGACAGTCTTCGCTAGGCTGCGCATGGGAGCTCCTGAGATTGGGTCGCCGGAAGGCTAACCAGAGGCGGAATTCATTGCAACCTGAATGAACAAAAGGGCTTGCCCCGGCCGGACGCCTGTTTTACTATCCCTCGGCATGCCCCCGCAGCCGATTCCACGATCCAAATCGAGGTATTGAGATGTTTGGAAAAGCCGGCACTCTGCCGCGCCTTCTTCTGCTTCTGACCGTCTTCTCGCTCTTCCTGGCGGCCTGCTCCGACGACGAAACCACTACGGGGCCCGTGGACGACGGTCCGGTGATCCTACCCTTGGAGGCCAGCGACTGGCCCATGGACGACGGCAACTGGTGGACCTATTGGCGTCGTATCAAGACCGAGGCCCTGATCTTCGGGCTGTTGCAGTACCAGGACTACAATCTGCAGATGGCGGCGGAACTGGACTGGGAGGGCGAGACGCCTCTGGACTTCCTCTATTCGCCCTACATCCATCTGGAACTGGACGGCAGCACCGAAACGGACAACGGCACCGCCCAGGTGCTTCGCGGGCGCCGCACGAACGAACCCGGCGGCGCGGGGGACGTGATCAACGAGATCGAGCTCTGGGTAAGCAAGGACGCGAGCGGCATCAGCTACTTGGGCGAAAACCCCGACGTGGCGAGCGACAGCCTCTTCTGGACCGGGGACATGTTCGATCTCATCGAGTTCGGCAAGACCCGCTGGTCCCAGGTCATCGAGGATTACACAGACACCGACGAGGGCATGGCCTCCATGGGCGAAGCTCTCGGTTTCGGAGTGCCCGTCGATTTCGACTTCGATTCTCCGCCCAACGATCCTTCGCGCTTCTGGCCCGATTCCATCTTCTCCTACTCCCTGGTGCACAAGATGGTGAGAGTGTCGGACGTGGACTACGCCTCGCGCTTCTCCTTCGACGAGCTCACCTACTTTCCCGAACTGGCCGACACCGTGATCAGCGACTGCAAGTGGCTCATGCAGGGCATCGAGTACGACGTGCATCTGACCAACCAGCGCAATCCCGACGCGGGTCCCGGCGAATCGGGCATCCCGGACACCTATCTGCCCGAGCGCAATCGTCGCGTGACCATCTTCCAGCCCCGCAAGCTCTTCCTGCTGGCGCCCGATCTCGGACCCATCCGCATCGTCAGCTATCGGGACGTGGATTGGATGATAGGCGCCGAGGACATCACCGAGACGGAACTGGAATTCCCCCCCGATTTCATGGAGATCGACTATCTGCTCGATTCGAATCTGCTGCCCTAGGCGCCGGATTCCTCCACATCCGAAAGCTCATGACGTCCGCGGCTCAGGTCGCGGACGTTTTCTTTGAGCGCCTCGGCCTGGGAGGCGGGAAGGACCACCCGCAGGCGAAAGCCCTCGGCGTCGTAGTCGAGGCTCTCGATGCTTCCCTCGCGGCGGGACAGCAGGGCCCGCAGATCGCCTTCCATCTCGAAGGGGAAGCTGCCGCTCAGCCTTCGGCTCTCCAGACGCTCGCCCCGCCGGGCCGATTCCAGCGCCAGGGCCGCGGCCTCGCCATAGGCCTTGATCAGACCGCCTACGCCGAGTTTGGTACCCCCGAACCAGCGGATGACCACCACCAGCAGATCGGAGAGCTCCGAGGACTTCAGGGCCCGCGCCATGGGAGCGCCGGCGCTGCCTGCGGGTTCGCCGTCATCGGAATGCTTTTCCGTCACCGCTTCCGGCGGACCCAGGCGGAGGGCCCAGCAGTAGTGGCTGGCGCCCTTGTGCTCGTCCTCCAGGCGCCGGCGGATCGCGAGGGCTTCCTCCTCACCTCCGACCGGAAAGGCCAGAGCCAGGAATCGCGAACCCTTGATTCGGGTTTCGGCGCTGCTGGGCGCGGCGAGAATGGCGTAGGCGTCCGGATGCATTAGATTGCGAGGATGATCCCTCCGCCGCCTCGAGGCAAGACGATCCTTGCTTGAGATCGCGGCGAGGGTCTGCTAAGAGGAATTGTCCATTAGCCCGACGAGGTGACGCATGAAGGTGCCCCAGCTGGATCTGCAGGCGCAGTTCGCTTCCATCCGCGAGGAAGTGATGGAAGCGGTGGCGGAGGTCTTCGAGAGCCAGTACTTCATCCTGGGTCCGAACGTGGAGGCCTTCGAGAAGGAAGCGGCCGAGTATATGGGCGCCGCCGATTGCGTGGGCGTGTCCAGCGGCAGCGATGCCCTGCGCATCGCCCTGGCCGTGAACGACGTGGGGCCCGGCGACGAAGTGCTCCTGCCCAGCTTCACCTTCTTCGCCACGGCGGGGGCTGTGGTGCATCTGGGCGCCACGCCGGTCTTCGTGGACGTGGACGAGGACTACCTCATGGACCTGGGCGACGCCTGGCGCCGCCGCTCGAGCAAGGCCAAGGCCGTCATCCCCGTGCACCTCTACGGGCTTCAGGCTCCCATGGAGAGCCTGCGCAACTGGGCCGCCGATGCAGGCCTGGCGGTCATCGAGGACGCCGCCCAGTCCTTCGGCGCGCGGCGGTCCGAGGGAGCTTCGGGCACCCTGGGGGACGCGGGGGCCGTGAGCTTCTTTCCCAGCAAGAACCTCGGCGGCGCGGGCGACGGCGGACTCATCGCCTTCCGCGATCCCGAAAAGGCCGCCCGGGCCCGGAGCTACCGCATGCACGGCGAGAGCCGTCGCTATCACCACGAGGAAGTGGGGGTCAACGGGCGCCTGGACGCGCTGCAGGCCGCCGTCCTGCGGGTGAAGCTGCGTCACCTCGACGACTGGAGCTCCCGCCGCCGCGAAGCCGCGGCCCGCTACGAGAAGCTGTTCGCCGACAGTGCGGCGGCAGAGCTGATTCGTCGGCCATCGCTGCCCGAGGGTGGCGAGCACGTCTTCCACCAATACACAATCCGCGCGCCTCGTCGCGATGAGCTCATGGAGCATTTGCGGGGAAAAGGCGTGGGCTCGGCGGTCTACTATCCCGTGCCGCTGCATCGCCAGAACTGCTTCGCGGATCTGCCCGGCCTGCCGTCCAGCCTGCCGGTTTCGGAGATGCTGGCAGGCGAAGTGCTGTCGCTTCCCATCTATCCGGAGATCAGCGAGGAGCAGCAGGCCTACGTGGTGGACTGCATCGCCGGCTTCCTGGCCTAGGCGCCCCGGCGGGCGTTGGTGCGCTCCTGATCGGCGAACTGCAGTTCGTAGAGATGGCGATAGAGGCCGTCGGTCCTCAGCAGCTCCTCGTGGCGTCCTTCCTCCACGAGTTCCCCGTGATGCATCACGAGAATGCGATCCGCTCCGCGGATGGTGGACAGCCTATGGGCCACGGTGAGGCTCGTGCGGCCCGCCAGGAGCCGTTCCAGACCCTCCTGGATCCACTGCTCGGTTTCGCTGTCCACCGAACTGGTGGCCTCGTCGAGAATGAGGATGGCCGGATCGAAGGCCAGGGCACGGGCGAAGGCGATGAGCTGTTTCTGTCCCGTCGAGAGCCCGCCTCCGCGCTCTTCCAGGCGCGTCTCGTATCCGTCCGAGAGTTTCTCGATGAATCGGTGCGCGCCCACGGTCTCCGCGGCCTCCCGCACCCGGTCCATGCCGATGGAGGCGTCCCCCAGATGGATGTTCTCGGCCACGGTGCCGGGGAAGAGGAAGACGTCCTGCTGCACCAGGGCCAGGTGACGGCGCAGTTCTCCGGAGGCCAGGTCGCGCAGATCCACGCCGTCCAGGCTGATGGCGCCCTCGATGGGATCGTAGAAGCGCAGGAGCAGGCTGAGCAGGGTGGTCTTGCCGCTGCCGGTCAGCCCAACCAGGGCCACGCGCTCTCCCGGCTTCACGTGCAGGTCGATGCCGCGCAGCACGGCCTTTTCGGCCTCGTAGTGGAAGTGCAGGCCCGAGAAATGGATCTCGCCCTTGCAGCGGGGCAGGGGCGTGGGATTCGCGGGGGCGGTGATCTCGGGCTCGGTGTCGAGAATGCCGAAGACCCGCTCGCTGGACGCCATGGTCGCCTGCATGATGTTGAACTTCTCGCTCAGGTCGCTGATGGGCTGGAAGAAGCGCCTCGCGTACTGGATGAAGGCCGCCAGCGCGCCCAGGCTGATGCCCGCATCGCCGCCGAGCACCCGCAGGCCGCCGTACCAGAGGATCAGGGCGATGGAGACCGAAGAGGAAAGCTCCACCAGGGGCCAGAAGAGCGAGAAATTGAAGACCGTGTCGAGATGGGCTTTCGTGTGCTTGCGATTGAGCTCGCGGAAACTGTCCATGGACGCTTCTTCGCGACCGAAGATCTGGATCACGCTGATCCCGCTGAGCCTTTCCTGGAGGTAGGCGTTGATGGCGGCGATGCGCTTGCGTACCTCGCGGAAGTTCTCGCGCAGCCTCGTGCGGAAGTAGAGGGTGAAGATCGAGATGAGGGGCAACACGCTGAAGGTCACCAGGGCCAGGCGCCAGTTGAGAACCAGCAGGAAGATCATGATGCCCACGAGCAGGAAGATGTCGCCGAAGATGGCGATGAGGCCGCCGGTGAACATCTCGTTGAGGGTCTCCACGTCGCCGGTCATTCGAGTGACCAGGCGGCCGACCGGATTGCGGTCGAAGAAGCGGATGGACAGCTTCTCCATGTGTGCGAAGAGCTGCATGCGCAGGTCGTACATGAAGCGCTGGCCGAGCATGGCCACCACGATGGCCTGTCCGTAGGCCACCGCGTACTCGAGGGCCAGGAAGAGGATGTAGAGCAGCGTCACCGTGAGCAGCTTGCCCGAATCGCCGGCCAGGATGCCGTCGTCGATGGCCACCTTGACCAGGTAGGGGCCGGCCAGTCCCAGGCCCGCGGCCAGGGCGAGCAGGGTGACCGCGAAGATCACCCGTCCTCTTTGGGGTTTCAGGTAGCCGAGGAGCCGACGCATGAGCCTGGCGTCGTAGGCCTTCACCGGGCTGGAGTCTTCCTGGAAGAAATCGCTCATGCCCCGAACTCCCGGCGTTCGAGTTCGTCCTCGAGCAACTGGCGCTGGTGGAGCTCGGCGTAGAGCCCTCCCTTGGCCAGCAGTTCCTCGTGGCTGCCCAGCTCGGCGATGCGGCCATCCTCCAGCACGCAGATGCGCTCGGCCATGCGCAGGGTGGACGCGCGATGGCTGACCAGCAGCACCGTCCGGCCCTGGAAGTAGCCGTCCAGATTGGAGAGGATCTTCTCTTCGGTGTGGGTGTCCACGCTGGAGAAGGGGGCGTCGAGCACCAGCAGGGGTGCGCCGCGAAGGAGAGCCCTGGCCAGGCTCACACGCTGTTTCTGTCCGCCGGAGAGCTTGGTGCCGCGCTCGCCCACGAGGGTGTCCCAGCCCTGGGGGAACTCCTCGATCTCCTCCAGGATGGCCGCGTCCCGGGCCACATGCTCCAGGGCCAGGCGCTCGGCGCTGGATTCCCCGAAGCCCATGTTGCTTTCCAGGGTTTCGCTGAAGAGCAGAGGCTCCTGTCCCACCCAGGCGATCTGCCTGCGCAGATCCTCGAGCTTGATCTCGCGGATGTCCCGGCCGTCCAGGTAGACGGTGCCCGGCGGCGGATCCAGGACGCGCGGGATGAAGCCCAGCAGGGTCGACTTGCCGCTGCCCGTGGCCCCCGTGATGGCCAGACTGCCGCCGGCTGGGATTTCCAGATGGATGTCCTTGAGGATTTCCGTCTCGCCCACCGAGAAGTTCAGGCCCCGGAATTCGAGGCGTCCCTGGCTGCCCTCTTCCAGACGAAGGGGACCGTCGACGATCTCGGCCTCGGCGTCCAGGATGGCCAGCAGGCGCTGCCAGGAGGCGCTGCCCCGCTGCACGATGCTCGTCACCCATCCCATGGCGGCGATGGGCCAGCTGAGCAGGATCAGGTATTGCATGAAGGCGACCAGGGCCCCCAGGCTGACGCGCCCGCTCAGCACCGCCTGCCCGCCGAAGTAGAGCACCACGATCACCGCGATGCCGCTGAACAGACGCATGGAGGGATGGAAGAGCCCCATGAGCCGGGCCATGGCTAGATTCTGCTTGTAGTACTCGGCGTTCTCATCCTCGAAGCGTTCGACCTCCCGCTCCTCGCGCACGAAGGCCTTCACCACGCGAATGCCCGAGAAATTCTCCTGCACGCGGGTCGTCATGGAGCTGAAGCGGGCCTGGATGATCTCGAAGCCCTTGTGCAGGCGGCTGCTGATGCGGAAGACCACCAGGCTCAGGAAGGGGAGCGGCGTGAGGGACAGAAGGGTGAGGCGCCAGTCGAGACTCAGCATGAGGGCCAGGGCCACCGTGAGGGTGACGGCGATGTTGAAGGTGTACATGATGCCCGGCCCCAGCAGCATGCGCACGGCGTTCAGGTCATTGGTCGCCCGGGCCATGAGGTCGCCCACGGGAGTCTTCTGGAACCAGGGCGCGTCCAGGCCCAGGAGCTTCTCGAAGAAGTCGTTGCGGATATCGAATTCGGCCTTGCGGCTGGCGCCGATCATGAGCCAGCGCATGAAGAAGCGGCTCGTGCCGCCGAGCAGGGTCAGCCCCACGAGCAACAGCGCCTGGCGCACCAGATACTCGCGGGTGACGCCGCTTTCCCCCGCGTTCTGCAGGGCGTCGATGATGCCGCCCACGAGCCGGGGAATCCACAGCGAGAAGACGTTGGCGCAGATCAGGAAGAAGGCGCCGGCCAACATCACGCCGCGATAGGGCTTCAGGTAGGGGAAGAGCCGTTTCAGATGGGAAATGACGGGACCTCCGGAGGATGCGGGATTCTAGCCGTCATGCCATCGGCGGGCAACCGATCATTGGGTTTCGGAGTCCCGGATGGGCTTTTCTCCCGGCCGCAGGAGGCGAAGGCGAGGGGGCAGGCGCAGAAGCAGGGCGTTCCAGAGAAGGGCCAACAGCGCGCCCTCGGCGAATCCGGCGAGGATGTCGCCGAAGTAGTGCACTCCCACATGCACGCGGCTGTAGGCCACCAGGATCGGCAGGATCAGAATGGCCCGCCGCGCCACCGCCTTCCTGGCGCCCATGGCCAGGAAAACCCCCACGGCTCCCATGTTGGCGGCGTGGCTGCTGGGGAAGCTGTAGGCCGGACCGCAGTCCACCAGCAGTCTCATCCCCTCGAGCATCTCCTGGCAGGGGCGGGGGCGCATGAAGAGGTCCTTGAGCACCGAGCTGTTCAGCCAGTCGCTCAGCCCGATGAGGGGGATGAGCCACAGCGCACGACGTCGCCAGGCGGGTGAGATCCAGAGCAGGAAGAGGAAGAGCGCCAGGATGCTCAGGCGCGCGAGGAGGGATTCGTCCCGGGTGAGGGTGATGAAGATCCTGTCCCACCAGCCGGGCCAGTCGGCGCCGTTGAGGGCGAGGAAGATCTGCCGGTCCAGCTCGAGAAGACGTTCCATGGGCCCATCTTATAGGCCCCTGGCCAGGCCATCAAGGTCTCCTTGCCGGGGTCGCCCTCCGCGGGCTATGCTGGCGCCGAAAGGGGGAGTCATGAAAGCTATTTGGATCGTACTGGGTGTGGTGGCGGTGATCATCGTGGCCGTGGCCATCCTG
>CAYFNT010000005.1:143139-203853 GCA_964344565.1 uncultured bacterium
GGCCATCCTGGCCGAGACGGAAGACCCCACGGGCGTACGCGACTGGGAAATCCAGATCTTCGAGGACGAGACTCCCAACGCCTTCGCACTGCCAGGCGGTCGCATCGGTGTGCATACGGGGCTCTTCGAAGTGGCCGTGAACGCAGACCAACTTGCCGCGGTGATCGGCCACGAGGTCGCGCACGTCATCGCGCGCCACGGCAACGAACGCATCAGCACCAGCTACGTCGCCACGGCGGGCCTCAGCGTGGTCGAGATCTGGATGGGGGACAAGGATCCCAAGGATCGCGAGAACATCCTGCAGCTTCTGGGAGTCGGAGCCACCATCGGCGTGATGCTGCCCTTCAGCCGCACCCACGAGAGCGAGGCCGACATTCTCGGACTCGAACTCATGGCGAGGGCGGGTTTCGATCCGCGGGCCAGCGTGGATCTGTGGCAGAACATGGTGGCCGCGGGCGGCGGAGCGCCGCCGGAGTTCCTGTCCACCCATCCCTCGGGGGAGACGCGCATACGCGATCTCCAGGCGAACATGCCCGGCGCCATGGGTCTCTACGACGAGGCGCGGGCCGAAGGCAAGAACCCACGTTGCCGTTAGGAGTTCGCTTTGAACGCCACACTCATGTGGGGCACGCGCATCGTGATTCTCGCCCTGCTCGCCTACTCGGTGGGAGTCTACTTCGAACAGCGGACGCGTCTCGTCGGAGGGCGCGTCCGACTGTTTCTCACCCTGGGCATCGGCCTGGACATCCTCGCGACGGCCCTCATGATCGCCGGATCCTCCAACTCGCTCTTCACCCTTCACGGCCTGCTCGGCTATTCCTCCCTGGCCGGAATGCTCACCGACGCGGCGCTCATCTGGCGTCACTTCCTTCGCCATGGTCCCGGTGAGCCCATCTCGCGGCGCCTGCATCTCTACACGCGCCTGGCCTATCTCTGGTGGGTCTGCGCCTTCGTGACGGGCGCTCTTCTGGTGATGCTCAAGTAGAACGGGGGCGCATGTATCCTCTAGAACAGAGCTTAGGTGTCGCGGATAAGGCGTTGAAATGTTAAACTTTAGCCATGACCTTATCCATGGGTAGAAAGGTCGGGCCTGGGCCCTCGATCGCGCTCCTCGCCGTTCTGATCATCGCGACGAATGCCAATGCCATGACCCTGCGTGAGGCCTTCGAAGAGGCGGGACCGGGCGAAGGCTACGACAAGCTCCTGGTCCTCGAGACCGGCGTCATCTACACCGGCGGCCTGCACATCGGTCCGACCCTTCCCTGCTACAGCGACCAGCTCGTGGGCGATCCGCCCCTCGATACGAAGATCGTCGGCAACGGCGCGGTGCTGGACCTGCAGGGCGAGCAGCTCATCATGTCCTACTGCAACGAACGCTTGGACGTGGAAGACTGCATCATCCTCAACGGCAACATCCGATACCGCGGTCTGACCTGGGCCGACCTCTACGTCTTGCCCCGGGGTTCGGTGCGGCAGGTGACCTTCTACAAGCCCCATGACTACGGCGTTCGTTTCCAGAGAAGCGGGCCGGGCATCACCCTCGAACGCAATCTCGTGGTGGATCCTCTGAACACGGGCGAGGACTTCATCTACATCACAGGCATATCCAGCGAATGGCTGCCCACCGGCGCCAGCTTCTCGCCGCCCATCGCCGTGGCCTTTCCGTCCATGATCGAGAACTGGAGCTGGCACAGCGATCCCGTGCTGAACGCGGATCCCATCAACCACTTCATGATCCTCTGCGACTACGGTTGAACCCTGCCGGCGTCTTGGCCGGGAGCCGAGCATCCTCCGAACTACAATGTGATCGGCGTGGATCCGCAGATGATCGATCCGGAAAACGGCGACTACCGACTCGCTCCGGGCTCGCCCGCCGAAGGCTACGGCTGCCAGACCTTCCCGCCGGAGGGATACGCGGAATCGAAGAGCGTTGGGCCGCGGAGCCTGCTGGCCGGTGGCTTGCATCGATCCAGTATGGAAGTGTCCGGTGATATCGACGCGGATACCGTCTGGGACGCCGACACCGTGCGCGTGGTGGGCGACGTCAAGGTGCTCGACGGCGTGACCCTCAATGTGCTCGAGGGCAGGCGAGTGGAATTTCAGGGACATCATCGCCTGGCGGTGCAGGGACGGATCCTGGCGGTCGGGAGCGCGGAGGAGCGCATCCACTTCACCAGCGCCGATCCGGAAGCCTTCGCCGTGGATTCCACCCTGACCGGGGCCTGGAACGGTCTGCGCTTCGCGGCTACGAAGGCCGCGAATGGCCGTTCGCGCCTGGAGTATTGCGTCATCGAGTACAGCAAGGCACTCCGCGATACGGCCATGGTCGGTCCCCTGGAACTGGACCGCTTCTCCCAATTGGATCTGGTCAATACCATCATCCGGAACAACGTGGCCGACTGGGGAGGTGCCCTCTACTGCATCGGCGCCTCTGCGCCGCGGCTGGTGGGTTGCCTGCTTACCGGCAACATGGCCTTTCATGGTGGCGGCGCGATTCACAGCACCGACGCCTATCCCGTACTCATCGCCTGCACCATCTCGGGCAATGTCGACCTGAATCCCGAAGCCCACGCGCCGGCCGCGCCGGTGATGTCCATGGTCTCGAAACCGAAAACGGCCGGCAGCATCCTGTGGGACAATCCCTCGAACTACCTCTGGCCTGAGCAGATCTACGAGGGCAAGGAATTCTACACGAATCACTGCGACATCGAGGGCGGTTTCGGCGGAGAGGGCTGCATCGACATCCAACCCCAGTTCGATATGGGGGGAGGCGTCCATCCCTTCGAACTGCTCGAATCCTCGCCCTGCATCGACCGGGGTCCGCCCGACACGACAGGCCTCGGCCTGCCGCCTCTGGATCTGGCCGGAAGGCCGCGGCTGGTGAACGGTCGCCTCGACATGGGAGCCTACGAGTTCCAGGGCGCGACGGATGCACCGGTGGATTCGCCCGCGAGCATGGAGTTGTCGGCCCATCCCAATCCCTTCAATCCGAGCACGGAGATCAGCTTCAGCTTGGATGAGGCGGGGCGGGTCCTCCTGGAGATCTACGATGTCCATGGACGCCTGCAGCGGCGTTTGCACCCGGATTCCAAGCTGCCATCAGGCGATCATCGCGTGAGCTGGGACGGCCGCGACGAGTCGGGTCTGAGAGTGAGCAGCGGTCTCTATTTGGTCCGGCTCGAGAGCGAGAGGCAAGGCCTTCAGCGCAGGAAGCTCGTCCTGTTGAAATAGGGGAAGGTTTCGGCAATCTCGAATACATGATCCTGTTATTCCCAAGCATCCATTTCGTATCCCGAGCATCCAAGACATAACTCATCTCCTCAGGAGGAAACATGCGGACAAGGAAGCTCGCGATCGGAATGCTCATGCTCGGACTGGTGCTGGTCCCGCCCGCCATGGCCGTGGAGCGAAACGTGCTCATGGAGTTGTTCACCAACGCCTACTGACCCGCCTGTGGATCGGTGGATCCGATCTTTGCGGATTTCGTCAATGCGCGCGAGGACATCGTGCCCATCGCCTTCAACGCCTGGTGGCCCTACAGCCAGGATCCCTTCTATCAGCACAACATGGATGACAATACCGGACGAATCATGTTCTACGGCATCCCCTCGGTGCCCTATGGCCGTGCGGACGGACTGCTTCCCGTGACCACGCCTCCCAACGAGACGAAACTCCAGGACGCCTACGATGCGCGCAAGGCCGTGCCGACCAGCGTGAGCCTGGAGCTGTCGGGGGAGTACGACGAGGGCAGTCGGGAGTTGAACTGCACCGTGACGGCGATGACCGATGTGGCCCTGCCTGACGGCGACTTCCGCCTGCACGTGGTCGTGACCGAAAGCGACATCTTCTTCGACGGCGGCAACGGCACCGATCATCATGAATTCATCATGCGCGCCATGCTGCCCGACTTCGAGGGAAGCGCGGTGAGCTTCAGCGGTCCTCTGCCACTGATGGCGGAAGCCTCGGTGAGCACCACACTCGACGCGCTCTACGTGGACGAGAACTGCCGCGTGGTCTATTTCCTTCAGGATCACGACACTTTCGAAGTGCATCAGGCCGGCTTCGTCGACCTGCTCGACTTGGCGGGAGCCGTGGACGTGGGAGAGACGCCGTCCGTTTTCCGTCTCGGCCAGAACTATCCCAATCCCTTCAATCCCTCAACGAGGATTCCTCTGCACATCGATCGAGAAGGCTACCTCCGCCTCGAGATCACCGATGCTTCCGGTCGGCGTGTTCGCACCTTGCATGACGGCGCCGTCAGCGCGGGGGAAAGGGTCTTCCAGTGGGATGGTCGCGATGATTTGGGACAGTCGCTCGCGAGCGGTGTCTATCTCGTGAGGATCGGTTCCCGCGAAGGACCCATCGCAAGCCGCCGCATGATGCTGCTCAAATAGTTCTCAGTTCTCAGTCCTGGTACGAAGAAACCCGCCCTGTGGCGGGTTTCTTCGTTTGGGTGCCGGAGGTCGGACTCGAACCGACACGCCCTTGCGGACGGGGGATTTTGAGTCCCCTGCGTCTACCAATTTCACCACTCCGGCGGAGGCGTCAGGATATCAATCGAAACGCCACTGTCAAGATCCTCCGCTTTCCCAATCCTCCACGGGCTGCAGGGAACGCGGCGGTCCGAGAATCTCGCGCAGCAGGATGATGTCGCGCAGGGATTCGCGCCCGCTTATCAGATGTCGATGCCGCTTCCGACGGGCGCTCGAATCCGCCGGACTGATCTGGCTCTTCTTCAGACCGTGGTGCACGTCCCAGCGGATGGGCTCCAGGGGCTGAGGCTCCATGGACACGGGCCGAGGCATCGGTTCCGGTTCGGGTTCCAGCTTCGGTTCGGGTTCCGGTTCGTACTGCTTCCGCCCCAAAATCTCCTGAAGCACCTCAGCCAGCTCGGGCAACTCCTGGGCCGGCTCGGGAGATGGAGGAGGCGTGTTCTCCTCCATCTCCACGTAAACGGGTTCCTCCGGAGGCTCATAGGCCGGCGGGGGAGCTGCGGGCCTCGGCTTCGGCTTGGGCTTCTTCTTGCCCTTGCCGAAGAGACGCGGCGCCACGGCGAAGAGCACGAGGAGCAGGGGGCCGATGAGGTCTCCGATATCCGCTAGGAAGAGTCTCACTTCTCCTGCTCCGGAGGCTGATTCTCACCGCGGTCGTCCTCGGCGATGCTGTCGCGCATGGCCGTGTCGCTTTGGATGTTCCGCATGCGATAGTAGTCCATGATTCCCAGGTTGCCTTCGCGGAAGGCCTGGGCCATGGCCTTGGGCACCTCGGCTTCGGCCTCGACCACGCGCGCGCGCATCTCGGCCACCCGAGCGACCATCTCCTGCTCGGCCGCCACGGCCATGGCGCGACGTTCCTCGGCCTTGGCCTGGGCGATGCGCTTGTCGGCTTCGGCCTGGTCGGTCTGCAGCACCGCGCCGATGTTCTTGCCCACATCCACGTCGGCGATGTCGATGGACAGGATCTCGAAGGCCGTGCCCGAATCGAGGCCCTTCGACAGCACGGTCTTGGAGATGTCGTCGGGATTCTCCAGCACCGCCTTGTGGTCGCTGGCCGAACCGATGGTGGACACGATGCCCTCGCCCACGCGGGCGAGAATCGTCTCTTCGCCAGCGCCGCCGACCAGGCGGTCGATGTTCGCACGCACGGTTACGCGAGCCTGGGCGATGAGCTGGATACCGTCCTTGGCCATGGCCGCCACCTTGGGCGTGGTGATGACCTTGGGGTTCACGCTCACCTGCACGGCCTCGAGCACGTTGCGTCCCGCCAGGTCGATGGCCGTGGCGCGCTTGAAGCCGAGGTCGATGTTGGCCTTGTCGGCGCTGATCAGCGAGTTCACCACCAGGGTCACGTTACCGCCGGCCAGGTAGTGGCTCTCCATCTCGTTGATGTTCAGATCCAGCCCCGCCTTGGTGGCGCTGATGAGCGGCCGGATGATGGCCGTCGGATTCACCTTCCTCAAGCGCATGCCCACGAGACTGAACAGATTCACGCGCACGCCGCTGAAGAAGGCCGTGATCCACAGCCCCACCGGAATGAAGTAGGTGAAGAGGATCATCAATACGACGATCAGCAGTACGATCAGGAGCAGCAGCACCTGCAGGCTGAGCGCCAGAAAAGGAATGGTCATGCTTCGTCCCTTTCTTCGTTGGAATCATGCGCGATCTTGTCGACGACGATGCGGTTGGCCTCGATCTCGACCACGCGAATGGCAGTTCCCTTGTCGATATAGTCTCCGGGAGTGATGGCGTCGAAACGCTTCCCTTCGATTTCGATGCTTCCGGCCGGGCGGAGGTCGGTATAGGCGCGACCTTCCTTGCCCATGAGCGGAATATCCTCGTGCTGGTCGGCGTGGAAGCCTTCCTCGTGTCGATGGGATTCGCTGAGCACGATGCCGTGCATCCATCGGGCGGCGGGAAGATAGCGGACCAGCAGGAAGAAGAGCAGTATGGTGAGCCCGAAGGCGCCGAGCATCACCCCCAGGGCGGCGGTGAGATCGCCGGGGGAGCCGTGGGGGGCGAGGCGGCTCAGCAGTACGCCCATGATGAGCGCCACCGTGCCGAGAATCCCCGCCAGGCCGAAGCCCGGGATCACGAAAACCTCCAGCACTATCAGGATGATGCCCGCCAGGAAGAGGAAGATCTCGATGTTCCCGGCCAGGTTCACCAGGTAGTGGCTGCCGAAATAGAGGGCCAGGCAGATGATTCCCACGAGACCCGGAATGCCGAAGCCCGGCGTGCGAAGTTCGAGCAGCAGGCCGAGACCGCCCAGGGAGAGCAGCAGTCCGGCCAGCACGGGATGGGTGAGGAAGCGCACCAGGAGTTCGGACCAGGTGGGTTCCATGGGGGCGAGGCGGGTGTCCTCCCAGCCGAGACAGGCGCGAAGGTCTTCGAGATTCTTCACGCGGTGATCCACCAGATCCCATTCTTCGGCCTCGGCGGCAGTCAGGGTGAGCAACTTGCCCGCTTCGATGAGGCCCTCGATCTCGATGTCCGAATCGACCATGGCCTCGGCCACCCGGGCGTTGCGGCCTCGGGCCTCGGCGGTGGCCCGCATCTCGCCGCGCATGTAGGACACGGTCTTCTCGCCGGTGTCCTGGGCCCCGCTGGGGCCCAACTCCACGGGCTGGGCCGCGCCGATGGAAGCGCCTTCGGAGAAGATCACCGTCTCGGCGGCCAGGGTGATCAGGGCGCCGGCGCTGATGGCCCGACCCTCTACCCAGGCGATGGTGGGGATGCGGCATTCCAGGATGGCGTCGCGGATGCGCACGGCCGCGTCGATGCGACCGCCGAAGGTGTCGATGCGCAGGAGCACGGCGTCGGCGCCGCGATCCTCGGCTTCGGCCAGGGCGCGTTCCACGAAGGGGGCGAGGCCCATTTCGATGGTCCCCTCGATGGGGATTTCCACCACGTATCGGGCATCCTCGATTTGGGACTGGACCGGGACGGTGTAGACTGCTAGTAGGCAGAGCAAACCCAGCCCGAGAATCGCCAAACGCTTGTATGGCATGATCTTTCCTCCCGGGGCTGCTCGCGATTATGGGTTTTCGGGCCTTGACTTACAACGGGTTTTTAGTATCCTGCCTCTCCTCTGGGGCCATAGCTCAGCTGGGAGAGCGCATGACTGGCAGTCATGAGGTCAGGAGTTCGATCCTCCTTGGCTCCACCGACACCCCTCACGGATGACCGTGAGGGTTTTTTCATGGGACTCAACTCCCCGATCTCAGTGGTATTCCGACGCGATCCCCTGTAGAATATGGATTATTCTTCGACAACCACTGTTTGACGCAATGAGGCGAAGCCATGAAGCAATTCCTTGCTGTCTTACTGCTTTTTGCCTTGATCGGCACCTTACTGGCTGATGATCTCATCGAAACCTTCGATGATCCTCTCGAAGGCTGGCGCAGTCGCTGGTTGGCCGAGAACACCAACATGCAGAACTGGTACGTCGTGGAGTTCGGCCACGGCGAGGACTTCCGCGGCACCAACCCATGCGGCATCTTCATCAGCGACGGAGACCACGGCAACTGGAACTGCACCATCGATTTCGACCCCATATTCGGCACCAACGTCAGCTACTTCGAAATCGGCATCGAGTGCTTCTTCGACCAGACCCTGAGAATCTATGATGTGGCCGGATTGCTCGTGGACGAAGCCAATGTGCTCGCGAACTGGGAAGACGGCGACAACGGCTGCGGCGTCGCGCTCTACCATTTCGATCTGCCCACGGGTCTCGGCTCCTTCACCCTCGAAGGCGTCTACGTGGAAGGCGAGACGGCTATCGACAACGTGAAGGTGACCGTGGAGACCACCGACATCGAAGAGACGAGCTGGAGTTCCATCAAGGCCCTCTACGATTGACCACGTCGACTAGCGGATTTGAAAGGTGGGAACTCGCCTTTTGCCGAAGCCGCAGTTTTCCACGCCAACGATTGACCCGCCTCGCCCACGGCACTAGTGTGCACTGATTCTCAAGGTGTGCCCCGGGCACGAAACGCGAGGCCGTCATGCTCTCCAAGGATTCCTTTCGCATCGCCGCCGTTCAAGCCACTCCCGTTTTCCTCGATCTTCAGCAGAGCCTGGCCAAGGCCTGCGACCTGATCGCGGAAGCGGGAAAGAACGGCGCTTCCCTCGCCTGTTTCCCGGAAGCGTTCTTGCCGGGCTATCCCGTCTGGGTCTGGTTCATACCTTCGGGACACACGCATCCGCATCGAGATGCCTACTATCAGTTGCACTCGAACTCCATCGACATTCCCGGGCCCGAGACCGACCGGCTCTGCGAAGCGGCTAAGGACGCGGGCGTCACGGTGGCCATCGGCGTGAACGAACGCAACAGCGAGGCGAGCGGATCGACCTTGTTCAATACCCTGCTCTACCTCGGCGCCGATGGCGAGATCCTCGGCAAGCATCGCAAACTGGTTCCCACCGTGGGCGAGCGGCTGGTCTGGGGAATGGGGGACGGGGCGGACCTCGAGGTCTACGATACTCCCCCGGCCAGGGTGGGCGGGCTCATCTGCTGGGAGAACTACATGCCCCTGGCGCGGCACGCGCTCTCGGCCATGGGAGCGCAGCTGCACCTCGCGCCGACCTGGGACCACGGCGAGCCGTGGCTGTCGAGCATGCGGCACATCGCCAAGGAGTCGCGCTGCTTCGTGGTGGGCTGCTGTTCGGCCATGAGGAAGGACGACATCCCCGACCGATTCTCCTTCAAGGAGAAATACATGGAGAAGGTGGGAGAGTGGATCAACACCGGCGGCAGCGTCATCGTGGATCCCGACGGCAAGATCGTTGCCGGTCCCGCACACGAGGAGGAGACCATCCTCTACGCCGATGTGGAGCGACACCAACTCGTGGGTCCCCGGTTCCAACTGGATGTGGCCGGACACTACGGGCGGCCGGACGTCTTCGACTTCCGCATCAATCGGCGGACGAAGCGGCATCTGGAGTTCAATCCCCAGGGTGACGCCGGCGATCCAATTGTGGAGAACGAATCCTAGAAACGAGCAGACGGACTCAGAAAAAAACCCTCGCCCTTAAGGCGAGGGTTTCTGCAATGACTGAACCTGGAGGAATCAACTTGCTTGACCTGCTTCTTTGATGGCCAGGCAGCTCTTGTGGAATTGATAGACTTCCAGGAGCTGCTCCTCGCTCATGCTTTTGGCCCACTGTACCCGTTCGAGGTAGGGGAGTTTCCGGATGGCGTGGAGGGGGCAGTCGGGCGGATTGCCGCCCGCCGGACACTCGAAGAGCAGACCGGGAATCTGCCGCGCCATCTCTTGTAAATCGTTGGAACTGCGGGCGTTCACGTCAACCTCGATATTCTAAGCTAAACGACCATCATATCCTGAATAGTTCGAATCTAGTTTAGTATCGGCATTTGTCAACGTTGGCTAAGCAAAATGAGAAAAATTCAGGGGGCGTCTGTTCCGATACCGTCCAGGCCGATCGCCGGGGCGACCGTTCGCATGCCTTCGATGACCTCGGAGATGAGATCGGGCAGTTCCACGCCCAGCATTTCCGCGCCCTTCTCGATGGTGGCCCGATCCACCCCCGCCGCGAAACGGGCGTTCTTCCACTTCTTCTTCACTGACTTCACCTTGGTATCGTGGATGCTCTTGTTCGGCCTGACCAGGGCCGTGGCCGCCACGAGGCCGGTGAGTTCGTCCACGGCGAAGAGGACCTTCTCCATCTCGCTCTTCGGCTCGATGTCGGTGCAGACGCCCCAGGCGTGACTGAGCACGGCGCGGATTATGTCCTCGGGCCAGTCCCGTTCGCGGAGGATCCGTTCGGTATGCACGCAGTGCTCCTCGGGATATTTCTCGAAGTCGAGGTCATGGACCAGTCCCACCAGGCCCCACAGCTCCTCGTCCTCGCCGCGCTGGCGGGCGAAGTGGCGCATGGTACCCTCCACGGCCAGGGCGTGCTTGCGCAGCACTTCGGTTTCGTTGAACTCGCACAGCAGATTCCAGGCATCCTCGCGGCTGGGACGACTCATGGCGCTCCTTTCGGCAGGGGCATTCTGCGCTGCCCCGGCCACAAGGTCAAGGGTGACAGAAGGGGCGAGCTCTGCCACAATGCCCGCGAGGTGATGCCATGCGCGAGGAAACGAAGACCAATCAGGAGCTCTGGGACGCGCTGACGCCCGTCCATGTGAAGTCCGAATTCTACGGACTCGAGGAATTCAGGCGTGGACGCTGCAGCCTCGATCCCCTGGAGCTCGAGGAGCTGGGGGACCTGGCCGGGAAGAGCCTGCTGCACCTGCAGTGCCACTTCGGCATGGACACCCTTTCCTGGGCCCGCCGCGGGGCAAAGGTGACGGGCATGGATTTTTCCGAACCCGCCATCGAGCAGGCCCGTTCCCTCGCCGCCGAGCTCGGCATGGACGCGCGCTTCGTCTGCTGCGATCTCTACGATCTCCCTTCGCATTTGGACGAGGAATTCGACATCGTCTTCACTTCCGCGGGCGTGCTCTGCTGGCTGCCCGATCTGCCCGCATGGGGGAAGGTGATCGCGCGTTTCCTGAAGCCGGGGGGGCTCTTCTATCTGCGCGAGTTCCATCCCTTTCTGTACTGCCTGGACGATCGCGAGGGCGTGAAGGAGCCGCGGCCCTTCTATCCTTACTTCCACGACGGCGAGCCCCTGCGTTTTGCCGGCGGGGAGGACGGCGACTATGCCGATCCGGATACCGTGGTGAACAAGGACAGCGTCGAGTGGCCCTACGCGCTTTCGAGGGTCATCGGCGCGCTGCTGTCCGCGGGACTCAAGCTGGAGAGCTTCCGCGAGTTTCCCTACACCACCTATCAGTCACTGCCATTTCTGGAGAAGCGGTCCGACGGTCGCTGGATCATGCCCGGGTATCCGGAAGGTTTCCCCATGATGTTCTCCCTCAAGGCCCGGCGATGAAATGCCTTGCCCGCGACCCAGGGCCTGATAGTCTGGGCGCGAAACCCAAGACCGGAGTCATCCCATGCGACCGATCCTCATCACCGCAGCGACCTTGCTCGTCCTGACCGGCTGCACCCTGCCCCTGGACGAGTCCATCGATCCCTACGCCAGTCCGGACGCCCTCGTGGCGGGTCTGGTCTCGTCCTGGGAGAACCTCGACTACTCGGTCTACCGGGATCGCGTGCTCTACGACGACGCGGAGACCACCTCCGACGGCCGCGCCTACGAGGCCTTCGCCTTCTACTTCATCGAGGCCCAGGACGGATACGGCGAAGGCTGGGACCTTGGCGAGGAACTCGAACATGTGGCGCGACTTCTAAGCGGTCAGCCCAGCGGCGACGGCTATTACGGCGGCCTGCGCAGCGTGGAGCTGGACTTCTCTCCCGTCGGCGACTGGGAAGAGCCCGAGGGCGACGAAATCCACGGCGACGATTTCCCCGAGGGACTCATCGGCCGGCGCTACGCCACCGATCTGAGCATCGTGCTGGACGGGGCCGGTGGCAGCTCGGGCATCGAGGCCCTGGAGATCGGCGACCTCGTCGACTTCTACGTGATCCCCGTGGACGGCATCGACGGGCAGGGCTACCGCCTCTGGAAGTGGCAGGACGTTTCGGCGGAGGCCCGAAGTTCCTCATCCATGACCTGGAGCGAACTGAAGCTGGCCTGGTGATCGGGCGAAAATCCTAATCCTGCGGAGGCGACATGCCCGCGATGATCATCCTCTACGAGAGTGCCGAACTGGACTGGCTGGGCCCGCCGGCCACCTCACGCCCGGTCTGGGACATTCCCCTCGGTCCCTTCACTCCCGGATCCCTGCTCCGGCGTGCCCTGCCCGGCACCGAGCTCCACCATTGGGCGCGGCCGGCCCTGCAGGGTCTGGCCCCTCGTCCCGCGGAGACCGTCTTCGCCGCCGACGAGCTGCTGCTTCTGGATGCGAGACTGCTGCCGGTCAACGACAAGCTGACCGAGGCCCTGGACGATCTGAATCGGGGCCAGGTTCTCGAGGCCGGTGGACTGAATTTCGCGAGGAAGCTGTCCGGCGCCGACGCGAAGAGCTTCCTGGATAGCCTGGCCACCGACGACTCCATTCCCCTGCCCTCGCCGCAGCCCATGAAGACCGCCTTCGGACCGATCCTGCGCTTCTGGTGGGAAATGCCCCAGCTCGCCGCGGGACTGCTCCTCACCCGGTGGAACGAGGCCCTCGAGGTCACCGGCGCCAGGAAGGTGGGGGACGGCGAACTCTACCTCTCGCCCGGCTCGAAGGTGGAGCCCGACGTGGCGGTGAAGGAGGGGCCGGTGCTGTTGGCCGAAAACGCTCAGGTCGAGGCCCAATCCTATCTGGGCGGTCCCTGCTACCTGGGACCGGGTACGCGGGTGCGTCCCCAGGCCAGGCTTCTGCATGGGGTTTTCGCCGGTCCCCAGTGCCGGTTGGGCGGGGAAATCGAAGAGAGTCTTTTCCTCGGATACGCCAACAAGCAACACGACGGCTACCTGGGCCACGCGGTCATCGGCGAATGGGTGAACCTGGGCGCGGGCACCAACAACAGCGACCTGAAGAACAACTACTCGGCGGTCCGCGCCACCTGGCGGGGCCGTCCCTTCATCACGGGTCAGCAGTTCCTGGGCTGTTGCATCGGCGATCACAGCAAGCTGGCCATCAGCGCCCGCCTGAACACGGGCACCGTGCTCGGATCCTTCTGCAACTGGTTCGGCGCGGGTTTTCCGCCCAAGGAACTCTCGGATTTCTCCTGGGCCGGCGATGGCATCCTCGAGCTGCACGAGGTGGAACGGGCCTTGGCCACGGCCCGGGCCGTCATGGCCCGCCGAGACCGGGAACTGGATCCGGCCCTGGAGGCCGTCTATCGCGCTCTCGCTGACGGCTAGCTAGTTCCTTGCCGGGTAAATGCTTACCAGCCCGGGGGAAGAATTGACCGTCTTCGGGCAGCTCCCTCCATTTCGGATTTCCGAGACCACTGAAGACCTTGGGCCTAGGGTCTTGCAATCGCTGTGGCTATGACTATGGCTCATTCGCCCATCGATCTGGCCCATCTCTTGATATCCCTTCCCCCGACACAATCGAATAGACCCTGCATTGTTTGTAGGTGCTCATTCCGGGGGCCCATTCCCACACTGCGTGCTGCGCTTTCCCGTGTTTGGCGTTACGGCAATCGCGGGGTCTTTTTTTATCCTCAGATCGTATTCCTCCCGCCAATGCAGTTTTTCTCTCCAAACCTTTGACAAAATGAAGCTTAGGTGATAACTTGGCGCTTCTTGCGGTCAGAGAAGGCCGCAGCGGAAAAGGCCCCTCAGGGGGGCTCCGGTAACTGGCCCTCCAAGGGGGACGAATGACCAAGGCCGATCTCGTCGAAGTCATCTCCGAGCACGTCAATCTGAGCAAGAAAGACACGGGCATCGTGGTGAATCTCGTCCTCGACAATATCGGGGATGCCCTTGCCCGCGGCGACAAGGTCGAGCTCAGAGGATTCGGCAGTTTCAGGGTCAAGCAGCGTCGGAGCCGCCGCGCCCGCAATCCCAGGACGGGGACCTCGGTCTTCGTGCCCGCCAAGCTGATTCCCTTCTTCAAGGCGTCCAACGACTTGAAGTCCATCGTGAACCGGCCCGAACTGGCGGACAAGATCGAGGATTAATCCCTCTCCAATGGCGAAATCAGGGGCGCCGGTCCATCCACCGAAAAACGTTTGATTGAAAGGGGTGTTTTCGTGCCCAACGGCAGAAAACGCAAGCGCAAGAAGATCGCGACACACAAGCGCAAGAAGCGTCTTCGCAAGAATCGTCATAAGAAGAGGAAGTAGGTCGATCCCCGCGTGGATGATCTCCAGGGATCCATCCTCGCCTTGCTGAGACGGCACCCGGGCGGACTGCTGCCCGGGCGCATCCGAGAGGAACTGGGTCTCGGCCGCGGGGAAGCCCGACGTCTTCGACGATTTCTGCTCCGGATGCTGGAGGACGAGCTCCTTCGTAAGCATCGGGGGCGTTTTCTTTTGCCCGAACTCGAGCCCGGCAGCCCCCGCCGCCGGGCTCGACCTGCAGGTTCTCCGCATCCTCCCCAGAGCACGGAACTCGAGCGCGCCCGCGGCATGGAGCAACTGCTGGGGGAATACGGACTCGATGCCGGCTTCTCCGATGAGGTATTGCGGGAGGCCGATTCTCAGGCCGAGCGGGATCCCTTCCTTCGGGGCCATCGCCAGGATCTGAGCGGGCTGTTCGTGGTCTGCATCGATCCGGCCGACGCCCGGGACCACGACGACGCCCTCAGCCTCGAACCCATCGAAGGCGGGGGACATCGCCTGGGGGTTCACATCGCCGACGTCGCACAGTACGTGCAGCCCGGCGGCTTGCTGGACCGCGAAGCCCGCCGCCGCGGCAACTCCACCTATTTCCATCTGGACACCGTGCCCATGCTGCCGCCCCGCCTGTCCGGGGACCTCTGTTCCCTTCTCGAGGACAGGCCCCGTCCCGCGCTCAGCGTTTTCATGGATTTCGACAAGCGGGGAGAGATCGCGGGCGTGGTGATCCAGGAGAGCCGCGTGCAGGTGGGCGCGGGGCTGAGCTACGAGGAAGCCGATGAGCTCCTCGAGGCCGAGGGCGTTACCGCCGATGCCCTGCGGGCGCTCCTGTCCCTGGCCGTGCAACTGCGCAATCGCCGCGCCGAGGAGGGAGCCATCCAGTTCGAGTTGCCCGAGCGGGTGCCCGTGGAGCTGGACGGGCAGGTCGAGGCCTTCGCCCCCGCGAAGATCCTGCGCAGCCATGCCATCGTGGAGGAGTGCATGCTGGCGGCCAACCGCGAGGTGGCCCGATACCTGCGCGAGCGCCGAATCTCGACCCTGCACCGCGTGCACGAGAAACCCGACGAGGAGGACGTGCTGCAGCTGCAGGCCCTGCTCGAGAAGCGCGGAATCCCCTGGGACCGGCAGGGTGCCGTGAGGAGCGAGGACTACCGTCGCCTGGCGGCCTCCATCGCCGATCATCCGGATCGGGAGCGCCTGCTCTTCAAGATGCTACGGTCCATGAAGCGCGCGGCTTACTCCCCGGCAGGTCTCGGACATTTCGGTCTGGCCTGGCAGGACTATCTGCACTTCACGAGTCCCATCCGCCGCTATGCCGACCTGCTGGTGCACAGGCAGATCAAGGCGATCCTGCGAAACAAGAAGGGCCGCGAGCCCCGGGAACTGGAGGCCCTCGGCGCCGAACTCACGGAGCTGGAGAGCCGGTCCATGGAGGCGGAACGGGAAGGCCTGAGACTGGAGATGATCCTCTGGGCGCGAGGGCATTTGGGAGAGTGTTTCGAGGCGGAGGTTCAGGCCGTTCTGGCCGGCGGGCTCATCGTGAGATTGGATGGGAGCGGGGTGGAAAGTTTCCTACCCGCGGCCCTGCTGGGGGAGGAGTGGTTCGATTTCGAGGAAGAGGCCGAACGCATGCGGGGGGAGCGAACGGGCAAGGTCTACCAGGCCGGACACCGGCTCCTTTTGCGCATCACGGATGCCAATCTCTATACCCGAAGGATCCACTTTTTGCTTGAGGAAGATCTGGATAGGGGCGAGACTCGGCCCGAGCCATCCTGAAGGAGCATTGAAGTGAAAGAACGAAGAGGCGCAGATCGGCTGGACATCAAGGCCGAAGTTGAACTGGACCTGCCCGGCCGGGAGCATCCGCTGCTGGGCACGACCCTCAACATCAGCCATTCGGGCGTCTATTTCGAAACCGGCTATTTCATGGAAGAGGGCACCAAGCTTCCTATGATAGTGCGTCTTCCCTCCGGCGAGGGCGATGACGATGTCTGGCCCTTCAGCCAGGAAGGCATCGTGGTCCGCTGCGAGCCGCCCGAGGAGACTCCGGAACAGGAAAGCTACCGCGTGGCTTGTTTCTTCTACGATATCGACGAAAGCAGCCGAGATCGCCTCGACGCCTACGTACAGGCGAATCTGAACTCCGAATAATCCTCAATCCTTCGAAGCTCTTATCCCTCAAGAGCTCCTGCAGAGGAGCCGATACTCCCTTGCGAGGGGAACCGCACCCTCCGAGAAGGGAGTCTCATGCCGACGAATTCCGTATTCGGCAATGTGGAGCGTAAAACACTTCAGAAAAAAGCCCTGGCCATGATCGAGGACCTACCCAGTCTCTCTGACGTGGTAAGGGAATTCCTGGAAGTGGCCAGCCGGGACTACTTCACCGCCGCCGATTTCGACGAGGTGATCCAGAAGGATTCGGCCCTGACGGCCCGACTCCTGAAAGTTGCGAACAGCAGCTTCTACGCCGGTACGAGAAGCATCAAGACCATCCGCGAAGCGGTGGTCCTCATCGGCATGGACAACATGAAGAACATGGTCTACGCCGTCAGCTCCAGTGGATTGCTCAGCAAGGAGTTCAAGAGCTACCAATTCCCCGACAGGGGATTCTGGATGCATTCCATGGGCGTGGGCATCGCCTGTCGGGTCCTGGCCCGCGAGGCCAAGACCAAGGTTCTGGGCCCCGAAGAGGCCTTCGTGGCCGGACTTCTTCACGACGTGGGCAAACTCATCCTGGACAAGCTCCTGATCACCGAGGAAGGCATTCGGGAGATCAGTCTCGAGGAAGAGACCGAGGCGGCCGGACTCAATCACGCCGACCTGGCTCGTCACATTTTCCGCAAATGGAAGATTCCCGAGGTTCTCATCGAGGCCGTGCGCTTCCATCACGACCCCTTCATCGGCGGACGCCCCAAGGCGGGGGCCGTGCTCATCAATCTGGCCAACTCCGTTCTCAAGGAGTGGGGCCTCGGCACGAAGAACGTGCCGGATCTCAGCATCGAGATCGAGGCCACCGACCACCTCCAGGAGATCAGGGCCCTGATCATTCCCCGGGACAAGTTCACCTCGGTGCTGTGGGAACTCAGGCAGGATCTCGCCGACATCGACAAGCTCTATCAGGCGCAATCCGAGGAGGGGTCCGAATGAGTTCGAGCGGGCGCGCCAATATCGACAGATTGCTGGAAAGGCTCTACTCCAATCAGGACAGCGAGGATTTCTATCCCAATCTGACGCGCATCATGCGCGACGCCTTCACGGTGAGCGAGTTCGAGGTCGAACTCAACACCGGCCGGGACATGACCATGGTCGATTGGGACTCCATCGGTTCGGGACACGAAACCCAGTCCTTCCCCCTGGAGCTCGATGGGGAGCCCTTCGGAGAGTTCAAGATCAGTCCGCCTTTCGCGCGGACCAATCCGATGTTCTTCTCCTTCCTGAAGCACGTGGCCATCGCCATCTACGTGAACAAGACCCAGCAGCAGCAGGAAAAGCTCATCGAGGAGAGCGTCTTCCACGTCCAGGCCCTCGAATCCCTGGGGCAGATGCTCACGGAGCTCGACTCCCAGCTCATCCTCAACCGCGTCCTCAAGTTCTGCATGGACCTCATCGGCGCGGAGGTGGGCGTCGCCCGGCTCTTCGAAGAGGGCGAGGAGATCGAGAAGGTCTCCTGGGGACTGCCCGATCAGTTCCTTCCTCACCTGGATTCCCAGGAGAGGAACGGAGACACGGTGCAGATCCTGCAGCTGGATGGGGAGATCTCCGGCTCCTTCTCCCTCGAGACCATCCTTTCGGTGCCCGTCAAGCTCAAGGAGCCCCATCGGGCCGAGCTCATCATGATTTCGGGCCTCAAGATGGACATCGACATGCTCCGCACCCAGCTCTTGGAGTCCTGCGTGCTCTTCGGCGGTCAGGCCCTTCAGAAGGCCCTCAACCACGTCGAGGACGTGAGGCGCCAGCGTACGGCCGAACAGCTGGAAGTGGCCAAGAAGATCCAGGAGAAGCTCCTGCCGGACTCATTGCCCAACACCGACCACCTTCAGATGGCGGGGCTCAGCATTCCCGCCCAGTCCGTCGGAGGCGACTACTACGACGTGATCAGCCTCGAGGACGGCACCACGCTGGCTTTCGTGGCCGACGTTTCGGGCAAGGGCATCCCCGCGGCACTGCACATGAGCGGACTGCGATCTCTGCTCAGGAGTCAGGCCCAGCTCGGGAAGGGTCCCTCGGAGCTTCTGGAAACCATCAACCGCTTCCTGACCGATGATGGCATGGAGGGGTCGTTTATTACCGCCTGTTGCCTCATTTTCAGCCAGAACGGGGAAGAAGTGTCCCTGGCCACCGCCGGCCATGAGCCCATTCTCTACATGAAGGGCGGCGATACTTTCGAGAACCTCGAGGCGGGAGAGGGGCTGCCCCTGGGCCTGCGGTCGGAAGAGACCTACATGGAGAAATCCTTCTCATTGGAAGAAGGAGACCTTCTTTTGCTTTATTCGGACGGTGCCATCGACGCCCGTTCGGAGAATAGGGAACGCTACGGGTCGGATCGTCTCAAGGAAAGCCTCACCGAAAAACGGGAAGAACCGGTAGAGGAATTGCTAGGAGGGATTCTTGAGGATCTCGACGACTTCCGCGGCAAGGAACCTTGGGCGGACGATCTTACCCTTCTAGCCTTCAAGCGCGTGTAGCACAAGACCTCAAGGTGGACGACGAGCATGGAAATTAGAAAGAGCGAACGACACGATACGGTGATTCTGGAAGTCAGGGGAGAGATCGAGGTCTTTTCGCTCCCTACGCTGCAGAAGAAGGCGGAATCCTGCCTCGGCGGCGCCGATCAGGTAATTCTGGATCTCAAGGAACTCACCTACATCGACAGCGCGGGTCTGGGTTTCCTGGTCAACTTCAACGACCGCCTTCAGACACGCGACCAGCGCCTTTCCCTGTCCAACCTGCAGCCCCATGTGGAAAAAACCTTCCGCATCATGCACCTGGACAAGATCCTGGACATTCGCAAAGGCAGCGAAATGCTCCTGGGCTGAGACGGTCCGGGACGGAAACAATTACCCCCCTGCTCCTGAGATGGCATTCCCCGACCGGATTGCCATCTCTTTTTTTGTTGTGTCCCAACACTTTCCAGACCTTTAGCTTTTTTTTACCCGTGGCATGAAGATTGTTTGACGACTCCCGTCCGGTCCCTTCGGGAGAGGGACCGAACAGGGAGAAGCAAATGATCAAGGCTCTGGAAAGCAGCCGTCAGGGCATGCAGGTGAACCTGCGGCGCCATGAAGTCACGGCCAACAACCTCGCCAACGCCAACACGCCTGGATTCCGGCGCGAGCTGGCTCGCGTCACGGCCGTGGAGCGTCCCTCGCCCCTGGCTCCGGGACAGGCCGCGCACCTGCCCACCCAGGATCTCGTGGTGGAAGGCGCGCCCTACATGGGCGGCGGATCCCTCAGCGCCACGGGCAACCCCCTCGACGCGGCACTCGCCGGCGAGGGCTTCTTCCAGGTTCAATCTCCGGACGGACCTCGCCTGACCCGCGACGGTTCCTTCACCCTCGACTCGCAGGGCGTACTGATCCACAGCTCGGGGCATCCCGTGATGGTGGATGGAGGCAGCGTCCAGCTGTCGAGCATTCCCAGCATCCTTCCCGACGGCAGCATTCTCGACGGCGAGAATCCCGCGGGACAGCTCAGCATCGTCAAGCCCGGCGAAGGCGCCACCCTGGAACGCGAGGGGGACAACCTCTTCCGCGCAGAAGGCGGCACCACCGAACTGGAAGCCGGCGAGATCCAGGTGGCCTCGGGCTTCCTGGAGGGATCCAACGTGGATCCCATCCGCGAAATGGTCGACATGATCCAAGCCTATCGCGTCTACGAGATGGCGCAGAAGGCCGCCCACGCCGCCGACGAGACTCTGCAGATCGCCGTGAACCGCGTGGGATCCATCAAATAAGGAATAGGGAGACGACCCGCCTATGATGAGAGCGCTATCCACATCCGCCAGCGGCATGCGTGCCCAGCAGATCTTCGTGGACACCATCGCCCACAACCTGGCGAACGTGAACACCACGGGCTTCAAGCGGGGCCGCGTGGAGTTCCAGGATCTCCTCTATCAGATCGTGCAGCCCAACGCCAGCCAGGCCGCCGGAGCGGACCTGAAGCCCATCCAGGTGGGCCATGGCGTTCGTCTGGCGGACATCAAGCAGATCTTCACCCAGGGACCCACCCAGGTCACGGGCAACGCCCTGGACATGGCCATCAACGGCGACGGCTTCTTCCGCGTGGAGATGCCCGACGGCAGCTACGCCTACACCCGCGACGGCTCCTTCGCCCTCGACAGCGAGGGACAGGTGACCACCTCCGGCGGTCTCACCGTGGCTCCGGGCTTCGAACTGCCCGAGGGCGCCACGGAGGTGGCCGTGGGCCGCGAGGGACAGTTCAAGGTCAAGGTCGCCGGCGAGGAGGAGGCCCAGGAACTGGGCAGCGTCGACCTCTACCGCTTCGCCAATCCCGCGGGACTGAAGGCCGTGGGCAACAACCTGTTCCTGGCCACCGAATCCAGCGGCGACGCACAGGAGGGCACGGCAGGCCGGGACGGCTTCGGCAGCATCGAATCGGGCATCCTCGAGACCAGCAACGTGAGCGTGGTCGAGGAGATGATCCGTCTCATCGAGGCCCAGCGCGCCTACGAACTGAACTCCAAATCCATCCAGACATCCGAAGACATGCTCGCCGTGGCGGGCCAGCTCAAGCGATAGGTAAATGAAGCGACTCATCACGATTCTGATCCTCGTCGCACTGGCGGCGCCCGCATGGTCCCAGAGCCTCCAGCTCCGGGAACGGGTGGTTTGCGAGAGCACCGAGCTGCGCCTCGCCGATCTGGTCCACGAAAACGGCGGCGTGCCCGAGGGCCAGCGGGTGATCGCCGACGCGCCCCGACCCGGCGAGAGCCTGACCATCAGCCGCGCCCGCCTGCAGCGGCGCCTCTGGGACTGGGGATGGCGCGGCCATCTGGAAGGTCCCGAGAGCGTGCGGGTGGAATGCCCCGCCGTGACCCTGTCCCTGGAGCCCCTGAAGGAGGCCGCCCGGGACCGCCTCGCGCGCCGGCTGGAAGAGGATGGATTGCGTCTGGACGGAGCCATCAAGGGATGGGTCGAGAGCGTGCGACTGGCCGACTCGCGAATCCGCTGGCAACTGGACCTACGGGGCAAATCCGACTTCAGGAATCGCAGCGCCCGTCTGCGCATCGAGGACTCCCGCGGTTTCCACGAGGACATCCTCCTGCGCTTCCACTGTCGCCGTCCCCAAATGGTTCCGGTGGCGGTGAAGGAAATGAAGCCGGGCGAGAGCCTGCGCAACTGGGAATACGCTGAGCGCGACGCCTTCTTCATCGACGGAGAGCTTCTCGAGCCCGAAGCCCTCGCGGACGCGGTCTGCAACCGACGCATCGAAAAGGGAACGCCTCTCACCGATCGCAATCTGGACGCGGGCCTCATGGTGCGCGCCGGTCGCGAGGTGGAGATCCATCTCAGCCGCGGCGCGGTGACCGTGACCCTGCGGGGCGTGGCCCAGGCCGACGGCACCCTGGGCGACCGCGTCGCGGTGCGCCACGTGGACAGCGGCGAATTGCGCCGTTACCGCGTCACCGGCGAGGGACGCGTGTCCCCGAGCTACATCGAGAGCCAGGAGGAAACCTCATGACCCGCACGATCTTCGCCTGCATGGGCATCCTGTGCCTGGTCGCAGGCGCCGCGGCCTCGGGCCTCTGGGATTCGGGCGGCGGAAGCCTCTACTCGAATCAGAGGGCCCATCGGGTGGGGGACATCCTCACCGTGCAGATCTTCGAGAGTTCCACCTCGAGCAGCGACGCCTCCACCGATACGGAGAACAAGACGGAGATCGGCGGAGGGCCCGGCACCGGTCTGCTCGATTTCATCTCCCTCTGGGGCCTGGGCAGCGAGAACGCCTATGAAGGCAAGGGCACGACCAGCCGCAAGGGACAGCTCACGGCGACCATGAGCGTGCGAATCGTCGAGGTGCTCCCCGGAGAACAGTACCGAATCGAGGGAACACGCTCGGTCACCCGCAACGGCGAGGAAGACAAGATGCTCGTCACGGGCCTGATCCGCGGGCGGGATATCGGACCGGACAACACCATCGTGTCGAGCGCCATCGCCGACGCGGTCATCGTCTACGAGGGCGAGGGCGAGATCGCCAACGGACATCGGCCCGGCCTGCTGGCCCGCGCCGTGGACTGGATCTTCTAGGGAGCGCAATGCGGAAGCTAATACTACTGAACCTGACCCTCGCTCTCCTCATCGCGGGCACGCTGCCTGGCGCCGAGGCTTCGCGCATCAAGGACATCGCGCGGATCAACGGTCTGCAGGGCGATCATCTCATCGGATACGGCCTGGTGGTGGGACTCGGCGGAACCGGCGACGGCAAGCGCACGGGCTTCACCACCCATTCGGTGGCCGGCATGATGGAGAAGTTCGGCATCACCCTGGACGCCGACGAGATCCGCATGAAGAACGTGGCCGCGGTGATGGTCACGGCGCAGCTGCCTCCGGGCAGTCGGGCTGGCGGCCAGCTCGACGTCACCGTGTCCAGCGTGGGCGACGCCAGCAGCCTCGAGGGCGGCATCCTGCTCATGACACCCCTGCTTCGCGAAAGCGACGGCGCCCAGTACGGCGTGGCCCAGGGTCCCCTGAGCATCGGCGGATACAACGTGGAAGGCGGCGAGGGGAACTCCTCGCGCAAGAACAACAGCAACGTGGGACGCATTCCCGGCGGCGCGACCTTGAGCCGCGACTTCCAGGGCGAATACATCCGCGACAACCGCGTGGATCTGGTCCTCTACAGCCCCGACTTCACCACGGCCTCCAACGTGGCCTCCAAGGTGAACGAAAGGCTGGGTTCGGGACTGGCCCAGGCCCGCGACGCCTCCCGCATCTCGGTTTGGATTCCCAAGGACTACCAGTACGACAACATCGGTTTCATCAGCTCCCTGGAGAACCTCGAGGTCTCCACCGACCGGGCGGCCCGAGTGGTCATCAACGAGCGCACGGGCACGGTGGTGGTGGGACAGCACGTCACGATCAAGGACGTGGCCATCGCCCACGGCAATCTCAACGTGGAGATCAAGACCGGCTACACGGCCAGCCAGCCCGCGCCATTCGGCCAGGGACGCAGTCTCCTGGTGCCCGACGTCTCCACCCAGGTCCAGGATTCCTCGGGCCAGCTGGCCATGGTGGAGGACGGCAACACCGTGGAGAAGGTGGCACAGGCCCTCAACGAACTGGGCGTGAGTCCCAGGGACATGATCTCCATCTTCCAGGCCCTGAAGGCGGCCGGCGCCCTCGAGGCCGAACTGCTGATCATGTAGGAGGGGCATGAAGAGTCTCGAAACCACGGCGGCGAACTTCCAGCACCTGAGCCAGGTGCAGAAACGGCTGGGCATGCCCGGCGACACGGCGCGCAAGCCCGACGCGGAGGCTCTGCGCGAAGCCGCGGAAGATTTCGAGGCACTCTTCGTACGTCAGCTCCTGGCCACCATGCGACGCACGGTGCCCGAGGGCGACGCCGAACTGAGGGGGCCTGGCATGGACATCTACGAAGGCATGCTCGACGCCCAGTTCGCCGAACACATCGCCGGCAGCGGCCGCGGTCTCGGTCTGGCCGACATGCTCATGAGGCAATTCGAAAAGGCAGGGATGAGCCATGAAGACTGATCTGAGTGCCCTGAAGAAACTCGATGCGCTCCTGGACGAGGAAACTCGCTGCTATCGGCAGTTGCTTCTGGCCATGGACCGCCACCTGCTCGCCCTGCAGGGTCAGGATCCAGTGGAGATCGGAGAGGCCCTGCAGAAGAACCTCGAATGCGTGGAGTCCGGCCGGGAAGCCGGCCTCAAGCGCCTGGAGCTCACGGGGCGCCTGCTCGTGGAAGCGGGCTACCGGAGCGATGCGGGGCTCGAGGCCCTGCTCATGACTTACGCGGATGACGTGGCTCTGCCGCTGCGGGAGAAACTTGATGGAATCGGCAGCTTGGGTCGCGACATCCGCAACATAAACGATCGGAACCGCAGTCTCGCGGAGCATGGCCTGGATCTCTTGCGGGGAGATTTCCGCATCCTGGCCGATCTCGTGGGCGAGACGGCGGACCGGCCCGGCGAGGACGGGGCCAGCGGCAAGCTCCTGTCCATGCGGGCTTGAGGGGAGAAGGCAATGTCCGGACTCTTCGGCATCATCGAAACAGGGAAGAACGCGCTCTTCGTGCAGCAGTCGGCCCTGCAGATCCTCAACCACAACGTGGCCAATGCGAGCACGCCCGGCTACAGCCGCCAGCGCGTGCTCATGGGGGCGAGAACCATCCTGGGCAACATGGGATGGCCCAGCGGCGACGGCGTGGAAGTGCTCGGCGTTCAGCGCGTCACCGACCAGTTCATGGTGTCTCGCCTGGGACGGGCAGAGTCCGAACTGGGTGAGCAGGCTGCCCTGGTGAGCGGCTACGACATCCTGGAGCTGGTCTTCGCCGAGCCCGTGGACGACGTCATGGGCGAGACCAATCTGGGCGACTCCATCACATCGTTCCTGGATTCCTGGCAGGTGGCCCAGAACCCCGAGAACGGGGACGGCTCGGGGGACATCCGGTCGCTGATCCTGGAGTCCGGTCGAATGATGGCCCGTCGATTCAACGACCGCGACGCCGAACTCGTCTATCAGAGCCAGCTCCTGGAGAACGAGGTGGAGGTCACGGTCACCCAGGCCAACGAACTCATGGCCGAGATCGCCCGCTACAACAGCGAACTGGTGGGATCACCCCTTTCGGAGAGCGCGCGGGGAAACATCCTGGACGCGCAGCAAAGCGCGCTCTTCGAACTTTCAGCCCTCACGGGAGCCGAGTGGAGCCAGGCCGAGAGCGGCGTGGCCACCGTGCAGATCGGCACGCGGACCCTGGTGCAGGGCAACACGGCCACGGAGTTGAGCGTGTCCTACGAGCGGGGCAGCGGACGCACCGCCGTGGCCAGCGTACACGTGGCCGGAGAGACCCAGTCGGTGGACTTCCCCTCGGGCGCCATCAAGGGCCAGATGGAAATCCTCAACGAGCGCATCCCCGAACTGCTGGATCGCCTGGACACCCTGGCCGCGGCCGTCATGGAGAGGACCAACGCCATCCACCAGGAGGCGGGCGGCGCTTCCGGCGGAGGCGTGGACATCTTCACGGGCAGCGACGCCTCGACCATGAGCATCAACGAGGTGCTCGATCACAATCCGGAACTCCTGTCCACCTCGGGCACCTTGCCCGACGGACGCAGCATCGCCGAGGCCATGTTCGACCTGCACTTCGAGAGCATGAGCGAGGAGAACGGCGACACCCTCGAGGACTACTACGCCGCCACCATCGGCAGCCTGGGCGCCAAGAGCGCCACGAGCCGGCAGCTCTACGATTCGTCCCTGCGCTTCAAGCAGGGCGTTCAGGACAGGCTCGAATCCGTGACCGGAGTCAGTCTCGATGAGGAACTTGCCAACATGATGATGGTGCAGGCGGCCTTCCAGGCCTCCTCGCGGGTCATCGCCGTGGCCGATTCCCTCCTCGATTCCATTCTGGCGACGGTCTAAGGAGGATCATGCGAGTAACGCACGCCATGCTGAATCGACAGCTCATCACCGGAGCCGCGCGTTCCTACGAGCGCATGGCCACCATCGACATCGCCCGCCGCATCACTCGCCCCAGCGACGATCCCGCGGGGACACAGCGAATGGTGCAGCTGCGCGGACTCATCAGCCAGAACGAGCAGTACCAGAGCAACGCCGACACGGCCTATCGATGGCTTCTGGCCGCCGACACGGCCCTGTCGGGACTGGGCGAGAATTATCGTTCGATCAGGGAGCTGGCCCTCAGCGCCGCTGACAGCAGCATGGAGATGGAGCTGGAAGGATTGCTCCAGTCCATCGACGGCGTCATCGACGGCATCATTGAGCACGCCAACACGCGCATCGGCAACTCCTACCTCTTCGGCGGCACGAAGACCCAGTCCGAACCCTTCGACCGCTACGACGGCGGCATCGGCTACCGCGGCGACGACGGCAGCCTGTCCACGTCCATCAGCACCGGACTCTCGCTCATCTACAACGTTTCGGGCGACGAGCTCTTCGGTCCGGAGCTGCCCTTCCTCGACGGCACCGAGGACTGGGACGCCCGGCTCACCTGGGACACGGAGATCGAGCAGCTCTTCGACGGCCGGGGCGTGGAACTGGGCATGATCCGCATCACCGACGGCACGGGCACCAGCGTGAGTCTGGATCTCAGCGGCCTGCGCACGGTGGGGGATCTGCGGGACAAGATCCAGGAGGCCTTCCCCGGCTTCACCGTGGAGATAGGCGAGGACCGCAATCTCGTCGTCGAGGGCACCGGCCCCCTCAGCGTGGAAGATCTTCAGGGCGGCATCAGCGCCCAGGCTCTCGGCATTGAGGGGACCCACAATTCGGGCCGCATGATCACCCGCGACCTGGATCCCTCCATCACCGAGGAAACCCCGCTATCCGATCTGCTCGGCATGGACATCACCCTGGGCAAGATCCAGGTGGCCGTGGGCCACGACGCCCTCTTCGAGGAGCTGGATCTCTCCAGCGCCACGTCCGTGGGGGACATCATCGATCTCATCGAAGGCGAGTTCCCCGATCTGCGCGTGGAGATCTCGCCCTCGGGCAATCGACTTTCGGTGACCTCCGACAGTTTCGAGATGTTCGAGATCAAGGGTTTCGAGGACGACTTCACCGCGAGTCTCATGGGACTCGAGGGCAAGGGGGTGCCCATGCGTCCCCTGGAGGTGCTCTTCGAACTGCGCGAGGCCGTGGAAAACGGCGATCAGGATGCGGTACAGAGCCTCCTGGCCGAGGTCGAGGCGGTGGAGAAGCACATCACCGACGTGCACGGCACCGTGGGCAGCCGGCTGGCCATGGCCGAGGGAGCCCAGAACACCCTCGAAGTGAAGAACCTGAATCTCACCGACACGCTCTCGAAGATCGGCGACGCCGATCTCACCGAGACGCTCATGCTCTATCAGAACGCCGAAGCCAGCTATCAGGCCTCCCTGTTGCTGGCTTCGAACATCTACCAGCTCACGCTGGCGAACTTCCTTTAGTAGAGAGGTAGGAGAATGATCATCAAGGATACCATCTTCGGCGACATCCAGTACACGGAGGAGGACCTTCTCATCCTGCCTCTGGGTCTTGTGGGAATGCCGCACCTGACCCGTTTCCTCATCCTCGATTTCGAGGGCGAGCACGCCTTCAAGGCGCTGCTGAGCACCGAGGAGCCGGGCATCAACTTCCTCATCACCGATCCGCGCAATTTCCGCGACGATTTCGACTTCGATCTGCTCGAGCCCACTCGCGAAGCCCTCAAGATCGGCAGGGACGACGATCAGGCGGTCTTCGTGCTCTGCACCTGGCGCGGCAAGTTCGAGAGCACCACGGGCAACCTGCTGGGTCCCATCGTGGTGAACGTGAAGAACCGGAAGGCCATGCAGGTCATCCTGGAGCGCGGAGCCTACACCACTCACGAATCCCTGGCCGCTATGGAAGAGGATGCCACCGAGGTTCGTGTGGAGGGCAAGAGCCTCAAGGTCGGCTAGAAGCCGAATCACCATGCACACAGGAAGGAGCCGCCGTGCTGGTACTGAGCAGGAAGCGCGACCAGAGGATCATGATAGGAAACAACGTGAGACTCACCGTCGTCGACGTCAGAGGCGATACGGTGCAACTCGGCATCGAGGCCCCCAAGGAAATACCCGTCTATCGGGAGGAGATCTACCAATCCATCATGGAGGCCAACAAGGACGCACTGGATCGCAAGATGCCCAAGCCGGAAGATCTGGGCAAAGTGCGTCCCATCAACCGGAAACCCCGATAGGAGTAGAACAGGCCGTTTTAGTCTGAATTTTTTTTGGAGGTCATAAGGCCTCAAAAGAGATTCCCATTTCCAAAGCTTCCCCAAAGCGCCCAAACGCGACTCGCCGGATCGCGCAAGTCGTAAATATACTTAAAGTTGCGCGGGTTCTTTCCGATACCACTTTCAACCGCATCGGCACGGAGGCCGGCGGTATCCGGAATTCCTGGAACCCCGCCCGGTGGGCGGAAAGCTTAAGGAGAAGCTTTAAATGTCTTTCAGAATCAACAACAACATCTCCGCCATCAACGCTCATCGCATCCTTGCGAGGAACGACTTCGAGATGAGTCGCTCCCTGGAGAGGTTGAGCTCTGGTCTGAAGATCAATTCTGCCGGAGACGATCCCGCCGGGCTGGTTATCTCGGAAAACATGCGCGCCCAGATCACGGGTCTCAATCAGGCGATCGAGAACAGTGAACTGGCCGCGACCATGGTCCAGACCGCGGAAGGCGCCCTCACCGAAGTCCACGCACTGCTGAACAGCATGCGTGAACTGGCGCTGCACGCGGCCAACGAAGGCGCCGTCAGCGCGGAGGACCTCGCCGCGGACCAGGCCGAGATCGACAACGCTTTGAGCACCCTGCAGCAGATCGCGGACAACACGCAGTACGCCACGAAGAAGCTGCTCAACGGCACCGGCGGCACCACGGGTACGGTTCTGGACGGAACCGCGCAGTTCGTGGGCGCCAGCGCCAAGACCTCTTCGGGTGACTTCACCATCGCCGTGACCACTCAGGCCGAGAAGGCCGCCGTGGTGACCGGCAACACCGCTGCGATCACCAGCATCGCCGCCGACGAGACTCTGACCATCGTGAACAACACCAGCGGCATGACCGTGACGGTTGATCTCGAGGCCGGAGACAACGCCCAGACCATCGCCGACAAGATGAACGCCGTGACGGACATCACCGGCCTGGTCGTGACCACCGATGGTACGGACATCACCGCCACCAGCCAGGAGTTCGGCTCGGCGGCTGACTACACCATCTACACGGACACGCAAGCCACCGACGGTACCCAGAGCGGTTTCACCACTGCGGGTACCAGCGACACGGGCGTGGACGTCGTCGGAACCTTCACCTTCAGCGGCACGGCCTATCAGGCCACGGGCGTGGGCGCGGTCCTCTCGGGTCGCAGCAGCACTCCCGCCGAGGGGCTCCGCGTGCACTACAGCGGCGCCACTGGTGCCGATGTGGGTACGGTGCAGGTCTCCAATCAGGCCCTGACATTCCAGATCGGCGCCAATGGCGGCCAGACCGCCGAGGTCTCCATGGCCGACATGAGCACGCGTCGCCTGGGTCGTGGTCTGGATGCGGGATTCGACGGAACGAACCAGTTCAAGTCCCTGGCCGAGATCAGCGTCCTGGACGCCGATAAGGCCACCGACGCCATCGCGGTCATCGACAAGGCCATCGCCGACGTCAATTCCGTGCGTGGTGAACTGGGCGCCTTCCAGGGCAACACCCTGGAGAGCAGCCTGAGCAACCTTCGGGTCGCCCAGGAGAACCTGATCGCCGCTGAGTCGGTGATCCGTGACACGGACATGGCCGCGGAAGTCGCGAGCTTCACTCGTGGTCAGATCCTGGTGCAGTCCGCCTCGGCCATGTTGGCCCAGGCCAATGCCGCGCCGAGCATCGTTCTGTCGCTGCTCTAACTCTCGCGGGCCTGTCCCGAACGAAGCAACCCGAACTCCCCCTCTCCGGAGGGGGAGTTTTTTTATTCGAACACTGTTTACCCCGACTACCCTAGCTTAACCCATGGTATTGGATGAGGCCTCGAGCGCCCTGCATGATCTTCATAAGTGCTTGATAATGAAGTGGAAGGCCTATGATGTTGTTTATTCTCTCATGATCCGTCGTTTTTTCTCAAAAGGAAGCTGAATACCCCTCAAGTTTCGTTCCTTCCCTCCGATACCTCATACATCCTCATGGCACGGAGGCCGTGGGGAGTGATTACCAGGGGATCCGCCTGGGGCGGAAAACTGAGGAGAAGCTTTCAATGTCTTTCAGAATCAACCACAACATCTCCGCGATCAACGCCCATCGCATCCTGTCGCGCAACGACTTCGAGATGAGCCGGTCCCTGGAGAGACTGAGTTCGGGACTTAAGATCAACACGGCCGGCGACGATCCCGCCGGACTGGTGATCTCCGAAAACATGAGGGCTCAGATCACCGGTCTCGGTCAGGCCATCGAGAACGGCGAGCTGGCCGTCACCATGGTCCAGACGGCCGAAGGCGCTCTCACGGAAGTCCATTCCATTCTCAACAGCATGAGAGAACTGGCTCTCCATGCCGCCAACGCGGGTGCCGTGACCGACGCCGACCTGGCCGCGGACCAGGCGGAGATCGAGAACGCCCTGGCGACTCTTACCCAGATCGCCGAGAACACCCAGTACGCGACCAAGAAACTGCTCAATGGAACTGGCGGAACAACGGGAACGGTCATCGCGGGCTCCGCGGAGTTCCTCGGCGCCAACGAATTGACGGAGTCAGGCGAGTATACGGTTGATATCACTGTGGAGGCTCAAAAAGCCGAGATCCACAACACCTCTTCCGGCGCGATAACGGGCATCACTGCCGACGAAATGCTGACCATCGTCAATAACACGACGGGCATGACGGTCACCGTGGATCTCGATGCAGGCGACAACGCGCAGACGATTGCTGACAAGATCAACTACTACACCGAAATCACTGGCCTAACGGCAAGTACGGATGGAACTGACATCCAGGTGGACAGTCTCGAGTATGGATCCTCCCAGGACTATACGATCTACTCTGATAACGAGGACTTCACCGGAGCGCAGAGCGGGTTTGCCAACGCCGGGGACAGCGATGTCGGACAGGACATCGAAGGCACCTTCACCTTCGGCGGCACCACCTATCAGGCCGACGGCGTGGGCGCGGTGCTGAACGGCCGCAACTTCAGTCCGGCGAACGGCCTTCGCGTCTACTACAGCGGCGCCGCCGGCGCGGCCGTGGCGACGGTCCAGGTTTCGAACCAGTCCCTGGTCTTCCAGATCGGGGCGAACTCCGGCCAGACTTCCAACGTGTCCATGGCCGACATGAGCACTCGCCGTCTGGGCACGGGACTGGACTCCCGCTTCGACGGCACCAACCAGTTCAAGAGCCTGGCCGAGATCTCGGTGCTCTCGCCGGACAAGGCGAGCGACGCCATCGCGATCATCGACAAGGCCATTGAAGATGTGAACGGCGTGCGCGGTGACCTGGGCGCCTTCCAGAGCAACACCCTGGAAAGCAGTCTCAGCAACCTCCGCATCGCGCAGGAGAATCTCGTGGCCGCGGAATCGGTGATCCGCGACACGGATATGGCTGCCGAGGTCGCGAGCTTCACGCGGGGACAGATCCTGGTTCAGTCCGCCTCCGCGATGCTGTCTCACGCCAACGCCACTCCGAACATCGTCCTGCAGCTCCTGAGCTAGGGGACGAGGCAGTAAATCCAGGAAACTCCGGGTAATCAAAAGGATCCCCCCTCCCCGGGAGGGGGGATCTTTCCATTGAAAACCCTCAAGATACCCCTCCGAACGACCGATATCGAAGGTGAGGCCCGCCCGGGCCTCGGGAGAAGACCATGGAGGGAGCGAAACATGGCTGGATCTAGTTCAATATCAGGACTTGTCAGCGGGATGGACTGGGCGAACCTGGTCGATCAGCTCATTCAAGTCGAGCGCCGACCCGCCTACCTGCTCGAAGGGCGCATCGCCCAAAATCAGCTTAAACTTTCCAGTTACGACGCACTGGAATCGACCCTCTCGAGCCTGAAGGCCGAGATCGATTCCCTGCGTCTGCGCACGGATTTCGACGACATGATCGGCAACGTGAGCCACGAAAGCCTTCTCTCGGCCACGGTGGGGGACGGCGCGGCCGCCGGCACCTACAGCATGTCCGTGCAGCGCATCGCCCAGAATCATCAGGTGGTGAGCCAGGCCTTCGCCGATCCCGAGGATGCCCTCGGCGAGGGTACGGTCACGCTGCTGCTGGGCGATGACCAGGTGCTCGAGGTCACCCTCGAAGCCGGCGAGGACAGCCTGCAGGAATTCGTTGATGCCGTGAACGACGCCGACGCCGGCATCTCGGCCAGTCTCATCCAGACATCCGACAGCGAGACGCCCTGGCAGCTCATCCTCACGGGCAGCGAACCGGGTGCCGAAAACGTGATCGGCGTGGAGACCGACCTCACGGGCGGATCCGATCTGATCTTCGGCAGCGTGGCCGACGTCGTGCCGGGGACCATCGCCGGTACGAGCACCGTGACCAGCGGCGGCAACTACAGCGGAAACATCGACGACAGCTTCACCTTCATCGTGGCCTCGGGCGGAACCCTCGGTACCGACGAGATCACCATCGACTGGTCCAACGACGAGGGGCTGGACGGCACGATCACTATCCCCGCCGACTACACTCCCGGCGACACGGTTTCCGTGCACGGCGGCATGACCCTGAGCTTCAGCGCGGGTACCCTCGTGGCCGGCGACGACTGGACCGTGGATACCGAGAGTTCGACCATCCAGGCGGCCCAGGATGCCCTGCTGCACTTCGGTTCCACCAGCGGCGGCAGCGATCCCCTGGAGATCGTCAGCAGCGACAACACCATCTCGGGACTCATCAATGGAGTCACCCTGAACCTGCTGGCGGCCGACGTGGACCAGACCGTCACGCTCACGGTGAACCACGACATCGACGGGCTCATGGAACGCTTCGGGACCTTCGTCGAGAACTACAACAACATGATCGAGTACATGAACGCCCAGTTCGACTACGACGCCGATCTGGAATCGGCAGGTCCGCTCATCGGCGACCGGGCGGCCATGAACATCGACAGCCGTCTGCGATCGGTGGCCGGTGCGGCGGTGGAGGGCATCACCTCCGAGTTCGAGCACCTCAGCCAGATCGGCATCGGTACCGCGGTCAACGGTACCCTGAGCACCGACGGCACCATCGAGATCAACGAGGCGACCCTGCGTTCGGCCCTAGAGAACAATCTGGACGACGTCATCTCGCTGCTGGCCTCCACCGGCGAGGCCACCGACGGCGACATCACCTTCGCCCACGCCGGACCGCGGGTGACTCCCACGGGCTGGGGGGCGGGCTACGAGGTGCGCATCACCCAGGCCGCCGCCCGGGGCACCTACACCGGCGTGTCTTTCAGCGAGCCCAGCGAGGGATCGCCCCTGGTCATCGACAGCAGCAACCACAACTTCAAGTTCAGCGTGGACGGGGTGGAGTCGAAGCTCATCACCCTGGAAGACCAGAGCTTCACCAGCGGGGCCGATCTGGCCTCGGCCATGCAGAGCGCCCTGAACGCCGACGAGAACCTGGGCAGCCACGACGTGCTCGTGAGCTGGGAGGACGACGGCGGCGGCAACGGGCACCTGGTTGTCACGAGCAAGAACTGGGGTGCCAGCAGCACGGTGACCATGGAAGAGGTGGCCGACAGCATCTACGCCGACGTGGGACTCGATACGGGTACGGCCGCCGATGGCGCCGACGTGGAGGGCTACTTCCTCGTGAACGGCAGCATGGAGACCGCCAAGGGATCGGGTCGCAACCTGGTCGGCGACCAGGAGAACGGCCGCACCGACGGCCTGAGTATCCTCGTGAACATCAGCGCGACGGAACTCGCCGCGCAGGGTGAGGCCCAGGGACGCGTGAAGGTCTTCAGCGGCGTCAGCGACGGGCTCTACCGGGCCCTGGATTCCTACCTCGATCCCGTGCATGGCATCCTCGAGCACAAGCAGGAGGACATGCGCACCTCGATCCTGGACTTCGAGGAGCAGATCGAGGAGATCGACGAGCGTCTGGAATCGCGGCGCGAACGCTATCTGGCGGAGTTCCAGCACATGGAGACTCTGCTTTCGGAAATGCAGAATCAGAGCAACATGGTGCTCGCCATGCTGGGCGGATCCAGTACCGGAGCTTGATGAATGAAGCGTAGTGGAATGAACGACATCCTGGAGCTGAGAGGCGCCGAGAAGGGACGCGAAGCCCGGCAGGCCTACATGGAGAACCAGGTTCTCGATGCGGACCCGGAAAAGCTTCTGCTGCTTCTCTACGAGGGCCTCACGCGTTTCGTCCTGGCGGGAAAGCAGAATCTCGAGGACGGCGATTGGGAGGAGGCGGCCAAGAGCCTGGGCAAGGCTCGGCGCATCGTCAACTACCTGATCCAGCTGCTGCGTCCCGAGGGCGGCGACATCAGCCGCCACCTGAGGCGACTGTACGCGTTCTGTTTCGATCACATCAGCCGCGCCATCCTCGAACAGGATCCCGAACTGCTGGAAGGAGTCTTGCAGGTGGTGAGGGAGCTGTCCGGCGCGTGGAACGAACTGGCTCATAGCCGGGCCGAGGAATAGGGAAGGAACCCATGAACAATCTCGAGCTCTTCGAAAAATTGAAGGAGATCAGCCAGGCGCAACTCGATGCAACGCGCCGGAAGGATCTCGACCGATTGGAATCGCTCAACGAAGAGCGCAAGGAACTCATGCTGACCATCGAGGCCGAGGGCGGCGAGGAGGTCTGGGGTTCCTCGGCCGGGCGCGTGAGGGAGATCCTGTTCCAGATCCTCGAAAACGACCGGAAGCTCAAGGTTTCGCTCATGGAGCGCATGAAACGCCGCGAGGAGGGGCTGGCGGAGATCCGCCGTCGCGGCCAGGCCGAGAAGGCCTATCGGGACGCCTAGTCCCATAGCGGCCCGGCACTTGCTGGGTCCATGGTGAAAGCCATTATTCGGGAGGTAAATGGTGGAGATTGGAAAGCCTGATGCCAGGGGTGGCGCCGATCTGGCCAAGATTCACGGCCAGACTTCGGATCCGCGCCCAGCGGGGATGGCTTCGGGAGAATCCCGCGGAGAGCGCGTCGAAGATGCGTCCTCGGCGAGGGCGAAGTCCGAGCTGATCGAGATTAGCGCTGAAGCCCGAGCGCGGGCGGAACGTGAGGAGGCTCTCCAAGTGTTACACGAGGCCTACCGGGGTCTCGAGGGGATACGCCGCGATGTCGTGGAAACGGTCCGTCAAAGGATCGAGAACGGCTACTACGAAAGTGAGGATGTGCTCCATCAGCTGGCAGACAGGCTTCTGCCAGTCGTGAAGTCCTGAAATACCATCCCGTTGCGAATAAAGGCCGCCGGCACCCCAGCCGGTGGCCATTTTTCTTGCAGTTTTCCGAAGCTCCTGATAATTGAAGGAGTAAGGAGACTGATTTGAAACCTAGCACGAGATTCTGGAAGCTGCAGATCCTGGGGGACGAACCGGGCTCGGACCTGCCCGAGCGGGCCGAGGGCTGGGATATCGCCCGCGGGAAGCTGAGCGAGGTGTCGCCCCTGAAGCTCCAGGCCGATCTGCTGGTGCTCGATCATTCCCCCGGAGATCCCCTTCTGCAGACCTGGATCGAGCGTTTCCGTCAGGAGCGGCCCGACTGTCTCGTGCTCCTGGCCGATCGGGGCACCGGCGACCGCGACTGGTACCGGGCCGCCGTGCCCCTGCCCGTTGACGACCTCCTGGTGCTTCCCCTCGGCGACGGAGCCTGGAACGAGCTGCTGCGGGAACTCGCCGAAGGTCTGCAGGCCGGCGGCGAGCTCAAGCGCCTGCGCGGGCGCCTGGAGCAGACCGGCCAGGAGCTCATGGAGAACCGCGAGCGCCTGTCCAGCTACCTCGCCGAGCCGGGCAAGGAGCTGGACGACCTCCATCGCCAGCTCACCCGGCGCATCAGTCAGCTGTCCACCCTGTATCAGCTCGGCCTGGACCTCAGTAGCCAGTCCAACTGGGATCACGCCCTGGAGCATTTCCTGGCCACCAGCGTGAACACCCTGAAGTTTTCCGGGGTGGCCCTGCTCCTCTGGAGCTTCGAGGGCCGGCGCCTGGCCTCCCGCGCCAGCCTGCATCTGGACGAGGATCTGCTCGAGAGCGCCATCGCCAAACTCAAGAGCCTGAGCCCCAAGGAGCGCCTCTTCACGGGCATCGCCGCCCTGGAGGGGGACGAGTTCCTGGACGAGGTGGCCCTGGAGACCCGCGATTCCTCCTGGGAGCTTACCCTCATTCCCCTGGTACACGGCGAGGACGCCCAGGGCTATCTGCTCTACCGCAAGCACTACCCCGACGCGGGGGCCTTCGATCAGGATTTCCACTTCCTCAAGACCGTGCAGACCATTCTCAGCGAGGAACTGGCCCACGCCAAGGCCATCCACCGGCTCAAGAAACTGGGAGAATTCAACCGCACGGTGCTCGACAGCATCCGCGCGGCGGTGCTGGCCGTGGACGGCTTCGGCACCATCAACTATCGGAATCCGGGGGCGCTGGACCTCTTCGGCGAGCGCCTTCCCCTGGGCGGGCCCTTCCGTTTCGGCGAAAGCTTCATGGCCGGCGACGGCGGCGAGCTGGAGCTGGGCGAGGAGGACTGGATCCAGAGGGAGATCCAGCTCTACGAGGAGGAGGACCGTCCACCGCGGGAACTGCTGGTCAGCTCCACGCGGCTCTTCCAGCGTCATCCCCAGGAAGTCGAGTTCGTGCTGGTCTTCGAGGACGTCACCGAATACAAGCGCCTCACCGCCGAGCTGCGCCGGGCCGAACGCCTGGCGGGTCTGGGGGAGCTGTCGGCGGGGGTGGCCCACGAGATCCGCAATCCCCTGGCCGGCATCTCCATGATCACCCAACTCCTGGGCGACAAGATCGAGGACGGCGACGCGGACCTGAAGGGCTACGTGGACCGCATCCTGGGCGAGACCGAGCGCCTGAATCGCATCGTGCAGAGCCTGCTCGAATTCAGCCGTCCCAGCGAGCCCATGATGACCGTCTTCAATCTCTACCAGGAGATGGGTTCGGTGCTGGATCTCGTGAGATCCATGGCCGAGAAGAAGAATGTGAAGCTCGAGCTGCCCGAGAGCGGCCAGGACATCGCCGTCTGGGCCGACCGGGGCCAGTTGCAGCAGGTCTTCCTAAATCTGCTGCGCAACGCCGTGGAGGCCTGCGCCGAGGGACAGACCGTGGGCCTGCGCATCGGCGACGGAACGGTGGGACGAGGCCGCAAGCGCATCATCGCCACGGTCTGGGATACGGGCCCCGGCGTGCCTCCCGAATTCGAGGAGCGCCTCTTCAATCCCTTCTTCACCACCAAGGCCGAGGGCACGGGCCTGGGCCTGGCCATCTGCCTGAAGATCGTGCAGGAGCACGGCGGAAGCATCAACTACCGGAAAGGCGCCCAGGGCGGGTCGGAGTTCAGCATCGACCTGCAGCCCGCGCCCAGTCAGAGTCAATAGGAGACATCGTGAGCCAGACCATCCTCATCGTAGACGACGAACCCGCCCTGCGTTTCGCCCTGCTGGAAACCCTCGAGAAGGAGGGCCATCGCATCATCGAGGCCGGCGACGGCGAGGAGGGCCTTCGCAAGATTCAGGAGGAGGCGCCCGATCTGGTCTTCCTGGACCTGCGCATGCCGGGACTCACCGGCATGGAGCTGCTCGAGAAGGCCCGGGCCACGGGCTTCGACGGGCAGGCCGTCTTCCTCACCGCCTACGGCGAGGTGGAAGACGCGGTCACGGCCATGAAGCTGGACGCCTTCGATTTCCTCACCAAGCCGCCCAAGCTGGAAAAGATCCGGATCATGGCGCGCAATGCCCTGGAGGCCGGGCGCCTCAAGAAGGCCAACCAGGCCCTCCGGGAGAAGCGAGACCGGGAGGATCCCTTCAGCGACTTCATCGGCGAGAGCCCGCGCATGAAGGAACTCTTCGGGAAGATCGAGAAGATCGGACAGAGCCAGGCGACCACGGTGCTCATCCAGGGGGAGAGCGGTGCGGGCAAGGAACTGGTGGCCCGGGCCATCCACCGGGCCAGCGCCCACGCCACGGGGCCGGTGGTGGAGATCAACTGCGGAGCCATCCCGGAAACCCTGCTCGAGAGTGAGCTCTTCGGCTACGAGAAGGGAGCCTTCACCGACGCCAAGGCCCGCAAGAAAGGCCTCATCGAAGCGGCGACGGGGGGCACGCTCTTCCTGGACGAGATCGGCGAGATGGGGCTGCAGCTGCAGACCCGGCTGCTGCGGGTACTCGAGAACCGCACCTTCCGGCGTGTGGGCGGCCTGGAGGATCTGCAGGTGAAGGCCCGCATCGTGGCGGCCACCAACAAGGATCTCAAACAGCTCTCGGCCGACGGCGGCTTCCGCCAGGATCTTTACTATCGGCTCGGGGTGATCATCCTCGACATTCCGCCCCTGCGTGAGAGACCCGAGGACATCGGCCTGCTCTCGGACTTTTTCATCGAACGCTTCAATCAGGAGCTGGGTCGGCAGGTGACCCCTCTGGACTACGAGGTCCTGGACATCCTGAAGGCCTATGCCTGGCCGGGAAACATCCGGGAGCTCAAGAACATGTTCGAACGGATTCTCCTGCTGGAGAGCGGCGACGAGATCAAGGCCGCCCATCTGCCTCGGGAAGTGAGGGAGGGAGAGCCCCTGGAGGGCGAACTCGCCGGCGCCTACCGACCCGAAACCGTGGCCGCGGTGGAGCTCAGGCACATCGAACGTACCCTGGAATACACCGGCGGAAACAAGAGCAAGGCGGCCACTCTGCTGGGAATCAGCCGCCAGACTCTTCGGGAAAAGCTCAAGCAGAAGGTTTCGGTGATCGAAGACGATTGACCGAGGCTGGCTGATTTCGGTCCAGAATCCTGCTCCATCCCCATGACCCCGGGAATCCCCGCCCGGGGTCATCGTCTATCAAGCGACACCTGATGATATCCATGCAAGCCACTGTTATTGCATCAGCTACGTAAGATGCGATGAGGCCCTTCGGGGAGCGATCTTCCGCCATGAGGAGCTTTTTTCCCACGGGCATGGAAATTGATTTTCCAGGCCCGGAGAAGGGAGCGTCCGTCTTGAGCGAGAAGAAACTGGCGAGTGCTTTTATCGTCGCGGCCGTCCTCGTGACGCTGATCGGTCCCCTGGGGATCGCCAGCACCGGCGCGGAGTCGACTTTCAGAGCGCTACCCATGGATTCACTGGAAATGGAGGCCGCCTGGTTTGAGCGGCGGGTGGAGAAAAGCGAGCCCCTCAGTCACGAGGAAGGCTTCCGTCTTCTCACCATGGCCCGTTCCTATCTGGCCTTCGGCCTCTTCGACGTTTCCGAGAATTGGTTCCTTCGCCTGGGACAGGGCGACGCGGACGGCTTCTACGAGGAACCCGTCTTCAACGGACTCCTCCAGTGCGCCCTCGGGCGGGGCGACTGGGCCCGGGCCGAGGAACTGTTGAACGTGGACAGCTCCAGGATCGTGGAGCTCGACGAGAACTCAGTCCTGAGGCTCATCCGCCACTTGGTCGACGAGGAGCGCCGCACGGCCGCTCTGGCCATGCTCAACGGAATCTGTCTCGAACATCGCGAGAGAGCAACCTCGAATCTGGTGCTCTACAAGGGACTGCTCCTGCGTTCCATGGGGCGCCTTGAGGACGCATCCTTCCACTACGAGGCCCTGCTCAATGCCATGAAGATGCCGGGCAGCCTGCATCCCAGCGTGGTGGCCGTGGAGCACGAGATCATGCAGGGCGCGGCAGACTGCGCCTTCCTGCTCAACGACCGTCTTCGCGCCCGCCGTCACTATCGGAAACTCAGCACCTGCGTGCACACCGAGCAGCGCAACTGGGCCCGCTTCCAGCTCGCCCAGCTGGACATGCTCGACAACGGCTATGAAGAGGCCGCCGAGGTCTTCGCGAGCCTGGGCCCCGACTCCATTCCCGAGCCCATGAGCGCCTGGGCCGTCTATCTGCGCGAACACGCCACGACCATGAAGATTCACGCCGAACTGCTGCCGGACAATCGACCGAGCGCGGAAACGGACGAGGAGAACTAGAACATGGAAGCGCTGCTGGAAAAGCTGATCCATGTGTACCGCCGCGAGATCCGCATCTATCGCGAGATCCGCGAGCTGGTGGAAAGGCAGCGCGAGGAGATCCTCTCGGGCGCGTCCTACGCCCAGATCAACGAGAGTCTCCGGGCCAAGCGGGATCTCCTGGTGGAGATCGAAGAACTCGAAGAGGACATCCGAAACGAGAAAGAGCTGTGGCAACGCCGCAACCGGTCTCACGACGGGGAATCGGCCGCCACGCTCATGGTGCTGCTTGCCGTGGTCACGGAAGCAGTTGAAGGGATCTTGGAGGCCGAGCGGGAGAACGAACTGCTGCTCACCACTCGCCGCCGCAACGGGCTGAGGCCCGTGATCGGTTCGGCGAAAGCCAAGCGAAGCTACCAGATCCAGGAAAGCGCGGAGGGGAGCTAACGATGGCGAGGACCAGTGCGCCCGAAAGGGCGAAAGTCGATCCAGTGGAAGCCGTGGGCCGCCTGGTGGCGGGACTGGGGCATCACCTGCGCAGTCCGCTCACGGGGCTGCGGGGTTACGGAGAACTGCTCGGACAGGAATCCACCGCCGATTCACGCGGCCGTTGGGGAGAGGGCCTGCAGGGCGGACTCGACGATCTCGAGCTGCTCATCGACGGCATCTCCCGCTATCAGATTCCGCGGGACCTCAAGGTCGGACTCGTTCCGGCGCGCGGCCTTCTGGAGGACGCCTGGAAGTTGGCCGAGCGGCACTGCCCCGGAGCCCGGAGCCGCGGCATCCATCTGAACAATCACCTGTCAAGCGTGGCGGTGCTCCAGGTGGATCCCTTCCATTTCCGCAACCTGCTCGTGAATCTGCTGCAGAACGCCCTGGACGCCTCGCCTCCCGGAAGCGAGGTCATCGTGCGCAGCGGTCACGGCGACGAGATCCTCAGGGTGGAGGATAACGGACCGGGCCTGCGGGGGCTCAGCACCGAGGAGATCATCCAGCCCTTCTTCACCACGCGCCAGGATCGCGCGGGATTGGGGCTCTGCGTGGCCGGCGCCATCGCCGATCGCCACGGTTACGAATTGCTCTGGGAGGAGCGCGAGGAAAGCGGCCTTCGGGTTCGCATCATGATCAAGGATCACTATCAAAGGAGTGAGAGGTGAGTCAGAAACGTCGGATTCTCATCGTGGACGACGAAGCCGTCATGACCGGTTTCCTTGGAGACCTGCTTTCGCGGGATTTCCAGGTGGACAGCGCTCCCTCGGCCGAGGAGGCCGCGGCGCTGATCGGGAGCCAGGACTACGACCTGGTCTTCACCGACATGCAGATGGAAAACCGCGAAAGCGGATTGGATGTGCTCAGCTATTGCCGGCGCACCCGACCCGACCTTCCGGTAGTTCTCATGACGGCCTACGGCACGGTGGAGAACGCCGTGGAGGCCATGAAGCTGGGCGCCCGCGAGATTCTCACGAAGCCCTTCGGCCCCGGCGAACTCTTCTCGCTCATCGAGCGCGTAATGGAGGAGAATGTCGAGAGCCCCGCGGCGGAACAGGGCGAATCCGCGGCTCCGGCCAGCGCGCCCAAAGCCGCCCACAGAGGTCGGCACAGCATCGTCGGCGACAGTCCGGCCATGCAGCGCATCTACGCGGTGGTGGAGAACGTGGCCGAGACCAACGCCACGGTGCTGCTCACGGGAGAGAGCGGCACGGGCAAGGAGCTGGTGGCCTCGCTCATCCACTCTTTGAGCCGGCGCTCCGAGGGCCCCTTCATCAAGATCAACTGCGCCGCCATTACCGACACCCTGCTGGAAAGCACCCTCTTCGGACACGAGAAGGGAGCTTTCACGGGAGCCATCAAGCGCACGCCGGGCAAGTTCGAACTGGCAAACGGGGGAACCCTGCTCCTGGACGAGATCAGCGAGATGAAGGCCGAACTCCAGAGCAAGCTGCTGCGCGTGCTGCAGGAACGCGAGTTCGAGCGGGTGGGCGGCATCACGACCATTCCCACCGACGTGCGCATCGTGGCGACGTCGAACCGGAACCTGAAGGAAGAGGTTCGCAAGGGGAACTTCCGCGAGGACCTCTACTTCCGACTGAACGTGGTGCCCCTGCATCTGCCGCCTCTGCGCGAGCGCGAGGGCGACATCAATCTGTTGCTGGACTACTTCCTCGACCGATACGCCGAGGAGCACGGTCTGGAGCGTCCCGAGCTGGAACCCGGACTTCTCGAGTCGCTGCAGCGCATGCCCTGGCCGGGCAACGTGCGCCAGTTCCAGAATGCGGTGGAGCGGGCCATGGTGCTCAGCCGCAACCGACGCATCGGCATGAGGGATTTCCTCTTCGATTACGATCTGGGGGAACGCCAGGAAAAGAAGGAACTCTTCGACGAGGATCTGACCATCAAGGAGATGGAGAAGAAGATGATCCTCGCCGCTCTCGGTCGATTCCAGAACAATCGCACTCAGGCCGCGAGGCATCTGGGCATCAGCGTGCGCACCCTGCGCAACAAGCTGAACCAGTACCGCGTGGACCGCGAGGCCGTGGGAGCCTGAAATGTCGGACAAGCTCTTCGGAAGCCGCACCGTCGACCTGCTCAAGCGCAGCCTGGACGCCTATACCCTGCGCCAGCGGGTCATCGCGGAGAACGTCGCCAACGCCGAGACGCCCGATTACAAGGCCAAGCAGGTGGAGTTCGAATCCCTGCTGGAAGAGGCCGGCGAGCCGTCGAATCGCATGAAGAGCAGCCAGGACGGCCATCAGCTCAAGGCGGAGCCCACGCGGGTTCTCTCCCAGGTTCACGAGGAGTCGGATCGGGGCATGGATAACGGCATCAACAACGTGAGCATCGACATGGAGATGGCGGCTCTGGCCGAGGCGAACCTGAGCCACAAGATGTCCACTCGCGCCCTGGCGTTGCGCTATCAGCTTCTGCGCACCGCCATCCGGGGCAGGGGTTAGGAGTAGGTCATGAGTGACGGAATCTTCTCTGCCATGCGAGTGAGCGCCCAGGGGCTGCGTGCGCAGCGCATCCGCCTGGACGTGACCGCCGAGAACATGGCCAACGCCGAGACGACGCGTACGCCGGAGGGCGGTCCCTACCGGGCCAAGCGCGCGGTGTTCAGTCACCAGCCGGGCGGAAACATCCTCGGTCCGCGTCGCAAGAACAGCGATGCCTTCCGCGAGATGCTCTCCAGCCAGCTGCGTCACTATCCCACGGCCCAGGAAGCGGCCGAAGCCACGGGCGTGATGGGCAGTCGGCTCACGGTGGATGTTCAGGAGATCGACGACGCCATCATCACCGAGTACGACCCCAGTCATCCCGACGCGGACGAGGACGGACTGGTGCAGAAGCCGAACGTGGATCCGGTGGCCGAGATGATGAACCTCATCGCCGCCACCCGGGCCTACGAGGCCAACGCCACGGCCATGGACACGGCCAAGGAAATGTTGAATCGGGCCCTGGACCTCTAGGAGTAGATCGTGAGCGAAATCGGACGGATCCGGCCACTGGTCACACACAATCTGCTCAAGGCCTACAAGCAGGCCGAGGCCGGACAGACTGAGAAGAGCGGTTTCGGCGATCTGCTCAAGCAGGCCGTCGACAAGACCGACGCGGCGCAGAAACACGCCGACATGATGGTCGACAGGGCCATCGTCGGTCAGGAGAAGGACCTTCACAAGGTGATGATGGCCCAGGAAGAGGCCTCGATCACTTTCGAACTGCTCATGGAAGTGCGCAACAAGCTCATGGATGCCTATCAGCAGATCATGCAGATGCAGATCTAGCGAGAAGATCGGGAGAAGGCGGTAAGAGAGTATGCCGAGTTTCTTTGACAGAATGAGAGAGCTCTGGGAGCAGCTGGAAGCCGGGCAGAAGATCATCCTGCTGTCCCTGACTGGAGCGATGATCGTGACCCTGGTGGTGTTCTTCGCCTGGCTCGGCCAGGAGGACTACACCCTGCTCTACTCGAACCTCAGCCCCGAGGAATCCTCGAGGGTCATCGAATCGCTCCAGAAGCGCGGCGTGGACTATCGGGTTTCCGGCGGCGGTTCCGGCGTGATGGTGCCCGCCCGGCAGGTCGGGGAACTGAAGGTTTTCATGGCCGGCGAGGGTATCGTGAGCAGCGGACCCGTGGGCTACGAGATCTTCGACAACCAGGGCATCGGCGTCAGCGAGTTCACCCAGAACCTGAACTTCCAGCGCGCCTTGGAGGGGGAACTGTCCCGCTCCATCGGCGGGCTTCGGGGCGTGGAAAACGCCCGCGTGCATCTGGTCATCCCCAAGCCCGCCCTCTTCAAGGAGGAGCGGAAGAATCCCACGGCCAGCGTGGTATTGGAGCTCGGACGTCCGGGTCTCTTCGACCGCAGCCAGATTCAGGCCGTGCAGCGCATGGTGTCCAGCTCCGTGGAGGGGCTTGAGAGCGACCAGGTCGTGGTGCTCGACAACTTCGGTACCCTGCTTTCGGGCGAGAGCAGCGACAACGTGGCGGGTCTCAGCAACACGCAGCTCGAGATCAAGCAGAAGGTCGAGGGTTATCTGGCCGGCAAGGCCCAGAGCAGCCTCGAGGAAGTCATGGGATACGGACGCGCCCTGGTGCGCGTGAACGCCGACCTGGACTTCGAGCAGGTGGAGAGCACCCGCGAGATCGTGGATCCGGAAGTGTCGGCCGTGATCAGCGAGGTCCGCAGCTCGGAGACCGACGAGGCCACCGGCGCCAACAACGAGTCGAGCACGGTGAACTACGAGTTCAACCGGGTGGTGGAGAACATCATCGGTTCGGTGGGCACGGTGGAGCGCCTGTCCATCGCGGTCCTCCTGGACGGCAAGTACGAAGAGGATGAAGAGGGCAACGCGGTCTACCAGCCCCTCGAGCAGGCCACTCTGGACGGTTATCGCAAGATCGTCGAGAGCATCGTGGGCTTCGACGCCCAGCGCGGCGACAAGATCGAAGTACTCAACATGCCCTTCGACAACCTGCCCGTGGTCGTGACGGAGAAGGGCGTCTTCGGACTGCCCATCCCGCGCAACGTCTCGGACATCGTCAATCGCGTGCTCTTCATCGCGGGTCTGGGCTTCCTGCTTCTGGTCTTCCGGAAGATGGGCATGCGCATGGCCGAGAGCCTCGGCCGCCTGCCCGCCAGTCCCGTCGCGGTCTCGGAAGGCGTGATCGAAGAACCCGTCGCGCCTCCGAAGAAGGAGCGTGAACCCCTGGCCGATGCCGACTGGGACGATCTGATGAGCGACCAGGCCTACAAGGACATGCACATGGAAGAGCAGGCGAAGAACCTGGCTCTGGACAAACCCGAGGAAATCGCCCAACTGGTGCGGACCTGGATCTACGCCCACAAGTAGGCGGAAAGGCGAAGCAAGATGGCGATGAAAGATACCCTCGAAGTCGAACGCGGACCGGGCAGCGGCCTTTACGAAGCCGCGAAGCTCCTGGTCAGCCTTGGACCCGAAGCGGCCACGCTGATCACCAAGCATCTCGAGCCTGAAGAGCTCGAGATACTGACTTCCGAGATTCACGCCCTGGGCACCATCTCGCCCGACGAGAAGAAAACGGTCATCAAGAAGTTCTACGACACCGCCACCGAGCGCGAGTTCATCGCGCAGGGCGGTGAGGACCTGGCCCTGAAACTCCTCTCGTCCAACCTGGGCGAGCGGCGCGCCAAGGCCATGATGGATCGCTTCAAGGACGGGGGCAAGAGCGACTACTTCGCCATGATCAACGAGGTGGACGCGCCCACGGTGGCCAACTTCCTCAAGGCCGAACATCCCCAGACCATCGCCCTGGTGCTGGCCAGCCTGCCCAGCAGCCAGTCCGGACAGATCCTCCTGAATCTGCCCGAAGAGCTTCGGACCTCGGTGTCCTATCGCATCGCCACCATCGAACGGCCTTCCAGCGAGGTCATCGGCGAAGTGCAGAGCGTGCTCGGCGAATACGTGAGCACCGACTTCCAAGAGATCAACGTGCAGTTCGGCGGTACGAACCACGTGGCCGAGACCTTCAACGAGATCGATCAGACGGTCTGGCGAGGCATCCTCGAGGAGATCGGCGACATGGATCCCGAGGTCGCCGAGGAGATCAAGAACCAGATGTTCACCTTCGCGGATCTCATCCTCCTGGACAACAAGTCCGTGCAGAACCTGCTCAAGGAGGTCGAGAGCAAGGATCTGACCCTGGCCCTGAAGGGAGCCAGCGAGGAAGTGCAGGATCTGATCACGCGGAACATGTCCAAGCGCGCGGGCAAGATGATCGCCGAGGAGATGGAATACCTGGGAGCCGTGCGCGTGAGCGAGGTGGAGGCCGCGCAGCAGCGGATCATCGATACGGTGCGCGATCTCGAGATGGAAGGTCAGGTCTACATAGCCGGTCGCGGAGGAGAAGAGAGTGCCTTCATCGACTAAGGCGCAGAGACAGCTCGACCTCGATCACATCGAGGATTTCGCCGACCCGCTGGGATGGCAGCGCATACGCAACATCCGCGAGCATCCCGAATACGAGAGGACCAGCCAGCAGCTGCGAGCCGAGTCCTACGAGCGCGGGCGCGCTGAGGAGAGCGAGCGCAGCCGGGTGGAGCTGGAATCTCTGAGACAGGGATATCTGGACCGGCTCGAGGAAGTGCTCGTCACCCTGCGGGAAGAGCGCCGACGTTTCCAGGAGGAGAACGCCGAAGAGGTCCTGCGACTGGCCCTGGCCCTGGGCGAGAAACTGGCCCGGGCGACGATTCCGGGCAATGGGGAGGTCCTTCGCGCGAAACTCGACGAGTGCCTCCGTCGTCTCGACACCAAGAGCGCGTTCGAGATCCGCGTCAACGATCGGGAACGGGACCTTCTGATCGAACTGATGGAACGGGCGGGCCGCGAACTGCCTCCCGAGATTCCCTATCGCATCATCGGCGACGCCCGCATCGAGGCGGGGGATCTCGTCCTGGAAGCCCAGGAAGGCCGAGTGGAATCGATCTGCGCCGAGGAGCTCGAGCGTCTGGGGGATATCCTGATACAGAAGAGTCGCGAAGGAGAGGCGGATCTTGAACAGCCTCTTGACTGACGCTCGCAAGTCCCTGACGGACCTCGAAGCGACCCTGAGAGTAGGACGGGTCTCGAAGGTCGTGGGACTTCTCATCGAGGCCGAGGGCACCAAGGCCCGGGTGGGCGAGCTCTGCGCCATCGAAAACGAAGATGGCGGGGAGATTCCCGCGGAAGTGGTGGGCTTCCACCAAGGCAGACTCCTGCTCATGCCCTACCGATCCATGTCCGGGGTGCATCCGGGATCCCTGGTGCGTCCATCGGGACATCCCCTTCGCCTCAAACTCGGCAAGGCGCTCATCGGCAGAGTTCTCGACGGTCTGGGAAGGCCCATGGACGGCCTCGAGGAACCGGTGCTCCGGCACAGCCGCGACATCGGCTCGCGGGCTCCGGCGCCCCTGGAGCGCGAGCCCATCCACCAGGCCTTCGAGACCGGCATCCGCGCCATCGACGGCCTGCTCACCTGCGGCGAAGGCCAGAGGATGGGCATCTTCGCCGGCAGCGGCGTGGGCAAGAGCGTGCTCCTGGGCATGCTGGCCCGCAACGCCGAGGCCGACGTGGTGGTCCTGGCCCTCATCGGCGAGCGCGGACGAGAAGTGCGGGAGTTCATCGAGGATTCCCTGGGGCCCGAAGGCCTCGCTCGCAGCGTGGTGGTGGCCGTGACCAGCGACGCCACCGCCCTGGAGCGCGTCAAGGGCGCCGAAACGGCCATGGCCATCGCCGAGTACTTCCGCGATCAGGGCAACAAGGTGTTGGTGATGATGGACTCGGTCACCCGCTACGCCATGGCCCTGCGCGAGATCGGTCTGGCCACCGGCGAGCCGCCCGCCAGCAAGGGCTACACGCCCAGCGTCTTCGCGGCGCTGCCCAAACTGCTCGAGCGGGCAGGCATCAACGACAAGGGATCCATCACCGGACTCTTCACCGTGCTGGTGGAAGGCGACGATCTCAGCGAGCCGGTCTCCGACGCGGTGAGGGCCATCCTCGACGGTCATGTGGTGCTCAGCCGCCGACTCGCCTCCCTGGGACAATTTCCCGCCGTGGATCTGCTGGACTCCGTGAGCCGACTCTTTCCCAGGGTGAGTCCGCCCGAACAGGTGGCCACGGCCCGAAAGCTCATCGAGTCCCTAGCCGTCTACCGGGAGAACGAGGATCTCATCCAGATCGGCGCCTACCAGCCTGGCAGCAGCGCCGAGATCGACCGCGCCATCGAGCTGCGCCCCCGCTGGATGGATTTCCTGCGCCAGCAGGTCGGCGAGCGCAGCGACATGGCGAGCACGGTCACGGCCCTCGAAGGACTGGTGAATAGCTGAGATGGCCAGCTTCAGATTCAGACTGGAACGCATTCGAAAGATGCGCAAGCGGGAAGAGGACAGCGCCGCGCGGGAGCTGGGACAGCTCCTGGGACGTCGCGCCGTCATCCTGCACGAGATCGACGAGATGCGGGGACGCCGCCGCGACCTCATGACCCGGCGTGGGCGTCTTCAGACCGGCGAGGTGGACGTGCCCGCCGTGGCCGACAACTCACGCCAGCTGGAGGCCGCCGGTCGCGGCGAGGCGCATCTCAGAAGCCGCCTCATCGCCCTCGAGAAGGACATTTCGAGGAAGCGCGAGGTTCTGCTGGAAAGAAGCAGGAAGCGCAAGGTGCTCGACAAGCTGCGGGAGAGGCAGGAGGAGGAGCATCGCCAGGAGGAGAATCGCCAGGAGCTCAAGGAGGCGGACGACCGTCCGCGCCGGGCACGTGGCATGGGGATTGCGTGATTTTGGCCGAGGAGAAGGGAGCCCCTCATGAAATCGGTCATGTTGATCAGTTTCTTTAGCTTTTTCGTGATCTTCGGCGCCACTTTCTGGTTGGTGGGCGCTTTTTCCGGACCCGAGGAAGAGGCCGAAGTGGCCCCGACGCCGGAAGAGATTGCCGAGGAAGTCGATCTGGGACATCAGAGCCTGGATTCCCGCGAGGCGGATATCGCCCGCCGGGAAGAGGAACTGATCCGCGCCGAGAGCGCCGTCCAGATGGAGAAGGCGGTCATCGCCGAGGAATTCAACAAGCTCAGCCAGCTTCGCCGCGACATCGATTCGGCCATCGGCGAGATGGAAGAAGCCAAGAAGAAGAGCACCAAGAAGCTCGCGAAGATGTACGAGGGCATGCCCGCCAAGGAGGCGGCCTCCATCCTGAGCGGCATGGACATGGAAATCGTCCTCGGGGTGCTCAAGCAGATGAAGGAACGTCCGGCGGCCAAGGTCATGGCCGCCCTGGATCCGGCCCGAGCGGCCGCCCTGAGCAGCCTCATGGGATCCACGACGGGGGCCCAGTGATGGAATTCACCGCCCTGCCCAGCCAGGGCGCCGGACCGGGACACAGTTCGCCGGATTCCAAACAGGACACCGCCGAGGGCTTCGAGGAGGCCCTCGAAAAGGCCTTGGCGGATTCCGGCCTGAGCTTGGGACTGCCCGGCTTCATCCATCAAGATGTCGAGATTCCCAGTACCGATCTCGACCTTCCCCGATCCGAGACGGGCGAGACCCAGCGGATCTCGAGTGAGAACGAAAGTTCCTCGACGCGTCTGGAGCAGGTGGAATCCGAAAGCCAGGACTGGAAACCTCTCAGATCCGAGAAGCCTGCCGCGGGAAGCGAACAGGCGGCGTCTCCTTCCCAGAACGGCGAAAGTTCCGCCGGGCCAGGAAGCACAACGGCGCCACTGCCTCAGGGTGCGGGCATGGGCAATCTGGCTCCAGCATCGTTACGGAATCCTTCGAGCCTGGAGGCTCCCGCCTCCATGGATGCGGGCAAGACCCAGGGAAGCGCCGCCACGGCGAAGCGGGCGCCCGCCGCGGCGGCCCGTGAACTGCCTGACCGCATCCTTCAGATCGTCACGCGCATGAACGAGCAGGGGCAGAAGATCCATCGGGCGGTCATGCGACTCAGGCCCGAGAAGCTCGGCCTCATGGAAGTCGAGATCCGACTGGAGGACGGGCGACTCAGCGTGCGTCTGGCGGCCCAGCAGGCCGAGGCGAGAGAAATCCTGCAGGGCGAACTGGAGCGCATCCGTGGAGTCCTGAGCGAGCAGGGCTTCGACGAGATCGCCATGCATCTGGAAAGCGGCCGGGCGGACGAGGGCGGGAGCGAGCCGTCCGCGAATTCGAAGGTCCAGGAGTGGAAACACGAGGAAAGCGAACTAGGGGAGAAGCCGGTCCGTCATTGGGACGGGCTCATCGATCTATTGGCCTAGAGGAGGAGCGCATGGACATCAGCAGCATCGGCAGCACGGCCGGCACGGCCGCCAGCGGCGTCACGGGCACCAGTCTCGACAAGGAGGCCTTCCTCCAGCTTCTGGTCACACAGCTCCAGCACCAGGATCCGCTCAGTCCCGTCACCAACGAGGACTTCCTCGCCCAGCTGGCCCAGTTCGCCAGCGTTGAGCAGCTGGAATCCATCAACAGCGGAACCCAGACCGGCCTGCTCATGCAGCAGAGCGTGAGCAACGCTCTGGCCACGGGGCTGATCGGCCAGGAAGTGATGCTGGACGGCAGCGTCGTGGAGCTCAGCGGCGGCGAGAGTCGCGCACTGAGTTTCCAGCTCGAGGAGTCCGCCACCGTGAGCGTGGAGATCCGCGACGCGTCTGGCGATCTGGTCCGGACCATCAGCGTGGAGGGATCGTCACTCCTCGAACCCGGAAGCCACAACGTGGAATGGGACGGCCTGGACGACGACGGACAGGCCCTGGCCGACGGCTATTACCAGGTGAATCTCGCGGCACTGGATTCCTCCGGCAATTCCATCGCGGTCTCTCCCATGATCAGCGGCCTCGTGGACGGCATCCGTTTCTCGGGCGGCAACGCCTATCTCATGGTGGAAGGCAGCGAGTACACGCTCTCGGACGTCATCGAAGTGAGAGCTCCCCAGCCCGAGGAAGCCTAGGACAGCGAGGAAGGAGCCTCCATGCTGCGCAGTCTGAACACCGTGACCACGGGCCTGCTCGGGCATCAGAGCCGCCTGGACATCATCGGCAGCAACATCGTCAACGTGAACACCACCGGCTTCAAGGCCGGCCGCGCGAGCTTCCGCGCCCTGCTGGGCGACCAGATGGGATTGGATCCCTACATGAAGCTCGGCGACGGCGTGGGCATCGCCTCCATCGACACCTTCATGCACCAGGGCGAGCTGGAGGTCACCGGCGTGGGCATGGACCTGGCCATCGAGGGCGAGGGCTTCTTCGCTGTCTCCCGCGACGGACAGCAGATCTATTCCCGCGCCGGAGCCTTCGCCCTGGACGCCGAGGGTCGCATCGTCCATCTGAGCAGCGGCGGCACACTGATGGGCTACGGCGCCAGCGGCGGACGCGTGAGCGAAGGTGGATCGCTGGGCGAACTGCAGATCGACATGGAACAGATTCGCCCGTCCCAGGCCACGACCTACATCCGGCTCGAGGGCAATCTCGACATGGACTCCGGCGCTCAGGGCAGCATCATCGAGATGGGCCCCTTCTACCGCGAGGCGGGAGGCGACAGCCTTCTCGCCGATCTGCACATGCAGGACGGGGGAATGAGCCTCGCCCTGGCGGTGGGAGATCTCATCCAGATGAACGGCTGGGCGGGGGACACGGCCATCGAACCCGCGGCTTTCGAAGTGGGCGAGGCCAGTAGCCTGAACGACCTGGCCTCGTGGATGGCCGCGGCCATCCAGGCGGCGGACCCCTCGTATCCGACCGGCTCGGTTCGAGTGGAGAATGGGCGCATCCTCCTGCCGGGTGGCGCCGAGGCTCTGGAGGGAATCGGACTCGAATGCGAGGGCAACTCCTGGATCGAGGAGATCTTCGTCTTTCCCGAGACCATCGAGGCCGGCGCGCCCGCCGAGGATGGCGCACAGATCCAGCGCGTCCTTGAAGCCGCCGAGGAGAGCGACCTGCTTCTGGACCTCTTCAACGCCGAGGGTGAATCCCTGGGCGGCCCCGACAGTCCATTCAACCTGGATGGCCGGGAACTGGAATTCAGCGTTCGACTGGGCGGCGTGCTCAATACGGCCATCCTGACGCCCGACTCCTCGACCCGGCTCAGCGATTTCATGGATACCCTCGCCGAACTCACGGATCTGGTGGGCAGTGACAGCGGCGGCGTGAGCTGGCGGGAGGACGGTTCCATCCTCATCGCGGGCGAAGCGGGGCTGGACAGCGAGATCGACCATCTCGGCATCGTGGATCTGGCCGACGAGTTGAATCTCGGCGGCAGCTTCGACAATCGCGAGATCCAGGCGGCACGGGACAGCGTGCCCCATACCCTGAGCACCGAAATCGTGGGCGCCGACGGGCAGAGGCATCACCTGGCCCTGGTTTTCAGCCTGGAGGACGATCCCGCCGGCGGCCTCAGGTGGGCCTGGGAAGCCCAGATGGACGAGAACGGCGAAATCCTATCCGGCGGCAGCGGCACCCTGGTATTCGGCGAGGAAGCAGGCGCATCCCCCGAACTCCGATTCGACGACGGCAGGGCCAGCCTGACCTTCAGTCGCGGCGAGACCGGCGCTCAGAGCGTGCAGATCCTCTTGGGCGAAGAACCCTATTCGGTAACCCAGAACGACGCCGGGTTCGATCTGGGAATCACGGGGAGCGATGGGATCGAATCGGGAACTCTGGAGGACATCCTGATCGACGAAACGGGAACCGTTCAAGGTCTCTTCAGCAACGGCGAGGTCGTGGACCTGGCCCGGGTGGCCCTGGCGAGCTTCCGCAATAATGCCGGTCTCGAAAGGTTAAGGGACAATTTGTATTCAGAATCAACCGATTCCGGCCGACCTCTATGGAGAGGCCAAGCCTCCGAGGGCATCGCGGCGCGCATCCGATCGGGCGCCCTCGAGAGGAGCAACGTGGATCTCTCCCAGGAGTTCGCCATGATGATCACGACGCAGAAGGGTTTCCAGGCCAATGCGAAGATCGTCACCGTCGGCGACGAAATGCTCATCGAGGCCGTGGGTCTCAAACGCTAGGGGACAGGCGCATGGTCTATCTCACCGGATTGAACGGCACGGAGGTCCTGCTCAACGCGGATCTCGTCGAGATCATCCAGGAGACGCCCGACTGCCTGATCACCCTCACCACTGGCCGTAAGATCATGGTGCGCGAGAGCATGGAAGAGGTTCGGGAGAAGATACTCGACTACCGTCAGAATCTCGGAAGGGCCTATCCCGTACCCGCGGGCCCCACCGACGACGGTGAAGACGAGTACAGCGACCAGTAGGAGCAACCGTGGATCTAGCGACTCTGATCGGACTCTTGGGTGTCTCCGGCATCCTGGTCTCTCAGCTGTTGATGGGTGGCACCATCGACGCCTATATCGACATACCCTCCCTGGTCGGTACCCTCGGCGGATCGATCATGGTGCTCTTCATCAACTTCTCCCTGCCCCAGGTTCTGAAGGCGGCCCAGGTGGCCAAGAACAGCTTCCAGAGCAACAGCGTGGACAACACCGAGACCCTGAAATCCCTGGTCGCCTACGCCGAGACCGCGCGTAAACAGGGCATGCTGGCCCTGGAAGAGCCCTCCGAGAAGGAGAAGAACCTCTTCATGCGCAAGTGCCTGCGCCTGGCCGTTGACGGCACCGATCCGAAGATCCTGTCGCGCATCCTGGAAGTGGACATCGAACAGGTCGAGACTCGGCACATCCAGGGTCAGGACATCTTCCTCGCCCTCGGACAGTTCGCTCCGGCCTTCGGAATGATCGGAACTCTCATCGGCCTGGTGAAGATGCTCTCGGGCCTCGAGGATCCGTCCACCATCGGCGCGGGAATGGCGGTGGCGCTGCTCACCACCTTCTACGGCGCCGTGATCGCCAACACATTCGCATTGCCCTTGGCCGGAAAGCTCAAGGTTCGCTCGGCCGAGGAAGTCAACCTGCGCTGGATGATGGTCGAGGGCATCATGGCCATCCAGTCCGGCGACAGCCCCCGCGTGGTGGAAGAGAAGCTCAAGGGCTACCTGCCGCCCACCGTCAGAGCGAGCCTGGAAAAGGAGAGGGAGGAGGCTGACTCCTAGTGGGCAAGACAAAGAAGGAACCCAAGAAGGTCGAGACACCTGCATGGCTAGCGACCTTCGGCGACATGATGAGCCTGCTGCTGGCCTTCTTCGTTCTGCTTTTCAGCTTCTCCTCCATCCAGGAGAGCAAGTTCCAGGCGGCCATGGCGAGCTTTCAGGGGGCCCTGGGAGTCCTGGACACCTATCCCACGGTGCCCATCCATGACCATTTCGAGAATCTGCCCGACCTGCAACGCACCCTGGAAGGGGTGAAGAAGAAGGTGGAGGAGATCAAGGAGCACATGGAAGCGCTGAAGCGCTCCGACGAGGTGAAGGTCAGCCGGAACGAGGAGGGCCTGGCCATTCGGCTGGACTCGAAGTTCCTCTTCGATCTGAGCAGCGCGAACCTGCGAACCGAGGCCTTCGAGGTGCTGGACGGGGTGCTGGGCAGCCTGAAGGACCTTCCCAACGAGGTCAGGGTGGAGGGTCATACCGACAACCTGCCCATCAAGAGTTCCCAGTTCCCGAGCAATTGGGAACTGAGCGCGGCGAGGGCCACGGCCATCATCCGCTACTTCGAATCCCAGGGGATGGATCCCCGACGCATGACCGCCGTGGGCTACGGCGAGTGGAGACCGGTGGTAAGAAACGATTCACCCGAGAACCGGCAGAGGAACCGAAGGGTCGAGATCTATGTGGATCTTCTGAGCCCTTCCGAGAATTCCCCGACCCAGATCGGGCAGTCTGGAGGTTGAGAATGCCTGAAGAAGAAGCCGTAACTGAAGAAAAGAATGCCTCTTCCGAGAAGAAGGCTAAGAAGGGTCTTCCGCCCTTCGCCATGCTGGGCGCCATCGTCGTGGTTCAGCTGGTTGCGGCCTGGGCCGTGGCACAGTTCATGATTTTACCGCGACTGGGAGAGCCTCAGGAGGCAGTGGAGTCCGTGGCTACGGGCGATCGCGGCGAGATCTTCCTCATGGACGACCTGGTCGTGACCCTGGTCGCCGAGGACGGCACCCGATTCCTGAAGATCTCCCCGGGCCTGGAATGCGAGAGCGCAGCGGTCCAGGCCGAACTGGAGGAAAGGATGCCCGAAATCCGCGACATGCTCATCAACACCCTTTCGGGGATGAGTCTGGCGGAGGCGGTTGCGCCCGAGGGCCGGGAGGCCGTGAAGGCGCGACTGATCAGCGATCTGAACGGCGCCCTGACCAGCGGAAAACTGCTGAACATCTACTTCAGCGACTTCATGGTCCAGTAAGACGGAGCGACGATGAGCGAGTTCACGATGGTCCGAAAGGGTAAGGATCTCAAGGTCAAGCCCTACGACTTCAGCCGGCCCATCCAGTTGTCGAAGGGATTCGAGCGCAACCTGAGCATGGTTGCCGAGTCCTTCGCCAAACTCGTTACCCTGTCCCTGAGCAGCTATCTGCGCATGCCCATCGGCGTGAAGTCCGGCGAGATCAAGCAGGTGCTCTTCGAGGAATACACGGCGGGTATCGACAATCCCTCCTGCATCAACCTCATCGGGCTGTCGCCGCTGAAGGTTCCGGCGATCCTCGAGATCGACCTGAGTCTCATTCTGACCATGATCGAAAAGCTCCTGGGCGGGCACTACCTGGGCCAGGACATCAAGCGCGAATTCACGTCCATCGAGAATCGCATCTCGCGGCTCATCGTCTCGAAGATCCTCGAGGACATGCAGGAGGCCCTGAGCCGGCTGCTCAAGGTGGACGCCACCCTCACGGCCATCGAGCACAACCCCGACTTCACCTACATCATGGGCGCGCGGGATTCCTGCCTGCTCATGGATTTCGATCTGGAAGTGGGGGAGTACCAGGGCAAGCTCAACATCTGCATCTCCCTGTCCAGCCTCGACGCCGAACTCGGCGGCGACGGCTCCGCGGGATTCCGCGATCTGCGCAGCAAGGAAGAGAAGGATCGCGACATGGAACGCCTGCAGGGGGTCGTGGAGGACACGCCCGTGGAACTGGTGGTGGAGATCGGGAAGATCCCTCTCAGCATGGATCAGCTCAAGTCCATACAGCCGGGTGAGACCTTCCGCCTGAACACGCTCAAGCAGGATCCCCTCAAGGTCTTCGTGAACGAGCGTCAACTCTACGAGGGCAAGATGGGGCGCGTCTATCGCAAGAGCGCCATCAAGATCAACAGGATCCTGCCGCCCAAGCTGCAGGACTAGCCGTCCCTTCCGGGGAGGACAAGCATGGAACAGGAAAACAATCTCGAGACCGAAGCTCAGGAGAACGAGGCCCTCGAGACGGAGAGCGCCGAGGAGACTCAGCCCGAGACCGCGGGCGAGGAAACGCCCGATCCGGAGGCCTTCGAGGACGCCGAGAGCAGTCTGGGCGGCAAGCCCCAGCCCGAGTTCACGGGCGAAGGGGCGGGCATGGAACTGCTCATGGACGTCAATCTCGAGATGACCGTGGAACTGGGACGCGCCCGCCTGAGCATCGCCGAGGTCATGGACCTGACCCAGGGTTCGGTCATCGAGCTGGACAAGATGGCCGGCGAACCGGTGGACATCCGGGTGAACGGGGTGCTGCTGGCCCAGGGCGAGGTCATCGTCATGGACGACATCTTCGGCGTACGCATCACCCGCCTCAATCAGCGCGTGGACCACACGCAGATCCTGGGTTAGCGCCATGAAGGAAATGCTGAAAGGTCGTGGCGCCCTCGTCCTTGCCGTTCTCTCCCTGGGAATGCTCGGACTGCTGAGCCTCGTTCCCCAGGGCGAGGAGCCCATGGCGGGGCTCTCGCTCATGCGCATGGGGCTGGCCCTGCTGGCCATCCTGTCCCTCATCCGCGCCGCGGTGCCCCTGCTCCAGGGCATGGGACGCCAGCCCGGCCACAAGCAGGCCCGTCTGCGCACCGAGAGCATGCTGAACCTCGGCGGGCGCCAGAAGGTGGCCATCGTCTCGGTGGACGGCCGTGAGTTCCTCGTGGGTCTGGGAGGCGACCGGGTGACCCTGCTGGCCGAACTCGACGAGGATGCGCAGACCTCCTCCTCGGAGAGCTCCGGTGTCGATTTTCTCGAGCGCATGGACCGGATCGCCAAGGCCTAGAAGCTGACTGATTTCTTGCCAATCCCGGGGAGCATCACTCCCCGGGATTTCTCATTTCATCCCATGCCAACTCAGACGGATCTTGCCAGGCAATGCTAAGTGATAGCAGAAGTGTAGCTTAGGGGTCGGCCCTTCCCTGCCGCCGCCTTCCTCGTGCTTCCTCATCGGGCGGCATGACCCTTGATATTCCCCTTTCGGATCTCAAGGGGAGAAGTTCATGCATTCGACGCACATCGTCCTGATCGGTCTCGTTCTGATGTTCCTGGCGCCGGCCGCCCTGGCCGTGCCCGTGCCCAACATACAGATCGGGGTGGAGGAGACCGAGGAGCCCGGCAATCTCAGCGCGGCCCTCCAGGTGCTCATCGGCCTGACCATCTTGTCCCTGGCGCCGGCCATCCTCATCCTCATGACCGGCTTCACGCGCATCGTGGTGGTCATGGGCTTTCTGCGTCAGGCCCTGGGCACCCAGCAGATGCCTCCCAACCAGCTCATCATCGGGCTCTCGCTCTTCCTGACCTTCGCGGTCATGAGCCCGGTCTTCACGCGAATTCACAGCGAGGCCATCCAACCCTTCATGGACGAGCAGTTGACCGACCGTCAGGCCCTGGCGGCGGGCACCGTGCCCCTGAAGGAGTTCATGCTGGCCCACGCCAAGGACAGCGACCTCGAGCTCTTCCTGCGCATGTCGAACCAGGATGTACCCGAGCAGCGCATCGACACGCCGCTGGCGGTGGTGGTGCCTTCCTTCGTGCTCAGCGAACTGAAGACCGCCTTCCAGATCGGCTTCATCCTCTACGTGCCCTTCCTGGTCATCGACATGGTCGTGGCCTCCATCCTCATGAGCATGGGGATGATGATGCTGCCGCCCGTGATGATCTCATTGCCCTTCAAGATTCTGCTCTTCGTCCTCGTGGACGGATGGAATCTCGTGGTGCGCAGCCTGCTGGTCAGCTTCCAGTAGAGGTGGCCCATGACCGAACAGTTCATCGTCGACATCGGAAGAGACGCCCTGCTGACCACCCTCAAGGTGGCCGGCCCCATGCTCGCCGCCGCCCTGCTCATCGGACTGCTCGTGAGCATCTTCCAGGCGGTCACGCAGATCAACGAGATGACCATGACCTTCGTGCCCAAGATCGTGGGCATCCTGATCACGGGGCTGCTGGTGCTGCCCTGGATCATGGGCGTCATGGTCGGGTTCACCCAGAGGCTCTTCGTCTTGACCGGAAACCTGTGAGGATCCATTGACCTGGCCCGTCGTCACTGAAGAAGCCGTGCTTCGTTTCCTGCTGGTCCTGGCTCGCGCCACGGCCTTTTTCGCCGTCTTCCCCGTCTTCGGCGGAGGCGGCGTGCCCGTGCGCATCAAGGCGGGAGCGGGAGGCGTGCTGGCCCTCTTCCTCTTCGGACTGGTCTCGCCCCTGACCGAGATGCCCACCCACGCCCTGGGCATGGCCCTCATGATGATCCGCGAGGTCATCCTCGGCCTGGTGCTGGGAAGCCTGGTGCACTTCGTCTTCATGGGAGCCCAGTTCGCCGGGCAGGCCATCGGAGTGCAGATGGGTCTGGCCATCGCCAGCATCTTCGATCCATCCACCCGCGAGCAGGTGGGAGTGAGCGGACGCTTCTACTACCTGGTGGCCATCCTCCTCTTCCTGGGCCTGGACCTTCACCACCCCTTCCTCGCCGGCTTCGGCAACTCATTCGAGCTGCTGCCCATCGGCGGGACGAATCTGGCCGTGGCCGGTTTCCAGCACTGGGCCGAACTCTCCGGACAGGTCCTTCTGCTCGCCGTGCGCATGAGCCTGCCGGTCATCGGCGCCCTGCTGCTAGTCGATCTCGCCCTGGGCTTCCTCAGTCGTCTGGTGCCGCAGATGAACATCTTCCTCGTCGGATTCCCCCTGAAGATCGGTCTCGGCCTGGCGGCCCTGGCCCTGGGAATCGGCGTGGGCGCCCGCGTGCTGCGCGGCGCCATCGAGGCCTTGATCGTGGATTTCCACTCCCTCATGAGTTGGATGGGATAGATGCCCGAGAAACCGAGTCAGGACCGCACAGAGCTGGCCACGCCGCGGAAACGGCGGGAGGCCCGCAAGCGCGGACAGGTGGCCCGCAGCCAGGAGCTGTCGAGTTTCCTGGTGCTCTTCGTGGGCATGCTCCTGCTCGTGATGATGTATCCCGTCCTCTGGGCCAATCTTCGGGGCATGCTCGGTTCGGCCTTCGCATTCAGCGGGGCCAGCAGCATGACCATGGAGCACTTCCTTCCCCAGGCCGAGCTCTGGACGCGCCAGGGCATGTCCATGGTGCTTCCCATCTGGGGCATCCTTCTGGCCGTGGGAATCTTCTCGGCGGCCTCCCAGGTGGGACTGCAGCTCAATGCCGAGCTGCTCGCCTTCAAGCCCGACCGCATCAACCCTCTCAACGGTTTCAAGAGGATCTTCAGCAAGCGCAGCGCCTTCGAGCTGGTGAAGAGCCTGCTCAAGATGAGCCTGCTCCTGCTTCTCACCTGGATCACCCTGAAGGGGGAGAGCGAACGCCTGCTGGGCATGGCCGGTCTGGATCTCGTCTCGGCCATGAAGCTCCTGGGCGCGGTGGCCTTCAAGCTGGCGGGGCGGCTCATCATGCTCATGGTGGTGCTGGCCCTGGCCGACTTCGCCTTCCAGCGCTGGCAGTACGAGCGCGAGCTCATGATGACCAAGCAGGAAGTCCGCGACGAGCTCAAGGACACCGAGGGCGACCCTCTGGTGCGATCACGCCTTCGGGCCTTGCAGCGGGAGATATCCGTGTCGCGGATGATGGAGGACGTCAAGCAGGCCGACGTGGTGGTCACCAACCCGACTACCTACGCCGTGGCCCTGGCCTACGACGATTCCATGGCGGCGCCCACCGTGCTCGCCAAGGGCCAGCGAAAGATGGCCCAGCGGATCAAGGACGTGGCCCGCGAGGCGGGCATCTCGGTGGTGGAGAACAAGCCCCTGGCGCGGGCCCTCTTCGCCGAGGCCGAGGTGGGCGAGAGCATCCCCCTGAAGTTCTACCAGGCCGTGGCGGAACTGCTGGCCTACGTCTTCAGACTCGGCGGGGGAGAAGCCATGAGGAGTGAGGCGTGATCGAGAGCATGAAGGCAGAGAGGCTCGAGCGGATCCTCGCCGGCAACGCCAGCGTGATGGTGGGCGTGTCCCTCATCGGCGTGCTCGCGGTGATGGTTCTGCTGCTGCCTCCGGGCTTCCTCGACGTGTTGCTCGCCTTCAACATCACCTTCGCCCTGATCATCCTCATGGTGACCTTCTACGTGAAGGATCCCCTGGGATTCTCGGTCTTCCCCACCCTGCTGCTCTTTTTGACCTTGTTCCGCCTTGCCCTGAACGTGGCCTCCACGCGACTGATCCTTTTGGACGGCTACGCGGGCAAGGTCATCGACTCCTTCGGCTCCTTCGTGGTGGGCGGCAATCCCGTGGTGGGAATGATCGTCTTCATCATCCTGGTGGTCATCCAGTTCATCGTGATCACCAAGGGCGCGGGACGCGTGGCCGAGGTGGCGGCGCGTTTCACCCTGGACGCCATGCCCGGCAAGCAGATGGCCATCGACGCCGA
>CAYFNT010000006.1:0-156704 GCA_964344565.1 uncultured bacterium
ACGTGGAGTACGCTGATGTCTTCGGCATCCCCTTTGACTTCACAGCGAAGCCTGTAGTAGCACCGCCGCAGCCTCCCAGAGAAACCGTGCCGGTAAAGGCCATCAGACCTGAGCGAGATCATCTGGAAATTAGATTCCCGCGCGTTGAGGGTTATCGAATCGAACTACCCGAGGAGCGCCTCCAAGCAGATTTCAATGAGGACTCCATTTTTGAGCTGACCCCTGATCTAGTAGGTCCTTCAAAAACACGTAACTCAGGGATAATCGGTGAAGCTGTAGACCTCGACCTAGAGCACCTCGATGACATGCGGATTTCGTCGCTTGTCTTCAATGTCACAAAGAGACTGCTCTACACTCAATGGCGAGATCCTGGTGAAGAACCAAAGCTCCACTTATTCGGTCAGCTCAAACGCATCACAAAGCAGTGGATTGATACGTGCTTGGTATGCAAAGGCGGCACCTATCCAGGACTGCTCATATACCAGGAACTCGCTGATATGGCCTGCAACAAGATCACTGCTGCGATTACGAGACAGTTTCTGGGTGATCGACCGATCAAAACTCTCCTTGACCCATTCAACCCCACCGGATCTACACAGCACGTCCGCTTCAATACCTCCAAGATGCTACGCTGGGACACCTCAGGGCCTCCGCCAAAGAACCATGTAAACTGGGTGGTCCTAGACAGTGACTGGGAGGCAGAGTTTTGCCGAGTCGCTGAATCAAATCCCAGAGTCGTAGCCTATACGAAGAATCACAACCTCGGCTTTGAGGTCCCCTACCGCTTTGGCTCCGAGATGCGTCGGTATCGCCCCGACTTCATCACTCTCGTAGAGGATGGACATGGTCCTGAAGACCTTCTCCGACTCGTTGTCGAGATCAAGGGTTATCGAAGAGAAGATGCGAAGGAGAAGAAATCCACAATGGACACGTACTGGGTTCCTGGCGTGAACAGCCTCCGATCGCACGGAAGGTGGGCCTTCGCGGAGTTAACGGAGATCTATCAGATCGAGCCCGACTTCGAAGCCAAAATTGAGAGCGAGTTCGAAAAGATGCTCGACTCTGTTTCCGCTCAGCCAATGACAGAAAGTGACTAAGGATGGCTAAGAAGAAAGTCCATAAGAGAGTCGAGGCCTTGACCCATAGAAAGAGTAAGCGGAGAAACATCCCTACTGCGGAACACCAGTCTGTACTGCAAATTGAGCAGCCATCCCATGAGGAGCTACGATATCCCCGCAATCCGGAGCTCGACCCTCAACTTGTTTGGCGTGGAAAAGATGAGCAGGACTGGAGTGATTTAGTCGTCCAGGCACCTCCACTCTACATCCAAGAAAAGGTGCACCCCAAGGCACTGATTGACGCCTTACTAAGACAAAGCAGAGAAAGCGAATATGAGTCTGGAGAGTTGGCAGCTGATCTCTTTGACGACTTTAATGGAATTCCCAAAGGCATCGACAAGACCGAATTCTATCAGCACGATCAGAACTGGTCGAATCGTATGATCCTTGGAGACTCTCTCCAAGTAATGGCGAGCCTGTCAGAGCGCGAGGGCCTCCGCGGCAAGGTCCAATGTGTGTTTGTTGATCCGCCTTACGGAATCAAGTTCAACAGCAACTTCCAGTGGTCAACCACTAGCCGAGATGTGAAAGATGGCAAGGGGGATCACATCACACGTGAGCCAGAACAAGTGAAGGCTTTCCGGGACACATGGCGGGATGGAGTCCATTCCTATTTAACATACTTGCGAGATCGTCTTACTGTTGCGCGCGACTTACTCACAGAATCCGGCTCGCTTTTCTTGCAGATTGGTGATGAGAATGTCCATCTCGTACGTGCACTATTAGATGAAGTATTCGGTGCAAAATCCTGTATGGCAATGATCGCCTTTACGAAAGGTGCTATTGGTCTATCAGCATCTGATCGCATGCCTGCCAGACTGGATTACATACTGTGGTACAAACGCAATTCAGACAGTCCTGTTAAGTATCGGCAGTTGTACACATTGAAAGACTCTTCTGAAGATGCGAACTTTGGGTGGGTTTCACTACGTAATGGCGAGCTACACCGACGATCAAAGGTTAGTACTCTTCAAGAGGAATACAGGATTGCTCAAGACGTCTCCCTCACAAAACCCGGCCCCGGTGCGAAGTACGATGTTGCATTCAATGGAAAGACATACAACTCTGGTACTAGATGGTGGGGGACGACTAAAGAGCAGTTAGAAAGAGCCATTAAGTCAGGGCGTATCATTTCCATTGGCAAGTCCCTCCGTCACCTTCGTTTTCTGGATGAATGTAGCACAACTGCAATCGGCAATCTATGGGATGGCTTCCTTGGTCAGTCCTCGCCGATATTTGTAGTCCAAACCAATACGGACATCGTTAAGAGATGCATCTTAATGTCGACGGACCCTGGAGATCTTGTTCTTGACCCAACTTGCGGATCAGGAACATCGGCATATGTCGCCGAGCAATGGGGTCGCCGTTGGATTACTATTGACACTTCTCGTGTAGCTCTTGCACTGGCCCGCTCACGCATCATGGGAGCCCGTTACCCGTACTACTTGCTAACCGATTCCCGGGAGGGTCAACTCAAGAACGCTGAAGTTACGCGCTCTTCACCAACCTTGGATTCAGTGCATGGCAACATCCGCCATGGCTTCGTATATGAACGTGTGCCACACATTACTCTAAAATCCATAGCTAACAACGCGGAAATCGAGGTCATATGGGATCATTGGCAATCTAAGCTAGAGCCGATAAGAAAGGAGCTAAACGCCACCCTCAAGTGCTCATGGCAGGATTGGGAAGTCCCTCGCGATATTGATGAGAATTGGCCCGATCCAGCCAAGATACTACATGCTGACTGGTGGCGGGCTCGCATTGCAATGCAAGAGGAGATCGATAAATCCATCGCAGCTAAAGCCGACTTTGACTATCTCTTCGATAGGCCATACGAAGATAAGAGTATCGTTCGTGTAGCTGGCCCTTTCACAGTTGAGAGCCTCAGCCCACATCGCATGTTGGCTGTAGATGAAAATGATGAGCTGATTGATTCCGTAGCTGAGCCTGGAGCAGACTATGCAGCAAGCCAGTCATTCACGCACATGATCCTCCACAACCTTAAATCCGCTGGCGTTCAGCAAGCCCACAAAGAGGATCGTATCAACTTCACCACCCTCAATACCTGGCCAGGGGATCTGATCTGCGCCGAAGGCCGCTACTATGAAGGAGAGAACGAGAAGCGGGCTGCGGTATTCGTAGGACCAGAGTTTGGTACTGTTCAACGAGCTGATCTTGTTGAGGCAGCAAGAGAAACTGGCGACGCCGGATTCGATGTCTTGATTGCCTGTGCCTTCAACTACGATGCCCACGCCACTGAGTTCAGCAAACTGGGCCGCATTCCTGTGCTCAAGGCCCGAATGAATGCAGATCTCCACATGGCCGAGGATCTCAAGAGCACCGGACACGGGAACCTCTTCGTGATCTTTGGCGAGCCGGATATCGATATCATCGAAGAGCCGGACGACATGCTTCGCGTCAAAGTCAACGGCGTCGATGTGTTCAAACCTCAGACGGGTGAGGTTGTTAGTGACAGCGCTGACGGTATCGCCTGCTGGTTCATCGATACGGACTATAACGAAGAGAGCTTCTTCGTCCGCCATGCCTATTTTCTCGGCGCCAATGACCCATACAAGTCACTGAAAACAACTCTGAAGGCCGAGATTGATCCCGAGGCTTGGGCAACTCTCCGAAGTGACACTTCTAGGCCATTTCCAAAGCCAAAGAGCGGGCGAATTGCGGTCAAGGTGATCAACCACCTCGGGGATGAAGTTATGAAGGTGTTCAAGGTGTAAGACGATGAACTTTCGGATTGCAGATTCATTTACGGATAGCCTGTCTCGCCTAACAGGCGACGAGCAGAAAGCTGTCAAAACAACTGCCTTTGACCTTCAACTCAATCCGGCCAATCCTGGGATGAGTTTTCACAAGGTTGACCGGGCCAAGGACAAGAACTTCTGGTCGGTTCGTGTCAGTAGTGACATTCGCCTCATCGTCCACAAGACCGCGTCCGATCTCCTCCTCTGCTATGTCGATCACCATGACAAGGCCTACGCCTGGGCTCAGAAGCGGAAGCTTGAGCGCCACCCAAAGACGGGAGCCGCCCAGCTCGTGGAGATACGGGAGAAGGTGAAGGAAATCATCGTTCCCGTTTACATCCAGGAAGCCAAGCCCCTTCAAGAGGATCCATCGAAGCAGAAGCCGATTCTGGGTGCTGTTTCCGATAGCCAGCTCCTCGAGTATGGAGTTCCTGAGGAGTGGATCGATGATGTGAAGGTAGCGACGGAGGATTCTCTACTCTCGCTTGCTGACCACCTGCCTGCCGAGGCAGCTGAAGCATTGCTGGAACTGGCAACGGGTGGCAGCCCACCAGTCCCCTCTCCTGTCGGCAGCGGTACGAATCCCTTCGACCACCCCGATGCTCAGAGGCGCTTCCGCATCATGGAGGATGTGGGTGAACTCAAGATTGCGCTGGAGTACCCGTGGGAGAAGTGGACCGTATTCCTCCACCCCGAGCAGCGTCAGTGGGTAGAGCGTGACTATAATGGCCCTGCACGAGTTTCCGGATCAGCTGGCACCGGAAAGACGATTGTTGCCCTACATCGGGCCGCATATCTCGCTCGGAAACACCCCGATTCCCGAGTACTACTGACCACCTTTTCTGACACCCTGGCCAATGCTTTACAAGTCAAACTCCGGCGATTGATTGGCCATGAGCCACGGCTAGCTGAGCGTATCGATGTCTATTCGATCAATGCCATCGGATTACGCCTTCACAAGTCTCTAGTCGGGCAGCCGTCGATCGTAAATCCGGATTCACTTCGTGATGTCATCCAGTCTGCCTCGGAGCAAGTGGAAGGACACAAGTTCAACCTCCACTTCCTCCTCTCCGAATGGACTGATGTCGTCGATGCCTGGCAGCTTGAGGATTGGGATTCCTACCGCGATGTCGCACGCCTTGGGCGGAAGACACGTCTCATTGAATCCCGACGCAAGATCCTGTGGGAGATCTACGATATTGCCCGAACCGAACTACTCAACCGAGAATTGGTGACTATTCCGGGTATGTTTAGGGAGCTTACCGAGAAGCTCTCAGCATCGCCGGAGCCCATCTTCGACTACGCGATTGTGGATGAGTCCCAGGATCTTAGCGTCGCTCAGTTACGCTTCCTCGCAGCTCTCGGCAGTGGGGACCCCAATGCCCTGTTCTTTGCTGGAGATTTAGGCCAAAGAATCTTCCAGCAACCCTTCTCATGGAAGTCCCTTGGAGTTGAGATACGAGGTCGCTCGCGGACTTTGAGGGTAAACTACCGGACCTCCCACCAGATTCGCTCTCAAGCGGACCGACTTCTGGGTCCTGCAGTAAGAGATGTAGACGGCAACGTGGAAGATCGTAGTGGCACCGTGTCAGTTTTCAATGGCCCGCAGCCTACAATCCAGGCCTTTGCCAGCGATTCCGATGAAGGCTCGGCTGTGAGCGAGTGGGTTGCAGCCCGGATTGCAGACGGGTTGCTCCCCCATGAGATTGGCGTCTTCGTGCGATCAAAGGCTCAGCTTGATCGAGCTCAGGCTGCACTTAAAGGGCTGGACCTGGAGTATAAGGTTCTCGATGAACATGTTGCGCCTACCAGCGATCAATTGTCCCTTTGCACCATGCACCTTGCCAAGGGACTTGAATTCCGAGCTGTCGTCGTCATGGCTTGCGATGATGAGATTATCCCTCTTCAGTCCCGGATTGAATCGGTAGGCGATGACTCCGATCTCCAGGAAGTTTACGACACGGAGCGCCACTTGCTGTATGTGGCCTGTACTCGTGCTCGAGACCATCTATTCGTCACTGCAGTGGCTCCTGGGTCGGAGTTCCTTGATGACATGACTGACGGTGGTTACTGAAAACGCTCCCATTTGAACTGAGTCCATTCTAGGTAGATGAGCACACTGACCCGATCTTGCATTTCCAATTCTTCAGATCGCCTCCTGGCCGAAGAGGAGCACTAGGCTATGAGATTCATCCACACTGATCTTGGACAACGAAAACGTGGTGAGATTGTTGAAGTCACACTTACTAATGGCGCGAATGTGCGTCTGATGAGTAGCTCCGACTTCTCTTCATACAAGAATGGTCGACGCCATCGCTATATAGGTGGCTTGGCGAAGAAGAGCCCTGTGAGGCTTCAGATTCCAAGTAATGGCCATTGGCACATTACCGTTGATACCCAAGGCCTTCGAAATGGTACACGTGCATCGGTCAGAGTCTTGCCCAGCCCATTGCCTGCTATTCGTGAGGCCCCCCTCACATCGGTACCTAGTCTCGTCCAAGACCATCCGATTCTGCCCCCTGATACTGATGGTGAAGTATACGATGTCTTTATCTCACACGCTTCTGAAGACAAGGACTCTGTGGTACGCGACTTAGCCAGTGCCCTAACGGCTCAAGGATTACGTGTCTGGTACGATGAGTTCACCCTGCGAATCGGTGACAGTCTCCGACAGAAGATTGATCGAGGGCTTAGCGCCAGTAGAGTCGGTCTGGTTGTTCTCTCCCCTTCTTTCATCTCGAAAGGATGGCCGAACTACGAGCTCGACGGAATAGTTGCCCGAGCTATTTCAGGCGAGCAGATTCTCCTCCCGATTTGGCATGAAATTTCGAAGCAGGAAGTGATTGACTACAGTCCTTCATTAGCTGACAAGGTCGCTCGAAGTACCGGTACACACACGGTTGAAGAGATTGCAGCCGAAATCGCGGATCTCCTTAAGGAGCACGAATAGAGGTAACGCCAGTGGATGCTCCTCTAGTCAAGCCTGGGCAATCTTATGGGATCAAAGCATGTTAGGAGATTGAGCCTATGCCTGAGATATGGCTAAGGACGGATGAGTATGAAGAAGCTGTTTCTTCCCTTGAGTTTGCGACTGAAGAGATTGGCCAAGTCTCAGAGGATTTATACCGATGGAAGTGGATTATCCTGAGCCTACACAATGCCGTCCAAGGCTTTATGGTAATCTCACTCCGTGGGACTAATGGCCTTCGGGTCCTAAAGGATGATGTGGCGAAGGCCTGGTTGAAAGCCCATGAAGCAGGAGAACCACTCCCTGAAGAGAAGTTGGACAGTTTTCTGAACCTCTACAAGAAGACTAAGAATGGCCTCTCAAACGGTGTGAAGTTCAAACCTGTAGGGACACAAGGCCGAAGCATCAAGAAGCTAGATTCACTAAGAGACGAGTTCATTCATTTTACTCCTAAAGGCTGGTCACTTGAGGTCAGTGGACTGCCTGGTATCTGTATCGATTGCTTTGCTATCATTCGCTTTCTTGCATTCGAGTCGGGAGCAGCCACTTGGTATGAGGAGGAATTCGAGACTAGAGCCAGGAATGCCCTTAAGAGTGTGGAGGAGGCAATGAAACCAGTCGAGAGTCTCTACGCGAAAGAACTTCGTTCGTAAACTTACTCTCTTGGCAACTGGATTAATCGCCCACCAAGCCAATGGGTCCCCCGAAGCACCCCCCTCGAAGCAGATAGGTACCTGGGAGGACCCGAAACTACGCTTTGTATTTTTTGCTGATTATTGTCGATTCCCCTTGACTTCTATATTTCTATATTTATATTATACTTGTGGCAATTCCGCCACAGAACACACAAACCATTAAATTCAAATGAAATCACTAGGAACATATCGGCCTAGAGACCGGTATTTTGTACATTTTCATGGCGTGGAATTCAACCTCCACCGGGCCTGTATATTGGCCAGATTACCTTACAGCGCTGTGTATCGCCGAGTGCGCACGGGAATGACTCCCCAGGAAGCCTTCGACGCCCTCCTTGCTTGCAAGGATGAGGAGGCGAATGGAAATGAGTAGGCGCTCTCCCCTGGAAGGGGAGCAGCTCATGCTCAGAATCAGCAATTGCTCAGGTTACGATGCTTCTCGCTCCAAAGAAGAGAACAGCTACCGAGTCGCCTCCGGGTGGGAAGACAATGAAATCCCATGGGAGGAAGAGTCCATCGTTCGACTCGTCACTGAATCAGGCATATCCTGTAACTTCTACTCGTCAGGTGTGCGCCGAAATGAGAACTGGCAGGGCACAGAGTCTGTCATGCTCGACTTTGATGACGGGGCGATCACTATCGAAGACTTGGAGATCTATCAGGACGTCTCTCCCTTCAACAGCTACCTCTTCAGTAGCCAGAATCACATGAAGGTAAAGGGGAACTCTCCTGCCTGTCCGAGACTCCGCCTCTTGATTCCGCTGGATCGCCCCATCTATGGCGATGCCGAATTAGAGAAGCTCAAAGATTGCTTCGTAGATGAGCTCGGACATTTCGATACATCCTGCTTTGAGAAGGCGCGCTACTTTGCCCATGGGACAACAGACGTGAGTCGTTTTGTCTCAGGAAAGGGCTTCTTTCCTGTCGATGCCCGGCTACTTGCCTTTTCAAGGGAGACATCTCAACGCTTCAAGAAAAGCAGAATAGCAGCAACTCAAGCAGAAACACTTGATCTGGCAGGCCTTGAGAATATCTCCGTTCCCGAGCAGGGAGACTATCCGGACAAGGTGGTCGAGCATACTAGGAAGTATCCGGAGCGGAAGCTGGCACTCAACCTATCAGGGAAGCGAACGGAACCGGAGTTTAGTCGTCCTCAGGATGATGGTTCAAAGGTTCATGATCGTTCTCGGTATGACATCTCCACCGCGAAGCTGTGTTTCCTCATCGGGTGCACCCCTGAAGAAGCACTGGAGACGCTACTCGCCTCTCCGCATGGACGTGCCTATGAAGCATGGACAACAGGAGATCAGCAGTATGTTCTCCATAAGCTCGAGGACGGATACAAGTACGCGATCGAGGACAGACAGGAGCAAGAGGTTCTAGGAAGTTCTGCTCCTGACCTCGCCAGGCGATTCCTCAGACTCCACTATCCCTCAATAGATGGCTTTCCCACGTTCCTAGCTTGGAATGAGCGCCTCTATCGCTTTGTGGAAACTCATTGGCATGAGATGGAGGATGCCGAGCTCAATGCCCAGCTAAATGCGTTTCTTCGGGAAACGGAAGCTAAGGATAAGGCGGGAACACCCTTCCAGGGATACGTGAAGAGGAACATCCTCGAAGCTTCGCACCTTCCGAAGGATTTCTCACTGGGCGATTGGCTGGATGGAGAAGATCGAGGACTTCAGATCAATCTGCAGAATGGTCAGTTCTCCCTCGATATGTATCTCTTTGGGGTTAAGTCCCCCATTCACGGGCACACTCCCAACTACTTCACCACGACCTGCCTTCCCTTCAGCTTCAATGAGCGAGCTCAATGTCTACGCTGGATGCAGTTCCTCGACGAAGTCGCACCGGATCCTGAGATCCAGCGAATGCTGCAGCAGATGATGGGATTGTTCCTAGTCCCGGACCGAAACTTCCAGCACTTCTGGATTCTTGTGGGACCTGGTGCGAACGGGAAGTCGAAAGTGTGTGAAGTGTTGAGTACTCTCTTGGGCGAGAAGAATGTCTCCAATGTCTCGCTGGAGCAGATGTCCGAGAAGCACACCCCCATCGCCATGCTTGGAAAACTCGCCAACATCGCCTACGAAATCGAGACGGAAGAAGTGAAGGCGGGCGAGGGAATCATCAAAGCGATTACTGGAGGAGACCCCATCACTCTGAATGAGAAGTTCCGATCCCCTTTCCAGGCAGTACTCGACGCGAGACTGCTATTCGCATGCAATGAGCTCCCCGTCTTCAAAGACCGGAGCCAGGCGATCAAGCGGCGACTCGTCATCATCCCGATGATGGTTGAGATCCCGAAACACAAGCGGGACCTCAGACTGTTTGAGAAACTGCAGAAGGAACTACCTGGGATACTAAACTGGGCACTGGAGGGACTGAAGGACCTCTATAGTTCTCAAACACTCTTCGAGGCCCAGGCCGCTCGGAGATTGAAAGAGGACCATCTCAGGGCAAGCAATCCCTGGGAAGAGTGGATCACAGATCACTTCGAGTTCGACCGGACCTACACGCACTCCGTCCCAACGCTGGAAGCCTACCGAGCATTCGAAGATCACTTCCGAGCACGGGGATACGGAAAGGTCATCAATGGCTCAGCCTTTGGAAAGGCGATCTTCCGTGTGTTTCCCGACGTGAAGAAGTCAAGGATCCGGACTTCGACAGGCAAGGAGTATCATTACTCCGGACTAAAGTGGATTGACGGCGAGCCTCCGCCGCTGGTGGCAACCCCGATGGGATTCTAGCTGTCCCAAGCGGGACAGCTTCTGCCCCAAGAGAATTGGATTTGCTAGGGACACGAAAGAGTGTTGTAAGTGATTGAATATCTTAGGCATGCAAACACTCACACACTCTTGGACCTAGTGTCCCTAGTAAATTTCAACAAGATAGATGAAGTATAGTGATGATAGTATATTATATATTATAGAAAGAATTCCCGATTTCCTAGGTCCACTAGGACCAGGTCGCATTCTGTTGACTTACTGCCACTTACAAAGCGACAAAGGGTCTGATACAGGGCCAACCTAGGGGCAGAATTGGGAATAAGAAAGGTGTGGATGCTAGTGTATTCACACCATCAACCGAAATTCAAATTGCAACATGAACAAACCAACAGACCAAGTCTCGATACCGAGCTGGTCACCAAACTCGCCGATCTCCTCGACGGGTTTTCACGCGAGCTACGTCAGCTCGTTCTAGAACACCAACACACTTACACACTCACTCACCTTCTAGACGCTGAAGGAGCTGCTGAGCTCCTCGGCCTCTCGGTCAGCAAAATCCGAGAGATGTGTTTGAAGGATGAGATTCCCCACATCTCTTTCGGCAGGTCGGTTCGATTCGATCCGACTGCCTTGAAGTTCTGGTGGGAAAAACTGCAGAAAGGAGGCGAGTAGATGGCTTGCGTAAGGAAGCACCGTGGCAAGTGGGTCATTGACTATCGTGATGCGACCGGGAAGCGACACGTCGAAGTCTCGGGGACGAACAAGAAGGAAGCGGAGCGCCAACTGAGGCAAGTACTCAATCAGATTGACGACGGAACATACCGTCCTGATGGAAAGAAGATGAAGTTCAGCGACTACGCTACCGCGTGGGTCGCCGGCAAAAAGTCAGATCTTAAGCATGGGACCTGGAGCACTTACAACGGCCAGCTCACTCGGTACTTGCTCAATCCTGAACTTGGTCTAGCGGAGAAGAAGCTCGCCTCGATGAATCGCCCAACCGTGATGGCCTTCAAGCAAGCCCTCATGAAGAAGAACTCAGAGCTGAAGCCTCGAACCGTGAATGCCATTCTCGTTCTTCTCGGCAGCATCCTGCAGAGCGCTCTCATGGACGGCTACATCTCGATCAATGCCGCTCGATTGGTCAAGAAGCTTCCCCTGGAGCACCGGGAAATGGAAATCCTCTCTCCGGAGGACATCCAGAAGCTGCTGACGACTGCGGAAGAGACCGACTGGGATCTCTACGTCATGGTTTTCCTGCTGGTCATGACCGGCATGCGGCGGGGTGAGATGCTGGGACTCGACTGGAAGTCAGTTGATTTCCCCAACAAGAAACTGATCATCCGTCGCAGCTACACCAGCAAGCAGTTCCAGGAGCCCAAGACGAAATCCTCTCGAAGAGCCGTCAACCTGGGTTCCAAGGCAATCAATCTGTTGAAAAAGCACCGCCTCAAGAAGGGTAATCCGTCAGGAACAACCCTCCTATTCGATCGAGGTGACGGTCACCCCCTGGATCCGGACACCTTGTCTTCGGTCTACTGGCCGCGACTGCTTCGAGCGGCTGAGATCAGGGAATCGGTTCGGCTCCACGATCTGCGCCACACCTTCTGCAGTCTGCTGATCGCCCAGGGAGCCAGCCCCAAGTACATCCAGAGCCAGCTCGGGCATTCCAGCATCATGGTGACCATGGATCGCTACGGTCACCTCATGCCGGAGACCAACGAGAGGGAAACGGAACTTCTGGACGAGACCGTATTCGGCAAGGAGAAACGAAGTGGGGACAAATTGGGTACATCCGGCTGATTCCAGGCCCTAGGCAAAGACAAAGCCCGCTGCTAACTCTAAGCAGCGGGCTCTTTTATCTCGGTACGCCCAGGAGGAGTCGAACCCCCAACCTTCTGATCCGTAGTCAGACGCTCTATCCAATTGAGCTATGGGCGCATTCGGCACCGAAGTGCCGGGTCAGAGGCTGGCGCGGCAACCCAAGACCCTATTCGGCGGAGAGGCAGGGATTTGAACCCTGGGTGAGCTTTTTACACCCACACTCGCTTAGCAGGCGAGCACCTTCAGCCACTCGGTCACCTCTCCGGAGGCCAGGCGGAGGACGAGGGACTCGAACCCCCAAGGGCAAAGCCCGGCGGTTTTCAAGACCGCTGCCTTACCAGTTAGGCTAGTCCTCCGGCGCACGGAGGGTAGCCAAAATCAGGCCGGCGCGCAATATATCAAGCCCTTGGGATTCTGTCAATTGAGGCGCCTGGACGACTTTCTCGGCCGCCTCCGCCGCCGCGGAATCACCTGCCCACGACCGCTTTCCAGTTTCTCCCGCTCGAGCCATGCGGCCTCGTAGTTCAGCTCCCCATCCCCCGCCAGGGCCGGCTTCCGGCGCCGCCTGCGCCTCAGCCAGGCGATGAGGAAGAGCACCAGGCCCAAGGACAGAAGGGGTCCCCCGCCGTAGAGCAGCCCGAGGCTGCGATGGCCGGGCAGAATCTCCGCATCGAAGTACTCTTCGAATTCGAGACCGCCCAGGTCGTATCGCAGGGGCAGGGCCTCCTCCATGGGTACGCCGCGGGCCAGATCGCGGAAGAGCAGATTCCAGGCTGCCGGATCCCGCCAGAGCCAGAGCACCGCGGCCTGGCTCTCGGCGTAGGCCAGATTGGCCCGCGAACCCCCGCTGGGGAATCGTCCGCGCAGCTCTCCCAGGGGAATGCCGTTCCCCAGCCAGGCCACTCGACCCAAGAGCCACTGGTCCCGCTCCTCCCACTCGGCGGCGAAGACCTGGGCGAATCCCTCGTGGAACCAGCGCGGCAGGCGCGCCCGCGGCAGGGCCCGGTCGAGCACGATGTGTCCGATCTCATGGCGCAGGATGCGCCGGCGATCCTCGATCTGGAAGAAGCGGGTCTTGTCGAGCAAAACGGTGCGGCCGGGCTCGAGGATGAGCGCCGCCGCCCACTCGGGATTGCGGCCCCGGGCCTCGCGGCTGAACTCGGCGGCGTTGGGCGCCAGGATGATGCGCACCGGCTCGGGCCCCAGGGGCCCGCTCCAACTGGCGAGGGCCGCCTCGGCCTCGCGCTGGATCTCATCGGCGAGGGCCCTGTCTTCGGCGTCGTGGATCATCATCACCGGCGGCGCGGCCATCGCGCTCGCGGCGAGGAGGAGACCAAAGGCTATGGCGAACAGTCCTCTGGAAATCAGGCCCCAAGGCTTGATTTCCAGACGGTCGTAAAGTCCACCCGGGTGGACTCGCGAAAGGAGGCGCCAGCTCACGGCCCCGCCTCCTCGATGATGCCATGCCCCATGACGCGGTCGCCCTCATAGAGCACCAGGCTCTGTCCCGGCGCCGCCGCGCTCACGGGCGCGGCGAAGCGAAGGCTCAGGCGATCGCCCGCCAGCTCGAGAGACACCACCGGACGCGGTTCGCTGCGGTAGCGAATCTTTCCGGTCAGCGCCGCAGTCTCCGCGCCCGGCGCCAGCCAGGCCCAGGAAGCCGTCACCGAAAGGGCGAACAGATCGGATTCCTCGCCGAGATGGACCCGGCCGTTGGCGGCATCGACGCGCGTCACGTAGACAGGCCGGCCCAGCGCCACACCCAGGCCCTGACGCTGTCCCACGGTGAAGAGCTCCACGCCACGATGCTCCCCCAGCACCGCACCGTCGGGCCCGATGATCTCACCCCGGCGGAGCGCGCCGAAGTCGGAGAGATAGTCTTCGAGGGTCCGTCCTGTCATGAAACAGACGTCCTGGCTCTCGCCCTTCTCGGCGATGTGCAGGCCGGCCTCTCGGGCCATCTCCCGCACGGCGGGCTTCTCGAAATCTCCGAGTGGAAAGAGCGTTCGCGTGTAACCGGCGGGATCCATGCCGGCGAGGAAGTAGGACTGATCCTTGCCGCCGTCCCGGCCGCGGGCGAGGAAAAGATCATCGCCCCCGGCGACGATGCGCGCATAGTGCCCGGTGGCGACCGCATCGCAGCCCAGGCGATCGGCCTCTTCGAGCAGACGCGGAAAGCGCACCGCGGTGTTGCAGCGCACGCAGGGGTTCGGCGTGCGGCCGCGGGCATACTCGTCGTGGAAGTCGTCCACCACCTCGCGCTCGAAGCGCTCGGTCTCGTCCACGAGTGCGTGTTCGATGCCGAGCTTCTCGCAGACGCGGCGGGCGTCGTCCACGGCCTCGAGGGAACAGCAACTGCGCTCGGGAAGATCGTCGCGCTCCGTGAAGCAGAAGTTGCGGAAGGTGGCCCCGACGACTTCGGCACCGGCCTCGCGCAGCAGCCAGGCGGCCACGGAGGAATCCACGCCTCCGCTCATGGCCAGCAAGACGCGGCGGCCCGACAGGCGGCCGGGCAGAGAGTATCGGGCGTCGGTCATGGAATCAGCGGATCACGTAGCCGCGGGCCCGGGCCAGCTCGTCCTTGGCCTTGTCGATGAGGATCTCCCACTCCGAGCTGCCGTGGACGATCTTGCGCTGGTAGCTCTCGACCCGGGCGGCGGCCTCCTCGTTGATCTGGTCTTCGATCTCCAGGTCGTGGGTGATCCAGGTCTCGATGACGTCCTCGAAGGCGCGCTCGGTGAGCGTGATGTCGACCAGCTCCTCGTCCAGAAGGCGGTTCACGATGCGGGCGGCGAGGATCTCGATGCGTTCTTCGCTCAGTCTCACAGCGTGTACCCCCTCTTCTTGGCCAGTTCGGTCTTGAGCTTGCGTCGCAAGATGGCCTGGTCCATGTCGCCGGCGGAGATCTGACGTTCGTACTGCTCGAGGACCTTGTCCACCTCGTCGTCGATCTCGTCCTCGATCTTCAGTTCCTCGGTGATCTCCCAGCCGATGATGCGAGCCACCTCATCCTCATCGCCCGCGATGAAGATGCCTTCCCGCTCGCGCATGAGTTTGACCAGCTTGTCGGACAGGTACTCGATCTTGTTGCTTGACAGGCGCATGGATTTCCTCCGTGGGCAAAATCTAGGGGACCGGCAGGCCTCTGTAAACCCCCTTTCCGTGGCCCGTTTTTCGCAGTTCCCCGGCGGCGGATTCCGCATCCAAGAAGGCATGGAAAGCATGGGAAAGATTCGGCAAGGGCGGGAAGCCAGTCAGAGCTTCCACCGGTGGATGGACCTGCAGAAGCGGCTGCAGGAACGGCTCGAATTTTCCCTGCGCGAACGCCTGGGGCCCGAGTCGCCGATCCTGACGCAGTACCGTGAACAGTATTTCCGGACCCTGCCCTCCTGGACGGGGCGTCGCCTCAGTCCGGTCGAGCTGACCCGGCGCCTGAGCGGGGCCGACGCCGTGCTTCTGGGCGATTTCCACAGCCTGGCCCAGAGCCAGCGCACCGCCCTGCGCCTGCTCAAACGCCTGATGCGGGCGGGCTTCCGTCCGGCCCTGGGCCTCGAGATGATTCCCGCCGAGCGCCAGGCCGAGCTCGACGCCTTCCTCGAAGGATCCATGAAGAGCCGCGAGTTCCTGGAAGTCTTCCGCGAGGGTTGGGACTTCCCCTACAAGCCCGTTCGCACCCTGCTCACCTACGCCCGCTATCACCATCTGCCGGTGCTGGCCCTCAACAGCGATCCGGCCGAGGACGAGGATCCCCTCGAGGCGCGGGACCGGCGGGCAGCCGAGATCCTGGTCCGCCATCGGAGGGCCTACCCGGAGCAGCCCGTCTTCGTGCTCATGGGCGATTTCCATCTGGGCGAGGACGGCCTGCCGGCGGCGATGCGCCTGGCGGGCTTCGAGGGCGAGGTCCTCCGCTGCTTCCAGAATCCGGCGCCGCTCTACTGGGAGGCCCTCGAGAGCCTGGGCGAGTGCCCGGAGATTCTCGAGCTGGCCGGCGGCGAGGCGGCCATCCAGAGCGCGACGCCCATCGTGAAGCTGCAGAGCTATCACTACTGGATCACCGGCCAGGAGCTGGAGCAGGACACCGTCGCGGCCCGACCGCCCGAAGATCCCGGCGAACTCATCGCCGACCTCAGCGAGGAGGTGGACGAGCTCCTCCACCGGGTGGCCCACTTCCTGAAGATCCCCCTGCTGGAAGAAGATCCCGCCGCCATCCTCTGGACCGGCCAGGACGACTTCACCAGCCTCGCCGAAGGGCTCGAGGGCTGGACCCCCGAGGACATCAACCTGGTCACCACGAGCCTCGCCTGGGGACACGGCTGCTACCTGCCCAAGCGAAACCTCGGCTTCCTGGCGAAACTCACCCAGAATCGGGTGGCCGAGATGGCCGGGCGCATCCTGCTGGCTCGCAGCGCGCGTGTCGCCTCGCGCCCACGAACCCTGGTGGACGACTTCTACCTGCGCGTCGTGGAAACGGCCCTGACCTTCCTGGCCAGCAAGATCATCAATCCCATGCGCAAGTATCGGGACATTCCCAAGCTCGAAGGCATGCTCCAGCGCAACCGCCCCGGCCGAAATGGCTGGCGGGGCCGCGCGCGGCAGCTTCTGCGCTATCTGGAGGCCGAGCAGCGCTACCTGCAGGAAGGCGACGAGACGGCCCTGGCCGGTCGCTTCTTCCGCTTGCCCGCCCACGAGCATCTCGACCTCACCCGCGCCGTGGGCAAGCACCTCGGCGGACGCCTCTACGAGGCCCTCATGGCCGGCCAGGTGGACCGCCTCTGGGTGCGAGGGCTCTTCTTCGACTCCATGGCCCTGGAAAGCGCGCCCACTCGCGCCTACTTCGAGATTCTGGATCGTGTCTGGGGAAGGGGCGAATGGAAGGGCGATTCGCGAAGGGTGGAAAGACTCTAGCCGTCGGCTGCCTGCAGACCGCTCGAAATGGCGGCTTCAGTTTCCTGCCACTAGTTTCCTGCCAATAGCCGAACCACATCCTGATCGGCCCCGGGCATCTCCATCGCGGGCAAGTCCGAGGCCGTCACCCAGGCCAACTCCTGGCCTTCGCGGCCGGAGGGCTCCCCCTCGATCTCGCTGCGGAAGAAGTGCAGCCGCACCCTCAGATCGGGATAGTCGTGCTCGCAGCTGAGCACCTTCTCGCCCACCACCGCCGCCACGCCCAATTCCTCATCCAGCTCGCGGGCGAGGGCCGACTCCAGGGATTCACCGTCCTCGACGCGACCGCCGGGAAATTCCCAGACCCGGCCGATAGCGTCGTCCTTGGTGCGGCGGGCGAGCAGATAGCGGCCCTCGCGACGGATCAGAGCGGCTACCACTTCGAGGCGTGGGCTCATTTGCGCAGCTCCCGGCCGAGCTTCTTCTCCACCGAGGCCATCTTGCCTTCGAGGCGGCCGGTGCGGCCCACCTGATCGTCGATCTTGATGGTGGTACCCACCCGGGAGAACTGCCCGGCCATGAGCTCGTGGCAGCGGCCGATCAGGTCGATGACCTCGTCCCAATCGCCTTCCACCGTGGTGCCCATGGGACCGAATCGGTAGTCGAGCCCGCTCTTGTCGATGAGGTCGAGCATCTGGGCCACGTACTCGCTCAGATGATCGTTCGCGCCGGTGGGCGCGATGGTGAAAAAGGCCAGCATGGCTACTCCTGTTTCGATTAGTCGCGAGCGCCCCTGAGGATGAGCAGGCGCAGGAGGTGCATCACGGAGACCGCGGCCGCCGCCACATAGGTCATGGCCGCCGCGTCGAGCACCTTCTTGGCCCCCACCGCTTCGTCCTGAGCCAGGTAGCCGTCGTCCTTGAGGATGGCCATGGCCCGACTGCTGGCGTTGAACTCCACGGGCAGGGTGATCAGGTGGAAGACCACGGCCGCGCTGAAGAACCAGATGCCCACGTCCATGAGCCATCCCACCTTGGCGGCGAAGAGGAATCCCACGAAGAAGAGCGGGAAGGCCAGGGTGGATCCGATGCTCACCGTGGGCGCGATGGCGCTGCGCACCGTGAGGGGGAAGTAGTCCTCGCCGTGCTGCATGGCGTGGCCCGTTTCGTGGGCGGCGATGGCGAGAGCCGCGAGACTCTTGCCCTGGTAGACGGCGGGGCTCAGGTTCACGCTGCGGTTTCGCGGGTCGTAGTGGTCGCTGAGCTGCCCGTCCACCCCGCGAACCTCGACTTCGGACAGGCCCCTGCTCGCGAGGATGCGGCGGGCGACATCCGCGCCGCTGAGTCCGGCCCGGCTGGGGACCTGGCTGAACTTGTTGTAGTTGCTGCGCACCTTGGCCTGGGCCCAGAGGGCCAGGGCGATGGCGGGAAGCAGCAGAATCATGGTCGGGTCGAAAAAAAGCGGAAAAAAGGCGAAGAGGGTCATTCTGCGAAATCCCTTTCTGGTTCCTCTTGATCATCCATGGGCGGCGCCTGGTAGAAATCGTCCAGGAGGATCCGGGCCTCGTCGGCGTCGGACTGGAACACCTTCAGGCGGGCCTGCCCCTTCTGCATCTCGAAGATCCCGCTGTAGGGGGTCGAGCCAAGGGGCTCCATGAGATAACGGATTCCCCGCTCTTCCAGCAAGGCCGCCAGTACGGAAACCTCGACGGAGTCGTCCAGGACGGCCAGTTCGACCATCTTTTCGCTCGAATAGGGCATGAGGCACCTCCGGAAAAGGTCTCTACCTGATTATGGGCTTCCAGGCCATTGAGCGCCAGAAAATGAATGCATCCGGGATGCCCGAATTCGGCCCCTTCAGGCATCGGGGCCGGGCCATCAAGCCATTGACAATGCGGGGATTATCCCCTAGTTTTCCCTCCGAGTTCCCCCGTCAGGCCCCCCAAAGACATCCCTTTTCGGAGGTTCAGGATACGATGTTCAAGCGGCTGTCCATGCTCGTTCTGGCTCTGGTCTGGGTAATGCCGGCCCATGGGATCCTATTGGGGAATCACCACATCAGTTTCGACCTCGTCGGCTCCACCGAGTACTTCGAGTTCGCGGATTTCCAGGAATGGGAACTCCCCGATGAGGTGACCACGGGCAGCGGCCTGGTCATCCCCCTGGACGATCTCAGCTGGGGATTCGGAATCTACGACCTGAATCCCGACGTGAATCCCGAGTCCTGGGACGACACCATGGACATCACGGATCCGCGACAGAATCGAAACGTGATCAAGTTGAAGTTCCAGGGCAATCTCGACCTGGGCTTCCGTATGCGTTCGGCGATCTCTCCCCGCTGGGGCATCGAGGGATACCTCAAGTACACGCCGGCCGATCTGGTCATCGACTTCAACAACAACACGGTGCCCTCGGCCAGCTTCACCCGCTACCAGGGCGTGACCAATCCCGGCGACGACAGTTCGAACCTGAACTGGGTCGAAGGCGACTTTCCCACCTACCACATCTTCCGCTTCGGGCTGAATCTCGACTACGTCTACTTTCGCAGCCGTGACAACGTGTGGAACTTCTACGGCTCCCTGGGCGCGGGCGCGGTGGCCTATCATCGCTCCGGCAATCTGCTGGTCCCGGTGGACTACGACTCGGACCTCCAGGACTATCCCGCCGCGCCGAGAGACATCACCTGGCTTCTGCCCAACGACACCTTCCCCAGCCTCAGCATCGGCACGGGCGGAATCTTCTTCATCCATCGCTACTTCGGCCTGAACTTCGACATTCGCGCCAACTGGACCACCTTCGAGTTCAAGCGCGCCGAGTTCGAGAGCCAGAGCCATTGGATCGTGGGCGCCAGCCTCGGATACTCCATCCGCCTCTGAGCCGATCCGCATTGAAAAGGAAAGCCCCCGGCCGATGCCGGGGGCATTTTCGTGGACCCTGCCGCCGAGGCTAGTTTTCGTACATGGAGAAGGCGGGCAGCTTGTATTTCTTGTCGATGAGCCGAAGGGCGTCGAAGACTTCCTTGATCTCGCCCTGGAATGCCGCCACGTCGGGAACCTCCTCGCCCGGCGCGCCCTTGGGGCGCCAGTAGGCCTTGTACTTCTCGCGAAGCAGCTCCTTGAGGCGCGCCTCGAGGCGCTGCATTTCCTGCTGCTGCTCGGCGCTGAGTCCGGATTCGTCGGCCATGGGCGTCCCTCCTTGACAGTTTGACGAGTAATATATCAGGCTGCCCAACGATTTCCATAGAAATGGAGCCCCATGAGGATTGCCGCCGTTTCCGACAGCCATGGACGCATTCCCCCCGAGACCCTTGAGGCCCTGGCCGGGGCGGAGCGCATCCTGCACCTGGGCGACCTCGGGCCGGCCCACCTGCTCCTGGAACTGGAGGCCATCGCCCCCACCCTGGCCGTGCAGGGCAATAACGACGCCCCGGGCCAGCCCGACCTGCCGCCGCTGCGTGAATTCACCGAGAGGGGCGTTCACTTCCATATGCGTCACTATCCCTGGGACGGCCGGAGTCTGGCGCAGGGACCCGCGCCTTCGATCTTCCTGCACGGCCACACCCACCGCCCCAGCATCGAAGAAGTGGAAACGGGCTTCATGCTCTGCCCCGGATCCCTTCGACTTCCCCGTGGAGGCTTTCCGCGGAGCTACGCCTGGATCGTTCTGGAAGGGGGAAGCCTGCGCATCAGCGTGCGGGATCTGATCAGCCGAGAGCTCATCGACGAGGTGAATAAAAATCACCCCTAAGCCCGCAAACCCCCGGTAATTAAGGCTTTCCTTGACCTCGGACCTTTCGGTCTGCTATGCTCGAACGTTGCATGAGGAGTGGGGAGCAGACATCTAAGGGCAAAACGCAGAGCGCTTCCCTGTGCAGCAGACCATGTTCTCCTCCTTTTCCGGCCGACCTGCGATTCCCACCTGGGCCGGAAAACTAAGGTGCCCGGGCCTTCCTGAGGCCCGGGTTTTTTCATGCTCGTCGGTCCGCGCTCAGTAGAGGAACTTCACCTCGCTCCAACTGCCGACATAGGCGGCCGTGGGATCGGCCCCGCGCCAATAGGTCATGCCGCCTCCGCTCGGGCCGCCCTGACCGTCTCCCTGACTCCAACTCTCGAAACGGATGTCGATGTAGATGTCGTCGGTGATCAGGTGAACCACGGCGTCGACGCCGATCACGCTCAGCGGCGCGGCGCCGTGCCAGTTGTCCCAGGTGCTGTATTCGTAGGCGTCCCAGTTCTCCGCGGAGCCGGTAGCCCATTCCGTGTCGAGTGGGCTCAGAAAGCCCATGTTGTCGAACTCGTCCTCGATGGCGATGTTGAAGATGCCCTTGGTGTCCGCCCGGGTGAGCCAGACATTCTCGGTGAGTCGATCTTGGTGGTCAGCCTGAGTCCAATCGACGAACTCATCTTTCACGAAGAGGAAGTCGTCCCCCGACCATACCTCTGCGGCCGAGAGCGGCTGGCCGATGATGGCAAGGGATGCGAAGAGTACGCAGATCAGGTGCGAAGTTTTAGCGATTGGTTTCATCGATCCTCCTTGAAAGCAATGAACGGCATGCTACCCGGATTGCCGCAGCATTCCAACAACGGAAAACCCCGAGTCCTGTGACTCGGGGTCGATTCGGTGCCCGGGACGAGAGTCGAACTCGTACGGACTTTCGTCCACTGCCCCCTCAAGACAGCGTGTCTACCAATTCCACCACCCGGGCGGGGCGTATCCTCTAGGGAGTCGCGGGTTCAGGCTCGCCCACGGGCGCGTCCTCGCCCGTTTCGGCGGGTGCCGTCTCTTCGCCCGTCGCATCACCGGCCTGGACGCCCTCGGTCTGGATCTGATCGAGGATGGAAGCGCCCGGCGCCACGTCCAGCTCGTTGCCGGCGGTCTCGCGCTGCTGCTGCGCGATGACGCCTTCCCGAGTGGTCGTGCCCTGGCGCGAGGACAGGAGCGATAGCAATAGCGCCAGCACGATGAAGCTGCCGGCCAGGTATCCGGTGGCACGGCTCAGCAGGTTGCCCGCGGCGCGACCGCCCAGCATGGCGGCGTCGCTGGAGCCACCGAAGGCGCCCGCGAGGCCGCCTCCCTTGCTGGACTGCATCAGCACCACGATCACCAGCGCAACGCAGACGAGGAGGAAGATTGTCAGAAGAATGGCGTACATCGCCTACTCCCATAAGCTTGGGTCAAGGAGGGGCAAGTTATCAAAAGGTTTAGGGCCTGTCAAGACGCCGCGTAGGGCGGGATCAGGGCCAGGAAACTGTCCCCGTCGAGGCTCGCGCCGCCCACCAGGGCCCCGTCCACGTCCTCGCAGGCCATGAGCTCGGAGACGTTGTCGGGCTTCACGCTACCCCCGTAGAGGATGCGCATGCCCGCCGCCAGATCGGCTCCGATGAGCTCGCCGAGCCTGGCCCGCATGGCCGCGTGCACCTCCTGGGCCTGGGCCGGGCTCGCGGTGAGCCCCGTGCCGATGGCCCAGACGGGCTCGTAGGCCAGGACCACCTTGGCCAGGCGATCCTCCGGCATACCCGCGAGCACGCCCTCGGTCTGCCCCAGCACCACTTCCAGGGTGCGGCCGGCCTCGCGCTCCTGGAGGGTCTCCCCCACGCAGAGAATGGGCAGCAGCCCCGCGTCGAAGGCCGCGGCGGCCTTTTCGGCGACGCCGGCGTCGGTCTCGCCGAAGTAGCTCCGGCGCTCGCTGTGCCCCAGGATGACCCAGTCGGCTCCCGCGGCCCGCAGCATGGGCGCGCTGACCTCGCCGGTGTAGGCACCGGACGGCGCCGGATGCAGATTCTGTCCCGCCACGCCGATGCCCGAACCCGTGAGCACGCCCGCCACCACGGGCAGGGCCAGGAAGGTGGGGCCCACGAGCACGTCGGCCTCGAGCTTCCTGCCTTCTAGACCCAGTCGGATGGCGTCGGCCAGGGCCGCGCCCGCGGCGGGATCCAGGTTCATCTTCCAGTTGCCGGCGATGAGGATGCGGCGGCTCACGATACCACCTCTTCGGCGCTGGAGAGCGCGTCCACGCCGGGCAGGAGCTTGCCCTCCATGAGTTCGAGGCTGGCGCCGCCCCCCGTGGAGATGTGGCTCATGCCGCCCTCCAGTCCGAGCTGCTTCACGGCGGCCACCGAATCGCCGCCGCCCACCACCGTCACGGCGCCCTTGGCGGTGGCCTCGCCCATGGCGCGGGCCATCTCGAGGGTGCCCTGGGCGAAGGGCTTCACCTCGAAGACGCCCATGGGGCCGTTCCAGAAGATGGTCCTGGCCGCGCGCAGCTTGTCGCCGTAGAGCTCCACCGTGGCCGGGCCGATGTCCAGGCCCATCCAGTCGTCGGGGATGTCCGTGGGCAGCACCACGCGGGTTTCGGCGTCGGCCTTGACCTCGGGGGCCACCAGCACGTCCACCGGCAGCAGCAATTCCTTGCCCAGCTCCTTGGCCTTGCGGGTGATCTTCAGCGCGATCTCGAGCAGCTGTTCGTCCAGGATGCTCGCCCCCACCGACAGGCCCATGGCCTTGAAGAAGGTGAAGGTCATGCCGCCGCCCACGAGGATGCTGTCCACGTGATCCATGAGGTTCTCCATCACGGGAATCTTGCCCATGATCTTCGCCCCGCCCAGCAGGGCCACGGCCGGACGCTGGGGCTCGTGGAGCAGACCGCCGAGGAACTCCAGTTCCTTCTCCAGCAGCAGGCCCGCGGCGCGGGTGTCCATGAGACGCGCCATGCCCTCGGTGGACGCGTGGGCCCGGTGTGCGGTGCCGAAGGCGTCGTTCACGTAGATGTCGGCCATGCCCGCGAGCTGGCGGGCGAAGTCGGCGTCGTTGCCCTCCTCCTCGGCGTGGAAGCGCAGGTTCTCCAGCAGGAGCACCTCGCCCTCCTTGAGCTCGGCGATGGCCTTCTTCGCATCCTCCCCCACGCAGTCCCGGGCGAAATGCACCGGCGCGTCCAGAAGCTCGGCCAGACGATCGGCCACGGGAGCCAGACTCATCTCGAAGACGTACTTGCCCTTGGGACGTCCCAGATGACTGGCCAGCACGACCCGGGAGCCGGAATCAAGTAGCATCCGGACCGTGGGCAGGGCCGCGCGGATGCGGGTGTCGTCGGTGACTTCCTGGCGATCGTTGAGGGGCACGTTGAAGTCCACGCGCACGAAGACGGTCTTGCCGACGGTCTTCAGGTCGCGGACGCTGAGTTTGGCGAGCATGTCATCCTCCCGAACGGCCTGAGTATCCTGAGAAAGGCGGATAGCCTTGGGAAAAAGGTAGTCAGCGCCGCTTCCGACTGTCAAGGGTCGATCCAGGCGGCGCTCGGGCACGCGGCCCGCCACCAGCGCGGCGCAGCGGCCCGCGGCCTCCGGACCCAGGGCCCCGCGACAGGCGAGGAGGGTGGCGCCGGTGGTGACGAGATCGTCCACGATCACGAGGCTGCCCTCCCCGGGCAGTGCCCCGCGGCGCCGGAACTCGCCGGCGGCGAGGCGATGCCGCTCGGACCTGTCCCGACCGGCCTGCCGCCCGGCGAGAAATCGTCTCGTCAACAGGCGTTTAGGGCGCGGCAGCTTCAGCCGGCGGGCGATCAGTTCGGCCAGGATCCGGCTCTGATTGAAGCCGCGGTTCAGCCCCCGGAGCGGCGAGAGCGGAACCGGTATCAGATGCCAGGGCTCGGGCCACCCGCTCGCCGCGAGACGCTCGGCCATGGCCCGGGCCAGCAGCGTGGACGGCGCATCGTCGGAAGCGTACTTCCAGGCCTTCACCAGTCCCAGCAGGCGTCTTTCGGCCTCGAAGGCGGCCAGCAGGGGGTAGTCCGGGTTGAGCTGACGCATCCCCCTATCGGGCCTCAAGGCTTCCCGACAGGACGTACAGAGCAGGGGAATGCGTCCGCCTTCCAGGCGACCGAAGGAGAAGGTTTCTCCGCAGCCGTGACAGCGGCTGGGGAAGAGTCTGCCGAGAAGGTCGTCGAACATGGCCTCGAAGGGGTCGAGGTCGGCGGAAGGGTCAGGGCGATTCGAGGGCCCGGTCCATGGCCTGGAGGGGAGCCGCCATGCCGGTCCAGTAGGTGAAGGCCGCCGCGCCCTGGCCCAGGAGCATGGCGCGCCCGTCGGCGGCCTTGCAGCCGCGTTCGCGACAGGCCCGAAGCCAGGGCGTTTCGTGGGTGACGAGATCCATCACCGCGGGACAGCCCTCCGCCGACAAGGGCGGCAGGGCGTCGGCCTCGTGCAAGCCCAGGCTCGTGGCCTGGATCACCGCGTCGACCTGCCCCGGTTCCTTGACCATGGCAATTTCGGTGCCCGCGACATCGAAGGCACCTGCGAGATCGCGGGCCCGCCCCTCATCGCGATTGAGGATGCAGACCCGGGCGAGCCCCATGTCGATGAGGGCCGCGAGCACCGCCCTCGCCGCGCCGCCGGCGCCCAGGATCAGGGCGCTCTTCCCCTCGAGGGCGCCGAAGTGATCTCGGGCGGCGCGGGTGAATCCCTCCAGGTCGCTGTTGTGGCCCTGCCAGGTTTCGCCCGTCCAGCGCAGGGTGTTCACGGCGCGCAGGCGCCGGGCCTCCGGGCTGAGATCCTCGAGCAGGGCGAAGCCCTCCTCCTTGAGGGGCACCGTCAGGTTGAGGCCCCGGAAGCCTTCTTCGGCCAGACGGGGCAGCCGCTCCGCCAGTTCCCCGGCGGGGCAGCGGATGAGTTCATAGCCGCCCTCCAGGCCTGCGGCGGCGAGGGCCGCGTTCTGCATGTCCGGCGACCTGGAGTGAGCCACCGGGTCGCCGAGCAGGGCCAGTTTCCAGGGAGCGCTCACGCCACGGCCTCGCGTCGCTTCAGGGAAAGGATCCACACGGCCAGGCCGCTGACGATGAAGCCCACGCTCACCCACTGGCTCACGGTGAGCCCCCAGAAACCGCTGCTGGCCGAATCGTACCAGCGGAACTGGTCCATGATGATGCGATGGATGCCATAGAGGGTGAGGAATTCGGCGAACATGGCGCCGCGCAGCTTCACGGCCCTTTCCACGACGAGCACGAGGACGAAGATGAGCAGGGCGCCGAGGGCCGAGTAGAGTTGTGTCGGGTGAATGAGCGGCGAGGCGGGCAGATCGGCGAAGTGATGCCCATGGGACAGCAGCACCTCGCGCCCCATCTCGCTGGCCTCCGAACCCTCGGGGAAGTGCATGCCCAGGGACGAGTCCGTGGGCAGCCCGAAGCAGCAGCCTCGTAGGAAGCATCCCAGGCGCCCGATGGCGATGCCCATGGCCAGGCTCGGCGCCACGCCGTCGGACACGTCCAGGTAGCTGAGGCCCTGTTTGCGCACGTAGACCCACACGGCGACGATGGGCAGCAGTATGCCGCCGTAGAGGGTCATCCCTCCTTCCCAGATGGCGAAGATGCGCAGAGGGTTGCCCGAGAAATGCTCCCAGTGGAAGGCCACGAAGAAGAGCCGCGCCCCCAGGATGGAACTGATGAGGATGATCTGGAAGAGGTCCAGTATCACCGGCTGGCCCACGCCCGTGCGCTGGCGGATCTTTCGGCCCGAGAACCAGAGGGCGAAGAGGAAGGCCAGGGCCAGCAGCACGCCGTAGGGATGCAGGTGCAGGGGGCCGAGGCGGAAGGTGTCCGGAAACATGTCGTCCTTTCTTTCCCGCGAAGCTAGCCGCCCGAAGCGGCGGCGGCAAGGCTACTAGTAACGAGTCCAGTTGCGGGAGATGTTCATCTGCACGCCTACCAGAAAACAAGTGGACATGAGCACGCTGCCGCCGAAGCTGAGCCCGGGCAGGGGCAGGCCCGTGACCGGCGCCAGCCCGATGGTCATGGCCACGTTCACGAAGACGTGGAAGAGTAGGTAGGCGCTCACGCCCACCGAAAGCAGCGCCGCGAAAGGCTGCCGCACCTTGGCGGCAAGCTTAATACCTTCCACGATCAAAAACGCATAAAGCCCTAATACTAATGTAGTTCCGACAAAGCCGAACTCCTCCCCGAGCACCGAGAAGATGAAGTCCGTGTGCCGGGCGGGCAGGAAGGCCAGCCCCTTCTGGGTGCCTTCCAGGAAGCCCCGGCCCAGAAGTCCGCCCGAGCCGATGGCCACCTTGGACTGGAAGATCTGGTAGCCCGCGCCCAAGCGGTCCAGGTCGGGATCGAAGAAGACCAGGATGCGCTTCTGCTGATAGGCCCGTAGCGATCCCCAGAGCAGGGGCACCATGAGCCCCGTGGCCACGCTGGCCACGAACCAGAGGATGCGCTCCAGGCGTCCCATGACCGGATAGAGCAGGGTCACCGCCAGCAGGGCCACCATGAAGGCCCCCCAGGCCCAGTGGGGCATGCCGAAGCCCTCGCTGCCCACGGTCTGGCCGTAGAGCACGATGAAAGCGCTGAGCGCCGGCGCACACATGATGAGAAGGCGGCGAAGATCGAATCCCTTCCAGACGAGCATGGGGATGACGAGCCAGAGGAAGGTCATGGCCGTGCCCAGGTCGGGCTGCCGCAGCACCAGGAAGGCCGGCGGCAGGACCAGGGCCAAGGCGCCGGCCACCACCCGAAGGCGATTGGGATCCCCCTTCCTCCGGGCCAGGTAGGAGGCGAGCATGAAGATCATCAGGATCTTGAAGAACTCCGAAGGCTGCACCCCCACCGGCCCGAGCACCAGCCATCGATGGGTGTCCCCCCGCATGGGCGGCAGGATGAGAATGGCCAGCAGCAGGCCCAGCCCCAGCCCGTACAGGATCTTCGAGAGGCTGTCCTTGAAGACCCAGAAGGGAATCATGGAACCGGCGAAGGTGGCCAGAAGGCCCAGCACAGCCCACATGATCTGACGCCGGAAGAAGGCCCGGCTGATGGTGTAGCTGTCGCGGGCCTCGTCCAGGCTGTAGCTGCCCGGCGGCGAGGTCACCGAGTAGAGCATGAGCAGGCCCGTGCCGAGGATGAGCAGGAGCGGCAGCAGGAAGCGCGGATTCAGGACGGCCGGCTGAAGGCGGAAGCTCATGGCAGAAGCCCCCTTCGCTCCTCCAGTTCACGCCATTTCTCGACCAGGCGCCGGAAGATGGGCGCCACGTCGCTGCCGTGCTCCCCGTGCTCGATGATGATGGCCACGGCGATCTTCGGATCCTGGGCCGGGGCGTATCCGCAGAACCAGCCGTGTTCGAGGCCGTGGGGATTCTGGGAGGTGCCCGTCTTCCCCGCCGCGCGCATGCCCGGCACCTTACTGGCCCGGGCCGTGCCCCAGGTGCCGTGAAGCACGAGTTCCAGTCCCTCGCGCACCCGCGCCAGGTGACTGCTGTGCAGGGACAGGTCCTCCGGCGGCGCGGCTCGATAGGGCTGGCCCCTCTCCTGTCCCTCGCTGCGCAGGAGCAGATGGGGCACGGGCAGCCTGTTGCCGCTGGCCATGCCCGCGTAGAAGCGCGCCATCTGGATGGGCGTGACCAGCACCTCGCCCTGCCCGATGGCGATGTTCCAGAGCAGGCCCCGCGACCACTTCCTGCGCCCGTAACGTTCGTCGTAGTAGTCGGTGTCGGGAATGAGTCCGCGGGCCTCGAAGCCGAGATCCAGGCCCGTGGGCGAACCCAATCCGAAGCGCCGGGCCATGCGGGCCATGTCGTTGGCGCCGAGGGCCTCGCCCACCTGGTAGTACCAGACGTCGCAGCTGCGCTCCATGGCGTGCTCCAGATCCAGGGCTCCGTGCCCCTGTTCCAGCCAGCACCGGAAATAGCGCCGGCCCAGCTGCAATCCGCCGAAGCAGGACTCCAGTTGCCCCAATCGATTCAGGGTGCCCTGCTCCTGGGCCGCCAGGGCGATCACCGGCTTGTAGGTGCTGCCGGGGGGATAGGTGGCCTGCAGGGCGCGATTGAAGAGCGGCCGTTCGGGATCCGTGCTGAGATCTTCCCAGAGCTGGGCGGGAATGCCTCCCGTGAACAGGTTGGGGTCGTAGGATGGACTGCTGGCCATGGCAAGAACCTCGCCCCTGTCCACGTCCATGACCACGCCGGCGCCCCGTCCCCAGGCCGTCAGGGCGCTGTCGAGCAGGGCGGTCAGTTCGATATCGAGGGTGAGCACCAGGGTCTCCCCCGGCACCGGCGGCACGAACTCCACCGTCTCGAGCAGGGTGCCGCGGGCATTGACGAGGAAGAGCTCCTTGCCGTCCCGACCGCGCAGGCGCTCCTGCCAGCGCTGCTCGGCGCCGGATCGTCCCACCAGGTCTCCGGGGAAGAAGGGCTCGTCGCTGCCTCGCTTGGCGAGCACCTCCTCCTCGTTCACCTCGCCCACGTATCCCAGGAGGTGCCCGCAGAGTTCGCCGTGGGGATAGTTCCGCCGCGCCCAGTCCCGCAGCTTGATCCCCGGCAGCTTGTGGATCTGCTCCTCGAGGGCCAGCAGGGCCGGGCGCGGCAGGTCGCGCTCCAGCACGGCCCGGGGCAGCTCCGATTCCCGCGCGAACTCCACGCGGGCGAGCAGTTCGGCCACCGGCCGCTCGAGGATGCTCGCCACCCGCGCCAGGAGCGTGGAATCGGCGTCGTGGGCCTTGAGGCTCAGGGACAGTTCGCAGGCCGTGAGGTTCTCGGCCAGCACCTGTCCGTTCCGGTCCAGGATGCGCCCCCGCGCCGAGGGAATTCGGCGCTGTTCGAATCGGTTCTCCCTTGAGTGGCGCCGATAGTTCTCGAAGTCGAGGATCTGCAGGTAGAAGAGGCGGCCCAGCAGGATGGCCATCATCAGCGTCACCATGAGGATCAGACGACCCTGCGGCCCCTGGAACTGCTTGCCGCTAGAAGTCCACATCGTCTTCCTCGCGGAAGATCTGCAATCCGCCGCTGAACACGAAGACGACTCCCAGCACGGCCAGATAGACCGCCAGGCTGATGGCGCTCACCGGCAGGCCGTGCTTCAGCCATTGCAGGAAGAGGAAGAGGGGCGATCCGCCCAGGGACATGATCAGGAAGAGCGCCTGGGCCAGGAGCGCTCCGGGCAGGAAGAGCATGACGCGCATGGCGAGGCTGCCCCGGTCGACCCGATCCCGCATGGCGCCCAGGAAGTATCCGCTGACGCCGAGGGCCAGGGAGCTGGCGCCCAGCAGTTGATAATCCGCCAGGTCGCGCAGCAGGCCGATGCCCAGACCCCAGAACAGAGCCGGCAACTTGCCGCGGCGGATGGCGATCCAGAAGACCAGCATGTAGGGGAAGTCGGGAGCCAGGCCCCAGGGCGAGATCAGGCGCTCCAGCAGCGGATGAAGGAGGAAGCAGAGAAGCAGGACGGCCAGCTGCGGACGGCTCTCTCTCATGGCGCCTCCTCCTCCGCCGGCACGTCTTCCGGCTCGGGATCGAGGGGATAGCCCGGGGCTCCCTCGCCTACCCGGGTGACCACGAAAAGACTCTCGAGGCTATTGAGAGGCGCGGCGGGCCGGATGAGCACCTCCATGCGCAGGGCGCCGGGAGTGCGCCTCACCTCGCGCACGGTGCCCAGCAGGAATCCGCCGGGAAACTCGCTGCCCAGTCCGCTGGTGACGAAGCGGTCGCCCACCTGCACGTCCTCGCCGGGATCCACGCGATCCACGTGGAAGCCCAGGCGCGGATTCCACTTGAAGGCTCCCAGCACCCGGCTGCGCAGATTCCGCGCGCCGAGGGTGAAGGTCTTGCTGCCCAGGAGCAGCACCTGCGAGCGCTGGGGCTCCATGTACTCGACGCGTCCCACGAGACCTTCGTAGCCCACCACCGGCATGCCCAGCTCGACTCCGTCGGCCGAACCCTTGTCGATGCGCACGAGGTTCCGGTCCTGGAAGGTGAGGGGATAGCTCAGAAGCTCGGCGGGAAGGAAACGGTAGGCCTCGCTGCCGGCGAAGCCGAGGAGTTCGCGCAGGCGCTCGTTCTCGCGCCGGACCTCCTGGATGTGCGCCCACTGGTGCTCCTGGTCGCGGAGTCGGGCGCGCAGCTCCTCGTTCTCGAAGCCCCACTGGCCCAGGCTGTGGCCCAGCCAGGCCAGTCCGTCAGAAGGCGCGTAGAAGACCGTGGCCACCCGGCGGGCCAGTTCGAAACGGAACTCCTCGGAACTGGTTCGGAGGACGAAGGCGAGGATCACGCAGAGCAGAAGAAGGCCGCGATCCCGGTAGCGTTGCAGGAGCAGTCCGGGTCGGGGCATCTCAGCTTTCCGGGCCGTGCATCACGACCTGCTCGTACTCGTCGAGGTTGTCCAGGATCTTGCCCGCGCCCAGCACCACGCAGGTGAGGGGATCGTCCACCAGGTTCACCGGCAGGTTGGTCTCGTCCTTGAATCGCTCCTCGATGCCCTTCAGCAGGCTTCCGCCGCCCGTGAGCACGATGCCGCGATCGACGATGTCCGCGGCCAGTTCCGGCGGCGTATGCTCCAGAGCGCCCTTGAGAGCGCCCACGATGGCCGCCAGGGGCTCTTCGAGGGCCTCGCGGATCTCGTCGCTGGTGATGCGCAAGGTGCGCGGCAGACCGTCTCCCTGGTGCAGGCCCTTCACTTCCATGGCCAGTGTCTTCACCGAGGGATGGGCGTTGCCGATCTGGGTCTTGATGGCCTCGGCGGTCTGCTGGCCGATCATGAGATTGTATTTGCGGCGGATGAAGTTGATGATGGCCTCGTCCAGTTCGTCCCCCGCCACGCGGATGGACTGGTCGGTGACGATGCCGTTCAGGGCGATCACCGCGATCTCGCTGGTGCCGCCGCCGATGTCGACGACCATGTTGCCGGCGGGCTTGTCCACGGGCAGGCCCACGCCGATGGCCGCGGCGATGGGCTCGCTGACCAGATAGACCTCACGGGCGCCGGCGTGCTCGGCGGAGTCGCGCACGGCGCGTTTCTCCACCTCGGTGATGCCGCTGGGCACGCAGATGATGATGCGCGGCCGGATGAAGGTCTGCCGCTTGCGCGCCTTCTCGATGAACTGGCGCAGCATGATCTCGACCACGGCGAAGTCGGCGATGACGCCGTCCTTCATGGGCCGGATGGCCTCGATGTCCGGATGGGTGCGGCCGAGCATGAGCTTGGCGTCCTCGCCCACCGCGTGGACCTTGCGCGTGCTGGCGTTCAGGGCCACCACGCTGGGTTCGTTGAGCACGATGCCCTCGCCCCGTACGAAGATCAGGGTGTTGGCCGTACCGAGGTCGATGGCGACGTCGTTGGTGAAGTAGCGCGAGAATTTTCCGAGCAAGGCCTGCCTCGTCTCTGCTTAGGAAAGGTAGCCGCCTTCCCTCAGGCTGCGGAATCCTTCCGCGCCCAGAACAATGTGATCCAGGAGCTCGATGCCCAGGAGCCCGCAAGCCTCCTCGATGCGGTAGGTCAGGCGGACGTCGTCCTCGCTGGGCTCGGTGTCCCCGGAGGGATGATTGTGAACCAGGACCACCGCCTGAGCGGAAGCCAGGATGGCGGGTCTGAGCACCTCCCTCGGATGCACCACCGCCGCGTTCAGGCTTCCCTGCGAAATCAGGCAGACGCGAATCAGCCGATGCTGGGAGTCCAGAAGAAGGATGCGGAACTGCTCCTGCCTGAGCTCCGCCATCTCCCGACCAAGTAGGCGGTGGACGGCGGCAGGTTCCAGGATGCGCGGACGCTCTCCCAGATGCGGATCCCGGGCCCGCCGGCCCAGTTCGATTCCCGCCGAAAGGGCCAGCGCCGCTCGCGGGTCCAGCCCTTCCTCCTCCTTCCACTCTCCGGGCGTCGAGCGCCCCAGGCCGTAGAGCCCCCCGTAGCGCCTCAGGAGCCTCCTTGCCGTGGCGCCGGCATCGGCGATACCCAGAGGGGACAGGAAGGCGCCCAGGAGATGGTCATCCCGGATCATTCCGCCTTCGCCCAGCAGCAGCCGGCGCTCAGCCTTGGTCACGCCGGCTCCGGGCATCGCTTCCCGCTGACCACGTCGGCGCCGGACGGACAGATCCGCCAGCGCCTTCGCGCGTCCGGTTCGATTGTTCTCTAACTAACACATCCACAGGGGACTGGCCACGGATTTCGTGCGGGATGAGGTGCTCTCGGGGTCTTTTCATGCCAGGGCGGAATCAAGGCTCGTGCCTCGGGCCGCGTGCCTCGGGCCGCGGGCCATGGGCCTCGGGCCACGGGCCTCGAGCCACGGGCCTTGAGCCGCGGGAAGCTAGATGCGCGTAGCGGGTGTACAAAAAAAACCCCCGCCCTGGGCGGGGGTTTTCTTTGCAGCGGTACTTCTTGCTAGAAGTAGTACTTGATCTGCAGAGCGGTGACGCCGAGGCCGTCAGGTCCGCCCATGAACCAGTTGAAGGTGTCGAAGATCTGGGATTCGTCGTACATGACATCCAGATCGAAGTCACCGAGGTGGATACCGAAACCGAAGGTGAAGGTGAAGGGGAAGGTCTCGACGGGATCAGCATCCCCATCGATGTCCTCCAACCAGGCCTTGTACCCCGAGGCACGAACGGTCAGCCAATCGTTGACGTCGTGCTCCATGCCCAGGTAGAAGCCGGGCATGACGGTATCTTCGTAGTCCACACTCGCGATGGTCGCGGTTTCCTTCATGTAATCGAAGCCCAGGATCAGGGTGTTGTCGTCGTTCACCGTGTAGGCGAAGCCGAGACCGAAGGCCATGCCGGACGCTTCGTTGTCGCCGAAGCTGGCACTCTCATACATGAACGCGGGAATAACCTCCACGCCGTCCTTCCAGGGGTAGAACGCGCGAACGCCGAAGCCCATGTCGCTGTCGTCACCGCTCTTGCCGTACATGAAGCTGAAATCGATGTTCGTTTCGTCCATGTCGTAGTCAAGACCGGCGCCGAAGTCGTAGACGGACTCGTCATCGGCGTTGTTCTCGTACATCTGGAAGAAGAAGCCCAGAGTGACGACGTCCAGCGAGTAACCGTAGCCAAGTCCCACCTTCTCGCCGACGTCGCCGCCGATGCTGAGGAAGTAGGTGCCGAAGGTATCTTCGTTCTTGGCGAGGTTCAGCTCATTGCCGAAGAAGCCGTCGAAATTCATCCAAACCATGTCACCGTAGTTGGCGATCTCGCCATACCACATGTTCACGTCCCCGGCGTCCTTCCAGTAAGGAACGCCACCGAGGGTCTCATAGCGCACGTCATAGGCGAAGGCACTGCTGGTCATCAGCAGAAGGGCCGCCATGACGAACATAAAACGAGTAAATCGAGACACAATCGACCTCCTGATCAGGTGGAACCCGTCTCTCATTTTTGGGGGAGCTGGATTCGAATGCGTATCCTGTTCTCTCACCCCCAGGCTCGAATATCAGGCCCGACCCTCGGGCGTCCTCGGAACGAGTCGGCCGGGCTCGCCCCGGTTCATGCCGAGGTGCCTAGCCAGCGATTCGAGCCGCGAGCAAGGTATTAGAGGCCTAAAAGACTGTCAATCTAAAAAGCGCCTGTGAAGGCCCGATTTGTTATCGAAAAAACAACGTAGCCGGATTCGTTTTCTACTGTGGCACAAGGGCTTGCGAAAAGGACGTTTCCGAGGCTAGGGACGGGGCAGCAGGCGGCGGCAGGCCGCAGGGGCGGGGCGATCGGGGCCGGGAAGACGCCCTCCGGGGTCCAGGACTTCGATTCTTACGGTACCGCTGGCGTGGAGCAGGCGATGGTCTCCGAGCCAGAGGCCCACGTGCTCGACGCGCTCCGGTCCGTAGAAGAGCAGGTCGCCGGGGAGCCAGCTTTCCGCCTCGTCCATGGAGAGGGGCTCGCCCTCCTCGGCCTGCTGCCAGGCGTCTCGGGGCAGGGCGATGCCGGCCGAGGCGAAGAGCAACTGCAGGAAGCCGCTGCAGTCCAGCCCGCCGCTGGATCTTCCTCCCCATTCGTAGGGAACGCCGAGCAGTCGACGTCCCCGGGCGATGATCTCCTTCGCGCCGCCCCCGAGGGGCTCCATGTCGGCGGCGGGAATCCAGGCGGGGCGTCCGTCGGGAAGCCTGCAGGGCAGATGCCCCGCCTGCTCCGGTCCATCGGAGAACAGTCGCGTGCCGAAGGACAGGTCGAGCAGGATCTCGGCCCCCTCCCGCGCTTCGCTCAGGGCGCGACTCCAGCGGGCCGTCACCGAACGATCCGCGCGGCGCTCCTCGTCGAGGTCCTGAAGGTGCCAGCTGCGGATCCATCCCTCGTAGTCGTCGGGACCGGCCCCGTAGACCCAGCGGCCCTCGTCGACTTCCCTGATCTTCCGGAAGGACTCCCCCAGCAGCAGGCGACTGATCTGCTCGGCCCCGTGATCGGGCTCCGCGCGCAGGGCGCTGCTGGTGGCATTGAGAACGTGGATCTTCATCAGCGGCTCCTTCCCGGCAGTCCCCGCGGATCGGCCCAGTCGCGCAGGGCGTCGCCCAGCAGATTGAATCCGAGCACGGCCAGGGCCATGACCGCTCCGGGCACGAGGGTCAGCCAGGGCGCCGTGCGCAGATAGCCGAAGCCGTCGCGGATGAGCGTACCCCAGCTGGCGGTGGGCGGCTGGGCTCCGAGGCCCAGGAAACTCAGGCTCCCCTCGGCGATGATGGCCGTGGCCAGTCCCATGCTGAAGAGTACCAGAAACGTACCCGTGCATCCCGGCAGAATGTGCAGGAAGAGGATGCGAGCGCTGCCCGCGCCGGTGGCGTGGGCGGCTTCGACGTACTCCATGCGCCGCAGAAGCAGCACCCGGCTGCGGATGACCCTGGCCACGGGAGCCCAGCCCAGGACTCCCAGGGCGAGGAACAGTGTGAACAGGCTGGGGCCGAAGGCGGCCACCACGGCGATGAGCAGGAGCAGGGCAGGGAAGGCCAGGGTCAGGTCGGCCAGGCGCATGATCAGCGATTCGGTGCGACCGCCGAAGTAGCCCGCCGCGAGGCCCGCCAGCCCTCCCAGGAGAAGGGCGATGAGTCGGGAGAGCACCCCCACGCTGAGGGACACCCTCGCCCCCACCAGCACTCGGGCGAGCAGGTCCCGTCCCAGGGCGTCGGTGCCCAGGGGGGCCTGGCCTCCGGGCTCGAGTAGCAGCCTGCCCGAATCGGTGGCCAGGGGATCGGCGGCGTAGAGCAGGGGTCCGGCCAGGGCGGCCGCGAGGAAGAGCGTCACCAGGCCGCCGCCGGTCCAGAAGGTGGTCGAACGGGCCAGGGCTCTCATGATCGCCCCCTGCGCACCCGCGGGTCGATCCAGGCGTAGGACAGATCCACCAGCAGATTCACCAGCACGAAGGCCAGGGCCATCACCAGCACCGCGCCCTGGATGGCCGGCAGATCGCGGCTGGCCACGGCGTCGAGGGTGTAGCGCCCCAGGCCCGGCCAGGCGAATATCTTCTCGGTGAGCACGGCGCCGCCCAGATAGCTGCCGAAATCGTTGCCGATCACGGTCACCACCGGCAGAAGGGCGTTGCGCAGGGCGTGCACCATCAGGACCTTCCATCCGCTCAGTCCCTTGGCGCGGGCCGTGCGGATGTAGTCCTCCCCCAGCACCTCGAGCAGGCTGGCCCGGGTCATGCGGGCGATCATGGCCGCCGAGGCTCCGGCCAGGGTGAGGGCCGGCAGGATGAGATAGCGAGGCGACCATCCTCCGTAACCCGAGGGCGGAAGCAGGCGGAGCTGCAGGGAGAAGAGGTAGATGAGCAGCATGCCCATCCAGAAGACGGGCACCGAGATGCCCAGGGAGGCCAGGGCCATGGCGGCGCGGTCGATCCAGGAACCGGGACGAGCCGCGGCGGCGACGCCCAAGCCCAGGCCCATGACCACCGCCAGGGCCATGGCGGCCACGGCCAGGGCCAGGGTCTTGGGGAAGGTCTCGGCGATGCGTTCGCTCACGGGTTCGCGGGTGACGTAGGATCGCCCGAGGTCGCCGCGCGCGAGGTCCCCGAGGAAGCGCCCGTAGCGCAGCCAGAGGGGATCGTTCAGGTGCAGTTCCGCGCGCATTTCGGCGAGCACCGCCTCGTCGTAGCGCTCGCCGGCCACGGCCTGCACCGGATCGCCGGGCACCACGTAGAGCAGCAGGAAGCTCAGGAAGGTCACCCCGAGCAGCACGGGCAGCGCCCCCAGCAGTCTACGGGCGATCAGCTTCGGCATGTCTCAGCCTCAGGTAGTCCTGGCCGTTGAAGATCAGCGAGGGACGATAGCCTTCCACGCCCGGGCGCAGGACCTGCAGGCTCACCGGGTGCCAGAGCCAGATCCAGGGCGCCTTGGCGTAGATGACCTCGTTGAGCCGGTCCACGAGATCATCCCGGGATGGGCCTTCGGGCAGCTGGCGGAGCTCGTCCAGGAGAAGGTCGACGTACTCGTCGTCGAAGGCGGCGCGGTTGCCGCCGCCTCCCTTGTTGCTGGAATGGAAGGTGGGCACGAGGAAGTTCTCGGCGTCCGGATAGTCGGCCAGCCAGTCCATGACGAAGGCGTCGGCGGCGCCGCTGTTGACGGCGTCCTTGAAGGCGCCCCAGTCCCGCACCACGATCTTCACCTCGACCCCCACCTCGACCAGGTAGGCCTGCACGGCCTCCAGCAACCGGCTGACCTCGGGGTTCTCCTTCTGCCAGATCTCCAGTTCGAATCCGCCCTCCAGTCCGGCCTCGGCCAGGAGGGCCCGGGCGCGATCGGGATCGTATCGGAAACGCTCCGCGGGATCCCGCCCGCGCAGAGAGGGCGGCACCGGCCCCTGGGACGCCACGGCCGAGGCGCCCCGCAGGGTGCGCAGCAGGGCCTCCTGGTCCACCGCCCAGTTGAGGGCCTGCCGCACTCGCAGATCGTCCAGGGGCGCCTTGCGCGTGTTGAGACCCAGGTAAGTCACCGACAGCTCCTCCCTCCTCAGGATGTTTTCTGCCCGAGGGCCCTCGAGCCAGAGCTCGACCTCCGCCTGGGGAAGGGTGAGCAGGTCGAGGCCTCCCACCTCGAACTCGGCCACGGCCGTGAAGGGCTGGGGAATCACCCTGAAGGAGAGCATGCGGAAGCCTCCCGCCGGACCTTCCTCCCGGCGCTCCAGCAGGAAGCGGTCGCCGCGTTTCCATTCCACCAGGCGCCAGGGCCCGCCGGCCACCGGCAGTCGCCCCCGCCGCGCGGGCAGGCCGTCCTCGTCCAGAGGGCAGATGCGGGCCGCGGGCATGGCCAGGAGCCCCAGGAAGGGGCTGAAGGGCTCTTCGAGGGTGATGTGGAGCAGGCTGTCGTTTTCCGCCACCAGGCCCGGCAGATCGCCGCTGCGGCCCTCCATGAAGGCCTGGGCGCCGAGAAGCTGCGCGAGGACCCAGCGTCGGGGCGAGGGATGGGCGGGGTCGAGCAATCGCCGGAAGCAGGCCTCGACGGCCCGGGCGTCCGCGGGCCGGCCGTCGTCGAAGGCCAGATCGGTACGCAGTCGGAATGTGTAGCGGGTGGACGAGTCGTCCAGCTCCCAGGACTTCACCAGATCGGGCTGGGCGAGGCCGTCCTCGTCGAAGCGGAACAGTCCCGGATAGATGAGCGAGACCAGGGTGCCGGAGGCCTTGTCCACCGCGAAGGCGGGATCCAGGTTCTGGGGTTCCTCGCCGAGGTAGGCGCGAAAGGTCGTGGGATCGGGCCCGGGGCGGGCGCAGGCGCTGAAAAGGAGGATGGCCAGGGGCAACCAGCGCCTCACTGGCTCCACCTCTCCACCAGTTCGAAGTCGCCCTGGCCGTGGCGATCCTCGAAGACGAAGATCATGCCGCCCGCGTAGCTCCAGATCTCTCGGGCGCGGAAGCTGGCGTCCTCGCCCAGTTCGTCCACCTGGGCCGGCGGGCCGTACTCCAGGTAGATGCGGCCGCGGTCGCTGCGCCAGCCGGGCGTCCAGGGCGTGCCGAAGTTGCGCCCCACGTGGTCCAGATCCCGGAAGAAGGCCTCCATGGCCGGGTTGCCCTCGCCGTGCTCCGTATCCCGGCGCTCCCAGAACTCGAGGAAGACGCCATGACGACGATCCGCCTCGGCGGCCTCCATGAGCTCGAGTTCCCGGGGATCGGCCAGGTGGGCGAGCAGGTCGAGGGTCAGGCCCCAGTCGCGCCCGAAGGCCGCGGGCCCGAGTCCCATCTCGAGCCGCCCCTGCACTTCCTGGGATTCCCCGTCCCGCAGCACGCTCAGACGCAGACGATGGGGCCCCATGGACAGATCCTCCAGGGGCAGGGTGAAGCGCATCTGACGGCTGCCCGCATGGCCGGGGAGCATGCGCCGTTCGTAGTGCACCAGGTGCCCGTCCCGCTCCTCCAGACGGAGCACTGCCTCGAGGGAGTCGCTGGGTTCCCAGACCTTCAGCTCCGCGTAGATGCCCAGGCGGCGGGCGAAGCCGTCCTGGAAGAGGCTGCGCCGGTCGGGGATGTTCCAGGGATCATGGAAGCCGAAGGGCGGCGTGCTGGCCTTTCCCTCCACGGGCTCGAAGCGAGGTCCCTGCAGGAAGAAGCCGCGGCTGCCGGGCAGGGGCAGATCGAGGGGGAAGCTCTCCTTCCAGGGCAGGTAGGGCCCCCGGCCGTAGATGAGCACGTCCACTTCGAGCTCGCCCGAGAGGATCTCCAGTTCGTACTGGGCCTCGAAGAGGGCTTCGGGATCGCGGGCGGCCTCGAAGCTGTGGCGCAGCAGGTCCTCGCGGAACACCGCGTTCTGCTCCCGCTCGCTCTCGCGATCGCGAAGGGTCACCGCGGTTCGCAGGGAGGCCCGGTAGACATCGCCGTCCTTGCGGAAGACAAGATGGGTCACCGGAATGCTGATCTTGAGGGTGAGGATGGCCGAGTCGTCCTCATGGAACTCCAGGTGAGGATCCAGACGCGCGCCATGGGGAAGGGGTTCGGGGCGGGCGGCGAGGGCGCCGCCGGCCAGAAGCAGGACAAGGATCGATAGTGCCGCGACTCTGTTCATGCCGTCCTTTCGCGAGTAGCGGAGTATAGATTCAGCTCCCCCATTCCCGCAAGCAATGGCTGGACGAGTCAGTTGCGGCGCTTGTCGCTCTCGATCTTTCCGTCGAGCAGGCGGATGGTGCGATGGGCGTGCTCGGCGATGAAGGACTCGTGGGTCACGAGGATGACCGTCTGGCCCTGCCCGTGCAGGTCGTCGAAGAGGGACATGATCTCTTCGCCGGTGCGGCTGTCCAGGTTGCCCGTGGGCTCGTCGGCCAGGATGATGGACGGCTCGTTCACCAGGGCCCGGGCCACGGCCACGCGCTGGCGCTGTCCGCCCGAGAGCTCGTTGGGCTTGTGGCGGATGCGATCGCTGAGCCCCACCGACTCGATGGCCTTCTCCACGCGACGCCTCCGTTCGGCGCCGGGTAGTCCGCTGTAGATCAGGGGAAGCTCCACGTTGTGGAAGACGTCCGCTCGGGGCAGCAGATTGAAGGTCTGGAAGACGAAGCCGATTTCGCGGTTGCGGATGCGGGCCAACTCGTCGTCGCTGAGATCGGAGACCCGCTGGTCGGCCAGTTCATAGCTGCCCTGGGTGGGCGTGTCCAGGCATCCGAGGATGTTCATGAGGGTGGACTTGCCCGATCCCGAGGGTCCCATGATGGCCAGGTACTCGTTGTTCGCGATGTCCAGGTCGACGCCGTCCAGGGCGCGCACCTCGTGGTCTCCCACCTGGTAGATCTTGCTGAGGGTCCTGACCTGGATCACCGCTCGCCTCCCGAGAGCTTCATGCCCGTGCTGCTCTCCAGATCTGCCAGGGCGGAGAGGTAGGCGGTCATACCGTCGATCTCGCTGGAACGGGCCCGCGCGAGGGACACCTCGGCCTCGCTCACCTCCAGGAGCGTGGCCGCGCCCACGCGATAGCGCTCGCGGGCCTGACGCAGCTCCTCGGCCGCCAGGGTGATGGTGCTGCGCGCCAGTTTCACCCGCTGCCGCGAGTTCTCCAGGGTCACCAGCAGGGATTCGATGGTGCGGGTGAGGGCCCGCTCCTGCTCCTGCAGGCCGTACTCGCCCAGACGTTTTCCCACCCGAGCCTGGGAGATGCCCTGTCGGGTGCGGAAGCCGTCGAAGATGGGAATGTTGATGCCCAGGGAGAGGCTGTAGTTGTAGTTCTCGTCGAAGAAGGTGTCCAGACCCTCCGGAGGATCCAGATCGCCCCAGGAGTAGCGATAGCCGGCGCTCACGCTGGGCCAGAGGCCGCTCTTGGCCTGAGTGAGGGTAGCTCCCGAAGCTTCCTGACGCGCCCGCGAGGCCTGCAGGTCGGGATTGAAATCGAAGGCGGCCGCCATGACCTCGTCGCCGTCCAGGTCCATGAAGTCGATGGACTCCAGGGCTTCCACCTGAATGCGGGTGAAGGGCTCCAGGCCCAGGGTGGTGGTCAGATTGAGCATGGCGATGTCCAGCGCGCTTTCCGCTTCGAGCAGGGCCAGGCGCGATTCGGCCAGATTGACGCTGGCCTGTAGCGTGTCGCTGCGCGCCACGGCTCCCATCATGAAGGCGCGCCGCACCTGGGCGAAGCTCTCCCGGCTGACCTCGAGGCTACCCCGGTTCAGCTCCTCGATCTTCTGGGCCCGGAAGACCTCGTAATAGGCCTTGATGACCTCCTGATCGAGGGCCGAGACGGTGGCGTCCAGATCGTGCCGCGTGGCCTGCTGCTCCCACTTGCTCGCCTTGAGCCCGGCCAGATTGCCGAAGCCCGCGAACAGGGTCATGCTGCCGCTGATGCCCATGGAGTAGGACTCGTAGTCCGTGCTCAGGGTGGCCGGTGTCTCCACGTACTGCTGTGTGTCGTTGTCGAAGAAGAGACGGCCGGGCTTGGGACCCACGAAGCTGTGGGCGTAGCCGAAGTCGGCGCTGAGACGGGGCAGGAAGGCTCCGTAGGCGCTCAGCACGTTTTCCCCAGCCAGTGCCAGGGACTGCTCCGCGCTGAGCAGGGAAGGCGAGTTGGCTCTCGCCGTCTCCAGGCAGTCCTGAAGGCTCATGGGCTTGCCGTCCTGGGCAAGGACCAGCCCCGGCACCGCCAGGACGAGCAGGAGGAGGGACGTTTTCAGGAATGGAGCGACTGTGCGGGACATGCAAACCTCGCTTCGAAGAGACCTCGCCCCCTACGGACACGCATGGCCCCGGTTTCGAGGCGAGCCGGAAAAAAGAGGGGAGCCTGGCGGCTCCCCCGAAGCTCGAATGGCCTTCCCGATCAACCGCCTCGAATTCGGAAGTTGAAGGGGATCATGATCTGAGTCTTCACGGGCACGTTGCGCTGCTTGCCGGGCTTGAATCGGCACTTCCGCGCGGCCCGGAGGGCTTCGTCCTGAAGAATCCTGGGCACGGTGGCGCTGACCACCACCGCGTCGAAGACCTTGCCCCGCTCGTCCACGTAGACCAGCACCTGCACCACGCCCTCCATCTCGGCCTCGCGGGCGATTTCGGGATAGCGCACCGGGGCCTGGAAGGTCAGCTTCGGAGGATCGTCGAAGGCGAAGAACTTCTGAGGGCCGCCGCCGCTGGTGCTCGAAGGCGGCGGAGGCATGGATTCGATGTCGTCGAAGCTGGTGTCCTCGATGGTGTCCTCGTCGGAGGCCTCGTCGGAGATCTCGATCTCCACGCGCACCTTGGGCATCTCGATCTCTTGGGGCGGCGGCGGGATCTCGATCTCGTCGGGCACCTCGATGATCTCGAAGACCTCTTCCTTGAGCTTGTAGGGATTGGGCGTGTAGGTCGGCGTGAAGATGAAGGCCGAGATGATGATGATCACCGCGAAGAACCCGGCCCATCGCAGCAGCTTGGGGTATTTTCTCTTGATCAGCTGTTGGACGGTGATGACCATGCTTCGATCCTACCTGCCCTTTTCTAGATCGCTTGAGAAGTTCACGCGTACCGCGTTGACGGCCTTGAGCTCTTCCTGCACGGAGTTGATGATCTCGTAGCGCACGCGGTTGTCGGCCTTGAAGGACACGAGGATGGCCGGATTGTCCTCCAGCTTCTTCGCCATGATGGGGCCGATGTCCGACAGGAAGACCATCTTGTCGTTGATGGAGATGCGGCCGTCCTTGTCCACCCAGATGTTCGCCAGGTTCTCGGACTTCTGCTTCTTGGCCGCCTCGGCCCGAGGCAGGTTCACCTCGAGGCCCTCTTCGTGCTTGAAGATGGTCGTGGTCATGAAGAAGACGAGCAGCAGGAACGCGATGTCGGCCATCGACGAGGTCGGCACGCTGGGCATTTCCTTGGGTTTTCTTCCGATGACGCCCATGCTCGCTCCTAGGTCTTGCCCATCTTCAGCGAGATCTTGCGGATCTGCGCCTTCTTCAATTCATCGAGGATGTCCACCATGATGCCGTAGTTGGCCTCGGGACTGGTCTCGATCACCACCACGATCTTGGGATTGGCATCCTGCCGGTCGCGGACGATGTGCTCGATCTCCCGGACCTTCACTGGGAGTCCCTCGATGGTCACCGTGTTGTCGGCGTGCGCCTTCACTTCGAGGATGTTCTTGCGACTGACCTTGGCGGCGCTTTCGGTCTGCCCGCTGGGAAGGATCATGGTCAGACCCATCTCCAGATTGAAGACGGTGCTGACGATGAAGAAGATCAGAAGCAGGAAGGCGATGTCCGACGTGGAGGCCATGGAGACCTCGGGTGGCGCCTTTCTCTTCTTCTTGCTGAGCAGTCCCATTGTTTCCTCGTTAAGGGGCGAAGCTTAGATGCCCAGGTCCACCAGTTCGCTGACCAGTTCCGCGCTCGTCTCTTCCATCTCCACCACGAAGCGGTCCACCTGGCCGACGAAGTAGGAGTGGAACAGACTGGTCGGAATACCGATGACCAGACCCGTCGCGGTGGTGATGAGCGCTTCGGAGATACCCGAGGCCACCAGCTTCGCGCTGACCTGGTCTGAGGCCGCGATGGCCTCGAAGGCGTTGATCATACCGGACACGGTGCCGAGGAAGCCCAGCATGGGCGCCACCGACACGATGGCGGCGATGGCGGTGAGACCCTTCTCCAGGAAGGCCATCTCGATGGAGCCCGCGGTCTCGATGGCTTCCTTCACGTCGGCCGGGCCGCGATGGCTCTTGAGAAGGCCGGCGTGGAGGATGGCGGCGATGGGGCCGCGAGTGCGCTCGCAGACCTTGGTCGCGGCGTCGATGCCCTCGCTGCGCAGAGCCTTCTGGACCTGGTACATGAGCTTGCGCGTGTTGGTGCGCGCGCGGCTCAGGGTCCAGAGCCTCTCGAGGATGAAGATGAGTCCCACGATGACGCAGATGAGCAAGGGCCACATGAAGCGTCCGCCCTTGATGAAGAGCTCACCGACGCCGCTGCGTCCGAGTCGGGTCTTGGAGAACCACTCGTTGAACCCGCCCTCGGAGTAGAAGTCGGAATAGGCGGCGGCCATGCCGGTCGTGTCTGCATCGGCGACGGTACCGGGCGCGATGCGGAAGTAGACCGAGCTCTGCTCGGCCGTTTCACCCTCGTCCTGAGCGAGCGCGGGAACCGCAAACATGAGGCCCGCGAGGCCCAGAACCAGAATCATCCGAGCGCATGCCTTACTGATGCTCATCGAACACTACTCCTTCATTCAGGTCAGAAAAGGCGTGGTTTGTGCCGCATTGAGCCCTTGTCGGCCCGTTTCATCGACCGCTGAACCACTTGCCTGTGGTGGATTTCAAAGGAGACTCAGGACGCCAAAATATAGAGAGCGCCCCCCCTCCTGTCAACTTCAAAAGGCCACGCGAAATCGGCGTAAACCCTTCAAAAATCAAACTTCTCGGAGCTGAATTCCAAGCTGTACTCACCGGTCCCCCTCCGGTCCACGAAGATCAATTTCAAGTCCACTTCCCGGAGCCCCAGACGGGTCTCAGGGAGCAGGGGATCGCCTCCGAGGCGATAGATCCACATCTCGAAGGCTTCGCTCTCCACGCCCGGACTTCCGGGGCCTCCGAGACCCACGTGGCCGAGGTCTCGTTCCAGGGCGGGATTGATCTCGCTGCCCTCGGCGATGCCGTGAAGCTCCGTCACGGCATCGATGAGGGATTCCTTGTTTTCCGGCACCACGTCCACGCGAATCTCATCGGGTTCGCCCAGCATAATGAGCATGCGGCCGCGATCGGTGAGGGGTCCGGGCTGGAAGCCTCCGAAGAGGCGGCTCGCCCGACGGAAGCGGCGGATGAACTCCTCCCGCGGCGGATTGCCGGGCTCCCGGGGATCCGGGTCGCGGGCTTCCCACTCCCTTCGCAAAAGCTCCACCCGTTCGGCGGGTGGTTCGGATTCCCACTCGCGGAACAGTTCGCCCTCGAAGAGCAGTCGCGCCTGGACCTCCTCGAAGAGGCGCTGTGCGTCCGAGCTCCGGGCGCTGGGAAGAATCTGGAAATCGGCCAGCACCGTTTCGGACTCCAGTCCGGGACCGCCGGTCTTCATGGACAGGCTGTAGTCCCCCGCGTCCAATCCGGCCAGGGGCATGCGCAGACGCAGGGGGAAGGGCTCCTCGCCGATCTTCCATCCGCCGCGTCGTTGCAGCACGCTCTCTCCCCCGCTCTCCTGCAGTTCCAGCTCGAGACTGAACCAGCCCTCGCCTTCCCCCGGCGGGCGCAGCACGGAGTAGAGTTCCAGGAAGGGATCCCCCTCGATGAAGCTGGACCAGGGATTGGGACGCGAGAGGCTGTCGGCTCCCACCGTGTAGAGAAGAATGTCGGAGAGCTCGCCGTCGTCGTAGCCTCGGGCCTCCAGGCGGCCCGACCAGCGGCCGCGGGGGGCGTGTCCGAACAGGCCAAGGAAGGAACCCGCCTTGCGTCCCGGATCCTCCGCGCGGAACTCCAGGCGATAGTGACCGGGCGCAAGCACCCATTCGCTGCTGGCGAGGACCTGTCCCTCGATGCGCGATACATCCAGGGGGTTGGCGAAACGCAGCGACTGGCTCTCGTCTCCGTGGACCCGGCCGCCCGAGTGCAGGACCCAGTGGATGTCCAGGCCCGCGCGCAGGCTGTCGGTGGCCTCCCAGTGCATGAGGTCCGCGCGGAGGGTGGCGAGTACGAGGAGACGACTGCTGTCGCCCTCGGCGGGAAAGGAAAATGAGCGGATGCGGAAGGGCAGTTCGCCCTCGGCCAGACCGGCCCGGATCCTCTCCGCCCGAAGCTCGGCGGGCGCGGCGCAGAGACTGGCCAGAGCCAGCGCGGCCGCCAGGATCCGAATGACTTTCATGCTGCTCCCCATAAAAAGCCCCACTCTCGCTGCCGGGAGTGGGGCTCCTTTTCGCGATGGTCCGGCCGTGGCCGGGTACCGAATGCTAGTAGGTGAAGCTCACGCTGAAGCGATGAGCCGAGCCCAGTTCGCTGAGATCTTCCCAGGCGTAGTCCACGTACATCCGGGAGTTCTCGCTGGTGTTCACCTCGACGCCGAAGCCAGCGGTGGCCTTGTTGGCGTCGTAGCCCGCGTTGTAACCGCCCCGCAGGAAGAAGAACCGGTTGAACGAGTACTCCAGGCCGACGTTGGCGCGCTCTTTGTTGTCGGCGGGATGCTGGAACTCGATGGAACCGATCATGTAGTGCGGTCCGAAATCGAAGGCCGTGGCCGCGAGCCCGACCTTGAAGATGATGGGCATCTTGGCCGGACGGGAGTCGAAGTCGACCTCGCCGCCCATGTTCTGCACGGCCATTCCCAGGCGCATGCCCCGGATTCCGATGCGATAGATCAGACCGAAGTCGAGGGTCGCCGTGTTCACCTTGCGATCCGCCAGCGTCATATGGATCAGGTTGATGGTGGCGCCCGTGGAGAATCGATCGGTGAAGTACTGCGCGTAGGAGAAGCCGAAGCTCATGTCCCCCGCGTCGAACTGCCGACCCGTGCCGTCGGGAAGATAGATGGTCCGCTCGTTCTGCGGATCCATGGTCAGGCCGCGGGCGGTCAGGCCCAGGGTTCCCGGCACCCAGCTGGTCTTGAACACGTAGGAGACGTAGTCCAGCTTGATGTCCGCCGGCCACTCCATGTGATCGATGTGGATGGCCGTGCCCGGCACCTCCACGAGACCGGCGGGATTCCAGTAGGTGGCGCTGGGATCGTCCGCGATGGCCGTGAAGCTGTTGCCCATGGCGGCGCCTCGGGCGCTCGGTCCGAGCTTCAGGAACTGGCCCGCGAAAGTGCCGACCTTTTCGAAGATATCTCCCGCCTGGGCGCCGCTGGCGAGGACGCCGATCAGGATCAGTGTGAGAAGCGCGCTTCGTTTCACCTTTGACCTCCTGCGGGACCGACGGGTCCCGATACTCGAGCGATCGCTGTGATCAGCGGATCACCGTGAACTTGCCCACGAAGGGCTCGAAATCGTCTGTGTCGGTCTCCACCGTGTAGAGGTAGATACCGCTGGCTACGTCCTGGCCGTTGCGGCTCACGAGATCCCAGGTGGCCGTTCCCGTGCTGGCGTAGTCGCCCGTCTCGTTGGCGCGACTGGCGTCATGGAGGATGGTCTGCACCAGATCGCCGGCCAGGGTGAAGACCTTGATCTCGCAGGTAGCCGCCGGCAGGTGGCGGAACTCGACCTTGAGACCCGTGGGATCGTCATTGTTGGGTCCCAGAGCCCAGGGATCCATGCTCGCGGTGGTGGCCGGGTTGGGCACCACGTAGATGCGTTCCTTCGCGAAATTCCAGGCGGGCTGACTGGCGCTCTGGGGGACCGTGTACATGAAGCCCGAGGAGGGATCGCCGCTCAAACCGCGCTGATAGGACGTGATGACCCCGTCGTCGTCGAAGAGGGCCACGTGGTCCATGGACGTGACGCTGTAGAAGTAGTGCATGCCCGTGTGGACGCGTTCGTCCACGTACTTGTAGTAGGTGCGTCCCCCGGGCAATCCGAGGGTGGACTTGGCCAGGGCGATGGCCGTGTCGGCCTCCGCGATGCTGTACCCCGTGGGCGGCAGCAGCTCCAGCGCCGACTCGATGTTCGGATTGAAGATGAGCGCCTCGGTGTAGAAGGTCACGAGGTTGGCGTCCACGTTGGGCTGGTATCGCACGCCTTCCAGTCCCGCGTCGGGAGACAGGCCGTTCACGTGGTCGTACTCGGCCAGGAGGGCCCAGAGTTCGCTGGGCGGACCGTTCTCCACGGAGGAGCCGTAGGGGCGCTCCCAACCGTCGGCGCGCCAGATGCGATAGCCCTCGAAGTCGTAGATGAGCTCGGACACGTCGGGCACGAGTTCGCTGAAGTTGTCCCAGAAGAGAACATTCCTGCCCTCGGTGGGCCAGATGCGAAGGTTCGGAGGCGGAGGCGGAGAACCGTAGAGCCAGTTGATCTGGGTCTCCTTGCCCTCCACGCCCGTGCACCAGATGTCCTGGTTGTCGCAGAGCTGGTTGGCCAGATCCTCGAAGAGACAGTCGTCGTTGACCCACTGCCAGGTCGTGGGGTCGGGCGTGACCTCCAGGGGCGGCGAGAGGCTGTCGCAGGGATTCTGCCAGGTCACGATGCCTCGCTCGGTCCAGAGGAAGGTCTCGTCGCAGGGCTGATTCTGGGGCGGCGTGTCGATGTCCTGGTCCATGTTGAACCAGTTTCCGTCGAATGTCAGCTTGGCCTGTGCGGCGTTCTCTAGCAGCCCGTCCCGTCCGCGGCCCACCACGTAGGCCACCTGGAAGGTGAGGCTGTCGCCGGCCAGGAAGAGGAAGGGGCCGGCCGAAAGCAGCATGCGGTAGTCGCGGGGCACGATGGGCGGACGGTCGCTGGACTCGGCGGACATGATCAGGTAGCGCTCGCGGTCGTTGGAAGGGTCGCCCCCCTCCTCGAAGGAGGCGTTGCCGGAGAAGGCCTGCCAGGAGCGCAGCTGAACCCGCGGAGGGGCCGTCTCGCCGCTGGGATCGATGCTGTGGCCCATGAACATGATGCCCACTTCGCCCTCGGTGCGGCCCTCGTCGCCGTCGTCGTCGAAGGCCACGCCCATGGCGTAGGAGACCGGGATATTGAAGGAGCCCTTCTTCACGCAGCGCACGTCGGTGACCACGTCGACCAGGTCGTCCTCGAAGTTGGCTGGAATGTCGCGGGGACCCACGTCGGGATCGGCGAAGAAGCCGAGGTAGAAGTCCTCGAGGGTCTGCTCGCCCACGTTTCGGATGGTGAACTCGATGCCCACGAAGTCGTCCACCTGGTCGTTCTCCCACTGATAGCTCTGCTGGGTGATGAACAGGTTCAGGGGATGGTGATCCGGCGAATAGCCGTAGCTCTCGGGAAGGTAGTCCCGATAACTGCAGGTGAACATCTGGTTGGAGATGGCGGCGTAGTCCTCGTCGATGGAACCGTCGCCGTCGTTGTCGAAGCCGTCCAGGGGATCCTCGTCGGTGAGGCCGTCGCCGTCGTCATCGGCGGCCGGCGAAGGCAGGCGGTTGCCGCCTCGGGAGCCCTCGAAACTACGATAGACGGTGTAGATCTCCTCGGTGCCGGGGCGGAATTCCCACTGTCCCACATCGGAGGTGGACACGTAGGGAGTACCCGACACCAGGGCGCCGCACCAGAGCCCCGCGGCCCAGAGGTATTCCACGCCGCTGCCGGCGGGCCACTGAGCGGAGGGAGACTCCGACATGGTCCAGCTCCAGGAAGGATAGGACCCGAAGACGCCGAAGTTGGTGATGTTCATCTGCAGTTCGCCCACGTTGTGCACGAAGTCCCCGTCCAGAGTCATTCCCGCCGAGACGGGCAGACTCCACTCCGTTCCCGGAGGAGGCGCTTTATAGGCCGAGGCCTGGGGACTCCAGGTAAGAACCAGGGCGAGGCATGCCATGAAGGCCAGTCCTATCCTGCCAGTTCGCGGAAGCTGCATAGAGAAGTCCTTTCCTCGCGTCATGGGGCGCTTAGAATTCGAATCCGAAGCCGATGCGGAAGATTCGGTGCGGGTAGTAGACACGCGGATCGTTCACGGGATGGAATTCATCCTCGCCGTCCCCGTCCATGTCGGCCAGGAAGGCTCCGCCGTACTGCGGATTGCCCGCATCGTCCGTTTCAGTCAGGTATTCCACGTAGGCTATCTGCGCGTGGGGCGTGCCCGGCCAGATGCCCGGACTGATCGAACCCACCTGATCCTGGTCCAGCAGGTTTCGACCGTCGAAGAAGAGGGTGAGATCCTGCCCCCAGATGTTGAAGAACTTCTGGGCGGTCAGAGTCAGGCTGTGGGTCGCGGGCAGCCGTCTCGAGTTCTCGAGCTCGGGATCCTGCCTTCGCACCTGTCGATAGCTGGGCGTCCACGGATAGCCGGAGCCGAAGCTGTAGGTCACCGATCCGCCCCAGGAGCCCGGGTCCGCGATGCGCAGCGAGATGTCCAGGCTGTGGCGCTGGTCCCAGTTCAGGGGCAGTTCGCGGGTGGGCAGGTGGGTGAGACCGCCGGCGCTGGCGCCGAATAGGGCCGAACTGGCCACTCCGTTGGCGAAGCTGTAGGTGTATGCGATGCGGCCGCCATAGTTGTCGGAGAAGGCGCGGGACAGGGTCATCTCGATTCCCTGCGCCGAGGCGTAGGCCCGGTTGATGAAGCGGTAGGACTGGTTGCCCGAAATGGTGTCCTGCACCGCCGTGGTGGTGATCAGCGCGTAGATGTCCTTGTAGAACAGCGCGAAGTCGCCGGACACGTTGGCCGAGAACTGGTGCCGGATACCCGCCTGGTAGGAGATGGTGATCTCGGGCTTCAGGTCCGGGTTTCCCAGCACGCCGATTCCCGAGTTGGGATCCTGGGTCTGGAACAGGTAGTTGTTGGCCGGAGCCTGGATGAAGCGCCCATAGTGGAAGTGGAACACGTCCCGGTCGGTGATCGGGAAGGCCAGGCCCAGACGCGGACTGAGCGCGTGCTTGTAGCGATCGATGTTCGGATCGACGCCCTCGGCGCGCATGAGGATCTCCACGCCGTTGCCGGGGCTGAACAGGTCGTAGCGCATGCCGAAGTTGGCCACGAGACCCTGAAATTCCCAGCGGTCCTGGGCGTACCAGGACGCCAGGGGCGCCTGGTTCTCGAAGTTGTTCGCGCTGAGCCCCTGGGCCTCGCCGAGATAGCGGCCGGAGAGGTCGTCCACCAGGTCGCGGGTGACGCCCGGATAGTTGATCGACACGTTCTTCATGTCGTTGAACTGGATCAGGGTTCCCGTCTTGAATTTGTGGCCTCGCCAGCGATTGCTGGTGAGGTCGAACTTCATGGTGTAGCTGATGGAGCGGCGGTCGTCGTACTCCGGATAGTCGTAGGCCGTGGCCAGCAGCGGGTTGTCCGGGTCGGTGGAGTAGACCACGCCGGTCACCCGGGAGTCCGTGGCGCCGTTGTGCAGCAGCGCGGACTGTCCGCCGGACAGGTACTCGTAGGGCTCCTTGCCGTTCACGTCCGTGTGCCGGTTGAAGTCCGAGCGCGACAGGGCGAGGCTGTAGAACACGTCGTCGCTCAAGGTGTGCTTGGCCACGAATTTCATGCTGTTGGTGAAGTTCGTGTTGGTGGACGTGTGCTCGGCGGAGTTGTAGTAGACCTGCGAGGAGTCGTTCTGCTCGTAGCTCCACTGGCTGATGCCGTCCATGAAGCCGTCGAAGAGCTCGTCGGTCAGCACCAGGAACTCGGTACCCGACCAGGCGCTGGCCACCCGCATGGCGTCGACGATCTCCATGACCGACACGTCCGAACCCGCGGGCTTGTAGCTGACCAGGATCTTCTGGAAGCCGTTGGGAAGGCCCTGGGCCTGCAGTTCCTTGTTGCGCTGGTATTCGTCGAACCAGGGTCCGTGAAGCACGGGCACGGTACCGCGGATCACGTGGAAGAAGATGCCCTCGGCGCCGCTGGCCTCGAGGCGCTCGAAGATGTGGATTCGGTTGACGTAGCCTTCCTGGTTCCAGTTGACGATGTAGGGATCGTTGGCCGAGAAGTTCAGGTTGGTCTCGAAGTTCAGCTTCAGCTTGGGATTGACGCGCCAGGTGAGCTTGTTCTGCACGTTCAGCGTGCTGGAGGCGCGCTCCTTGAACTTGATGAAGTCGCCGAGGAACTTGTATTCGTCGCGGCGGTCGAGGGTGAGGTTCTCGCCGTCCAGGAAGACGCCTTCGGCCGAGAGGTACCAACGGAAATTGGGGGTGAAGAGAGGACCGCCCATGCCCAGGGCCAGACGGTCGTAGTTGGTGTAGGTCTTGTCCTGACGACCGTAATCGTCGGTGGTGAGGCGGAAGGATCCCTCGAACTGGGGACCGCCTTCCTTGGTGACGATGTTGAACACCGCGGACTGGGCGTTGCCGAACTCGGCGTCCATGCCGCCGATGGTCGCCTCGGCCTCGGCGATGGCCACGTTGGACACTTCCACCCTGCCGCCGAGAGGGTCATCCACCGGCACGCCGTCGATCATGAAGGTGGCCTCGCCTGAGCGACCGCCGCGCACGTGCAGCTCGCCGCCCTGCATGACGATGCCCGCCTGAAGGGCCATGGCCTCTTCGACGTTGTCCACCGCGAAGTTCTTAAGGTCGTCCTCGGAGACGTTCTTGCGCTCCGCCGTGGACTTCACGTCCACGAGGGCTTCCTCGCCCTCGACGATGATGGTGTCGACGGTCAAGGACACCGCGGGCGTCAATCCCATGTTCAACGTGATCGCCTGCTCGGCGATCACCACCACGCCTTCGGCCTGATAGTCCTCGTAGCCCATGTAGAGGACCTTGATGGTGTAGCTGCCGGCGGGCAGCAGCAACTTGTAGCTGCCGTCGTCCAGCGTCATGGTGCCGAAGTCCGTGCCCTCCACGATCACATTGGCGTATGGAAGTGGGGAACCGGAGTCGGCGTCGCTCACGACTCCTTCGATACTACCGATGGCGGCTTGGGCGTGGACTAGTGCGGGAGAAAGGAGCAGAGCCACGATGGTGGCCAATCTGAGAAATCCCCGTGCGGTCATGAGAAACCCCTTTTTAACATCGTCGCGATGCGCAGGCGATCCGTCCGGGCAGGACAGAAAAACCCCCGCACCCCTATTCCGAACATAGTCGCCCCCGGGAGACGGTCGCCGTCCCGGCGGTGTGGGGTATCAGATGGGGGAAAGCCTTGAGCACTGGCAATTTAGTGCCGCCATCACGGCAGAGTCAACCCCTTTTTGAAATGAGATTTATGCCGAAGGAGTTGAGAGAAAAGGATTTAAGGGCTTAAGACCGCCCGGGACCCTCCGCCCCCTGACCGCGGCCCGCTACCCGCTACCCGAAGGCCGCCAATCGATTGCGAATTCCTCGGCGAAGGCGGCGGCCATCCTCTCGAAAAGGGTCTCGCGATGGGGCAGGATCGTTAGAAAATCGGAGAGGCTGGCGGATTTTTCGGCGAGGATCTCCCGGGCGCGACTCCGGCTCTCCACCGAACCCGGAATGAGTTCCGCGAGGTCCAGGTGGGCGGCTCCCAGGGGCATGGAGCCGTGCTGGAGAAAGGCGCGCTGGCCCCGAAGCTGGGCGGAACCGGCGAGCTTTCGCCCTCCCACCTCGATCTCGGCGAGTCCGGGAGCCACGAAACAGGGGGCGGGACTGCGCGGATCGAGATCGGCTGAGACGGCCGGACGCGTGAGTTCGGCCGGAACTCCCAGATCGCGATAGAAGCGGAGCAATGCGCTGGCGATGCTGCGATGGGTGCCGGCCAGGGTCTCCGCGAAGCTGCCCTCGGTGGGCGCCGCCACGCAGTAGGTGATCTCCTCGGCGTGATAGACCGCCCGCCCGCCCGTGGGACGCATGACCCAGGGAACTCCGCGGCTTCCCATGGCGTCGAGGTCCAGGGCCTTCTCGGGTTTCTGATGGCGGCCCAGGGAGACGGTCCAGGGATCCCATGCGTAGAGCCTCAGGGCGGGAAGACCGCGGCCCTCCTCCAGTTCCCGGAAGAGGGCCAGGTCGCGATCCATGTTTTCGCGGCCGGTCATGGCGCCGTCGAGGATCAGCCTCCAAGGGGCCTTCCCGCTCAGGAGCCCACCTCCATGTCCACCAGTTCGGCGCCGCAGGGCGCGATGACGCAGAGGCTCTTGGCGGCATGGGCCTCGTCGAGCCGTCCCACGGGCGTGTCATGGGGAGCGCTGGTGAGAAGTTCGGGGTTCTCCTCGGCCTCCCGGACGATCTGCTTCATGGCGTCCACGAACTCGTCCAGGGTCTCCCGGGTCTCGGTCTCGGTGGGCTCGATCATGAGCGCCTCGGGAACGATGAGGGGGAAGTAGACCGTGGGCGCGTGCATGCCGAAATCGAGCAGGCGCTTGGCCACGTCGAGGGTGCGCACGCCGTGGGTCCGCAGGAACTTGCCGCTGGCCACGAACTCATGCATGCAGAGCCCCTCGCGGGGAATGTCGAGCACCTCCCGCAGGCGGGCCTGAAGGTAGTTGGCGTTGAGCACCGCGGCGCCGCTGATGTCGGCCAGGCCGTCGCCTCCGTAGCGGAGGATGTAGGCCAGGGCCCGCACCAGGATGCCGAAGTTCCCCCACCAGGCGTGCATCTCGCCCACGCTATCGCCGGACCGGATGAGACCGAAGCCCTCCTCCGACTTCTCGACCCGCGGACCGGGCAGGAAGCGTTCGAGGTCCTCGCGCACGGCCACGGGACCCGCGCCGGGACCGCCGCCGCCGTGGGGCGTGGCGAAGGTCTTGTGCAGATTCAGGTGCATGATGTCGAAGCCGATGTCCCCGGGACGCACCCGTCCGAGCAGCGCATTCATGTTGGCGCCGTCCATGTAGACAAGTCCGCCCGCCTCGTGCACCCGATCGTTGATCTCGAGGATGTCCGACTCGAAGAGCCCGAGGGTGTTGGGATTGGTGAGCATGAGGGCGGCGCAATCCTCGTCGAGGGCCGCGTCCAGGGCGTCCAGGTGCACCAGTCCGTCCTCGCCGGAGGCCAGGGTCACCGTTTCCAGCCCCGCCATGCGAACGCTCGCGGGGTTGGTTCCGTGGGCGCTATCGGGGATGAGCACCTTCCGGCGCGTCTCGCCCCGAGATTCGTGATAGGCCCGCGCCACGAGCATGCCCACGAACTCGCCCTGGGCGCCGGCCACCGACTGCAGGGCCACCGCGGGCAGTCCCGTGATGGCCGCCAGGGATTCCTGCAGCTGCCAGAGCAGTTCCAGGTTGCCCTGGGCGTCGCGCAGATCCTGGGCGGGATGGCTCCCCGTGAACCCCTCGAGCCCGGCCAGGGCCTCGCTGAGCACGGGGTTGTACTTCATGGTGCAGGATCCCAGGGGATAGAAACCCTTGGCGATGCTGTGATTCTTCACCGAAAGCCCCACGAAGTGGCGCAGCAGTTCCAGTTCCCCCATCTCGGGAAGGCCGGCCGCGTCCTTGCGCAGGCGCTTCGCGGCGATGCGGGGCTGGGCCTCGCCGGCCGCCGGGGGCGGCAGGAAGGCGCGGCGTCCGGGGCGAGATTTTCCGAAGAGGGTGCTCATGAGGCGGCACCTCCCAGGAACTCGGTCAGGCGATCGAAGTCGCCCGCCTCGTGGTGATCGGCCACGGTGATCAGCAGGGTCTTCCCCTCGAACTCGGGATAGTCGCTCGCCAGATCGATGCCGGGGAAGATGTCCGCCTCCCTCGACGCTTCCAGGATCTCGGCGGCGGGACGGGGCGTACGCAGGACGAACTCCTGATAGAAGTCGCCCGCGAAGGCCAGCTCGTAGCCGGGCAGAGCCTCGAGCTTCGCGGCCAGGCTGGCGGCGCCGCGGGCCAGGTTTCCGGCCAGTTCGGTCATCCCCCGCTCGCCCAGGGCGGCCAGGTAGACCGTGGCGGCGAGCATCATCAGACCCTGGTTCGTGCAGATGTTGCTGGTGGCCTTCTCGCGGCGGATGTGCTGCTCCCGGGTCTGCAGGGTGAGCACGTAGCCCTCCCGCCCCGAGCCGTCCACCGTGCTTCCCACGAGGCGGCCGGGCAGGCGCCGGAGCTGTTTCTTCCCCACGGCCATGATGCCCAGAAGCGGCCCGCCGAAACTCATGGGGAGGCCCAGGCTCTGGCCTTCGCCGGTGACGATGTCCGCCCCGAAGCCTCCCGGCGGCTCCAGGATGCCGAGGCTGCTGGGCTCCGTGTGCACCACGGCCAGAGCGCCGGCCGCCTGGATGCGCGGGATGAGCGTCTCGAGGTCCTCCACCACGCCGAAGAAGTTCGGCGACTGGATGAGCACCGCCGCGACCTCGTCATCGAGTGCCGCGTCGAGGGCCTGGGCGTCGATCTCTCCGCGGGCGTCGTAGGGAAGCTCTTCCATGACGTAGTCCTGGCCCCGGGTGTAGGTCTGCACCACGCGGCGGCAGCTGGGCTGCAGGTTGCGTGGCACCAGGAGCTTGGAGCGGCGGGTGGCCGCGCCGGCCAGGAGCGCCGCCTCGGCCAGGGCGCTGGCCCCGTCGTACATGGACGCGTTGGCCGCCTCCATGTCCGTGAGCCGCGCGATCATGGTCTGGAATTCGAAGATGGCCTGCAGGGTGCCCTGACTCACCTCAGGCTGGTAGGGCGTGTAGGCCGTGTAGAACTCGGGCCGGGCGAGAATCTGTCCGGTGAGTGCGGGGATCACTCTGGAGTAGACGCCGCCGCCCATGAAGGACAGGCCCTGGGACGCCGGACGGTTGGCGCCGGCCAGCTCCTTCATGCGCAGGCTGGTGCCGTGTTCGCCCACGCCCGGCGCCACGGGCAGTTCGCCCTGCCATCGGCAGTTTTCCGGCACCGTGCTGAAGAGCTCGTCCAGGCTTCCCACTCCCACCTCCGCGAGCATGGCGCGGACATCCTCATCCGTGTGGGGAATGAAACCTCGCATCACTCTCCGATCAATTCGCGGTAGGCCGCGGCGTCCAGGAGTTCGTCGAGCTGACCGGCGTCCTCGATGCGCAACTTGATCATCCAGCCGCCGCCGTAGGCTTCCTGGTTGACGAGTTCGGGGGTGGCCTCCAGTTCGGCGTTCACCTCGAGAACTTCGCCGTCCAGGGGACTGTACATCTCTTCCACGGTCTTCACGGCCTCCACGGTGCCGAAGGCGCCTCCGCGGCTGAGCTTGTCGCCCGGCGCGGGAAGTTCCACGAAGATGATGTCGCCCAGCTCGCCCTGGGCGTAGTCGGTGATGCCCAGGGTCGCGACCCCGTCCTCCACCCGGATCCACTCGTGTTCCTTCGTGTAGCGAAGATCATCCGGATATACGCTCACTTCGTCACTCCTTCCGGTCACGCTCTCAGCGCCGGTTGCTGGTAGAAAGGCAGTTTCACCCGCTCGATGTCGATGCGCTCTCCGCGGATCTCCACCTGCAGCGGCTTCTTCGTGAAGGCTCGGCTCACTCTCGCCATGCCCAGGCTGGCCTCCAGGGTGGGACTGAAGCTTCCGCTGCTCACGCGGCCCACTTCCCGGTCTTCGTGGTAGATGGGGAAACCCTGGCGGGTGATCTTGCGTCCGGGCAGGCGGAAGCCGATGAGACGTCGAGCCTCGGCGTCGGTCTTGCGCGAGAGCAAGGCCTCGCGGCCGAGGAAGTCGCCCTTGTCCGGCTTCACCAGCCATGACAGTCCCGCCTCGTAGGGATCGGTCTCCTCGTCGAGTTCGTGTCCGTAGAGGCAGTAGCCGGCCTCCAGGCGCAGCAGATCGCGAGCGCCCAGGCCCGCGGGCACGAGCCCCGAACCCTCGCCGGCCTCCATGAGTCGCCGCGCTTCGGCCTCGGCCAGCTGCGGAGGCAGATAGATCTCGAATCCCAGCTCGCCGGTGTAGCCCGTACGGCTGAAGATCACGCGCTCGCCCTCGAGTTCGCTCTCGAAGAAGGTGTAGAAGGCGAGCCCCTCGATGCGGTCCGCCAATTCGGGATGGGCCGCGGTGAGGATCCCGCGGCTGGCCGGGCCCTGCAGGGCGATCTGGGCGTAGTCGTCCGAGAGGTTCTCGAGCTCGACGCCCTTCAGGTTCGCGCGGAAATGCTCGAAGTCCTTCTCGATGTTGGAGGCGTTGACCACCAGCAGGAAGGACTCTGCGGAGAGGCGGTAGACGAGCAGGTCGTCCACGGCGCAGCCGTTCTCGTAGCAGGCCACCGTGTAGATGACCTCGCCGTCGCTCAGCTTCGAGATGTCGTTGGTGACCAGACCCTGGACCGCTTCGGCCGCGTTCACGCCCCGCACGGCGATCTCGCCCATGTGGCTCACGTCGAAGAGCCCGGCCTTCTCGCGCACGGCGCGGTGCTCGGCCAGGAGACCTTCATACTGAACGGGGAGATGCCATCCGAAGAAATCCACCAGGCGCGCGCCGCGCTCCTGATGCCATGGGTGGAGGGCTGTCCTCTTGAGGGAATCGGCTTCGGCTTTCAGGGCGGCTCCTTCTTTCTCGACGGGCCGGAGCCCGATCAGTCCCTGAGAACGGCGCCTGTGTGGCTGGCCTCGCAGGACTGGATGGCGGACAGAGGCCCGGCGGCCACCACCTCGCCGCCCCCCGGTCCGCCCTCGGGGCCCAGGTCCACGATGTAGTCCGCCTCCCGGATGATGTCGGGATTGTGCTCAATAATAATGACGCTATGCCCCCTGTCAACCAGCCGCCTCAGGATTGACATGAGGGTGCGAACCTCTTCGAAATGCAGTCCGGTGCTGGGCTCGTCGAGGATGTAGAGGGTCTTCGCCCGGCCCCTCCGACCCAGCTGCCGCGCCAGCTTCAACCTCTGCGCCTCGCCGCCGCTGAGCTTGAGTGCGCTCTGTCCCAGGCGCAGATATCCCAGGCCCACCTCCGCCAGGCTTTCCAGGGGCGCGGTGACCTTCGGCAGCTCGGAGAAGTGCTCCAGGGCCTGCTCGATGGTCATCTCGAGAACCTCGGCGATGTTGCGGCCCCTGTAGTGGATCTCCAGGGTCTCGCGTCCGAAGCGGCGCCCCCGGCAGACCTCGCAGGGCACGAAGGCCGGCGGCAGGAAATGCAGGGTGACCTTGCGCTCGCCGTCGCCCTTGCAGGCCTCGCAGCGACCGCCCTTCACGTTGAAGCTGAAGCGCCCGGGACCGTAACCGCGCAGTCTGCTCTCGGGGAGCTTGGCGAAGTGATCGCGGATCACGCTCCAGGCTCCCGAGTAGGTGGCCGGATTGCTTCGCGGCGAACGGCCGATGGGCGCCTGATCCACGTGGATCACCGCACCCAGTTCCTCGCCGCCGCTCACCGAATCGCAGATTCCCAGATCGCCTCCGGAGCCGCCCTTCTGGCGGGCCAGGTGGCGATAGAGCACGTCGTGCACCAGAGAGCTCTTGCCGCTGCCGGACACTCCCGTGACGCAGGTGATGACCCCCAGGGGAATCTTCAGATCGAGGTTCTTCAGATTGTGCTGGCGGGCTCCTCGAATCTCCAGGGCCGAGCCGTTGCCCTTGCCGGTGCCGCCCTGGGGCGGTCCGGCTGCTTCGACCAGGGCCCGTCCCGTGGGACTGCCCGCGTCGGCGCGAATCTCGTCGGGGGTGCCCTGGGCCACCACCCGTCCGCCACGCTCCCCGGCACCGGGACCCAGATCCACCACCCAATCGGCCCTCTCGATGGTCTCGCGGTCGTGCTCCACCACCAGCACCGTGTTGCCCCGGTCGCGGAGTGTTTCGAGGGTTTCGAGCAGGGCCCGCTGGTCCCGCGGATGCAATCCGATGGAAGGTTCGTCCAGGATATAGAGCACCCCGGTCATCTGCGCGCCCACCTGTTCGGCCAGGGCGAGCCTCTGCCGCTCTCCGCCGGACAGGCTGCCCGCGCCGCGATCGAGGCTGAGATATCCCAGTCCCACCCGACGCAGGAATTCCAGGCGGCCGCGGATCTCCGGCAGGATTTCGCCGGCCACCTCGCCCCGGGGACCGGAGAGGCGCAGCTGGGCGAGGAAGGCGTCGAGTTCGTCGAGGGTCAGGGCGCTGAGCTCGGCGAAGTTCCTCCCTCCGAGCTTCACGCGCAGGGGTTCCGGTCCCAGGCGGGCCCCGCCGCATGCCGGACAGGGGATGCGCCCCATGGCCTTTTCGATCTGACGGCGCAGGGTGTCGCTGGAGGTCTCCCGGTGCCGCCGCTCCAGGTAGGGCATGAGCCCCTCGAAGGCCCGCCGCTGGCCGCCCCCGCGGGTCTCCACCTGGATCTTCAGTCCTTCGCGGCCATGGAGCACCACCCTGCGCTGCTCCTCGTCGAGTTCGCGCCAGGGCCGATCCATGGGGATGTCCAGTTCCCCGGCCAGGGCCACCACCTGGGCCCGCAGCCAGCTGCCGCGCTTGCCCCCGAGCAGGGCGATGGCGCCGTCGTCGAGGCTGAGGGAGGAGTCGGCGATGAGCAGATCCTCGCGCAGTCGGGGCAGTGTGCCCAGGCCCTGGCATTCCGGACAGGCTCCGCTGCGGCTGTTGAAGCTGAACAGCCCCGGCGACAGCGCCGATATGGGACGATTCTCCGCCCCCGCCTCCGAGAAGGTCCACTCCTCGCCGTCGTGGAGCGCGCGCACCCTACCCTCGCCCAGTTCCAGGGCGCGGGCGAGGCCGCGCTTGAGCCGGGGCAGGGCCTTCTCGCCCAGTTTGATGCGGTCCACCACCGCTTCCACGCTGTTGCGCTGCTGGGACGGCAGGCTCGGCGTCTCGTCCAGATCCCGCATCTCGCCGTTGAGCCGGATGCGCACCAGGCCCGCCTTGCGCAGTCGTTCGAGCAGCCGCTTCTGGGCGCCCTTGCGCTCCTCGAGCACCGGGGCGAGCAGGGTCACCGCCGCGCCCTCGCCGAGGTCGGCCAGGCGTTCCAGGATGCCGGGACGGTCCAGGTGGAAGGCGCCCTCCCCCGCGCCGATCACGCCCACGCGGGCGTAGAGCAGGCGCAGGAAGCCGCCGATCTCGCTGAGGGTGCCCACGGTGGAACGGGGACCGGCCACGGTGCTGTGCTGGGTCACCGCGATGGCGGGACTCAGGCCCTCGATGAGGTCCACGTCGGGCTTGGAGAGCTCGCCGATGACCTGGCGGGCCTGGCTGGACAGGCTCTCCACGTAGCGGCGCTGGCCCTCCGCGAAGAGGGTGTCGAAGGCCAGGCTGCTCTTGCCCGATCCGCTGGGACCGGTGAGCACGGTGAAGCGGTAGCGCGGGATGTCCAGGCTGACGTTCTGGAGGTTGTTCTCCCGGGCGCCGATGACGCGGATGGGATCAGCCCTGCGGGCCATCGACACCCCCATCCAGGCGCTCGAGTCCCTGCCGCGCGGACCGACCGAAGTCGTTGTCCCCCTGGCTCCCGATCACCTTTTCGTAGAGGATGCGCGCCTGGTCCACGTCGCCGAGCTTCTCGTAGACCATGGCCGCGCGCAGGCCCGCCGTGACGCCCCACATGCCCTGATCGGCGTAGAGGTAGTTCACCTTCAGGAAGGCCGGACCGGCCTCGGCCAGGTCGCCGGCCGCCTCGAGGCAGTCGGCGATCCAGAAGTGCAGCCGCGCCTTGCCCTCGCGGTCCTGGAAGAAGTCGGCGTTGCGATAGGCCAGCAGGGCCCGGTCGTACTGGCCGAGCTGCTGTAGGAAGTATCCCACCTTCATCATGGCCTCGGGCACCCGCTCGTCTTCGGGATACTCGATGAGCAGAAGCTGGATGCGCTCCAGGGCGGCCCGCGGATCCCCCGCCTTCTCCAGGGCCAGGGCCGAGAAGTAGAGCAGTTCCGGATCGGCGCGATCGGTGAGGGCGTAGGCCCGCTCGAAACGCGCACTGGCCTCGGCGTGATCGCCGCGGTTGTAGTAGATGCCTGCGGCCCGCATGGCCGATTCGCGGGCGGCCTCGGTGTCGGGATAGCTCTCGATCACCTCGTCGAAGAGTTCCAGGGCCCTGAGCAGGCGACCGTCCTTGGCCTCGAGCAGCGCGTTCTCGTAGGCCACTTCCGCCGCCGCGGCGCTGCCGCCATGACGTTCCAGGCAGAGAGCGAACCAGCGCTGGGCCTCGCCGGGACGTCCCTGGTCGCCGTGCCAGCGGCCGAAGGCCAGCAGCACCTCGGCGCTCTCGGATTCCGGCGGCGGCGAACTCTGGTTCAGCGCGTCCCAGGCCAGCTGAGCCTCCTCGCCGCGTCCCTGCAGGAGCAGGGCGCGAATGCGACGGGCCTCGATGAGGGGACGCTCCTCTCCCGGCTGTCCGGCGGCGAGCAGGGAGTCGCAGAGCTCGCCGGCCTCGATGCCCCGCTCGGCGTCGAGGAGAACTTCGCCCAGGGCCAGGCCCGCGTCCAGGGCGTAGCGGCCGGTCCATCCCATGTCGAGCAGGGAGCGCAGCTCGGCTTCCTGCCGGACTGTCTTGCCGTCCTCGGCGTGAAGCTTGGACAGTCGCCAGTGGGCTTCCCGCCGGAATCGCTCCGAGCCCTTCTCCACCAGCCAGCCGAGGCCTTCCTTGAGATCGGCGCGGGCGCCCAGGCGCTCGGCGCTGAGGGCCCAGCGGAAGACGGCGTCGTCGGCGAAGGGATTGCTCTCCCACTCGCGCCAGAGCCGGCCGTAGGCGTCCATGGCCGCGGACCACTCAGCCAGGAAGAAGTGGCAGTCGCCCAGATGGATGAGTCCCCGCGGCACCCGCGGGCTGCCCGGCGCCATCTCGAGGTAGGCCTCGAAGTGTCCGAGGGCCTCGCCGTAGCGCTTCTCGCGCTCGGCCAACTCGCCGAGTCCGTAGCGGGCTTCCACGCCTTCGTAGCGCGGGCCACCCTCGTCCAGGAGGATCTGATACTGCTGGCGGGCCAGATCCCAGTTCTCGGCGTCCTGGGCCGCCTGGGCCAGGGCCAGGCGCACGGCGAAGACCCGCTCGGGAGGCGGTCCGCCGGCGAGCGCGGCGCGGTAGGAGGCCAGGGAAGCCTCGCCTCCGCCTCCCTCGCTCAGCTTGCGCAGGATCTCGCCGCGGAGATAGTGGACCTCCCAGGCCAGGGGCGACTCGGGCCAGCGCTCCAGAAAGAGTTCGAGCAGGGGCAGCCGATCCACGGGTTCGGGAATCTGTCCGGCCTCCAGCAGTGTGCGTTCCAGGGCGATGCGCTCCTGCAGGTCCGCGGGCGCTCCGCTCTGGGCCGCGGCAAGCAGGCGCAGTGCCCGGGTGCGCCAGGAGGCGACCTCGGCGCTCTCGCCGTCCAGGGCCAGGCGCGAGGCCTCCCGGGACGCGGCCAGTCCGGCCTCCAGGCGGGCCTCGGCCATGAGAGCCGGATCGGCCAGGCGCGCCGCCAGGTTCTCGAAGTGATCGGCGGCCCGGGGAAAGTCCTTCAACCCTTCGGCCAGCACGTGGCCCACGCCGAAACTGCGCTCGGGTTCGGGCAGGTCCTCCTGGAGGATGGACAGCAGGCGCTCCACCGAGGCCTCCAGGTCCACCTTGCTGAATCGCTGCATGGCGTCCAGGCGGTCCCGGGCCTGACGTCCCCAGGCGCTGCCTCCGAACTCGCGCTGGAGCCGGTCGAGCAGTGTCTCGGCCTCGGCCCAGCGGCCCTCCTTTTCCGCAAGCAGGGCACGCAGATAGAGCGATTCCTGGAAGACGGCGCTACGGTCGTCCTCGGCGCCGATGGCCTCCCAGCTCCGCTCGGCCGGACCGCTGCGATCGCTGTCTCTATAATAGAGGCCGAGACTGAGCAGGCACTCGGCCCGGGCCGAGGGATCCGTGAGGCCGGCCATCAGCTTCTCGGCGAGACCGGGCACCTCGCCCCGAGGATCGCCGGCGAGCAGTCCCTCGAAGAGTCGACCCGCGGCGCTCAGGCCCGAGGCACCCTCCGGATCCAGGGTGATGACCCGGCGCCAGATGTCATGGGCCTCGGCCCGGCGACCGGCGGCTTCGACCAGGGGAGCCTGCTCCAGGAGCAGCCTGGGATCGTCGGGGTGCCGCGAGAGCCCCTCCTGAATCCGGGCCAGGGCCTCGGACCGCCTGTCCCCCTCGCGGAGCAGACGGGACTCGCGCAGATAGAGGTCGACTTCGTCGGCCCGGTCGGGAAAACGTCGGCGCAATTCCTCGAGAGCGGCGGCGGCCTGCACCGGCCTGCCGATCTCTTCCAGCCACTCGGCCTTGAGGGACAGGGCCGGCCCCACCAGATCCCGCTGCCCGAATCGGGCGAGCAGCCACTCCAGCTCGGCCAGGGCGCGGTCGGGACGGCCTTCGGCCCGCTCCAGGCGAGCCAGGCTCAGGGAGGCGAAACCGGCCAGGGGATGGTCGGCCAGGTTGCTCTTGAGCGCCAGGTAGTCGGGACGGGCGGTCTCCGGATTCTCCTCGGCCCGGAGCTCGGCCCGTTCGTAGAGGGCGCGTCCCAGGAGTTCGGGATCGGAGCTGTTGTCGATGAGCCAGCCCAGCAACTGGTGGGCCGCGGCCCGCTCGTCCTCGGCCCGTCGGATGCGGGCGGACAGCAGCACGGCCTCGCCGTATTCCTCGCAGCCCTCGTGGTCGCGCAGGAGGATTTCGAGGAGGCTCGAGGAGTCGCCGAGCATTCCGGCCTGGGCGCCGGCATGGGCGGCGTCGAAAAGGGCTCGGCAGACCCGGGGATCCTCCGGCGCGGCGAGGGCGAAGGCCCGTGCCCTCTCCATGGCCGAGGCGGGGCGTTGTAACTCGAGGTAGCAACGCTCCAGCTTCCACAGCAGCTCGCTGCGCTCCGGGTGCGTGGGATTGCGCTGCAGGAAGGATTCCATCTCCGCGGAAGCCAGCTCGTGGAGACCGTCGTCCATGAGCCTGGCGAAGAAGACGAGTTCCTCCTGCTCGTCCAGAGCAATGGCGCTCAGGGCGAAGCCCAGTGCGAGCAGGAAGGGAAGGATCCTTTGGATCGGCCGCGGCATGCGTCACCTCACGCTAGGGTTGGATGCGATACATCATCCTCGGGAAGGGGATGCACTCCCGGATGTGCTGGCGTCCGGCCAGCCAGGCCAGGGTGCGCTCGATGCCGATGCCGAAGCCCGCGTGGGGAAAGCTGCCGTAGCGGCGCAGATCCAGGTACCACTGGTAGGGACCCGCCGGAAGCTCGTGCTTCGCGATCTGCTCCTCCAGGTAGTCCAACTGGTCGGCGCGCTGACCGCCTCCGATGATCTCGCCGTATCCCTCGGGCGCGAGACAGTCCACCGAGAGGCTGTACTTCGGGTCCGCGGGATCCGGCGCCATGTAGAAGGCCTTGATGGCCGCCGGGAAGCGGTGCACGAAGATGGGACGGTCGAAGGCCTTGGTGAGGACGGTCTCGTCCTCGCCGCCGAAATCGGCGCCCCATTCGATGTCCTGCCCCTTCTCCTTGAGCATGGCGATGGCCTCGTCGTAGTGAACTCGCGGGAAGGGCGCCTTGACCTTCTCGAGGGGCGCGCAGTCCCGCTCGAGCACTCGCTCCAGTTCGTCGCGATGCTTCTCCAGGACCCGGGCCGTGATGAACTCCAGCATCTGCTCTTCGATCTCCATCACGTCATCCAAATCCGCGAAGGCGATCTCCGGTTCCAGCATCCAGAATTCGGTGAGGTGCCGGCGGGTCTTGCTCTTCTCGGCGCGGAAGGTGGGACCGAAACAGTAGACCTTCCCGTGGGCCGCCGCGGCGGCCTCCATGTAGAGCTGTCCGCTCTGGGTCAGATAGGCCTTGTCGCCGAAATACTCCACCTCGAAGAGGGTCGTGGTGCCCTCCACCGAACTGGGCGTGAAGATGGGCGCGTCCACCAGGAGGTAGCCGTTTCCGTCGAAGAATTCCCGCAGGGCGCTCACGAGTGTTCCGCGGATACGCATGAGGGCGTGCTGCTTGCTGCTGCGCAGCCAGAGGTGACGGTTCTCGAGCAGGAAATCCACCCCATGGTCCTTGGGCGAGATGGGATAGTCCACGCTGTCGCCGACCACCTCGATGCCGCTGACCAGCATCTCGTAGCCGCTGGGCGCGCGCTCATCGGGACGGACCTCGCCGGTCACGCGGAGACTCGTCTCCTGAGTCAGTCCGCTGGCCTGCTCGAAGAGCTCCTCGCCCACGTCGGCCAGGGCCACCACAGCCTGGATGATGCCCGAGCCGTCCCGGAGTTGCAGGAACTGCAGCTTCTTGCTGCCACGCCGGTTGTAGAGCCAACCCTCCAGGGTGACGGTCTCGCCGCTGTGCTCGCCGATCCTCGCGATACTGAGGTCCTTCATGCGTCTGTCCTCCTTGGGAATTCGGTCAGTTTAGCAAAGCGGCAGTCCTTTGCAAGGTCCGGCTGGGCCTTTCGGGGCGCGGGAATCGGAAACATAGAAAAAGGAGGGGAAGCGTCCTTCCCCTCCTAAGCGATGGCGATGGTCGATCCGCTACTTCTTCTTCTTGCGGGTCGCCTTCTTCTTCGCGGTCTTCCTCTTGACCGTCTTGCGGGCCACCTTCTTCTTGGCCGTCTTCTTCTTGACGACCTTCTTCTTCTTGGCAGCCTTCTTCACGGTCTTCTTCTTGGCCGTCTTTCTCTTGGCTGTCTTCTTCTTGACAACCTTCTTCTTCTTCACGGCCTTCTTCTTGGCCTTCTTCTTGACGACCTTCTTCTTCACGGCCTTCTTCTTGGCTTTCTTCTTGACGACCTTCTTTTTCTTCACAGCCTTCTTCTTGGTCGTCTTCTTCTTGGCTACCTTCTTCTTCTTGGCAACCTTCTTCTTCACAGCCTTCTTGCGAGTCGCCTTCTTGGCCGTCTTCTTCTTCGCGACCTTCTTCTTCACGGCCTTCTTGCGAGTCGCCTTCTTCGCTGTCTTCTTCTTGGCAACTTTCTTCTTCACGGCCTTCTTGCGAACGGCCTTCTTCGCAGTCTTCTTGCGCGCGGTCTTTTTCACGGCGCGCTTGGCAGTCTTCCGGACAGCCTTCTTAGCCGTCTTCTTTCTGACGGCCTTTTTCTTGGCAGTCTTCCGGACAGCCTTTTTAACAGCCATTGCCTATCCTCCTAGGTAGGAAAGCGGATTGCTCTCGAAGAGGAACGAATCCATCTTCGAATTCAGAATTATCGGAAGTGTGGAAAACTTGTAAAGCAGATTTTTCGTATCGAGCGGATTTTTTTCACTCGCAGCTATTCAACCGTCATCGCCTTTCCGGCATCGCCGCGAAGTTCGTCGGCGATATTTTCGATGACGGGATGCTCGGTGTTCACTCCGCGAATGACGAGGTGCGCGCGTTTCCACGGCGCTTCCTTGCGAAGATAGAGGGACTGCGCGCCCAGGCGGGACTTGACGAAACGCTCTTCGTGCTTCTTGCGTTTCTTCTCCGGAACGCCGTCCAATTCGATTTCGATGGCGCGTTCGAAATCGGTCACGAGATAGATCCGGAAGTCGAAATAGGCGGAGAGATCCTCCTGAAACAGGAAGGGACCGTCCAGCAGCAGCGCGCTGCGCGAGTTGAGCGAGATGCTTCTCTTCTCGGTGACGCGCTCGCGTTCGCTGTCGTAGTGATCGTAGGTCACCGTGCTGGCCAGACCGCCCTGAAGAGGAAGCAGGAACTGTTCGCGCAGGCGATCCATGGCGTAGTGCTTGCGGTAGTAGCGCTCGGCTTCCGGATAGTCGCGGTCGCGACGCGCCTTCTTCGGCGCGGTGAAGCTTTCCATGGAAAGCAGCGTGGGTTCCAGCCCGAGAGCGGCGAGACTTCCCGCCAGCTTTTCGGAGAAACCGCTCTTTCCGGAGTTGTCGATGCCGTTGATGCCCGCGAGCATGTATCGGTCCTTGCGCCCGCGCCTCACCCGAAGGACCAGGGAAGCGGTATCGCGAAGAACAAGTGCCTTGGGGCTGATCTGTTCGAGAAGGTCTCCTTCCCCCGCCTCGAGCACGGCCATCCCCAGCTGTCTGGCGAGACGGATGCGCTTCTCGTTGGCGGTGACCAGGAGGGTGCCCTCCAGACGTCCTTCGCGGTGAAGGGTCTGAAGCAGGGGAAGTCCGTCCTCACGAGGATCTCCGCTGAGTATGGATTTGAAGTCGCCTGCGCCGGAGGGAACCCGGTTCGCATCCCCGGGCGCGAAGAGCCGCCAGTCGCGTCCCGCCTGATCGGAGCCCGGAATTCCGCTCCGTCCTCCGGCGAGAAGATCGGCGTCGAAGAGCACGCTGCCGCAAGCGCTCAGAAGCATGGGCTCGCTCATGCCAGGGGACCCGCGTCGCCCGAAGGACCGAGGGTGACGAGAGTCTGCGCCTGGGGATCCAGATACTCCGCCGCCAGTCGCCGGATCTCCTCGGGCGTCACCGCGTCGATGCGCTCGACGATCTCGGGAATCTCCAGGAAGCGGCCGAAGCCCAGTTCGTTCTTGGCCAGACGCGCCATGCGGGCGCTGATGTTTTCCATGGCCAGAATCATGTTCCCCTTCAGCTGCATTCGCGCGTCGTCGATCTCGGCCGCTTCGCAGGGCGTCTCGGCCAGGATCCTGAACTCGTCCAGGGTGCGGGCCACGGCCTCGCCGCTGCGCGATGGCGAGACGGCCATGTAGGTGCCCTGGGTGCCGGTGTCGCTGGCGAAGTCAGCATAACTGAAAACCGAATAGGCCAGTCCAGATTTTTCGCGAATGCTCTGGAAGAGACGGCTGGACATGCTTCCGCCGAGGATGGTGTTCAGCAGCAGCATGGCGTAACGGTCCGGATCGGACAGGCTCATTCCCCGCCGGCCGATCCAGAGATGCTGCTGCTGGAGCTGGCGGTCCACATGGCGGACGCGCGGGGCCGGCGCCGACGCCGCGATGCCTCCGTTGGCCTTCACTTGGCCGGAGGGCACATCGAAGAGCTTCTCCACGGCCTCGCGAACCCGATCGTGGCCGAGGGGACCGGCCACGGCAACCACCACCTGCCCCGCCCGGTATCGCTCGTCCATCCATCCGCGCAGATCCTCGCGGGTGAGGGCGAGCACGCTCTCCTCGTCGCCGAGAATGGGACGGCCCATGGGATGCTCGCCGAAGATCTCCTCGCTGGCCAGATCGTGGATCCAGTCGTCGGGATCGTCGAAGACGCTCTGGATCTCCTCGATCACCACGCGCTTCTCCATCTCGATGAGCTCGGGTTCGAGCTTCGGACGCAGGAGCATGTCGGCCAGAACGTCCAGGGCCTCGTCGAAGTACTCGGCGAGGACCCTGGCGTTGTAGCAGGTGTTTTCCTTGGTGGTGAAGGCGTCGAGCTGTCCGCCCAGACGCTCCAGGGACAGGGCGATGTCGAAGGCCGAGCGCGACTCGGTGCCCTTGAAGACCATGTGCTCCAGGAAATGCGTGATGCCCCGGCGCGCGGTGTCCTCGTGACGGGATCCGCTCCTCACCCATACCCCCACCGAAACCGAGAGGGCATGGGGCACCACCTGGCTAAGCAAAGTGGTCCCCCCGGGGAGGACCACTTTCCTCTTGTCTTCGGGCCGCGAGAAATGGCTCGGATTCATCGCGTCCTATCGAGTCTCGGCCGGCGCGTCGGACTCCAGGAGCACCTTCCGGCTCAGCCGGACCTTGCCCTGGTTGTCCACCTCGATGACCTTCACCTGGACGTGGTCGCCCACGGCCAGCACGTCCTCCACCCGGCCGATGCGCTCGTGAGCGATCTCCGAGATGTGCAGGAGGCCGTCCTTGCCGGGAAGGATCTCCACGAAGGCGCCGAACTTGACGATGTCCTTCACCTTGCCGTCGTAGACCTTGCCGACCTCGGCCTCGGCGGTGAGGAATCCGATCCACTCCACCGCGGCGTCGCCGCTCTGCTTGTCAACGGCCGCGATCTTCACGGTGCCGTCGTCCTCCACCTCGATGGTGGCGCCGGTCTCCTCCTGGATGCGGCGGATGGTGGCGCCGCCCTTGCCGATGATGTCGCGGATCTTGTTGGTGGGAACCTGGATCGACGTGATCTTCGGCGCGTAGGGGCTCAGCTCGGCGCGAGGCTCGGGCAGGGCCTCCTTCATGACGCCCAGGATGTGCATGCGCGCGGTGTGCGCCTGCTGGAGCGCCTGCTCCATGATCTCCTGGGGCAGACCCTCGATCTTGGTGTCGAGCTGAAAGGCGGTGATGCCCTTCTCGCTTCCGGCCACCTTGAAGTCCATGTCGCCGAGGTGATCCTCGAGACCCTGGATGTCGGTGAGGATGCGATAGCGCTCGCCGTCGGTGATCAGGCCCATGGCGACGCCCGCCACGTGACCCGAGATCGGAACGCCGCCGTCCATAAGGGCCAGCGAGCCGCCGCAGACCGACGCCATGGAGCTCGAGCCGTTGGACTCGGTGATGTCGCTCACGATGCGCAGGGTGTAGGGGAAGCCGTCCTCCATGGGGATCAGCGGACGCAGGGCGCGCTCGGCCAGGTTGCCGTGACCGATCTCGCGACGGCCGGTGAAGAAGCGGCCAGTCTCGCCCACGCTGAATCCGGGAAAGTTGTAGTGCAGCAGGAAGCGCTTGAAGTACTCGCCCTCGATGCTGTCGATGCGCTGCTCGTCGCGGCTCGTGCCCAGGGTGAGCGCGACCATGGCCTGCGTCTCACCGCGGGTGAAGAGAGCCGAGCCGTGGGAACGCGGCAGGAAGGTGGGCAGGATGTCGATGTTGCGCACCTCTTCGAGCTGGCGGCCGTCGGCGCGCACGGACTCGTCGAGGATCATGTCCCGCATGAGCTTCTTCTCGAGATCGCCGAAGGCCTTGCCGAGCCAGGACTCCTGCTCGGGGAAGCGCTCGGCCAGCTCGGTGACCACGCGCTCCTTCAGGGCGTTCATGTCGGCTTCGCGGGCCTTCTTCTTGTCGTTGCGGCCCAGCTTGTTCAGCTCGTCTCCGAAACCCTCGAGCACGGCCTCGGCGATGCCCTCGGGCATCTCGGGAACCGTGAACTCGCGCTTCGCCTTGCAGCCCGCCTTCTCGAAGAGCTCGCGCTGCGCGGCATTGATCTCGCGGATGCGATCGTGGGCGAAGTTGATCGCCTCGATCATGACCTGCTCGGGCACTTCCTGGGCGGAACCCTCCACCATCATGATGGCAGTGTCGCTGCCCGCCACGATGATGTCCAGATCACCGTCGAGGGCCTCGTCCATGGCAGGGTTCACCTTGAACTCGCCGTCCACGCGAGCCACGCGCACGCCTGCGATGACGTCGCCGAAGGGAATGTCGGACAGGTTCAGCGCGGCGCTGGCGCCGGTGATGGCCAGGGTGTCGGGCTCGTGAACGCCGTCGTAGCTGACGACGAAGGCGACCACCTGGACCTCGGCCATGAAACCGTCGGGGAAGAGGGGACGGATGGGACGATCCACCAGACGGCTGGTCAGGGTCTCCTTTTCGGTGGGACGCGCTTCGCGCTTGAAGAAACCGCCGGGAATCTTGCCCGCGGCGTAGAACTTTTCGCGGTATTCCACCATGAGCGGGAACCAACCGCGGTCGGGATCCTCACGGCCGGCGACGGCGGTGACGAGCACCATGGTGTCGCCCTGACGGACCATGACGGAGCCGCCCGCCTGACGGGCCACCTGGCCCGTTTCCAGGGCATAGGAATTCCCCGACAGTTCGAAACTGACTTTCGTGTGCATATTGAATAGACCTCCGTGACCCGGACGGGTCATCAGGGATTTGCGGATGGAACTCTCCATCCTGGCTGGGGAGGGCCTTCCTCCCCAAATGAGTCTTCTAGCCTTTACCTTCGGAGTCCGAGATCCTGGATCAGCTGACGGTAGGTCTCCAGCTTGGTCTTCTTCAGGTAATCCAGAAGGCGACGACGCCGGCCGACGAGCTTCATGAGCCCGCGACGGGAGTGGTGATCCTTCTTGTGGATCTTGAAGTGTTCGGTGAGCTGGGTGATCCGCTCGGTCAGCAGTGCAATCTGCACCTCGGCCGAGCCGGAGTCTTCGGAATGAAGGCGGTACTTCTCGATTATGCTCTGCTTGAGTTCTTGATCAAGCGCCATCGTCTTTCCTCCTAGAAGTCGAGCAGTCGCGATGGCGGCAGACGGCCGAGGCCATCCGCCTATGGGGAGTGCAAGCTAACATGGGACAGATCGGCTGTAAAGGCCCAAAACCTAAGTCCTTAGAGGTTTTTCCGGTCCTCCAACTCGAGTATCTCCCGGAGACGCGATAGGTCTTTTCGAATCTGCTCCCGCAGGGCCTCGACATCCGGGAATCTCTTCTCAGCTCTAAATCGCTGCAAAATATCGACTTCCATGTGTCTTCCGTAGAGGTCTCCCTGGAAGTCCAAAAGGTGCGTTTCGGCCACGAAACGGTCCCGGAGGGTGGGCGCCATGCCCAGATTCATGAGTCCCTCCCTGGGCCCGCCTCCCTCCAAGCGGGCCCTGATCCGATAGACCCCCTCCGGAGGCAGCAGCTTCTGGTCCGGGAACTCCTCGAGGTTGGCCGTGGGAAAACCGATCTCGCGCCCCCGGCCGTCGCCTTTCACGACGCGCCCGCTGAGCCGGAAGGGACGTCCCAGACGATGGGCGGCGGCCTCCAGGTCGCCCTCCTCCACGGAGGCGCGGATGCGCGTGCTGCTGATGATCTCGCCGTCCAGGAAGCAGGGCTCCACCACCTCCATGCCGAAGCCGTGGCTCTCGCCCAGGGCGGCCATGTCTTCGGCCGAACCGCCGCGACCCCGACCCATGCGGAAATCGTATCCGGCCACCAGATGCCTCATGCCCAGCTTCGCGAGCAGCACCTCCCGCGCGAAGACGTCGAAGGGAGTGGCGGCCAGATCCGGCGTGAAGGGCAGGATGAGCAGTTCGTCGATGTCCAGGGGCGCGAGTAGACCGATGCGCTCCGGGATGGTCGAGATCATGCGCGGCGCGTCCTGGGGACGAACCAGCGCCAGGGGATGGGGATCGAAGCTGATGACCAGGGAGCTGTCCACATCTTCGCGGGCGCGGGCCTCCCTCAAGGTCTCGAGGATACGCAGATGTCCGCGATGAACGCCGTCGAAGACGCCGATGCTGATCGCGCGCGACGCGAGCTCCAGTTCGCCGAGGCTGTAGGCCACACGCATCAGGCGCTCTCCAGGGTCTTGCGGAGTCGCAGTCGGGGACCGTCCTCGCCCTCCTCGACCCGAGCCAGGGCGCGAAGCGGTCCGCTCTCCTCGCGCAGGGCCACCCAGCTTCCCAGGGGCGGCATGGGATCGGGCGGGATCAGGTCGCCTTCCTCGGGCTGGCTTCCATGGCGCAGCCGGGGCAGGTAGCCCTCGCTCGCCACGGCGGCGGGCAGGTGGGCGAGGGCCGCATCGACGCTGATTCCCTTCTCCCGGGACGGACCCTCCTGGATCTCGGCGAGATCGGCGGCATCCTCCAGCTTGAAGGGCCCCGAGGCCAGTCGGCGCAGGGCCGACAGGTGCGCGGGGATGCCCAGGATCTCGCCCAGGTCCCGTGCGACGGCGCGAACGTAGGCGCCGGCGCTGCAGAGGATTTCGAGGTCGGCGCTGTTCTCGTCCATTCGAAGCAGCTGCAGGCGGGCGATGCGCACCTCGCGCAGGGGGGCGTCCACCGTCTTGCCCTTGCGGGCCTGCTTGTAGAGTGGAACGCCGTCCACCTTCACCGCCGAATAGGCCGGCGCCCGCTGCTCGGTTCGGGCCGCGAGTTCGGCCAGGGCCGCTTCCACGGCTTCGCGTTCCAGGGTGAATTCGCCGGATCGGGCGACGACCTTGCCCTCGGCGTCGTCGGTGTCGGTGGCCGCGCCGAAGCTCACCGTGCCGTGGTAGAGCTTCTCGTGATCGCGAAAGATCTCGGCGAGGCGGGTGGCGCGTCCGGTGAGCATCACGAGGAGTCCGGTGGCCATGGGATCGAGGGTGCCGGTGTGTCCCACCCGACGGGTGCCGAGTGCCGCGCGAACCGCGTCCACCATGTCGTGGCTGGTGGGTCCGGCCGGCTTGTCCAGGAGGATGACGCGCTCCACGATCGCTAGGCCTCTTCCCGATTCTCCTCGATGACCTCGTCCAGGCGGTTGACCCGGTCGAGGCTGTCGTCCTGTTCGAATCGCAACTCGGGGGCTTCGCGCAGCCTGAGGCGGCGGCCCAGGGCGCCGCGCAGGAAACCCGCGCTCTTGTGCAGCCCCCCAGCCAGCTCGTAGGCGTCGCCGCCGACCGGCGGCATGTAGAAGATCCTCGCCACGGAGAAGTCGCGGTTCAATTCCACGGCCGTGAAGACCACGTCCTCCACGCGGGGATCGCGGATCTCGCTGGCCACCAGCTCGGTGAGGGTTTCCAGGATCTGCTGCTCGAGACGTTTCTTGTAGTGTCCGGCCATGGTCGTCCTACCAGTATTCCGCGTTCTCTTCCAGAACGCTCAATCGATGTTCTCGGTCCACGAGGGAACGGATCTTCTCGAGCTGGGCGTCCCCCGCCGCTCGATGATCCACCACCGCCGCGATTCCCAGGCGCGCGCGATCGGGCGCGCTGCGAGGCTCCAGTTCGCTGACGGAGAGGTTGAGATCGCGACGAAGGCGCTTCTTCAGAGGCTCCAGAATGCCGCGGCGCTCCTTGAGGCTGCGGCATCCGGGAATGCGAAGATCCAGGCTCAGGATGAGCACCTGCACGGCGTGACTCCTAGAGCTTCCGCGCCACCTCTTCCATGGTGAAGGCCTCGAGGAGGTCCCCCACCTTCAGATCCTGGAAGTCCTCCAGGCCGATGCCGCATTCGAATCCGGACTCCACCGCCCGGGCGTCTTCCTTGAAGCGCTTCAGGCTCGAGATGGTGCGGGTGCTCACCACCACGCCGTCGCGAATGACGCGGATGACGTTCTTCCGCTCGATCTTCCCGTCCTGCACCATGCAACCGGCGATGACGCCGATCTTGGGCACGCGGAAGAGTTCCCGCACCTCGGCCGTGCCGGTGACCTTCTCGACGCTGTCGGGGGTGAGCATGCCTTCCATGGCCAGCTTCACCGAGTCGACGGCCTCGTAGATGATGTCGAAGGTGCGGATCTCCACGCCCTCGCGCTTGGCCAGCTCCCGCGCCTGCGCCTGAGGACGCACGTGGAATCCGATGATGATGGCTTCGCTGGTCGAGGCCAGGAGCACGTCGCTCTCGGTGACGGTGCCCACGGCCTTGCGGATCACGTGCACCTTCACCTCCTCGGTGGACATCTTCTGGAAGTTGTCCGCCATGGCCTCCACCGAACCGGCCACGTCGCCCTTGATGATCAGCTTCAGCTCGTGCAGTTCGCCCTGCTGGATGCGCGAGTAGAGCTGGTCGAGGGTCATGTGGCGCTGGTAGCGGATCTCCTGCTCGCGCTTGAGCTGCTGGCGCTTGAGCGAAAGCTCGCGGGCCTCGCGCTCACTCTCCATCTGCATGAAGCTGTCGCCTGGCTCGGGCACTCCGCCCGCGCCGAGGATCTCAACCGGCATGCCGGGTCCGACCTCATCGACCTTCTGGCCCCACTCGTCCACCATGGCGCGCACGGTGCCGAAGAACTGGCCCACGGCGAAGTGGTCGCCGACCTTGAGCGTGCCCTGCTGCACGAGAACGGTGAAGACAACTCCCCGCCCGGGATCCTTGCGCGACTCGATGACCGTACCCTTCACGTGCACGGTCGGCGCGCCCTTGAGTTCGAGCATCTCCGCCTGCAGAAGCACGATCTCCAGCAGCTTGTCGATGTTCATGCCCTGCTTCGCCGAGATTGGCACCGCGGGCACGTCGCCGCCGAACTCCTCCACGGTGATGCCGTGCTGGAGCAGGTCCTGCTTGACCTTGTCGGGGTTGGCCTCGGGCAGGTCGATCTTGTTCACTGCCACGATGATGGGCACCTTGGCCGCCTTGGCGTGATCGATGGCCTCCACGGTCTGGGGCATCACCGAATCGTTGGCCGCCACGATGAGGATGACGATGTCGGTCACCGAGGTTCCCCTCGCGCGCATGGCGCTGAAGGCCTCGTGGCCCGGCGTATCCAGGAAGGTGACGCGTCCCTCGGGGGTCTGCACCGAGTAGGCGCCGATGTGCTGGGTGATGGCGCCGGCTTCCTTGTCCACCACGTTGGCGCTGCGGATGTAGTCGAGCAGCTTGGTCTTTCCATGGTCCACGTGTCCCATGACCGTGACCACCGGAGGACGGCCCTCCAGCTCATCCTCGCTGATCTCCGACTCTTCCTCGAACTTGTCCTCGCCGTATTCGCTGAGGAACTCCACCTCGAAGTTGTACTCGGCGGCGATGAGTTCGATGTCTTCCTTCTCGAGGCGCTGGTTGATGGTGACCATCATGCCGTTCTGCATGCAGGTGGCGATGAGGTCGGTCTCGGGAACGTCCATGGCCTGGGCCAGCTCGAAGAGCGTGGACAGGGGCAGCACCTTCAAAGCAGTGGGGCCTTCCATGACCTCGGCCTCGGCGCCGGGGGCGCCCGCCACCCGACGGCGCTTCTTGGACTTGCCGCCGGCGTCGGCCATGGTCAGCCGTACGCTCTTGGCGATTTCCTGCTCGTCGAGTCCGGAGCCCTTCTTCTTCTTCTTGCGCCGCTTGCCGGGCCCGAAGGCTCCGCCGGGAGCCGCACCGCGAGCGCTGGCGATGTTGCCGCGGCCGCCCGCTCCGCCGGGTCCGCCGGGACGGCGCCCCTGGCTCTTGAACTGGAATCCCTTGACGATGTCGCCGCCGGGCTGTCCGCCCTGCTGGGGCGCTTCCTGCCGTTCGGGACGCTGGGAGCGCTGAGGCTTGGCGTCGGGACCGAAACCGGGGGCATAGCGAATGACCCGGGGCTTCTCTTCCTTCTTCGCTTCCTCGGGGGCGGGGTCCTCCGCGGCGGCCTCCCCGACCTGATCCTCCACCTCGGCCGGCCGGGGCGCCTCTTCCTTCACCACCTTGGTGGCTTTCTTGGCCACCCTCTTGGCCACCTTCTTGGCGGTCTTCTTCGTTGCCTTCTTCGCGGCGGGCTTCTCTTCGGCGGCCTCGGCCTCGGCGGCCTCGACTTCGGGGGCCTCGACGGGAGCTTCCTCGTCCTTCTTCTTGGCGACCTTCTTCGCGGCCTTCTTCGTCGCTTTCTTCGCGACCTTCTTCGCCGTCTTCTTCACAGCCTTCTTGGCCGTCTTCTTGGCGGCCTTCTTCGCCGTCTTCTTGACCGCTTTCTTCTCTTCGGCCTTCGGGGAGGCGTACTTCTTCTCCACCGCCTCGAGCATCTCGGGCGAAAGCGGAGACATGTGGCTCTTGACCTCGAATCCCTCGTCACGCAGGTAGTGAACGAGGTCCACTCCCTTCACGCCGAGGGTCTTAGCCACCTGGTAAATTCTCTTTGCCACTTCTACCTCCCAAAAATCGGGCCGGGATCGGATCCCTCCGCCTTCTTCCGAAGGGTCTCGGCCAGATGGGGATCGGTAATGCCGAGTATCGATACTTCCTTGCGCCCGAACCAATCGCCGAGCTCGTTTCGATCCGCGAGCCGGAGGACGGGCACCTTGCCCATGTCCATCTTCAGGAGCGAATCTCCCGCGTCGATGGCCAGGATGATCAATCTGCAGCGTTCACGATGCAGCGAACGCCTCACCGCCCTGAACCCGATCTCCAAAGCCCCGCTCTTGCGAGCGAGGTTTAGATAGGGAAGCAGGGCTTCCCTGGGATCCGACTCAGGCATCGACCCCGCTCTCGGCGGAGGGCGCGTCCTTCTTCTCGTCCTCCTCCTCGTCCTCCTCGACCTCGCTGAAGGTCAACTCGGGAACGGGTTCTGCCTTGGGCTCGGGAGCCTCGGCCGAGGCCTCGCCTCCCTCTTCCTGTTCTTCGTCTTCCTTGAAGAGCTGCTCGCGCTGGGCGCGCTCTTCCTCGAGCACGGCCTGTTCGCGCTCGATGAATTCCTTGCGCAGGGTCTCGATGTCTTCCAGGGCGAGACTCGCGGTTTCCATGAGGCTCTCGGCCTTCTTCTCGCCGATGCCCGGCAGTTCCTGCAATCCGTCCAGGCCCGAGGCGATGAGCTGCTCCACCGATTCGATGCCGGCCTCGCCGAGGGTTGCGGCCAGCTTCTCGCTGACGCCATCCAGGTCCGAGAGGGCCAGGGGATGCTCCTCCTCGGCCCGCGTGCGGATGCGCAGCAGCTCGGAGGTCACCAGATCGAGGCTCCAGCCGGTGAGGCGTGAGGCCAGTCGAACGTTCTGCCCCTCGCGGCCGATGGCCAGGGAGAGCTGATCGTCCTCAACGATGACCTGCATGCTGCGACCCTCCCAGCTCGAAACCTTGATGGCCGAGACCTGGGCCGGGGAGAGGGCCCGCGAGACGAAGGTGGCGGAATCCTCGTCCCAGGGCACGATGTCGATGCGCTCGCCGCTGAGCTCCTTCACGATGGCCATGACCCGCGCGCCGCGCATGCCCACGCAGGCGCCCACGGGATCGACGCGGTCGTCGTGGGACTGCACCGCGACCTTCGATCGCCAGCCGGGCTCGCGCGCGATGGCCTTCAATTCGACGAGGCCCTCGTAGACCTCGGGGATCTCCTGCTCGAACAGTCGCGCCAGGAAATCGGGGTGGGTCCGCGACAGGATGATCTGCGGGCCCTTGCTTTCGCGGTGCACTTCCAGCACCAGACCCTTGATGCTCTCGCTCTGGTGAAAGCGTTCGCGGCGAATCTGCTCGCGCCAGGGCAGCAGGGCCTCGGTGCGACCCAGATTCACCAGGATGCTTCCGCGGTCGATCTGCTGCACGGTGCCCGTGATGATCTCTCCCACCCGGTCGCTGTATTCGTTGAAGACGATCTCGCGCTCGGCGTCGCGCACGCCCTGCACCAGCACCTGCTTGGCGATGAGGATGGCGTTGCGCCCGAACTCGGCCACGTCCAGGGGGATGCGGAGGGTGTCGCCCACCTCGGGATCGTCCACGTACTCCTCGGCTTCCTCCACCGTGAACTCCTGGTCTTCGTTCATGAGGTCTTCTTCGGTGACCACGCGCTTGACCAGATGGATCTCGATCTCGCCCTTCTCGGGGGAGATGTCCACGTCCACCTCGGCCTCGCTGCCGTGCTTGCGACGCACCGCCGAACGCAGGCTGAAAGCGAGGGCCTCCAGGAGCGTGTCCCGATCGACCTTCCTCTCCCGCGTGATCTGAATCAGTGCGTCGAAGAAGCCTTCACTCATTTCTTCCCTCCCGTGGGGCCCGTCGCCTTCCTCTGGCGTCCGGGGAACTGGGGTACGAGCCGGGCCTTCTCGATGTCGTCCAGGGGGATCCTCTCTTCCGCCTCGTCCGCCTTCAGGACGAGGACCGATCCCTCCAGGCCCAGGATCTCGCCTTCCAGGCTTCGGCCGCCGCCGTCGGCCAGCCTCTGCCGAACCTTCGCGATGCGCCCCTTGGCGATTTCGTAGTGCCGCGGCCTCGTCAGCGGGCGATCCATGCCCGGCGAGGACACCTCGAGGATATAGCGACCCTCGATGAGCTCCTCCGCGTCCAGCGCCCTCCCCAGGGCCCGGCTCACGGCGGCGCAGTGGTCCAGATTCACGCCATCGTCAGAATGGATGCTGATTCTAAGCAGACGGCCCCGCTTGCCCGCCGGTTTGAGCGACCAGTCATAGAGTTCGAAGCCCGCGGCGCGGACCTCCTCCCGTAGCAGTTGGTCCAGGCCTCGCGGCATGTATGACCTCGGAATCAGGGCGGACAAGAAAAAAAGTGGGCTTTCACCCACTTCCGACGCATACAGTAGCCCAGCGCAGGCCCCTCCGCAAGGGGTAATTTACCAAACGACGGGGGTTTCGAAGATCATACGGGCGCAGAGAAGGCCCACCTGAGCGAGGCTTTCCGGCGAGCAGGCCTCGGGGGTGTCGGCCAGGGTGTGCCACTCCTCGAAGCGCAGATCCACCAGGTCCACCGCGGGGATCCCCCGCTGGATGAAGGGGATGTGGTCGTCCCAGACCGCGGGGCCCCTTTCGGGGATGAAGGCCGGCAGTCCCATGTCGGCCGCCAGATCGAAGATACGGCGAAGCTGCCCGGGAGCCGCCTCCATGGAGAAGGGCTCCATGGGGATGCTCATCTTCCGCCCTCCCACCATGTCCAGGAGCACCAGCAGCCTCGGCCGGTAGCCGGGGTGATCCCGCAGAAAGCGCTTGGAGCCAAGCAGATAGTGCTCTCGATGACCCGCCAGACCGTAGTCCTCTCCGTCGAAGAAGAGAAACTCCACGGGCAGGGGCGGCGGCGTTTCGGTGCAGAGCCGGGCCAGTTCCATGAGCACCGCCACGCCGCTGGCGCCGTCGTTGGCGCCCAGGATGGGCCGGGCCTGGAGGGATTCGTCCTTCTCCAGATCCGCCCGGGGACGGGTGTCCCAGTGGGCCGCGAAGACCAGGGGGGCCTCGGTGGGCCCGGCTCGCCAGGCCCGGTAGTTGGTCAGATCGAGCTGTCCATCCGAGTAGGGATCGGGCATGCTAAAACTATGGATCTCAACCTGATAGCCAAGATCCTTCAAGGTTTCCGCGATCCATTCGCCGCAGGCGGCGTGGCCCTCGGATCCGGGATTGCGGGGACCCATCTCGCACTGGGCGAGCAGGTGGCTCCAGGCCCGATCCGCGGAGAACTCGGGAATCTCCCCCGCCGCCGCGGTGGCCAGGATCAGGATCGTCGCTGCGAGAAGCTTTCTCATGGCCTCTTTCACCCGGCTAGAAGATCAGGGTGGACCGGAGGGTCAGCCCCACCGAGGTCCGCACCTCGCCGGTGAGGTCGGTCTTGGTGCGGCCGAAGTTCAGGGTCATGCCGCCGGTGAGCTTGTCGGAGAATTGATAGCTCGCCCCGGGCGCGATGCTCAAGGTGCTCGATCCCGAAAGCGGCTCCTCGAAGCCGCCCTCCAGAAGCTTCACGCCCTTGGACCGTGTGTAGGACAGGTTGGTGGTCAGGTCCAGACGACTCTTGAAGGCGGGCAGCCAGGTGAGGCCCGGAATCTTCACGCCTCCCGGCGCGGAGAGGTGATGGGAAAAATCGAGGCCGAATTTCAGGCTCGTGTTCCGGGTCTTCTGAGTGCCCTGTCCGCTGGTGTTGCTGGTCCAGGTGACGTTGGCGTTGGTTCGCATCTTGTTGGCCCAGCCCACCGACCAGTTGGGACCAAGGGTGAGGGTCTCGTTGGTGGTCTTGAAGCCCGAGCCGATGTTGTTGGTGGTGCTGTTGGTCTTGTTGTAGCTCACGCCCATGGAGCTGCTCTCCATGAGCTTGCCCCAGATGCGCCACTTCTCCACCCCGGTGAATTCGAGGCTCACGCTGGGCCAGCGGCGCGTGCTGTTGTCGGTCTTTGCGCCCGTTCCCGCGCGCAGATTCTGGCTCCAGTCGAAGGATGTGGTCAGCTGGATGCTCTCGCGCAGGGTCATGCCCGTGGAGGCCTTCACGCTCTTGGTCTCGTTGCGGCTGTCGGCGCGCTTGTTGTCCACGAGCTCGTTGTCCTCGATGCCGGCGAGTTTCGGATCCTCGGAGAAACCGAATCGGTAGAGCATGCCCGGCTGCCCGATGACGTTGTTGTAGCTCGTCTTCAGGCTGCGGCTGAGGTCGACCTTCACGGGTTTCAGACCGCCCAGGGAACGCAGCACTCCCATGGCGACCTTCAGGGGCTCGAAGCGCTTCTGCACCGTGTCCGCTTCGGCCACGGTTTCGGGAGCGATGGAGATCTCGGGCTCCTCCACGAAGCGGCGGCTCACCCGGCGGCGCTGACGGGGATCGGGGCCGCGGCTGGGATCCACCGGCACGAGGACCCGGGGCGGTAGCCGCCTCGGACCAGTTCCCCCCGGCGGCACGATGGCCGAACTGCCCGGCGTCGTGCGATCGCCATCGGGCTTGCCGAGCCATCGCTCGATCCAGTCGCCCACGTCGAAGTTGTAGCCCGTGTTGATGGAGTTGTTGTTGTCCACCCGTTTGGTTCCCACCGAGGTCGTTCCCGAACCGATGCCCGAGAAATTCTGGAAGGATTCTCCGTAGTTGCTCGAGAAGGTGAACTTCGGCCTGAACTTTCGGAAGAAGGGAAGCGTGTAGTCCACCGAGAAGCTCTGGTTCTGACTCGTCTGGAAGCCGAAGTTCAGATCCAGGCCGCCCCACTGGGTCTTGGAGGCCTTCTCGTGTTCCAGGTCTCGGCTGTCGCTCAGGTTCACGCTGGTGCGCAGGCTGGGGAAGAAGTTCCAGCTCAGGTTCGCGTTGTCGGTCATGGAGCCCGAACGGGAATCGGGATTGGGCGTGTAGCGGTCGCCCAGGGCGATCCAGTACTTCTGCCAGCTCCGCACCGTCCGCGTGGACAGGCTCAAGCTGTTGGGCACCCACCTGAACTGGGAGAAGCTGAAGATCGGCAGGGTGCGCTCCTTGAAGTTCACCTGCCAGGTGGCACCGTGACTGACCTGCTCCTGGAACTCGATGCGCTGGGGGCTGGTGCTCTTGCGCTGGGAAAGGGAGCCCGTGAGGTTGAGGTTGTCCAGGAAGATGCGCATGAGGATGTTCCGCGAGGACTTCCGGTTCAGGCTCACCGTCAGCTTCTGGCTCACCGATTCGCTGGCCTGCTCCTCGCGGATGGCGGCGTCGGTGATCTCCACGTCGCTGCCCGTCTCGTACTTGGGGATGCTCTTGCCCCGGCTGTAGCTGGCCGAAACGGGCAGGTTGTATCCCGCCAGCGGTATGAAGTGCTGCATCTTCGTGGATGCGCTCAGGCTCCAGTTCCGGTTGGTCACCCCCGAACCCCGCGTGGCCCTGAGTCCGCGGAACTCCGGATCGGTCTCCTGGAAGTTCGCGCTGAGGGTGAGCACGCCGCCGATGCTGGCCGAGGCGTTGAGCTTGCCCGCGTATCCGGCGTCGCGTCGCACGTCCTTCACGCGGATGTCGTTGAGCCAGGTCTGACCGCTGATCGGGTGTCCGCTCTCGTTCTTAAGGCCGAAGAAGATGGACTTCACCCGGCTGAGGTCGGGATTGCCGACCTTCTTCACGGTGTACTGGCGCGTGGGCACGAGCAGGTCGCTGACCTGGGCTGTCACCGTGTCGGCGTCGCTGGCCAGCTTCAGATCGGTCCAGTCGGTGAGCTGGATGTTCATCTCGCGCCATCCCTCGTCCGGCGCGGTCATGGCCAGTTCGTAGTAGTTGAGACTGTCGAAGGCGGCGCGGAAGAAGATCTCGTTGCCGGCCGCGGCCGTATCCGGATGCGCGTAGAAGGAGATCTGCCGGTAGGCGAGCAGATTAAGCGAGGAGAAATCTTTGCGGATGAGGGCCTGATGCCCGGGCTGCAGATTCTCGTAGACGAAGTTCAGTGCCTGCTCGCGCTCGGGCAGTCCCGTGTCCGGATCGATCTCGGTGCCGTAAGGCCAATCGAAGTTGGCGTTGTCCTTGGTGTTGATGACCTCCACGCGGAAGTCCTCGCCCGGTGTGATCTGTGCGGGCTCCAGGGCCTGGCCGCTCTCGGCGTCCTGCAGACCGTGGCTCTTCCAGCGGTTGCCCACGATCTTGATCGACGCGATCTCCAGGCTGTTGAAGGGGATGTCCGGATTCTGATCCGGCCGGTTCATGCCCTCCACCCAGAAGCGGAAGTACTTGATGCGGCTCCAGTCGGGCGTGTCGGTTCCCGTGCTGCGAATCTTCGCGTCGGCGAGATTCAGCCGGTAGAGGCGCCAGGCCTTGTTGCTCTCGGGGGCGGCGCCGGTTTCGTCCTGGTAGACCTCGACCATGTCGATGAGCGGCGCGTCGGCCAAGTCCACCGAGAAGCTGTAGTAGTTGTTGCGCTGGTCCAGTCCCTCGTCGCCGTCGAGGTCCTCGCTGTCCATGCGGCGGTTGCTCTCCTGGCCGTTCACCTTGAAGTAGGCGTGGGGATAGCTCTCGCTCTGCACCGAGGGATCGTAGTTGTCGCCGGCCGGATCGGATCCCCCGTCGCCGTCGGACCAGGGCAGGTCGTCCACCGTGGGCTCGTTGATGTCGAAGGCGCCGTCCAGTCCCGTGTCCTCTTCAAGCTCGTCGAAGACGGTCTTGTTGAAGCGATCCTCGGTGTCGAAGGCGTTCAGTTCGGGGTTGAAGTAGTCCTCGTCGATCTCGCCCATGTCGAAGTGGATGCGACCGAGGCGGAAGTCCTCGTTCTGCTGGAAGTCGTTCACCCAGATCTCCAGGTACTCGGCCTCGGACAGGTCCAGGCCCTCCCCCTTGAAGCCCCGCATGAGCCCCGCCCAGATGCCGTCGCCGATGGCCTGATTGGCCAGGTCGGCCTCTTCGATGGCCGGGTAGTGCTGCACGTCGTCGGGATCCAGGTTCACGGGAACTTCGAGGCGAAGCACGTCCACCGTCTCGTTGCCCTCCTGCTCGGGGAGGTTCAGGTTGAAATCGCGGCGGAAGGTGGTCTGCTGCGGATGGAACCAGTAGTAGGCCAGGGCCCGGTTGGCCGGCTCGGTGGGAATGTCGATGCCGCCCAGATTGCTGATGAAGTCGAGGGGTTCGCTGCTCATCACCCACTGGCTGCGATGCATGCTCAGGTCGTCGGCGTCCTCCACCCCCTCCATGTCGTCGAGGTAGCTGAAGCCGTCGATGTTCGGATTGGGGAAGCTCACCGCGAGTTCGCCCGAGAAGCTCACCGTGCTCGACACGTCGGTGTCCACCAGGGGCAGCAGATTCACCGCGTCGGTGAGGAATTCGGGCTGGGACTGATAGTTGCCCAGCAGATTGCCCACCACGTTCCGCGTGGACTCCTCCCCCAGGCGCGGGCGGCGGGATCCGCTGTGCTTGGACTCGTAGAGCCAGGAGCTGGACAGCTTGCTCTGGTCGCCCAGGTGATAGGTTCCGTGCACGCCCAGCAGGCTGCTCTTGCCCCCGCCCACCAAGGGCCGGAACTGATAGGTGATGGAGATGCTGCTGTCCACGTTCAGCTGGCTGGCGGCATCGCCGATGAGCTCCACCTCGCCGGAGAAGTAGTCGATGCGGTAGTCGGTGCCTCGGGTGAGTTCCCGCCCGTCCAGGATCACCGACTCGCTGCCCTCCAGGATGTCGAATGCGTTCAGGGTCAGACGGCTGGATGCCGTGGCGCTCTTGAAGCGGATCTGGAAGCGGTTGTAGATGGGATCGCGGCTCAGTTCCCGGTGCTCCACGTTGTAGAGATCCGGATTGCGGTCGATGTCGTTGGGGTCGAGATAGAAGCTGTCCACGCCGGTGCTCGTCCAGGCGTAGACCGCGTCCACCGGCGGATCGAAGGCGTGGGCCGCCGGAAGGGTCAGGAGCCCGTTTTCCGTGTCCACCCAGGCCTGGTCCACCTTGCCGTCGTGGCCGAACTCGGTCTGGCCGGCGCCGAACTGGTCCAGTCCGAAGATCTGAAGGTAGGGATACTGGGGAAAGCCCTCGGGGAAGGAGGGATCGATGCGCGTGGACACGCGATGGATCTCGACCTCGAGGGTGCTGTAGTCGATGTTCCGCCCGCCCAGGCTGTAGATGTTGCGCATCATGTAGTTCCAGGTGGGCGAGTCGGGCGTGTAGGCCTCGGGCTTGATGAGCTCGAACTCCAGGGTGTCGGGGTGTTCGGCCAGCCAGCCCTCGGCCTCGTTGATGTCGATGTCGCCGATCACGATCTCGGCGCCGGTGGTATCCACGGCCACGTAGCTCGCGGCGAGGATGTCCGACTCGCCGATGGCGTAGTTGAGCCAGATGCCCACGAAGTTGCCGTTGGGATCCTTGATGGTCTTGTAGTCGTACTCGGGATCCATGCGACGGAAGGACTTCACTTCCGTGGGCTCCCCGTCGGGTCCGTCGTCCAGTCCGTTGCCCAGAAGGTCGGCCATGGCCACGGCGGCGTACTGGATGTCGCCCTGTGCGTTCACCGGGGCGAAATCCTCCACGAAGAGATTGAGGCGGTCGGGATCGGGCTTGAAGGCGCCGGGGTCGAAGACCGACTCGGGCGGATCCAGGAAGAAGAACTGGTTGGCCAGGAAGTCGATGTCGTTGACGTAGTCGCTCTGGATGACCTGCCCGGTGTTCGTGAAGGTCTTGCTCGAGGTCTCGCCCTCCTGCTTCGACGCGATGGCCGTGAAATCGAGTGGACCCATGTTGCCCACGACCTTGATGCCGAAGAGACCCTTGTTGCCCGAGGGCGCGCTGACCAGCCCGCTGGACGGCAGGCTGAGCTGAGTGTCGCCCATCTCGATGCGATCGATGATCTCGTCCTCGTCGCCCTCGTATCGGATGCGGATCTTCTGTCCCTCGGTGCCCAGGGCCATGGAGTTGTTCTCCACCTCCACGTGCACCTTCTCGCCCACGGTTCCGCTGAGCTTCACGGAGAGATCCTGCTTCATCTCCAGACGCGGGAAGAGGGACTGGCCCCGGCCCGACTCGTCGGTGACGAACTTGTTGCTGTGGGTGGTCTCGCCGCCGAAGCTGATGGTCTCGCGGCCGGTCACGGTGATGTTGCTCTTCTCGCCGCGGCCGACGATGCGCTCCACGCTCTTGGGCAGGGGAATGGGGATGTTGAAGTCGATGAGACTGCCTCGGGCGTCCTCGAGGGCCAGCTCCCGGCGCAGGGTGGCCACCTGCTCCGTCAGGATCTCGCGGCGCTCGCGGTGGCCCTTGCGGCGCAGGAACTCGCCGCGGTCGAGCCCGTCACGCAGGATGGGGCCGAAGCCCATGGCCTCGGCCGCGAGGCCCCAGGGGTCGTCGTCCACACTCATGCCCTCGAACTGCTCGAGTATGGCGGGTCGGCGGACCCAGACCACCCAATCGCTCTCGGGAAGTACGATGAGGTTGTCGCGCCAGTACGCGGTCCAGGCCCGACTGCGCGTGTCGGGGCGCCACCAGTGCCGCTCGTGCATGCCGGGGATCCAGTTCTCCCTCTCGAGGAGACGCTGCTCCTGCCAGGCGGCCAGGAGTCCGTACTCGCGGTCGGGATTGCCGGGGATGAATTCGGCGGCCGCGGAGAGGGCCGATAGAAGCATCAGGGCCAGGACCGGACGCAGGAATCCGCGACCGGAGCGGGCCTGATTTTTCAGCCGCCGGGGGTGAAGCATCTCGAACCCTTCGATCGGGACAGGTACACCGTCCCCTCGTGAGGACGGACCTGTCCCTCCTCAGGGACGGGATCCCTCCCCCGTAACTGCCTCGAACCCCCTTGAAAACTCGGTCTTTAGGGAGGCACAGCCCCGTCAGAAATGGCTTGTGACCTCAAGCAGGGGACCCTTAAGTTAGCAAGTGCCCAGGATGCTGTCACGCAATACGAGGACGCGCATGCGACTGTCAGACCGTTACATACTGCGCAGCCACCTAGGCCCCTTCTTCCTGGGCCTCGGCGTCCTCACCTTCATCTTCATGGTGGATATCGTCGTCGACCTGCTCGAGCTTTTCCTGGTCAACGACGTCCCACTCCTGGTGGTGCTTGAACTCATAGTCCTGAGTCTCGGTCACGTATTGGCATTAACCATACCAATGGCGGTGCTGGTCTCCACCCTGCTCGCCTTCTCCCAGATGGAGGCCGAGAACGAGATCACCGCCCTGAGATCGGGGGGCACCAGCCTCTACCGAATCATCCTCGCGCCCTTCTGGGCGGCGGTGGCCCTGACGGTATTCATGTTCCTCTTCAGCAACTACCTGCTGCCCGAGAGCAATCACAAGCTGAAGAACCTCCTGCGCGACATCCGGAAGAAGAAGCCGGCCCTCGCCATCGACGCCGGGCGCTTCATCGCCGACGTGCCGGGCTACTCCATCTACGTGCGCGAGAAGGACAACGTGAGCGGCCTCATGACCAACGTCTACCTCTTCGAGGAGGACCCCCGCGGCGGCCCCAAGGTGATCAGCGCCGAGCAGGGCCGACTGCTTCCCGGCGAGGATGCCCGCCTGCGCATGGAACTGCTCGACGGCGAGCAGTTCGCCGTGAGCCTTGACGACCCGGAGCTCTTCCAGATCACGGCCTTCGATCGCATGGAGATCATCCTGGACGACGTGGACCGGGAACTGAGACGTCGCGACTCCAAGCATCGCGGCGACCGCGAGATGAGCGTGGCCATGCTGTCGGAAAAGGTGAACGAGGCCCGCGCCAACCTGGAGGACATCAATCTCCGCACCAACGACGAGGTCAAGGACGTACTCGTCGCCACCTTCGGGCTGCTGCAGCCGGACACGCGCAATGCCTGGCTCATCGAGAAGGGCTACAAGACCGATCCAGGCGACAGCAGCGTAGTGCGCCGCACGCGACCGCCGCCCTCCAAGGTCGGGCTCGAGAAGAGCCTGCTCCGGGCCCTGGAGAATCTGAACCTCAACACGGCCAGCGTGGAGCGCAAGGCCCGGCGGCATCTGGTGGAGTATCACAAGAAGTTCTCCATCCCCTTCGCCTGCCTCATCTTCATCCTGCTGGGAGCCCCCATCGCCATCAAGATGGGCCGCAGCGGCAAGGGCTGGGGCATCGCCTTCGCCATTCTGCTCTTCGCGGGATACTACGCCTGGATCACCGGGGGTGAGCAGCTCGCCGACCGGCGCTACCTGCCGCCCTGGATGGCCATGTGGATGCCCAACATCGTGCTCAGCCTTCTCGGCGTCTGGCTGCTCTTCTGGACCAATCGCGAGTCGCGCCCCTTCTCCGTCTTCACCCGCCTCAGCGAGTGGATGGAACGGCGAAGGAGGTTGCCCTCGTGAGAATCCTCGACCGCTACGTCCTGCGCCAGTTCGCGAAGTCCTGGATCGTCGCCCTGGGCAGCTTCATCGTGGTCTTCGTGATCATCGACTTCTTCGAGAAGATCGGCGGCTACATCGACCGCGGCACGCCGGCCGAGGTGGTGGCGCGGCTCTACCTGTATCAGATCCCCTACTTCGCCATGGTGGTCATGCCGGTGTCCATGCTGCTGGCGGCCCTTTTCAGCATCGGTCGCATCTCGCGGGACAACGAACTCACCGCCATGCTCGCCTCGGGGCGTCCCCTGCTCCGCGTGCTGCTGCCAGTATTCATTCTTGGTCTCGGCATCAGCTGGGCCAGCTATCATTTCAACGACTTCGTCGTGACCCGGAGCAACAGCCGCCTGGAGGAGTGGCAGGCCGTGGACGAGGGGGAAGGGAGCGGTCGCAGGAAGGCGGACAAGAACCGGCTCAAGCAGGTGCTGAAGCGGGGCGAGGACGGCACCCTCTACTGGGGCGGTACCTATTCCGTGACGGGGCAGTCCTTCCAGGACATGGCAGCCATGCGTTTCGACGGAGCCCGCCTCCTCGAACTCACGGCCGCCCCCGAAGCCATCTGGACCGGCGAGACCTGGCTGCTCAAGGACGGAGTCCGCCGGGGACTGGCCCGGGACGACAGCACCCTCAGCGAGGGCAGCCACCAGCGATTCGAGAGCAGCCTACTCGCGGGACCGGTGCTCCTACCCGAGGACTTCCAGCGGGAGGAGAAGAAGCCCGAGGCCATGGAGTACGACGAGCTGAAGCGCCACATCGAAAGGGCCAGCCGCTCCGGGGAGAACGCCGAGGGCATGCTCGTGGACCTGCACATCAAGACCAGCTATCCCATGGCCAACTTCATCATCGTGATCCTCGGCGCGGCCCTCAGCGCCACCCGCCGGCGCATCAGCCTGGCCAGCGGTTTCGGATGGACGGTGGGTCTGGCCTTCGTCTACATCCTGCTGCTGCGACTGGGCCTGTCCCTGGGTCACTCGGAGATGCTGCCTCCCCTGCTCGCGGCCTGGGTGGCGAACATCCTGTTCCTGAGCGTGGGTGTCGCGTTCATGATGAGGGCGAGCCGATAGGGTCGCGAGCGCCCTAGAAGAGCTTCGAGAGCATGAAGCCGCCCCAGACGGCGGCGAGGCCCACGACGACCTGGGCCGCCACGTTGCCCAGGGCCATGGGCCAGTTTCCCAATCGAAACAGTTCGAAGGATTCGAGTCCGAAGGCGGAAAAGGTGGTGAAGCCGCCGAGCAGCCCGATGAGCAGGAAGAGCCGGGCCTCCAGGGCGAAGAAACCCCGCCCTTCGGCGAGGCCCGCCAGCAGTCCGATGAGCAGGCAGCCCAGGGCGTTCACGAAGAGCGTGCCCAGGGGCGGGCAGACCGAACAGGGGATGCGTCCCATGACCTCGCCCGCGCCGTAGCGCAGCACGGAGCCGAGGAAACCGCCCAGGCCGATGATGAGAATCTTGGACAATTGCGCCCCACTTGGTTCTGGCTGTTAGCTCTTGGCTATTGGCCAGAAAAAACCCCCGGCAGGATTGCCGGGGGAAGCTCCGGCTGAGAGCCAAAAGCCAACAGCCAATTGCTGGATCTAGGTTCCTGCCGAATAGTCGGTCGCGTACTTGATCTGCTCTTCGGTGAGCGTGTCGATATCGATGCCCAGGGTCTTGAGCTTGAGGGCGGCGATATCCTGATCCTGCGCTTCGGGAATGTCGTGGACCAGCGGATCCATCTGCTTCCCGTCGCGGCTCATCCAGAGCAGGCTCATGAACTGGTTGGCGAAGCTCATGTCCATGACCTCGGAGGGATGTCCCTCCGCCGCGGCCAGGTTCACGAGGCGGCCCTTGGCCAGCACGTAGACGCGCGAACCTCCGGGCAGATTGTGGACCTCGTTGTTGGGACGGATCTCCGTTCCCGCGCCGGCGATGGCCTCGAGCTGTTCGAGGTTGATCTCGCAATCGTAGTGGCCCGTGTTGCAGACCACCGCGCCGTCCTTCATGGATTTGAAGTGGCGATCCACGATGATGTCCTTCATGCCGGTGGCCGTGATGAAGACGTCGCCCAGGGGCGCGGCCTCGTCCATGGGCATGACACGGAAGCCCTCCAGGGTGGCCTTGAGCGCCTGGGTCGGGCTGACCTCGGTGACGATCACCTCCGAGCCCATGCCCCGGGCCCGCATGGCGACGCCGCGTCCGCAGTGACCGTATCCCGCCACCACGAACTTCTTGCCGGCGAGCAGGATGCTCGTGGCCCTCAGGATGCCGTCGATGCTGGACTGGCCGGTGCCGTAGACGTTGTCGAAGTCCCACTTGGTCTCGGCGTCGTTCACCGCCACCACGGGATAGAGCAGCTTGCCGTCATTCGCCATGGCGCGCAGGCGATGCACGCCGGTGGTGGTCTCCTCGGTGCCGCCGTGGATGCGTCCGCAGAGGTCCTTGTGGCGGGCATGGGCGCTGAAGATGAGGTCGGCGCCGTCGTCCAGGGTCAAGGTGGGTTCGGCCTCGAGGCACTGGTCGATGGCCCAGTAGAACTCCTCGGTGTTCATGCCGTGCCAGGCGAAGATGGGCACGCCGTTGGCGGCCAGGGCCGCGGCCACCTCGTCGTTGGTGGAGAGCGGGTTGCATCCCGACCAGGCCACCTCGGCGCCGGCGGCGATGAGGGTCTCGACGAGAACGCCGGTCTCCTTGGTCACGTGCAGGCAACCGGCGATGCGGTGGCCTTCGAAGGGACGGGTCTTGGAGTATTTCTCGCGCAGGGCCATCATCACCGGCATGCGGCTTTCGGCCCATTCGATGCGCTTGCGCCCCGCCTCGGCCAATCCCAGATCCGCCACTTTGTAGTTCTGAGTCATCTCCATTATTCCTCCCGGGCCCCGGCCGGGGCGCCCTAAGGGTTGCTGGCCTTCGCGATGAACGCGCGCAGTTCGTCGGCCTTGTCGGTGTCTTCCCAGCGGAAGCCTTCGCCCTCGCGGCCGAAGTGTCCGTAGGCGGCGGTCTTCTGGAACTGCGGCTTGAGCAGATCCAGATGCTGGATGATGCGATAGGGCCGCAGCGGGAAGACCTCCCGCACGGCGCTCGTGAGCTGGGCATCGCTGAGTTCGCTGGTGCCGAAGGTGTCGACCATGACGCTCACGGGATCGGGCTTGCCGATGGCGTAGGCGAGCTGCACCTCCGCCTCTTCGGCCAGCTTCGCGGCCACGATGTTCTTGGCGATGTAGCGGGCCATGTAGGAGGCCGAGCGGTCGACCTTCGAGGGGTCCTTGCCGCTGAAGGCGCCGCCGCCGTGGCTTCCCTTGCCGCCGTATGTGTCCACGATGATCTTGCGGCCCGTCACGCCCGCGTCGCCCTGAGGACCGCCGACCACGAAGCGGCCCGTGGGGTTCACGTACCAGTTCGTGTCGTTCTCGTAGGGATATCCGCAGTCCTCCAGCACCGGGCGGATGACCTTCTCCTTCACCTCGGCGACGAGCTGGTCGTAGTCCCAGTCCTCGTCGTGCTGGGTCGAAAGCACCACCGCGTCGATGCGCACGGGCTTGTTGCCTTCGTACTCCACAGTGACCTGGCTCTTGCCGTCGGGGCGCGCCTTGGGCAGCTCGCCGCTCTTGCGCAGTTCGGTCAGCCGTCGGGTGAGGCGGTGGGCCAGCACGATGGGCAGGGGCATCATCTCGGGGGTCTCGGTGCAGGCGTATCCGAACATCATGCCCTGGTCGCCGGCGCCCTGATCCTCGGGCTTCTCGCGGTCCACGCCCCGGGCGATGTCGCCGGACTGCCGGTCTATGCTCGTGAGCACGGCGCAGGTGTGATAGTCGAAACCCATCTCGCTGCTGGTGTAGCCGATGCGTTCGAGGGTCTCGCGCACGATCCTGGGGATGTCCACGTAGCACTCGCAGGTGATCTCGCCGGCCACCACGGCCATGCCCGTGGTCACCAGGGTCTCGGCGGCGCAGCGGGCGTTTTCCACGTCTTTGTCCAGGCGCAGGATCTCGTCGAGGATGGCGTCGGAGATCTGGTCGGCCACCTTGTCGGGATGTCCCTCGGTGACGGACTCGGAGGTGAATAGATGACGTTCGGACACGGTGGCTCCTATCGTTTGCCGCCCTCGTAGGCGGATTCGTTGCCGAGGACCAGTCGCCCTTCGGCGTGGCGCACCTGGCTGCGGGCGCCGAGCAGGGTGTCGGTGAGGACGCTGGATTCCACGCGGCAGTCCTCGTCGATGACGCAGTTGCTGAGCGTGCTGCCGACGATCTCGCATCCCGGTCCGATGCTCACGTTGGGACCGATGCTGCTCGTTTCCACGCGGGCCTCCGGATGGATGAAGACCGGACCCTCCAGCTTCACGCCTTCCGGCGCGGCCGGCGTCTCGCTTCCGTTCAGCAGGATCTGGTTGGTCTCCAGCCATGTTTCCGGCTTGCCCACGTCGAACCAGTCCTCGATGAGGAAGGGGCTCAGGTGCTCCCCCAGGTCGATCATGTGCTGGAGCGCGTCGGTGAGCTGGTACTCGCCGCGGGTGCGGATGTCATTGTCCACGATGTGGCGCAGGGAACGGTGCAGGGGTTCGAGGTCGGCGAAGTCGTAGAGGCCCACGAGCACCAGATTGCTCTTGGGCTCCTCGGGCTTCTCCACGAGCTTCGTGATGCGGTCGCCCTCGGTCTCTGCCACGCCGAAGCGCCGCGGATCTTCCACGGCCCTCACGCCCATGGCGTGTCCCGGCGAGTTCACGAGTCCGGCCAGGTCGGCCTTGAAGATGGTGTCGCCCAGCACGCCCACCGCGGGGCCGCTGGTCATCTTCGCGCCCTCCATGGCCGTGAGGAAGGCATGTCCCAGGCCCTCGCGCTTCGTCTGCTCCACGAAATCCACTTGGATATCGTAGTTGGCCTTCACCCAATCGACGATCTGATCGCCCAGGTATCCGACCACGAGGACCACTCGATCCAGGCCCACCTCGGTGAGCTGGTCGAGGATATGCGCGAGCACGGGCTTGCCGGCCACGGGGAGCAGGGCCTTGGGCGTACTGTAGGTGTGCGGACGCAGCCGCGTACCCACGCCGGCCACGGGAATGATGGCGTTCATCTTTTTTCCTTGTCTCAAGACTCGGACAGGCGCGCCTTCATGGCGTCGAGAGGATCGGTCGTGATGGGATCGACCCCGCGCAGCAGCGCCAGATAGACGCTTACAAAATCACCGATGAGGACGCTTGTCAACAGCCTGTTGAGCGTCGCGCGGCCCGGGGAGGGCAGCTCGAAGAAGGGGATACGCCGGTCCGAAAGCAGGGCTTCGCTCAGGCGACGGCGTTCGAGCACGCGGGGATGGGCGTCCCGGGCCCCCAGCCAGATGGGCGCGCCGGGAGGATCTTCGTCCAGGGACCAGGGAATCCAGGTGTTGTGATGGAGTTCGGGAAGCTCGTAGGCGAAGGCGCTGCGCTTCGCGTTTTCCTCGAACTGCGCCCGCAGGCGGCCGGCCGCGCCTCCGTAGAAGGTCGAAAGCGCCACCGGCGCCGGGCGTCGATCGCCCAGGGCGAGGGCCAGGCTCTTCGCCGGATTCGCTTCCGCGGGCGTATGGGGACCGGCCATTACCATGGCCGCATCCAGATCGGCCTCGAGATCCGAAGCGCGGAAGTGCTCCTGCCCCAGCTCGATGCCCCAGGCCGCGAGCAGGCCGAGCAGCCGCCCCAGGGCCGAGGGCAGGGCCGCGCGGGGAGGCAGTTCCTCGGGCAGGCTGAGCAGGGGGATGTCCGATTCCCGAGCGAGGGCCGAGAGATCTCCGCCCGAACTGATGGCCAGAGATCGGAGATCCAGATGGCGACTCTCCTCGAAAAGGCTCAACACCTCTTCGGTGCGGCCCGAATAGCTCGAGAGGATCAGCAGGTCGCCGGACCGGGTCCTCGGCAGGGAGTAGCCGTCCACGATCAGTATGCGGAGGCCCGCGACCGACTCCAGCAGGGGCGCCAGGATGCGCCCCGCGACGGCGCTGCCCCCCATGCCGCCGAGGAGCACTCGCTCCGGCCTCTCGCCGGCGAGGCCCTCGGGCACATCGAGGGAGGCGAGCAGCTGCTCCGCGAAGGAGGCCGTCTTGCCCAGCATGTCGCCGGGATCGGCCTGGGCGCGCAGGGAGGCGTCGTCGAGCACCTTCATCAGGAGCCCTCACCGCGGGACAGCATGTCGGCCAGATCGGGGAAGCGTTCCATGGCCTCGGCCCGGGCCAGGGCGCGCACCTCGGCCGAGGTGGTGCCGCTCCAGGCGGTCTTGACGATCTGCCTGGCGCCGTCGTGGGTGATGGAGCGTATCACGCGCTTGATCTCGGGGATGCGGTAAGGGCCGGTGCTGATCTCGTCCAGACCGATGCCCATGAGCAGGATGGTGAAGAGCGGGTCCTCGGGCAGTTCGCCGCAGAGCCCCACCCAGTTGCTCTCGGCATGGCCCGCCTTCACGGTGCGACGGATCTGCCGGAGGATGGCCGGATGGAAGGGATCGTAGAGATCCGAGACCAGGGAGTTGTTGCGGTCGATGGCCAGGGAGAACTGGATCAGGTCGTTGGTGCCGATGCTCAGGAAGTCCACCTCCCGGGCCAGCAGATGGGCGATGGCCACCGCGGCCGGAGTCTCCACCATCACGCCGATCTGGATGTCCTCGCCCGCGTGCAGGCCTTCGCCGTTCAGTTCGGCGCGGACCTCGGTGAGCATCTCGCGGATCTGTCGCAGCTCCTCCACGCTGGAGACCATGGGGAACATGAGACGCAGTTCGCCGTGCTCGCTGGCGCGCAGGATGGCGCGCAGCTGGGTGCGGAAGATGTCCTCCATGCTCAGGGTGTAGCGGATGCCCCGCCAGCCCAGGTGAGGATTCTCCTCGCGGGGAAAGCGCAGATAGCTGGGGATCTTGTCGCCGCCCAGGTCCACGCTGCGCAGGATCACCGGTTCGGGGGCCAGGGCTCTCACCACGCCGCTGTAGGCCTGATACTGCTCTTCCTCGCTGGGGAAGTCGGGACTGGTGAGGAAGAGGTACTCGGTGCGGTAGAGTCCAACGCCCGCCGCGCCGTGATCCCGGGCGGCCTCCACCTCGTCGGGTATCTCGATGTTGGCGAGCAGTTCGATGCGCCGGCCGTCTCGCGTCTCGGCGGGGAAGTCCTTGAAGCGCAGCATCTCGCGCTCCCAGGCGCCGTAGGCCTCCTGCAGATCCTCGAAGTCCTGGACGGCGGCGGCATCGGGGTGCAGCACGAGCTGCCCTGAGTGTCCGTCGAGGATGATCTCGTCGCGGCTGCGCACCGACTCCATGAGACCCTTCACGCCGGTGACCACGGGAATGCCGAGGCTGCGGCCCAGGATCACCGAGTGGCTGGCGGGGCCGCCCTTCTCGAGCACGAAACCGCGCACCTTGCTGCGGTCCATGGTGACCGTGTCGGAGGGAGCCAGGTCGCTGGCCACGATGATGACCTCTTCGTTGAGGTCGCCGAAACCGCGGGATTCCCGCCCCAGCAGCTTGCCGAGCACCTTGAGCTCCACGTCCCGCAGATCGCTGCTGCGGTCCCCCAGTTCGGCGGGAAGCTTGCGGAAGGCTTCGAGCACATGGGCGCAGGCTTCGGTCCAGGCGATCTCGGCGCCGAGACCCTCGCGGATGAGCCCGCGCACCTGCTCGATGAGAACTTCATCGGAGAGGATGAGCTTGTGGGCCTCGAAGATGCGGGCGTGATCCTCGCCGAGCTTGTCGGCCACCTGGGATCGGGACGATTCGAGGACCTCGGCCGTGGCGTCCAGGGCCGCCTCGAATCGGGCGAGCTCGACCTCGCGGTTTTCGGGCTCCACGTGCCGGAAGGGCAGGGCGGGCAACTGGGCGCTATGTACCAGGGCGCGCGCCCTGGCGATACCCGGCGAGGCGGGCTGTCCCTTGAATCTCTTGGTGGAATTGTCCCTAGAGGCCATTCTCGTAGAAGCCTCGCCGGAAGAGGTCGTCGATCTTTTTCATGGAGGCCTCCTCATCCGTACCGAGAGTCTTCACGACGATGTGGCTGCCTTTGGGTGCGCCCAGGGCGGCGACGCCAAGAATGCTCTTGCCGTCCACCTCGATGGTGCCGTTGGACAGGGAAACGCCGCAGGGCAGGGAACTGGTCAGCTTCACCAGTTCGCTGGCCGCCCTGAGGTGCAGGCCCTTCTCGTTGACGATTTCCAGTTTGCGTTCTACCAATCTCGGCTCCCGATGGGAAGGCGCTCGGCCAGAGCTGCTCTGGCTGATCAAATTGGGGGAAATGGACTCCAAGTCAAGGAGTCTTTGAACTCAAGGCGGCCAGGTCCAGGCCCGGGCGCCGGGAAATGACTGGATATCGATTCTTAATCCCTCCGAGGCCATCTCGTCCAGCAGCTTTCGCGCGGCTGCTCCGGGGCTGAAATCGGGGCCGAGCTCCTCGCCGCCCTCCCTCAGGCCGATGATCCGCAGGGCCGGAAAGGCTCCCCGCCGGAGCAGTCCCGCTGCCGATTCAAGGCTGTCGACGAGCCAGAAATCGCCCTGACGGAATTCGGGAAGATCCTCCCCTCCGGGCTCGAGGCATAGGCAGGCAGCGGGATCGGCGGCCTCGGCGCAGGAGGCCGCGAGCTCTGGGTCGTCCAGGCTCTCGGAGATCAGCACGATGCGCGGGGACGAAGCGGCGGACCAGCCGTGGAGGATCTTTCCGTGGAGGAGACGGTCGTCCAGATGAAGGATCGGGGAGCCCATATCCTCAAAGGCCCGGCGGATTGAGCTCGCGGATGGCGTTCTGGCCGCGGCCTATGACGCCGGGCAGTATGGCGTCCATGTCCATGTCGCCGCGATGGGTCAGGTAGTAGATGAGCATGGGCAGATTGACGCCGCTGACCACCCGATAGCCGGGTCGGCCTCGCAGGGCCGCCAGGCTCGCATTGGCGCAACTGCCGCCGAAGTAATCGGTGAAGATCAGGGCCTGTTCCCCCAGCTCGCTGAGCTTGCCGGCCACCGCGACTTCCAGGGCCTTGGCCGAGAGCCCGCTGTTGCTGATCACGTGGAAGCGATCCACTTCGCCGAAGATGCCTCGAAGCGCATCCAGAAAGGCGCTGCCCAGGTCGCCGTGGCAGATGACCAGTGCGGGGACCATCTATTCCTCGTCCTTGCGCAGGTAGTCCAGGGTGCGCACGCGCCCCCGCCTGGCGATGCCCTCGCTCACCTGCCGGTTGAAGCGTTCGGCCGGATCCAGACCGTAGACCTTGAGCATGTGGTTCATGGCGATGGTCTCTGCGATCACCGTGATGTTCTTGCCAGGAATGATTGGCAGAAGCACCTGGGGGATGTTCACGCCCAGCACCTCGGAGGTGTCGTACTCCAGGCCGGTGCGGTCGTAGTACTTGCCCTCCACCCACTTCTCCAGCTTGACCTCCACCTCCACGCGTTTCTGGATGCGGATGCCGCGGATGCCGAACATCTCGCGCACGTCCACCACTCCCACGCCGCGAATCTCCATGAAGTGCTTGAGGAATTCGTCGCCGCGGCCGATGAGCACGTCCTCGCCGCGGCGGATCAGGTGCACCACGTCGTCGGCCACCAGGCGATGGCCCCGCTCCACCAGGTCCAGGGCCACTTCGCTCTTGCCGATGCCGCTGGGCCCGGTGAAGAGCAGGCCCACGCCGTAGACGTCCACCAGGGAACCGTGCACTGTGCCGCGGGGCGAGAAGTGATCGGCCAGGTAGGCCGTGATGCTGCGGATGAAGGGAGTGGTCTTGCGCTCGGTGGCGAAGAGCGGCACGCCGTACTTGTCGCACATCTCCACCAACGGCTCGAAGGCCTTCTGTCCGCGGGTCACGATGATGCAGGGCACGGGAGTGATGAAGAGATTCTCGAGAGCCTCGATCTGGTCCTCGCGGCCGAGGCGTTCGAGGTAGGACGACTCGGCGCCGCCCAGAATCTGAATGCGTTCGGCCTGGTACTTCTCGGTGAATCCCGTGAGCACGAATCCCGGTCTGGAGACTTCCTGCTGGGTGATGTCCTTGGAAGAGCTCTCGCTCTGTCCCACCCGGCGAAGGCCCAGGCTGTCGGCGGCTTCCCGGAGGAACTGGGCCACCGGGAGGCTCTGATTGGCCACTTCCATCTAGCTCCTCGATTTCGCCGGCGCTCTAGTCCTCCGGCTGGATCAATCCGTAGGTTCCGTCCTTGCGTTTGTAGACCAGGCCCATGTGCTCGGTTTCGCTGTTGTTGAAGACCCAGAAGTTGTCGCCGTGCACTTCCATGCGAGTGATGGCCTCGGAGGGAGTGAGGCGATCGAGGTGGAGGATCTTCTCCTTGATGACCAGCGCGTCCTGGTCTCCATCGGGCGCGCCGAAGATGGTGATGGAGCCGGATTCGAAGCCGGGCGCCACGGCCGCCTTCTTGCGGCGATTGAGCATGCGCGTCTTGTGCTTTCGGAGCTGGCGCTCGAGCTTGTCGGTGAGGCCGTCGATGGCGGCGTAGAGATCCTCGCCGCTCTCCCGGGCCGTGAAATCGGTGCTGCGCGCGTGGACGGAGCCCTCGGCGACCTGCCAATGCTTCTCCACGCGCAGAAGAACCTGCGCCTCCAGTATCCCGTCCATGTACTTGTCCAGCTTCCCGACCTTCTCCTCGGCGTAGTTTCTTATGGCGTCGGTCAGTTCCATCTTCCTGGCGGTGACGGAGATCTTCATGGTTCCTCCTTAACTAGCGGATACGGAAAGACCCCGCGCGCTTTTTGAGCGGACAGGGTCTGCTTGCGAAACGGGATGGATTCGAATGGTCTTGGGCGATTCAATAAACTCTCCGCGTTCGATCCACGGGGATCCCGTGTCTATTTCCAGCTTAGCAGCATCCATACATCGCGGCAAGCCGGAAGAGTCTCCAGTCTCGAGTCTCGAGTCCCCAGGGGAGAACATGACCTTCAAATACCTGTGCTCTCCTGGCGACTGGAGACTGGCGACTCGGGACCTCTTCAATACTCTTTCCTCATGCGTGCAGGCAAAATTCCTAGTTGCTCCCGATACTTCGCAACTGTCCGGCGCGCGATGACCAGTCCCTCGTCCTTGAGCATGTCGGCGATCTTCTGATCGCTGAAGGGACGCTTGCCGTCCTCCTTCGACACGATCTCGCGGATGCGATCCTTGGCCGCCTTGGCGCTGACCTCCTCGCCCCCCGAGGTGGAGAGCGACGAGGAGAAGAAATACTTGAGCGGGAAGGTCCCGCGAGGCGTCTGCACCCACTTGTTGCTGGTGACGCGGCTCACCGTGGATTCGTGCATGCCGATCTTCGTGGCCACCTGCTGCAGGGTCAGGGGATGCAGGGCCTGGGGACCCTTGTCGAAGAACTCCTTCTGCTCCTCGACGATGGCGTTCATCACCTTCACCATGGTGCTGCGGCGCTGCTCCACGGTCTTGATGAGCCACTGGGCCTGACTGAGCTTGCCCTGCAGAAATTCCTTGGTGCGCTTGTCCCGATCGGCGACGCCTTCCTTGTAGGCTTCCGAGATCCGCAGGCGAGGCAGGTAGCGGTCGTTGAGCGCCACCACGTAGTCGCCCTCGACCTCTTCCACAAGCAGGTCGGGAGTCACGTAGCGCGGATCCTCGGTGGACAGCTCCAGTCCCGGTTTGGGATCCAGTTCGCCGATGAGCCGGGCGGCCTCCTGCACGTCCTCCACGGATATCTTGAGCTTACGGGCGATGGCCTGATACTTCCGCTGCACGAGGGCCTTGAAGTGATCGCGGATGAGCGTGGCGGTGAGGCTGTCCTCCATGCCGCGGAAACGCAGCTGGATGAGCAGGCACTCGGGCAGATCGCGGGCGGCGATGCCGGCGGGCTCCAGGGACTGCACGGCGCTCAGGGCCTCGGCGGCGCGATCCTCGTCGACGCTGAAGACGTTCTGGATCTCTTCGAGATCGATGGTCAGGAATCCGCGATCGTCCAGGCTCCCGATAAGGTACTCGCCGATCTCAAGGAGCTGGGCGTCGGCGGTCTGCATGCGAAGCTGTTGAAGCAGGTTGTCGCCGGAGTCCTCGCGATAGACGGGCACCTTCTCCACGAACTCGTCGTCGGAGAGTTCCTCCTGCTGTTCGTACTGCATTTCGAAACCGTCGTTGAAGACGTCGTCCCAGTTGTCGGCGCTTCCGGCGGCCTCTTCCTGGCTGCCCTCCCGGGTGCGGGGATCGACCTCTTCCTCTTCCTCGATCTCCAGGAGCGGATTGGACTGAAGCTCGTCCTTGAGCGCCATCTCCAGTTCCAAAGTGGGCAGCTGCAGAAGCTTGAGAGCCTGCTGCAGCCGCGGCGTCATCACCAGCTGCTGCTTCAGCCCCATCTGCAGTTTGAACTTCATCTCCATGCAGCGGCCTTCCTAGAGGTTGAATCGCTCGCCGAGGTAGACCTGGCGGGCCTTGGGGTCCTTCACCAGCACCTCCGCGGTGCCGGACAGAATGATCTTGCCCTCGTGCAGAATGTAGCTGCGGTCGGTGATCTCGAGGGTCTCGCGAACGTTGTGATCGGTGATGAGAATGCCCAGGCCCATGCGCTTGAGCTGTTCGATGATCTCCTGCACGTCGCCCACCGCGATGGGATCGATGCCGGCGAAGGGCTCGTCCAGGAGCATGTACTGGGGATTGGTGGTCAGGGCGCGGGCGATCTCCACCCGCCGCCTCTCGCCGCCGCTGAGCTGATGGCCCAGGCTTCCGCGAAGGTGCGACACGCGCAGTTCCTCGAGCAGACGCTCCAGGCGGGTCTTGCGCTCGGCCTTGCTGATGGGCAGGCCCTCGAGGATGGCCATGAGATTCTGCTCCACCGTGAGGCGCCGGAAAACCGAGGCCTCCTGGCTGAGATAGCCGATGCCGCGCCGCGCGCGCCGATACATGGGCAGCTTGTGGATGGCCTCCTCGCCCAGGAAGACGCGTCCCTGGTCCGGACGGATCATGCCCACGATCATGTAGAAGGTCGTGGTCTTGCCCGCGCCGTTTGGACCCAACAGGCCCACCACCTCGCCGGGAGCCAGCTCGAGGCTGACGCCGTCCACCACGCGGCGGCGGCCGTAGACCTTCACCAGGTCTTCGCCTCTCAGCATCTTGACGGGGCCCTCGGCCATCATTCCAGAATCCCTTCCTCGGCGATGATCTCGTGTCGCGGCAGACTGTCGATCCAGAGGCGTCCCAGGTTCTCGTCGCAGGACACCTTCCAGCCGCTGTGCAGGTCCTGTCCGTCCCGGACCTCCACGAATGAGTCGCTGCGGAAGATCCGCTCGCGCTCCGACCAGATCAGCTCCTCGCTCCAGAGCTCGATGCTGTCGCGGCTGAGCACGTAGACCTTTCCGCGGGCGGTCATGTCGCCCTTGCCCCCCTGCTTGTCCAGGAAGGCCGAGTCGGCCTCGAGGACGCTGCCCAGGCGACCCTCCTCGTCGAAGATCCTCAGGCGAACCTCCGAGGCCCGAACCTCGGGTTCCGTGTCGAAGAAGAGCGCCTTGCGTCCCGTGAGCACCCACTGCAGGTCGCCGGAGTCGCTCTCGCTGGTGGTGAAATCCCAGAGGATCTGGCGCGGCAGCTCGCCCTCCGGACTAGTCACCGGCGACTCCTGGCTCTCGCAGGCGGCCAGGCCGAGGCTCAGGAGAGCCAGAACTCCCAGTTGGCGGGGAATGTGGAGTGCCGAGAGGTAACGCAATGAGTAACTCTTTTTTTCCCAGCAGGTTAGGGGACACAATCGAATCCTTCGCTGGAGAATAGAAAGGCGCGAAGGCTTTGTCAAGCAATCAATATGCCAGAACTATAAGGAACGATGAGGAATTTCGGGAAGTCCTGAGATGCTCGGGGGCAGGCTGAGAAAGGCATCCCTAAGGGGCTGTTTCCAAATAATTTAGAGCGAGTTCGAAAGGCCCGCGCGCAGGATGTCGTGGATGTGCAGCAGCCCCAGCACCGGTCCCTCGGGCTCGGCCACCACCAGGCCGGTGATGGGACCTGGCTGATTGGTTTCCATGAGCGTCAGGGCTTCGGTGGCCAGGGCTTCGGGTCCCACGGTGCGGGGCCGGCGGCTCGCGTAGTCGAGGGCGGGCGAGTTCATGTGGCTCTCGGTATCGCCCCCGGCCAGGGCGCGCTTGAGGTCGCCGTCGGTGAGCAGGCCCGCCAGCTCGCCCCTATCGTCCAGGATGCAGGCCATGCCCAGGCCGCTCTCGATGAGAGCGCCGATGGCCTCGCCCAGGGTGGCCGCGGGCGAGAGGCTGGCCAGGGAATCCAGGGGATGCATGAGATCGCGCACCCGCAGGCTCAGCCGTTTGCCAAGAATGCCTCCCGGATGCAGGCGCAGGAAATCCTCGGGGCTGAAGCCCCGCCGTTCCAGCACGGCCACGGCCAGGGCGTCGCCCATGACCAGGGCCGCCGTGCTGCTCGTGGTGGGCGCCAGGTTGTTGGGACAGGCCTCCTCGCCCACCGAGGCGTCCAGCAGCCAGCTCGACTCCCGGGCTAAGAAGGAATTCGCGTCGCCGGTGATGGCGATGGTCACGCAGCCGCGGTCGCGCAGGAAAGGCATCCAGCTGCGGAGTTCCTCGTTGGCGCCGCTCTTGGAGACGAGGATGACCACATCCTCGCGGCGGATGAATCCGAGGTCGCCGTGCATGGCCTCGGTGGCGTGGATGAACACCGCAGGCGTTCCCGTGGAGCTGAAGGTGCTGGCCATCTTGCGGCCCACGTGACCGCTCTTGCCGAGGCCCGTGACCACCACGCGGCCTTCGCAGTCGGCCACGGCGGCGGCGGCGCCCTCGAAGGACTCGCCAAGCCTTTCGCCCACGGCGGCGATCTCCGAGGCGGTCTTGGCGAAGACCCTTGCGCCCGATTCCTTCCAGGAGCCGCTCATGCCTTCACCCGCATGAATCGCGACACCAGATCGTCCCAGAGCCCGCGGGCCTTGAGCACGCCTTCGATGGCTTCGCGCACCGCGCCCTTGCCGCCGGGCAGGGGCAGGACCCAGTCGGCGTATTCGCGGACCTCGGGACGCGCGTCGGCCGGCGCCGCGGCGAATCCTGTCTCGGCCATGCCGGGAAGATCGAAGAGGTCGTCCCCCACGAACATGGCCTCATCCGGAGAGACGCTCAGCTCGTCGAGAATCTCGCGCACGGCTACGTCCTTGTCGAGTCGGCCCAGGCGCAGGGTGGGAACGCGAAGGGCCTCGGCCCGGTCGCGGATCTCGTCCTCGTCCTTGCCGCTGCAGATGGCCAGCTGCAGACCGGCCTGTCGCGCCAGGTAGAATCCGAAACCGTCGTGCACGTGGAAGACCCGTCCGCCGCCGCGATGGGGCGTGCGGAGGGAGCCGTCGGTGAGGACGCCGTCCACGTCGAAGATCATCAGGCGGATACGGGAGAGGCGCTCGGTGATTTCAGGGGAGAGCATTGCCGGCCTCCATGGCGCTGTAGAGATCGGCGAGCTCGCGCAGGAGATCGCCGGCGAGGGGGAAGGGCAGCTGGGTGGCCGCATCGCTCATGGCCTTCTCGGGCTCCGGATGCACTTCCATGAATATGCCCTGCACGCCCAGGGCCAGGGCGGCCCGGGCCATGGGACGCACGAACTCCCGGCTTCCGCCGGAGGAACCGCCGCTGCCGCCGGGCTGCTGTTGGCTGTGGGTGAGATCGAAGATCACGGGACGGTTCGAGCGGGCCATCACCGCGAAACTGCGGTAGTCCACCACCAGATCGCGATAGCCCAGGCTGCTGCCCCGCTCGGTGAGCATGACCTTGTCCGATCCGGCCCGCGCGATCTTCTCGGCGGAGAAGGCCAGATCCTCGGGGGCGAGGAACTGCCCTTTCTTGAGATTGACGGGAAGTCCCGTGGCGCCGGCCGCCCGCAGAAGCGAGCTCTGGCGACAGAGGAAGGCCGGGATCTGCAGGCAGTCCACCGCCTCGGCGGCCAGGGCCGCCTCTTCGGGCTGGTGGATATCGGTGATGGCGGGAAGCTCGGCCTCCTTCGCCGTTTCGCCGAGCAGGCTCAGGGCCTTTTCCCGGCCGATGCTCGAGAAGCTGTCGTCCGAAAGCCGATTGTCCTTGGTATAGCTGGCCTTGAAGACCAGGGGCCAGCCGATCTCCGTGGCCAGTTCCTTCAGGAAGCCCGCCGCGTCCTCGAGCATGCCGCGGCCCTCGACCACGCAGGGACCGGCGATGAGCAGGGGCCGCTTTCCGCCCACTTCGGCCGAGCCGATGGAGAAGCTCTTCACTGGACCTCCACTTTCGTCGCGCTGTGCTCGAGGGCCGCCGCCACGAGTCCGCGGAAGAGAGGATGGGGACGTCCGGGTCGGCTCTTCAGCTCGGGGTGGAACTGGGATGCCACGAAGAAGGGATGATCGGCCAGCTCCACCATCTCCACCAGCTCGCCGCCCGGCGAGAGGCCCGACAGCTTCAGGCCCGCCGCCTCGAGCTTGTCGCGGTACTGGTTGTTCACTTCGTAGCGATGGCGATGGCGCTCATGGATGAGCTCCTCGCCGTAGGATTCCCGCGCCAGGGATCCCGCCTCGAGTTCGCAGGGGTAGCTGCCCAGGCGCATGGTGCCGCCCATCTGGCTGAGCCCCTTCTGTTCCTCCATCAGGCAGATCACCGGCGCCGGCGTCTGGGCCTTGAACTCGGTGCTGTGGGCTTCGGGCATGCCGGCCTTGTTGCGGGCGTACTCGATGACCGCCGCCTGCAGACCCAGACAGATGCCGAGATAGGGCACCCGATTCTCGCGGGCGTGCCTCACCGCGGCGATCTTCCCCTCCACGCCGCGCACGCCGAAACCGCCGGGCACCAGAATGCCGTCGAGGCCATCCAGGCGCTCCTCCACGTTCTCCTCGCCCAGGGACTCGCTGTCCACCCAGCGGATCTTCACGCGGGCGTCGTTGGTCTGTCCCGCATGGATGAAGGATTCGATGATGCTCTTGTAGCTGTCGTGGTGGTTCACGTACTTGCCCACCACCCCGATCTCCACCTTCCTCGGCGCCGAGAGCATTCCCCGCACCATTGCCTCCCAGCCGGTGAGATCGGGCTCCGCGTAGTCGCGCCCGAGCTGTTCCATGACCTGCCGGTCGAGTCCCTGGGCGTGAAGTCGAAGGGGAACCTCGTAGATGGACTCCACGTCCCGCGCCTCGATGACCTCCTCGGGAGCCACGTTGCAGAAGAGCCCGATCTTCTCCTTCACCTCTTCATCCAGCGGCCGCTGGGTGCGGCACATGAGGATGCCCGGCTGGATACCGATCTCGCGAAGCTTGTTCACGCTGTGCTGGGTGGGCTTGGTCTTGATCTCCCCCGCAGCTTCGATCCAGGGAACCAGGGTCAGGTGAATGTAGAGGACGTTCTCGCGGCCCATGTCGAAGGGGAACTGACGGATCGCCTCGAGGAAGGGCAGTCCCTCGATGTCGCCCACCGTGCCGCCGACCTCGGTGATGACCACGTCCAGTTCGGGATCGCTCTCCGCCAGGCGCAGGATTCGGCTTTTGATCTCACCGGTGACGTGGGGAATCACCTGCACGGTGCGGCCTAGGAAATCGCCCCGCCGTTCCTTGGTGAGGATGGCGTCGTAGATCTGTCCGGCGGTGACGTTGTTGTCGCGGCCCAGGGCCTGATCGAGATATCGTTCGTAGTGTCCGAGATCGAGGTCGGTCTCCGCGCCGTCGTCGGTCACGTAGACCTCGCCGTGCTGGAATGGGCTCATGGTCCCCGGATCCACGTTGAGATAGGGATCCAGTTTGAGCAGCGTGACGTTCAAGCCCTGCTTCTTCAGAAGCAGGCCCAGCGAGGCCGCCGCGATGCCCTTGCCCAGGGAGCTGACGACGCCCCCCATCACGAATATGAACTGGGTCTTGCCCTTTTGAGCCACGCCGTCCTCGCTTGTGTGGGGAAACAAAAAACCGGGCTGCCTGCGCCGCCCGGAAGTAGAAACTAAGCCTCTTCGAGCCGCTTTTCAATGACTTTCAGGTCCGAGGGCCGATCCACTCCGGGAGCCCAGTCGGCCGCCTCCAGCACGAACATGGACAGTCCCAGATCCAGGGCGCGGAGCTGCTCCAGGCCTTCGTCGATTTCGCGAGGGGTGGCCTCGGCCGCGCAGAAGGCCCGCAGGGCGTCCGCCCGATAGAGATAGACTCCCGCGTGGCGCAGCAGCCCTCCCTCCGCCGGAGCCTCTTCGTAGATCCTGCGGAATTCCAGGGCGCGTCCCTCGGGATCCCGGTGAACCTTCACCCGATCGGCCTGGGCGAGTTCTCCGTCGGCCAGGGGAACCCCCACCGTGGCGATGTCCATGCCCGGTCGCCGCTCCATCTCCGCGATGAGCTCGTCCAGCACGGCGGGATCGGCCAGGGGCTCGTCCCCCTGCAGGTTGAGGATGAGGCCCTCCCAGTCGCCTGCGGCTTCCGCCACCCGGTCGCTGCCGCTGGGGTGCCGGGGCGAGGTCATCTTCGCCTCGTAGCCCGCCTCTTCCACGTGGCGGCGGATGCTCTCGTCGTCGGTGGCCACGAGCAGCTTCTCGGCGCCGCCCACCTGGGAGGCCCGGTCGCAGACCCGCAGTATGAGACTGCGTCCGGCGATCTCCACCAGGGGCTTGCCCGGGTAGCGGGTGGCGGCCATGCGAGCGGGAATCACGATGAGGGTGGACATGGATCTCCAAAAAAAAGGCAGGCCGTCAGGCCTGCCTGAAGTCGAATTGCTCGGCGCTTAGGCCGGCAGCACGCTGCAGACCCTGCGATTCTTGCCCTTGCGGCTGTAGTTCACCTTGCCGTCCACCAGGGCGAACAGGGTGTAGTCGCCGCCCACGCCCACGTTCTCGCCGGGCAGGATGCTGGTGCCCCGCTGGCGCACGAGGATGGATCCGGCGCTCACGGTCTGGCCGGCATAGCGCTTGACGCCCAGGTACTGAGGATTGCTGTCGCGGCCGTTCTTGGAGCTGCCGACGCCTTTTTTATGAGCCATGGCCGTCCTCCTAGCTGATGGACTTGATCTTGAGCTCGGTGTACTGGGACCGATGCCCGAAAGTCCGGCGGTAGTTCTTGCGGCGCTTCATCTTGAAGACGCGAATCTTGCGGTCCTTACCGTGGGACAGGACCTCGGCGCTCACCTTGGCACCGTCCACGAAGGGCGTTCCGATGGTGATGTCGGAGCCTTCTCCGGTGGACAGAACTTGTTTGAATTCAACCGTTTGGCCGACCTCTTCGGAAAGCAGCGGCACGCGGATCACATCGTCCGCCTTCACCTTGAACTGCTTTCCCGCGACCTTGACCACAGCGTACACCGGGGCCCTCCTCGTTTTTGGCACGAAGCCCTTTATTTACAAAACCCTGCGGCGATTGTCAAGCCGGCCGCCGGCCTTTTTCCGCTATCGCGTGACCGCCGCCAGCAGGTCTCGGCCGGTCTCCAGGGCCGTAACCTCGAAATGCTCCCGATGCAGCCGGGGATCATCCAACAGGTGGAGTTCCACCCGGTATTCCTCTTCCAGATCCCGCAGGATCTCGATGCGATTGACGCGCAGGTAGTGCGCCAGCACGGGATTGACCCTCACCTGGAACTTCCGCTCCCGCACCCGGGCCGAGATCCGGCGCAGGATGGTCTCCACCCGATTGCTCAGGCTCTCGCTGGTGAGGATGTGTCCCGATCCGTGGCAGTAGCTGCATTCCTCGTTGTAGAAATGCAGCAGGCTGGGCCGCACGCGCTTGCGGCTCATCTCCACCAGGCCCAGGGCCGTGATGTCGAAGATCTTGGTGCGGGCCCGGTCGCGGCGCATGGAGTTCTTCAGCTCCGCCACGACCTTGTGCTTGTCGCTCTCGCGGTCCATGTCGATGAAATCGATCACGATGATGCCGCCGATGTCCCGCAGTCGCAGCTGCCGGGCGATCTCGCGGGCGGCGTAGAGATTGGTCTGGAAGATGGTCTCCGCCTGACTCTTCTTCCCCACGAACTTGCCCGTGTTGATGTCGATGGCCACCAGGGCCTCGGTGTGATCGAAGAGCAGGTATCCGCCCTTCTTCAGCCAGACCTGCCGCCGCATGACCTTCTCGAGTTCGGTCTCGATGCCGAAGTGGTCGAAGAGCGGTTCCTTCTCCCGATAGTAGAGCACCCGGCGCTCCAGTTCGGGCGCGAAGCCGCGGATATAGTCGGCGAGCTTGCGGTGCTCATCCTCATCGTCGATGAGGAGGCGCTTGACCTCTTCGTCGAAGAGATCGCGCACCAGGCCGATGACCATGCCCACTTCCTCGTGGAGGCGGCTGGGCGCCTTGCCGCGGCCCGAACGCTCCTCGAGCTTGCGATGGATGGCCACCTGGGTCTTGATGTCCTCTTCGAGCTGCGCCTCATCCACGCCTTCCCCCGCGGTGCGCACGATGGTGGCGTAGCCTCGGGGCTTGGCCTTCTGCACGATGCGCTTGAGACGGCCCCGCTCCTGGCGATCGAGGATCTTCCGGCTGATGCCGATGTACTCCAGGCCCGGCATCACCACGCAGAACTTGCCCGGAAGGGAGAGCTGGGCGGAAAGCCGCGGCCCCTTGGTGCCGATGGGCTCCTTGATCACCTGCACCTGGACGGTGTCGCCCTTTTTCAGGAGGGATTCGATGGGAGGATACTGCACCGGCTCGCGACGTCCGCGGCGGCCGCCTCCCTCGCCTTCGTTCTCGAGGTCGGCGAGTTTAGACTCCCCCTCGGCAACGTCGGAGACGTGGAGGAAGCCGGCCTTCTCCATGCCGATGTCCACGAAGGCGGCCTGGATGCCGGGCAGAACCGCCTTGACCACGCCCTTGTAGACGTTGCCGACGATGCGCCGGTCATCCGGACGCTCCACAAGGAATTCGACCAGGTCGCCCTGTTCCCGGATCGCCACCCGAACTTCCGTCGGGTTGACGTTGACGAAGATTTCCTTCTGCATGCACAGCCCCGTTCCAGCGCGTCAGCGCCCGGGGATGCCAGCCCGCCTTGCGGCGGTCGGTCGAAGGAGGAGAATCGGCCCGCCGACGGCGGGCCATTCGGTCTGCCTAGGGCAGCGTCTCGCTGGTTATCAGGACCCTTCGGTCCCCCTCGGGGAAGCGCCATGCTTCGTAGACGATCTGATCGCCTCCCGGGGTGAATCGGGGCAGCAGTTCCTGGCCCGGGTCGTTGGTGACCCTGACCTTTCCATCACCGCTCGAATCCATGATCCAGAGATCGGCGGAACCGTGTTGGCTCGATACGTAGACGATCCGGGTTCCGTCATCCGAATAGGCGGCATAGCTTTCCAGCCATCCGCTGTCGGTCAGGTTGTCCGTCGAGACAACGATGACCGAGTCCGCTTCGTACGAGAGGTTCATGCGATAGATGTCGCCGTCCAGCTCGTAGAGCAATTCGTCCTCATTGACCGGGTTGAAGAAAGGCTGGCGTCCCCCATCGTTGGTGAGGGGAATGGGAACCTGAGTCTCGTCAGGCAGTCCATCCACACCGATTTTCACAACCCAAATGCCGTCGCGGATGAAGTCGGCGTCCTCATCGTGAATTCCGTCTTCGTCGTCGTCCGCGGCGGGGTCGTAACCGTTAGCGAAAAAGTTCTCCATGCGAAGTGTGGCGTGCCGCACTTCCAAGTCGTCGAAACCCGACAGGCCATCATTGTCGACGTCGCCGCCGGACCATCCGGGCGAGCCATCGCCGTTCAAATCGCCAACGGGATCCTCGTCGGTCCGGCCGTCGCCGTCATTGTCGATGTCGTCGTCGGGGTCTTCATCCATGAGCCCGTCTTCGTCGTCGTCGGAGACGGGGTCGTAGTTCTGCATGTTCCAGGCGTAGCTGCCCGCTTCGGGGCCGGGTTCGCTCATGGCCTGCACCTGGAGATCGAATTCGTCTTCGAAGCCGTCGCCGTCGTCATCCTCGCCGGCGATGCCGGGGGCTCCGTCGTCTTCGAGACCGGAATAGGTCTCGATGGCGCCCACGGGATCTTCGCCGGCCTCGCCGTCGAAATCGTGGTCGCCGCTGATGCTAAGGGTGTCGCTGTAGGCCAGCCACTGGTCGCCGAAGCTGTTGGGTATGGCGGCGCTGCCATAGTATCCGCCCGTGAAGGCGAACAGGGTCTCACCGGGATCGGCGGGATCGGGAATCTCGGTCTTGCTGTACCAGAATTCCCAGATGGGATTGCGTCCCTCATTGATGTCGAAGACATCTTCCAGGGACAGGTCGAAGTCGCCGATCATGGGAGCGGTCGTGGAGGCCAGCTGCGGGACGCCGCCATATCCCATGGAGTAGAAGATCCGCTGGGAGACGGGGTCGTAGAAGAGATGCCTCGGCCCGGCGAAGTAGGCGCTGCCCGGGTAGTTGGGGAAATCGCCGTCGTCCCCCTCGAACTCGTAGAGACCGATGCGGGAGAAGGCTTCGGCATGGGGCCCCCAGAAGCTGTCATTGAGCGTGGAGAAGTAGAGGCTCTCGGGGAAGGACTCGAAGAAGCCGTCGCTGTCGGAGTCTTCCAGTTCCAGAAGGTAGATGTCTCCCGAACCGCCGTAGGTGCTCGTGAAGGCGAGCAGCGCGTTCTGTCCGCTCGTCTCGAGGATGAGCGGGGATCCCGAGTCCCAGGCCGGAGTAAGATTGATGGTGGCCATGATGGGAACGTGGGGATCCGGCGGAGAAGTGCTCGAGGTGCTGCTGCAACCCGCCATGAGCGCGGCCCAAGCAAATCCCAACACAGCGATGCCCAGCGCGAGACGATGCTTCTTCATGGAAAAACTCCTGACCCTTATCTGGTTAGATGCGGGTGGGGCGCCTGCAATGGCTCTGCGACAGAAAAATGGAAGCCGGAAGGCTCCCAAACACCTTTGGATAACATTCCGCAACCGGGGTGTCAAGTCCGGCAACCGAATGTCTCTGTGGAAGATGCGTGATTTGCACGCTTTCGGCAAGACCCCGGGGATGCTTTTCCGGGACCGGCTCCAAGTTCTGTATTCTGGGAGTTGACCGTCTTCAACTCCGTCCCTACCTTGGCATTCGCCCTGTGGCTCGTCTTCAGCGGAAGGACATCCATGCCTTCGATTTTGGACAAGACCATCGCCGCTCTGCTCCCAGCGGTCCCCAAACCGCTCGTGCGCAAGTTTTCCAGCCCATACATCGCCGGTGAGGATTTCGAAGACGCGGCCCGCGTTTCGGCGGAGCTGAGGAGCGACGGCATCCGCAGTACCATGGACATCCTGGGCGAGCACGTGAGCACGCTCGAAAAGGCCGGCGAGTACGGCGAGGCCTACCTGGGGCTGCTCGCCGACCAGGACCGCCTGGGCCTGGACCGCAACGTGTCCATCAAGCTCAGCATGCTGGGACTGGGCCTCGACCGGGATTTCTGCCTCGAGGGCATGCAGCGCATCATGGAGAAGGCCTCGGCCCTGGGCACCAAGATCCGCATCGACATGGAAGATTCCAGCTGCACCGACGACACGCTCTGGATCTACCGCAAGCTGCGCGGAAGCTACGAGAACATCGGCGTGGTACTCCAGGCCTACATGCACCGCACCCTCGAGGACGTGAAGGCCCTGGCCGACCTGAATCCCGACTACCGTCTCTGCAAGGGCATCTACATCGAATCGCCCGAGGTGGCCATCCAGGATCCGGAGGGCATCAACGAGAACTTCATCTCGGTGCTTGAAGCCATGTGGGAGTCGGGCAGCTACGTGGGAGTGGCCACCCACGACGAGGCGCTCATCGACCGGGTGGTGTCCCTCATTCGAAGTCGCGGGCTCGGGCCGGAACGCTACGAGTTCCAGATGCTTCTGGGCGTGCAGTCTCGGCTGCGGGATCGACTCCTGCGAGAAGGGCACCCGCTGCGCATCTACATCCCCTTCGGACGGGACTGGTACGCCTACAGCCTCCGCCGCCTCAAGGAGAACCCGGCGGTGGCGGGGCACGTCTTCCGCTCCATGCTCAGGGGATGAGCCCCAGCTCCTCGGCTTCCCTATCGAGATTGCAGGGATCCAGTTCGCTGCCCTCGCAGAGATCCAGCACCGCCATTCCCGCGCGCAGTATGAGCCGCTTCACCGCCGGGGTCTTCTCGGGATCGGTGGACTCGTAACAGCGCAGGATGACCGCATCCTCGCGATGCTGGATCGACAGGAAGAAGTGCCGGGGCAGGCCGCCCTCGGCCACCAGGGCCTCGGCCAGGATACGCGCCTCCCCCCGTTCCATGAAGTACTCCACGACCTTCTGCACGCCGGTCTCGTCGCGATGGGAGAAGCGCTCCAGCGCCTCGAACAGCTCGGGCAGCGGGCGGCCCGGACGAATCTTCACGTGGGGCATGTCACTCCTTCGTTTCGATGGACAATCCCAGTTCGCGCAGCAGCACGGTGGCGTAGCTTCCCGGCGGCAGTGCGAAACGGAGTCGCCAGCCGCCCTCGTCCTTCCCGGCGGACAGCCCCTCCACCGGAACGCGCAAGGGGCGCCGCGCGCCGCTGAGGAAGCGGTCCTGCTCTTCGGTCCAGCCGGCCTCCTCCAGCAGTCGCAGTTCGAGTTCGCCGGCCTCCCCCCCGGGGCGGCTCATCTTCCGGCCCGGCAGCGGTCCGCTGGGGCTGATCTCGAGGGAGGCCGCGCGGCTCGCCTCGGCGGCGGGATCCTCGACCTCGAACACGGCGCCCTTGCCGTGGATCCAGGCCAGGTCGCCGGGGCGCAATTCATCGAGGGCTTCGATCCGCTCGGCGAGCACCCGGTTGAACAGGTGCGACTGCCAGGCGTTGGCGAGGAGTTTGGCCCGCCCGCCCCTGGGCTTTCGAGTGCCTTCCAGAATGTTTCGACCCTTCAGGTGGTTGTCGCCGCCCGCGCCGAAGCGCTGATGGCCGAAATAGTTTGGCAGTCCGCCGGCTCGAAGCTCGGCGATTCGAGCCTCCATGAAATCGGCCTCCGCCTCGCCGGCCAGGAAGAGCTCGAACCGGTTTCCCGCGAGATGGCCCGGCTTGAGCTTGTTGCCGTGAGGCCGCGCATCGAGGATGCGCCAGTTCTCGTCGCCGAGCTGCTCGAGCCCGCCTTCGGCCGCGCGGCGGGGAAGGGAGATCCACTGCCGCGTGATCGCGTGACGATCCTTGAGGCCCGCGTGGCCCAGTTCGCGCTCGCCCAGATCCAGCCGCTCGGCCAGGCGCCGCAGCAGTTCCCGGGTGGTGAGATCGCGTTTCTCGACGAATAGGAAAAGATGCTCGCCCTCCCCCGAGGCGGGATAGAGGGGAACCTCCTCCACGCGGAAATCTTCGGGCGCCCTTGGCCAGGCCAGGGCGGGAGCTTCGCCGAGGTAGCGAGGCCGGGCGTCCGCGACCGGATCGAAGTTCACGGCGACTCCAGTCGCAGTCGGAAGCGGTAGGCGCCGCGGCCCTGCTTGCGGTACTTGGCCTCGAAGTGCGTGAGGGGCTCGTCCTCCTGGGGCCAGTCTACGAGACGGAGCCTTTCGCGGCCTTCCAGACGCTCGGCGATCCAGTCGCGATAGTCCTCGTGATCGGTGGCGATGCGCAGCTCGCCGCCGGGCTCGAGCACGCGCTCGGCCTGGACGAGCAGAGGCTCGGCCACGAAACGCCGCTTGTGGTGACGGGCCTTGGGCCAGGGATCCGGATAGTAGACATGCAGCACCGAGACAGCCCCGTCCCCCACGAAGCGGGTGAGGAAGTCCACGGCCTCCGCATGCAGGATGCGCAGGTTGGGCGGCGAGCCCGCCTTCTCCACACGGCGCTTGCCCTCGCGGTACCACTTCCGCGAGACCTCCAGCCCCAGGAAGTTCACGTCCGGCCGCGTCTGGGCCGATCGGATGAGAAACAGCGCCTTGCCGTATCCCAGTTCGATCTCCAGGGGATTCTCGTTGCCGAAGATCTCGGCGAAGGGCAGGGGCCCGGGAAGGCCCAGATGAATTTCGGCTGACATGCTCGCTCGGAACGGTTTTGGTTCACATCGGGCTTCGCGGCCGTTACAGTAGTGCGCGGTCCCTCCTCTCACAAGAGCAAAGCTCGCTGGGAAGCCATGGCATTCGTGCACGTCGTCATCGCGGGAAACATCGGTGCGGGCAAGACCACCCTGACGCGGCTCCTGTCGCGGCATTTCGGATGGCGTCCCTATTTCGAACGCGTGGACAGCAATCCCTTCCTGGAGGATTTCTACGGCGACATGGCCCGCTGGGCCTTCGCCCTCCAGGTCTTCTTCCTCTCCCACCGCGTGGAGGATCATCGCCTCATCGCCGAGCGCCGCGAGAGCGCCGTGCAGGACCGCTCCCTCTCCGAAGACGCCCTCATCTTCGCGCGCAACCTCGCCGAGATGGGTCAGATGAGCGCCCGCGAGTGGGACAGCTATCGCCGCCTCTACGAGCAGGCCCGCCTGCTGCTGCGTCCTCCCGACCTGGTCATCTACCTCCGCCGGAGCGTGGATGGCCTGCGCGAGAACATCAAGAGCCGAGGCCGCGACTACGAAGCGGACATCCCCGTGGACTACCTGGCCCGTCTCAACGGCTTCTACGAGGAGTGGATCGCCGGCGAGGCCTCGCCCCTGCTCATCGTCGACGCCGACCGCACCGATTTCCTGAACGGCAGCGGCGACGTGCGGAGTCTCATCGGACAGATCGACTGCGCCTTCGACCAGGGCGAGCTCTTCGGCGACCCCGTCCAGCCTCCACGCGACGACCGGTTCGTCCTGCGCCGCGCGGGCGAGACCCTCGCCGAGCGAAAGATGCTTGGCGGCGCGGGCGGCCTCCGCTAGTATGAAATCCCACTCCCGAGGCTTGCCATCGAGCGCGGAGGCCTCATGTCCTTACCGGAGGCCCGCATTTTACCGCGGGCCGAGCATCGCATCTCGCGCCAGGACATCGATCCCGACGCGCTGAAAGTCCTCAATCGCCTCTACCGATACGGCTACCAGGCCTACCTCGTGGGCGGCGGCGTACGCGATCTGCTCACGGGACGCGTGCCCAAGGACTACGACATCGGCACCGACGCCGTGCCCTCCGAAGTCCTGGAGCTCTTCCGCAACAGCCGAGTCATCGGCCGGCGCTTCCCCATCGTGCACGTGCTTTTCGCCCGCCGGAAGTTCGTCGAGGTCGCCACCTTCAGATCCCTGGAGGATGAGGGCGAGAACGGCGATGAGCTGCCCACGGACCCCGATTCGGAGGAGGAGGAGGAACGTCTGCTGGAAGAGGCCGACGCGCTCCTCAAGGAGATATCCGAAGCGCCGGAATCCGAAACCGGGACCAGGCGCCGACGCCCGAGCCCTCTGGAGATCGCGGCGTTGCAGGAGTACGGCACGCCGGCCGAAGACGCCCTGCGCCGCGACCTGACCATCAACGGGCTCTTCTACAGCATCTCCGACTTCAGCGTCATCGACTACGTGGGCGGCCTCGACGATCTCAGGGCGGGCGTGATCCGCGCCATCGGCGATCCCATGATTCGCTTCGAGGAGGATCCCGTGCGCATGCTGCGGGCGGTGCGCCACGCGGCCCGCATGCATTTTCGCATCGAGGAGAATACCCTTCGGGCCATCGAGCATCACCGCGGCCTGCTCAGCGAATGCAATCGGGCGCGGCTCATCGAGGAGTTCTACCGCGACCTGCGCGGCGGCGCTTCCGTGGAGACGTTCAAGCTGCTCAAGGAGACCGGGCTGCTCAGCGAGTTGCTTCCCGAGCTGGACATGCTCCTGCCCCCCGAGAGCATCGACCCCATCCCCTGGCGGCGACTGGCCGTGCTCGATCGCGACATGGTCGAAGGCGAGGAGATCTCCAATCCGGTGCTGCTGGCCCTGCTGTTGACCTTCCCCATGATACGAGAGATCGAATCGGATCGCGGCGCGGAAGGCAGACGTCCCGACTACGGACGTTCGGCCTATCGATTCCTCAAGCCCCTCACCTCGCGCCTGGGCGTCTCGCGCCGGGACAACGAGCAGCTTTTCCTCATCTCCATCGCCCAACGTCGCATGCGGGCCTTCCTGGACGGCGGCGCGGTGCCGCGCTTCCTGCAGCGCAAGCAGTACTTCGGCGATGCCTTCCGCCTGCTCAGCATGGACGCCGAAGCCCGGGGACAGGAAGTGCCGCCCCTTCGTTTCACCACCGGCAACCAGCGGCGACGCAGCGGTCGGCGCAGGCGGCGCGGCGGGCGCCGGCGCCGTGAGTCCTGAGCGGATCCTTTCCCCCGACTTCTTCGCGCGACCCGTGCTGCAGGTCGCGCCCGACCTTCTGGGGCGCAGACTCCTGCGCATCGTCGACGGCCGTCGTCTCGCCCTGCGCATCGTCGAGGTGGAAGCCTACGGCGCCCGGCACCGCGGCCAGGTCGACCGGGCCTGTCACGCCTGGCGCGGCCCGACCCCGCGCACCGAGCTCATGTTCGGTCCGCCGGGACGCGCCTACATCTACCTGATCTACGGTATGCACCACTGCCTCAACTTCGTCTGCGCCCGCGAGGGTCTGGCCCAGGCCGTGCTGATCCGGGCAGGCGAGCCCTGCGAGGGCGAGGATGTCATGGCCGAGCTTCGCGCCGGTCGTCCGCGCAAAGAGTGGACAAGCGGGCCAGGACGACTGGCCGCCGCTCTCGCCCTTTCCCGAGTCCAGAACGGAATCCCTCTCGCGCCTCCCGAACTCTGGCTCGAGGAGGGGAAACCCCTGCCTCGACGCCGCATCGCCCGGAGCCCCCGTATCGGCGTGGACTACGCGGGCGAGGCCGCGCGGTGGCCATGGCGTTTCGTGGATCCCCGAAGCGAGTTCCTGAGCCATGGAACCGGCTAACTTGACTGCCTGACATTTGGCATGTATAATGCTGACATATGGCATCATAGGAGGCTGTATGAACGTGGGGCAAATCGCTCGGGAACTGGGTGGCAAGAAAACGCTGGGCAGGACCATACGCAGCCAGAGCCAATTCATCGAGCTCGTGAATCAGGGTTTCCCCTTCGATTCCCTGTCCCACTTCTCTCAGCGTATCGACATGAGCGTCGGCGAGATCGCAGGGGTGCTCAGGATCAACCCCCGCACCCTGGCGCGAAGGAAGAGAGCCGGGCAGCTCATGGCCGCCGAATCGGATCGTCTTGCCCGCCTGGCCAAGATCATGGCCTATGCCGTCGAAGTGCTCGGCAATCTCGAACGAGCGTCCCGGTGGATGCGTAAACCCAACCGGGCACTGGGAATGCTCAAGCCCATCGAGAGACTCGACACCGACCTCGGCAGCGATGAGGTGGAAGAGCTTCTGGGCCGTATCGACCACGGCATCTACAGTTGATGAAGATCTTCCGCATCACGCGTTCACGCTACGCTGGCAGCGCCTACGCCGGCCTCGGCGGGAGAACGCGATCCGGTCGTTGGCATGAGAGAGGTCCCTCGATCACCTACGCATCCGAGTCGAGAGCCCTGGCCGCCCTCGAAATCCTCGTCAATCTGGACCCAGAAGATTTGCCCGATGACCTCGTGATCGTCCCCGCCGACCTGCCCGAGGCCTGTTGCCTGGAGATCCACAAGAGGGACCTACCGAGAAACTGGAGACTGTCGCCCTCCCCCGACTCCACCCAGAAGCTCGGAGGCGAATGGTTGAAAAGGGGCGACACTCTGGCAATGATCCTTCCCTCTGCGGTGATTCCCGAGGAGCGGAACATCGTCCTCAATCCCGAGCATTCGGACTTTTCCCGGCTGCGTGTCGGCAGGCCGGAACCTTTCACCCTGGATCCCAGATTGAGAAGGAATCGCCGAACCTAGAGGTCTTCGAGGGATTCCTCGAGGACGAGATCGTGTTCGGCCAGTTCGGACAGGTAGGGTCCGGGGACGATGGCCTCTTCCAGACGCATGGCGCCCTCCCGGGGAGTTTCTCCACGAGCCAGGAGCTGCAGCACCAGGGAGGCCGGGAATGCCGTGCCCCGGCGCATGGCGGAGAAGCCGGTTTCCTCGTCGTAACGGTCGATCATGCGGAGGCGACGCCGCCTGGCCCTGCCGTCCAGACGGCCCTCGGCTTCCACCTGGAAGATCACCAGATCCCGGATCTCCCTGCCCCGGTCCAGATGCCGGGTGAGGATATCGCCTGAGAATCGGCGGGGCGAGAGCCGGGCGCCCTCGATCTCCAGAGGCTCCTCTTCCAGGAAGCCCAGATCCCTCAACAGTCGAATCTTCTCGAAGTGTCCGGGGTAACGTACTGTCTTGTATTCAAGTTCACGGACGCGCCCCTCCAGGCTCCAGGGCAGGGTGCTGGTGCCGCCCAGGGTCGGGCAGGCCTCGCAGCGCCCCAGGGGTTCGGGCAATTCGAGGATCTCGGTCTCGCTCAGGGTGGGCACCCGGGCGATCTTGCCGCCCTTCAGCACCACCGCCTCGCCCAGGTACTCGTTGATGAGGCCGTGGATGGAGAAGAAGAGGGCGTAGTCCAGGGGCGGCTGGGGATCGGAGGGCAGGCCCCCCACGCGGATGCGAAGGCTGTCCACCTCGTCCATGCCCTCGATGGCGGCCATGGCCGCGGTGGCCGACAGGCCGGGAGCCAGTCCGCAGTCGGGCACGAGGCGTGCGCCGTTCTCGGCGGCCAGCTCGTCGAGCTCCAGGATCTTCAGCACGATATCCGTGTTGCCGCCGAGGTCCACGTAGTGCACGCCGCGACGGGCGCAGGCTTCGGCGACGGGAAGGGTCATGAAGTAGGGAAGGGCGTTGAAGCAGGCGTCGGCCCTGTCCAAGAGCTCGCCCAGGGCCGCATCGTCGGAAAGGTCCGCCACCGCCGTCTCGACATCCAGGGTAGAGGAAGGCAGGGACTTCGCGGCGGCGTGGACGATCTCGGCCTCGCGATCCACCATGAGCACGGATTCCACGCCGCGGCTGCGGGCCAGATCCCAAGCCGCGGCGCTGCCCTGAAGGCCGGCTCCGAGCACGATGAAGCGCAAACTAGAAGCTTCCGTTGATCTGGTAGTAGAGAACGAGAATCAGGATGGAGATTCCCGCGAGGCCTCCGCCCACGACCCACTTGTTGTTCTTATGCAGCTCGATCCTGCTGACCTTGTCCTTGGCCAGCATGAGCTCGGCTTCGCGGCTGACGACTCCGTCGTCGATGATCTCCACGTTGAGGAGATGGAAGAATTCCCCTTCGGCGCTCTTGAGAGTCTGGGCCTTGTAGATGATGCCGTCCTCCCCGGTCATCTTCACGTTGCCCGTGTAGTTCTCCAGGTCGGCGGACTCATCCGCGCTCATGACCTCGGGGTTGAGTTCGGTCCTCTGGGTGCAGCCGCCCAGGAGAAGGGCGAGGAGGATCGTCACGAGAGCGAAGGACGCGCGGCCACTCTTCATCACTGCTTGCTCCTTGGAGAAATGGAATTGCCGTTCGGGGCGGGCGGAAAATAGCACTTGTCCCGGCGAGGATCAAGCCTTGTCGGGGCGGTATCGGCCCCGTTCAGAGCCGCGACTCCGGCTCCAGGGTCTTGTCGAGGCTGAACTTGTCCCAGGCCTCCACGTCCACCGGATAGTCGCCGCTGAAGCAGGCCGTGCAGAAATCCTCGGGGACGGCCACGCAGGATCGCATGCCCTCCAGAGAGAGATAGCCCAGGGATTCCACCGCCAGGAAATCACGGATGCCAGGCACGTCCATGTTGTTGCGGATGAGTTCGGCCTTGGTGGGCATGTCGATGCCGTAGAAACAGGGATGGGCGATGGGCGGACTGCTGATGCGCAGGTGCACCTCGGCCGCCCCGGCGCCCTTGAGCAGGCGCACGAGCTTCTTCATGGTGCTGCCGCGCACGATGGAGTCGTCCACCACCACCACGCGTTTGTTCTTGAGCACGCCCCGCACGGGATTGAACTTGATGAGCACGCCGCGGTCCCGCACCGACTGCTTCGGATTGATGAAGGTGCGCCCCACGTAGTGGTTGCGGATGAGCCCGAACTCGAAGCGGATGCCGCTCTCGAGGCTGTAGCCCAGGGCGGCGCTGTTGCTGGAGTCGGGCACGCCGATGACGATGTCGGCCTCCACCGGATGCTCCCGCGCCAGCTGCTTGCCCAGCTTGCGGCGGATCTTGTCCACGTTGTCGTTGAAGACGATGCTGTCCGGCCGCGAGAAGTAGACGTACTCGAAGATGCACTGGGCCAGGCGCGGCGCCTCCTTCACCCGCCGGGAACGCGGGCCTTCCTCGCCGATGATCACCAGCTCGCCGGGAATCACGTCGCGGGTGTACTTGCCGCGCACGATGTCGAAGGCGCAGCTCTCGGAGGCCACCATCCAGGCGCCGTCCAGCAGACCCAGGCAGAGCGGCCTGAAGCCCATGGGATCGCGATAGGCGTAGATGTTGTCCTTGGACTGGATGATCAGGCTGAAGGCGCCCTCGAGCCCGTCCACGGCCTCGGCGATCATGTCCTCCACCGACTCCATGTTCGAGCGCACCATGCGATGCAGCACGATCTCGCTGTCGCTGGTCGACTGGAAGATGCTGCCCTCGCGCTCCATCGCCTTCCGGAGCGCCATGGCGTTGGTGATGTTTCCGTTGTGCGCGATGGCGAGGCGGCCGACCCGCGTGTCCACCACGATGGGCTGGGCGTTGAGCAGGCTCACCCGGCCCGTGGTCGAGTAGCGGTTGTGCCCGATGGCCATCCGGCCCTTGAGGTCGGCCAGTCCCTCCTGGCTGAACACGTCGCCCACCTGTCCCATGCCCATCTGCCGGCGCATCTGCACGCCGTCGCTCACCACCATGCCGCTGGACTCCTGCCCGCGATGCTGCAGGGAGTAGAGGCCCAGATAGGTGATCTCGGCGGCTTCGGGGTGTCCCCAGATGCCGAAGACTCCGCACTCCTCGCGAGGACGGTCACTCTGCATCAGAGGCTCACCTCCTCCACGGAGAGCAGCCTGCCCTCCTGGAAATGCGGGTTGAGCAGCAGGCCGCGTTCGCGGTTGCGGCTGAGGGCGAGACCCGTGAGCGCGCCGCGGGCCATGGACTCGTCCTCGGCCTTGAGGGTGATGTCCCAGAGCACGCCGCCCTGGAGGGACTGGAGCTTCGCCCCGCCCAGTCGCGGCTCCACCCTGCGCCGGAGCGCGTCGCGCTCGCCGCCTTCCTCGGTGACGAGCAGCTGCAGGCGCCAGGCTCGGCCTCCCGACACCTTCGAAGGTTCGAGGGCCGCCGCGGCATCGAGGGCGTCGCCGTCGCCCCAGGCACCTTCGCTGAACTCTGCGCGGTGCTTCGTGGTGTTCACGAAGACGCTGGTGCGGGCCACTTCCTTTTCCACCTTCTCGCGGAAGGCATCACCCTCGCCGCTGAATCGCCATAGCTCGCTGCGTTTCAGGTCCAGCAGGATTCCCTGCCAACCGAGGGTCTCGTCGAGGGCCATGCGGGCGGTCTGCTTCACCAGGTCGCCGGTCTTCAGGTCGACGCGCAGATCAAGGCGCATGCTGTACCTCCCGGCGGCTGGCCGCCTCCACCATCGCCTTGAGCACGGTCATGCCCGGGCCGTCTCCACGCAGTCTCGTCCAGTCGCCGCCGGCCTCCCGCCGATGTTCGCCCCAAGGTCCCTCGAGTTCCTCCGGAACCTGTCCCAGCCAGGCGCTCCGCTCGGGATGGGGCATCATGGCCAGCACGTTGCCCTCGGGATTGCAGAGCCCCGCCGCGGCCTCGAGGCTGCCGTTGGGGGTCACCGGCCAGTCGCCGTTCACGCGTCCCTCGGCGTCGCAGTAGCGCAACACGATCTGTCCCGCGGCGGACAGCTCCTCGAATAGTCCTTCGCGGCGGGAAGTGAATCGTCCCTCGCCGTGGGCGAAGGGAACGGGCAGCACCTCGCCGGCCTTGGTGCCCAGCCAGGAGGAGCTCGACGGCTCCACCTTCAGATGGCTCCACTGGGTGAAGTAGCCCTCGCGGCCCGGCATTCGGTTGGTGGCCAGGGCCAGTTCCACTTCTCCCGGACGCAGCCCGGGGATGAATCCGCCTTCCACGAGAACCTGGGCTCCGTTGCAGATGCCCAGGACGGGTTTCCCCTTGGCGGCCTCTTCGGCCAGGGCGCCGAGGATCTTCTCCTTGCTGGCCACCACGCCCGCGCGGATGCGGTCCTGGTAGCTGAAGCCGCCGGGCAGGAGGAAGAGGTCGAAGCTCGCCAGCAGCGAAGGATCCTCGTTCCAGCGATGCACCTCGGCCGAAGCGCCGGCGTCTTCCAGCGCTCGGGCCGATTCGTATTCGCAGTTCACGCCGGGGAACTGGATCACGCAGGCGCGGGGACGATCAGACATGGGCCGCCTCCTCTCCCGCGGGGAAGACCGAGGGCAAGGTTCCCCTCCAGGCTTCGTTCAGCTTTTCCAGTTCGAGATCCACGCGGAGCTCGCCTTCCACGGCGATCTTCAGCCGCGCTCCGTCGCTCACCCGTCCCGCGCGGATCACCTCGACTCCGCGGCGCTGAAGCTCCGCCTCGAAATCCTTCTCGTGGTCCGTCTTCACTTCCACCAGGAAGCCGCCGGTCTCGCTGAAGAGCTGTACCTCGGGCGACAGTTCCCCGCGCAGATCCAAGTCGAGCCCCAGGCGCCCCGAGGCGCGGCGTCCGAGCATCATCTCGGCGGCGCAGGCGGCCAGTCCGCCCTCGCTGATGTCGTGGGCGGCGGCCACCCAGCCGGACTGGACGGCGGTGATGAGGGCCAGGCTCTGGGCCCTGAGCTCCCGGAAGCCGGGTTCGGGGACGACCCCGCCTGCACTCTCGTAAACGATGCGATGGTAGGCGCTTCCGCCCATCTCTTCGCGTCTTGCGCCAAGCAGGTAGACGGCGTCCCCTTCCGCCGCGAGGGCCATGCCCGAGACCCGGCTGAGGTCGGGCACCCGGCCCGTGAGGGCCACCACGGGGCTGGGCGGGATGGCCGCACCCTGGGCGCTCTCATTATAGAAGGACACGTTCCCGCTGATCACCGGGATGGGATTCACCGGCTCGGCGTCCTGCTCGTCCTCGGCCATGCGGCCTATCTTCGTGCAGGCCTCGCCGATGGCGCGCACCCCTTCGGCGAAGGCCGCGAAGGCTTCGGGCTTCTCGGGATTGCCGTAGTTCAGGCAGTCGGTGAGGGCCAGGGGCCAGGCGCCCACGCAGGCCAGGTTGCGCACCGACTCGCAGACGGCCAGGGCCGCCCCCTTCCAGGGATCCCGCTCGCCGTAGTAGGGATTGCCGTCGGCGCTGATGGCCATGCCCAGGGGCGTGTCCTTGAAGGGCGCGATGAGCCCCGCGTCGGCCTCGCCGGGACGCAGATAGGCGCATCCCTTCACTTCCTGATCGTAGTGCTCGAAGAGGTAGCTGCGGTCGCAGAGGTTGGGATCGGCCAGCAGGGTGAGCAGGTCGGCGCCCAGGTCGCGACTCGCTTCGCGGGCCGGCTCGGGCGGCTCGAGAAGCTCGAGCTTCTCGGCGCGGTCGTAGCGGATGCCGCTGGTGACCACTTCCACCGGAGCGTCGCAGAGAATGTCCTCGCCCCGGCTCAACACGTAGCGCTGGTCCTCGGTGACCTCGCCGGCCACCCGGGCGCAGGCGCCGCGGTAGACATGGGGAAGGTCGTAGTCCTCGTTGTAGATCTTCAGGATCTTCTCGCTGATGCGCCGCGGCACGGCCAGGCCGTAGCGCTCCTGGGTCTCGCTGCAGGCGATGACCTGACTGGGCAGGGCGATGTCCGACACCGACACCTTTTCCAGATCGACGCGCATGCCGAAGCCGCCGGCCTCGGCCAGTTCGCTGGACACGCAGGCGATGCCGCCGGCGCCGAGGTCCTTGAAGCCGATGGCCACGCCCTCTTCGCGGGCCAGGCGCAGCACGGCCTTGTTGGCCTCGCTGAGCACCCGCTTGAGGAAGGGATCGGGAACCTGCACGGCCCCGCGGTTCTCCTCCTCCTCGTCGAGGATGACGCTGGCGAAGGCCGCGCCTCCGAAACCGCTCTCGTCGGTGGGCTTGCCCACCAGGATGAAGTCGTAGGGTTCCTCGTGGGCCTGCTCGGGCACGAAGCTGTGGACCACCTCGTCCTCGGGCACCAGGCCCACGGCCACGACGTTGACCAGGCAATTGTCGTCGTAACCGGGATGGAAGACCAGGTCGCCGCCTAGATTGGGCACGCCCAGGGCGTTGCCGTAGTGCCAGATGCCGTCGACCACGCCGGCGAGGATCTCGCGGCTGCGCTCGCCGTACGGACCGCGGGGATCGCCCATGCGCAGAGGATCGAGCACCCCCACCACGTCGGCGCCCATGCAGTAGACGTCGCGCACGATGCCGCCGATGCCCGTGGCCGCGCCCTCGAAGGGCAGCACCTGACTGGGATGGTTATGGCTCTCGTGGCTCATGACCACGCACCAGTCCCGTCCGTCGGCCTTGCCGAGACGCACCACTCCGGCATCCTCCACGGGACCGAGGACCACGTCGGGTCCATCGCCGGGCAGGTGGTTCTTCAGTAGCCGTCGGCTGCTCTTGTAGGAGCAGTGTTCGGACCACATGGTGTTGAACAGTGTGAGCTCGGTGAGCGTGGGATCACGTCCGAGCAATTCCGCGGTACGCCGCGCTTCCGAGAGCTTCAGGTTCAGGGCGTGCTCGCTCAGAACCGCTTGAAGCTCGGTATCGGAAAGACGGGTGACCTCGATCACCGCTTCCATGGGATGACCGCCCGGGGCTGAGATTTTGGGGTAGGAAGGGCCGGGAAAGACTGTATAGTAAGCATCCAAGTTGTTTGGTCAAGGAAAAGCTTAGGGCTGCCCGCTACCCGCTGCCCATTGTCGGCCAGAGCCCTGGCGGGATGCGAGTAGCAGGAGGCAGAACCCCACGAAGGTTGGTCCCGTCATGGAATCCCACAAGATCATCGCCACCATCTTCCATATCCTGGGCATCGTCGTGATCCTGGGCTTCTTGGTGCTCCAGGGCGTGAGCTGCACCTTCCTCATGAGCGCCATGAGCGAGGGACAGGCCGGCGCGCCCGCTCCCGGCATGGACAGCCACCTCTTCGGCGACAAGGGCGCCCAGGCCCGATTCCTGAGGGTGCCGGTGATGGGCGTGATCAGCTATGCGCCCGCCGAGAGCTTCCTGGGCGTATCCGAGATGAGCATTCCCGAGCGCGTGGACAAGCTGCTCGCCCACGCGGCCGAATCCGATCGCATCGACGGCGTGCTCCTGGACATCGACTCCCCCGGCGGCGCGGTGGACCCCAGCGACGTGATCTTCCACCAGCTCATGCGGTTCAAGGAGGACACGGGCAAGCCCGTGGTGGCGCGCATGAACGGCCTCGCCGCCAGCGGCGGTTACTATATCGCGGTGGCGGGAGATCGCATCATGGCCCATCCCTCCACCCTCACCGGCTCCATCGGCGTGATCATGCAGTCCCTGAACATGGCCGGTCTCTTCGACAAGGTGGGGCTCGACCTCGTCACCCTGACCAGCGGTCCCAACAAGGATCTGCTCAACCCCGGCCGCGAGATGACCGAGGAGGAACGCGAGATCCTCATGGGCGTCATCGAGGAGACCCACGAGCAGTTCGTCCAGGCGGTGGCCCTCGGCCGCGGCATGGACCTGGAAACCCTCCGCCCCCTGGCCGACGGACGCATCTACACCTCGCGCCAGGCCCTCGAGCACGGCCTCATCGACGACATCGGCTACGAGGAAGACCTGCTGGACATCCTGCGCCAGGTCTCCGGCGTCGAGACCGTGGAGGTGGTGCGCCACAAGCTGCCGAGCAAGCTCTGGGACTTCCTCGACATGGGCCTCGAAAGCGCCGCGCGTCACTTCCGCCCCGAGAGCCAGTTGAAACTATTCGAGTATTTGGACCGGAAGCCCGGCCTCTACTATCTATGGGAGCCGGGGCATTAGATCCGACTTTTCCCTTATCCCATAGACTTGAGTAGTGAAATTGTATATTCTCCGAAATGATCAAAATTCACGACTGAACATCAGGCATCATTCCGGACGGCAATGGGCAAAAACATACGCATTCGAGAGACGGGCTTCGCGGAGAATCTCGAACGGCACCGGCTACGGAAGAATCTGAGCAAGTCCGACCTGGCCCAGGCCGCGGGGCTCAGTTGGCGCACCATCGACAACTACGTGAAGGGACGATTCGAGTACGCGCAGGAGTCAGCCCTCCTGCGCATCGCCGAAGCGCTTGATGTTTCCCTGGATACCCTACTCTCATCCTGCGAGAAGCGGACGCCCATCTACGGACGCCCCCCCTTCCTCTTCGCGATCATCATCATCTTCGCCATGGTGTTCGGACTCGCGCTCCGTGCATGCACCGATCCGGGGCGCATCGAGATAGCCGGTCCGATACTCGAACTTCCCGGGGGCAAGATCGAATTCGAAAGCAACATCGTCAGGTGGGTGCAGACCGACTGGGAGGGTCGCGAGGTCATCGTCATCGGGAAAGTCGGCAACGCCGAAGAGTACGGAACCATCGTGGCCTTCGACATCGAGACGGCCGAGTCGATCTGGCAACATCGCCCCGACTACGAAGCCCTCGCCCGCGTTTTCCCACGGCGGATCGTCGAGGAGGGCGACTTCTACGTCCACTCCCTCGATCTCGCGGACCTCGACGGGGACGGCGAGAAGGAACTGGTTGCGTCGGTTCGTCACAAGATGAGCTACCCCTGCTACCTGGCCGTGATCGACAAGACCGGAAGGGTGGAGTCGGTGTACCACACCGCGGGGCACATCAACTCGGTGGAGAGTTACGACATGGACGGCGACCACCGCGATGAACTCTACATCGCCGCCACCAACAACAGCGAGCTGTACGAGGGCGGCACGCTGATCGTGCTCGACCATCGACATCGCCAAGGCGCGGCCCTCGATGCGGAGACCGCGGGCCGAATGATCAGCGACACCAGCCTGCCGGACTCATGCAAGGTCCGCGTGGTGTTTCCGGCCTTCCCCGCGGAATTCACCAATCAGCTTCAGACGCCTCGAATGGACGCATTCAGTCTCACTCTGAATGGCAACCGCGTCTCGAGAGATCGCCTGAACCTAAACCTGGGCCAGCCAAGCAAGAGCCTGATCGTTGCCTTCGATGAGGACATGCACCCCTATCGAGCCTATCCCAGCGATCTCCTGGCCAATCTCAACGATGACTGGGTGAGTTCGGGTCTGCTGAGCCGGGACTGGCTCAGCGAAGAGGCCATCGAGGCCTGGCTATCAGGACACCGGCGATTCGAAGCCGGCCACTGGCAAACCGACAAATAAAGTGCCCGGGGCGATCGCCCCGGGCGTAGCCGCCGCATCCGAAGGGTCTACACTCCTCCACACATCGTCCCACGGCCGGTTGACTCCCAAGCCGCGGGGATGGCGGTTGGCGGAAAGGGGATGGGATCCTGCCCGCTTCCCCGCTCACCCCACGACAAACCTGACAGGGTTACTTTGATTCAAAGTTTAGCACATTGCCATGGAAATGAATGGAAATCCGGTGAAAGAGTCAGAAACAGACCACTATTGCATAAAAAAAAGCCCGGAACCGAAGTTCCGGGCTCTGTCACTTCCTCTTCAGGTTAGAAGTTGTAAAGGAAGTGGACACTGAGATAATCGATATCACCGATGTTATAGCGGCCTTCCAGGGTCATCTGCTCGTTGAGATGGAAACCACCGCCGACGGCCAGTTCGAACTCGCTGCTGCTGTCCGACACGTTTTCCTTGGCGCCTGTCCAGGGGTTGGTCCAGTCGTAGCTGAAACGCGCCATGGTCAGACCCAGACCGCCGAGACCGTAGAGCTGGCTGCCGGGAGTGAAGGTGTACTCGCCCAGGAACATGAAGGGGATGAGGGCATAGCTATAATCCCAGCCCGCGAATTCCTTTCCACCGAAGTGGATGTAGCCAACCTCGCCACGAAGCGTAAGCGCTTCGCTGTAGGGCATCGCGCCGCCCACGCCGCCGCCGAATCCGGTGCCGGCGAAGTCGCCGAAGCTGCCGGTGGGAAGGGCGAGGTCGCCATGGGCGTACCAGGCGATCTGGCTGGTGTCCATGGCAAGGGCCGCGGGGGCCATCGTAAAGAGGATGAGAACCATGACGGCAGTGAATCGCATGCAAGACCTCCAAATGTGGGGTCGGCCTTCATGCCGACCTAGTTGTTGATTCGCGATACTTTTGCCCGATGAAGCGCTCGCGTCCAGTGTTTTTTTGCCCGTGCCTAGGCCTTGAGCGTCCTCTCGAAGATGTGATCCACATGCAGGAACTGGCGATCCAGATCGAAGCAATCGCGAATCTCTTCCTCGCTGAGTAACTCGCGGATGTCTTCGGTCTCGAGCACGGCATCTTGGAATTGCTTGTCCGAATTCCAGATGCTCATGGCGGCGGTCTGCACCCGAGCGTAGGCGTCCTCGCGGCTGATGCCCTTCTTCACCAGGGCCAGCAGCAGGCTCTGACTGAAGACCAGACCGCGGGTCTCGTAGATGTTCTTCAGCATGTTCTCCGGATAGACCAGCAGCCCCTCGATGATGCGGCTCATCTTGTCGAGCATGTAGTCCATGAGGATGCAGCTGTCCGGGATGATCACGCGCTCGACGCTGCTGTGGGTGATGTCGCGTTCGTGCCACAGCGCCACGTTCTCGAGGGCCGCGAGAGCGTTGCCCCGAATCACTCGTGCCAGTCCGCTCACCCGCTCGCCGTGGATGGGATTGCGCTTGTGGGGCATGGCGCTGGAACCCTTCTGCCCTTTGCCGAATGCTTCCTCCACCTCGAGGATGTCCGTGCGCTGCAGGTTGCGCAGCTCGGTGCCCATCTTGTCGAGGGACGACGCGATGACGGCCAGCGTGCTCATGAACTCGGCGTGCCGGTCCCGCTGGATGATCTGAGTGGACACCTCGGCCACGGAAAGTCCGAGTTTCTCGCAGACGAACTCCTCCACCCGCGGATCCATGTGCGCCAGGGTCCCCACTGCGCCGGAGATCTGTCCCACCGAGGCCGTGTCCACCGCGCGGCGCAGCCGGTCGCGGTTGCGTTTCATCTCCTGATACCAGAGAAGCAGTTTCAGCCCGAAGGTGGTGGGCTCGGCGTGGATGCCGTGGCTCCGTCCGATGCAGGGCGTCATCTTGAACTCCACCGAACGCGCGCGGAGCAGCTCGATGAGTCGGTCCAGCTCGGCAAGCAGCAACTCGCCGGCCTCCTTCATGGCCATGGCCAGTCCCGTGTCGAGGATGTCGCTGCTGGTCATGCCCAAGTGCACGAAGCGGCTGGACTCGCCCACGTGTTCGGCCACGTTGGTGAGGAAGGCGATGACGTCGTGGTTGGTCACCTCTTCGATCTCGAGAATGCGCTCGATCTCGAAGGCGCCCTTTTCCCGCACGTCCTTCGCGGCCTCTTCGGGGATGATGCCGTACTTCGCCATGCCCTCGCAGGCGAGTATCTCGATCTCGAGCCAGCGGGCGAACTTCGCGTTCTCTTCCCAGATGGCTCCCATGGCGGTACGCGTATAGCGTTCGATCACGTCAATTCTCCTCTTGAGCTATCAGATGCACGCGCAGGGCGAGTTGCTCGCCGTCGCGGTTCACGGTCATTTCCACCCAGTCCCCAACCTCGAAACGGTAGAGGATGCGCCGCGCGACTTCCTGGCTCGTGATCGGAAGGCCGGCGATCTCCGTGATCACGTCGCCCGGGGTGATACCCGCCTCGTCGGCGGGCGTGTCGTTGAAGACCCTCGTGACGAAGAGGCCGTGATCCACGGGCAGGTTCATCTGTTCGGCGTGCTGCGGCAGAATGGGCGCCGCGTCGATCCCCACCCAGGGATCGCGCACCTCGCCGTGCTTGGTCAGTTCGTTGAGCACCCATGTCACCGTGTTGATGGGACGCGCGAATCCGATGCCTTCGCTGCCTCCCCCCTTGGTGAAGATGAAGGTGTTGATGCCGATGACCTGTCCCCGGCTGTTCACCAGGGGACCCCCGCTGTTGCCGGGATTGATGGCCGCGTCGGTCTGGATCATGTCGCTGAAGAGTCCGCTGTCGTCCGAACCCTTCACGTCCCGATTCATGGCGCTGATCACGCCCACGGTCACCGTGGGACGGGGATCGTTCAGGTAGAAGCCGAAGGGCGATCCGATGGCGATGGCCCATTCGCCGATGAAGAGGTCGTCGCTGTCGCCCAGTTCGGCGTAGGGAAGCTTCTCGTCCTCGTCGTCGACGTCGATCTCGAGCACGGCCAGATCGTACTTCGAACTCGAGGCGAGAAGTCTCGCCGGGAACTGCCTGCCGTCGGCAAGGGTCACGGCGATTTCGCCGCTTCCGACCACGTGATGATTGGTGACGATGCGCCCGAAGGGACTGATGATCACCCCGCTGCCCATGGAGGCCACGGGAACTTCCTTGATGCGCGGCGGCGATTGGTAGTAGCGCCCGAACCATTCGACGATGGGCCCGCGTTCGGTCACGCGCTGCATGGTGCTCACGGTGATGGTCACCACCGCCGGCGAGACCTTCTCGGTGGCTTCCACCACGGCCGAGCGGCGGGCGGAGCCGATGGACCCGGCGGGCTGGATCGGAGTGTCTCCGGTCTCCGGTCTCCAGTCTCCAGATAAACCGAGAACCTCGTAGACGCGGCTCTCGACCATCTCCGGCATCTTGGCGCTGAGAAAGAGCGAGAAGATGATGGCCGCCAGACCCACGCCGGCCAGGAGGCCGGCCACCACGGGCATCCAGCCGCGCCGGGATCCGTAGTCGGGTACGCCGGCCATGCTAGCGGCCCTCCTTGGCCTTCCAGTCGGCGAGGAACTGGTCGATGCCCTTGTCGGTGAGCGGATGCTTCACGAGCTGCTGGATCACCTTGAAGGGAATGGTCGCCACGTCGGCGCCCAGGCGCATGGACTCCACCACGTGCATGGGATGGCGAATGGAGGCCACCAGCACTTCGGTGGCGAAGCTGTAGTTCTGATAGGTGGTGACGATGTCGGCGATGAGATCCATGCCGTCCTGGCTGATGTCGTCCAGGCGTCCCACGAAGGGGCTCACGAAGCTCGCCCCGGCCTTGGCCACCAAAAGGGCCTGGGTGGGCGAGAAGCAGAGCGTGGCGTTGGTGTCGATGCCCTCGGCGCGGAAGGCGCCGATGGCGCGCAGACCATCGAGGGTGATGGGCACCTTGATCACGATGTTGTCGGCGATCTTCGCCAGCTCGCGGCCCTCGGCCAGCATGCCTTCGGCGTCGAGCGCGATGACTTCCGCGCTCACCGGTCCGGGCACGATGCGGCAGATCTCCGCGAGGATTTCGCGGGAGTCGCCCTCTTCCCGCGCCATGAGCGAGGGATTGGTGGTCACGCCGTCGAGCACGCCCATGGCGGACGCTTCGCGGATCTCATCCAGATTCGCCGTGTCGATGAAGAACTTCACGCTCTCCTCCTTGGGTGGGGACTGGCGCAGTATAGGTAAGGGCCCCAGCTTCGTCCAGAGCGCGGAAACCCGCCTGGGATCAGGGTTTCAGGAACTCGTCCGGGTAGTCCACCCGGACGAGATACAACCCGTGAGGCGGCGCCGTGTTCCCGCCGCGGCTGCGGTCACCGCTGGCGAGCAGCTCGGATACGATGTCCGGCTCGAAATGCCCCCGGCCCACATCCACCAGGGTGCCGGTGATGATGCGCACCATGTTGTGCAGGAAACGGTCGGCGCCCAAGGTCAAATGCAGCTCGTCGCCCACGGAGGCGAGTTCCGCGTATCGCATATGGCATCGCGTGCCCTTCTCCGCGGACTCGGCCTTGCAGAAGGCGCGAAAATCGTGTTCCCCCGGCAGGGCCGCCAGAGCTTTCCGCATGCGAGTCAGGTCGAGTGCGTAGTGGGTTTCCCAACGGTTGCGACGGAAGGGCGCGCAGGCGCCCAGACCGATGCGGTAGAGATAGTGGCGCCCCGTGGCCTTGAAGCGGGCATGGAAGTCGGGATGGACCTCGCGCAGTTCGATGGCCGTGATGTCCTCGGGCAAGAGCCCGCGCAGGGAGGCCAGCACGCGCTCGGGTCCGTGTTCCTGGTCTTCCACCTGGAAGGAGGCGCACTGTCCGAGGGCGTGCACGCCGGCATCGGTGCGTCCCGCGCCGAAGACCTTCACCTCGCGCTGGAAGATCACGGCGAGGGCCCCTTCGAGAGCCCCCTGCACGCTGCGTTCGGCGGACTGGATCTGCCAACCGTGGAAGTCGAGTCCGTCGTAGGCGAGAGTCAGTCGATAGGTCTTCATGCCGCCCCCAGGGGACGCGCCCAGACCAGCGCCAGCACCAGGGCGGCGCCCGCGAAGCGGATCAGGGATGCGGCGCGCCACGGAAGTTTCTCGCCGCCGGCCCATCCCTCGGGAAAACCGCGTACGGCCAGGGCCTCGGCGAGAGTCTCGCCGCGGGCGAACATTCCCCGGAAGAGGGGAAGCAGCAGCGCGGGCCAGTGGGCCTTCCGCAGGGTATCCCCTCCCCGGGCGCGCCAGGCTTTCTCGAGAAGGAAGGCTTCGCGCAGGAAGAAATCGAGGAAGGAGATCGCCATCACCGGCACCAGGGCCCAGCGGGCGAGCTTCGGATTGCGGGGCAGTCGGCTCATGAGCGCCGCGGGGTGCAGCGACTCCAGGACCCGAGCGGAAAGCAGGATCCAGAAGGCGAAACGGGAGAGCGCCAGCAGGCCGCGGAGCCATCCGCCGGCGTCGTAGCGCCAGGGTGCACCCTCGCCGAAGCCGCGCCAGGAGAAGATGTGGATGAGCATGACCAGCGCCAGGAGCGGCGCGAAACGCGCGAGCAGGAGCCAGGGACGCGTCGAGGGACGCGGCAGGAGCAGGAACAGCAAGACGCCGGTCGCGGAAAGGGCGAGTCGGTCCCAGGTCCAGGACAGCCCCACGGCCAGCGCGAGCAACAGGAAGGCCGCGAGAATCGGCAGGGGATGTTCCATCAGCGCCGGCGCCGAGGGAAAGGGCGTGCCGGGAAAGGGCGAGCGTTTCACGGCGACACCGCCCCGGCCAGTTCGCGCAGGGTGCGGGCGAGGCCGCTCCAGGATTTCCCGCCGGAAGCCTCGGCGATGGCGCGGCGCATCCCGAGTTCCAGATTCTCGTCGAAGTAGCGCTCCACTTCGCGGGCGATGGCTTCGGCGTCGTCGGGCTTCACCACCATGCCGGTGCGACCGCCGTCCACCTGGTCCGACAGTCCGCCCACGTCGGTGACCAGCACGGGCAGGCCGGCGCCGTGGGCGATCTCCACGATGCCGCTCTGGGTCGCGTCGCGATAGGGCAGCACCGCCAGATCGGCGGCGGCGAACCAGCCGGGCACCTCCTCGTTGGGGATGTAACGGTCCACCAGGTTCACGCGATGGGCGAGTCCGTGGCGGGCGATGATGGCGTCGTACTTTTCCCGCTTGTCGTAGAATTCCCCCACCACGTGCAGGCGATGGCGCTCGTCGAGCTCGGCCAGCGCCTCCAGGGCGAGGTCGAGGCCCTTGTACTCGCGCACGAGTCCGAAGAAGAGCAGGGCGCGTTCGTCCTCGCCCATGCCGCAGCGGGCCCGAGCCGCGTCGCGATCCACCGCCGCCTCGCCCAGTGCCGAATAGCGCGGATGGGGATGCACCCGCTGCGCTGAATCCGGATACAGCTCGGCCAGCCGCGCGGCATCTTCCTTGGAGTGGGCGAGGAAACCCTGGGCGGGAGCTCGGCCGTAACGGCTGAGCATGCGGTCGAAGCCGCTGGCCTCGTGGGGCTCGACGTTGTGGCAGAGAAAGAGCCGGCGCGCGTCCGGCGCGAGCTTCGCCAGGCGCCGGGCCATCCATCCGTAGGCCGGACCGAAGAAGGGATGCCACCATTGAAAGATCACCGCGTCGGGTTCGCGTTCGGCGAGCAGCTTGGCCGAGCGTTCCCAGCTGAGCGGGTCCACGCTGCTGAGCCGCCGCGAGGATGTGAAGTCGATGGCGGACCTACTCTCGTCGAGCTGCGTTCGCCCGGGAAAGAGGAAGGCCGGATAGAGCAGGCTGAAGTTGAGGGCAAAGACATCGTCCTCGAGGGCGAGTTCCCGCGCGAGCAGCGCGCCGTAGTGGGCGATGCCGCCCCGATAGGGATGCATGGGTCCGACCAGGGCCCAGCGCACGCTAGTCACCGCTCACGGTCATGGATTTCACCCGCAGGCTCGGCGCGAGCTTCGTGCCGAGCTTGAAGTCGAGGTCGCCGGCCACGGCGTCGATGCCGCCGAGCACCGCGTCGAAGTGTCCCGCGATGGTCGCCCCCTTCACGGGGTAGGCCACCTTGCCGCCTTCGATCCAGAGCCCTTCGACGCCCTGGGACCAGTGTCCGCTCACGCCGTTGAAGCCCGAGCCCATGTAGCCGGTGACCAGGAGTCCGCGATCCACGCCGACGATGAGGTCGGCCAGGGTGCCCTCGCCGTTCTCCACGTAGAGGTTGCTGGATGCCACGCCGCCGCCCCAGGAACCGTGCCCGGTGACTGGCTGATCCATGCGCCGCGAGCTCTCGAGATCGTGCATGAAGTGCTCGAGCTTCCCGCGATCGATGACGCGCAGCTTCTTGGCGGGCACGCCTTCGCTGTCGAATGGCTGGCTGCCCAGCCCGCGGGGACGAAGGGGATCGTCCACCACCGACACCAGCTCGCTGGCTATCCGGTCGCCCAAACGTTCGCCGAGATAACTCTGCTTGCGCCACACGGCGCTGCCCGCGATGCAGCCGAAGAGCAGCATGACCAGCCGGCCCGCGGCGTTGGCCTCGAAGATCACGGGCACCTCGCCGGTGGGCGCGCGGCGGGCGTCGCACATGCGCAGGGCGCGTTCGGCGGCGCGGTGGCCGACCTCCTCGGCGTCCATGACGTCGGCCGAGTGCAGGGCCCGCGAGTACCAGTAGTCGCGGGAGCGGTCGCCCTTGGAATCCTTGGCCACGGGCACGGCCGACAGGGAATACACGCTGAAGGGATAGCCGCCCTTGAAGCCGTTGCTGGTCTGAAGAAGCATGTCGCCGCGGGTCTGTCCGAAGCTGCCGCCCATGGAGTTGTCGATGCGCGCGTCGGCGCCCAGGGCCGCGGCCTCGGCGCGCATGGCCATGTCGATGCGCTCCTCGGTGGACGGCCCCTCGCCCGAGTCCAGCAGGTCGAGGTCGGGCCAGCGGTCGGCGTAGAGCTCGGGTTCGGGCAGGCGGTGATAGTCGTCCGGCGCGGTCACGCCGGCCATGGCCACGGCCTCTCCCGCGAGCTGTTCCAGTTTTTCAGGGCGGAAGTCCGAGCTGTCCACCACCGCCTTGCAGCGTTTCTTGAAAACGCGCAAGGCGAGGCTCTTGCTCTCAGCTTCCTTGAGGTTTTCGATCTCGCCCATGCGAACGGTGGTGCTGAATTCGCGGTGCTCGCGCACGAGCACCTCCGCCTCGTCGGCGCCGGCGGCCATGGCGGCGTTCAGGGTTCTCTCTGCGACTTCACGGATGCTCACGGCCGCCTCCTAGGTTTTCGTCCCGCCGACGGTGATCTCGCCGACCTTCACGGTGGGCATGCCCTGCCCCACGGGCACCTGCTGCCCGCCCTTGCCGCATGTCCACATGCCCTCCGAAAGCAAGAGATCGTTGCCCACCATCTCCACTTTGCCCATGACCTCCGGACCGTTGCCGATGAGCGTGGCGCCCTTCACGAGTTCGGCGATCTTCCCGTCGCGAATGCGATAGCCTTCGGTTACGGCGAAGACGAAGTCGCCGCGGGCGATGTCGACCTGCCCCCCGCCGAGGCTCTTGGCGTAGAAGCCGTCCTTCACCGAGGCGAGGATCTCGCCGGGATCGCTCTCGCCCGGCAGCATGTAGGTCACGGTCATGCGCGGCAGCGGCGGATGCCGATAGCTCTCGCGCCGGCCGTTGCCCGTGGGATCCACGCCCATGATACGCGCGCTGAGCCGGTCGTGCATGTAGCCGCGGAGCACGCCCTTCTCGATGAGCAGGTTCCTGCCCGTGGCGCAGCCCTCGTCGTCCACGTTGAGGGCGCCGCGGTCGCCGTCGATGGTGGCGTCGTCCACGATGCTGCAGAGGGGGCTGGCCACCTGCTCGCCCACGCGGTCGGAGTAGGTGGACGCCTTCTTCCGATTGAAGTCGGCCTCGAGCCCGTGCCCCACCGCCTCGTGGAGCAGCACGCCACTCGTTCCCGCGCCGAGCACCACGGGCATGGCGCCCGCGGGGGCTTCGTCGGCGTCGAGCTTGCGCACGGCCACGTCGGCGACCTTGCGCGCGAGTTCTTCGGGACGATCGCCTTCCAGGGTTTCCATGCCCCGTCGCCCGCCGAGTCCTTCGCCGCTCATCTCGCGCTTGCCGTCCCCCTCGGCCACCACGCCCACGTTGAAGCGCACCATGGGTTGGCTGTCGTGGGCGATGCCTCCATCGCTGCCCGCCACGAGCACATGTCGCATCTCGTGGAAGAGGCTGGCGTTCACCTTTTCCACGGACGGGTCGAAGGCGCGGGCGGCCGCGTCGGCGCGCTCGAGCAGCGCGATCTTGTCGGCCAGTTCCACGCCTTCCATGGGACGCGCGGGCTTGTAGTAGTCGCCGCGTCCGTTCGCGGCCTTGGCGAATTCGCTGGGATCCACGGCGCCGCCCCGGGCGATGTGCGCGGCGGTGTCGGCGGCCCGGAGCAGGGCCTCTTCCGTGAGTTCATCGGAGTAGGCGAATCCGGTCTGCTCGCCTTGCAGCACGCGGATGCCCGCGCCGCGGCTGAGGAAGAGGGCCGCGTTCTTCACGCACTGTTCTTCCCAGCGCAGCGAGCGGCCCTCGCCGGTCTCCACGAAGATGTCGGCGTAGTCTCCGCCGCGGGCGAGAGCCCGGGCGAGAACTCGGCGCAGGACCGACTCGTCCAGCTCCATCGCGGACAGATGCTCGGATAGTGAATGCATTGTTCTCCTTGGGGATGCGGCAAATCTAGCGGCCGAGCGAAGGCAAGTCAACGGGCCTTCAGGCGGGCAGTTCCCCGGCTTTCGCCAGTTCGACGAGGCGCGCGGCGATGTCGCGGTGAGCCTTCCAGGCGATGTCCTCGGGCGGCTCGGTCACGGGGAACCAGCCGGTCTCGCTGGCGTCGTCGCCGGCCTTCTCCTCGCCGCCCACCACCCGGGCGAAGTAGACGGCCAGCACGGCGCGGGTGCGGGGATCGTCGAAGCCCGACAGGGTTTCGAGGCAGGCGCCCAGCTCCACCTCGAGGCCGGTCTCCTCGCGGGTCTCGCGCACGGCGCAGTCGCGGATGTCCTCGTCCCATTCCAGGAAACCCGAGGGCAGGGACCACTGGCCCTTGCGCGGCTCGTGGGCGCGGCGCACCCAGAGGCAGCGGCCCTCGCGAAGCACGACGGTGCCGGCGGCGGGGGCGGGATTGGCGTAGTGCACGTAACCGCAGTCGCAGGCGGGGCGTTTGCGGCCTCCGCGCTCTTTCGCCTCGAGGGCCTTCCCGCAGACCGGGCAGAAGTTGTGTTCGAATCGCATGGAATGAATGTAGCAGTTCGGTCGCCGATCCCGGAGCCTTTCTTGCGCCGAATCCACCCGGGTGGATTCGTGCGTTGCAAATCCCAGGAGCATCACGCAAGGTCAAGGCATGGACTGGATCAGCCGCACCCTCACCCTTCCGCCGCCCCTCGCGCCTTTCATCGAGGAGCGACTGGTGGCCGCGGGATGGACTTCGGTTTCGACCGAGCGCGCCACCGGCGATCGCCGTGTGACCCTGCGCGTCTTCGCCCGTCCCGGCGAGGCGCTGCCCGCCCCCGAGGATTTCGCCGCCTGGATCGCCGAGGCCGAGAGCGCGGGCCTGCCCGGTGCGCGCCTGAAGTTCGAGGACGACGAGTTCGACGAGCAGGACTGGAACGCGGGCTTCCGCGAGCACTTCGCCCCCCGCGAGGTGATTCCCGGGCTCACCGTCGTGCCGCCCTGGGACATGACCGGCCCGGTGCACCGCCGCGGCGATCCCATGCCGGGCCCCGACGCCGACCTCGCCATCGTCATCGAACCCGCCCTGGCCTTCGGCACGGGAGATCATCCCACCACACAGATGTGCCTGGAGATGCTCCGCGACTTCGCCCGCGAGCGCGCCGCCACAGGCGAGCCCTGGGATTGCCTGGACATCGGTTCGGGTACGGGGATCCTGTCCATCGCCGCGAAGCTCTGGGGCGCCCGCAGGGTGGAGGGCTTCGACATCGACAAAAGGGCGATACTGAACGCCTACCAGAACGCCGAACTGAATGGGCTCGCCGGCGAGCTTCGTTTCCGCTGGGGCGAGCCGGAAGGCCTCTTCGCAAATCGCACCACTGCTATAGTTTGCAACCTGTTCTTAACCCCGATTCAGAAGCACATCGGCCAGATGGCAAGGGCCTGCACCCCCGGCGGAATCGTCCTTCTTTCAGGCTTCCTGGAAGATCAAAGCGAAAAAATACGAACACTCGGGGAAGGGAAGAATCTCGAGTTCCTTCGGTCCACGCAGCGTGACGAGTGGATCGCCCAGATGTGGCGAAAGCCCTAAGGCCCGCTTCAGAGCCCAAGCAATCAGTTGACCCACTCCCCCTCACCCGATACCTTCCCCCTGCCCCGAGGAAGGTTCTGATCCATGCGCCACATCCTGTTGATATTCATCGCCTTGCTGATGGCCGCACCCATGGCGGCGATGGCCGAAGGCACCATCTCCACCATCCTCGTTGCGGGCCTCAAACACGTGGACCGTGAGGTGCTGCTGGACGACCTCGGCATCCACGAGGGCGACACGGTGGGCGACAATCTCGCGAGAAGCCTCCGCTCCCGCGCCCGCGAACTCATCTATATCAGCGGCTTCGAGATCGACGTGCAGGAACTTGCCGACGGGCTGCACCTGAACCTTCGCGTGCGCGAACGTCCCCGCTTCCAGCTCATGCCGCTCATCGGCACCCTCGACGACGGCGACCTGGTCGGCGGCATGCGACTGCGCAGCTTCTCCCTCTTCCGTCGCGGCGAGAGCTGGGACGCCATCGTGCTCGCCGGATCCATGGCCGACCTCAGCCTGCAGATGAACGGCCTGCCCCTCTTCGGCCCCTTCTCCCTGGCCATGGACCTGCGCTTCCAGGACTGGGAAAGCCCCTTCCTCGAAGCCGAGCACCGCAACTGGCACTACCTCTTCGGGATTCGCACGCGACTTCCCCGCGCCGGTCACTTGACCCTACTCGGCGGATACGAAACCCAGTCCACGCGTCCCTATCGAGGCATCCCCGAGAACGAGGGTGAAGACCGGCAGCTGCTCTTCACCGGCCGACTCCGCCAGCCCCTGGGCATCGCGGGGCTCGCCCTCGTCGCCCGCGGCGCGCTTCGCAGCCCGGCCGACTTCGACTCCTACTTCTGGGCCGAGGCAGGCCTCGACCAGCGCATCCGCCCGGGACGCTGGCGCTTCCACACCCGCCTGCTCCAGGGCGGCGCGAGCTGGGAAAGCACGGCCTTCGCCACGCCCTTCCTTTCGAGCTGGGACTGGTTCCACGCCTACGAGGCCGGCGAACTCCAGGCGCGGGAATTCGGATTCGCCAGCTGGCGCGGCGACCTTCGCCTCTTCGGACTGCCCATGCGCATGAGCCGCCGCGGTCCCGAGGTGCAGGCACCCGTGTCGGTGTTCTTCACGGCCTCGGCGGCGCGGCACCGCATGGTGAACTCCGACGAATGGTCCTACGCCGGCGAAGGCGGCATGGGTCTCTCGCTCATCGTGCCCGAATACGCCATACGCATCTCCGCGGGCGGATTCGTGACCCGCGAGGAAGACTTCCGCTTCCTGTTCATCCTGGAGGATGCCCTTCCGTGAGCCGCGCGCTGACGCTCATCTTCCTCGCCCTCGCGCTCGCCGGCTGCGGCAAGGCGCCCGATCCGCCGGCGCCGGTGGCCGCGCTGCCGGACTCCATCGAATTCGTCGATCCGCTTTTCGACGACCTATTCCGCGAGCGCAAACTCGTCTTCGGTTCGGGCGATCATCTGGACGGCCTTCTCACCCGCGTGGGCATCTCGCTGGAAGATCGCCGCGCCGCCATCCGGGCCGTGTCGGAGGCCTACGACCTCGGGCGCTTCCGCGCGGGCTCGCCCCTGCGCATCCGCCAGGACTGGATCGGCCGGCTCATCACCGTGCACTATCCCGTGGACTTCGAGCACGACCTCTGCATCTGGCGCGAGGGTGAAGGCTACGAGGCCGAGGTCTTCGAGATGCGCCTCGACTGGACGCCCTTCACCGCCGAGGCCGACCTGGCGCCGTCATTCTACGAGGATTTCCAGCGCCGCGGACACGACCCCAACCTCGCCACCCGCGTGGCCGACCTCTTCAGCGGCACCATCGACTTCTTCTTCGATCTTCGCGCGGGCGACCGCATGGAGCTGCTGCTCGAGCGGTGCCGCCGCCCCGACCGCGACGAGGAGAAGAGCCGCGTGCTGGGCGCGCGCATGATCGTGGGCGGAGAGACCTACGAGGCCTTCCTGCTCCACGACGAGCGCGGCGAACGGCACTACTATCATCGCGACGGCGGCTCCCTGGCCCGGCAGTTCCTGCGCGCGCCGCTCAGCTTCACGCGCATCAGCTCGGGCTTCAGCCACAATCGCCTGCATCCCATACTCGGCTATCGGCGCCCCCATCCGGGCATCGACTACGCCGCGCCCCACGGCACGCCGGTGATGGCCACCGCCGACGGCACCGTCTCCCGCCGCACGCGGGACAACCAGGCAGGCCGTTACCTCAGGATCCGCCACGCCGGCGGCATCGAGACCACCTACATGCACCTGTCGCGATTCGCCAACGGATCCGGACAGGGCAATCGCGTGCGCCAGGGGCAGGTGATCGGCTACGTGGGATCCACGGGCCTGGCCACCGGCCCGCATCTGGACTACCGCATGAAGGTGAACGGGAAGTACATCGATCCGCGGAACTTCCGCTCCCAGCCGGCCAGTCCCCTGGCCGAGGAGCGCATGCAGGATTTCGCGCGGGTGATCGCGGGCTACGAGCGGCTCTGGGACGAGCTTCTCGCCCCGGATCTCGCCCTCAGCGAAAGCCCCAGCCAGATCGCCGAGTAGAGGATCCCCAGCAGCAGCGGCAGCCAGTGACCCGTGCGGGCATAGAAGCTCGGATGCGCGGGCAGGGCCAGGTCGGCCACCAGCAGGTCGCGCTCGTACATGGGCAGGCGGTCCAGCACGCGCCCCCGCGAATCGATGATCATGGTGATGCCCGAGTTGCCGCATCGCACCACGGGCAGGCCCGTCTCGGCCGCGCGCATGGGCGAGAGCGCCGCGTGCAGCTCCAGAGCGATCTTGTGCTCGAACCAGCCGTCGTTGGTGGGATTGGCCAGGATGTTCGCACCGCGCCGCGCCGCCCGCGTGGCGTCGCCGGCGAATCCCATCTCGTAGCAGATGAAGCCGGCCACGCGGAAGCGCTCGCCCTCGAAGACGCGCTCTCCGCGCCCCGGATCGAAGTTGGCCTGCCCGAGGTCGATGTTCACGCCGGGCACCAGCCATCCCGCGAAGGGGATGTACTCGCCGAAGGGCAATAGGTGCGCCTTGCGGTAAACCCCTTCCAGGGCGCCGTTCGGCGAGATCAGTCCCAGGGCGTTGCTGTAGTGGTAGCCGTGATCGGCCGGCGCCAGGGCCTGGAAGCCCGTGAGGATATGCACGCCCGCATCCCGCGCGATGGCCCGCAGCTTCTCGTCGATGCCGCGGTTCCAGAGCACGTTCACCGGCACGGCCGTCTCGGGCCAGACCACCAGATCGGCGCCCTCGGCCGCCGCCTCTTCGGTGAGCTCGCGGAAGATGCGCAGGTTCTCGTCGCGATAGCTGCGCTCCCACTTGTCCTCCAGGCGGATATTCCCCTGGGCCGCCGCCACGCGCAGGATGCCCGTGTTCGGCGCGCTCACCGGCGCGTGCATGAGCAGCAGCAGCGCGCAGCCCGCGGCCAGGAGGATGCGCGCCATGGGCCCGTCGCGGCCCTTCAGATCGGCTGCGCGTACCGCCGCCACCTGAAGGAAGACCATGAGGAAGCTCATGCCGATGCCGCCGATCCATCCCGCCGGCGCCAGGGTGCCGCCGGGCGCGGCCTGGGTCTGGGACAGGTTCATCCAGCTGAAGGCGAAGACCCCGCTGCTGCGGATCCATTCGAGCAGCACCCAGAGGGCAGGCGCGGCCCAGATGGCCGGGTGGCCGAGACGGTCCCGCAGCCAGGCCATGCCGCGGAAGAAGATCCAGAAGTAGAGGGTGATGTAGAAGGTCCACACGATGACCGCGGGAATCATGATCCATGGGATGGTCACGTCGCTGGCCGGCACCAGCTCGCGCATCCAGCGATACTCGAGCACGCCGAAGACGAGGCCCATGGGCAGGGCCATGTAGCGCCCCAGATCCTTGGCGGGCGCGTTCAGGCGGTCGAAGGCGATGAGCGGCAGCAGCAGTACGCCCCATCCCAGCCAGGGCGAGCCGCCGCCGGGCAGGGCGAGGTGAAACATGATGGCGCTGAGCAGGCCGGCTGCCGCAAGGCGAAGGCGCATGGATCCTCCTGACGCGGCGCAGTGTAAGGAGTTCGTGCCAGGCGGCCAAGTCCAATCTTTAAAATGATTTGATCTCTCAATCATGTTTTGGATAGAATTGTCACACTAGACTATTTAAAGGAGGAACGATGAGAGTCTTTCCACTGCTTTGGGTGTTGCTGTCTCTCCTTGTCAGTCCTGCTTTCGCCTGGGATGTCCTCGGAATCTGGTACGACATGGACACCGATGACTGCACCGCAAACATCATTCTATTTGAGCCACTCGAAGTCCACGTTGCGGCAAGAATCCACACTATCCCTGGCGGGGTCACCGCTGCCGAATTTCGAATTGCGAACTACCCTGGAAACCCCGGTTACCCTATCGGAGTAGCGACGGAGAATTGGGCCACAGACCTAACCATCGGGGATGTAAGCTGGGATTTCTCCATCGCATTCAGCGAGCCCCAATTGCCGCCCTGGGTGTATCTCGGATCCATCGAATTCATCATGTTCGATCCGAATTGGATCGCCGAAAATCACATTATGTTTGTAGCTCCAGGATACGATTGTGATTGTCTAGTCCTGGTCGATAACAACTTCGAGCTAGTATCAGTAACTGGAGGGTGGTTCTGCTTTAATGCGGATGACTACGATTGCGCATGCTCCGGCATCCCGACCGCGCTTGAAGAATCCGACTGGAGCCGGGTAAAAACACTCTTCTAGTCTTGAACGAGTACACCCGGGTGGACATACGTAAACTCGAAGTCACGAATCGTGACCACGAGATTCCGAGCTGGTCGCGATTTGCGACCAGCTCGGGCAGCTCAGTCCTTCGCCACGCGCTCCAGATCCAGGCGCTTGAGCTTCTTGAGCAGACCCTGTCGGCTCAATCCCAGAGCCCGCGCCGAAGCGCTGCGATTCCCCTGGAACTTGATCAGGGCCCGCCGAATCATGCGCCGCTCCAGATCCTCCTGCGCCTCCGACAGGCTCAACCCGGCCAGGCGCATGGGCTCCTCGGGTTCCACGCCGTCGAAGATCTGCTCGCCGAGCATCCAGCGCTCGAGCACGGGCTGCTCGCCGTAGAGGGCCAGCACCCGGGCGATCTCGTTCTGGAGCTCCCGCACGTTGCCCGGCCAGGCGTAGCGCCGCATGAGCGCCGCCGCTCCCGGCGACACGCCGCGCATGAAGGTGCGCGCCCCGGGCAGGCCCTCCCGCAGGAAGTGTTCGGCGAGCACCGGGATGTCCATGCGCCGTTCCCGCAGCGGCGGGATGCGCAGGCGAAAGCCGTTGAGCCGGAACCAGAGGTCCTCGCGGAACTCGCCGGCCCCGATCTTCGATTCCATGTCGCGGTGGGTGGCGCTGACCAGGCGGAAATCCACGGGACGCAGGCGGTTCTCGCCCACCCTCCGGATGGACCGCTCCTGCAGCACCCGCAGCAGCCTCACCTGCAGCATGGCGCTGAGGTCGCCTACCTCGTCCAGAAAGAAGGTGCCGCCGTGGGCCATCTCGAAAAGCCCCACGCGCTCTTCGCGGGCTCCGGTGAAGGAGCCGCGGCTGTGCCCGAAGAGTTCGCTCTCGATGAGCGAATCGGTGAGCGCCCCGCCGTTCTGGGCGACGAAGGCCGCGCCGGATCGGGCGGACAGCCGATGCAGCGCCCGCGCGAAAAGTTCCTTGCCGACTCCTGACTCTCCCTCCAGAAACACCGGCGTGTCGCTGCGGGCCACTCGCTCGAGCTGCTCGAGCAGTTCCGCCACCGGCGAGTCGGGATGGTGCAAAATGGAGTGAAAGTCCATGGTCGCCTGATTCGGTTCCTCCGCCCTCGACAACTCGGCCAGCATGAAACCCAGCCACTCGCGGCGTCGCTCGAGCTTGCGGGCCGAATCCGCCTTCATGCGCGCCAGGACCCAGAGGCCCTCGTCCAGGGGCCAGAGCGCATCCACCATTCCGAGGGGACGAAAGGCCGGGCCGAGATCCAATTGCGAACCTCGCCTCCCTTCGATGAGGATGGGCGGCGGCCCGTCGGCCTCGCGCAATCGGTCCGGCGAGGGCGGCTCGCCGGGAATGCGCCCGTGGCGCAATCGGAACCCGGCGGCATGCTCCTCGAGGATGTCCCAGCGGCTGCCGGGAAACCTTTCTTCGAGCAATGTGAAAAGGGACGGGGCTAGGGCGGTGTCGCGCAGTGCGGGGGCAGTGGCGGCCATGGAACCTCCTTGCCGGGGACATGGCAAGGCGCATGCCGCATTCGGCGCGCGCGAATCGCCGCGCCATTGCACGACTTGCGAATGCTCAGAGAGAGTTCCACAGGATCGAGCGCCGATGCTCCGGCGCTGTTTGCCGGCTATTCGTAGACGACGCCTTCGCCCTCGGCGACCTCGCCGATCACGCCGATGTGATGCTCGAGCCCGAGCCCGGCCAGGCGATCGGCATCCTCGGAGGAGACGATGAAGACGTAGCCCACGCCCAGGTTGAAGGCGCGGTGCATCTCGTCCTCGTCCACGCCTCCATGGGTCTGGATGAGCCGGAAGATGGGCGGAACGGTCCAGCTTCCGCGCTTCACGCGCACGCCGCAGCCCTCGGGCAGTACGCGGGGAATGTTGTCGGTGAAGCCGCCGCCGGTCAGGTGCGCCATGCCCTTCACCGCGATTCCTGCCTCGAGAATGGCCTGATACTGCCGCAGGTAGCTGCGGTGCACCGCCAGCAGGGCCTCGCCCACGCTGACGCCGCCCAGTTCCTCGGGAGTGGAATCGACTTCGTAGGGCCCCTCGTCCAGCAGCACCTTGCGCGCCAGGCTGTAGCCGTTGGTGTGCAGTCCGCTGGAGGCGAATCCCACGAGCCGGTCGCCGGGCTGGCTGGTCGATCCGTCGATGACGCCAGCGCGCTCCACCACGCCCACGATGCAGCCGGCCAGGTCGTACTCTCCCTGGGTGTAGAAGCCCGGCATCTCGGCGGTCTCGCCGGCGATGAGGGCGCAGCCGTTCTCGCCGCAGGCCTTGGCCATGCCGCCGATCACGGCTTCGAGGACGCCGTCCTCCAGTCCGCCTGTGGCGAAATAGTCGAGGAAGAACAGCGGCCTGGCGCCCTGCACGAGGATGTCGTTGACGCAGTGATTCACGAGGCACTGACCCACGCTGTCGTGGCGCCCGGTGGCGAAGGCCACCTTGAGCTTGGTGCCCACCCCGTCGATGCTCGAGACCAGCACCGGATCTTTCGCCAGACCGGCGCCGTCGAAGAGACCGCCGAAGGCGCCCACGCCCGAGAGAACGCGCTCGCCCCAGGTCTCCTTGATGGCGGCCCCTGCGCTCTTCAGAGCCTTGCCGGCCCTGTCGATGTCAACGCCACTGTCCTTGTACTTCATCTAGGCCTCGTTCAGAGCTTCGTAGATCTCGATGGGCACGTCGTCGCGAATGGTCTCGATGCTCCCTTGCTCGTAGAGAGCGACGAGCGCGTCCACGACGCCTTCGTCGAACTGGGTTCCCCGGTACTTCCGAAGTTCCTCGATGGCCCGTTCCTCGCTGAGCGCTTCGCGATAGGGCCGGCTGCTGGTCATGGCGTCGTAGGTGTCGGCCACGTGGAGGATGCGCGCCATGAGCGGAATCTCATCGCCCTTGAGACCCTCGGGATATCCCTGCCCGTCCACGCGCTCGTGGTGGTACTTCACGATCGCGGCCGCCTCCTTCAGGAAGCGCAGGCGCTCGATGATCTTGGCGCCCTTGGCCGGATGGGTCTTCATCATCTCGTATTCCTCGGGCGTGAGCTTCCCGGGCTTGGCGATGATCTCGCCGTCGATGCCGATCTTGCCGAGGTCGTGCAGCAGGGCCGCGTACTCCAGGGCCTGCAGCTGCTGATCGGGCAGGCCCATCTCCTCGCCGATGAGCAGGGCGTATCGGCTCACGCGGTAGGAATGCCCGTGGGTGTAGGGATCCTTGGCGTCCAGGGCGCTGGCCAGGGCCGCCAGGGTGCTGATGTGCACCTCGCGCATGCCCAGGTAGAGCTGGTAGGCGTACCTGACGAGCAGAATCGGGATGATGAACAGCGCCATGGTCCAGGGCGCCAGCTGATAGACCAGGATGACGACGGCGGTGATGGGCACGAAGGTGATCACGTGGCGGAAGATCCAGCCGAAGTTGGTGCGCCAGATCTGAAGCGGACTGCGCCCCTCGCTCAGGGCGATGATCATGCCCACCAGCGAGGTATTCACCAGGTAGTGCACGACGCCCATGACCACCAGGGGAATCAGGAAGTGCGGCGTGGAGAAGTCCGGCGTCGCTCCTCCCCACGGCATGGCCTGGAAGGCCAGGCCAGCGATGCCCACCGATACCGCGAGCACCGGCACGTTGAAGAAGATCTTCATGGGTGGTCGGCGGTTCACCAAGCCTTCCACCACCAGCGCGCTCACGGCCTCCACCCAGGCCGCCGGGCCCGGACCGAGAATGACGATGGCCGCGAAGGTGATGGGCGTGGACACGCTGATGGCCGCGCCGCCGCGAGGCAGGTTCAGGTTCACGAGATCGGCGACGATGGTCAGGAGGATGAAGACCAGGTACTGGATGAGCATGGCGGGGTCCAGGTCTCCCCACCAGTAGGCCAGGGCCAGATAGCCGGATAGGCTGACGGCCAGGTAGTATGTGATGAATGGCCAGCGAAAGCCCTGGAAGATGTTCGCCACGGGGAACTCCGGAAGAAGGGGACCGGGGCGGCGACGCGCCTTACCACCAAACCTTGGTATCTACGTCACCGAAGAACCAATCAAGGATGATAAACCACATGTGTCACCTCCTTGGAGTCGAATCTGGTCTCGCAATTCGCTCCGCTATAGGAGGTTCCGCTACGCTGGTCGTGGCCACCGTCCCGGTCTGGCTAGACCTTGCCGGATGAACGGGTCTCATGTCAAAGGAAAGATAGTTTCGGAAACTATGATTTATCTAAAGGATATCGTATTCCACCACGGAGCGCTTGGCCCAGAGCCCCATGATCCGGTTCAGAGCGCCGAGGGTGGCCATGACCGCCGTCTGCCGGCTGTCCTGCCGAATGATGGCCGAGCCCGCGAAGGAGTGGACGTTGCGTCCCTCCACGGCGCTGAGATGAACCAGGAAGATCTCTTCATTGCCCAGGGTCACGATGCGGAACTGGGGATCGGAGAAGCGAATCTTCGTGTCGTAGATGATGAGCAGGGCCTCGAGGGTGGCGCGGATGAGGGCGGCGATGTGGCCCGAGGGCGTATCGGCGTCCTTGGCCTCGCCCACCGCCTTGGTGCCGCCGAGGTTCAGGGTGACCTCGGCGTGGACCTGGTTGTCCTCGTGGAAGACTCCCACCTTGCGGATGATGGGACGGAGCTCGGCCGCTTCCTCTTCCTCGACGATGAGTTGCTCCACGGGCTCGGGCGCGGCGTAGAGCGGACGAGGTTTGGGGGCCGCTTCCGGCTTCGGCTCAGGCTTCGGCTCAGGCGTCGCTTCGGCCTCGCTCGGGGCCGGAGCCGTCACCGCCACGCCGATCTTCCGGTGATCCACATCGATGCCGGCCTTGACGTTCAGAAGCGTGTCCACGTCCCGCGCGATGATGCGACCCGAACGATCCGAGACGGCCGTCACATGGATCTCCGTGATCTCGCCGGCCTCGCCCGTGATAATGCGGCAGCCAGTGACATCATGGATGCCCTGGATGAGCTTCTCGAGTTCGGGAATGTCGGGAGCGGGACGGGACTCGGTCGTCGACAAGGTGCCTCCACACGGTGTCATCACTGGTCTAATCGGGCCGAGGGGCTCATATTAGCATAGAAGCCCCGGTGCGGCCAGGATCATCTAACAGATCAAAAAACGTGGCAATGATTAGTTTTCACTGGTGTCGCCGAAGGACATGGAAACCCTGTGGATGCCCTCCAGGCCCGACAATTCGGCCACCAGGGACTCGGTTTCCTCCGGATCCTTCATCACGACATGGAAGGTCATCTTCAGCGAGTCCCCCATTTTCGTGGACTTCACCGTGACCAGGCGGTGCTTCTTGAGGAAGCGCTCGAAGATGGGCACATAGACCTTCCGCTCCTCTTCGCTATCCGGCGGCAGCATGCGCAGATTGAGCAGGAACTCGTTTCGCGAGACCGAGCCGTGGCGCGTCCAGTGGAGGATGAAGATGAACAGGCCGATGAGCAGGGTGCCCACCAGGGAGAGTCGCAGGTTGCCCGTGCCCGTGCCCATGCCGCTGGCCAGGGCGAAGAAGACGAAGGCCGTGTCCCGCACGTCCTTGACCACCGTCCTGAATCGGATGATGGACATGGCGCCCGCCAGACCGAAAGCGCGGGCGATGTTGTTGCCGATGACCATCATGACCAGGGTCATGATCAGGGCCAGCAGCACGAGAGTGTTCATGAAGGAGAAGGAAACCGTGAGCTGGCGGTGCGTGGAACGGTAGGTCCATGCGATGAAAAGGCCCATCATGAAGGCCACGGCAAGATTGACGACGATCTCGCCGGTGGTCCAGGGCTCGGGCCGTAGCGCCAGTGAACGAAGTAGGGTTTCCATCCGGGCGGCTCCTTAAGGACTCAATGCGGGTGCGGCGTCCATGTGTCGATGCCGTGCTCGTACTTGGAATAGGACTGGCTCCGCAGATCCAATTCCCGCACCACGCGGGTCATCCAACGGGGCATGCGTTCGTCGAACTTCATTTCCAGAACGAAGCGGTCCTCCTCGAACTGGCGCAGTTCGTTTTCCACGAACATCTGCTCCAGGTCCGGGTTGATGAGGCTGCGGATGTCCTGATCGAAGGTCACCCGGTAGCGATCGTTCTCGCGGCCGATGAAGGCCTCGCGCTCGTAGACCACCAGGACCACCGGGCGCATGTCGCCCGTGCGAAGATTGAATCGGAACTTGTCGAGCACCTTGCGGCTGAGGAAGGGCAATCCGGGGAGGACCTCTTCGGGATCGGCGCCGTTGATGGCCGGCTCCACCTCACCGATGTCTATCATGAGCCGTTCCTTCAGGCCCCGCCGTCCGATCTTGCGTTTGATTTCGAGGAATGCCGGGGCCGCGTCTTCGGCCAGATTGTAGGTGCGCACCCGCAGCTTCTTGCGCACGCGAACGCTGTCGAGCTTGTCGAAGTAGAAACGCAGATCCTCGGTGTCGAAATAGATGCTCCGCACCGTGTAGTGATGGCCTGGCAGGTCGGCGCAATGGGGATCGTGCATCACGTAGGGCTCGATGAGCGCCCTGAGATCGGGAATGAAGGTTCGTGGAATGTGGTACTTCAGCTCGTATCGCTGAAATCCGCTGCGTCTAGTTCCCAAGGAGCACCCCCCATCCCTGGATGGGCTTCAGCGCCGAGCCTTCTTCGCCGTTCTTGAAGCCGAGGGCCCAGAGCAGATCGCCCAGGAAGAGGTCGAGCATGCTCGTGCTGCCGCAGTGAATCTCTGCGCGCCCCTGCATGCCCTCTTCCAGGATGCCCTCCTTGTTGTGGATGGTGCCGATGGCGAAAAGGAAGGTGCCCGCTTCGGTGGCCATGGGCCGACGGTCCACGCGCACGATCTCGCCTTCGTAGATGCCCGCGCCCGGGACGCGGGCGACGAAGCTCTGTCCGGCTTCGGGGTAGCGGGCCTTGCGCTGGGGAAGCATCACTTTCACGATCATGGAATCGACGCTGCCGGCGCTGAGCAATGGGCCTTCCGCGCCGCCGAGCATCACCCGCCCGTCGATGGGGCTGGCGATCTCCTGGGCCTCGAGCATGGTCTCCAGGGCCGCGAGTTCTTCCTCGTAGCCGGCGATGCTCACCCGGACTTCCTCTAGCTCCTCGGGCTTGGCGCCCGAACTCAGGATCCGCAGTTCGGCTTCGGCCAGATCGAAGTTGAGTTCCTTGAGCCGGAAGAGACCCTGGACTTCCTCCCACTCCTGGGCCGAGGCGATGCCATCGGCGTAGAGCTGCTCGGTGCGAGAGTAGGTGTTGCGATAGGCCTCGAGATCCGCGCGGGCCTGCTCGACGGCCACGGTGGCGTGGTCGATCTCCTCGGGCTTGGCGCCCGCTTCCAGCACCGCCAGCCGCGCCTTGGCCGAACTCAGCAGGCTACGGCGCTCGGCGATCTGAAGGTCGAGACTCGAAGCCGAAAATCGTACGACGATCTGGCCCGCTTCGATAGGCACGGCCTGGCCGGATTCCAGGGCGGGCAGCTTCAGGTCCATGAGACTGGGACGGTCGAACTCGAAGAGCCGGTAGTGGATGAGCCGATCGGCGGCCAGGTCCATGGCCTTCGATTCGAAGGTGCCGGGGCGCAATTCGGTCAGATTCCAGCGACAGGTCGGCTCCAGCACGCAGATGCCGCGAAGGACCCGCTCGCCCGGCAGGAAGGCGCTGACCAGCAGCAGGATGGCCAGCACCAACACGATGGCCAACCAGAGTCTCGCCGCTCTCCGGGGTTCGGGTACGCTCGCCATGACTGTCCTTCCTGCTCGGCGAAAAACAACCCCTCGCTATCGGACCTGTTGAAGCGAAGGGATCGAAGTGAGGAAACTAGAACACAATTCTACCATAACTCCCTCACAAAAAACAATTTCTGAGAATTTGCGGGCTTTTTACGACTTGCCTGAAATCCCCAATAGGGCCTTGAAGTGGTCCAGACGATCCGAGAATTCCTCCCGGCGGCGTCCCTCCAGGCCCTTCACTCCCAAGCCCTCCACCGCCAGGGATCCCAGAACCGAGCCGGCCAGCGCCGCCTCGCGCAGGGTCTCGGCCGTTAGATCGCCGGCCACGGCCAGGCTTCCCATGACGCCTCCCGCGAAGGAGTCGCCGGCTCCGGTGGGATCGATCAACTCTTTGACGGGATAGCCGGGCAGGGGAATGATCTCGCCATCCACGAAGAGCAGGACACCGTGCTCTCCCTTCTTGAGGCAGATATTCTTTACGCCTTTTTTGAGGATCTTTTCGCCTGCCCTCACCACATTGGAGTGGCCGCCCAGGAGCCTGGCTTCCTCGTCGTTGAGGAAGAGCAGATCCACCCGCGGCAGCACGGCGGCGAACTCCTCGGGTGTAGTGTTGATCCAGAGATTCATGGTGTCCAGTGCCACGAGCTTCGGCCCGTGGACCGCATCCAGGACCTGTCCCTGCAGGGTGGGATGGATGTTCGCCAGGAAGACGATCTCTTCGTCGGCGAAATCGCCGGGGAGCTCGGGTTGGAAATCCTCGAAGACACCGAGCTCGGTGAAGAGGGTCTCGCGGCTGCTGAAGTCTTCGTTGTACTCGCCGCCCCACCGAAAGGACTTCCCGGGACGCTTCGCCACGCCGCCCAGATCGGCCCCCACGGCTTCCAGGCGGGCGAGATCCTTCGCTTCGAAATCGTCGCCCACCACGGCCACCACTCGGCTGACGACTCCCGTGAGCGCCGCGGAGAAACTGAAATGCGACGCGCTCCCGCCCAGCAGGCCTTCGCCCGATTGCGTCGCCGTGCGCAGATCGTCGTAGGCGACCGAGCCCACGACCAGGATGCTGGCCTGCTTCCCGTTCATCCTCACATCCTTTCGGGGGCGTCCACGCCCATGAGATCGAGTCCGTTCACGAAGACCTGCCGCGTGGCCCGGCAGAGAGCGAGCCGCGCGCCGCTGAGCGCCGCGTCGCCGGACACGATCTGATGCTCGTGGTAGAAACGATGGAAAAGCGTGGCCACCTCGCTCAGATACTGGAAGAGCCGGTTGGGCTCCCGGGCCTTCGCCGCCGCGGCGATGAGTTCGGGGAAACGTTCGAGCTCCCGGATGAGCGCCAGTTCCTCCTCCTCCGCCAGGAGCGACAGATCGGGATCGGCGGGCTCGGCAACGCCGTCATCCGCAGCCTTGCGCAGCACGCCCGCGATGCGCGCCGTGGCGTACTGGGCGTAGAAGATGGGGCTCTTGCTGCTCTGCTCCCGGGCCATCTCCAGATCGAAGTCCAGGTGGCTTTCGGCCCGGCGCGTCAGGAAGTAGGTGCGCGCCACGTCCACGCCGACGTCCGCGACAAGATCCTCCATGGTCACGAACTCGCCGGCCCGTTTGCTCATGGCCACGGCCTCTCCGCCCTCGACCAGGGTCACCCACTGAAGCAGGATGACTTCCAGCCAATCCGCGCCCGCGCCGATGGCCTGGGCCACGGCCTTGAGTCTGGCCACGTGGCTGTGGTGATCGGGACCGAGCACGTAGATGGCTTTCTGGAAGCCGCGGGCGAATTTGTCGCGGGCGTAGGCCACGTCGGCGAGCAGATAGGACGCCACGCCATCGCTCTTGAGCACCACCCGATCTTTCTCGTCGCCGAAGTCGCTGGTCTTGAACCAGACGGCGCCTTCCTTTTCGTAGGTGAGCTCTTTCTCGTTCAGATAGGCGAGGGCCTCTTCGAGCTTTCCGCCTTCGTGCAGGCTCTTCTCGCTGAACCAGACGTCGAAGGGCGTGCGGAAGGCGTCCATCTGCTGGCGCACCTGACCCACGAGCTGGCCGATGGCGTAGCGGGCGAAGGCTTCGGTCGGATCATCGGCGGACAGCATTTCCTCGGCCCTCGCGGTTTCCATGGCTTCAGCCATGTCCTTGAGATAGAGGCCGTGGTAGCCGTTCTCGGGAATCGAAAGCGGCTCGCCCTGGCGCTCTTTCCAGCGGGCGATGAGGCTAGCGCCCAGGGTCCTGACCTGTCCGCCTGCGTCGTTGAGGAAGTACTCGCGGGTGACCGTGTGGCCCGAGAAATCGAGCATGCGGGCCAGGGTCGATCCGAAGGCCGCGGCCCGGGCCGACACCACGACCGCAGGGCCCGTGGGATTCGCGCTCACGAACTCCAGGTTGATCTTTTCGCCGCCGCCGACCTCGCTGCGTCCGTATTCCGACCCGAGCGCCAGGATGCTCGCCAGGGCCGCGTGCACCTCGCCGGCGGCCAGTCGGAAATTCAGGAAGCCGGGCCCGGCCACCTCGGCCGTGGCGCGTCCCTCAAGTTTCTCGTTGCACCAGGCGGCGAGCCCTTCGGCCAGCTCGCGGGGCGGCATGCCCAGGCGCTTCGCCGAGGCCATGGCCACGTTGCAGGCCAGGTCGCCGTGGGAGCGGTCGCGGGGATTGTCCAGCTGGATCTTCAGCGGCCTCTCGCCCTGGAAAAGCCCGGCATCGGCGTGCCGGGCCTCGAAATAGTCCCGAAGGACCTGCGCGATCAGGTCTTTCATGGCCGGGCGCCCTCGTCGTGGATCTCCTCCATGGGCGCGTCGCCCCATAGTTTTTCCAGCGCGTAGTACTCGCGGGTCTCCGCCCGGAAGATGTGCACTACCACGTTCACGAAATCCAGCAGCACCCATCGCTGGGTGTCAGCGCCCTCCACATGCCAGGGCTTGACCTTGGGCTTCACGTTGATCTTGAGCAGCTCATCCTGGACGAAGTCGGCAATGGCCTTCACATGCACGTCGCTGCTGCCCGAACAGATGACGAAGTAGTCGGTGACCGAGCTGAGGCCGCGGAGGTCGAGGATCATGACGTCCTCGGCCTTCTTCTCGAGGCTGAGCTGTGCGGCCGTTTGGGCCAGGGCTTCGTTGCTGATTTCGCTCATCAGAACTCCCGTTGCGTGACGAAGGACGCGGTGGCCTCGAGGGCCTCGCGTACGCGTCCCTTGGGCAGTGTTTCCAGGGCCTTCTGCGCCTCGCGACCCAGGCGGCGGGCCTCTTCCATGGCGGCTTCGAGGCCACCGTTCTCGCGCACCAGATTCACCAGTTCGGGCAGGGCCTCGCGGTCGCCGAGAAGCTCGCGGATTTTCCCGCGGGTGGGCTCATCGCCCGATTCGTAGGCCATGAGCAGGGGCAGGGTCTGCTTGCCCTCGGACAGGTCGCTGCCCACGGGCTTGCCCAGGGTTTCCTCGTCGGACTGGTAGTCGAGGATGTCGTCCACGATCTGGAAGCTCAACCCCATGCTGCGCCCATAGGTGCCCAGAGCCTCGATCTCGGCGCTGTTGCGCCCGCCGAGGATCGCCCCGGACCGGCAACTGCCCTCGATGAGCCGCGCCGTCTTCTCGTAGATGACCTGGAAATAGGCCTCGCGGTCCAGGGGGCCCCGCTCCTTGAGCTCCAGCTGCAGCAGTTCGCCGATGCTCATCTTGTGGACGGTCCAGGCGAGCAGGCTCAGCACCTGGGTGAGCTCGGCCTCCACGAGCAGGGTGATGGCCCGCGAGTAGATGTAGTCGGCCATGAGGATGGCCGGGCCGTCGCCGAAGCGGGCGTTGAGCGTGGGCCGTCCGCGGCGCAGCTCGCTGGCGTCCACCACGTCGTCGTGGAGCAGGGTGGCCGTGTGGATCATCTCCACCACCCCGCCGGCGGTGATGGTCGATTCGTTGCTCTCGCCGGGAGCGCCCGCGGCCAGGATCACCAGGGCCGGGCGCAAACGCTTGCCGCTGGATCGGAAGACCTCGTCGCCCAGCCGGTCGATGTAGGGGATGTCCGAGCCCAGGGCGCCGGTCATGAACTCGTCGACGCGGGCGAGATCATCCTGCAGGGCGGCCTTGAGTCCGGAAGCGTCGAGCTTGAGACCTTTGAGGAAACCGGGCTTCACAGAGGCGTCCTGCCTGGGAAGGGGTTGGCGAGATCAGCTAGTTTTTCGGATAAGTCAAAGTATCATCGGCGCTTGGGACTGTCAACGGGGGGAGGTAGAGGAGAAGAAATCTGGAATCGCAATCGCAATGCTGATTGAAAGCCCCAATCCTTGCCCACAAACTTGTTTGTTGGTAGAATACTCACACACAAAAGGCATTAAGCATGAAGAGATTAATTCTAATTGTATGCGCTCTTCTGATCTCCAACGCATTGTTGGCTGACACTCAATGTGACGATTGGCCGGAAAATGACATCATCGGTCTATTCGGGGATGAAGGTGCCTACACACTGGATACCCCCATCGTGCCCTACATCCCGATCGATGTGTATCTTATCGCGATTCTAAGAACCTCCTTCGAGTCTGGGATTCGTTCCGCAAGGTTTCGACTAGAGAACTTGCCGAGCAATGATGGATATCCCGATGGCCAATACACATTTGAGTTTGCATGTGATCATTTCTCAGGCGACATCTCGACCGAGATAGAGATTTCCTGGGACAACTCCATCGGTGCCGGCCATGGCATAGTTCAAATCGCTACTTTCGAATTCCTCATGTTCGATGAAATGTGGATAGGCCCTGAATACGAGATTGCAGTCAGGCCTGGGATGGATTGCGGCTGCCTGGAGGTAGTCGACGGCAACGGGCTGTTCTTGCCTGCGGCTGGTTGCGCGTTCTTCTTCAATTGTAGCCCATACGATTCATGTTACGACTACTCACCTTCAAACAATTGTGTGGTCGGACCCCTTGTAGCTGTTGAGAACAGTTCCTGGAGCCACGTGAAAGCCCTGTTTTAGGGTATTGGAGGGAACATGAAGACGGCGATTGCCCTTACTTTTCTACTTGGACTCAATCTGAGCGCGAGTTCCGACGTACGGTCTGAATGGCCAATGGAAAGTGATTTCATCGGGGTGTTCGCAGACGATCAGGGAACCGAATGGTTCGAGGATATCTTTCCCTACCTCCCCCTCGAGTTGCACATCATCGCACTATTGGACGACTCTTGGCACGAAGGCATCCTCGCTGCGGAGTTCAAGCTGGATAACATGTCCAGCAACGAGGGCTATCCGGTCGGACAGATCACCTTCCACTACACTTCCGATCTTGTGGCAGGAGACTTGCGAACGAACTTCTCGATCCAGTGGACTGAAGCCCAGGGCGCGGGCCTTGGTATCGTGCACATCGGGACAATGGAGTTCCTGATGTTCGACACAGATTGGATCGGCTACCACCACCATATGAGCGTGGCTCCCGGAGACGATTGCGATTGCATCTCGACACTGCGCGCCGATGGCGAACGCATCCGAGCTTGGGGATGTGCTTTCATTTTCAACTGCGACTGGGATTGCTATGAATACTACTATCCGTACTCAAGCCTATGTGATGAAGGTCCACCCGTAGCGGTGGAAGAGAGTTCCTGGAGCCTCTTGAAGTCGCTCTTTTGATGTTGGCAATCTCTTCCGTACTCAGGATTTCAACATCATTCCCTCTCGCTCATGCAGATGCCGGTGACAGTTCGAGCAGAGCGTGATCAGATTCTCCTTGCCGTTGCCGCCACCTCGGCTGCGCGGTCGAATGTGGTGAACCTCGAGGAAATGTGTAGAGCGGCAGCCATTCGCCTGGCATCGGTGTCCGTCGCGCTGCAGCACCGCCCGTCTTCGAGAGGGCGCAATGCTCGACCTGTTGCGACCTCCAGGCGTCTGCGTTCGTGAATCGCAATCGATCTGCGCGCTTTCCGCGGTGCTCAATCGGCGGCGCTCGGGTCCCACGGACTTCGTCTCGCATTCGGGACAGTGCTGCACCACCACCTGGTAGGGCGCCGCGCCGTCCACCCGGGTGGACTCGGCGCAGAGCGATTCCAGCGCCATGAGCAGCACCTGCTCCCGGTCGCTATGATGCGTCTTCATCAGCTTCTCGAGCATGGCTTCGAACTTCGCCTTCGCAAGCGGCGACAGGCGCAGCGTCAAAGACTGCGCCGTCGCCGCCGCGGGCACCTCGCGCTCAGGCTCTAGCAGCTCGGTTTGGCCGGCATCCTTCTTCATGCGGTCCCGCGTCGCGCGACTCTTC
>CAYFNT010000007.1:0-153576 GCA_964344565.1 uncultured bacterium
ATTCATGGCCCGTTCCCATCACACTTTGGAGTTCAAGGCTGAGGCGGTTCGCCTGGTCGTCGAGAACGGTTATCCCCCCAAAGAAGTCGCCGAACGCCTGGGCATCGCCCGGGAGACGCTCTACCGCTGGGTGCGTCAGAGCCGGTCGAAGCGAGGTACGGCCGATGCCGAGGCCCTGCTGGAAGCCAAGCGCGAGATCGCCCGGCTGCGAGGCGAGCTGAAGCGCACGCAGGAAGAGCGGGACATCCTAAAAAAAGCCGCCGCGTACTTTGCCAAGGAGCCCGAGTAAAGTACGCGTTCATCGAGGCGCATCGCCACGAGCACGCCGTCCGGACGATGTGCCGTGTGCTGCGCCTGGCTCGGGCCGGATACTATGCTTGGCGGAAGCAGCCTCTCAGTCGCCGGGCCGTCGAGGATCGGCGCCTGCTGGCTTTGATCCGCCGTTCGCATGTCGACAGCGACGGATCCTATGGGAGCCCTCGCATCTGGGAGGATCTGCGGGAAGCGGGCGAGCGCTGCGGCCGTCACCGCATCGCCCGGATCATGCGGGAGCACAAGATCCAGGGGCATCGGGGCTACAAGCGGCACCGCGCACCTGCAGGCGCTCCTGCCCAGCTGGCGCCCAACCACCTGGACCGCCAGTTCACGGTCGAGAAGCCGGACCGTGCCTGGGCGACTGACATCACCTACATCCGGACCTGGCAGGGCTGGCTGTACCTAGCCGTGGTGATGGATCTGCACTCGCGGAAGATCGTGGGCTGGTCGATGAAGCCGTCGCTTCGGCGCGAGTTGGTGCTGGATGCGTTGCTGATGGCCGTCAGGCGTCGTCGACCGAAGCAGTCGGTGTTGATTCACTCGGACCAGGGCACGCAGTACGGAAGCGACGACTGGCATCGCTTCTGCGCGGATCACGGCCTCGTGCCGAGCATGAGTCGTCGCGGCAACTGCTGGGACAACGCGGTCGTTGAGTCGTTCTTCAGTTCCTTGAAGCGAGAGCGAGTCCGAAGGCGGATCTACAAAACGAGGGAGGAAGCACGGAGCGATTTGTTTGATTACATCGAGATGTTCTATAATGTGAGGCGTCGCCACAGTCATCTGGGGCAAGTGAGCCCCGAGGCTTATGAGCGAGCGTCACAACCCAGCCCGTAGGTGTCTAGAGAACCCGGGCAATGCCAGTGATCCAGCAATAACCAATAAAAAAGCCCCCGCCGAAGCGGGGGCTTAATCCTGACAATCAGCTACTTGCCGTTGGGCCGTATGGGACGTCCCACGCTGATCTCGCCATTGTCGATGCGCACATTGTGCCCGCAATCGGGATTGCTGCACACCCAAGCCTTGAACTGGATGGTGGCGCCATCGCGTCCGTAGTCGGATAGGGGCAGCATGTCGCCCGAGTTGCACTTCAAACACTGAGGGTACTTTTCCATGATGTAGGGCCCGCGGGCCCCCACCTCCCTTCACGTCGGCTCGTCGATTTGGACGGTTACCCAGGGGGTCCAGCGGGTCCTCGTCCCTGATTCAGGCCTTAAGAATACGGTTCATTCGCCGCCGCGTCAAGTGAGAGGCCGATGTAAGTTCTTATAATTATTACAATTAAGGGTCAGGCTATCCAGATATCCGGAAAGTCTCCAGTCCCCGGTCCCGAGTCTCCAGAAAAACACCCTCCCCCGATGTTGGAGGAGGGTTGGAGACTGGTGACTGGAGACTGGAGACTATTTCGTCAACACCGCCGGCCTCGAATACATGATTCCCGCGGCCTTGAGGCGATACAGATATACGCCCGAGGGCAGCGCGCGGCCCTGATCGTCGGTGCCGTTCCACTCGACCTGGGTGCGTCCCGCGCCGACCTCGCCGTCGATGAGGGTGCGCACCAGGCGGCCGGTGGCGTCGAAGACCTGCAGCTTCACCCGGTCGGCGTATTCCAGCTCGAAGCTGAAGGTGGTCTTCGGATTGAAGGGGTTCGGGTAGTTCGCATGCAGCTGCACGGGTTCGGCCGAAGGCGTCTCGACGCCGGTCTGGTATCCCATGTCGAAGGTGTACCAGGCCGCGGGTTCGGTGCGGGGCATGCCCTCGGCGCGGCCGCTGTTGTCCTCGGCGTGGATGTAGTAGGAGACCTGGGTGATCACGTCCCGCGCTCCCACGGGGGCCGGCAGCACGTATTCGTAGTTGTCGCCGCCCACGTTGACCATGGGCTCGCTGAGCCAGGGGCCCACGTCGAAACGATAGTGCAGGGTCACCGAGCTCACGCCGCTCTCGCTGCGGTCGTCCACCATGGCCGTGATGGGCACCGGCGCCTGATGGAACTCGCCGTCGCGATAGGGCGCGTGCTCCACGCGCAGCATGCCCACGTCGTGGGCGTTCTTGGTGCGGCAGTGAAGCGCGTCGTCGGAGTACCAGCTGCCCGAGTAGCCGAGCACCTCGTAGCCGGGCGCGGCCTCTTCATAGAGCGCGATGGCGTCGTTGTCGTAGCTGCTGTTGCCGAAGGTGGGCATGTAGATGCGGTCGTTGTTGATGAGCGAGTTGGTGTAGCTCGCCGGCCCGCTGCTCGTGCTGTAGCAGTAGATGCGATACACGCGATAGAGCCGACCCGTCGACGAGGGCAGGCTGGCCAGCAGGGTCGCCCGCTGGTTCAGGGTGTTGTAGGTGTGGTGGGTCGTCCACACGTCCTTCACGATGACGGTTTCCTCGTCCATGAACTTGGCCCAGGTGTCGATGTGGTGGATACCGCCGCTCTCGATGTAGTCGAGCACCATGTAGTTGTCGATGCCGTAGTAGTCGAACATGAGCTGATCGACCTCGGCCTCATTCATGCCGTTCTCGCTCCAGGCCTCGTCGTAGACCAGTTCGGTGGACGAGCTGTAGTTGTGCCCGTCGGTCATGTAGTTGCCGCCGGTGTGATACATGTCATGGCTGTGAACCGGAATGCCCTGCTGGTTAGCGAAGTAGATGGGAATCAGATTGTCGTTGGGACGCCAGGGCCGGTTGTAGGTGTGGTCGATGATGGCCGCGTCGCCGCTGCCGTCGAAGACGTACCAGGGGCCGTAGTCACGGGTCCACCAGCTGTCGTTGCTGCGCACGAGGAGCTCGACCTTGTCCATGTCCACGCCGTTGTTCTCGAGATTGGTCAGGCAGGTATTCTGATAGCCGCTGGACACCACCACGTGCACCGTAAGGTCGTCGTCGAGATCACGCACCAGGCTGTAGGGAATGCCCAGGGGATAGCGGATGATCACGCCGGTGCAGGGTTCCCACTCGGCCACGTTGCGGACGGGCCCCACCGGCGGCGGGTCGCTCACGCGATCCTGGCCGGGCATGAGATGCTCGCGGCCCTCCCAGACCAGGCGTTCGCGCTCGGTCTCGTAGATGGGCAGAGCGTCCTCGAGGTGGTCTTCGTCCCAGATGGCGAAGGCGGGCAGGGCGAACAGACACAGCAATACGAGCAGCAACAGACTGCGATGCATGGTGGAATTCCTCCCGAGCTGGCGTGGATCCCGAGATTGGGGACGGGATCGTCGGGAATTATACCATGAATCGCTAGAAGATTACTATTGGCGGGAAACAGGAGACCCGCTCGGGGAAGGCCGGGGTGTTTCCCGCCACCCGTTCGTAGAATCGGCAGCTTTGGGATGCCCTCATCTGAGACCATGAACATCAAGCGATGGACAAGGAAAACCCCGCGGCGGGATACCGCGGGGAACCGGGAGTTCGAGCAATCAATACAGGTGCTTGATCCGAGACCAGGTCGACTCCTCGGTACTCGTATCCTCCGGACCGGTGATCACGAAGGCCAGATCGATGGTGTTCCCCGTTTCGGGATTGTAGAGTTCGCGCCAGTAGTAGTTGAAGGGATCCCACCAGACTGCGTCGTCGTTCCAGTTCTGATCGGTCTCCTTCCACCCGACGGTCCAGTTCTGGATGTCGGGGAACATGATCACGAGCCAGTAGATCTCGCCCGCGACCTGGAAGAAGGGATCGTAGATGTCGATGATGTTGATCTGCGCCCAAAGGCTGTGGTTCTGGGGCATGATGTATCCCTCGAAGGGGTCGAACCAACCCTGCAGATCGGGATCCATGTATCGGATGGTGTACTGACCTTCAATGAACTCTCTCTCCCAAAGCAGATCCAGCGGCTGGCTGTATCCGTAGGGACCCATCGGATCGTTGCTCCAGATGCTCACATGGAAGAACGGGATGGGCACTTCGAAATCCATGAAGAAGGAAATCCAGAAGTGGATGTCCGTAACCGGTCCTGTGTGGCTGCACTGCCAGTCGTCTCCCAAGGCCCAGAAGATGCCGGTGTCGTAGTGATGGAAGGCGATGTCCAGGCCGCCGGGCTTGGGCGTCTGGGGCCAGTGCATCTTGTGGCCGTCTCCGGGATCCCAATGGGCGCTCGCCGTCAGGACGGAAACGACCAGAAGCGTGATAAGCAAACGAAGTTTCATGCTCTCCCCTCTCGTCGCGGGGTGGGCGATGGGTGGGGTGGAAGGAAAAAGCGCGCACGGCTCTGCCGCGCGCGCTCTATTCTTCGCAGTTGGACCCGCTGTATCCCATCATCACATCCACCCCCTGATGGGGTCCGAAAAGAGTATAGCTCGCATTGACGACTTGTCGATTTTCGCGGGTTAAAGCCGCTTTTCGGCGCTTTGCTCCTCGTCGGCATCGGACAGGGGAAAGAGACGAATCGGGACTTTCCCTTCAATCCTGATTCCCTCCAGGCCCACCTCGGCCCGATAGGCCAGAAGCTGAACGCCGGCGGCGCCGGCCTGGCGCAGGCCCTCCGCGTAGTCCGGATCGATGCTCTCGGCGGGACCGAAACTTTCCGCATCGCCCCTCTGGATCACGAAGAGCATCGCGGCGCCATCGCCCTCGGCGACCCGTCTCTCGAGCTCGCGCAGATGCTTGAGACCCCGGGAACTCACCGCGTCGGGGAACATGGCGTGGCCCTTCTCCGCGAGGGTGACGCTCTTCACCTCGACCCAGATTCGGCCGGCTTCTCCTTCGAGCAGAAGATCGATGCGCGATCCGGGCGAGGAGACCTGCTCCCTTTTCATGCTTTCGAAGCCGGCAAGCTCGGGAATCATTCCTTCGGCGATGGCCTCCTCGGCGATCCTCTGAGCGAAGGCGGTGTTGACGCCCACCAGCGCGCCTTCGGTCGTCTCCACGATTTCCCAGGTCCACTTCAGCTTGCGCCGGGGATTGTCGGCGCCACGGATCCAGACCCTGCTGCCGGGCTCCTTGCAGCCCCGCATGCTGCCCGTGTTGTTGGTGTGGGCGATCACCTTGCGCCCATCGGCGAGTCGCATGTGGGCCAGAAAGCGCTTCTCCCGAAGGACCAGGGTGGCGGGAATCAGCTCGTCCGCGAATCTCATGACTCTCCGTTCGCTAAACGATGGAAGTCTATCCTCCCGGCGACTCGAGTCAAAGGGCGAAGGGCCACAGGCGCTTAGCAAAACTTCTAAATATTTAGTCTATTCACATCCGCAATACCAAGAATCTTTATGTAACGAATAGGGCTCAGCAAATACTGCGATTCCTGGGTTTTTTTGCTATTTCATGAATATGAATTCAGTTCACCTCCCTTTCGACCGAAAACATCCATAAGGGAATCGAGTGATGGCGAGGATGGGTAACCGCGGGAGGATCTATGTCCTTTTGGAAAACGGGTTGCGAGTCCAAGTCGGAGAAACCGGCGGCCGAGGACCGTACCGAGTATCAGCTTGATCTGGACGACATGCAGGAAGACCTGCGCGAGTGCTGCTCCCAGCGGGTCGGCGTGGGCATCATCCAAACCGACAACAATGTGATCTGCCAGGGCCAGTTCGCGAGGCTCAGCGAGAACTCGATCATCTTCGAAACCTACGCTCCCGAAGAGGTCCAGTTCTTCCCCCTCTCCACCTGCATGATCTCCTACTTCCGCGAAGGCAAGGCTCACGCGTTCATCTCACTGGTGCGCGACAGCCACCCCGGCCGCGACAGCAATTCCCAGCGGCTCTTCCTGCGACTGCCCGAGCAGATCGCGGTCTCGCAGGTACGCTGGACATTTCGCGTGCCCACCGATGGCATTCCCGGTTTCGAGGTCAAGCTCCACTGTCCTCGCGGAAACGAATTCACTCCTCTCCCCAAGGACGTGAGTTTCGGCGGCATGAAGGTGGAGTTCGAACCCGATGAGGATCCCGATCTCTGTCTGGGCGGCCAGGGCAAGCTCAGCATGTCCTACGAGGGCCTCTCGGTCACCCTCGACGCCGAGGTTCGCCGGCGCGACGGCCACAGCTACGGCCTCTTCTTTCCAGGAGTCTTCAAGAACGACGAGTTCACGCCGCCGGAGGCCTATCGAGAGATCGTGAAGAACCTCGAGAAACGCTGGCTGCAGCTCCGCCGCGAGGACTAGCCCGAGCGAATCGAGCCCACCTTCGAAGCGGAGGATTCAGGACGGACACTTGGACCGTCCTAGGTCTTCCGCTCTTTCTTTTCCGCCGCGGGAAACAGCACGTTGTTCAGGATGAGCCGATAGCCCGGCGAGTGGGGATGCAGGCTCAGGTCGGTGGGCGGATCGCCCACGCGGTGGGAATAGTCCTCGGGATCGTGGCCGCCCAGGAAGGTGTAGGTGCCCTTGCCGGACTTGCCGTGCAGGTAACGCACCTCATCGGCGCCCTCCACTTCCCCCATCACCGTCACATGGTCCTTGAGGAATTCCTTCCGGTAGCTCGTGGTCTGCCCCATGAAGCCCTCCACCACGGCCACGTGGTTCTGGGTGAGCATGCAGGGCACCGGATCGAACTTGGCCGAGAATTCGAAGAGGGTGAAGTAGTCGCGGCCCTCGCCGCGCAGGGCCGCGTCCTGGGTGGCGTCGATGTCGCTGAACTCGTAGACCAGCGGGCTCGTGATCAGGGTGAAGTCCTCGAAGGCCACGCACTTGTCGTAGTCGAGGGACTCCTGGAAGCCGCCCTGGGGCGGATCGCCGTCGAAGGGATCGGCCACGATGTCCACGCCGCCGGCCGCCATGGCGATATCGAAGCTGTCGGTGGCGCTGCACATGGCGAAGAGGAATCCGCCGCCGTCCACGTAGGCGCGGATGGCACGCGCCACCGCCTTCTTGTGTTCGCTCACCGAGGCGAATCCCGCTTCGGCAGCCAGCTCTTCGAAGAGCCGCTGCTGCTGACGGTACCAGGCCTGATTTCGATAGCTCGCGTAGAACTTGCCGTACTGTCCGGTGAAGTCCTCGTGGTGCAGGTGCAGCCAGTCGTAGTCGTCCAGCTCGCCCCGCAGAACTTCCTTGTCGTAGAGCACCGTGTAGTCGATCTCGGCGTACTCCAGGGCCAGCATCACCGCGTCGTCCCAGGGTTGCTTGTTGGGCGGCGCGTAGATGGCCACCTCGGGCGCCTTCTCCAGCAGCACCCGTTCCATGTTGCTGGCCTCGACTTCGGCGAAGATGCGCGCCTTGTCGGCCCCGCTGATCGGCTCGACCTTCACGCCCAGGTGGGCCGCCTCGCGGCGCGCGAAGTCGGTATCGTCGATGAGGAAGGAGCCGCCGCGATAGTTGAGCAGCCACCAGGCCTCCTGCTCGGCCTGCAGCACGTGATAGGCCAGGCCGTAGGCCCGCAGGTGTTCGGTCTGGGTGAGATCCATGGGCACGAGCAGATCCGCCCCCGCGGGCAGGGCCAGAAGCAGAAACAGAATCGCGCGCCTCACGCTTCCTCCGATACTTGCTCGCGCAGCTCCCGAAGCCCGGGCAGCTGCGTCGATTCGGGGTGCCGATCCATCAGGCCTTCGATGAATTGCCGGGCCCGGGCCGCATCTCCCATGCGAAGGGACAGTCGGGCCGCCCGTTCCAGAGCCGAGGCCGCGCGATGGTGCTCGGGGAAATCGCGCTCCAGGCGCGTCCAGACCTCGATGGCCTCGCCGGAGCGATAGGCCTCTTCGTAGAGCGTGCCCATGCGGAAAAGCAGGGTGGGCAGGGACTCGTCCTCGGGAAATTCATCCACGAACAGGGCCAGGCGCTCGGCGGCCTCCAGCGGCCGCTGGCGGATCTCCAGTTCCAGGGAGCCGCGCATGAGCTTGGCCAGGGACTGGGGCCACTGCGCCGACTCGGCCAGAAGCAGCGCGTCCTCCAGGGCGTCGTTGGCTTCGCGGGCCGAGGGATACTCCTTGGCCAGCTCCGCGAGACTGTCCTGGGCCGCCTGCAGACCGCCGGTGAGGATGTCCGTGCGCGCCAGGTGATAGCGCGCGGCCAGATGCGCCTCGCCACGCTGGCGCAGGCGGGACAGCTCCACCATGGCCGAGGGGTCCACGGCTCCGTCCGTGCCCGTGGCGGCGGCCAGGGCCTCGAAGAGACCGCGGGCCTCGTCCTCGCGCTCCAGGGCCAGCAGGTCGAGTCCCAGCTCGATTTCCAATCGCCAGGTCTCGTGACGCGGGAACCAGGCGAAGGGTTTCAGCAGGGCTTCGCGGATGGCCTCCTCGGCCGCCGCGGCCTCGCCCAGGCGCCGGCGAAGGAAGTCCTGCCGCGCCAGGCAGATCTGCAGATTCTGGTCGTCGCCCCAGTTCCGGTCGCAGAGATCGGCGAGTTCCTCCGCGAGATTCGCATCCCCGGGCTCTCCGCGCAGGCGGGTCACGGCGTCGGCCTCGAGATCCAGGAGCAGGAGCGCCAGCTGGGCCTGTCGACCTTCGGGGCTGGCGCCGCCCTCGGCCAGCAGGATCTCCCAGATTCGCCGCGCCACCCGCGGCTGCTCCTCGCATCGCCGCGCCTCGTTCTTCAACCAGGCGCGCCGCGCGGAATCCTCGCCGGGATAGGCCCGCTGCACCTCGCGCAGGTAACCCTCCCAGTCGCCGCCTGCGTAGTGGATCTCGCGAAGCAGAGGCGCGAGTCGTTCGCCCGAGGGCGCCGCGCCGAGACTGTCGGCCAGATTCGACAAGTTCGCGAGGTCCTCGTGTTCCCGCAGCAGGCGCTCGGCACTGCGCACCAGGTTTCGCGTGGGAGGATGCTCCTTGTAGTCGTGGGGCCAGTCGGCGAAGGCCGTCAGGATGGCCTCGGGCCTTCCGCCGATGGAGTACTCCTGGAGCAGTCCCTCGAAGAGTCGGGCGCGCCCCCGTTCGTCCCGCGGGGACAGTCGCTCGAGGCCGAGCTTGTAGGCGCTCTCGGCCAGGTCGTATCGATCCACGCTGCGGTAGAGGTCGGCGAGGGCCGCGAAGGATGAGGATCGATAGCTCCCGGCGAGATACATTTCCTCGGCCATGCGCCGGCCTTCCGCCTCGCGACCGGTGCGCAGGAGGAGCTTGGCCAGCTCCGTGCCGATGCCCAGGGAAAGGGGCGATCGCGAAAGCAGGTCCCGCAGCAAGAGCTCGGCCTCGTCGTACTGCTCGAGCAGCACCTGGGCCCGGCTCATTTCGAAGAGCAGGTGATCCTGCCCCGGGTATTCGCGATTGAGCTGCTGCAGCAGGTCCAGGGCCAGGTCGGGGCGGGCGCGCATGAGACTCTGGGCGGACTGGAGTCGCTGGGCGAGATTGCTCGAGGATCCCACCGTGGGCATCTGGGGCGGCACCCGCTCCGCTAGGGCGGGCAGGGCGAGCAGCATGAGCAGGAGGGCAAGCTTCCTCACGGCAGATCCCTCCCCCGCTCCTCCTCCAGCAGCCCGCGGTAGTACTCTCGGATGAGCTCCTCGTACTCCGGCGGCAGCTCCTCGCCCAGCCCCCGGCGGATGGCCTCGCGCAGGGCATCCAGGGGATCGTCCCCCTCGCGGAGTTCGGGCCAGAGGGGCGCGAGCTCCTCGCCGGTCTTGCTCTCGCGCTCGCGCTTGAAATCCTGACGGTGCAGCGAGCGCTGGGCGTCGAGCAGGCGCTCGAAGATCTTCTCCTGGCGGCGGATGGTCTCGTCGCTGAGCCGTCCGGCTTCCAGGTCCTTCTCCACTTCCTTCATCTCTTCGAGGATGCGGTCCAGACGGCCCAGGGCCTCGTCGGCCTCACTGCCACCCAGCTCCTCGAGCCCGCGGCGCACGGCTTCCTGCTCCGCCTTCAGGCGGGCCATGCCCGAACGCTGTTCCTGGGACAGTCCGCCCTCGCCCATCTGCTGCTTGAGGCCCTGGGAGTCCTTGTTGAGCTGCTCCTGCTGCTGCAGCATGGACTGCATCTGTCCCAGGGGACTGCTGCAGGAGCCGCCGCCCTGGCCCATCTGCTGCACGCCGTGGAGCAGTTCCACCACGGCCAGGTTCGTGTGGCGCAGGGCCTGATTCGATTCGCCCAGTCCGCGGGAACCGCGCTGGGCCTCCAGTTCGGCCACGCTGCCTTCCAGGGACTGCTGGGCCCGCGAGGTCTCGCGCAGGGCCGCCCGGCTGATGGCCATGGTTTCGGAGGCCACCTCGAGCATCTCGGCGCGAAGGCGTTCGATGATGCGGTAGAGATCCATCTGGCGGCGGGCGGCGCGGGCCATGTCGTCGCGGGAGGCGCCCCCGCGGCTCATGTCCTCGATGCCGTCGCGGCCCTCCTCCACACGTCCGGAGAATTCGAGGGCCTCGCGGGTGACGCGCTCGATGCCCGCCATGGCTTCGGCGTCCATCTGCGAGGCCATGCTCGACTGGGCCTCCACGATCTGCCAGTAGAGCTTGAGCAGTCGCTTCATGGCCTCCTGCTGGGAATCGCCGGACATCCCCTCCTGGCTCTCGTCGCCGGTCTTGGGCTGTTGCTGTTGCTGCTGTTGCTCTTCGGACTGCTCGCGCATCTCCTCGGCCGCCTCGCGCATGGATTCGGACGGAGACTCCTGCTCCTCGCTCATGTTCTCGGCGACTTCGGGGAATTCCTCGGACAGTTCCTCGGCGGTCTCGGTCACGTCCTTCTCGAGGGCCTCGCTCTCCTCGGCGAGCTGCTCCTGACGCTCGGCCAGCGACTCCATGGTCTCGGAATCGCTGCCGCCCTCTTCGGCGGCCTCGGTCTCTTCGGCGAGTTGCTCCTGCTGCTGCAGGATTTCGTCGGCCTGCTGCAGGAGGGCGTCCATCTTCTGTTCGCGCAGGATCTGCTCCAGCAGCTTCTCCGTGCGCTCGAGCTGTTCGAGCAGGGCCTCCTGGTCCATGCGCATGTCGGCCAGATCATCGGGCAGGGACCCGGGATCCATCTGCTCGAGCATCTCCTCGAAGCGGCGCAGGATCTCGCCGGCCTCGGTACCGCTGAGTTCCTCCATCATCTGCTGGATCTGTTCGAGTTTCTCCGCGGTCTCCTCGCGCATGAGCTCATTGGCGGCCATCTCCTCGAGGCGCTCCTGCAGATCATCGCTCAATTCGGACAGTTCCTCGGTGAGGGTCTCCTGCTTCTCGAAGGCCTCGCGCAGCTTCTCTTCCTTCTCCCAGTCCATCTCGGGGTCCGCGCGCAGTTCCTCTTCGAGCTGGCGCAGCTCCTCCTGCATCTTGCGGCCTTCCTCGAGCATGTCGTCCATGTCCTCGCCGCGGGCGAGGTCTTCGCGATCGATCTCCTCGAAGAGTTCGCGCAGGGAGGGCAGCTGCAGTCGATGGATCCCGCTGCGCGCGTACTGCGGCGCGCCGGGACGATTGTCCCAGGCCTCCGCCCAGTATTCCACCACGTCGCCGGGGAAGAGCTGCAGGCCTTCCAGATTCCAGAAGACGCGCTCGGCCCGCCGCGGCGAGGCTTCCCCGTCCCGCGGCACGGGCACGGTGAGCGTGTCGATGCGCCCGAGCACCATGGCCCGCAGGCGCAGGGTGCTCACGCCGTAGTCGTCGGCCGCGAGCAGATCGATACGCGCCCGCAGGTCGCGGTTGAGTTCGGCGTCGGGCTCCGGCGCGAGGATGTCCACCTCGGGGCCTTGATCGGCCCGGGCCCGCAGGCTGAGCAGCCAGGGCGTGCGGTTCTCCACGCCGTGGCGGTCGCGCAGGGTGATGGCCAGGCGCCGGTCGCGGTCCAGGGGGAAGCGGCCGCTGAGCCCGCCGCCCTCCGTCTCCAGACGCAGCGAGTCGCCCGACTCGAAGCGGATCCAGGCCTCGCTGAGTTCGGACGATGCCCGCGCCTTCAGCTCGAGACTGCTGCCCTCCGGCAGGGTCAGCTCTCCCGAGCCGAGCTCGAGAATCTGCAGGGGCAGATTCGTGTAGTCCGGCGGCGCGGCGCTGATGGCCAGACTGTCGATGACCGGCGGATGGAAGATATCCACGCGGTGCCACTCGCCCTCCTGCCTGCCGCGGCTGAAGCGGTAGGCGAAGCTCGTGCGGATGTCCTTCAGTTCATGTTCGTAGTTCAGGTTCTCGTTCTCGAGCGCCAGCTCGAGGGGCAGATCGCCGGTCTCGTTGAACTCCAGTCGGACTTCTCCACGAAAGCGCCAGGGTACATTGCGCGCCTCGGCGCGCAGTGTGATGTCGCCGCCGGCCAGAAGCTCCACCGATCCGGGCGACACATCGAGCCAGGCCCTTTCCTCGTAATGACCTGTCTCCCCGGGCAGGAGCAGGAAGTGCAGTGGACGGATTCCCGCCGAGGAGGGCAGCAGCATGAGAAGCAGCGCCGCGGCCGCGGTGACCAGTCCCGCCACGGTGACGCGAAGCGGAGCGCGATGCGGCACGGGCAATCCCTCGGCCAGCTCCGCCACCGCGCGATGCAGGACCGATTCGAGGATCTCGGGAGAGTAGCCCTTGCCGTCCAGGCGGCCGGCCGCGTGGTCGGCGGCGGTCTCGAGCACCTGGCTCCGGTCGCGACGGGCCTCCACCTCGCGCAGCAGTCTGCGCGAGGAAGGCAGTCGCCGCCAGGGCCAAAGCAGGGCGACCAGAACCGGAAGCAGGACGAGGGCCCAGAACAGGGTAGCCAGGGCCTCGCCGGAGGCGGGGGCTGCCGGCGGGCGGAAGCGCACGATGAGGGCGAAGGTCAGCCCCACGGCGCCCTGGGCCAGCTTCACCCATGGCAGACTCGCCAGCAGATGGCGACGCCGGGCGCGGGTAAGCTCCCTCTTCAGCAGACGCGCGAAGCGTCCGCGGGATCGCTGTTCCGGTCCTGGGCTCATTGATCGTTCCGGGTCAGGGCGTAGTAGAGAACGTTCACGGCCATGCGAAAGGCCGCTTCGCGCTTTTCGGGAGGATTCTTGTGGACGCTGGCGTCCTCCAGACCGTCGCCGATGTCGGCCTCATGGGTGTAGAAGACCGCCAGGCGACCATCGAGGAAAACGCCCCATCCCTGGGGCGGCCTCCCGTCGTGCTCGTGGATTTTGGGAACCCCCGCGAGCTCGTACCATGAATGATAGATGGGGTGATCGGCCGGGACAAGTTCCAGGGCCGCCTCGGGAAAGAGCCGGGCCATGGAGGCGCGGAAGGACTTGTCCATGCCGTAGTTATCGTCCGCGTAGAGGAATCCTCCGCCTTCCAGCCACTCTCGGAGCGCTTTCTCTTCTTCTTCCGAAAAGCGGACCTGGCCGTGCCCGGTGAGATAGACGAAGGGCGTGCGGCGCAGCACCGGGTCCAGGGGCCGCAGCACGATTTCCCGCTCGGCGGCCGCCAGACCCGTGCGCCGCTCGAACTCGTCCAGCCAGTTGGGGATGCTGCTGGGGTCGGCGTACCAGTCGCCGCCGCCGCCGTAGTGGAGACGTCCGATCTGGATATCCGCGGCGCAGGCCACGGTCGCCAGCAAGAGCAGCAGGAAGGCGAGTCTAGTCATCGGCGGCCTCCGGGAGCCAGAGCAGGGAGATGGCTCCCCCCTCCGGATGGTTCTCGATGCGCAGGCGGCCGCCCATCTCCTCGCTGAGCTGCGCGCAGATGGCAAGACCCAGACCGGTGCCCGAGGTCTTGGTGGAGAAGTAGGGCTCGAAGAGCCTGTCGCGAAGTTCCTCGGGAATGCCGGGACCGTGATCCCGCAGGCTGAGCTCGCCTCCGCCGTCCACACGCCGCCAGCGCAGCTCCACCCGTCCGCCTTCCTCCATGGCCTCCCGGGCGTTCTCCACCAGATTCAGGATGATCTTCCGCAGCGCCTCCCGGTCGGCCCGCACCTGGATAGTCTCGAGTTCGGGCAGGTGCAGATCCAGGGCCGCGCCGGCGTAGGGCGAGACCACTTCCACAGCGAGGGCCGGCAGGTCCACCGATCCCAACTCGAGCTTCTGGCCGCGGCCGAAGCTGGAGAAGTCGCGGGCGATGCGCTTGAGGATCTCCACCTGCTCGTAGAGGGTCGCCACCGTGTCGCTGAAGACGGCGTCGAAGTTCGGCTTCTTGTCGCGCCAGGCCCGCTCCATGTGCTGCACCGAGAGCTTGATGGGCGTGAGCGGATTCTTGATTTCGTGGGCGACCTGCCGGGCCATCTCGCTCCAGGCCTCGAGTCGCTTCTTGCGCACGATCTCGCGCTGGGCCTCTTCCAGGCGATCGGTCATGGCGTTGAATGAGCTGACCAGCTCGCCGATCTCGTCCCCGCCGGTCTCGGCCAGTCGCTCGCTGAAATCGCCGGCGGCCACGCGGCGGGTGCCCAGCTGAAGGCGCTGGATGGGCACGAAGATGCGCCGGGAGAGCCATCCGCCCAGGGACAGGGCGAGCAGCAGCAGGAGCGAGGCCAGAGCGAAGACCTGTCCGGTGGCCTGGCGCATGGCCAGTCGGCGGTCGGCCCGGCCCGCCGGATTCTGGCTGCTCAAGACGCCGGCGGGGGAGCCGTCCACGCCGGGCAGGGCCAGGAGTGCGCGCTGGAAACGGCCGTCCTCGCCCGGCTCGCTGAGGGGAGCGGCCGACTCAGCGGCATCGCCCAGGCCCTGGACGCTGGCCATGCGAAGTCGCGGAGGGAGCCATCCCAGACCGTAGGGTTCCACGCGATTGCTGTGCAGAAGGTCGCCGCCGCGATAGAGGCTCAGATCGCCGCCGATGCCGTGGGCCAGGTCGCTCACCTGTTCGGAGCCGATCTTCATGCGGTAGTAGACCGTGAGGGGCACCCCGGCTCCCCGGGGAGAGCGGACCGAGGTGTCGACGAGCAGCCCCGCGTAGAGATTGCGGCCGGACCGTTCGTAGACCACCTGGTCGCGGGGCAGCACCGCGAGGAATGAGTCGGCCTCCGCTTGGCCCCAGTTCCGAAGCATCTCGTCCAGACGGATCCGGCCCTGGCGATCGAAGATCATGATCTCGTTGAGGGCCTGGGGACCGAGATCCCGCGGCGCGCGCTCGAAGAGCGGATCCTCCACCACGAAGGGCTTCACGTATTCGCTGCGCGCGAGGTCCTGGGCCTCCTGGCGCACCTGGCTTTCGAGCAGGCTTCGGGCGGCCTGCACCCGCTGCAGGGCCGCGCGTTCGGAGCCCTCCTCCAGTTGCCGCAGCACCTCCCGGGCGCCGAGCACCCCGATGAGGGCCGTGGGCAGCAGGGCGACCAGAAGGAAGGAGCCGAGCAGGCGTCCCTGGAAACCGAACTCCAACCCGCGCCGGTTTCGGCTCCTCGCGGGCAGACCGGCCGCGGCCAGGAACAGCTCCACCAGCACCAGGAGTGAGACCGCCGTCAGATAGAGCGAGGTGCGGGACAGCGCCGCCATGAGCCGCGCCGCCGATCCCCGCTCACGCAGGCTCAGGGGACGGTCCAGACGCGGCGCCTCGCTGGGGATGTCCAGCATCAGGGCGCCCAGGTTGCCCACGACGTCCTGCAGGGCGGTCTCGCCGCGCAGGAAGGACCCTTCCGTGGCGCTCTCCAGCACCTGGATGCGGATGTCCGGGCCGCGGCCCAGGGGCTGCAGCAGATCCGGCGGATCGGGCACCCCACCCACCTGGTGCCGGCTGCGCAGGGTGCCTCTCGGGCCGTAGACGGCCAAGCCGCCGGGCCCTTCCATCTGGGTCAGCTGGCTGCGGCTCCAGAGGGACAGGGCGAAACCCGCGTCGGGCCGCTCGCCGGAGGCCAGCACGCTGCGCAGTTCCCGGTCCCCGGCCAACTCACCCAGCAGGCGACGCAGCAGCAGGCGCCGGCCCATGCCGGCCTCGCTCGAGGCGGCCTGGGAGTCGAGGGCTTCGAGATACTGCTCCTGGGCCCGCTCCTGCACATCCTGAACGATGAAGACCGTGGAGATCACCAGGGGCAGGAGCAGCCAGATCACTCCCGGCTCGCGGCTGCCCCGGGTGGACGGCACCCAGAGGGCCAGTCCCAGCAGAAGCGCCGCCAGAACCATGGGAGCGCTTCTCCAGATGAGGGCCGACGCGGCGCAGAGAAGCAGCAACAGGATCAGACGCCAGCTCGTGTTCAGGGCCCGCCATGCCCGCCGGGCCGCCGGAAGCAGCAGCAGCAGGAAGAGGAACTGGATGAACAGGATGCCAAGATGCAGCGCCGCGCCTGGCGCCGAGGGCAGCAGTCCCTCGAAGAGCAGCGCGCCGGAGCTGTTGGCCAGCAGGACGCCCGCGATGAACCGTCCCAGAACCAGGGCGGCCAAGGGCGGAATGATGGCCAGGGGGATGGCCAGGGCCGGGGATTCGGGCGCGGCCCCTTCCCCGTCCAGACGTCGCAGCAGGAAGAACGCCAGGAAGAGGATCGAGGCGCTGAGCAGCAGGTCGCCGGGGCTGGCCGCGAGGCCGCCCAGGCCCGGCAGGGAGAAGTCCCTTCCGTCGAAGAGCCTTCCCTGGGGCTCGAGAAACAGAAGTGCGCCGCGAATCACCAGGGCGCCGCCGAGCACGCCTCCCGCCATGCCGAGCCTGCGCAGCGGTGGCGGCAGATTCGGGCGGGACAGCAGCATCAGACCCAAGACCAGGAGGGGCAGCGCCGCCCAGAGCGTGGCCCTGGAGGTCTGCCTCGGCAGCGCATCGGCGATGCGGGGCCGGGAGTAGAGCCGCAGGAACCGCTGTCCCGAAATGCTGAGCAGAGCGCCGCCCTCTTCGCCGCTGACGAAGACTTCCCAGGGCGAGGCCTCGGAGAGCTGCAGACGTCCGCCTTCCACGGGCAGCACGGCGAGCTGTCCGTCCCAGAGGATTGGCGGACCGGGTCCCTCGGCCCCGTCGGTGCGGAGCAGGGGTAGGTCGAGAAGCCAGAGGGAGCCGTCCTCGTCGGGCATGGCCAGACTCAGCACGCGGAAAACGCCGTAGGATCGCAGATTCAGCAGGGGACCGGCGGGGCTCTCGGGCAGATCGCGGGTTGGCGGTATGGACCAGCCCGCCCAGGCGAGGGCCTCCTCGCCCCGCAAGCGTTGCAGGCCCAGACCTCGAAGCGGCCCTTCCCGAGGGATGCGCGACTGGAGGGAAAGGGAGTCGAGGTCGGCGGCCCGAAGCGATTCGCCCAGAGTTCGCAGCTCCGCCAGGGCCGTCTCCAGTCCGGCGGCCATCTGCTCGGCTCCCGCCGGCAGCGGATGCTCCTGCTGGGCGACAGCGCCGCCGGAGAGCATCATCAACAGAATCGCGATCAGGCATCGCTTCACGGCGCCAGCACCTCCACGACGGTCCAGCCGCCATCTCTCAGCTGCAGCTCGAGGACCAGTTGCCGGCGGGGAAGCAGGTCCTCCGGCGTGGCGGGAGCCCACTGGAACAGTATGCTCAGGCGCCGGTCCCCTTCGGACAGGTTCACCACCGAGACGCGTAGCACCCGGCGATCCAGGGGCTCGAGCCATGCGGACAACAGGGCCCGGGACTGGGCGTGCCCGTAGAGACCGTCGCGGATGCCGGCCTCGGGCAGCATCATCCTCACGCGGTGGGCCGGGAAGTGGCCGGACAGGGCGGCCAGATCGCCGCGTTCCAGAATGGACTCCAACTCCTCGGCCGCTGCCAGGGCTCCGACGTCGCCACGAAGGGCGCTTTGCCAGCTGGGAGCGGCGGGAAGGGGGTCCTCCTGGGCCGTGGCGGCGGAGGCCAGGAGCAGGAAGGCGAGGAAGAAAAGGCGCATGAGGGCATCCTACAAGCTGGCCGAACTTCGGTGCCATAGAAAAGGGGGCCCCGCGAGGGGCCCCCAGCCAAGGCAAGACCATGGAACTAACTGTTGGTGGCCAGCTTCCGCTGACGGCGCGCCTGCATGGCCGCCCGCCACTCCACCAGCACGGGGCTGGCGATGAAGAGCGAAGAGTAGGTACCCACCAGCACGCCCACGAGCAGCGCGAAGGCGAAGTCGTGGATCACGGGTCCTCCGAAGAGGAAGAGGAAGAGCACCACGACCAGGGTGGTGAAGCTGGTGATCACCGTACGACTGAGGGTCTGGTTCACGCTCTGGTTGACCACCTCGGGGTAGGCCTCCGCGCGACTGCGGGAACGCAGGTTCTCGCGGATGCGGTCGAAGACCACGATGGTGTCGTTGAGCGAGTAACCCACGATGGTGAGCAGGGCGCCCAGGATCGTGAGGTTGATCTCCTTGTCGAGCAGACTGAAGATGCCCAGGGTGATGGTCACGTCATGCACCAGGGCGATGATCGCCGCGATGGAGAACTTGAACTCGAATCGCCAGGTGATGTAGAGGATGATGCCCAGCAGCGAGTAGACGATGGCCCAGAGCGCCTGGGTACGAAGCTCGGCGCCGATCTTGGGTCCCACCTTCTCCTGGCTGATCTCCAGCACCGGGTTCTCCGGGAATGCCGCGCGGATGGTGTCGGCCAGCTGGTTCTGCACGGCGTCGCCGCCGCGATCCTCTTCCAGCGGAGCCAGCTCCTCGCCCTCGGCCTGCAGGATGATCAGCACTTCGTGATGCGTTCCGAAGTCCGAGACCTGGCCGCCGGTCATGCCGCCGTCATTCAAGGCCTGACGCACAGTGGAGAGGTCCACGTCGTCCTGGAACTGGACGATGAACTTGTATCCGCCCTTGAAGTCGATGCCGTAGTTCAGCCCGCCGTGCATGGCGATGCTCACCACGCCGATCAGGATCACCACCGCCGAGATCGTCATCATGATCCGGCGGATGGGGATGATCGGATAGTTCTTGTTGATCAGTATCTGAAACATGTCGCTCCTCCCGCTCAGATGCTCAGTTTGTCGACCTGGCGGCCGGAGGTGAAGAGGTCGAAGATGATCCGAGTCACGAGCAGGGCCGTGTACATGCTGGCCATGATGCCCAGGGACAGGGTCACCGCGAAGCCCTTGATGGGGCCGGTTCCGAATATGTAGAGCACGAGAGCCGTGATGAGCGTGGTCACGTTGGCGTCCATGATCGTGGAGAAGGCGCGCTCGTAACCGGCCTGGATGGCCCGCCGCACCTTCGAGCCGTTGCGCAGCTCCTCGCGGATGCGCTCGTAGATGAGCACGTTGGCGTCCACCGCCATTCCGATGGTCAGGATGAGACCCGCGATGCCCGGCAGGGTCAGGGTGGCGTGGCGCGAGGCCATCACCGCCATGACGATGACGAGGTTGAGCACCAGGGCCACCGTGGCCACCAGTCCGCTGCCGCGGTAGTAGATGACCATGAAGACGATGACGGCCAGGAAGCCCCAGAGGCCGGCCCTGAAGCCCTTGTCGATGGAGTCCTTGCCGAGGCTCGGACCCACCGTGCGCTCTTCCACGATCTTCATGCTCGCCGGCAGAGCGCCGGCGCGCAGGATGATGGCCAGGTCGTTGGCGTCCTCGGCGGTGAAGCCGCCGGTGATGGTCGCCTGTCCCGCGCCGATGCGCGACTGGATGACCGGAGCCGAGAAGATCTGATGGTCCAGCACGATGGCCAGCTGACGGCCGACGTTTCGCTCGGTCACGCGGGCGAACTGCGAGGCGCCCTGGCGGTCGAGGCTGAATGCCACCCGGAAGCTGCCGGGACGGTCGCTGTCGGGCTCGTAGTTGGCGCTGCTGAGGTTCTTGCCGCTCAGCTCCACGCGGGAGTTGGCGTAGTAGAGGATGCGCCCGGTGCGCGAACCCTCGGCGTAGACCTGATCCTCGGCGCCCCAGACGAACTCGTAGCCCCGCGGGATGACGTTGGCCACCGCGGGCTCGGAGATGTACTGGCGCAGGCGGGGGATGTCGTCCTTGTCGACGAGCAGGCCGCCCAGCTGGAAGGCGCGAAGCTGCGAGCTGAAGGGATTCTCGGCGTCCGCGAGGCTCGCGGTCTCGTCGCTGCCCATGAAGTTGACGTCCTCGGGCTCCTCGCCCTCGGCCACCTCGCCGGCGCTGGCGGGCAGGCGCTTCTTGAGCACGTCGTCGATCTTCTGGATCACCGTGATGATCTCGCCCTGCTGCGCGAGCAGCTTCAGCTCGAGCACGGCGGTGCGGTTGATCAGCCGCGTGGCGCGCTCCACGTCGGGAAGGCCCGGCAGCTGAACCACGATGCGATTGTCACCCTCCTGCAGGATCGTGGGCTCGGCCACGCCGTACTGGTCGACGCGGTTGCGGATCACCTGTAGGGCCTGATCCACCGTGGCCTGGTGATCCTTGGAGTCGATGCCCTCCAGGTCCACCTCGAGCACGAGATAGGTTCCGCCCTGCAGGTCCAGGCCGAGCCGGATGGACTTGTCCAGCAGCTCGTTGTAGCGGGCGGGATCGTCCACCTTGAGCTGCTCGATCTCCTCGTCGTTCATCCCCCACAGGGTGATGGACGGCCAGAGGAAGAAGATGCTCAAGCCCAGCACGATGACGACGCTGGCGATCTTGAGTCTCTGGTTTCGAGACATGGTTTACCTCCGAAGCCCGAAGGGGCTTTGGGATTTGCGGATCTTCCGCGTTTCGCGCCCGCTCAGGGGGCGGTCAGTTCTTCGATGGTCTGGAAAAACTCGTCCGTTTTGATGGGCTGGGTGCCGAAACGCCAGACGGTCTTCGGGTGGACGTCCCACATGGACTGCTTGTCGTAGAGGAGCATCCACCGGTCTTCGCCGTCGGGGTTGTGAGGACCCGCCTCCGAGAGCGTGGGGTCCTTGTTGGCGAAGATGAAGACGTCCTGGCCCTTTCGAAAGACCGGACGGTTGAGGGTTCTGAGGACCTGCCCGATCATGTCGTTGACCGAGTGGATCATGACGTCGCCGTCGCCGGGATCGCCCTTGTAGATCTTCTCGGGCGTGATGGTGGCGATGTAGTAGTCGCTTTCGGGCCCGTTGCCCTGAGCTCCTTCGGTGACCCTGCCGTGCAGGACCAGGTCGGCTTCGAGAGCCTGCTCCTGGATGCTGATGCGCTCGATGATCCGCCGCATCTCGGCGAGGAAGTCCTTGAGGCCCACCTCGCGCAGCAGAGGCGGATCGACGGTGGGCGCTTCCTTGAAGAGCTTGGTAACCACGCCGTCGGCGCTCACCGGATAGTAATGATAGTCCGTGGACATGAGGAGCATGCTGTCCTGGCGCCGGTCCCGCGAGAGCAGCACGAGACAGCGGTCCCCCACCTTCATCTCCTCGTGGGGATGACTCAGGGGCAGGAAGCGGAACTGGATCTCCTTCATGCCGTCCTGCTGCGCGGGGCGATCCATCCTCAGGAATTCTTCGATGTGGAGCGTCGCCACCCAGTTCAGGGTCTTCTCGGTGTCGGTGAGTTCGCGCAGGTGCACGATCTCGCCGAAGACCACGGCCTGCGCATTGTGGATGCGGTATTCATGGCCGGCCTGGGTGTAGTCGTTGAGCGTGTAGGGGAAGACCCTCATCTCGCCGGAGGGCGGAAGGTTCGGATCTTCGCCGCCCTGCGCGAGGGCGAGGCTGCTCATGGCGAGCAGGGCGATCAGCGCGAGGGACAGTTTTCGGTGCGGCGTCAGGCTCATGGTGCTCCGGGACATGAATGCGGGCCCTTGCGGGCCCGGGTTCAGGGCGGGGAATATAGCAGAAGGTCCAGGCCCTTGCAAGGGCTTGGAAAAGCTTATCTTAGCGCTCGCCTACTCGGCGGACCCGTCCGTCGGGAAGATTTCCTCCACCAGCTGGGGCAGTGTCACGAAACGGAATCCGTAGTCACGCAGCCTGGGCTGCATGCGCCCGAGGACCTCCAGGGTCTCGCGCCGGGGGTGTCCGATGCCGATGGCCCATCCCCGTTCCCGGGCCATTTCGCTGAGCTCCAGCAGATTGTCGGCGATGCCGGCCTCGTCCTCCTCCTCGCCGTCCAGGAAGAGGTCGGCCCTCAGCGGCGGACGGCCGTGGGCGCCAGCCAGGAGCGAGATCATGCTCTTGTGATGGGTCCAGCTGTCCAGCACCAAAAGGTCGCGTTCGATGCTCCAATCCAGCATGGCGTTCACGAGGTCGGTGTCCTGGCTGGCGCGGCTGCCCATGTGGTTGTTGAGCCCGTCCAGACGCCGGAAGCCCGAGGCGTGACGCTCCAGCAGCGCGACCGTGGAATCCCCGCCGATGCCGGCGAAAAGCGCGCCCGGGCCCGGATCGCTCTCCGGCCAGTCCAGGGGCTCCATGGGCAGATGCAGGAACACCGCGTGGCCCCGCTTGCGGGCCTCCTTCTCGACCCTTTCGCTGCGCCGCTGCCCCGGCAGGATGCTCGCCGTGATCGGCATGGGCAGCTCCAGGATGCCCTTGGCCACCGGTCCGAAGTTGTTGCCGAAGTCGTCGATGACGATGGCCAGCAGGGGCTGGTCCTGGAAGAGTGGCGCCTCCCCGTTGGGCGCGTCCATGCGCAGCCGGGCGCGCAGGGGCGGATCCCCCTCGCGCTCCACCAGGTAGAAGAGGTCGGGACGTCCGGGGCGCCCGCCTTCCCGGCAATCGATCAGGCGCAGGCCCTCGTCCTCGAAGATGCGGCTGAGCCAGCGATTGGCGTTCACGGGATGAAGATGCCCCGGGCAACGAAAGCGGTAGAGCGCGAGGCCGTCCTCGCCGCGCTGGTGGCGGATCTTCGAGGGCGGCACGCCCAACTCGCGCACGGCGCGCTGGAGGATGCCGTCCATCTCCTGCTCGGGCGTGAGTTTCACCGGACGGCTGGGCAGGCCCTCGCCGTTCCATTCCAGGAGGTCGCGCTGAAGCAGCAGGATGCCCGCGGCCACGGCCAGGGGCACCATGAGCAGGAGCCAGAGCCACCTGCGGCGTCGACGGGGAGGCGGAGGATTCTTCTTGCGGCGAGCCATGGGCCCAACTTAGCAGCATCGCCGCGGGAGACAACGAGGAATTGAATCGGCCGCAAAAACAAAAAGACCCGGCCCTCAGGGGCCGGGTCTCGGATCGCTTGTGCCAGAGCGGCTAGCCCTGCTGGATGTCGAACCACTTCCAGAGCCGGTACTGATCGCCCTGCACGGGAATCGTGTAGAAGCGAACGGTATCGCCGACCAACAGCACGTTGACCTCGGTGCCCTCGATGGTGCCCTTGAGGTTGATGGTCATGTCGGTCTGGTAGGTCCGGTACTGGGTGCCGGAGGGGAAGGTGTCGCCCTCGACATCGAAGGGATTGTCGGGAACGCTCCAGACGCCAGCCGGAACGAAGTTCAGGTCGATGCTCTCCACGCCGGGCGTGGTGCCGTCCTGGCTGGGGTTGCCGCTGAAGAGAGCCTCGGTGTGCTCCTTCTCTTCCTCGATGCCCCAGGACGGACCGTACTCGCCGGAATCGTCGATGAAGTAGAACTTGAAGGCGGCGTAGGTGGCACCGTCGGTGGCCTCTTCCTCGCCGTCATAGAGGATGTGGTCACGGTACTCGGCGAAGTCCATGTGATTCCACGCTTCCTCGAAGTTGTTCATCAGATTGTCCGGGGTGGTGTAGTCCAGATAGGTTGGGCCGTCGTCGCCTCCGCCACCTTTTTCGGGGGGGCTGAACAGGCACCCGCTGCTGGCGAGTAGAGCCGCGGCCAGGATGAGAAGCGTCGTCAGACGGGCTCGCGTGGTCATAGGTCCTTGTCTCCTCTATTGGGATCCCCGCCGTCTAGGTGGGGGTTCGTTCAGACATCCAGGTTCAGTCTCAATCTTCCCCAGGACTGCGTCGCCGAGCTGTTGGATTCATCCCATCGCGTCAGAAACCACTGCCCGCCAACCAAACGAAGCGTCAGCTCAGCCGACCCTTCATAAGTGGTGGATTCACCGCCCGGACGTACGACAATAAGTTGATAGCCGTCCAGGATGATGGTCGCTTCGTCCGATCCCACGGTCATGTCGGTCTCTGGATCGAAGTTCCATTCTATTTTAACCGAATCCACCTGGGTGTAAAGCTTGTCCAGGGCCGCCAGTTCCCGGTCTTTTCCGAAGTCTACGAAGTAGTCGGGCTTTCCCTGGTTATCCGCTTCCTGCTCGTCGTTGAAGGAGGCGATGAACTTGAATTCCTCGCCGTTCCCCTCTCCGAGACTGTTCTGATAGTTGGTGCTGGTCTGCGAGTCAACCGCGCTACGCATGTTCTCCAGCACGCTTTCAGGGTCGATCGGAAGCGTCCAGGGGATGTCCTCTTCGTTCGGCCATTCGGCATCCCGAGGCTGGAACAAGCAGCCGCTAGCGAGAATCATACCGAACATGAGGACCATGAGTATCCCCGCTCGGAACAACCCTCCCCTATGCTTCGACCCGAACACGTATCTCCTTAGAAATTATACTCGATAGCCAAGGTTGGAATCCAGATGCTGCGCTGATCTTCCCGCACGAATTTGCCGAACTTCGCCTGGTGCTGAAGGTCGATTCGAAGGCTGCCGGCACGTCCGAACTCTCGATTGTAGACGAGCCCCGTGTCAAGGCTGCCGTAGGGCACCTTGTCCTCGCTGCCGTCCACATAGTAGTACGTGACTTCCCGGCCTAGACTCTCTTTAATGGAAAACTTCAGATATTTCAACAAAGTGGCCGAGAAACCCAAGCGAAAATCCTCCTTTTTTACCCTCCGGGAGAGAAAAAAGGTCTCCGGATTGCCCTCAACGTCGGGATCCGGGAGGAAGCTGCCTAGTTGCCGAAGTTTGAATTCATGTCCGACATCCAGGCGAATGGAGCCGTGAAGGGGCAGGGAGGCCGAGGTGATGAGGGTGGACTCCCGGTCCAGGGCGTTCTTGTCCTGGGTGAAGACGAAATCGTCCTTGCTGACCTTCACCTCCATGTTCTGCGAGATGCTGAACCTCTCGAAGAAGTTGTAATCCAGGCGGGAGTTCCAGGTGAGGGTGGTCTTGTCCTTGTTCGAGATGGACTTGCTCTCCTGGATCATGATGTCCCGGTTGAGAAAGTAGGCCACGGAGTTCTCGGCGCTGAGCCAGTGGAAGGGCTTGCCGCTCACGGTCACGGTGTAGCGGTTCTTGAGCTGGTCCCGGTCCTGGGGGTTCTTGATGGGATTGGCGTAGAAGTCCTGGGTCAGAAAGAAATAGGCGTCGAGGGTCAGCTTGAGGGTGCGGCTGAAGCTCTGGTTGCTCGAGAACTGGGCTTCCCGCAGGCGGGTGGTCTTGTCGCTGGTGTACTGGCCCGAGAAGGACTCCGAATCCTTCAGGTGCACGTCGATGGTCTGGTCCTTCCAGGGCCTGAGGCCCATGCGGAAGTTGAGCACCTCGGAGTGGTCGTCCTTGTCCTGGGTGAGGTTGTTGGATACCCGCTTCTCTCCCTCCTTGTAGGAGAAGCCCAGGTTGAAATCCACGAAGGAGGCCGGAGCCCAGGTCATGTCAATGTCGCCGCCCCAGTCCCGCAGCAGGGTCTGCTCCTTGATGGGAATGCTGTCGGGCAGCACCACGTTGAACTCGTCGCGCTTGAAGTCCAGGCGCTGACTGGTGGACTCCTGTCTGCCTCCCGAGAAGCTTAGGGTGAAGGCCGTGCCCCGCTTCACCTCGGTCTTCACGTTGATGGAGTCGCGCCGGGTCTCGAGCTGATCGCGCAGGTCCAGCAGTTCGCCGGTACCCGTTCCGCGGGCGCCGGAGTAGCCCGTGGTGATGCTGAGAACCTCGCCCGGCTTCAGATCCATGCGCGCGGCGAAGTCCTTGGCCCCGTCGGTGGTCGACTTGCTCAGGCCCTTGTTGTTCTTGGTGTCGCTGCGGTTGGCCGAGGCGTTGAGCCGTCCGTTGATGCCCAGCCAATCCGTGAGATTCCAGCCGCCTGAAGTCTGGGCCGACAGGCTCGAGCTGTCCCACTCGTCGCGCCGGTAGTTCTCCTCGCCGATGTTCTGCTCCTGCAGCTTGCGGTTGCGCCGCGCGTCCAGGGACAGGGGGAATCGCTTCATGAGCCGCTTGGAGCTCGACACCGACAGCCCCTTCTCGGTGGTCTCCCGGCTCAGTTCCCGGGGAAGCCCGCGGTCGTAGAAGATCTGTCCGGTCATGTTCCAGGTGGTGGGATAGGTGACCGACAGGTCCAGCCGGTTGCTGATGTCCATGCGCCGGTCGCTGGAGCGGGTATCGCTCTTGAACTTCGGATGCACGCCCAGGGACTCCATGGGTATCTCGGGCCCGCCGCCCGTACCGCCGGAACCGTCGCGGTCCTCATCCTCGTCGAGAAGGCTGTCGGGAAGCTGCTCGCCGCCGGGCAGGGAGTCGGGCAACACGGGCAGCTCGCCGGGAGGGATGCTCTGGAGCAGGGAGTCCAGCCCCGTGGGTCGGTGCTCGCTGGAATCGGGCGCCGCTCCCGAATTGCCGCCGGCTCCCGAATTGCCGCCGGCCTGGGCCAGGGCGGACCCGGCCAGCGTCGCGATCAACAGAGCGACCAGGGGCAGGAGTCTGTACATCTTGCTCTTCATCGACGGCACTCGGGAAGTCCTTCGGCCAGGCGGGCCAGCTCTTGGACGCTGAGGGTTTCGGGTCGTCGGGAAAGGTCTACCCCGATGGCCTCGCTGAGTTCTATCAGAAAATCGGAATCCACCTCGTAGAACTTCCTCAGGGTGGATTTCAGCTGCTTGCGCCGCTCGGCGAAAACCGCCTTGAGCAGCGATTTATACGCATCCCAGAGCTCCGGCGCCACCCCGGGTTCGGCCAGGGGCGTGAATCTCAGAACCCGGCTGTGCACCTTCGGCGGAGGATGGAAGGCCCCCGGCGCCGCGTCGGCCACCCGCTCCACCCGGTGCCGGGCCTGGAGAAGCGCCGGCAGCAGGCCGTAGTCGCGTCCCCCGGGCGAGGCCCCCACTCGCTGGGCCACCTCCCGCTGCATCATGAAGACGGCTCGCTCCACCCGATCGGCGTCGTCCGCGGCGGCGAAGAGGGCCGTGGAACTGAGTTGATAGGGAAGGTTCGCCGCCACCTTGATGCGATCCTGCCCCACCCGGTCGGCCACCCGCGCGGGAGGCCAGCTCTCCAGACCTTCGCCGGAGAAGCGCGCCTCGGCGAAGGCCGGATCGGCCTGGAGCTTCGCGAGCAAATCGCGATCCACCTCGAAACCCAGCACGCAGGCTCCCGATTCCACCAGGGGACGGGTGAGCGCGCCGGTGCCGCAGCCGTACTCGAGGATGAAATCCCCCGGCCGCGGATCGATGGCCTCGACGATGCGCTCGATGACCCGGCGGTCGCGGAGGAAATGCTGTCCCAGGTTCTTCCGGGGACGATGACGCTCGCCCGAATTCATGCGCTTCCCAGGAAGCGGTCGAAGGAATAGTCGGTGATGGCCTCCAGCTCGGTCTCGCCCATGCCGTAGACCTCGGCCAGCTTCTCGCGCACGTGCACCAGCCGCGCCGGTTCGTTGCGCTTGCCGCGGAAGGGCACCGGCGTGAGCCAGGGGCAGTCGGTCTCGAGCAGGATGCGGTCCACCGGCACCAGCTCGCCCAGGACCTCCGGCAAGCTGCTCTTCTTGTAGGTGAGCACGCCCCCGATGCCCAGCCAGAAGCCGCGCTCCAGGCAGGCCGCGGCGAAGTCGCGGTGGCTGCCGAAGGCGTGCACCACGGCGCGGGCGGGCGCACCCACCTCGTCGACCACGCGCAGAAATTCGGCCTCCGCGTCGCGCACGTGGAAGATCATCGGCAGGCCGGTCTCGCGGGCCAGCTCGAGCTGGCCGCGGAAACATCGATCCTGGGCCTCCCGGGGCGACCAGTCGCGGTAGAAGTCCAGGCCCGTCTCGCCCAGGGCCACCACCTTGCGGTTGCCGGCCAGGCGCAGGAGGTCGGCGCGATAGTCATCGTTCCATTTCTCGGCCTCGTGGGGATGCAGGCCCGCGGCCACGAGCAGTTCCGGATGCTTCGCCGCCAGGCGCAGGGCCTCCGCAGCGCCCTCCCGGTCGATGCCCACCTCCAGGGCGCGGCTCACGCCGGCCTCGACCATGCGGGCGATGACTTCGCCCCGGTCCTCGTTGAAGTCCTTCAGGTGCAGATGGGCGTGGCTGTCGATCATGCTCGGGCTCCGGCGGCTCTGAGGCTGAGGAAGAGGGCGATGAGGGTGAGCTGCACGTTGGAGTAGCCCTGGATCTGGGCGCGGGCCTTCTCGAATCGCTGGATGCGATCGGCGAGAGCCGCGGCGTCGAGACCACGGAAGCGCTCCCGCCGCGCGGTCTGGTCGCGGTGCACACACAACTCGCCGCGGGTGGCGGCGGCCAGCAGGTCCCGGTACCAGCTCAGGGCCAGGTTCATGAACTCCACGCGCACCTGGGTCGGGTTTTTCTTGTCCTTGCCGGCGCCTTCCTTGGCGAAGGCCTGCACGGCATCGATCATCTTCACCTCGTCGCCGAACTCGCAGGCCTCGAGGATGTCCAGCCAGGCCTCGCGGCGGGCCAGGCGCTCGTTGCCCTCCTCGTCCTCGGAGGCGGCCAGCATCACGGCCTCCTCCAGGTCGCCCCCGGACAGGGCCGCGAAGAAGGCGGCGCGCTCGGCGCTCAGGCCGCGGCCCTCCAGTTCGGCGTGCACCAGATTCTCGTCGAGGGCCTCGAAGGACAGGCGCCGGCAACGGCTGAGCACCGTTTCGCGCAGGGCGTCGGCCCGGTGGCTGATCAGCACGATGAGGGTGTTTCGCGGGGGTTCCTCGAGGGTCTTGAGCAGGGCGTCCTGGGCCTCGTGCTCCATGCGATCGGCGTCGCGGATCACGAGGGCGCGCCCCCGTCCCTCGTAGGGCATCTTGGCCAACTCGCCGCGCACGGCGCGCATGCCCTTCACGGAGATGCGGGGATTGGTCTTGAACTCGATGGGCATCAGCGGGTCGCTCCCCCGCTGGGCCTGGAAGTCGCGGAAGGTGGAGAGCCAGTCCTCGTCCTTCATGGAGGACACGCTGCCCGAAGGCACCACCGGCATGACGTAGATGAGATCGGGATGCACATATCGCAGCACGCGGGAGGCCTCGGCGTCCTGCGGATCCACCGAGCCCGTGATCATCCAGGCGGACAACTCCAGAGCGGCCGCCTCCTGTCCCGCGCCTCGCGGCCCCTCGAAGAGATAGCTGCCGCCGAGCTGTCCTGCGTCGAGCAGTCGCTCAAGCTGCGCCCGCAGGCGCGGATTGCCGGGGAATTTCAGTGTAACCATTTGCGCAAGATAGCAGAAGCGCATGGAATCGTCAGCCCAAGGAGTCGTCATCAATTCGCTTCGATTCTGTGGCTAGCGAGCCAGAACCATGGTGATCCAAACCCACGATTCGAACTTCGATCTGAGCTCTCGAAATCACTGTATCTTTTTTTGTAACTTAGAGTTAGCCCTTGCGTAGGCCTTCAGAATTGACTACATTGAGAACCTCCCCGACATCCTCCCGCGGCTCCATTTCGGAGGTCCGGGATGTCTGCATCTGATCTTCATTCTCGTTTGCTTTCCACTCTGTCCGAACTCGCTCGCGTCGAGAAACAGGCCGTGCTGCTCTTCGCCGAGATCTACTCGCGCAAGCTCTTCCATGAGCTGGGCTACTCGTCCATGCGGCAGTACGCACGGGAGGCCCTCGGCTTCTCTGACGCCAAGTTCTACCAGTTCCAGCGGCTGGCGGAATCGTTCAGGACATTGCCTAAGGTGAAGCGCGCCGTGGCTTCGGGTGAGCTGTCCTGGACCAAGGCGCGCACCGTCGCGGCCGTCGCCAAGCCGGAGTCGCAGAAAGATTGGATCGAAGTGGCGAAAGCCAGCACTTCCCGGGACCTGGAGCGCGCGGTGAAATCGGCCCGGAGAAGTGGCGGGTGCGCGCTGGCACCGGATCTCTTTTCTAAGGAGAGATCCGGGCCGGCGGTACGGCGAGAGCTCACGGTGACTCTCAAGCTCGAACCTGAACAGCTGGCCCAGTTGGAAGCTCTTGAAGAGGCACTTCGCAAACAAGGCCTGAAGGGTTCCCGCGAAGAGGTCCTGCTCCAAGCGTTTTCTCTGGCTGCTAGCGGTCAGCCGTCAGCGGTCAGCGAGGACTGTACACGTGTACAATCCCCGCCGAAACAGGTGGTGATCTATCAGTGTGAGAGCTGCGGTGGAAAGCAGGTGCAGACGAGTCGCGGCCTCATCGAAACGGATGCACCCACTGACGACGCGAAGGTGCTGGGTCGTGATGGCGTGAACCGCAGCAGCATCCCTCCAAAGACACGAAACGCGGTGCTCAAGCGCGATCTGCATCGCTGCCAGAGCCCAGGCTGCGGAAACACGCGATTCCTGGAAGTGCATCACCTCAAACCGCGCAGCGAAGGCGGCGGCAACGACACGGAGAATCTGACCACTCTCTGCTCGGCCTGCCACCGGCTGGTTCATGACTGTACACGTGTACAATCATCTGGCTGATTGCAGACCCGGCCGTCAGCCTTCTGAAGCCGGAGGTCCGAGGGCCTTCTCGACCACCGCACCTCCCACGGCATCGCCCCAGACGTTCACGGTGGTGCGGCAGCGGTCCAGGAACCAGTCCACCGCCAGGATCATGCCCACGCCCTCGGCGGGCAGGCCCACCGAGTGCAGCACCATTACCATGGTCACCAGTCCCGCCTCCGGAATGCCCGCCGCCCCGATGGCCGCCAGGGTGGCCGTGAGCACGATGGTGATCATGGCGGGCAGGGTCAGGTCCACGCCGTAGCTCTGGGCGATGAAGACCGCCGCGATGGCCTCGTAGAGGGCCGTGCCATCCATGTTCACCGTGGCGCCCAAAGGGAGCACGAATCGCCCGGCCCGAGGATCCACCTTGGCCTTCTTCTCGAGGGATTCCATGGTCACGGGCAGGGTGGCGCTGGAGCTGGCCGTGGAGAAGGCGAGCACGATGGGCTCGAGCATCTGCCGGGCGAACTTCAGGGGCGAGCGGCGGGAGATCATGAACAGCACCGTCGGCAGGGTGAGGCCGCCGTGGATGAGCAGGCCCAGGATGACCGTCACAGAGTAGAGGCCCAGGGACTTGAGCACGGGGAAGAAGCCTTCCCATCCTCCGGCCTTGCCCATCTGCGTGGCCACGAGGGCGAAGACGCCCAGGGGAGCCGTGGCCACCACCAGGTGGGTCATCTTCATGCTGATATGGAACAGGCCCTCGAAGAAATCGAGTACCGGCCGCCCCCTCTCGCCGACCATGGTGATGACGCTGCCGAAGAAGAGGGAGAAGAAGATGAGGGGCAGCACCTGCCCTTCGGAAATGATGGCGCCGAAGAACTTGCCGGGAATGATCCCCCGGATCACGTCGAGGAAGGAGTAGTCCGCCACATCCTTGAGGACGGCCGTCTCCATGCCCGCCCCCGCGCCGGGCTTGATGAGATTCACCAGGATCAGACCCAGGATCACGGCCATGACGGTGGTGCTGAGATAGTAGAGCAGGGTGAATCCGCCCAGCCGCCCCAGCTTGCGCACGTCGCCCAGGGAGGAGACGCCCACGATCATGCTCGAGGCGATCAGCGGCAGGATCAGCATCTTCAGGGCGCCCAGGAAGAGTCCGCCCAGCAGGTCGACGAAGGGTATGACGCGCCCCGCGATGGAGCCGAAGATGCCGCCCAGGATCATGCCGGCGAAAAGGAGCAGGATGAAGCGCGTATCCGCTTGGGGACGGGGAATGTCTTGCATGGAGTCTCCTCTTGGCGGGCCAGGCGCAAACATTGCAGAAGCAGCTTTTTCTGTCCACCCCGGCCCTCGGCCGCTAGATCGGGTATGAAGATCCGAGGACAATTCTTGACGGAAATTCATTGCCGTCATAGTTTCATGCCAACCGGCGTCTCGCCCCGCGCAAATCATTGTGAATCAAGCGCTTGGATGGCGGACCCGGCAACCTGAACAAAGGAGAGCACATGCGGACGATCCGCTTGGGCGGTGTGGCGCTGGTCACCCTTGCCGTCCTCTCCTTGGCCGGCCTGGGCATCCTGCCCGGCGATAAGGCCCCCTCCGCCATCGCACCCGCCCACGCCGAAACGGCCGTCGAGCAGCATGCTCCGGCCGGTCATGGCGAGGCGGTCGAGCATGGCGAAGAGCACGAAGGAGGCGGTGGGCACAGCAATCCCATCGCGCCCGTGCTTGCCCTGTTGATGATCGTCATGCTCGCCGCCAAGCTCGGCGGCGCCGCCATGGAGAAGATGGGCCAGCCCAGCGTGCTGGGCGAGCTCGTCTTCGGCGTCATCCTGGGCAACCTGACCCTGATCGGGTTCCAAGGCTGGGAGAACCTGATTCAGATGGAAGTTCACTTCCCGGCCATCGGCGGCATCGCCGGCGCGGCGATCGGCGCCGAGAGAATCATCGAGTTGCTCGGAGAGATCGGCGTCATCCTTCTGCTCTTCCAGGTCGGCCTGGAAAGCAACGTGAAGGAAATGATGAGCGTCGGCCTGTCATCCCTGCTCGTGGCGCTCTTCGGTGTCATCGTGCCCTTCTTCCTCGGCTGGGGCGTCAGCGCCTGGTTGCTGCCCCCCGGAACGGAAGTCTGGGTGCACGTGTTCATCGGCGCCACCCTCTGCGCCACCAGCGTGGGCATCACCGCTCGCGTGCTCAAGGACCTTGGGCGCCTCAAGGCGCGGGAAAGCAAGATCGTCCTGGGCGCGGCGGTCATCGACGACGTCATGGGCCTCGTGGTCCTGGCCGTGGTCGTGGGAATGATCGGCGCCGTGAACTCCGGCGAAGACATGGCCATGGGCGGCATCTTCTGGATCATCGGCAAGGCCGTACTCTTCCTGGTGGCCGCGGTGGGCATCGGACAGTGGCTCTCGCCGCGGATCTTCAAACTCGCCAGCAAGCTGCGCGGAGAGCACATGCTGCTCACCCTCGGCCTGCTGATCCTCTTCCTCTTCAGCTGGCTGGCCGACAAGATCGGTCTGGCCACCATCGTGGGCGCCTTCGCGGCGGGACTCGTCCTGGACGAACTCCACTTCAAGCAGCTGGGCGACAAGCACGAGCACAATCTGGAAGAGATCCTCGCCCCCATCGCGGGCTTCCTGGTTCCCATCTTCTTCGTGCGCATGGGCTACAAGGTGGACCTGTCCACCTTCGGCGACACCAGCATCCTGGTCTTCGCCGGAGCACTGACCGTTGCCGCCATCATCGGTAAGCAGGTCTGCTCCTTCGGCGTGGTGGAGAAGGGGCTCGACAAGCTCTCCGTGGGAATCGGCATGATCCCTCGAGGCGAGGTCGGACTCATCTTCGCGGGCATCGGCGCGAGCCTGATGCTGCACGGCCAGCCCGTGGTGGGCGCGTCCACCTTCAGCGCCGTGGTGATCATGGTCATCGTGACCACGCTGATCACCCCGCCGGCGCTCAAGTGGTCGCTCAACCGCCCGCGTGGATACGAAGGCGCCAGCGACGCCGAGATGAAGGAAGTGCGGGACAAGAAGCGCCAGCAGCGCCGCGACTACTATCGTGGCCGCGACGACGACCGCTCCGGCCGTTCCGGCGGCCGCGGAGGACGCTCCCGCGGTGGCGGAGGTAGCGGGCGTTCCGGCGGGGGCCGCTCCGGCGGAGGCCGCTCCGGAGGCGGACGCCCCGGCGGCGGACGTCCCGGCGGCGATCGACCCGAACGCTCCGAACAGAAGGCCGAGGGCAGCGCGGAGAGCCGCGGTGGCAGCTCGGCCGCCCGGCGCCGGCGCCGGCGTCGCCGTCCCCGCCGTTCAGGCGGAGGAGGCGGCGGCTCGACACCGAGCAGCGACGGAACCTAGAGTCGCCAGTCGCCAGTCACCAGTCTCCAGAAAGAACCCTCCCCCATCATCGGGGGAGGGTCGTTTTTTCGAGGCCCGAGCCTCTCGACTGGAGACTGGAGACTGGAGACTGGAGACTCCTGACTGGAGACTCCTGACTGGAGACTCCTGACTACAAACTCCCTCTGGGATCTTCCCTCTCCGTCGCCGTCTCGCTCAGCACCTCGTAGTACTCGTGGGCATCCTTCTTCGCCACATTGCCCTCGGGAATGGCGAGCACCTCGATCTCCATGAGCTTCGAGGGAAAGCTCAGGCTCAGGACCTCTCCCGGGCGCAGGGAGTGGCTCTCCTTCACCGGCTCGCCGCCCAGCAGGATGTCCCTCGTCTGACAGCCCCGCTTGGCCAGGCTGCGGCTCTTCACCAGGCAGACGCGCTTGAGCCAGAGATCCAGCCTCAATTGCCGGCTCCCATTTCTTCGGGCTCGGGAATGCCCATGCGCTGCACGAAGACCTCGCTCTCCAGTTCGACCAGATAGCTGGAGATGGTCTCGTTGCGTTTCTGGGCCAGCAGCTCCACGCGAAGCTGCTCGGCGATCTCCTCGTATTCGAAGGGACGCGCGTTCTCGCGCTCCTGCAGCAGCACGATCTGGTATCCCCGGACGCCCTTGAAAACCGTGGAGTACTCGCCCGGCTCCAGCAGCTCGATGATGTCGCGGTAGCGGTCGTCGAGCTGGTCCAGGGGAATCACCGGCAGCTCGCCTCCCTGCTCTCGGGTGAACTTGTCGTCGCTGTACTCGAGCACCGCCGCCGCCCAATCGCCGCCCTCACCCAGGAAGCGCCAGGCTTCGCGGGCCCGGGCGCGTGACACGTCGCGGTCCTCGTCGGTGATGGTCATGGGAAAGAGTATCTGCTTGATGTGCACCGCGCCGCCCTGACGGTCCTCCAGGCGGATGATGTGCAGGCCCGCCTCGCTGATCACCTCGTCGGCGGTCAGGCCGGGCTCGAGTCCCACGAGGGTCTCCTGCAGGGCCGGCTGGGCGATGTCCTGAAGGTTCAGCCAGCCGAGATCGCCACCCTGGGAGGCCGCCGGCCCCCTGCTCAGTTCCCGCGCCACGGCGCCGAAGTCCTCGCCGGCGCTGAGGCGGTCCACGGCCTTCTGCCAGTCCACCCGCGCCGCGGCCTCCACCTCGGGGGCGGGCCGGGCTGTGACCAGCAGGTGCGCCAGCTTCACGGCCTGGGGACGCAGGGGAATCATCTCGGAATCGTGCTTGTTGGCCTCGAAGAACTCGCGGGCCTCGGCCTCGCCCACCTCGAGCTCCCAGGTGATGCCTTCCACCACCCGCTGCACCATGAGCTGGTCACGCATGGGATCGCTGAGTCGCCGCCGCAGTTCGCGAAGATCCAGACCCTCGGCGTCTAGCTGGCGCTGGAAGCGACCTTCGCCGCCGGCCTGCTGCCTCAGGCCGTCGATGTGACGATCCAGGGCGAGGCTGAGCTCGTCCTCGGGGATCTCGTGGCCCTCGCGCCGCGCCTTGGCCAGGAGGATCTTCTCGCTGACCATGTTGTCCAGGGCCTCTTCCATGAGCTGCCGGTACTGGAGGGAATCCACCTGCATGCCGGTCTGCATGAGGAAGAGCTCCACGTCCTGCAGCACCGAACTGAGCAGGATGACCTCGTCGTCCACGGTGGCGACGATCTTGTCGAGGGTCGCCAGGTCGCCCTGGGCGAGGGCCGGGGCCGCCGCTAAGAGGGCCAGGATGCCGACGAGGGCGAAGGTGAGTGATCGCTTCATTGGATTTGCTCCGTCCTTGATCAGGGCGCCGGGGGCGTCTCGCCACCCAGCCGCGTGTCCAGTTCGGGGTGATACTCCACGGGGAAGGCCTCGCGCAACTCCTCGAGGATCTCTCCATAGACGCGGCGGCGTTTCTCGATGAGCAGATGCCGGAGGATCTCCTCCCGCACCGAGCCCAGTTCCAGCGCGTTCTCGCTCTCGCGCCGCTCGCGGAATTGTATAAGCGTCCAGCCCCAAGTCGTTTCGAAGGGCTCGGAAATGTCGTTCTTCTCCATCTTCACGAGCCGCACGAGAATCTCCGGCGGAATCGCCGCGCGGCTCATCCATCCCATGTCGCCGCCCAGACGGGCGCTGGCGTCCAGGGAGTACTTCTCGGCCGCGCGCTTGAAGGAGATCTTACCCCGGTCGAGGTTTCCGTAGATCTCCCCCGCCTCGTCGCGGCTGTTCACAACGATCTGGCGGTAGCGGTACTCCCAGGCGTACTCGTCCAGGTGGGCCATGTAGTAGTCGGAGATCTCCGCCTCCGTGATGCCCACCCGCTCGTCCAGACTCTTCTGGAGGAAGGCGTTGGCCACGAAATCGCGGCGCTGTTCGAGCAGCCTTCGAGCCAGCTCCGGATCCTCGAGCAGGCCCCGCGCCTCGGCTCCGCGATAGAGCAGCTCGGTGTCCACCCAACGCTCCAGATACTCCCGCTTCTCGTTGGAGGTCAAGAGGCCGTGATAGTCGTCGGGGATGAGCTGATCGAATTCGGCAAGGCCCAGGGAGCGCCCGCCCACCTGCACGATGGCCTCGCCTCCGCCCGTCACCACCGGTTCGTCCGAGCGCGGCAGGGCCTCCTCCTGTTGCCGGCCGCAAGCGACCAGGAGCAGAAGGAGGCCCGCCAGGCTAGAGAGTCTTGTACTTGTCGCGGAGCGGATTGGGATCCTCTCCCTTTTGCGTTTTGCGAAGCACGCTCTCGTGGATCACCACGTCCGCCTCGTCGCGCCACTGGATGAGCAGGGTCTCCAGGCGCGCCGAGGACATCGACTCGTAGGCCTCGCTGCGGGCGCGCGTGTAGACGTCATCGAAGGGCAGCAGAATGGGATCGGACTCCTCCACCATCTGGTAGATGGCCCAGTAGCCCTGATACTCGAAGGGCGGCGTGTACTCGCCGGGGCCGCCCAGGCGCAGCACCTGACGGAAGACTTCGTGCTCGGGCGAGGCCAGGCTGTCGGGGGTGAACCAGTCTGTCTGCCAGGACTGGGGCCAGGTCACCGAGAGAGCGGCTCCCACCGAATCGATGGGCTCGCCGTCCTGCAGGCGCGAATAGGCGCTGCGGATGTCTTCCTCGGTGTTGGTCACGAGCTGCTTGCAGATCATCGCGTACTTGCGCGTGTAGAGCAGCGGATTCTCTTCGTAGAAGCGCTTCACATCGTCGTCGGTGAAGTTCATGGGTGCATCCACCAGCATGCGTTTCACCGAACCGATGCAATTCTGCTCCTCGAACTCCTTCATGGCCACGACGAGGTCGGGGTCCTTCTCCAGGCCGCGGCTCTTGGCCTCGATGGGCATAACGTAGTTGATCATGTCCCGGCGGACCTTGTTGTAGACGCCCTTGGCCCGCGAGGCCTTGTTGGGACGTTCGTAGGGGCTCATGGCATCGTAGTCGTCGGAGAATTCGGCGAGGGTGTGCTTCTCGCCCTCGATCTCGTAGAGCACCATCTCCCTCTCCTCGTCGGAGAACTTGAGGATGGGCTTCTCGTAGGTCGGCGGGTTCTGAAGCTGGGAGGGCGTGAGGTCGTCGGGCATGCGCTCGACGATCAGCGCCGCGGCGTCGTAATTGAACTCGAAGCCGAACTTCTTCAGCACGTTGGAACCATGGGTGTCGCCGATGCCGCGGAGGGAGCGGGTCTCCAGGCGCTTGAGGATCTGCTCCTTCACCTGCTCGAAGGGCGGCGCATCCTGGATGGTCAACTCGTCGAGGTAGAGCAGCGCCCAGCCGTTGGGAACCTTCACCGGTTCGCTCATGGTGCCCTCTTCCATGTCGAAGAGGGTCTGCTCGATGGCCGGAACGCTGGTGCCGAAGGCCACCTGGTTCATCTTGCCGCCCGAGAGGCGATCCCGATTGGTGGAGAAGTCGAGCACCGCGTCGTGGAAGCTGTAGTCGCCGGACTGGATCTTGGCGTGGACCTCCCTGGCCTCCTCCTCGGTATCCACTTCGATGTGGCGGGCCTGGGCGATACGGCCGACGTACTTGTAGTGCTCCTGCAGATCCTCTTCGGAGAATTCGGGGATCTTGTCCACGATCTCGATATTCTTGAGGAGCTCGATGAGACGGTAGTTCAGGTGCGACTCTTTGGCCCTCAGGTAATTCTCGTCGTTCACGTAGCCTTCCTCGAAAGCCTTGCTGACGATGAGTTCCTTCTTGATGAGGGTATCGAGGACCTTGTCCTGGATTTCCTCGAAATTGAGCGAATCGGGGAACAGAGTGGGATCGTTGAACTCCATCTTCGCCCACTTGGCCTGCATATAGCCCAGGGTGATGGACTGGCCGTTCACCGTGGCCACGACGCTGTCGTCGTTCACCTGGCTGCAGCCGAAGAGGGAAATGGCGATCAGGGCCGTTACAAGGACCGCGAGCGAGCTGCGCGTGGCCTTCATGGTCAACACCTCACAATTAAAGGACCTATAGGATTTCCGGTCGGCGAGAGCCGCCCCGGTCAGAGATCTAGCATTATAGCCCCCGCGCGCCCGAGGGCAAGGGGTGAAGAGTCGCCAGTCGCCAGTCACCAGTCGCCAGAAAGTGCTAGGCGATCAGTGGTTAGCGCTCTGCGGTTGGCGACTTTCGGACAACTGGCCTTCCAGCGCGCGGAGCAGTCTGCGGGTGAGCAGTAGCGTATCCTCGCCGTCCCCATGAAGTTCCAGGGTCAGGGGAGTCTGTCCGCGGAAAAGCAGGCTGCGGCCGAAGGTCTCCACCAGGGAGGCGATGACCTTCCGGTCCATGACGGCTCCCTCCTGGAACTCGATCCGGCTGCGCTTGCCCAGCTTGAGGGCGCTCACGCCGGAGGCCTGGGCCAGGACCTTCATCTCGAGCAGCATGAAGAGCTTTTCCACGGGAGGCGGCGGGGGGCCGAAGCGGTCGCGGACCTCCTGGGCCAGCTCCCGGGCCGCCTCAAGCCGGTCGATGTGCCCCATCTTCTGATAGAGGGCCATCTTCTGCTCGGCATCGGGGATGTACTGGTCGGGCAGGAAGGCGTTGAGGTTCGACTCGATGCGCACCTCCCCCGAGTAGCTCTTGCCCTCCCGCAGCTCGCGCACGGCCTCGTTCACCAGGCGCAGATAGAGGTCGAAGCCCACGGCGACCATGTGGCCGTGCTGCTCCACGCCCAGCATGTTGCCCGCGCCCCGGATCTCGAGGTCTCGCAGGGCCAGCTTGTAGCCGCTGCCCAGCTCGTCGAACTCCACCAGGGCGTCCAGGCGCCGGCGGCTCTCCTCGGTGATGGCCCGGTCCCGTGGGACCATGAGATAGGCATAGGCCCGCTGGCGGCTGCGGCCCACGCGGCCGCGGAGCTGGTGAAGCTGGGCCACGCCGAAGCGATCGGCCCGATTCACGAGGATGGTGTTCACCCGCGGGATGTCCAGGCCCGACTCGATGATCATGGTGCTCACCAGCACGTCGAACTCGCCCTCGATGAAGTCCACCATCACCTTTTCGAGCTGGCGCTCGCTCATCTGGCCGTGGCCCACCGCCACCCGGATGTCCGGAATCTGCTCCTGGATGAAGGCCGCCATGGCGTCGATGGTCTCCACCCGGTTGTGCACGAAGAAGACCTGCCCGCCGCGATCCACCTCGCGGAGGATGGCCTCGCGGATGGCCTCCTCGTCGAAGGCGATGATCTCGGTGTGCACGGGCAGCCGGTCCCGCGGCGGCGTCTGGATGAGCGACACGTCGCGGATGCCCCCCAGGGACATGTTCAGGGTGCGCGGGATCGGCGTGGCGGTGAGGGTGAGCACGTCCACCGCCGCGCGGGCGCGCTTGATCTTCTCCTTGTGCGCCACCCCGAAGCGGTGCTCCTCGTCCACGATGAGAAGGCCGATGTCCTTGAACTTCACGTCGGCGCCCAGGAGCCGGTGGGTGCCGATGACGATGTCCACCTCGCCGGCGGCCAGGTCGGCCAGGCTCTGCTTGATCTGGGCCGCCTTGCGGAAGCGGCTGAGCATGTCCACCCGCACGGGATAGTCGCGCAGTCGCTCCTGGAAGGTCTGCAGGTGCTGCTGGGCCAGAATCGTCGTGGGCACGAGCACCCCCACCTGCTTGCCCGCCTGCACGGCCTTGAAGGCGGCGCGGATGGCCACCTCAGTCTTGCCGAAGCCCACGTCGCCGCAGATGAGCCGGTCCATGGGCTTGGGCTTTTCCATGTCGCGCTTGGCGGCGTCGGCGGCCGTGGCCTGATCGGGGGTATCCTGGTAGAGGAAGCTGGCCTCCAGTTCGCTCTGCCAGGGCGTGTCCGCCGGGAAGGCGTGACCGCGGCTGTCCTCGCGCTTGGCGTAGAGCTGGATGAGCTCGGCGGCCATCTGACGGACGGCCTTCTCGGCCTTCTTCCGGGTGCGCACCCAGGCCTTCTCGCCCAGGCGGTTGAGCTTGGGGCTCGCGTCCTCCTGGCGGGCGTAGCGTTCCACCAGATGGATCTGCTCCACGGGCACGAAGAGCTGCTGGTCCTCGGCGTAGCTGAGGTGGAGCAGTTCGCGCTCCTCGCCGAGCACGTCCATCTTCTCGATGCCCCGGTAACGGGCGATGCCGTGCTGCACGTGAACCACGTAGTCGCCCGGGCGCAGCACGCTGCGATCTCGAATCGGCCCCGCCCCCTTATAGAGGCGGCGACGCCGGCGGATGCGCTTGTAGCGGTCGAAGATCTCGTGATCCGTGTAGAGGGCCACGCGCTCCTCGGGCAGCAGGAAGCCGTGCTGCAGATCGGCCACGGGAAGTTCGAGGGATGGCCCGAGGTCGGGCAGGATCTCGCGGAGCCGCTCGGCCTGCCCCTTGTTGTCGCAGAAGATCCAGATGCGATAGCCCTCGGCCGTGAGCCCTTCGAGGTTGCCGCGCAGTTCCTTCACGCTGCTGCCGAAACTGGGCTGTCCCTTGGAGGCGAACTTCAGCACCGGCGCCCGGGGGCTGGCCACGGCCTCGGCGAGTTCGTCCTCCACCAGCAGGAGCTCGCCGCGGTCCAGGAGCGGGGCGAGTTCGTCCTCGAGCAGGTAGCCCCACTCGGCCGGCGGCAGCATCTCGTCGTTGTCTGTGCCCTTGGCGTGCCGGCGGCGCACCTCGGAGCTCATGCGCTCCCAGCGTTCGCGGAAGGCGCCCTCGTCCACGAGCACCGTGCGGAATCCGTCGGACAGATAGCGCTCGACGGGCACCTCTTCCACGAACCAGGCGCTGTATCGGTCGATGCCCTCGAAGAGCACGCCGTCCAGGAAGTTGGCCGAGAGCTCCTCGACAAGAATGGAATCGGCGGGATGGCGCTTGCGCAGCTCCCGCAGGGCCCGGCGCTGGGCATCCTCGCCCAGAAGCACCTGGGAACAGGGCAGTATGCGCGCCCGCTCCTGCCTGCCCGTGGATCGCTGGGTGGACGGATCGAAACTGCGCAGGCTCTCGATCTCGTCGCCGAAGAGCTCCATGCGCACCGGTTCCTCTGCCGTGGGCGTGAAGACGTCCACGATGCCGCCCTTCACTGCGAAGTCTCCGGGCTCCTCCACGAGGCCCACCTCGCGATAGCCCATGGCGGCCAGGCGCAGGCGGAAGTCCTCCAGGTCGATCTCGCCTCCCGCAGAGAGTTCGAAGCGCAGATCCCGAAGCTGGTCGGGCGAGATGACCCGGCGCATCCAGGCCCGGGCGCTCATGCAGAGGAAGCGCACCTTCCCGTCGGCGAGTTCGTCGAGCACCTCGATGCGCGCGCTGACCAGATTGCGGTCGGCGTTGTGACGGTCGTAGGGAAGGACTTCCAGTTCGGGATAATAGCGAACGGCCTCCGCCCCGAGGCTGGACAGGTCCTCGGCCAGAGCCTCGGCCTCGGCGGCCTGGCTGGTGAGCAGCAGCCAAGGACGGCCATCGTCCAGATCCCGGTCGAGCCGCGCGATCAGCAGGGCCAGGCTCGAACCTTTCAGGCCGGTGAGCACTCGACGGGCAGAGCCCGCGGACAGCTCGGCCCGCAGGGTCTCCGCGCCTCCGGAGAGGGGAAGCTTGAGTTCATCGAGGAAGGTCATCGATCCGCCAGTCTCCAGTGAACCGCCGCCAGAAACCACCCGAGTCTGAGGACCGGTAACTGGTGACTTCAAACACACTTAGCCCCTGCCGGCCAAGGGCCGGGGGGCTGCTTGGGCCCAAGTTAGCAGCCGTGACTGGACCCGTCAATCTTACAGAAGTTCGGGATCCAGGAACTTTCTCGAATCGAAGGTCGGATTATGCTTGAATTCGGGCGGCCACCTTGCCAAATTCGACCAGCAGGTAGAATTAATAGGGTGAACGGTGTTCACGATCTCTCGAGGAGGACGCAATGTCATTTCGACTCAAGCGAATGACGATGATTCTTATGGCAGCGGGACTGCTCATCGCCGGCCAGGCCATGGCGCAGTCGGCTTTGCAGCAAGTCATGATGGAGCGGGGCCTGAGCGAGAAGGACATTCTCGCCGCGGCGAAAACCTACACTCCTTCAGGCGAGCGTGACGAGTTCATCGCGTTCAGTTCCGGCGGACAGAGCGGACAGCTCATCGTCTACGGGATTCCCTCCATGCGAATCCTGAAGTACGTAGCCGTGTTCACGCCCGAACCCTGGCAGGGCTACGGCTACGACGACGAATCCAAGGCCGTCCTCGCCGGCGGACGCATCCGCGGCAAGGACATCACCTACGGCGACACACACCATCCGGCCATCTCCGAGACGGACGGCGAGTACGACGGTCGCTACCTCTTCATCAACGACAAGGCGAATCCGCGCCTGGCCGTGGTGGATCTGCACGACTTCGAGACCAAGCAGATCGTCGTGAATCCCTTCTTCAAGTCGGATCACGGCGGCGCCTTCGTCACGCCCAATACGGAGTACGTGATGGAGGCCAGTCAGTACGCGGCCCCCTACGAGGGCGGTTTCGTGCCCCTGCAGGAGTTCAACGACCAGTATCGCGGCGGACTGACCTACTGGAAGTTCGATCGCGAGAAGGGTCGTCTGGTCCCCGACGAATCCTTCACCTTCGAGATGCCCCCCTACAGCCAGGACCTCTGCGACGCCGGCAAGGGCCCGAGTTACGGTTGGGGTTTCAACAACTCCTTCTGCTCGGAGCGCTACGTGGGCGGCATCGAGCGCGGACGTCCCCCCTTCGAGGCGGGCTGCTCGTCCAAGGACACGGACTTCCTGCACGTCACCAACTGGCAGAAGGCCGCCGAGCTGGTGGCCGCGGGCAAGGTGAAGAAGGTCAACGGCAACTACCTGATCACCATGGATCAGGCGGTCAAGGAAGGTCTGCTCTTCCTGATTCCCGAACCCAAGAGCCCCCACGGCGTCGACGTGAGCCCCGACGGCACGCACATCATCGTGTCGGGCAAGCTGGACAGTCACGCCTGGGTCTTCAGCTGGGAGAAGATCAAGAAGGCCATCGATGACAAGGACTTCGAGGGCGAGGATCCCTACGGAATCCCCATCATCGCCTTGAACACGGCTCTGGACAAGTCTGTGAACGTGGGGCTCGGACCCCTGCACACGCAGTTCGATTCCCAGACCGGCGTCTGCTACACATCCATCTACGTGGACTCCAAGATCACCAAGTGGAACTACCTCACCGGCCAGATCCTGGACGACATTCCCATCCACTACAACGTCGGCCACCTGATGACCATGGAGGGCGACAGCAAGAGCCCCGACGGCAAGTACCTCGTGGCCCTGAACAAGCTGTCCATCGACCGCTTCAACCCGGTGGGCCCCCTGCATCCGCAGAACCATCAGCTCATCGACATCGGCGGCACGAACATGCAGCTGCTCTACGACATGCCGCTGCCCCTGGGCGAGCCCCACTATGCGGTGGCAATCAGCGCCGACAAGCTTCAGCCCATCGTGCGTTACCGCTCGGGCTGGGACAGCCGCTCCGACGAGCCCTCGCCCCACCGCACCCGCGCGGGACGCGAGCGCACGGAGCGCAACGGCGACCGTGTGGACATCTACGGCACGGTGATCCGCTCGCACATCACGCCCGAGATCATCGAGGTGAGGGAAGGCGACACGGTCTCCATCCACCTGACGAACCTCGAGCGTGCGCAGGACGAGGTGCACGGCTTCGCCATGTACGGCCAGAACGTCCAGCTCTCCATCGAGCCGGGCAAGACGGCCTCGGCCACCTTCGTGGCCGATCAGCCCGGCGTGTATCCCTACTACTGCACGGAATTCTGCTCCGCGCTCCATCTGGAGATGCAGGGCTATCTGCTCGTGCAGCCCGAGGGATACGTGGCTGAAGAGGGCGAGATGCAGGAGGGTGTGCAGTACACGGAGGATGACTACAACACCCAGGTGGCCACGAACCTCGCCACCCAGGAAGTCATCGACCAGGTGGTCGCCTTCATCACGAGCCACAACTACCAGGACTTCCCGACGGTGGTGGCCCTGGTGGAGGACGCCACCGACCAGCTCGGTTTCGCCCAGCAGACCCGTGAGAAGGCCGAGGCCTCCGCGGCCGAGGGCGACTGGCAGAATGCCATGCTCTGGGCCAACCAGTGGTGGCAGTATCAGGTCAAGACCGCCGATCTGGGCCTGAGGGCGAAGACATTCCTCGAGGAGAACGGCGCAAAAAAGATCAAGTAGTTGGGACTTAAACCTAGCGCTTTGATCTTGAATTTCATTCGTTCGGGTACCAGGATCCGGGGGGGAAGCCCCGGGTTCTGGTACCCGGACCTTTAAAGGGAAGTACCTAGGTTAAGGAGATTCACCATGAAGCGCAGTCTCTCCAGGTTCGGGATCCTTCTCGCGGTCGCCATGGCCATGCTCCTCGCCGGCTGTTGCGAGGAAGGCGAGGTGGCCGACACCGGCGAAACCTTCCTGGCCAGGGTGACTCCGCCGGAACCCGAGTCGACCATGCCCGACTTCGGCGGATCCGTGGGCGCGGAGCTTTTCTGGACCAAGACCTGCCACACCTGTCACGGCCAGAACGGCGAGACCCCGCTCCTGCCCAACTATCCCTACATCGCCGGACAGAACTTCGACTACGCGCGGCAGCAGATGCTGGATATCAAGAACGGCGTCCGCACCAACGGCCAGTCCGCGGCCATGGCACCCATCATGGCCCAGGTCAGCGACGAGGAGATCGACATCCTCGCCGACTATATCGCCAACGAGACGGTTCGAACCAAGTTCGCCCCGCCGGACTCGGTAAACCCGATGGGCAAGCGGCTCTTCCGCCGAAGGACCTGCTTCACCTGCCACGGCAAGGACGGCAAGAGTCCCATCATGCCCGAGTATCCCGTGATCGCGGGACAGACCAAGGAATACGCGCTGCAGCAGATGACCGACATCAAGAGCGGCGCGCGCAGCAACGGCCAGACCATCGCCATGACGGGCATCATCCACCTCGTGAAGGACGAGGAGATGTCCATTCTGGCCGAGTACGTTTCGAGTCTCGATCCCCGCGCGGAGGAATGAGCGACGCGAGTCGATCGAGATTGCATGATTCAGCGCAAATCGGAGGATTCCCATGAGAACAAAGCTGCCGAACATTCTGATCATCGCTCTGGTCGCCCTGGGGGCGGCGAGCGTTTCACTGGCCTGGCTCGAGGAAGGCGGTGAGCGGGACGAAGCCCTGGATCTGACTCCCGACCTCGAGGAAGGTCTCTACGTCTACGAGGTCTGCTCCGGCTGTCATCTGCCGGAAGGCTGGGGCACCAAGGACGGAACCTTTCCCCAGATCGCCGGTCAGCCCGTGGAAGTGCAGATCAAGCAGCTCGCCGACATCCGCGAGGGCAACCGCGACAACCCCACCATGTATCCCTTCGCCCTGCCGCGGGCCATCGGCGGGCCCCAGGCCCTGGCCGACGTGACGGCCTACATCGAGCAGCTCCCCATGAATCCGGACAACGGAAAGGGCGAGTGGGAAGAGGGCAGCGAGCAGTTCGCCCATGGCGAGCAACTCTACAAGGCGAACTGCGTGGAGTGTCACGGCGCCGGCGGTGAGGGCAATGCCGAGAAATTCTATCCCCTGATCCGGGGACAGCACTATCTCTACATGCTCCGCCAGTTCGAGTGGATCCGCGACGGCAAGCGGCGCAACGCCAACCCCGACATGATCAAGCAGATCGAGGGCTTCAGCGACTACGACATGCAGGCCGTGATCAACTACGTCTCGCGCATCCCGGTGCCCGAAGAGCTGCTGGCGCCTTCGGCGGACTGGAAGAATCCGGATTTCGACTGGTAGGTAGCACGCATTTCGGCGCGGAAGACGCGCCATGAAGGGAGAAGCGAAGATGATGGGCCTCAATCGAATCAAGCTGATCAGCGGATTGCTGATCCTCGCGGCCATCGCGCTGCTGTTCCCCATCTACCAGACGCCCATCTGGTGGGTGTCCCTGGAGGCGCCGCAGTATCCCGTCGAGGCGTTCCCCAGCGGCGTGCGCATCCTCTTCCACGTGAATGGCGTCTTCAACGGCTGCGAGATGATCGAGAAGGAGGAGATCGCCGAGGAGGAAGCCCTCGACTGCGTCCACGAGATGGACACCATCAACCACTATGTGGGCATGTACCCCATCGCGGCGGGCGGTCCCATCGAACTCACCTTCTCCATATGGCTCATGGCCATCCTCGGCGTGATGCTGTTGGCATACATCTTCACCGGCTCCAAAGCACGCCTCGCCATCATGGGAATCGGATTCGCCTGCATCATTCTCTGGATGGGCACGACCCTCTACGCCGAAAACGGTCTTCGCTTCCACAATGCCGGCTTCCTGAACAATCGCGTCACGGTGCTTGGCGAGGAGGTCGAGGAGGATGCGCACCTGGACGCCGGACAGGCGATCATCGAGGCGCTGAAGGCCTCGCTCGCCGAAAGCACCGATGAGACCGCGACCCCGGCGGAAAACGAGGATCTCAGCGAGAAGCAGGGGACCCTGAACTACCTGGAGAGCGCTTTCGAGGAGTATCAGAAGCGCCAACCGGGTGAAGTACAGGAATGGAAGGGCAACGCCTCGCAGCTGCTGGCCTGGCACTACCGCAAGAGCCTGGGCCGCTACTTCAACGATCCCGCCCAGCTGGATCCCATGGTCGCGGGTATGAGCCGCGCCGCGAACATCCTCTTCGTCGCCCTGGTGGCCGTCATGCTGCTGCTCACGATCATGGCGAGGAAGAGCAGGGGAATCTTCAATTGGCTCCTGATCGGTGTACCCATCACCTTTCCGCTGCTCTTTCTCCTCGAGTACGCGACCTGGCTGGGTTGGTACGGGCACAACATGAGCGAGATGGGCGCCTTCACCCTGAAGCCCTTCATGCCCACGGTATTCGGGCAGGGCAAGGTCGCCCAGTTCACGACCAACTCCTATCCCGATCTCGGCTTCTGGATGATGGTCCTGTTCTCGGTGCTGCTCGTGGCCGCCGCGCTCATGCGCCGCAACCAGGCGATCAAGGAGAGTGACTAGAATTCGCTTCGCCCTCGCCATATTCCTGATGGCGGCATGCTCCGCCCCGGCGCCCGGGGAGCAGTATCCCTCTCTCCAGGATCTGGTGGACGAGTGCGAGGAGAATGCGACCCTGACGCCGAAGCCTGGAATCTACGCGGGGCCGGTTATCCTGGAGTTTCCCATCACCCTGGACGGGGCCGGCGAGGTTACCATCGACGGCATGGGCAAGAGCTCGGTGATCTTCGTGGAGAGCGACGGCTGCACGGTCAAGAACCTGCGTCTGACAGGTTCGGGCGAGTCCCACAACGACATCGATGCGGGCGTGCAGGTTCGCGGCAATTTCAACGTGATCAAGGACAACGTCATCGAGGATTGCCTCTTCGGCATCGACCTTCAGCAGTCCGACCACAACATCGTCCGCCGCAATCGCATCAGCTCGAAGGATTTCGAACTCGGCCAGCGCGGCGACGCGGTGCGCCTCTGGTACAGCTTCAACAACAAGATCACCGACAACGTCATCGATCACTCGCGGGACATGGTGGTCTGGTACTCGGCCGACAACATCATCTCCGGAAACACGGGCAGCGACAGCCGCTACTCGCTGCACTTCATGTACTCGCGCTACAATCTCGTCGAGGACAATCACTACCTCGGCAACGCCGTGGGGATCTTCCTCATGTACAGCGACGGAGTCATCGTGCGCGGCAACCACATCGCACATGCCGCAGGCCCCACGGGCGTGGGCATCGGCTTCAAGGAGACCTCCGATCTCATCATCGAGGCGAACAAGGTGCTCTACTGCGCCAGCGGCCTCTACATCGACGTCTCCCCCTATCAGCCCGACACCGTCAATCGATTCACGGACAATCTGATCGGCTACAACGGCATCGGCGTGCGATTCCTGAACGACTGGCAGGGGAACATCTTCGAGGGCAACAGCTTCGTGGACAACCTCACCCAGGTGACCGTGACCGGCGGCGACACGGCCAATCGGAACGAATGGAGCGGCAACCACTGGAGCGACTACCAGGGATTCGACGGCGACGAGAACGGCACGGGCGATACGCCCTACGAGCTCTTCTCCTATTCGGACCGGGTCTGGCAGGACGTTCCCTTCGCCCAGTTCTTCAAGGGCTCCCCGCTTCTGGAGATTCTCGATTTCCTGGAACGGCTCGTTCCCTTCTCCGATCCCGAACTGGTGCTGCGCGATACCGAACCTCAGAGCGAGAGGGAGAAGGACAGGCAGGATTCCCCGCCCGACACGAAACAGCTCAACCCCTTCGAACTCCCCTCCGCCGACTCCGGCGGAGGAGGCTCTCCCTTCGAGCTGCGTCCCCCTTCGGTCGAAGCCGGGCCCAGCGATGAGGTGAACCATGTCGAATAAGCCCAAGAATCCCGGGCGCCGGAAATTCCTGCGCACCCTCGCCCTCTCCGGCGGAGTGCTCGGAGCCGCCATGCTCGGCTGGTTCCCGGTGCTCAGACGCTGGACGAGCCATCTGCGCCCCCCCGGCGCGCTCGCCGAGGAATCCTTCCTCGCGTCCTGCATCAAGTGCGGCCAGTGCGTGCAAGTCTGCCCGGTGGAGGCCATCGACCTGGCCGGCCTGGACGACGGGTTCGGCGTGGGCACGCCCTTCATCGACGCCCGCAGCCAGGCCTGCGACTTCTCCTGCGACGGCCTGCAGTGCGTGCTGGCCTGTCCCACGGGGGCGCTGACCCACGAGATCAACTATCCCCACGAGGCGGAGATGGCCGTGGCCGAACTGATCCGGCCGGAAACCTGCCTGGCTGTTAGGGGAGAGGGGCTCCAGGGCCCGGCACGATACGCGGGGTTCCGGGGCAAGTTGCGATTCAACGACGTGGACCGTTGGAATCCCATCCCCCTGAACGATCATCCCTTCGAGCTGGATCGCTGCGATCTCTGCGTACGTCTCTGTCCCATCGAGATCCGCATCGCCCAGTGCGAGGCCGGCGAGCCGCCTTCGGGCAACGAGCTGCAGTGCCCGCCTGAGCACGCCATCCGCATGGTCGAAAGCCTGGGCGCCGACGGCGAAACCCGATTCGCGCCCGAGGTGCTGGACGGCTGCGTCGGATGCGGCGTCTGCGAAATGGTCTGTCCGGCCGACCCGGCGGCGATCGTGGTGAAGAGCGAGCGGGAAGGGGAGGAATTCGTATGAGGCCCATCCTCGAATCCTGGGCCCTGCTCTTCGGACGCGACCCCCAGAAACCCGCCGAGAACGAATTCACTCCCGCGGCCCGAGAAGAGCATGCGAAAAGGGCGGGCAAGCGCGATCTGGAGCAAACCCGGGAAGTCAAGCAGATGCGACTGGCCCGGAAGGCCATGCCCAAGAAGTGGCGCCGCCGGCGCTGGCTGGTGCTCATCCTGGTGAACCTGCTTTTCGTGATATCCTACCGGCTGGACATCCAGGCTCTCGAAGGCGCGCTCACCGGTTCGCGATTCGTGGGATTCCACATGGCCGACCTCAACGCGTCCCTGCAGGTCATGCTCGCCAACAAGCACGTGCTCACCAACCTGCTCATCGGCACGATTACCATCTTCCTGCTCTGGTTCCTGTTGGGAGGAAGGACCTTCTGCTCATGGGTCTGCCCCTACCACATCCTTTCGGAGTGGGCGGAAATCCTGCACCTGAAGCTGGCGGCTCGCGGCTGGGTCAAGAGCCGCCCTTTCGACCGCCGCGCACGCGGATGGCTATGGCTCATCTTCGCCGTGCTCGCATTCGTCACGGGCTATACGGTCTACGAAACCATCTCGCCCACGGGCATCATCAGCCGCGCGCTCATCTACGGGCCCGGCATCGGCATGGCCTGGGTGGCGGCGCTGCTCATCTTCGAGGTGCTCTTCTCGCGAAGGGCCTGGTGCCGATATCTCTGCCCCATCGGCCTGACCTACGGCATGGTGGGCTCGATCTCGCCTTTCAAGGTGGAGCACACCCTGTCCAACTGCCATCACGACGGCGCCTGCCGCGAGGTCTGCATGGTGCCCCACGTCCTGAACCCGACCAGAAAGGGCCGCGCCCGGGACACGAAGGTCACCCTGGGGGCCGATTGCACGCGCTGCGGCGCATGCGTTGACGCCTGTCCCACCGCCGCGCTGAAGTTCACATACAAGGGATTCGGTAAGTCGCGTGATTAGATTCGAGAAGACCAGCAAGTCCTTCCGGCGGGTCCGGGTTCTGGATTCCGTGGACCTCGGCTTCGAGAAGGGTGATCGAGTGGCCCTGGTGGGATCCAACGGCGCGGGAAAGACCACGCTTATCCGCTGCCTGCTGGGGGAATATCGCCACGAGGGCCTGGTCAGGGTGAACGAACTCTCCCCCCGCGACCATCGTCAAAGCGTGCTCGGCGTCGTGGGCTTCGTGCCCCAGCTTCCCCCGCCACTGAAGATCACCGTGGGACAACTCATCGGTTTCGCCGCGAAGGTCCACGACTGCGACCCCCAGGGGATGATCGACATCGCCGAGAAGCTCGGCCTTCGCATCGCGGATCTCAACCGGCGCGTATTCTCGAAGCTCTCCGGCGGCGAGAAGCAGAAGCTGCTCATCGGCATCGCCCTGGGGCGCAAGGCCGAGATCCTCATCATGGACGAACCCGCGGCCAACCTGGACCCGGTGGCCCGGCAGGTCTTCTTCGGCCTGCTCGCCGAGCGCCTCGAGGACTGCACCATGCTGATTTCGAGCCACCGTCTCGACGAGGTGGCCGGCCTGGTCAATCGCGTCATCGAACTGGATCGAGGCGGCGTGGTACTGGACGACCGGGTGGACGACAGCGTGGATCTGACCAGCATCCTGGATTGCCGCATCCATCTGAAGAAAGCCGACTCGGCCTTCGCGAACGCCATCGCGGACTGGAAGTTCGAAACCGAAGGCAATGGACGACTCTGGCGCGGCCGGGTCGCGGGGCCCGATCGCTTGCGCTTCCTCGGCCTGATCTCCCGCTACGCCGGCCTTCTCACAGGCATCGAAATGAAGGAGAGCTCCGATGAAAGCTCCAACTAGATTCGGCATCGCCATCTTTGCGCTGCTGCTCGCCTCCTGCGCGCCGAAGGACGAGACCGGCCCCGGCGAGGTGCACTGGGATCGCGACACCTGCGCCCGATGCGTCATGGCCGTGAGCGACCACTACTACTCGGCCCAGGTGCGCGGCGGAGCGCCGGAGGGACGCACCCGACTCTACTTCTTCGACGACGTCGGCTGCGCCGTGATCTGGCTCGACAAGCAGAATTGGAAGGACGATCCGCGCACCGAGATCTGGGTGAACGACTGGCAGAGCGGCGACTGGATCGACGCTCGCAAAGCCTGGTACATCCCCGGGAAAACGACGCCCATGGACTACGGGCTGGGCGCGCAGCTGGAAGCGGCCGAAGGCGCCTACGATTTCGATCGCGCCATCGGAGCGATCTACGACCGCGAGAGCGGCGCGCGCCGCCACCGCAAGATGGAACCCGACACCCATTGATCGGCGGAGAGATGAAGCAATTGATCCACATGGCCCGCACCGACATCGGCGAGACCCTTCGCGCCCGCTGGTTCTTCGTGTACACGCTGATCTTCGGCGGCGTGATGGTGGGGCTCTACGTGTCGGGACTCACGGAATCGCGGGTCATGGGATTCACCGGGCTCTCGCGCCTGCTGGTGGCCTACCTGCAGATCACCATGGCCATCCTGCCCATCTTCATGCTCATCACGACGGTGAGGTCGGTGGTGGGCGACCGTGAGGCGGGCATCTTCGAGTACATGCTGGCCTTTCCCATCGGGCTGGGCGCCTGGTACTGGGGCAAGCTCGTCGGGCGCTTCATCATCGTTTTCATGCCCGTGCTGCTGGCCATGATCCTGGCGGTGATCTGGGGATTGGCGCAGGGGGTCGTGATCCCCTGGGGCCAGGTGCTCTTCTACACGGGGCTCATGGCCTCGCTGGCCTGGTGCTTCCTGGGCATCGGCATGCTCATCTCGACCCTGTCCCGGTCCACCGACGTGGCCCAGGGCGCGGCCTTCATTATCTGGCTATTCCTGCTGCTCTTCCTCGACCTGATCCTGCTGGGCTTCCTCATCAGCGAGGGACTGCCCGCGGAGACGGCCGTGGCCATTTCATTGGCCAATCCCCTGCAGTCCTTCCGCACGGCCTCCATGCTGCTCTTCGATCCGCAGCTGGTGCTCATCGGTCCGTCGGCATACCTGATCCTGGACAACTTCGGGCGCGCGGGCTACCTGGCCTGGGCCCTGAGCTATCCCGTTGTGGTGGGTCTTGTTACCGCGGCCTGGGGATACCTGGCTTTCCGGCGCGGCGACCTTTCCTAGAGCCTCGCTGAATCCGAGCCATTTCTTGACACTCCCGGCGCCCCGCCGATAGGCTTTCCGGCGATATTCAAAAATGGAGGAATCAATGGCCGAGCAACGTGGACAGTGGAGCGGGCGTCTGGGATTCATCCTCGCGGCCTCCGGCAGCGCGGTGGGACTGGGCAACCTCTGGAAGTTCCCCTACATCACCTTCGAGAACGGCGGCGGCGCCTTCGTGCTGGTCTACCTCATCGCCATCCTCCTGGTGGGCGCTCCCATCATGGCCGCCGAGACCCTGCTCGGCCGGCGGGGGCAGAAGAATCCCGTGGGCACCTTCCGCGTGCTGGCCGAGGGCAAGCCCGGCGCCGGCCTCTGGCCGGGAGTCGGCATCCTGGGCGTGATCACGGGCTTCGTGATCCTCTCCTACTACAGCGTGGTCGCGGGATGGACCCTTCGCTACATCGTCATGGCCCTCAGCGGATCCCTCGGCGAGATGGCCCATGATCCCGCGCTGCTACAGGGGTTCTTCGGAGAGTTCCTCGGCGACAGCGGGCAGATGGTGCTGCTGCACTTCCTATTCATGGCCCTGACCACCGGCGTGGTGATCTTCGGCGTGCAGAAGGGCATCGAACGGGCGGCGAAGTTCCTCATGCCCATCCTCTTCACCATCCTCGTGGGTCTCGTGATCTACGCCACGACCACGCCGGGCTTCCGCGAAGCCATGGTCTTCCTCTTCCGGCCGAACTTCAGCGAGCTGACCATGGGCGCCGTGCTCGAGGCCCTCGGGCACAGCTTCTTCACCCTGAGCCTGGGCATGGGCGCCATGCTCACCTACGGAAGCTACATGCGCCGGAAAGACTCGGTGCCCAAGGCGGCCATCACGATCACGGCGCTGGACACGATCATCGCCATCATGGCCTGCGTGATCATGTTCTCGATCATCTTCAGTTTCGACATGGACGTGAGCAAGAGCGCCACCATCCTCTTCACGACCCTGCCGGCCGTGTTCTACCAGTTGCCCGGCGGCGGCATCGTCTCCGCCCTCTTCTACATGCTCGTGGCCTTCGCGGCCCTGTCGAGCACCATCAGCCTGCTGGAGGTGGTGAGCAGCTACGCCATCGACGAACTCGGCTGGAAGCGCCGCCAGAGCACCCTGACCATGGCCGCGGCCATCTTCGTCTTCGGCGCGCTCAGCGCGGTGAGCCTGGGCGGCAACGACTTCCTCTCGGGCATCAACCTCATCGGGCGCGAGTCCACCGCCGGCGTCTTCGGCACCCTCGACTATCTGGCCAGCAACTGGTTCCTGCCCGTGGGCGGCTTCTTCATCGCGATCTTCACGGGGTGGATCCTCACGCGCAAGGACACCCAGGAGGAACTGGAAGAGGGCCACGGCACCATGGCCAGCTACGGCGCCTGGCGCTTCCTCATCCGATTCGCGGCGCCCCTGGTCATCGGCGCCATCATCGTGAGCGTGCTGCTGGGGCAGGAGTATCAGTAGGCTCCAGTCTCGAGTCCCGAGTCCCGAGTCCCGAGTCCCAAGTCCCGAGAAAAACACCCTCCTCTGAAAATGAGGAGGGTGTTCGACTGGAGACTGGAGACTGGAGACTGGCGACTGGCGACTGGCGACTGGAGACTGGAGACTGGAGACTGGAGACTGGCGACTGGAGACTGGAGACTGGAGACTCCTAAGCTTTTCTCGCCTGAATCTTCGCGCTCCAGACCTTGCCCGCCATTTCCCGGGCGATGCGCTTCACGGCTTCCTCCCGGCTCATGCCTTCGAAACTCGCGAGGGCTGCGTCGCCCTCGGGCAGTTCCGAGAGGATGAAGGCCTCGAGGTGGAATCCCTCGTAGTGAAGGCGCTCGAGGACCTCGACGCTCTCGAGGCCCGCCTTGCGGAGACCGTCGAGGTAGTCGTCCTCGCTGATGGCGCCGGCGATGCAGCTGTTGTAGAGGGTTTCGCTGCCGCGCAGCCACTCGGGCATGTCTTCCACCACGATGTCCGATACGCGCATGGTGCCGCCGGGCCTGAGGACGCGGGCGACTTCCGCGAAGACCTTGTGCTTCTCCGGAGAAAGGTTGATCACGCAGTTGGAGATGACCCAATCCACGCTGCCGTCCTCCACGGGTAACTCCTCGATGAGTCCCTTGCGGACCTCCACGTTGCCGTAGCCCGAGGCGGCGATGTTCTCGCGGGCCCTTTCGATCATGGCGTCGGTCATGTCCACGCCGATGACCCGACCCTCCTCGCCCACGAGGCCCGCGGCCAGAAGCAGGTCGATGCCCGCGCCGCTTCCGAGGTCGAGCACCGTCTCGCCGGCGCTCACCCCGGCGAAGGCCAGTGGGTTGCCGCAGCCGAAGGAATTCTCCACGGCATCGGCGGGCAGCTTCGCCAATTCGTCGGGATCGTAGCCGGCCACCTTGGCCGCCACGCCCTTCGGGTCGGGGATGCAGCAGTCGGGGGCGCATCCGCATCCCTCGGATGTCTTCTCCACCGCGTCGGCGTAGAATTTCTCGACGTGCTTATGGGTATCTTTCGTTTCAGCCATCGCTGGGCTCCTCTTCCAGGGTGTCGATCCGGCAGCAGGCTTCCACCGCGTCGGCCATGGCCCTCAGGGCTGCCGCCAGTTCGGGTCCCTTCATTTCGTAGAAGACCTGCTTGCCGCGCTTTTCGGCTTCCACCACCCCCGCATCCCTCAGCGTGGCCAGGTGCCTGGACACCACCGAGATGTCCACCTGGCAGCATCCGGCGATCTCGCTAACGCTCTGGGGATCCTCGCTGTCGGCCAGCCGACCCAGAATGACGATGCGATTGGGATCGGCTAAGGCCTTGAAAAAACGGGTAGATAGCAGGTTCGTCAGGTCCTCGCCGCAGCAGCTGGCCACCCGAGGACGTTTGTTTGTTTGCGTCATGGTGCAAATATACTCCATCAAAAAGGCCCCGTCAAGGGGCCGATTCGATTACTTCTTCCTGGCCTTCCGGTGAGCCAGTGTCTTGGCGATGTAGGCCACCGCGTCCGGCGTTGTGCAGCTGGTCTCGCCGTGATCCACCTCCACCTTGCCAATGCGTTTCGCCGCCGCCTCGGCCGCCTTGCGCAACTTCGCTCCGCGGATGCCGATGGAGATCAGAGCCTGGTTCATGGAATGGCGCACGCGATTCTGGCTGGTGTGGATGGTCCTCTCGATCACCTCGAGGCGCTCCATGAGGAAGGCCTCGCCCACTTCCGGCTGTCCGCCGGCGGCGTGGGCCACCAGGTTCCATCCCGCGGCGGACACCCATTCGCGCCTGGCTCCGCACCATTTCTTCAACCTCGTCTCGGCGCTGGGGCTCTTTGCGGCCAGGCCGGCGAAGGCGTCGCAGACCACGTAGTTGTCCAGATCGCGGCACATGGCGTCCAGTTCGCCGGCCTTCATCTCGGATGGATCGGCGATCATGCAGGCGAAGATGCGCGCGTCGTGGTTGCCGCTGGCCCAGAGGCCGCGGGCCAACTCCGTATCGCGGCCGACCTTCTTCTTGAGATTTCCGAGATTCGCGTAGCTCACGCCGAACATCTCGCCCTCCACCCCGTGGCGCCCGTAGATCTTCCGGGTCTGCGCCGATCCCATGGCCTTCAGTTCGCTCATCACTTGCTTAAGGGTCATGGTTCCTCCTTTTCTAGATGCTTCCCTCGCCCTCGGGGCCGCGTCGGCCCAGCCAGAGCTCCAGGAGCATGAGGGCCACCGCCAGAAGCAGCAGGGTGGCGGCGATCTCCTTGCCGAAGTGCCCCGCCTTCAGGGCCGAGTCCAGGTCTTCGCCCGCGGGGACCACCCGCAGTTCGGGCAGACCCATTAGCGCGGGAAGGCTGTCGGCGGGCAGGGCCCGCAGCAGGCTTTCCTCCGCGGGGGGCAGCACGGCCATCAGTCCGAGTGAGCGGCGTCCCGCCGCCGAGACTTCCTCCAGGCGCCAGATCCCCGAAGCGTCGGCGCGCTCGATGAGCGCCCGCGGCGGAATGGATCGGGTGTCCACCCGCGGACTGAGCCGCGCCCCATCGGGGGCGACAAGTTCCAGCCGGACATCCTCGCCCGGCGTCGCCCGCAGGGGAAAGCTGAGCTCGTCCCCCACGCGCAGGGGCTCTGGCTGTTGAACGCCGGCCGCCTCCTGGGCCATCTCCTGCACCAGGGGCAGGAACATGGACGACCAGACCAACTCGCCGCCCTCCGGGCTCGCGTCGAAGAGTGCCAGGCGCACGCGGCCGGCCTCCCGGGGCCAGGCCACCAGGGCCGGCGCGCCGCCCTCGAATCGTGCGGGCACGCGCCAGGGGCCAGCTTCCGTGCGATAGGCCCGATAGAATGGATGCTCCGTGAGCACGCGACGGTGCGCGTCCCCCAGTTCCGCGAAGATGGGGTGCGCAGCCTGGAAGCTGCCCAGGCGCAGGATCTCGCCCTCCACGAGCTCCAGGGAACGCGGTCCGCCGAGACGCGGCAGCAGATGACGGGCCAGGGCCGCCGCGCCCGCGGGGTCGGGGAAGACGATGAGTCCGCCGCCTCGGGCCACGAAGGCCGCCAGGGCCTCGCCGGCGCTCTCGTCGAGCCCCTCGCCGCCGGCCAGCACCACCAGATGCAGACCTTCCAGGTCGGCGGCCGTGAAGCGCTCGTTGGACTGGCGGTTCAGGCCCAGGGCCAGCCTTCCCGCGCCGCCGGCGCCGTAGGGATCCAGGGCCCGGGCCAGGTAGTCGGCGAGACGGCTTTCTCCCGAGGGCTCCAGGAGCAGGGCCTCCAGGCGCGACTCCACCGCGAGCACGAAGGGCAGGGCGTCATCCAGGGGGAAGCGGTCCCGGGGCTTGCGCCACCAGCCTTCCAGGAGGCCCGCGGTCTCGAGGTTGAGGTTCAGGGATGTCTCCACGGCGCCCCCGGCCCGGGCGTCCACGCCCAAGCTGCCCCGATGCTTGCCGCCCAGCTCCAGGTCGGCGCTGAAGGCCTGGGGCGCGCCCTCGCCGCCAGCGCGCAGGCCCAGGGCGAAGGGCCGTCCCGCGAGCACCGGCCGCAGTGGACGGCGGATGCCGAGCAGCGATCCGTTGGACGGCGCCGCGCCCGACACCGGCAATGCGTAGACGCGCAGGTCGCCGGCCTCGGGCAGGCGCGCGCTGTCCAGGGCGCCTTCGGCGAAGTCGCTGATGAGGAAGATCTCCTTCAGGGGATGGGGACGCTCCGCCAGGGTCTCCATGGCCTCTGCGAGACCGGCGCGCAGTCGCGTGGGTCCCTGTCCCTCGCTCCAGTCGTCCAAGAGCCGATGGGCCATGCTCGGCGGCAGGGCCTCGCCGCCGAGGTCGAAGAGCCGCTCTTCCAGAGCGTAGAGGCGGAGCTCGTCGCCGGCGTCCAGGCGGTCGAGCAGGTCGCGGGCGCGATCCAGGGCCTGGGCGCCGAGGCTGCCGGCCTCGCTGTTCAGGGTCATGGACCCGCTGCGGTCCACGATGAGGGCCACGCTGCGAGGAGCGTCCTCGGGAAAGACCGAGGCCAGACCACCCTTCAGGGTGGGACGGGCCAGGGCGAAGGCCACCGTGGCCACCAGAAGCATTCGCACGATGAGCAGCAGGATGCGCCGCAGGTTCAGGCGGCGCATCTGACGCTGGTTCAGCTCGCGCAGGAAGCGCAGGCTGGGGAAGTCCATGCGCAGGGTCTTCCGCCTCTGGAAGAGGTGGATCAGCAGGGGCACCAGGGTGCCCGCGATGCCGAAGAGCAGTATGCCGTTGAGAAAGCCCATAGTGATGCAGATTCATAGCGGAGCGGGGGCTTCGCCGCAAGGAGCCTATCCCGCCAGGACCAGCTTCTGCACGCTGCGGTCCCCGCCGCTCTCCACCCGCAGGAAGTAGATCCCCGAGGACAGGGCCGCGCCCCGATCGTCCCGGCCCTGCCACTGGAGCTGATGGAAGCCCGCGGCGAAGGCCTCGTCGGCGAGCAGGGCCACCCTGCGGCCCCGCAGATCGAAGATCTCCGCGCGCACGCGCCCGGCCCGGTCGAGGCTGAAGGGAATCGTCACCTTGGGATTGAAGGGATTGGGGTAGGCCGCGCCGAAGACGCGCCCCGAGGTCGAGTCCAGAGGCGCGCTGGCCGGCTCGCCCGTGGTGCCGTTGTCGTCGTCCTCGTCCTCGGCAGGCAGGCTGCCGGGCAGCAGCACCAGGGTCTCGCCGCCCCGAAGCATGAGCTCGCCGCGCTCCATGAGGTACCAGGCGTCGTTGAAGGCGAGGCTGGGATCGGGATGCCACTCGCCCTCCAGGGCCAGCTGCATGGAGTTGTCCGAGAGGGAGTGCACGAGGACGCCCTCCTCGTAGTCTCGACGCAGGAAGGTGTCCCGCTGGGTGAGCACGCGGATCTCGTCCACCACGATCTTGCAGTGGTCGCTCACGGCCAGATAGAAGAAGTAGTCGTTGCGATTCTTCAGGGCGCTCTCGCCCTCTGCGAGGATGTAGCCGCTCTCGCCGGGATAGACGATCCGTGTGGGCAGGGAGACCTTGTCGGAAGTGTCGCCGCCGTGGGCGCGGAAGGCCTGATAGAGACGGATGCCGTTCTCGGGCGCCTCCAGCACCCGGTAGCGCATGCTGAAGACCACTTCCTTGCCCGCCGCCTCCGGGCCCAGGTCCATGGAGATGAGCGGCTGCCAACCCTGTCCCAGGTGCGTGAGCTGCAGACTGCCGTCGCCCCAGAGAGCCGCGTCTCCGCCCACCCAGCGTCCGATCACCGGCGAGTATAGCCCCTCCACCACCTTGGAGTGCTCGTAGTGGCGCTCCAGGAGATGGCTCCCCTCCAGGCGGAAGCCGGACTCGGCCTCGCCCAGGTCGTATTCGAAGAGCTCGGTCCACTGCATGTGGTTGTGCTCCCAGGGACCGCCGTCGAAGCCCAGGTACATGTCGGCGAAGTTGCCCATGGCCCAGCCGGCGCGGCGCTCGGTGTCCTCCCAGGTCTCCGCCGTGGCGTTGATCAGGCAGATGGGATTTTCCTGGTTCATGCGGAAGGTCTCCATCCGCGCGAGACCGCCCATCAGATACTCGAAGGAGGAATTGGGGAAGTCCTCGAACATGCGCCCGTTGAGCTGGCTGAAGTAGCTGTTGTTGCCGTTGCCGATGATGGGCAGGTTCGGATGGCGGCTGCGGATGTCATCGAGCATGGCCAGCCAGCCGTCGCGCACCCAGGTGACCACGCTGTCGGGCTCGTCGGCCACGCGGTCGTTGTTCAGGTCGAATTCGCCGTCGAAGCTGCCGTCTATCCAGAGGATGCTCTCGGTGCACTCGTCCAGGAAGAGACCGTCGAATTCGCCCATGAGGGGCAGCACGGTCTTCTCCAGGTAGCGCAGGGCGTAGCTGCGGTAGGTCTGTCCGTTCACCTTCGGGCAGTGGTCGGTGATGTTGCCCAGGAAGGTTTCGGGCCAGGTCGAGAGGATGTCACCGGTGGTGCTCCTCATCTTCCACTCGTCGTGGATGTTCTCGGAGAAGGCTTCGGCGAGGAAGTTCACGTCGCCGTCGTTGCCGCTGAGCAGGTCGAAGATCATGTAAAGCTGGATGTCGGGATTCAGTTCGCGGATGCGGCGGAGGGAGTTCGGTTCCTCCAGCACGCGGGGCGAGAGGACGAGCAGGTCGTAGCGGGCGAGTTCGGCTTCGTCGCCTTCGATGTCGCGGCCGAGATAGACATTGAAGGAGAGCGAGAGGGCCGGCAGTGCGGTGAGAAAAATCAGTCCGAACGCGGCAAAAAACCTCGCCCTTCCATTTCTGAAGAATGGGCGCCGTCGTATCTCGATGGGGTACATGAATCCGGATCCTTCCCAGCTGGGGCTCGTTGCCTGACTCCACGAGCGTCGGGACGGATTCAATTGCAAAAAACGGCCCCGGCGCCTTCCGACGCCGGGGCTCGCTCTGACGATTGCTCCAGCCTAGCGGGCCATCACCAGTTTCTGAACCTCGCTTGCTTGCGGTGTGGCTATCTTGACGAAGTAGATTCCCGAGGGCAGCTCCTGTCCGCGGTCGTCGCGACCGTTCCAGACCAGCTCGTGATCGCCGGCGGCGAAGACCTGGTCCGCGAGGGAAGCGAGCCTGCGGCCCTGCACGTCGTAGACGTCCATCTTCACGGAAGTGGAGCTGTCCAGCGCGAAGGGGATGCTGACCTTGGGATTGAAGGGATTCGGATAGGCCGCGCGCAGCAGTCCGCGCTGATGGGATTCGGCGCTGCCGTCGTCGTCGCCCCAGACGTGATCGGCGAATCCGTCGGGGTCGTAGATCATGAACACGGTTTCGCCCGCGTCGGCCACGTAGACGTCGTACTCCACTTCCTCGAACCATGCGCCCTCGAAGACCGGGTCGGAGCTGGGCACGTAGCCTTCGGGGAAGTCGTCGAGGACGACGCCGCTGCCGCCGATGTCGTGCACGAGGATGCCGTCCTCGAACTCGCGCTGGGCGTAGGCGCCGCCGCTGTAGGTCACGCGGATCTCGTCGATGATGAGGGTGATCGGCGCGGTGGTCGTCATGTAGATGTACCAGTCGTCCCGGGCGCCCATGGGCTGGTTGCCGCGGGAGATGAAGTGTCCCTCCTCGCCGGGGAAGAGCGTGCGCTGATCGAACTTGACCTTCTCGCTGCCGTCCCCTTCATGGCCGCGCAGGGCGCAGTCGAGCTTGGTGCCCGAGAGCGTTCCCTCTTCCACTCGATAGCGGAAGGACAGCATCACGTGGGAGTTGAGGGTCGTGGGCAGCAGGTCGGCCAGATAGATGATCTGCCAGCCGTCGGTGGGCACCGTGAGCCTCAGGCTCCACTTGCCGCTCAGCGGATCCTCGGGCTCGAAGAGCGTGTGCGTGCCGGCGAAGCACCAGTCCCACTCCACGGGGGAGTAGACGGTATCCTCGAAGACGCCGCCCTCGAAGTCACGATGGAAGACCCTGCTGCCTTCCAGATGCATGTCTTCGAGCGGATCACCGAGCTCGAAGTCGAAGAGGGGGTCCCACTGCATGTGATCGTGCTCGTGGGGTCCGCCATCGTAGCAGACCATCTGACCGGTCAGCTCGGCCAGGGCCCAGGCCGCCCGGCGGGGCGTGCGGTCCTCGGGATCCGCGATGGAGTTGACGATGGAGAAGTCGCAGTTGGTTGAATAGCGCCAGGTTTCCAGCAGCGAGAGGCCGCCGGTGAGGTTGCCGTAGGATCCGTTGGGGAAGTCCTCGAGCATGCGTCCGTTGAGATGCTCGAAGAGGTGGTTGCTGCCGTTGCCCACGAGGAGCAGGTCGTCATCCTGCGCGCGGAAGCTGTCGATCACGTCGCGCCAGCCGTCCCGCACCCAGTTGAGGACGTCGCTGGAGTCGTCGCCGACGCCGTCCATGTTCAGATCGATCTCGCCGCTGTGCCCGGTCATCCAGAGGATGCTCTCGAAACAGCAGTCCAGATAGATGCCGTCGTAGTAGTCGAGGTAGGGCAGCACCCGCTCGCCGAAGAACTCGGCGATGTAGTCTCGCGCCACGCGACCATCGACCTCGGGACAGACGTCGGTGAAGTTCACCTGGAAGCTCTCGGGCCAGAAGTGGATGTAGTCGCCCGTGGTGCTCTGCATCTTCCAGTCTTCCTCAACGCCCATGGCGTAGTCGGTCGCGAGGTCGTTGAGGCCCTCGGGAACGCCCACCATGAAGTCGAGCAGGACGAAGATCCGGATGTCGGGGTTCAACTCGCGCATCAGTTCGATGGCGTCCAGTTCCTCGACCGTGGAAGCTGAAAGCACGAGCTGATCATAGCGAGCCAGCTCCACTTCGAGTCCGGTGACATCCGTCCCCAGGAAAAAGTTCGAACTGCCCGCCTGTGCTCCTCCCGCCGTCACCAGCAATACGGCGATGCCCACAGCTACGCCGCCCATGAGGCCGGAAGTGAACCGGCGCAAGGGATGAAGGTGCGATATCATTTGATGGATCTCCTAGTTGTGTCTTCAGGGGGTGGATTTGGAATCACTCAGCCCCGGCCTTGCAAGAGCAGAACCATTCCGGAATCCACTCCACGCGATGCCACCGGCCCTCCGCGGGGAAGCCTGCGGAGGTGTTCGTCATGCCTCGGAAGATCGGGTATGTCCGGAGGAAGACGACGCCTGTGGGGATCGTCGTAGCGCCGCCGTTTTCTTGACGTAGGAGACCTAAAGAAGGAAAGTCGTCGACAGGTCTCTCACATCGTCACCTCACGGAGAAACCCATGTATCAAGCTCAACTTGCTAGTTTCTGGATTCTGAATCCAGAGGAAATCTATTTGAACCACGGCGGGTTCGGTGCATGCCCCGAGGCGATCCTCGATGCTAGATGCAAGATTCAAAAGGACTTCGAGCGCAATCCCCTGCGTTTTGTTTTCGAGTATTTCCAGAATCTTCACGATCTTTCGCGAAAAAAACTCGCGAATTACATCGGCGCGAATTCGGACCGACTTGTCTTCACCTGCAACGCCACCGAGGGCGTCAATATCGTCTTGAAATCTTTGGACCTACGGGAAGGTGACCGACTCATCACGACGAATCACGCCTATCCCGGATGCAAGGCGGCGCTGGAGCGCGTGGCCGAGAGAAGTGGCGCGGAAGTGGTCACGGTGGACATCCCCTATCCACTCGACTCGCCCGAAGAGATCACGCGAAGGGTTCTGGATGCGGCACGGATCGGGGCGCGTCTGGTGCTCATCGATCATGTGAGCAGCGAAACGTCCACGATCTTTCCCGTAAGGGAGATCGCGGGCGGACTCGCCGAACTCGGCGTCGATCTTCTCGTGGACGGTGCCCACGCGCCGGGCATGCTTCCCCTGAGTGTCGAAGACATCGGCGCCGCCTGGTACACGGGGAACTGCCACAAGTGGATGTGCGGACCGAAGACCGCGGGTTTCCTCGCCTGCGCTCCCGGCCGCCTCGAAGAGGTCGAGCCCCTGGTCACCAGCTTCGGGCGCATGTTCGAGGACGCGAGCATGCACCCGCGACAGTGGGAGTTCTTCTGGCGGGGAACCTACGACGCCAGCTCGTTCTTCGTGTTGCCCGAACTCATCGACTTCATGGAAGGACTGCTGCCGGGCGGCTGGCCCGAGATCATGCGTCGCAATCACGAACTCGCCGTGGCGGGCGGACGCCTCATCTGCGACACGCTGGGCATCGAGATGCCCCTGCCCGAATCCATGATCGGCTCCATGGTCACCATCCCCTTGCCCCATCACGGCAAGGGCGAGCCCCTCGGGCTCTTCCGCGAGGATCGACTCGGCCACGCGCTCTACGAGAAGCACCGCATCGAGGTGCCGCTCATGCAGTGGCCGCGCAAGGGTGAGCTGAAGATTCGCATCTCCGCCCAACTCTACAATTCCATCGATCAATATGATTTGCTGTCGAAGGCACTGCTCTCGGAGCTTCCGGCGGGCAGCGGCTAGCGGGCAGCCACTAGGGCTTCCTCTGATCCAGCACCTTGCGGAGCGCCAGATCGAAGGGCGTGTCGGTGCTCAGGGGGAGATAGTCGATGCGATGGGCGCGACACTCCTTTTCGAGACGCCGTTGCCATTCGGCCACGTTCTTCCTCATCTCATCGCGAAGGAACCAGGGCTGGGTGCGCAGCTTCTCGCCGGTCTCCAGGTCCTCGAGCTGCACTTCCCGGCTCAGGGAGAGATCGCGCTCGAGGGGATCGAGCACGTGGAAGACCAGCACCTCGTGGCCCCGGTGCCGGAAATGTTTGAGTCCGGCGAGCACGCGGTCGGGCTCGTCCAGCAGATCGCTGAGCAGGATGATGAGCCCCCGCCGCTTCACCCGCTCGGCGGCGCGGTGCAGGATCTCGCCGAGATCGGTGAGTCCGCCGGGCTCGGCCTGCTCGAGGGTGCGCAGTATGTCGTAGAGGTGTCCGCGCACCGATCGCGCAGGAAGCAGCTGGCGGATCTTCTCGTCGAAGGTCATCAGACCCACTGCGTCTTGCTGGTGAACCAGGAGCCAGGCGAGACCCGCCGCGAGCAGACTCGCGTATCGATACTTGGTCACCCGACTCTGGGCGCCGGCGAAGTTCATGGAACTGCTGCCGTCCAGCAGCAGGGTCGCGCGCAGGTTGGTCTCTTCCTCGAAGAGCTTCACATAGTGACGGTCGGTGCGCGCGTAGGCCTTCCAGTCGATGCGGGCCGTGGATTCGCCGGGACCGTAGGGACGATACTCCGAGAACTCCACGGAGAATCCGTGGAAGGGGCTGCGATGCAGGCCGGCGATGAAACCCTCCACCACCATGCGGGCGATGAGCTCCATGTTGCCGAGCTGGCTCACGGTCTGCGGGTCGAGGAAGCGTCGGAGTTGGGCGCTGCTCTGCATGGGGTCCTTTCGGCCTGTCATGCTCCTAGCATAATGAAGAAACTTCAAGCACCGCAAGCGTTTGGATTAATTTGCATCGGCCCGGGAATTGCATTGTCCGCCTGAACGTCGTGTGGATGGGGCCGCCAGGCAGGCGCCGAGACTGCTTCCATGGATGGAGACCAAGCGTGATTCAACGGGAAAATCAGATCTTAGCCGTCCTCCGCTACCTGGATCGTCACCGCATCGCCGGCGTCGTCGGCGCTCGCCAGGTGGGAAAATCCACCCTCGCCCGGCAAATTGCGGATCGATTCGACGGACCCAGCAGGATCTACAGGCTGGAGACGGTGCGGGATCGGCAGCGGATGAACGTGCCCGAAAGGGAACTCGCCAACGCTCCGGGTCTGGTGATTCTAGACGAGGCGCAGCGCCATCCCCGGCTCTTCCCCTCGCTTCCGAAAATCCTGGCCGCCAATCGTCACGGCGTGAAGCTCCTGCTTCTGGGGGGCTCGTCGGCCAACTACCGGCAGCCGGGTCTCGAGAGCATCGGCGAGCATCTGGTCATCCACGAACTGCCGGCCCTGTCGCTTCACGAAGTGGGCTCCGACCAGTTCAAGCGGCTCTGGCTCCGAGGCGGACTGCCCGCGTCCTTCACCGCGGCGTCGCGACCGGAGAGCTTCAAACTGCGTACGGGCGTGACCCTGGACATCACCGATAACGACGCCGGGCGTCCGGGCCCTCCCGTGGCCGGCGGCACCCTGCGCAGTTTCCTGCTCTCCCTCGCCCAGTACCACGGCAAGCCCTTCGACGTGGTCGAGCTGGCCAGGTCCTTCGGCGTGCGCAATTCCACGGTGGAGCGCTACCTGGACATCCTGCGCGAGAGCTACGTCATCCGCATGATCTCCGCCCATCGCGCGGGGGGACAGGCGGGCGAAGTGATCCTGCCCAAGGTCTTCTTCAGCGACACGGGCATCCTGCACAACCTCCTCGGCTTCGAGTCCATGGAAGACCTCGAGGCCAGCCCCAAGGCGGACCTGTCCTGGAAGGGCTTCGCCATGGAGTCGACCATCCGCCGCATTCGCGCCGGAGCCACCGAGTGCAGCCACTGGACCGTGAAGACCGGCCAGGGCATCGACCTGCTGGTGCAGCGCGGAGGCCTGCGCATCACGCCCTCCATGAAGATGTCGATGCACGTGCTGAAGCTGGATCGGGTGGACATCGTGCACCGCAGCGAAGGCCCCGGCAAGCTGGACGGCAAGGTGCAGGTGCACACCCTGGAAAGCCTGCCGCGTTCCATGCGTCTGCCCGACGGCTTCGAGCGCCGTCCCGAGTTCCTGGAGATCGAGAAGGAGTTGGCGGAAGCGGAGGTCTAGCCCCCGCTCCCGCCGAAAGGCTTACTTGAGCAGGACCATCTTCCGCGTGAAGCTTTCGCTTCCCGCCTTCATCCGAGCGAAATAGACGCCCGTGGACGCGCGCTCGCCGCGCTCGTTGCGGCCGTCCCACTCCAACTCGTGGACACCCGCTTCCATCATGGAACCGTCGGCCAGCGTGCGGACGCGCCGCCCGGTGACCGAGTAGATGGCCAGTTCCACCTGGGTCCGCTCGGCCAGCGAGAAGCGCAGGGTGGTCTTGGGATTGAAGGGATTCGGATAGTTGCCCTCCAGCGCCGTGCTCGCGGGCGCGACGTCTTCGTCCACGCTCACTCCCACGTCCGAACGGATGGCGTAGATGCGCGAACGCAGCGCGTCGCTGAGGAAGAGCACGTTGCCTTCCACGTCGAAGCGCAGGTCGTTGCGCACCGGACCCTTGGCCAGGACGCCGGGCAGGATGCCCGTGGCGAAATCCTCGTGGCTGCCGTCCGGGAGCAGGCGCAGGACCCGTCCGTCGCGCAGGAGCGCGTAGAGGTAGCCGTCGAAGAGGCCGGAGCTGCCGAAGTCCAGGGATTCCACCGGCGAGCCCAGGTCGGCGCTGAACGGGATCAGTGCGCCCAGCGCGTCGGCGCGATAGATGTAGTGGTCCTCGCTGCCCAGGTAGATATCGCCGCCGAAGGATCCGCTGCGGTCCATGCGCGCGCAGAGCATGGGCGCGCCGTGGCTCACGGCGAAGGCCAGAGGCGTTCCCGTGGCGTCGAGGCCGAAGGCCCGGCTCACGCCGGCGCCCATGTTCGTGCCGTAGAGGCCCGCGGCGAAGGCGCCCTGGGCGCTGGCGATGTCGAAACGCTGAGGCGCCTTGGCCACGAGAGTGTCCTGGAAGACAACCGTGGTCGTTCCCGCACCGACGTCATGGCGCAGGATGCCGCCTCCCTCTTCCATTCCTTCGGTCGCGTCGAAGTGAGCCGAACTGATGTAGAGCTCGTTGCCGAATCCCGGCGTGTCGGTGAAGCCGATGCCGATGGGGTCCACCGTGCTGGACGGGAAATTCACCAGCTCCTCGACCGGTCCCGATATCCTCGCCTTGTAGAGGTAGTCGTCGGGATCCGCCCCCGGATCGCCCCAGAGGTCGGTAGCCACGCTGAAGTAGAGCGAGCCGGGATCCAGGTCGACATCGGGCTTTGCGGGCGCCAGGGCCACCCAGTAGCTCTCGTCGTGGGGCACTTCCGTGAACTCCCGGCCGATGAAGCCGTCGGCCAGCTCCAGGGTGCCGAACATGTTCAGGCTGATCTCCCGCGAGGCGAACTCCTGGGGCAGGCCAAGATAGAAGCTGATCTCCCGGCTAAACGAATCGATGTAATGGTCGGCCATCCAAAGGCTGATCTCGCGGCTCGCGACCTCGATGGTGTCGTCGTTCATCCAGAAGCTAATCTCGCGGCCGGAGGCGTCGGCGCTATGGACCTTGCTGAAACAGCTCAGCTCGCGGCTGAAGCCTTCAGCGCCAGAAGCCGGCAGCGCTGCGAAGAGCGCCACGGCCAACACCAGCCAGCGCCATGCCTTTCTTGATTGGATCTGCATGTCGTCTCCTTGGTGTCGGTCGGCTTATTCCACGATGACGCGGGCCTGGATGGCGCGCATGCCGTTTTCGACTCCGGTGAGGGTGCAGGTCCAGGTGCTGAGGCCGCCGCCGTCGTCGCTCACGAAGGTGGCAAAGTCTTCCACACGGATGCCGTCCTTGCGGGTCACGAAGACCTTCACGGTGGCGGCCGCATCGACGTTCTCGCCCTGCAGCTCGACGATCAGATCCACGGCGCCGTCGAGGTCGACGTCCTGCATGGGATAGACCATCTGAGCCATCGGATCGGCGGGCACGGCCACGCCGTTGAGGGTCAGGATCTCGACGGCGGGATGGGTGCTCTCGGGCCAGATCTGCGCGTCCGTCCCGGGCGTGTCGATGCTGTAGACGCCGATGGGCGTGTTGTCGAGGGTGACCGAGTTTCCTTCGAGGCGGATGCGACCATTGCCGCCGTAGTTGTTGGTGCCGCGACCCTGTGCGCTGAGGATGCCGGATCCCGAGATGCTGTCGGAGACCAGGCGGATGGCGCCGCCGCTGCCGCCGCCGCCGCGATAGGCGGCGCCGTCGATTTCGACGGTGCCTCCGTCGGCGCTGATATCGCCGGAAAGGGTGATCCAGTCGGAGGCCGCGATCAAGATGGCGCCGCCACCGCCACCGCCGCCACTGGAGCTGCTCACGTGACGACCGCCGGATCCTCCCGAGCCGCCGATCAAGGGCATGATCTCGAAGCTGCCGTAGACCTCGCCGCCGTAGCCGCCGCTATCGCCCTCGTCACCGTAGCCGCCGCCGTAGCCACCGCCACCACCGGTGCGGCTCTTGGCGCCGCCGGGACCGTGTCCCCCGCCGGCGATGCTGGTGCCCACCTGCTTGCGTCCGCCGCGGAATCCGCCGGGACCGCCATCGGCGTTGCTGGGCAGTGTGGAACTACCGATCTCGCCGTCCAGGGAGATGGTACCCCCGATGTCCACCGTACCCTGAACGATCCAGACCACCGGAGGATTCTTCGGGTGATTGGCGAAGCTGAGCGTGACGCCGGGATTGATCTGCACGTCCTGGTAGTGGAAGACGATTGCCCACTGGGCGGCATCGTAGATGCCCTCGCCGGAGCTGATTCCCGAGTCCCAGGTGCCGTCCAGAGCGAGGCTGAGGTCGATGGTCGTGTCGGTGGTGACGATCAGGTTGCCGTCCCAGTTGCCGGGGGGCACGTTGATGGCTGCGAAGGCGCCGGCGACCATGGCCAGCATGAGGACAAGCGCGATACGGATCGGCTTCATGTCGATCTCTCCTTGGATGGGCGACTTGAGTGATTCGTAAGTGATGCTTAGGCAAGACGTTGTGCTTGATTCGCGTTTCGGCCCCGCATTCTACCAAAAAACGCCATGAAAAAGAAGAATTCGATGGGCTTTCACTCCGAATTTATGCCCACGCCAATACCTGATATACTGGCCCGCAAATCCGTCAAGGGAGTCTGCCATGTGCGCCTGGAAAGGTCTGTCCATCCTGGCGGCGCTGCTGCTTTTCGCGTCCGCTGCCGCCGCCGACAACTATTTCGAAGACTTCGACACCAAGGAGTTCTGCGACGAGGCCTTCACCACGGGCTGGTGGGACACCATCCTCGGCGAGATCAAGCCATGGGAGTTCAATCCTTACCTCGCGAGCGCCTACCCTGCGACGGCGCGCATCCAGTGCATGGACCGGGCTGGGAACATCCTGTTCCTCGGCAGCGACAACGATCCGGCCCTGCACGTGCTGGACATCAGCGATCCCTTCGCCTTGTGGGGGCTGATCGAGATTCCGACGACCTATCCCCTCACGGACATCAAGGTGCACGGCAATGCGCTCATCGCGGCGGCCAACGGATGGGGGCTGCACCTCTTCGACATCACCGAACCGGGATCTCCCCTCGACCTGGGGCCCTTCCCCGGTATCGCCGATGCGAGGCGTTTGGCCATCCACGGAGATCTGCTCTACATCGCGGCAGGCATCACCGGCCTGCATGTTTACGACATCAGCGATCCCTTCAGTCCCGCCTTCCTGGATTTCTGGGAGACCGGAGGCCTCATCCTCGACGTGGCCGTGACCGACGAGTACGTCTACGTGGCGGTGGAGGGCGAGGGACTCTACGTGCTGAGCCAAGCTCTCGGCTACCTCGGGCAGATCTTCGACTTCGACGGCTATCATCGCGTGGAGGTGGACTATCCCCGCGCCTATCTCGGCGACTTCTACGGCAAGGTCCACGTGGCCGACGTCAGCGATCCCACGCTTCCGGCGATCTCCTACACGGCGGGATTCGGCGGCGGAGCCATCCAGGATATCGCGCTCGACGGCGGGCTGGTCTATGCCTGCAACGATCTCGGCGCACAGGTTGTGGATTGGACCGACCTCGACGATCCCCGGTTCCTGACCGGACACTTCGACTCCTGGGCCCTCAGCCTGCTGCCCTACGGCGAATTCTGTTTCGTCGGCGACTTCTGGGACGGCATGGCCTACGTCGGCATGGCACAGCGCCTGCCCGCGGACTTCGGCGACTGGCTGGACTACGGCGCCGATACGGGCGTGTACGACATCGCCTATCAAGAGAACTTCGCCTATGTCGCCTACGGCGGCATGCGCGTGCTCGACCTGGAAGATCCCTGGAATCCCGTGTTCCGAGGAACGGCGAGCAGCGGCGGCATCATCACCGGCGTGGCGGTGGAGGGCGACTACGCCTACACGCCGGCCTGGGGCGCGGGGCTGGAAGTCCATGACATCAGCGATCCGAACCTGCCCTCGCTCGTGGCCACGGTGCCCTGGTCGCTCTGCCATCCCACCGCGATTCTCAAGGACGGCCCCTACGCCTACGTCATGGCCTGGGAAGGCTTCAAGGTCTACGACGTCAGCGATCCGCTGGCGCCCTTCGAGGTGGCGTTCCTGCCGGGCGGATGGAGCGGCTGGCACAGCCTGAAACTGGAAGGCGACTATCTCTACGCCACCATGCACGGGGGCGGATTGGTGATCATCGAGGTCAGCGACCCCACCACGCCTGTCGTGGCCGGCACCTACCCCGGTTTCTTCTGGGAGATCGCCATTCACGGCGACTACGCCTATCTCGCGGCCGACCTGGGCGGCGTGGAGGTGCTGTCGCTGATGGACCCGGCCTCGCCCATCTCGCTGGGTTCGGTGCCCACGCCTCATGCGGCCACGGCCATCGACCTGGCCGGCAATCTGGCGCTGGTGTCCACGGCCGCACCGGGCATGGTCTATCTGGACCTGATCGATCCCGCGGCGCCAGCACTGCTTCCCGGCATCGACCTGTCGGGGAACGACTACGGCGGCAGCTGGGAGATCAGCGACTACGGCGGCTTTTTTTACTTCGGCGTGGACTCGCTGGGCCTGGGCTTCCGGCAGCTCTTCGAGTTCAACGTCGACAAGATCGACGTGGAGTTCATTTCCGAGCCCATCGACGAGGGCCCGGAAGAGATCGAGAAACTCAGGTTCGAATTCGCCGAGGATCAGGGCTGGATCGGCGAATGGTCCGCCAAAACCGACGAGGGCAACGACTTCGAAATCATCCAGCCCGGCGGTTGGCAGCCCGTGCTTCCCGGCAGCGAGCTGCGCTGGAAATGCCTGATACCGCCTGAAGACCTGCTCGGCGGACCGCCGCCCAGCTGCGGCTGGCTCGACATCAGCTGGCTCTACCGGGAACCGATCATCCAGTCGATCACCGACGTGCCCGACGACGAAGGTCTGTTCATCGACGTGATCTGGCAGAGGTCGGCGCGGGATTTCGAGGACGAGCCCGAACCGATCGTGCACTACGAGGTCTGGCGCAGGATTTCCGACGAGTACAGGTGGAGCTGGACCTCGCTGGCCAGCGTGGATGCCGCGGCGCAGGATATCTACACCGCCCCCGTGCCCACGCCCCTGGACTCAACGATGCACGAGGAGGGCCTCTTCGTTTACCGGGTGACGGCGCATCTGACCGATCCCTCGGAATTCTTCGCGAGCCCGCCGGACAGCGGGGTATCGGTGGACAACATCGTGCCCGACCCGCCCTCGAACCTGGCGGTGGACTATCACCCCGACGACAACGAACTCACCTGGGAGGCGAGCGACGCGCCGGACCTGCTGTTCTATTCGGTCTACGCCGACACGGTCCCCGATTTCACGCCCTCGGATGAGAACCTGCTCGGCGTGACCTTCGATCTGGACTATTCCCACGATGGCGGACTGGACTGGTCGCGCTATCTCTACAAGGTGAGCGCCACCGACGACGCCTGGCAGGAGAGCGAGGCCGTCGGCCACGATCCTGTACACGTGTACACTCCGCCCGCGCGCTTCGCGCTGCACCAGAACCTACCCAATCCCTTCAATCCGATGACGAAAATCCTATTCGAGGTGCCGGAAGAGGGCGGCCATGTGCGACTGTCGGTCTATGACGTGAACGGGCGACTGATGCGCAGGCTGATCGATGAGCACTACGACTCTGGGCGCTACGAAGCGGAGTGGCGAGGCACCGATGCGCGAGGGCGCAGTCTGCCATCAGGCGTGTACTTCTATCGCCTGGATGCCGGCGAGTTCAGCGATACGAAGAAGATGGTGTTGGTGAAGTAGAACTAGGCGCGCTTGTCGCGCTCGAGGAGCTGCTCGACTTCATCGTCGAGTTCGAGGCGCGTGATCTTGTCGCCGAGTGTGGAGCGGCTGACTTCCAGCTCGCGGGCGGCCTTGGCCTTGTTTCCCTTGGCTCGGATGAGAGCGTCGAGGATGGCCTTCCTCTCGGCTTCCCGAACGATACCGGCCAAATTCTGAGGCTCCCTGCGGGCCTTGTCGAAGAAGTGGTCCGGGAAAAGGTCCACGGTAATGAGGCCCGTGTTTTGGGCATTGATGATGAGCTGCCGCAAAAACCCCAGAAGCTGCCGCACGTTTCCGGACCAGTTGTGGTGAACGATCAAGTCCAGAGCATGGGGATCGATCTGCACCGAATTGCCGATGAGGTCCCCCTCCTGGTGGAGGAAGTATAGTGTGAGCAATTCGGCATCGTCGGTGCGCTCCCTCAAGGGCGGAAGATGCAGCATCACTTCGTTCAGTCGATAAAGGAGATCCTCGCGGAACTGTCTCTTCTTGATGAGCTCGCCGAGATTGCGGTTAGTGGCTGAGATGACGCGTACATCAGCGTGGCGTTCCTTGTCCGCTCCCACCGGGGTATAGCTTCCATCCTCTAGAACGCGCAGGAGCTTCGCCTGCAGCTGCTTGTCAAGATCGCCAATCTCGTCGAGAAAGAGTGTTCCCTGATCGGCCATTTCGAACTTGCCGATGCGATCGCTCGCCGCACCGGTGAACGATCCCTTCAGGTGTCCGAAGATTTCGCTTTCCATGAGTTCCCGTGGGATCGCCGCGCAGTTCACAACTACCATGGGTTTGTCTGAGCGATCACTCATCGCATGTATGGCACGCGCGACCAGTTCCTTGCCCGTCCCCGTTTCCCCGGTGACGAGAATCGAAGAGTTGGTCGGGGCTACGCGTACCACGGACTCGAGTACCTGCTTCACCTTCCCGTCGCCGGTGATGATTCCGTGTTCCTCGCCGATCTGCACGAGCTGATGTCCGTCGGGAACGATGAAAGGCTTGCGCGGAATCTGCCTGCTCAAGGTTTCGAGGAGTTCGCGCATTTCCAGAACTCGAGTTTCGACTCCCATTTCCTCGAAGAGACCCATGGCCGTGGCAGCCTGCTTGAAGGCCTTACGAAGCGCTTCCTTGTCTCCCCGGCGATGATAGAAATTCGCGAAGTCCTTGTGACTGTGGGCACGCTCGAACTTCTCATCTTTGCTTTGATAGAAACTGACGGCTTGGGCAAGCAGGCTCTCGGCCTCGTGATATTCTCCACGCCGCTCAGCCACGAGGCCCAAGGTTCGGAAGTTCGCGCCGATCTCGTAGATCTCATTGACCTGGTGACAGATTTCCAGCGATTCCTTCGCCATCTCGTAGGCTTCGTCGTCCATCCCGATCTCATGGAGGATGCGTGCCTTCCGGCGATAGAGCTCTGCGAGGAGGTCATTCGACTTCGAGATGGTCAATGCGATTTCGATGCCGCGATCGAGAGCCGCCAGCGCGTGATCCCAATCGCGGCTCAGACTATGGAAATCGGCTTCCGCCTCGCAGGTGATGACGCGGCTTCGAATCGGAGTGTTTTCATCGGTGTAGTCTTCGATAAGTCTCAGGAGATAGGAGGCGGTTTTCTTGTCTTCCAGGGCGATGTAGAGGCGCGCGTACTCGTTGTGGTAGCGAGCTTGTAGGTCATTCTCTATCCGGTTGCCAGCCAAGTCAGAAACAATCGACTTAGCTTTCTCAAGTCGACCAGATTTACGATGCGCAATAACCTCATTAAAACGTGCTCGAGTCCGCCAAAGCGAATTGCTGTCGTTTAGGAGCAACTCAGATGCTCGACTGAAACATCTCGCCGCCAGCAAGAACTCAGATTGACTTGCATAAAGAACTCCTAGCCTAGAAAGAGAAAAACCGTGAAGAGATGGACTAACTCCATGAAGAAGAAATCTTGCGTTCTCAAGTGATACCTCGGCACTATTGTAGTCACCAATTCGACGTTGGACGCTGCCCTTGAATGACAATACCCGGCCAGTATGAGATTCATTAAGATCGCTACAATCAAGCTTCTCAACCACGGCCAACGCAGCGAGTTCTTTTGATTCGTTAAGATACTGATTCGCCAGAATTAGATTCAATACAACCGCTATTTGCGGATGTGATTCGCATTCCGAATCGATCTGATTGATATGCTCACTTGCCCGGCTAAAATCCCTTAGAGCATGGAAGTGCCAGGCTAGCTTTGAATGGACCTTTGACTCATCGAGTTGGTTAAGATCGCCAGCTTGAAGAAGCTGAACTAACTCCTCTTCAGCATCCTTATCAACAAGTCCCCACTCTTGGACATGAGTGTCAAAAACACTCGGCGCACTCTGCTCATCTCTTCGTGGGGAATTGGTCATACTCAAAAAGCCCCCAGCAAAAGAAGCCGAAGATAAAACCAGATGCTCAGCCTAGAAGCGCCACCATCTGAGATACCATCATCGTCCCAATCATCACCAAGGTCTGGAGTGTACCCATCGCTCATGATCGGCGGCGGAGGCGGATCGGTCATCTTGGCAAGTGAGGCATCGACGGAGAACACCATCAATAGAAGGCTTATCAATAGGAATAATCTGGTCACTTTTTGATATCGCCACATGCCAGCAGACTCCTTGGTTACGGGGCTGGCCCAATTGGCGATTAGATGCTATCAGACTAACTAGTGTATTTCAAACACTAACTAGTATTCAGACGGATTGAATCGCAATTCGGCATTTACCCCAGGGTCATTTGGGAGTATTGCGAATCACGTACCTTCAGTCCAATTAATTCTTTGAGAGTCAAGATTGCGACACTAAGGCCTAAACATGCAATTACTTAGCTCGAAAGGCACTCCAACACATTGTCCGGAGAGTCGGCGGATTGTTCGGAAAATCGGACATATTCGTCCCAGGGGTCGCGACTTATTAACCACATCAGCAAGTGGTCTATCGGCCAAACCCGACCATTCGCAACGATAGACCTCTCAAGGCAAAGTGATTGATAGAATTATCACCTGGAGGGAGATCTCAACATCATCAACTCATCTGCGAGTCAGTCCCGGAAGCCCCCCTCATCAACACAGTTATCTCCAACGGAATAAAGGGCTTGCGCTTTGATTTTCAGCCCATTGTCCCCAGAAAAGAGTGCCGAGAAGGCGCCAGAAGGAGCTATCGATTGTGTCGTGAACACGATGCTTTGCCATATCATTCTCCTCGTCCCGCACTCCCTTGCGTATTGGATTTTCCACAATTAGGTCGTGTGAGCACGAACTAGTAGGGAATAGGCAAGGGATCTGCCATCAAGTTTATAAATTGATGGGGTTTTAGTTCGAGCCGTACGGGCTGAGCTCTAAGACTTCACTGAGTCCAGCAGCCTAACCACTACATCATCCGTGCTCACGCCCTCAGCCTCAGCATTGAAGTTTGTCACCAGCCGGTGCCGCAGCACCGACGGCGCCACCGCGCGCACATCGTCCAGGCTGGGCACGGGCCGTCCTTCGAGGGCCGCCAGAGCCTTCGCGCCTAGAATCAGATACTGACCGGCGCGGGGCCCCGCGCCCCAGCTGACGAACTCGTTGACGAAGGCGGGGGCATCGTCCCCCGGCCGGCTCGAACGGGCCAGCTTCACGGCGTACTCCACCACCTGCTCGGCCGCGGGAATGCGGCGCACGAGCTTCTGCAGATCGATGATGTCGGCCGAAGTGAGCGAAGGCTCCAGCTCGGCCTGCTCCCCCACCGTGGTTCGCTCCACGATGGCCACCTCTTCGGCTTCGCCGGGGTATCCCACTCTGATGTTGAACATGAAGCGGTCCAGCTGGGCCTCGGGCAGCGGATAGGTGCCTTCCTGCTCGATGGGATTCTGCGTGGCGATCACGTAGAAGGGCTCGTCCAGGGTGAAGGTCTGCCCGGCGGCCGTCACCTGATGCTCCTGCATGGCCTGCAGCAGCGCGGCCTGGGTTTTGGGCGGCGTGCGGTTGATCTCGTCGGCCAGCACCACGTTGGAGAAGATGGGCCCCTTCACGAATCGGAACACGCGCTGACCCGTGCTGCGGTCTTCCTCGAGAATCTCCATGCCCGTGATGTCGCTGGGCATGAGGTCGGGCGTGAACTGGATGCGGTTGAAGTTCAGATCCAGCACCCGCGCCAGGGTGCTCACCAGCAGGGTCTTGGCCAGGCCCGGCACGCCCACCAGCAGGCTGTGCCCGCCGGCGAAGAGGGCCACCAGCATCTCGCGGATCACTTCGTCCTGGCCCACGATGACCTTGGCGATCTCGGTCTTGAGGGTGTCGTGGGCCGCGTGCAGCTTGTCCAGGCGTTCGATATCGTTGCTCAGGGCGGTGCCTCCAGGTTGGAACGTGCCGGATCATAACGAGACGCCCCGCGCGGGTCAATCACGCGGGGCGCGGCTCGCGTAGCTTAGAGGGTCAACTCTACCTGAGCAGGATCAGTTTCAGCGTTTCGGCATGTTCACCGGCGCTCACCCTCAGCTGATACACGCCGCTGGGCAGGGCCCGGCCTCGCGCGTCGCGCCCGTCCCAGCCGAACTCGCGGCTGCCGGGGTCGATATTGCCCCGATAGAGGGTGGCCAGGTGCTCGCCGCTCACGGAGTAGAGGGCCAGATCGAGCCAACCCTCGCTCAGCACTTGCACGCGGATCCGGGTGCTGGGGTTGAAGGGGTTGGGCCAGGCGCTCAAGCGCAGGGGCCCTGAGGGTATTTCGCTCTCGTCGACGGCGATGCCGCTGGGCAACCAGGCCGCGCCGCCGGTACTGTGACAGCCCTCGTAGGCGTTGGTGAACTCCACCCAAAGGCCCCCGGAGCCTTGCGCCAGGTCATAGGCAAAGTGGGGAATGAAATCATTGCCGCGGGTGGCCGTGAGGAAAACCACGTTGTCGCCCACGGCCAAACCCCGTCCCTGGGTGTTGGCGGCGGGAATCGGACCCGTCATCCGCAGCATTTCACCCGTGTCGATGTCGATGGAGTAGAGCCCCGCGTCGCCGTACTCGGTATAGCCGTAGAGCAGATCGTCGGCGGGGTTGTACCCGAGGGCGAAGAAGCGGTAGCCGGTGCCGGTGTTGACATCATGAACCAGCGAGGTCTCGCCGGTCTGCGGGTCGATGGTGTAGATGCCGATCGGCTCCGCGTAGTTGGCGTAGCCGTAGAGGGTGCCGCGGCCATAGGCCAGCCCTGATATGCTCATGTCGAGGGTGCATAGCCAGTTGGGCGAATCAGGCAGGGTGGCCGAGTAGAGCTGGGTGGTGAAGGCGCCGTTGCAGAGGAAGAGCAGGCCTTCGGGACTGGCCGCGGCGCCGCTGACGTCGAAGGGAAAGCTGCTGTCCCAGGTTACGTTGGGGAAGCCGGAGAGGTCGGAGGTCCGGGTCGGCAGGGTCGAGCCGTCCAGGCCCGCGAAAAGGATTCCGGCGGCGGACATGCCGGCAAATGACATCGCCAAGCAGAGCGCAGCGAATAGCCTCATGATTCCCTCGTTGGGTTCCCCATCCCAGGTGACATGCAGCTAATCGAACCTGAGGATAGCACGATCGAACCTGGACGGCAAATCGACAGCGGCCCGGCCTTTTGGGGAATCAGGCTGGTATCACTAGAAGTTGCTATAGAGGAACTTAGCGCGGAGACTCAGTCCGACTGCGGCGCGCCGGCGTCCTGCATCATCTGCAGCTTCATGGTTTCCATGGCGTCCAGGGGCTGCACCAGGAAGGGCTTGCCGTCGCGATACACGAAGATGCGCTTGCCCACCTCGAGCGGCAGGCTGAAGGCGACGTCGCGCAGGGTGATATCCATGCCACCCTCGAAGAGGCAGAAGCAGGTGTGCTCCTCGGTGCGGAAGGCCGCGAAGGTCGTGCCCGTGAGCAGGGCCTCGGCCTCGTCGGTGGCAAGGGTCACCGGGAAGTCGGGCGAAGTGCCACCGGAGGTGCCGTAGACCTCGCCGGCCTCCACGAAGAATTCGGTGTCGCGCTCGAACCAGCGGCCGGGAGGCGAGGGCAGGAAGACGCGGCTGTTTCCGATGACGCGCACGCGCAGGTCGTCGCCGAGCACCAGTTCGATCTCCGAGCCGGGACCGGTCTCGATGACGCCGCCGCCGAGCTTCGCGCCCAGGGCGAGATCGCCGGAGTCGAACTCCACGCCGTCCGCTTCGACCAGGTCGCTGACCTGCCACTTGTCCACCGGGCGGGTGCCGTAGAGGAAGAGCATCACGAGAATCGCCGCGGCGGCGGCCAGGGGCAGCCACATGGCCACGATGGCACCGCGCTTGGGCAGCGCGGGAGCTTCGTCGACCGTGTCGTCGCCCTGCAGGAAGGCGGTGCGTGCGCGGGCCTTGGCCACGTCGCTCGCGCGAGCGGGCCGCAGCTGCGCCAGGGCCTCGAGGGCCTGCTGCTCTTCCAGGGTCAGATTCTTGTCGTGCTCACTCATCGTTCATCTCTTGGCTCTTCGTCCATGATGCGCTTATAGACCTCTCCCAGGCGTTTGACCGCCCGGGAGTGACGCTGGCGCACGGCATCGGGCTTGATGCCGAGAATTTCCGAAAGCTGCGGCGTGTCCATCTCCTGATAGGTGCGCAGCAGGATGATCTCGCGATCGTCACTATCCAGTTCACCCAAGGCGCGACGTACCGCCTTGGCCGATTCGACCCGAGCCAGACCTTCGAGCTGGTCTTCTCCGGCCGAGGCGATCTCCTCGACCTCTCCCAACTCGGCGCTGTCTTTCGACACGCGGTGCGCCTTCGAGCGCCAGTGGTCCCGCACGATGTTGGATACCACGGTGAACACCCAAGGCGCCGGATCGCGCTCGGGATCGATCTTCTCAAGCGATTTGTGCAGGCGAAGGAAGGCCTCGTGGGCGATGTCCTCTGCGAGAGTCCGGTCGCGGAGCAGGCTTGCCACATAGCCGTAAACCCTGTCGTAGAAATGCTCGAAGAAGATTTCCATGGCCGCCGACTCCCGGTCGCGCACACGCTTCAGCACCGCCTCTTCGAGGCGGGGCGCGATCGTGCCGGTGGGAGACAAAGGGACCATGGCGATCATTTCTCTAGGGATACGAGTCAACCGGCTGATCATGACCAGTTATTCCTAAACAGAAAAGCGAAAAAACTCCGTCACACCGATTTCCTGCCCTCGTAGCCCTCACACACCGGGGCGCTGCCGGCCCTTTTCAACCACTCCTCGGGCCGGCGCGCCTATCTCTTAACCAAGCAAAAAGGGGATACTCATGCGTAACAGCCTTCGCGGAATCATGCTTTTCTCCGGCCTGCTGCTGCTCGCCGCGAGCGGCGCGGTGGCCCAGACCGGACCCGAAAACCTCGTTCTCTCCTTCGAGAATTTGGCCACCCTCGACGAAATGGTCGACGGCCACTACGAAGGTTGGGCCATCGTGGACGGCGCTCCCGTGAGCACCGGCAAGTTCAACGTGAACGGCGACGGCATGCCCGTGGAGCTGGGCGGCGGCGGCGTGATCAGCGAGTTCGACGCCGGCGAGGACATCAGCGAGGCCACCGACATCAAGATCTCCATCGAGCCTTATGGCGATGCCGATCCCGGGCCCTCCGGCTTGATCATCGTGGAGGGCATGGTGGAGTCGTCCATGGCCGTTCTCAAGACGGCGGTGCCCGGCCTCGATATGCTCGAGACCATGACCAGCGGCGCCTACATCCTGGCCACGCCCAGCGACAACGACTCCGATCCGAACAACGACAACGAAGGCATCTGGTGGCTGACCATGCCCGGACCCGAGGCCGGCTTCCAGTACCTGCCCGACCTCGGCGCCAACTGGGCCTATGAGGGCTGGGTCGTGGACGTCTCCGGCGGCGCGCCGGTGCCCTACTCCACCGGCACCTTTTCCATGGCCGAAGGCGAAGACAGCGACGCGGCCGGCTGCATGGGCGGCGGCCCGCCCTTCCCCGGACAGGACTTCGTGGAATACCAGTGCGGCCCCGTGCTCGACCTGGCCTCCGGCGACTTCGCCGCGGTGCTCAGCATCGAGCCCGTGCCGGACAACGGCCCCGGACCCTTCCTGCTGAAGCCCCTGGCCGGCCTCATTCCCACCGACGGCGTGGGCCAGACCGGCATCGACATGGGCAATCAGGTTCTGGACACCTTCCCCACCGGCATCGGCGCGGTCTTCGGATCCACCGCCACCTCCGAGGCCAGTTGGAGCACCGTCAAGGGACTCTACTAGTCGCAAGCGTTGTAGCACCCTCCAATGCGGAACCCCGCCGAGCCATCGGCGGGGTTTTCGTTTGCGAGTCGAACTAGTAGAGCGTTTTGAGGGTGGAGAAGTTCGTGCTTCGTGTCGCCACCGGATCGTCCACCGTATAGCGGATCGTCGCGTGGCTGCTCCCGGAGGAGTGCACAAAGATTTCCACGGTGATTTCCTCTCCGGGGTCGTAGCCCGATGTGCTCAGCGGCACGAGGTAGTCCTGGGTGCCTTCGTCCTCCATGATGAAGGCGAGATCCCCGTCCATGAAAACCTCGGTGACGAAAGTCATGGGCGACTCGGGCATGCAGAGCCAGGCCTGCGCGGTGAAGGCCAGGTCGAAGTCGCCATGCACGGTGGCACCCTGGGGCGGATCGATGGCCTCGGCATGTTCGTCCATGGTCTCGTAGTCGCCCGTGAGGATGCAATAGGTCCAGGGCTCGGTGGGATTGAAGGTATAGAAACCGCGGGTCGTGTAGAATTGCTGACCGTAGATGTCGAAGACCGCGGGTTCTTCCACGTTCATGACATGATCAACCTGGGGCCAGCTCGGAACGAACGACATGAAGCTCACTGTCGCCAGAACGACTTCTTCGATGGCCGGGTCCAGGGGAGGATCGAACTCGATGACCAGGCCCGTGGCGAAATCCCCGGATACCTGGTAGCCGCCCCAATCCCACTCCACGACTCCGGTGGAGTAGTAGGGGTCAAGCAGGGGGTTGATGACCTTGAACTCGACCCTCGAAATCGGATCCTCGTGCCGAAAGAACTTGGCAACCAGTTGGAGTTCGTAGGGAAAGAAGGGCGTGACATCCAGGCGGCAGTCGAAGTCGTCCGGACCGTTCTGAAAGTAGATGATATCGTTGATGCACACATCGGCGAGGCCCGCCGAGGCGATGAGCATGAGGGCGGTCAAAATCCGCTTCATCACTATCCTCCCTTCGTGGCATCGATTCTACCACGAAGGGAGGTGTCGCTTACAGTCTTGCCTGCACCCAGTTTTCGAGCCCGCCGGTGAGCACGAGTTCCTGGGCGGCGGCGCCCACGGGGCTGAGCGCGTAGCTCTTGCCGTCCACCTCGAGGGTAGCCTTGCGGAAGTCGAGCTTCGCGGCCATGGCCGTGCGCACGGTGAGAGCGTCTTCTCCGTGTTTGGCTTTCAGATCGCGGGAGAGCTCGGGCGCTTCGAGCACCAGGAAGCCGTTGTTCAGGGCGTTGCGCTTGTAGGTCTCGCTGAAACTGCCGGCCAGCACCAGGCGAATGCCGCGATGCTTGAGCGCCGTGGCAGCCTGCTCCCGACTCGAGCCCGTGCCGAAGTTGAAGCCGCCCACGAGCAGGTCGCCTTCCTTCGCCAGCGACTGGAACTCCGTGTCGTAGTTTTCCATGGCCACTTCGGCCTGCTGCTCGGGAGTGATGTCGTCCTGGTAGGTGTACTTGCCGGGATAGATGCCGTCGGTGTTCAGGTTGTCCTCGTGCACGAAGAGCAGTTCGCCTTCGACGACTTCCGGGAAACCTTCGAGAATGGTGACCGCCGGCGCGTCGCCCGCGGGCTTTGCGCGTTCGGCGATCTCGGCGCGGGGCGCGGCGCCTTCGAAGCTCCATCCATCGGGCATGGCGATCTTCCCGGCCAGGGCGCTGGCGGCGACCACGGCGGGCGAAGCCAGATAGGCCTCGGCCTCGGGCGAACCCATGCGTCCGCGGAAGTTTCGGTTGGTGGCGCTGATGCCCACCTCGCCGTCTTCCAGGAGCCCAACGCCGAGGCCGATGCAGGGACCGCATCCCGGCGGGATGATCCTGGCGCCCGCCTCGACCAGGGCCTGCCAGTCGCCGCGCCGCTCGCTCTCGGCCTGCACCTCGCTGGAGGCGGCGGCCACGTAGAACTCGACGCCGTCGGGCACCCTGCCGCCCTTGATCACGGCGGCGGCCTCGGCCAGGTCCTCCACCCGCGAGTTCACGCAGGAGACGAGGTAGGCCTTCTGAATCGCCATGTCGCGACCCGCCATCTCGGCGCCGGAGTTCATGGTCTTCAGATTGTGGGGACCGCTGATGTACGGCTCCACGCTGGCGAGGTCCAGCTTGATCTCCTTGGCGTAGTAGGCGTCTTCGTCGGCCTCGGGGAAGCTGGCTTCCAGGGCCGCCAGTCTCCGCAGGTTCATGCGCGGATGCTCCTCGCCCTCGGCATCGGCGTCCGAGGGTACGCCGGCCAGGCCGCGCGCGGCCACCGACTCGGCGCGGGCGCGGATCCAATCGAAGGTGCGCGGGTCGATGGGGAAGACGCCGGCCAGTGCGCCCCACTCGGTGGTCATGTTGGCGATGGCCAGGCGCGCATCCACGCTGAGAGTGGCCACTCCCTCGCCGGTGAATTCGATGGCGTGGTTGAGCACCTGATCCTGGTTGAAGAATCCGGCCAGGGTGATGATGACGTCCTTGCCCGTCACGCCGGGGCGAAGCTCGCCGGTGAGTTCCACGCGGGCCACCGGCGGCACCTGCCACCAGGTGCGACCCGTGGCCCAGATGGCCGCCGCGTCGGTGCGCACGATGGGCGTGCCTAGGCAGCCGAGGCCGCCGTACATGTTCGAGTGCGAGTCGCTGGCCACGACCATGCTCGTGGGCCAGGCGTATCCTTCCTCGCACATGATCTGATGTCCGATGCCGCGACCGGCCGGATAGAAATCGACGCCCATCTCGGCGGCGAAGGCCTCGATGCCCGCGTACTTGGCGAGGTTCTTCTCGCTGGTGTCCTGCACGTTGTGGTCGAGTGCGTAGACCGGCTGGCGCGGGTTGTCCATCTTCGTGGCGCCGATGGACTTGAACTTGGGTATGACCGCGCCGGTGTTGTCGTGGGTCATCACGTGGGCTGGGCGGATGGACAGGAAGTCGCCGCTCTGCACCTCATGGCCTGGCTCAAGGTCCACGGCGAAGCGCTGGGCGAGCTTTTCGACGAGATTCTGCGGCATGGCGCCTCCTTTTTAGGCCTATAAAATGGGGCCTGACCTCTAGTATTTCAATGGATTAGCCTTGACTTCAAGGGCTGTATTACGCATCATGCGTTACGCACTGAGCATAACGCATGATGCGTAATACACGGAGCATGGTCATGGGCAACCCATTCAGATATGGCGAAATCGTAAGCAAGGAGAACTTCTGCAACAGGACGACTGAGATGCGGGACGTCACCAGAGCCATGAAGAACGGCGACCGCATGATCCTCTTCTCCGAGCGTAGGATGGGGAAAACTTCACTCGTCCGACTGGCCCTCGAGAGTCTGCCGAAGTCGGGCTTCATCACTTCCTATATAGACCTCTGGCCAACCTTGAATGCACGTGGAATGGCCCAGATTCTGGCGATTCACTTCACTCAGGATTTTTCCAAGAGGAAGGCTGACGTTCTAAACTCGGCCAAGGAGTTCTTTGCTCATCTTCGACCCGAGGTGAGCATTGCGCCGGACGGGTCCACGAGGCTTTCGTTCAGCATAAAGCCATCGGACGGCGAGATTCCGGAACTGATGGAGATACTCATGGCTCCTTCCAGAATCGCCGACAAGTTGAAGAAACGGGTTGTCGTCGTGCTCGATGAGATTCAGCAGATCTTCGAGTACGCAGACGAGTACGCGGAACGAGCCCTTCGAACCGCAATACAGAATCAGCCTGGTGTTGCGTTCATTCTCCTTGGGAGCCGGAAGCACCTCATCCAGAAGATGCTTCACGACAAGAATCGACCCCTCTACCGAGCGGGATCGGTCTACCCATTGTCCATGATCCGGACCGAGCACTGGCTACCCTACATCAAGGAACGCTTCGAGAATGCCGGGAAAGACATCACCGAGGAGCAGATCATAGAGGGCTGCAGGCTGACGCAAGGACATCCCTACTACACGCAACACCTTTTCAATGTACTTTGGGATCTCTACGACGATATCCATGAGACTCCGGACATCCTGTTACTGGAAACTGCATTCGGGCAAGTACTCCAACGCGAGCATTCTGCATTCAGCAACCTGTGGGAGGCCCTGACTCGAAACCAGAAGTACTTTCTGTACGGCCTTGCCATCCACGGCTCAAAGCCCAAAGTGTATCACTCCGAATTCATCCAAGAGCTCGGACTTAAGACAAGCTCGAATGTTCAGCGTATAGTAGAAGCACTCCTGAAGAAGGACATCATCGATCACGATGATGGATCCTTCCTGATAAGCGATCGCTTCTTCCGTGAGTGGATTCGGCGCGAGGAATATCGCCTCTAGAGCTCTTCCACGCAGATGCGTCCCCGACGGGCCGCGGCCAGGGTCTGCAGGAGCACCACCGTCACCACCAGACTGGTGAGGATCAGGAGCGCCGTACCCAGCCATCCATAGAAGGCTAGGCCCGTGAGCTTGTGCATGAGCAGGCTGCTCAGGGTCACCGAGGCCAGGGGGAAGGTGTAGGCCCACCAGCTCACGTAGAAGGGCAGGCGGATGAATCGCCGAACCTTTCCCAGGAGCAACAGGAAGGTGAATAGCCCGAAGAAGTAGAGCAGGCGAGCGAAGGGCGCGAAGTCGCCGGTGAGTTTCATCCAGGCGATGAACCCCACCGAGGGCGGCGCGATGAGAATGGACAGGGTGGGCAGCAGCTTCTCCGGCAGGGGCGGGTGGAAGATGAGCCGGTAGAAGACCACGGTCATGAAGACGATCCAGAAGATGATTCCCACGCTGAAGAAGAGCCAGGAAATGTCCGGATGGGCCGTCTGCGCCCCGGCCACGGGCACCAGGATCGTGCCCACCACAGGAATGAACCAGGCCGGATTCAGACTGTGGATGCTCATGTCCCCCCGGATCCAGAGAGCGATGATGCGCAGGGTGGCCAGCAGGTGCAGCGGCGCGCCGATCCACCAGAGCACTCGCGCCAGCTCGGGCCGCAGGGTCGAGAAACCGATGCCGAGCAGCAGGATCGAGATGGAGAAGGCCGGGAAGAAGTTCACGCGGATGGGGTGGCGCCACTCCCCGGCCACACGTCCGGGATAGCGGGCACACTTGGCCAGGTAGAGGCCCGAAAGCAGCAGGAACCAGATCGCGGTGACATAGAGGAGGACCGTTCCCGTCGCCAGCGAGCGATGCATGATCTCGCCGTAACGCAGCCAGGAAATGGAGAACCCGGCCAGTCCCATGACCGACCCGAACAGTGTGATGGGAAGGTTCTCCAGACGGTCGTTTCTGAGAAGTTCCACGAACATCCTCCATCGAGTTTCGACCAATGAACACCAGTTCTGCCATATTTTCAACAAGTTGACATGATCAACAGATCAAATCGGATATGCGGAGATCATTTGCTTTAATTGACAAAATCCTATTTTCTTGAATTCCCGACCAGGCCTCTATATGCTTGAGATCGTTTTAAGTAACAGCATTCACCCAGGAGATAGCATGAAGCAGATTACTCGATCCTTTGTTTTGCTGGCCATGCTGCTAGGCGTCACGGTCACAGCCAGAGGACACACCATCATTTGCGGACACACTCACGATCCGGACGTGCCGAAGTTCATCAGCTGTGACCCCCCCAACGCCAATTGCACCATCGACGACAAGCCCGGCCATTGCAAGGATCACATCAGACCCGTGGCGGCCACCTGCGTCTGCAAGCGCGATGCGGATCCCGGGCGCTTCTTCTTTCAGGAGTTCCAGGGAAACGGCCCCATCACCATTCCTTCTGAGATCGCCTTCACACTTCTGCCCTCCATCGACTCTTTCGATCTCCTGCTGTTCCATGACAGCAACTGGAGCGAGTGCGGCGAGGAGACGGCCATGCCGGATGTCTTCGGGATCTTCACTCTCGCCTTCGAGCCTTCTGGAGAATCGGGAATCGCCGATTGGACCCTGCTGCACTATCAGTCGGACTGGAGCAGCTTCCCGCTCTGCGGCGAAGGGACGGGACCGAATCACGAGACCATCCACGATGGGTTCCTCTCCTCGGGCACCCTCGACCTGTCGACCGGCCTCCTGGAGGGCGAATTCCACACGAAGATCGCCAACGACCTCTATCCGGAGGGCTCGGAGCTCTACAGTCGCGGCGGGGTCGCCGGTGTACTGGATCTGGATACCGGCATGGGCTGGATCCATTTCACGGGCAACGTCGATCTCGGATGGGAGCCCACGGGCGTCCTCGAAGACTTGAACTGGGGATCCGTCAAGTCCAGCTACTGATCTCAGGTCGCCGGCCCGGTGGCAAGAGCATTTCCACCCTTGGCATTCGCCTCGGGAAGAGGTAGTATCGCTACCTGGAGGTGGAAATGCGCCTGACCAAGACTTCCGAGTACGCCATTCGCGTCATGGTCTACCTGGCCAATCACAAGGACGAACGGCTGTCGGCCACGCATATCCACCAGAAGCTGAACATACCCTACAAGTATCTGGGCAAGATGATGAGCACCCTGGCCGCCACGGGACTGGTGAAGTCCATGCGCGGCAAGACCGGCGGCTATCAGGTCTGCTGCGAGCTGGACAAGGTGACCCTGGCCCGCATCGTGGACGAGGTGGAGGGCCTGGACAGCTACGAGCGCTGCCTGCTCGGCTTCGAAACCTGCGGCGACGAGAAGCCCTGCCCCATGCACAAGCTCTGGGGCCCCCAGCGGGACGCCATCAAGGAAATGATCTACAACACCACCCTGCAGGATCTCGTGGACCAGGACAGCATCAGCTTCTGAGCTGCCCGCGGCCCCCGAGCTTTCTGCTGGCCATCCCTCGCTAACACCTTTACTTTCTACGCGGTTCTGCCGATAAGGGCATTATCCGAGGAGAGCGTGGAATGGCAGGAAAACGAGTTCTGGTCACCGGCGGCGCGGGCTTTCTGGGCATCAATCTGGTGCGCTGGCTGCTGGACCGCGGATACGAAGTCACCAGCCTCGATGTGGAGGGCTTCGACTATCCCGAGCGGGACCGAATCAAGGAAGTCATCGGCGACATCCGAGACCGCGCGGCGGTGGACGGCGCCATGGACGGCTGCGATCTCGCGGTCCACTGCGCGGCGGCCCTGCCCCTCTACAAGCCCGAGGACATCTTCTCCACCGACGTGGACGGCACCCGCACCGTTCTCGAATCGGCCAAGGCCGCCGGCATGCGTCGGGTGGTGCACATCTCGTCCACGGCCGTCTACGGCATTCCCGATCATCATCCCCTCGACGAGGACGACCGGCGCATCGGCGTGGGTCCCTACGGCGAGGCCAAGGTGCAGGCCGAGGACGTCTGCTTCGAGTTCCGCGATCAGGGCATGATCGTGCCTGTGATCCGCCCCAAGAGCTTCATCGGTCCCGAGCGCCTGGGCGTCTTCGCCCTGCTCTACGATTGGGCCAAGGACGGCAAGGGCTTCCCCATGATCGGCAACGGGAAGAACCGATATCAGCTCCTGGACGTGGAAGACCTCTGCGACTCCATCGGCCTCTGCCTCGAGGGCGAGGAGTCGGTCGTCAACGACACCTTCAACATCGGCGCACGCGAATTCACCACCATGGGCGAGGACTGGCAGGCCGTGCTCGACGACGCCGGCTTCGGCAAGAAGGTGAAGGGTTTCCCGGCCGCGCCGGTCATCTGGACCCTTCGCTTCCTCGAAGCCCTCAAGCTTTCGCCGCTCTACAAGTGGGTCTACGAGACAGCGTCCACCGACAGCTTCGTGAGCATCGAGAAGGCCGAGAAGGTGCTGGGCTACGATCCGAAGTTCTCCAACAAGGACGCCCTCGTGCGCAATTACCGCTGGTACCTGGCCAACCTCGAGACCTTCGAGAACGCCTCGGGCGTGAGCCACCGCGTGCCCTGGAAGCAGGGCATCCTGAAACTGGCGAAGGCCTTCTTCTAGACGACTTCCGGTACAATACTTGATGATGCCAGGGCGGCCGTATGACGCGGTCGCCCTGTTTCTGCTAAACTTAGTCCCCACGCCAGATCAGGAGCCGGACATGAACCAGGCCGTTCCACCTCGTGCAGCTTCCACTTTCCCCAGGTCCCAAATGGTTCGCAGCCTTCTCGTGCCACTCGCCCTATTGCTGATCTCATCCCTCGCGAGCGCCGAGCCCATGGTGCTCGACTACCTGGCTCGCTACGATCATCAGCCGAGCGGCCCCGATCACATCATGGACGCCATCGAGGTGCCGGGCGGCAGGGCCATCGTCTGCAGCAACCTCGGTCTCACCCTCATCGATCTGGACGCCCTTCCGGCGGGCGGCAGCGACGCTTACATCCATCGACTCGAAGGGCTCAACGCCCGCGACATCATCGAGGGCGAAGGCCTGTACTACGTCAACCTGCACCGGCAGGGCACGGCCATGAGCATGGGGCTCGCCGTGGTCAAGCTCGTAGGCGACGATCTGCAACTCGTGCGCAGCCTCGACGAAACCGGCGTGCTCTACGAGAAGATGTGCGTGGCGAACGGACATCTATTCGTCGCGGCTCATCGCAACGGGCTTCGTGTCTTCTCCCTGGAGGATCCCGAGAATCCGCAGTTGCTCTCGAGCCTGACATCCGGCTTCGACGACGCCTTCGCCGTGGCGGTGGAGGGCGATCTGGCCTACGTGGCCGATGGACCGGGCGGCCTCAAGATCGTGGATGTGAGCGATCCCGCCTTGCCCGTCCACATCGGCGGCGAAAGCATGGAATCGGCCGTCGGCACCGCCGAAGACCTGCTCTGGGGGGACGGCACCCTCTACGTCGCACTCGGCGGCGAGGGGCTCGGCGTTTATCCCGGCGGCGATCCCGCCGCGAGGACGATCCTGCCCCTGGACGGTTGCGCGGAATCCCTCTGCTGGATCGGCGAACACCTCGCCCTGGGCACCACAGGCGGCGCGGTGGTGATCGACGTGGATCCCGCCCCCGTGCTCGTGGCGGCGGAAACGGCCCATCGGCGTGGACCGGGCGCCGACCTGCGCATCAGCTCCGGCGTGGCGGCGGCCACGGGCGCGCGCCTGCTCTGCGCCAACTGGGACTATCTGGATGTCTACGCCCTGCGCGATTTCGAAGCCGGCGATCAGCCCGACATCCAGTGCGACCGTCAACGCATTCGCTTTCACTATGGAGGCGGCAGCGAAACCGTGACCCTGAGCAACGCCGGGGCCCAGGACCTCGTGGTTTCCAGCGTCGATGTTTCCCCGGCTTCCTTTACGGTTGGATACTCCGGCGGCACCCTGACGCCCGGCGCGAGCGTGTCCTTCGAGATCGCCTACAACGGCGCGCCTTTCCAGGGCTCGGGCAAGGCGCTTCTCCACTCCAACGACCCGGACGAATCGCCTCTGCCCATCCAGCTCTTCGGAAACACGAGCTACCTGGATCCGGGGGAGGAGGCGCCCGATTTCACTCTGCCCCTCTTCAGGGTGAATCCCGAAACGGGGGAATTCGAAGGCGACAGCTTCACCCTGTCCGAACATGAGGGAAAGGTGGTCTGGTTCCAGATCTTCGGCACCTGGTGACCCGCCTGCACGCCCGCGGTCGCGGACATGCAGAACAGCATCGTCAAGGAGTTCGAAGGGAATCCCAACGTGGTCACCGCGGTCTTCGAACAGGGCGGCTCCCACGGCGAGACCGGCGACTGGGTGCAGGTCTTCTGGAGCAACTACTACCTGCGCGGCGGACTGCTCTGGGACGCCACCGGCACCACCGCGGGAGGCGTCTACGGACAGCCCGACACCCACCTGCCCTTCGGGCGCGGCTTCATCATCGACCAGGAGGGAATCGTGGATCTGCCCTACTTCGGACATCAGCCGCAGATGGCCATTACCAGGATCTACGAACTGCTCGGCACCACCGACACGGTGGAACCCGCCGCCCGTGCTCGCCTCTCGGCCTGGCCCAACCCCTTCAATCCGACGGTCACTCTCGACTACGAGTCGAACGGCCCCGCCGACCTGGCGATCTTCGATCTGCGCGGGCGCCGCCTGTGCGACTTCGCCGTCGAGGGCCAGGGTTTGCTGACCTGGGACGGTCGCGACTCCGCCGGCCGCGAACTGCCCTCGGGCATCTACTTCGCGCGCATGGGCGTGGCCGCGGCGCCGGTGAAGCTGGTGCTGCTTCGCTAGAGCCGGAATTCCTCGAACTCCGCCTCGCAGGGCGGCCCATCGGTGATCCACAGGCTGCCGGTTCCCGGTTCCATGACCGCCCCGCAGACCGTGTGCACCCGCTGCTCTTCCGGCAGCGAGGTGTCCGGGTGCCGGCACACCGAATTGGGATGTCCGTCGTGATCCCGCAGCAGCTCCATCAATGAAGCTCGATCCAGCGGGGCCGCCGCGCGCAGGATCTCCTCCAGCCGCGCATGGCGATGCTCCGAGGTGTATCGCCGCGGATTCGGCGGCTCCTCCACACCGGCGGCGGCCTGGTCCACGAAGTGATTCGCGTGGACGAGCACGCCGTTCTCGGCGGCGAGTTCGCGATGAGAGTCAGGGCCCAACTCCAGATCCGCCGCCACATCGGGCAGGGCGCTCAGCAGGAAGTTCGCCGCGCAGGCCCGTGGCGTTCCGGCCACGGCCTCGCGGGCCTCGTCCATGCCGCGGGCGCGAAGGGCGTCATGGCAGCGCAGATGGAAGGGACGTTCGGGGCGCCCCCCGTCGTCGGCCACCGTGAGCATGCCGTTCACCGTCAGGCTGATGCCGGCGGCGTTCATCCCCAGCTTCACGCCGAAGATGCCCGCCTCGGTGAAGCCGAGCAGGTCGGGCGCGTCCTCGCGGCGCACGCGCAGCACCGCGCCCTGGACCTCGGGGATCCAGTCCCAGTTCTGTCCGGCGAGCAGGCGTCCGCTCTTCACCGCTTCGGGGAGCAGCACGTAGCCGGTGCAGCCGTCGCGGGCGGCTTCGGCCATCATGCGCTTGCCCACTCCGTCGTAGAGGATCTCGTAGCGCACGTTCAGGGCCACGACCTCTTCGAGGGTAACTCCCGAACCCTCGGCGATGCCCTCCATGCCCGCCACGTAGGCCGGACTTGAGTCATGCAGCGCCGAAAGGTGGGCCGCGGCGCGGGAGAAGACTTCCTCCCGCGCCACGCCCGCGTCCTTCTCGAAGCGCTCGAAGTAAACGTCGCGGTTGTGCCGCACTCGCGCGCGCAGGCCCTCGCCGTGGGCTCGTCCCTGCTCGCGTTCGTTCCCCTTCAGGTCGAGCGTCGGAAGGCTCATTCCTCCTCCTTGAGAATCTGGTCGAAGCCCATCCAGGACGGGTAGTCCTGGAAGCCGAGTCTCTTGTTGATGCCGATCATGCCGACGTTGTTCTCTTCATTGTCGGTCATGACCCAGGGATGTCCCTGGTCCTTCGCGAAGCTCAGGGCCTTGACCTTCAGTCCCATGGCGATCCCGCGTTTGCGATGGGAGCGCGAGGTGCCGGTGAGTCCCGTCGCCAGGTGATTGCCCGATTTCTGCTTCCAGAGGCAACTGAGCCCGACCGGTCGATCCCCGTCGACGGCGTACCAGAAGGCCTCGGGATACAGGTTCGGCGACTCCAGAACATGCCGCTTGAACCACTCGAATCCCGGATCGGTCTGCTTGTCCGGCAGGGGGATGTCCTCCCAGATCTCGCTTTCCATTTCGTAGATTCGACGATCCCAGTCGGGCCACATCTCGCGCAGCTCGTTCAGGTCCACCATGCCTATGCCCTGTTCCTCCACGCGGGTGACCGCGTCGAGGAAGGGCGTCGGGTCCCAGTCGCTCAAGGTGAGCTTGGAATCCCAGACCTTCATGCCGCCCTTGTAGCCGCGGCCTTCCAGGAAGCCCACCGACTGGGGCGCCTTCTCGGGACAGGTCCAGGAGCTGAGCTTGATGGGCTCGAAGGCCATCACCTCGCCGAGGATGTGCTCGTAGAGGCTTCCGCCGATGCCGCGCCGATGGAAATCGGGATGCACCTGCACCCAGATCTCGAACTTGCGCGGATGGTACATCCACGGGCTCTGTCCGTAGCTGCCCGAGGCGACCACTCGGCCGTCCTCCTCCCAGACCCAGCGCTTCCACTTGATGGGCTTGTCGGGATCTTCCATGTCCTTGATTCGCTGCTCGTCCGAATGCGCGATCTCCTCGCCCGTCTCCGGAAACTCCGGAAAGAGGGCGTTGTGGATTTCCGCGATCGCTTCACAGTCGCTCTTGGTGTAGAGCCGAATCTTCGTCGCAGTTTTGCTCATGCCTGCTCCTCTTCGGGTTTGATGAATTTCGCGCAGGTGTACCAGGCCGGCAGGAGCTCGAAACCGAGCTGCCGGTTGATGCCCCGCATTCCCGCGTTCTGCTCGGCGTTCCAGGTACGCGTGCCCAGGATGCCGGCCTCCTTGGCCCATCCGAGCGCCTGCACCTTGAGCGCCGTGGCGATGCCGCGGCCGCGGTATTCCCGCAGCACGCCCGTGAGGCCCGTCCACACGTCGGGGATGGCCTCCGCGTTCCAGAGGTTGCTCATGCCCACGTAGTCCTCGCCGTCCAGGGCCACCACGTAGCCTTCGGGCAACAGATTCGGATTGGCGAGCATGCGCTTGCTCCAATGTTCGTACTCCGGCTTGGTGTAGGGATCCGGCCAGGGCACGTCCACATCGATGGTCGTGACCAGCTCGTAGAGCTTCGGCATGTGATCCTCGCGCAGGGCCAGTTCGCCATGGCTGCGGAAGCCGATTCCCTGCTCCATCACCTTCTGCACGCGATCGCCGAAGGCGTCCGGATCGAACTTCACGAGATCCAGTCGCGACTCGATCTCCTCCTGCTCGATCTCGAAGCGGTGCTTCTTGGCAAAATCGACGCCCTCGGGATGGATCTCGCAGGTTTGCGCCTGCAACTTGATGGGATCCAGGGGTTCGAGCTCCCGCTGCACCTTCTCCCAAAGGGCACTGCCGATGCCGCGCCGCTGAAAATCGGGATGCACCTCTACTTGCACCCAGAACTTCTGCGGATGATAGGAATAGGCGTCCTGACTGAAGTCCGAGCGGGCCACAACACGCCCCTGCTCTTCCCAAACCCATCGTCGCCATAGAACCTTAGGATCGCGGTGCTCGTCGTTAAACTGCATCTCACGGGGGCTTCCGGCGTGATCTGGAAACATCACGCGCTCAAGATCCGCCAGGGCCTCGTAGTCGCGAGGCTCGAAGGGACGGATGCCCTGTGTTTTTTCGATACGGATAGACATATAAATCTCTCCCTCGGCCATGGAATTACGGCCGGGCTAGCACTTTTCGGTGATGGGAAAACGGGTCGCCGAGAAGGCGGTGCGTATGAGGTCTAGAGCGTATTGATCATGCGGCTGTCGACCTCCTGGAGAGACGGATCAGCGGATTGCTTCGGGTTGGGCGCGCATAATGGACATTCACGTCCGTCAAATCAAGTAAAAAGTTTCAAAGAGTCGCGCTCAGGGCAAACTTAATATGCATGCGGGGGCCAGATTCAGGGCGTCCACGTGTCCGGCCACCGCCGCGTCCCCGGGAATCAGCGCGTGAACATGGAGCCGCTGTCCGTGGTGGGTCAGGATGCCGGGTTCCCCTTCGAAAAAGAATCCGCAGAGGGTGCCGGCGGCGCTATCCATGCTGCTGCGAATGGGTTCGGGCGCTCCCTCCTCATGACGGTAGGGACAGGATCCGTTGATGACGTGCAGCTCGAGGCCTTCGAAATCACCCTCGATAAGAAAAGGGACGGGCTCCTGCGGGTCGAGACCGGCGGCCTTCACGGCCGCGCCGATGGCATCCTCGAGCTCGTTCCAGGTCGTCGCCTCGAGTCGGGACACGTGGTTCCAGGCCGGAACCTCGGCGACCACCAGGAGCGCGGCCTGCAGATCCGGCGTCACCGCGTCGCTCGTGACGAGGCCCTTGGCGCTCGCCCGACTGTGCCAGACACGGCCGTCCAGTATGATGATCTCGCCGGCCAATCCTTCGAGGGCGCCCACGCCGTAGGCGTGCTCGCGGCCCTCGATCTCGGTCAGGGCGATGCGGCCCTGATCCTGTCCCATCATGATCACCGGCTTGAGAGCGCCCCAACGCTCGATTTTCACCCGCGAATCAAGATTCGCGCATGATGTCAGTAGGACAAGCGCGACTAGAATCAGCAGTCTACTCTTCATCCGGAGCCTCTCCGACTTCCTTTTCCCATGTCACCCAGGCGGGGCGGGGTTCGAAGCCCAGCCGCCTGTTGATGCCCAGCATGGGATTGTTGTGCTGCTCGACCCAGGTCACCACGTGCTCCCTCCCCGTTCCCCCGGCCCATTTCAGGGCGTGCACCTTGATGGCCGTGGCCAGGCCCTTCCCGCGCCATGCAGAATCCACGGCGGTCAGGCCCACCGAAAGTTCTGCGGGATCGTCCGAAAAACTCAGTTCCGTGAGAGCCACCCATCGCTCGCCATGCAGGGCGATGAACACGCCTTCGGCGGCGAAATGCGGATTGCCGAAGTAGCGCTCCTCGAACTCCTCGAAGGTGGGTGGAGTGCGGGCGTCCAGGCTGGTTACATCTTCCAGCAGGGGAATGCGGAAATCGAATAGCCGGCGGCGCCACTGGGGATCGACCGAGAGTTCCGCCAGGCTGGCGAAGCGCAAATCCTCGTCCAATACCTTTCGCACATCAGCCTCGAAGGGTTCCGATTCGAAGGTCTTGATGTTCAGGCGCCACTCCTCCCAGCGCTGAACGCGCCGGTATTGATGCCCCTCGAGCAGGTGGGTGCTGTCGTCGTGATCCTCGCGCGCTTCGATGCGAATCAGCCAGGGATTCAGCGGCTCGAGCTGCTTCAGGACGAACTCGTAGATCGCCTTGCCGAGCCCCTGCCCGCGCCATTCGGGATGCACGTCGATCTCCACGAAGAACTTCCGCGGATGGAACATGCGGTTGTGCTGGTGGTAGTCGACCATGGCCGCGGCCTTGCCCTCGCGAATCACGAGCCAGCGCTTCATCTTCGCCGGCGGCTTGATGTGCCCATCGTCGCGCCGCTGCTCCTCCCCGAGATTGGGATACTCGGGCAGCACGGCATCGAAAAGCTCGGTGAGCAGGGGGTAGTCGTCCTGCGTGAAATCGCGCAGTCCATCGATGTGCTTCATGGCTTTCCTATCCGCTGAAATAGATCCAGACCGCGGCCACGGCCGCCGCGAGCAACACCGACAGGAGGATGTCCTGCTTGCGCCAGCGGGCGTTGCCGCCGGTCTCGCCCGTCACCGTGGCGAAGGTGAGGTCGCGCAGTTGCTCTTCGCTGGGTGGAGCCGTCCTCATGCTCACGAGAATCAGGATGGCCGAGCAAATCAGGAAGAGGTACGCCGCGAAGTGGAGGAAGTTGATGCTGCCGTAAGCGTGGAGCCAGCCGTCGAACTGGTCGAGATTCACGTCCATGTAGAGCTTGCTCATGCCGAGGGCCAGGCCCGTGAGCAGGGCGGCCATGGCGCCGCGGGCGTTCAGGCGCTTGTGGAAGATTCCGAGCAGGAAGACCGCCGCGATGGGCGGCGAGATGTAGGCCTGCACGCTCTGCAGGTAGACGTAGATCTGCCCGAGCCCGCGCATGATGGGAATCCAGGCCAGTCCGAATAGCACGAGCACGGCCGTGGCGATGCGCCCCACCGCCACAAGATGTCGCTCGCTCGCCTCGGGGCGCCACTTCTTGTAGATATCGAGGGTGATGAGGGTGGAGCAGGAGTTGAACACCGAGGACAATGAACTCATGAGCGCGGCCAAGAGGCCCGCGATGACGAGCCCCCGCAGACCGGCGGGAAGCAGGGCGCTGATGAGGGCCGGCAGGGCCTGGTCGCCTTCGGCCACCTGAAGGCTGCCGCTCTGCACGAGCACATAGGCGATGACGCCGGGAATCACGAAGATGAAGAGGGGCAGCACCTTGAGGAAGCCTCCGAAGAGGGTGCCGCGGCGGGCGTTGTCGATGTCCTTCGCCGACAGTACGCGCTGCACGATGAACTGATCGGTGCACCAGTACCAGACGCCCAGGATCGGCGCGCCGAAGAGGATGCCGGTCCAGGGGAAATCGGGGTGGCTCACGGGTTTCCAGAGGCTCATGAATCCCGGTTCCACCGCGGCGGTCATGGCGCTCCAGCCGCCGATTTCCGACAGGCCGAGGAGGGTCACCGTGAGCGATCCCGCGATGAGCACGAACATCTGCAGCAGGTCCGTGTAGACCACGGCCTTGAGGCCGCCGAGCACCGTGTAGATGCCCGTGGCCACCACCACGACCATGGCGCCGGTCCAGAATCCCACGCCCATGGCCTCGAAGACGATGCCTCCCGCCGCGATGGTCACGGAGATTTTGGTGAGCACGTAGCCGAGAATCGACACCCAGCTCAGATAGGCCCGCGCCCCGGGCGAGTAGCGTCGCTCCAGAAACTCGGGCATGGTGAACACGCCGCTCTTGATGTAGAAGGGCACGAAAACCCAGCCGAGCAGCAGCAGAATCAAGGAGGCCAGCACCTCGAACTGGCCCACCGCCACGCCGCTGGAGAAGCCGGTACCGGCCAGTCCGATGAGATGTTCCGAGCCGATGTTCGAGGCGAAGAGCGAAGCGCCAACCACGAACCAACCCACATTGCGGCCGGCCAGGAAGTATCCGGCCGTGCTGCCGGCCACGCCGCCCTCCCGTCGGGTGACCCAGATGGCCAGGGCGAAGACGGCGAGGAAGTAGAGCGCGATGACGAGGATGTCCGCGGTGCTCAGGGAGAATGTCACAGCCGCCTCCACCTAGCTCTTCGGGTCCGGCGAGGCCGAATCCGCCATTTCGGGGGATTGCATCTCGCGGGCGGAGCGGTCAACGGAGTCGAGCTGCGACACGCCGCCCTCCTCGCCCACCGAGAGCTCCGGGAATCGGCGGGCCGCGGTGAGCACCCGGGTTTCCAGGGATCCGATGGCCTTGTTGTAGTGATCCACCGACTTGTCCAGGCTCTTGCCGAGGTTTCCGAAGTGTTCGGCCAGCTTGCCGATTCTCGCGTAGAGGTCGAGGCCGAGGTCGCTGATGTGCTTCGCGTTTTCGGCCAGTGATTCCTGCTGCCACCCGTAGGCCACCGTGCGCAGCAGGGCGATGAGGGTGGTCGGCGTGGCCAGAATGACCTTCTGCGCCACCCCCTCTTCGATGAGCGCCGGATCCTGTTCCAGGGCGGCGTAGAAGATGCTTTCGCTGGGCAGGAACATCACCACGAATTCCGGAGTGGTGTCGAACTGTCCCCAGTAGGCCTTCCTGCTCAGCGCGCCGATGTGCGTGCGGACGTGACGGGCATGGCGGGACAGTTCCTCGCGGCGCCGATCTTCGTTTTCCACGTCGAGGGCGTCGAGATAGGCGTCCAGGGGGGTTTTGGCGTCGACCACCACGATCTTCTCGCCGGGCAGTTTCACGATGAGATCGGGACGGAGCTGGCCCGCGGCATCGGTCTGGGCCTGGGTCTGGAAGTCGCAACGGTCGAGCATGCCGGCCATCTCGACGACGCGCTTCAGCTGCATCTCGCCCCACTGCCCACGAACGCTGGGCTTGCGCAGGGCCGTGACCAGTTGGGCGGTCTCGGCGCGGAGCTTCTCCTGGTCCTGGCTGAATCGCTTGAGCTGCTCGTTCAGGCCGCCGGTGGTCTCCTTGCGCTCCTTCTCCACCTCCTGGATCTGCTTCTTCACCTCTTCGAGGCCCTTGCCGATGGGATCCACGAGATTCTTGACGGCCTGCTCGCGCTTCTCCAGTTCACCCTTGGCCTCGATCTGTTTCTTCTCGAGTTCGCGTTGGGCGAGGGCGAGGAAATCTTCGCGATTGCTCTTCAGGGCTTCGGCGCTGAGCGCCTTGAAGGCGTTCTGCAACTCTTCGCCGGACTTCTTGAGCAGCTCCTCCCGCTCCTCGAATCGCGAGCGCTGCTGCTGCAGTTCGCTGCGCATCACGGCCAGGTCCCGTTCGGAGGCCGCATTGCGCCCCCGGGCACGCAGCTGCATGGCTAGAGAGACCGCGGCGAGAACGGCGAACAGAATCAATAGAAGGGTTATGGTGTCCATGGCAAACCCCCGTGGAGGGACCCGCCTAGACTAATGCATGGGGCCGGTGAATCACAAGGACGGGCTCAGTCCTCGTAGCGTTTCCTCAGGGGCGGTGCGAGGCGGAGCATGGTGAGCATTCGCTCGAAGATATCGAGCCACTCCATGCGCTCGGCCACGAGATCGTCCGCCGAGGGCGGCAGGATGCCCGCATCACAGGCCTCGCCCAATTCGCGCTCCGCCTTTCGCCGGTAGGCGTGAAGCAGCCGGTCGCCGAAGCGCCCCGCTTCGTGGAAATCCTCGCTGAGGAAGACCACCACCGGTACGCGAAGGGCCCCGAGCACCCGGAGCTCGTCCTGAAGCTCCTCGCTGGCTTCCCGGTCGATGAAGCGAAGTTCGACCTTCTCGCAGGCCTCGGCCAGCTGCCGGAAGATGGGCCCCTGGCGAACGCAGTCGCCGCACCAGGCTCCCCCGTAGACCAGCACCTTCATTTCGCGATGGAAGCCCTGAAGTCGATCGCGGTCCTCCGCGGGCAGGTCCGGCAGCGCCTCGGCCATGGTTTCCCATTTGCCCTCGTAGTCCGATTCATCGGCGAGATAGATGTCGTAGGGCCGGGCGCGCTTCCAGTGCTTCAGCCAGAACTGGGCGCGCTTGTCGTAGTACTTGGGCTTCTGGCTCATGGATCGCCATTCCTTTCTCGATACAGATGCTCAAGGGCCGCTGCCAAACTCGGGTGCTCGAATCGGAAACCCGCATCAAGGAGGCGGCGGGCTTCGACACGCTGACTGCCGAGCAGCATCTCGTCGGCCATTTCACCGAGGACGATCCTGAGAACAAACGCCGGAACGTGGAGAATCGCCAGTCGTCCAAGGCTTCTGGCCAGTTCATTCGTGAAGTCGATATTGCGCACCGGCTCGGGGGCGACGGCGTTGACGGGGCCCGCGAGGTCGACCTGATCGAGCAGGAAAACCATGATATTCAAAAGGTCGCCCAGGCTGATCCAGCTCATCCATTGATTTCCGCTCCCGAGTCTTCCACCGAGCCCGGCGCGGAAGATCGGCTCGAGACGGGTCAGGGCGCCCCCCTGCGATCCCAGGACCATCCCGATCCGCAGATTCACGACCCGGATGCCCGCCTGTTCGGCCGGAGTCGTGGCCGCTTCCCAGTGCCGGGAAAGATCGGCCAGAAATCCGCGGCCCACGGCGGCTGATTCCTCGAGTCGTTCGTCCCCCCTGCTGCCGTAGATTCCCACCGCGGACGCCGATATGAAGAGCTTCGGAGGCGACTCGAGCCCGGCCAAGGTTTCGGCCAGGAGGCGGGTCGCCGGCACACGGCTTTCCCGAAATCTCCGTTTGCGACGTGAGGTCCAGCGGCCGCCGGCGAGGCTTTCGCCCGCCAGATGGATCACCGCGTCGAACCCTTCGAGACCTTTGGCCTCGATGAGGCCTCGATCCGGAATCCAATAGGGATCCGGGCCGTTGGGATCACGACGCAGGGGAAGGACATCATGCCCATCGCTCCTCAGTTTGCGAGTTAGGGCTCCCCCCACGAATCCGCTCGAGCCAGAGATGAGAATGCGCATGGATTCAATCTAGCATGGAATCGCAACCGGACCAAGATGCCCGGTTTTCCTTTGACCCCGCCCTGCCGGAGCGTATTCTGAGTGCGAAGGAGGCACGACCATGAACGAAACGATTCGCGGCCTTCCCGGAATCCGCGATCTGGGCGACGGGATCTACATGCTGCTGGGCGCCTTGGCCATCATCATCCTTGCGGTGCTGGTCGATCTGCTCACCCGGCGCATCCTGCTGGCGATTCTCCAGCGCATCATTCGGCGCACGAAGACCCGTTGGGACGACGCCCTTCTCGACCGCAAATTCCTGCAGCGCATCGCCCATCTCGCGCCGGCCCTGGTCGTGAGCCTGGGTTCGCCCATCGTCTTCGCGGGAATGGAGACGACGCTCCTGATCATCGACAAGGGTGTGAGCGTCTACGTCGCTCTGATCGGCCTTCTGGCCTTCTTCTCCTTCCTCGACGGCCTGCTCGACATCTACCGGACCTACGAGGTCTCCCGCAATCGCCCGATCAAGGGCTACCTGCAGGTGGTGAAGATCATCGTGGGCATCGCGGTGTCCATCTACATCATCAGCGCCTTGATGAACCGCTCGCCGGTGGTGCTTCTGGGCGGACTCGGCGCCATGACCGCCGTGCTGCTGCTGATTTTCAAGGACACCATTCTCGGATTCGTGGCCAGCATCCAGCTCACCGGCAACGACATGGTGCGCATGGGCGACTGGATCAGCATGCCTCAGTACGGCGCCGATGGCGACGTCATCGACCTGACCCTCACCACGGTGAAAGTCCAGAACTGGGACAAGACCATCACCACGATTCCCACCTATGCGCTGGTCTCGCAGAGTTTCCAGAACTGGCGCGGGATGACCGAGTCGGGCGGGCGTCGGATCAAGCGCGCTGTGCATATCGACATGAGCAGCATCGAGTTCGTCAGCCCCGAATCCATCGAACGCTACCGGCGCTTCCAGATTCTGAGCCAGTACATCGACGGCAAGCAGCAGGAACTCGCCGACTGGAACACCGCGCAGAACATCGACGACAGCGAGCTGGTGAATGGGCGGCGAATGACGAACATCGGCACCTTTCGCGCCTACGTGACCGAGTACCTTCGTCAGCATCCCATGGTGAAGCAGGACATGACCTGCATGGTCCGACAGTTGAAGCCCGGCGAGCATGGCCTGCCCATCGAGATCTACGCCTTCTCCAGCGACCAGCGCTGGGTCGAATACGAGGGAATCCAGGGAGACATCTTCGATCACATCCTGGCGGTGCTCCCCCAATTCGGCCTGCGGGTGTTCCAGAATCCCACCGGCGCAGACTTCCGCAGGCTATAGAGAAACCCTCGCCCAAAGGACGAGGGTCTATGGCATTGTGTCCGATGGTTAAGGGCTATTCCGCCTTGTGCATGACCATCTGCGGGAAGGGAATCTCGATGTTCTGCTGATCGAAAGCCTTCTTGATCTGCTCGGTCATATCGAACTTGACGCCCCAGTAGTCTTCCTTCTTCACCCAGGGACGCACCACGAAGTTCACGCTGCTGTCGGCCAGTTCGGCCACCGCGATCTGCAGGGCCGGATCCTTGAGGATGCGCGCATCCGAATCGAGGATGCCCTTCATGGTCTGGATGGCCTTGTCGATATCCTCGCCATAGCCGATGCCGAAGACCATGTCCACGCGGCGGAGATCCTCGGCGGAGAAGTTCTTGATGACGCTGCCGAAGACCTGTCCATTGGGCACGATGATGCGAATGTTGTCCGGCGTGTTGAGGATCGTCACGAAGAGCTGCAGGTCGGTCACGCTGCCCGCGGTGCCCGCGATATCCACGTAGTCGCCCACCTTGAAGGGACGGAAAACCAGCAGCATGACGCCCGCGGCGAAGTTGGAAAGGCTGCCCTGCAGCGCGAAACCGACGGCGAATCCGGCCATGCCGAGCACGGCCACCAATGAGGCCGTCTCCACGCCGAATTTGCCGAGCACGGCGATCCAGGTGAAGATGATGATGAGATAGTAGACCAGGCCGCGAACGAAGCCCTGGATCGAAGGATCCACGTCGTTCTTGCTCATCATCTTCACGACGAGCTTGCGTGCCCAACCGGCCACGATGCGACCGACGATCAGTATTATGATCGCCGCGACCACCTTGATTCCGTAGCTGGTCACGAAATCAATCAGGTTCTGAGTCACGTTTTCCATGATTCCGTCCTAGGTTAGGGTTGATTCCTTAAAACAGTTTGTAGCTGAGGCCCAGGCCGAGCGTTTCGCGGTAGCGTCCGCGGAGCTCCACCTGCTTGTCGTAGAGCAGTTCGAGGAAGAGGTTGACCTGCACGTACTTCGCCACGGAGGCGCTCAGGGTGGTTTCCCATGCCAGGTCAACGACCTTCCAGTAGTCCTCTTCAGGGGTGCCGGCAAGAGCATCGGATTCGGAATAGTAGAGAGCCTTGAATGCACGAAGCTTCGAGACCAGCTTCAGGTCTTCGTTGAAGGCGCGTTCGTAGTCGGTCACCCACTCGATGCCGCCGTCGTTGCTGGTCATGCTCTCGGTGGCGTCATCGTCGACATCGTCACTGCTGAAGGTCTTCACCATGTTCTGACGAAGGGCGAAGCCGAGGCGGGAGAATAGCTTGTGATCCTCGGCCTCGATGAACGAGCGTCCGAGGCCCACCGATTCGCTGAGCTGCATCGGATTCAGCATGATGGACCTTCCCATGGCATCGCTGTTGTCGGCGAACTGGCTCTCGAAGGTGAACGCGCCGTAAGGATCGGCGAATTGCCCGAGTGTCATGCGCAGCAGCGATTCGAAGAAGATGCGGTCGGCAGACTTCTCGGGAGCGGCCCAGGCGCGGGCGCCCTCGGCATCGTCATACTGATTGTGAATCTGCCCATAGCTGAGCTTCAGATTGTTCTCGGTTCGCCAGGTGTCGCTCAGCGACTTCGCGGCATCGAGGTTGGCGTTGAAGGCCCAGTTGAGCGAACCGTATTCGCCTCCGGTCCAGGAATCGCTATAGCCGCTCTGATTCAGTGACAGGTTCAGGTCTGCGGCCTTTTCCCAGCCCTCGGCCCCGGCCACGGCGCTAAGGCCTAGAATGCAGAGAGCGGCCAGAAGGATCCTATTCGACATCGTCGTCTTCCTTTGCGATTGCGCTCAGGGCGCGTACCATGTATCAGCGAATGAGAGGTGCCCGCGAGGACGACGAGCAGGTCGTCGCGCGTGACTCCGCGGGACTTCCGGCGGATGCCGGGCCGCAATGAAGTAGACAGTGCCGGAGTCTTGCAAGTCACATTAGCAGAGAAAAAATCTGAAAGAAACCCGATCAGGTTCGAAAAATGAGCCGGAAAATCCTGCATCTCCTTTCACAGCGCCCAGGTAGAACAGGCAGCGGCGTCAGTCTGGATTCACAGGTCCGGTTTTCGGGCAATGCCGGCTGGCAGCAGGCTGCGATTCTGGGCTCGCCCGCTAGCGATCCGACGCCAGCTCTCGGAGATCTGGATCAGGATTCCATTCACCCTCTACTGTTCGAGACCGCTGAGTTGAATTTCCCCGTGCCGGGCATGAGCGATGTCATGCCCTACCCGAGCACGCGATTCTCGACGATGAGCGCCGACATGCTGGATCGTTACCGAGGCGCCTGGCGCGAGCATCTGACCCGGGTCATCGACGAATTCCAGCCCGATCTCATCCACAGCAATCACCTGTGGTTGCTCAGTTCCATGGTGAAGGACATCGCTCCGGAGCTTCCCCAGGTCATCCAGTGCCATGCGACAGGCATGCGCCAAATGTTGCTCTGTCCCCATCTGGCCGAAGAAGTGAAACTTGGATGCGCCAGGGCCGATCGTTTCCAGGTGCTCAGCGCCGACCATGCCATGCGGCTGTCCGAGAATCTGGACCTGTCGCTGGATCGGATCCACGTGATTTCGGCGGGATATCGCGAGGATCTGTTTCACCGGAAAGGTCGAAGTGGAGACGATTCGGGCAAGATTCTCTATGTGGGAAAGCTGAGCCGGGCCAAAGGGCTGCCCTGGCTGATGGATGCCTTCGACCGCCTCCGCGGGGAACGGAAGCGAATCGAATTGCACGTGGCGGGAAGCGGGGGCGGCGAAGAGGCGGCCGCGATCGAGAAACGCCTTCGGGGCATGGGTGGGGCGATCTATCACGGCATGGTGGATCAGGCCTCGCTCGGCGCGCTCATGAGGAAGTCGGAAATCTGCGTGCTGCCCTCCTTCTACGAGGGCGTGCCTCTGGTTCTGGTGGAGGCCCTGGCCTGCGGCTGCAAGCTGGTATCAACGGATCTGCCCGGCGTGCGGGATCGCATCGCGCCCGCCGCGGGCCCGGCACTGCATTCCGTACCGCTGCCTGCCATGCGTGGCGTCGATGAGCCCATGGAAGAGAGCCTTCCGGAGTTCGTCGAGCAACTCACTCGCGGCCTGGCCCGGGCCCTGGATGCTCCCACGCTCGATTTGACCGACCTGCGCGAGTTCGGCTGGGAAGCCGTCTTCACGAAGGTCGAAGCGATATGGAAGGATCTGCTGGACTAGCCCTCCCAGCGACGAAAGAAATCCAGCGCCTCGGGATTGGCGAGGGCCTCGGTATTGGCCACCTCGCGTCCATGGATCACGTCGCGCACGGCGATCTCGCTGATCTTGCCGCTGCGCGTGCGGGGGATGTCCTCAACCTGCGCGACGACGGCCGGCACGTGGCGCGGGGTGGTGTTGTCGCGGATCTGGCGCTTGATGCGCTTGGCCAGGGTTTCGTCGAGCACCAGAGCTTCGCGCAGGCGAACGAAGAGCAACACGCGCTCGTCGCCGTCCCACTGCTGGCCCACGACGATGGCCTCCTCCACTTCCTCCAGCTTCTCCACCTGACGATAGATCTCGGCGGTGCCGATTCGGACCCCGCCGGGATTCAAAGTGGCGTCGCTGCGCCCGTAGATGATCACGCCGCCGTTCTCGGTGAGCTCGACGAGATCGCCGTGATGCCAGACGCCGGGGTACTTCTCGAAGTAGGCGCCGCGGTAGCGGGAGCCGTCGGCATCTCCCCAGAATCCCACCGGCATGGACGGCGCAGGCTTCGTGCAGACGAGTTCGCCGGGCTTTCCCTGCACGTGCTGGCCCGATTCGTCGAAGACCTCCACGGCCATGCCCAGGCCGCGCACCTGGATCTCGCCGCGCCAGACTGGGGTGATCGGGCATCCCAACATGAAGCAGCTCACGATGTCTGTGCCGCCGGCGATGGAGGCCAGTTGCACATCCCGCTTCACGCAGTCGTAGACATAGTCGAAGGATTCCGGCGCCAGCGGCGAACCGGTGGAGCAGATGGCGCGCAGGTTGTCCAGGTCGTGGGTGCGGGCCGGATGCACGCCCGCCTTCTTGCAGGCGTCGATGTACTTCGCGCTGGTGCCGAAGATGTCGAGCTTCTCCTCCTCGGCCATGTCCCATAGCGCTTCGGGTCCTGGATAGAAGGGATTGCCGTCGAAGAGCACGAGGGTCGCGCCGCTGGCCAGACCTGTGACCAGCCAGTTCCACATCATCCAGCCGGTGGTCGTGAAGTAGAAGAAGCGGTCGCCGGGGGCGAGATCCGTGTGAAGCTGATGTTCCTTGAGATGCTGCAGCAGGGTGCCGCCCGCGCCGTGGGTGATGCACTTGGGCTTCCCGGTGGTGCCCGAGCTGAAGAGGATGTAGAGCGGATGGTCGAAGGGCAGGGCCGGGAATTCCATGTCGCCCAGTGGACAGCTCGCCACGAAGTTGCGGAAGTTCTGGGCGTTTTCGAACTCGCTGAAGTCGGGATCGTCCTCGGTGTAGGGAATCACGAGGGTGCGTTCCACCGTGGGCAGACCGTCGAGAACGCCGCGCAGCTTCTCCTTGGACGAGTAGATGGCGTTCTTGTATCGGTATCCGTCGGCCACCAGCAGGAACTTGGGCTCCACCTGTCCGAAGCGGTCCACCACGCCGTCGATGCCGAAGTCCGGCGAGGCCGAGGACCAGATGGCCCCCAGCGAGGTCACCGCCAGCATGGCCGAGATGGCTTCGGGGATGTTCGGAACGAAGGCGGCCACGCGATCGCCTTCGCGGAGGCCTGCCTGCTTGAAGGCGGCCTGCAGGCGTGAGACCTCGTCGAAGAGTTCGCGGAAGGATATCTCGCGGCGAAGGCCGTCCTCCCGGCGCAAGATGATGGCCGGCGCCTCGTCGCGGCGGCGCAGCAGGTTCTCGGCGTAGTTGAGCCGGGCCTCGGGGAACCATTTCGCGCCGGGCATGCTTTCGTCTTCGAGCACCACCTCGCCCGACTCGCCGATCACGCCGGTGAAGTCCCAGACCTCGCGCCAGAAGGCCTCAGGTTCGTCGATGGACCACTGGTAGAGTTCGTCGTATTCGCTTTTGCCGACCTTCTTCATGAAGGCGGTGAGGCGGGCGCCGGCCACGCGGGCGGCGTCGGGAATCCAGATGGGTCGGTCCATGGTTTCCTTATCTAGGCGGGATTCTTCCGCTCGAACCAGATTTTGAGTGTCAACAGTATCCCCGCCCCCAGCAGCGCGATCAAGATGCTGAACCAGAAGAATCCACGCGCCTCGCGCTTTGCGCGCATCTTCTCGCCGAGTTCCAGCTTGAGCATGGCCAGGGCGATTTCCTCTTCGGCCACTCCGAGGGCGGCGGCTTGCCCCAGGTGCAAATCCGCGGCGTCCCAGTCGCCGTCCTTGGCCAGGAACTGCCCATGGAAGAAGTGGGGCGCGCCGAAATCGGGCGCAAGCTCGACCATGCGGGCGCTGGACGTCTTGAGTCCGTCCACCTCGCCCAGTCGATGCGAGGCGAGGAAGAGGGTGTAGTTCGCCCAGAGATCCTCGGGCGCCTCGCTGGGCGCGTTCTCGACGAGCTCGAAGGCCTCCCGGTCCTGCTCGGCACTCTCGAAGGCCAGCAGCACGAAAGCCAGCTGGGCGCGATTCTCCACGGCGTCACGACGGCCAAGGGCATGACGCGCCCAGGACTCGGCCTCCCCAAAGTTGTCCCAGAGGAACTCCACGCGGGCAAGGCCGCGCATGGCGTCGTCGGCGTCGGGAACCTCTTCGAGCACATCCTTGAAGGCCAATTTCGCGAAGAAGAGATTGCCCTCTTCCAGGGCTTCGGCCGCATCGGCGTAGAGGGCCGCGGCATCCTCACTGCGGGCGGCGATGCGGGCATAGGCCGCCAGCTGGAACGCATCGTCGCGGCCAGCCCACTCGCCTTGGGCCATGAGGGCCGCAGGCGCCAGCACGGCAATGATGATAAGCAGCCGCAATCCCATGGATCTCCTTCGAGACCTGCAAGTTAGCGGCCTTTGGCTCCGGAGCCAACGAAAAAGCCCGGCCGCTGCAGCGGCCGGGCGCTCAAGGAGGTCTTCTGACGATGTGGGCAAGGGCAATGTTTCGTCCGACCTTTTAGCGCATTGTTTTGCGTGGCGGCAAGCCGGTCGGTCTCAAATCACCACGTCCAGATTGGACACGCATGGTCTAACCGAGGCGGCAGCATTCGGTTCCAATTTTTTAGTGCTCGTAGGCCGGCCGCGGGATAAACTGCCCCCATGCCCAATCACCTCCTCATCGTGAACCCCGCCGCGGGGCGCGGCCTCGGCGCCAAGCTGGAAAAGGAAGCCCGACAACGGCTTTTCGCCGCGGGCATAGACTTCGACCACCGGGTCACCGTGGCCCCCGGCCACGCCAGGGATATCGCCCGAGAGGCCGCCGAGAGCTACGAGGTGGTGGTCATCCTGGGGGGCGACGGCAGCATACAGGAAACCGCCGGTGGACTGGTCCAGGCGCGCATGGACGCCGGCCCGGAACCTCACCCCCATCCCTTCGCGTCCCTGGGCATCCTGCCGGCGGGTACCGGCAACGATCTCATCAAGGCCCTGCGCTATCCCTCGGGGCTGGAGTACGCCGTGAAGATCCTCGCCCGCGGCGACAAACGGGCCATGGACGTGGGTCGCCTGCGCTACCGCATCGCCGAAGATGCCGTGGAGCGCGAGCGCTTCTTCGTGAACAACGTGGGCCTCGGCTTCGAGGGACAGGTGGGCGCCGAGGCCGCGAGCATGACCGTCCCCCTGCGGGGCACGGCGCTCTACGGGCTGGCCCTGGCCAAGGTGCTGCGGCGCCTGGGGAATCCGACGATGAAACTGAAGCTCCATGACGGGGCCGAACTCGGCGAGGAGAAGCGCCTGCTGGTGAGCATCGGCAACGGGAACACCTGCGGCGGCGGCTTCAGGCTCACCCCCGAGGCCGACCCCTTCGACGCCAAGCTCGACATTTGCATCGTCGAGGCCAAACGCCCCTCGCAGATTCCGCGTTTCATTCCCGCCGCCATGAAGGGCAACCACGTACGGCTGCCGGGAGTGGAAATGCACAGGGATCGCGGCATCGAAGTCGAAAGCGCCGAGGGCTTCCACGGCCATGCCGACGGCGAGCTGCTGGGCGAGCGCATCACCTGGGCTCGCGCCGAGATCCTACCCGCGCAATTGCCCGTGGTTCTATAAAGGAAGACATGGCCAAGCTCGACGAACTCCGCGAAACCATCGCCCGCCTGGACGGCGAGATTCTCGAACTGATCGCCCTGCGCCTGGAGGCCGCTCGCCAGGTGGGAGAGATCAAGAGCGAGATGCAGGTGCCCATCCGCGACTTTCCCGTGGAGGCCCGCGTGAAGGATCGCCTGGTCGGCGCCTGCGAGGAGCGGGGCATCGACGCGGAGCTCGGACGGGAGCTGGCCGTGCTGCTCATCGAGCACGCCGTGCGCCTGCAGACGGGCTTCCGCGACCTGTCCACCAAGAAGGGCTCCGGCCGCGCCCTGGTGGTCGGCGGCCTGGGCAAGATGGGCGCGTGGATGTCCACCTACCTTCACGCCACCGGACACCACGTTCAGATCTTCGACACGGCCTCCGGCGACAGCGAATTCGAGATCGTGGGCGATCTCTCCGCCGCCGAGGGCGCCGACATCGTCGTGCTGGCACTGCCCATGCCGGCCATCGCACCCGCCCTTGCGGCCCTCGATCCGGCGAAGGTCACCGGCCTGGTCTTCGACATCGCCTCGCTGAAGACCCAGTTGGTGGATGCCCTGCGCGACGCGGCGACCCGCGGACTGCGCGTGGCCTCGGTGCACCCCATGTTCGGCCCGGACGCCGAGCACCTCATCGGGCGCAATCTCATCTTCTGCGACTGCGGCGCCGAGGGAGCGGCGGGCGAGGCCCGCGCACTCTTCGAGGACGTGGGCGCGAATCTGGTGGAGCTATCGTTGGAGGAGCATGACCGGCAGATGGGCTACGTGCTCGGTCTGGCGCACTTGACGAGCATCCTCTACGCCCAGGTGCTTGCCGGCAGCGGCCTGAACTTCCGCGAGCTTGGGCGGGTGGCCTCGACCACCTTCGGCAAGCAGAACGCCACGGCCCTGGACGTCATGCGCGAGAACCCCGATCTTTACTTCGACATCCAGCATCACAACGCGGCCAGTCCCGAACTCGCCTCGCGCCTGCGCGAGGGCCTGGACGAGATCCTCGAGGCCATCGGCTCCGGCGACCGCGAGCGCTTCCACGCCATCATGGCCGCCGGCCGCGACTACTTCCTGGGCTGATCCCACCGTTCACAATTCGGAGTGAACCTGTCCACTTCGTGGACCCTTCGCGCCTGGTTTCCCGTGTCGGGCGGATCATTGCCCGCGGCACAGCCCCTGCAGTCACCCCACCGCCTCCTCCCTTAACTCTCGATCGGAGGCGAATCATGACCAAGGCACTTCTCATTCTGGGGTCCATCCTTTTGATGTTTTCGACGACTGCGCTGGCCGGACAGACGGCCGAGACCGACTGGGGACGCGTGAAGACGCTCTATGGCGGACAGGCCGCCGAAGTCGTGTTCGACCGGGGAGGCTGGGGCACGCTCACACCCGTGGAGCCGACCCTCAGCTCGCCCGAGGATCGGGCCCTGTTCATCTACGACATGCTGCTGCTGGCCAGGGATCAGCGTCCAGACCTGGAGATCTGGCAGGACGCGGAGATCATCGAGCTGCTGGACGGCGGCGAGCGCGGCGCGATCAACTGGATCAAGAAGATCTTCGGCTGGGTGCAGGAACACGTGCAGTTCTCGACGAGCCCCTCGGGCTTCAACTTCTACATCCGCTGGGACAACGGTTGCTTCGGCCTCTGGAGAAACTGGGACCAGGGCTGGGGCTTCGGGCCCTGCGTCTGATCGGCGACAACGGTGCGGGGAGACCTTCGGGTCTCCCTTTCTTCACTCCGCCCGTCAGGAGGAAAAATGAAACCTGTGCAAATCTTCGTCATGGCGATGCTTCTCTCGATCCCTGCCTTCGCGGATCGGGAAGCGAGCATGGACTGGGGCGGCCTGAAGTCGCTCTACGGTGCGGAGCTCGCTGTTCCTCGAGGTGAACTGCTGCTCGATGCGCTTCGCGAGGCTGAGGACCGTCGACCGGACCTGCCGGTCTGGAAGGACGCCGAACTGAAGGCCTTGCTGGAGGCCGGCGACCTGGATCGCATACTCGAGCTCTTCATCCTGCCGCTGCGCATGACCCGGTTCGGATTGTACCCCGAAGGATTCAGCTTCCAGCTCCAGACCCGCTACGGCTGTCTCGAGTTCACCCTGCCCCTCGGATCGGACCACTGGATCCTGGACATCTGCTAGCAAAGGAAGCCCATGCGCCGCAAGATTCTGCCCTGGATGTTCATCGTTCATCTCGCCGCCGTCCCCGCGGCCTTCGCCTCGGAGGCCTTGGTTCTCGAGCTGGACCCGGCGGCCTCCCAGCTCGACGACGACAAGCTCGCCGAATTGGGCGCCCTGCTCGCGCGCTTCGAGAAGACCTGGGCCACCCAGCCCGTGGATTCCCTCTGGCCACTCATGGACGCCGGTCGCGGCTCCCGGCTCTGGACCGTCATGCGCCGGGACAGCCTTCGATACGGCGACTGCTTCCGATCGGCCCTGGCCGACTCGGGACGCTATCGGGATTTCCAGGAGCGGGTCTGGCGCTCCCTGCGCCCGCGCCTGCACGGTCTCATGGACTTCGCCCCCAGGAGAGCCTCCCTCCAGCGCAGCGGCGACGGGGCGAGCCGCACCGTGTTTCTCGATACGCCCATGCTCCTGGGAGGCTCGGAGAATCTCGAGCGCCACGCCGATCATCCCTTCCTGGGCGAGATCCTCATCCTCTCGCTGCTCTCCCCTCTGGACTGGAAGGATCCGCTCTTCGATTCCTGGCGGCAGGCCGAAGCGCGGGTGGAGGCTATCCGGTGGCAGGATTTCAAGCCGGGTCATCGCGAGGGCATGGCCTTGCTGCCCGATGTGCGGGACGAGAAAGGCGTCGAAGCCCAGATCGATTCCCTGTTCAAGGCCGACGAGCGACTGAAGAGCATCGGCTGGCTGAAACGGCGCTTCGTCAAGAAGGCCATGAAGATGGCCATGATGGAATCGCTGGCCCTGGAGAGCGCCTTCGAGGAATTCGAAAGGCAGGTCCGCGGCGAGTTCGGCGACGCGCCCCGCTGCCCCCTGCCCGGTCGGGCCGTGATGCGCTTCGTGTTTCTTCGCGAGAACTCCTTCTCCCGAACCTGGCGCCTTGCCCTCTGTCTGCCCAGTTCGGTGCAGGCGGCATCCCATGTGCCCTTGAGCGGCGAACCGGGCTTCCATCGATGGTACGCGGAGTTCAAGAAGTGGAGAAAGGAGAGCAGCTAGAAATAGAGTCGAGCACCTTCGTCGCTGAGCCAGCGGCGCGGAATCTCGAAGTCGGGAAGATGGCGCTCCACCAGAGCCCAGAAAGCGGGCGAGTGATCGAGGTGCACGAAGTGGCAGAGCTCGTGGACCACCACGTAGTCCAGGGCCTCCGGCGGCGCCATGATCAGTTTCCAGTTGAAGGACAGGTTCCCCGCGCTGCTGCAGCTGCCCCATCGGCTGCGCGTGTCGCGCAGTGTCACCTTGCGCGGGCGCTTGCCCACCCGTGCGCACCAGTGCTTCACCCGCGCGATGACGATGCGGCGGGCGAGCCGGCGCATCCAGGCCTCGAGCACCTGACGGGCGTCGGCCTGGCGGGGAAGGTCCACGCGGATGACGCCGTCCCTGGCGAGGATGCGCGCGCGGCGCCTCGCGGGGTCCCGGTGAATCTCGAGGGTCCAGTCCTCGCCGAGCAGGGGAAGGCTCTCGCCGCTGACGAATCGCCGCTCGGGGTGGCGCTCGAGCCACTCGCGACGCCAGCGCAGCTTGTCGCGGATCCAATCCTCTTCGCCGCGGAGGGTCTCCTCCACTTCGCGAAGGGGGAAGCGTCGGGGCGTGCGAAGGATCAAGCCCGCACGGGGTTCGACCAGAATGCTCACCTTCCGACGGCCCTTGCGCCGCTCGAGGCGGAAGGGCACGTCCCGCCCATCCAGTTCGAAAACGCCTTCTCGGATGTCCACGCTCATGGGCCTACGATAGCCAGACTCGCGGCGCTTGTCAGGCGAAGATGCTGGGGCTAGACTCGCCGCGGAGGTGGAGATGCGCCTATCAACGCTGATTCTGGTCCTGGCCCTGGCCTTCGCCGCGGCCGCCGAGGACTGCGACTCCCTGGTGGACGCCTTCGACAACGCCGCCGCGGCCCGATGCTTCCAGGCGCGGCTCGAGGCGGATCCCGGAAACGCGGACCTGCGGATATCCTTCATGCGCGCCCTCATCGACGCGGGGGAAGACGCCGCAGACGCCTCCGCCGAGGCCTGGTATATGGAGGCCCTGGCGGAGTCGGAAGCCTTCATCGAGAGCGAGGCCGCGAGCGCCGAGGGACACTACTACAAGGCCGTGGCCATGGGTCGCTACGCTCAGTTCCTGGGCGGCAAGAGGAAGGTGTCCATGGCCCACGACATTCGCGAGAGCGTGGACCGGGCCCTCGCCATGGATCCCGAGCACGCGGAGGCCCTGCTCACCCGGGGCATCTACTTCTACGAACTGGCCACCCTGAACAAGGCGCTGAGATTCTTCGCGAAGATGCTCTACGGCGGGCTGCCCGAGGGCGGCCTGGACGACGCGCGGCGCGATCTCGAACGGTCGCTGGAAATCGATCCCGAGAACACCAACACCCTCTACCATCTCGCCCTCGTCGCTCACCGGCAGAAGAAATACGAAGTCTGCGTGGAGTACTGCGAGGCCGCGTTGAGCCGTCCCGTCACCGACCACCGGGATCCTCACAACCGGGAGCTGGCGAGGGAGCTGCTCGAGAAGGTGTCCAAGAAGGTGAAGACGCGCGGCGCTCGCCGCTAGCGGGCCAGTTCGCTCATCATCTCGCTGGCCCTGCCTCGGAGGCTGTGGGCGTAGAGCCCCGAGAGCGGCGTCTCCTCCGGATTGATCTCGATGGTCATGGCTCCGGCCCGCATGGCGATGATGGGCATCTCCGCCGCGGGATAGACCACCCCCGACGTTCCGATGCTCACCAGACAGTCGCATTCCTCGATGGCCAGAACCGCCGCCTCGATGACGCGCATGTCGAGCATGTCCTCGAACCAGACCAGGTCCGGACGCCACCAGTGTCCGCACTCGCAGTGCTTGGGCTCCAGGGGCAGGTTGAAGTCTTCCTTGCTCGCGCCGCAGGCATCGCATCGCACCCGCCAGAGGCTGCCGTGCAGTTCGATCACGCCGCCGGCTCCCGCGCGCTGATGAAGGCCGTCGATGTTCTGGGTGACCACTCCTGTGCCGGGACGGGCGGCCTGGATCTCCGCGATGAGTTCGTGGGCCAGGTTGGGCTCGCAGTCGGCGAGGGAGGCGCGGCGCTCGTCATGCCAGGTCCAGACCTTGGCCGGATCCCGATCGAAGGCGCTCTGGCAGGCGTATTCCCGATAGTCGTACTTGCCCCAGACGCCGCCGTCGCCGCGATAGGTGGGAATGCCGCTCTCGGCGCTGAGACCCGCGCCGGTGAAGAACACGACGCGTTCGAATTCGCGGAGGCGGGGAAGTTCAGGGTCCATGAAGGTCTCCCGGTTCGGGCTGTTTGGGGCGATACCGAGGTTCCCGCCAACGCCAGTGCCAGGGCTCCCAGGGGAAGCGCTGGGTGGGATCGCGAGGATAGGTCTCGTAGTAGCCGAATTCCCAGGCGTGCTTCTTGAGCCAGAGGTAGGCCGGATTGCTGGAATAGGCGCCGCCGAGAGTCAGGTCCACGGTGGTGCCGAGCATGTGTTCGGAATAGCCCGGAGGCGCGACGCTCCAGGTGATCTCCTCGAAGACGCGCCCGGCGTCGAGTCGCTTCTGGATGAGTCCGCGTTGAGTCTCCACGCTGCGATAGGCCGAGTTGGCGATGAGGATCAGCCCGTCGCGGCGGGCGGCCTCGGCCATGGCAAGGAAGGCGTCACGGGCGGGACGGCGCAGGTAGAGCGTGCGGCCTGCCTCGCAAAGGCTGTCCGGCAGGGGCGCGAGATCCTCGGGGCGCGACGCGTCGGCGAGGCCCATGCGCAGGCCGCGCCACTGCTCGGTGACCGCGAAGAGACTGTCCCCCACCTGGACGCTGTCCGGCCAGCCCATGGCGAGGGCGGCCGAGGCGGCCAGCAGCGAGACCAGGAACAGATCAATCGCAGGTCTTCTCAAAACCCTCCTCGAGCTCGACACCCAAGGCCAGCACGTTGCGGTTGACGAAGTTGAAATAGGAGGCGACCAGGGTCGTCTGAAGTATCTGGCGGTCGTCCAGGCCGGCCGCGCGCAGGTCTTCGACGTCCTCATCGCCGAGGCCGCTCGGCTCCAAAGTCGTTCGCTCGGCCCAGCGCAGCACGGCGAGATCGCGGGCCTCGTGTGAGGCGGCGAGGGCCTTCCAGTCGCGGGCCTTCAGGGCCTCCAGGTCGGCGCCAGGATCGAGCCTTCTCAGGGCCTCGCCGTGATGGGCAAGGCAGTAGTCGCAGCGGTTGCAGGCGCTCACCACCACGGCGATGGCCTCCAGCAGCTTGCGGCGCAGGCCCGTTTCGCGGCTTTGAAGCATGAGGTCGGCGTAGAGATCTAAATGGGCCTTCATGGAGCTGGGAAGCAGCGACTGCACCGCGAGCACCTCCGACACGCCTCCCCGCTTCTCCTCCAGCTCGCCATAGATGTCCCGCAGTTCGCCCTCGGCTTCATGGGGCGGAATGATGGATATGCGTGCCATGTTCCTCCTGGTCCAGGAAGAATGCTTGATTCGCCCCTCGGAGTGAATCAGAATTCCCTCACATGGAATGTTATCGGGAATATCCGCGGAGCATCCCCGTTCTCACGGGCATCCTCTCGGTGGTCTACCTGCTCGCCGGGCTCACGCTTCTGCTGGGCCTCAACCGCTGGGCCGCCTTGGGCTTCGCACTGCTCTATCTTCTCGTGCAGCTCTGGGACTATCCCCACCACGCGTGCAAGAACTGTTACTACCGCGGACGGCTCTGCATCTCCTTCAAGGGCAAGTGGGCGGCGGTGGTGCTCGGCCGCGGCGACGAAGCGGCATTCCACAAGGGCATGAAGCGCGCCATGAAGGGCATCTACGTGCTCTGGATCTATCCCTTCGTCACGCTCATCGTGGCGCAGGTCTTCTGGCGTCCGGTGAAGATCAACGACCTGCTGCTGGCCGCCATCCTCATCGCGCTGATGCTCATGCGCCAGCTCATGCGCAAGAGCCTCGGCTGCCGGACCTGCATGATGCGCGATGTCTGCCCCAACGTGGGGCCCGACCGGCGACGCGGCGTGAAGGTGGGAACGGAGTCGCCCGCGGGAAGCCGCTAGGGAGCTCGCCAGTCCGTCGACTCTCGCAGATTCTCGAAGAACTCTCCCGTCTCGAACTGCTCGTAGGTGGCCAGCCTGCGCTCCAGGCAGAAGTCCATCCATGTTCGCGCGTCGGCGGTGCGTCCGGCCATGGAGAAGCTCGCCGCGGCGAAGAAGGCCGCGCCGGGATAGGTCGGATCCAGCTCCACCAGCTTCGCGAAGGCCTCGCCGGCCTCGCCGTAGCGTTCGAGGCGCGCCAGCGCCGTGGCCAGGTTGTTCCGGTACACGGCCGAGCCTGAGTCCAGCTCCACCGCGCGCTGGAAGAATTCGAGGGACTCCTCGTGACGTCCGCGATCGGCCATCAGGCGGCCTTCCAACGACCAACCCCGAGCATCGGAGGGATAGTCCCTCCGGAAATCGTAGAGGGCCACTTCCATCTCGGTGATGCGGTCCAGATCGCGCAGGGTGATGATGCGGTTGTAGCGGATGTTCACGTCTTCGGGCAGGATCTCCAAGGCCCGGTCGAAGAGGTCGAGGGCTTCGAGGAAACGTCCCTCGTCGCGGCGCTGCAGGCCCAGCTGGACCAGGGACGGCGCATCGCCGCTGCTCTCGGCGATCTGTTCCAGGGTATCGCCCATCTTGTCCATGGCGTTCATGAGGAAGTTCAGACGCGGATCGTCGGGCACCGCGGCCAGTCCCGCCTCAAATACGGCCCGTCCGCTGTGAAGTCGCGCCACGCCACCGCCGGCCGCGTAACCCTCGAGCAGTTTCGATGTCACCAGGCGAGCTTCGGCCAGACGCCCGGGTTCGAAGGCGCCGATCATGGGCAGGCCGCCGGGCTGACGGCTGGCGTTGAGCCAGCGCAAATTCTCGTCCTCGTGATAGCTGCGGCTCTTCACGCGGTATTCCCGTACGGTGCTGAATTCCAGTATCGGACGCGACCAGGAGTTCACCGGCCCCTCGCCCAGCATCTCGGTCAGGGCCGAATCTCCCGCGACAAAGAGCGAGGCCATCACGTAGGGATCGTCCAGAAGCATGGCGGCGAGGTCCGCGCGGATCGCCTCGATCTCGACGGCCGCTCTCACCTTGTCGATGGAGTACTGCAGGGGCGACCGGCTGCCCACGAGCACGATGTTGTAGGGATCCAGCCAGAACAAGGCCGAATGCGGGAAGGCGGCCTGGAAGCTGCGGGTGACGATGCGCACCTCGCTGGCGGGCAGGTGGGTGGCCAGCCACTGCACCATGACGCCCTCGTCGGTCAACCGGTCGCGGCAGAGCTCGTAGTAATCCTGCGACAGCAGGGCCGCGTTGCCCGAGTACTCGGGATTCAGTTTGGAGTCGCTGCTGATGACGTCGAATTCGCCCTCTTCGGTGAGCAGGAACTGCACGCCGTCGCCCACGACCATGTTCGTGCGGGGGTCGTCGAGCACATGGAAGTTCGGTCCGGCGAAGAGACGCGCGCCTTCGACCACCCCCGGCACGATCTCAACGCAGGCCAGCTCATCGATCTCCTCGTAGAGCGACAGGGTGCCCAGGGTCACGCCGCTTCCCAGACCGACGCTGAGGGTGCGCCTGGCCTCGGGCACCAATGCCATGGGCAGGTGGGCGAGGATCTTCTCCTTGCGCATGATGCTCGGCTCGGTGCCGCCGATATGGTGGCCGTCCACGCTCATGTGCATGGCGCCGCCGGGCTTCATGTAGACCCGTGTCTCGGCGGTGGGATCCTCGAGGTCGAAGAGCACGCGGTCCTCGGGAGTTTGGCTGTCCGCCAATAGATTGCGCCCGAAATCGAGCATGCGCGGAGAACCCGCGGCGATGGCCAGCACCAGCGCGCCCGCAATCCAGGGTTCGAGGCGGCCGCGACGCCGGTTGGCCAGGTGGGCGGCCAGTCCGATGAAAGCGCCGATGAGCGATGTCGCGATGATCGAGCCCTTCGCCCCGAGCAGGGGCAGCACCGCGAAGCCGGCCGCGAGGGAGCCGGCGATGGAGCCCAGGGTGTTGGCGAAATAGAGACGGCCGATGCCCCAACCGAGGCGCGACAGTCCCTGGATGCCGATGCGGTTCACCAGGGGGAAGGTCATGCCGAGAAGCAGTGTGGGCAGCAGCATGATGAGCAGCGCCGCGGCGAATCGCCGCATGAGGTAGGCGTTCCAATCCAGGGAGGCGCTGCTGAGGAAGGCGGCCTCCTCCAGGCGCGGCAGGACATCCCAGATGAGCGGCACCGTGGCCAGGGCCGTGAAGGCGGCGGCGATCTGCACGCGACCCAGCCAGACGGCCGGCGATTTCACGCGATCGGCGATGCGCCCGCCGATCCAGCCGCCACCCGATAGTCCCAGAAGGAAGGTGGTGAGCATGGTGGAGAAGGCGTAGGTGCTGTTGCCGAGGAAGTGGTCGAGAGCTCGGGTCCAGTAGAGCTCGTAGCCCATGGCCGCGAAGCCGCTGGCCGCGAAGAGGAAGGCCAGGAGTCCGGGATGGATCTCGGCGGGTTCGCCCTCGCCCTCCACGGCGTCCATGGCCGTGCGGGCGGCGGCGTCGAGTTCCGGCTGAGTGCGGTCGACGAGCAGGATGAGAAGGGCGATGGCCAGGTTGACCGCGGCGGCGAGAAGGGTGCAGTAGAGCAGTCCCAGGGCGGGAATGAACACGAAGCCCGCCAGGAAGACGCCGAGCACGGCGCCGAAGGTGTTCACCGCGTAGAGCAGGCCGAGGCCGCGGCCCAGGCGTTCGGAGCTGCGCACGATGTAGCGTCCGAGCACGGGCAGGGTGCCGCCCATGAAGAAGGTGGGCGGCAGCAGAAGCAGCAGAGCCACGCCCACGCGGAGGAAGGACAGGGACCCTTCCGGAAGGGTCTGCGCCATGGCCACGTAGGACGGCTTCAGGAAGACGATGGCCGCGTGCACGCCGAGTCCCAGCAGGGCGATGGCGATTTCGAGGAAGGCGTACATGCGAAGGGGGCGCCGCGTGGCGTCGGCCCGGCCGCCGAAGAAGCGGCTGCCTAGGGCGAGTCCTCCCATGAAGGCGGCCAGCACCGCGCTGATGGCGAAGGTGGTGCCGCCGAGAAGCTGGCTGAGCAGGCGAATCCAGACGAGTTCGTAAACCAGTCCGCTCACGCCCGACAGCGTGAAGAGGATCAGAACAAATGGGGTAGCGCGTTTCATAACAGTCCTGGCGGGTAACGGGTGGCGGGAAGCTGGCTGCGGACCCGGGCAGTTTCGCCAGGGTCCTCGCCGGCGTCAAGGCGGGAAAGGGCTGGTTCCGGCCAGATCACTGCGCTAGATTCAGCGTTCCGGGAGGCCCCATGTCCGAATTCCGATGCCGAGTCAAGGTTCGCTACGCTGAAACCGACCAGATGGGCGTGCTTCATCACTCCCTCTGGCCCGTCTATTGGGAAGTTGCCCGCGGCGCATTCATGGAATCGCTCGGCTTTCCCTACGGCGAGCTCGAGAACAAGCAGGGCATCTACTTCCCGGTGATATCCGTGGGCGCCGACATAGAAGCGCCCGCCCGCTACGACGAAGCGATCGACCTGCGCTGCCGCGTCGCCGAACTCGGGCGCGTGAAGTTGCGATTCGAGTACGAAGGCTGGCGGGGCGACACGCTTCTCGCCCGAGGGCACAGCCAGCACGGCGTCATCGATCTGGATTGGAACATCGTGCGATTGCCCGCGGAGATTCGACAAGCACTCGAAGAAGCGAAGGCGCAAACATAGGCTGGTTTCTGGCTGGAGACTGGCGACTGGAGACTGGAGGCCCCATGTCCGAATTCGAATGCGAACTCCCCCAGCATCGCGGAACGCCCGAAGAGATCCGCGCAGTGCTCGAGAACTACAAGGTCGTGGCCGTGGTGGGCATGAGCAACAAGCCCGAACGGCCCAGCTATCACGTGGCCGAATACCTGAGGAGCGCGGGCTACACCATCATTCCCGTGCATCCGGCGGCCGAGGAGATCATGGGTCTGAAGTGCTACCCCAAGCTCACCGACATCCCCGCCGAGATGGGCGTGGAGATCGTGGACATCTTCCGCCGGCCCGACCTGGTCATGCCCCACGTGGAGGAGGCCATCGAGATCGGCGCCAAGGCCGTGTGGTTCCAGGAGGGCGTGATCAACAACGAGGCCGCCACGCGGGCCAAGGAGGCCGGCCTGCAGGTGGTGCAGAATCTCTGTATGCTCAAGGAGCACAGGGCCTTGTAGTCACCAGTCTACAGTCTACGGTCACGAGTATCGTCGAGACTCTGGCGACTCGAGATGGGAGACTGGGGACACGGGGCATTTGGGCTGGCGTTGACTCCACCGCTATCCTATCTTCTGCCAAATTTATCCCAGCCATCGGAGGCCCCCGCCATGAGTGAGCCGCAGTTCAGAACCGGACTCACCTACGACGACGTCATACTCCAGCCCCGCCACAGCGCCATCCATCCCCGCGACGCCCAGCTCGGCACGCGCCTCACCCGCAAGATCACGCTGAACATCCCCGTCCTGAGTTCCGCCATGGACACCGTCACCGAAGCCGAGATGGCCATCGCCATCGCGCGCGAGGGCGGCATCGGCATCATCCACAAGAATCTCTCGCCCGAGCGGCAGGCCGAGCAGGTGGACCAGGTGAAGCGGTCCGAGAGCGGCATGATCACGCGACCCATCACGCTGTCGCCCAAGGCCCTTGTGGCCGAGGCCATGGAGCTCATGCGGCGCTTCCGCATCAGCGGCGTGCCCATCACCGAGGGCGGCAAGCTGGTGGGCATCCTCACCAACCGCGACCTGCGCTTCAACGAGAGCCCGAATATCCCCGTGAGCGAGTTGATGACCAGCGAGGGGCTCATCACCGTGCGGGAGGGCACCACCCTCGAAGAAGCCAAGGCCATGCTGCACCAGCATCGCATCGAGAAGCTGCCCGTGGTCGACGAGGCGGGCGAGCTGCGCGGCCTGATCACGGTGAAGGACATCCAGAAGAAGATCGACTACCCCGCCGCCAACAGCGACGAGGACGGTCGCCTGCGCGTGGGCGCGGCGGTGGGCGTGGGCGAGGACCTCGAGCGGCGCATCCACCTGCTGGCAGACAGTCACGCGGACGTGATCGTCATCGACACGGCTCACGGGCACAGCGCCAACGTCATCGACGCGGTCCGGCGGGCCAAGGATCTCTACCCCGACCTGCAGGTCATCGCCGGCAATATCGCCACGGCCCAGGCGGCCGAGGCGCTCATCGAGGCGGGCGTGGACGGCGTGAAGGTCGGCATCGGACCGGGAACCATCTGCACCACCCGCGTGGTGAGCGGTGTGGGCGTGCCGCAGATCACGGCCATCCTCGACGTGGCCGGCGTGGCGCGGAAGGCCGGCGTGCCCATCATCGCCGACGGCGGCATCAAGTACAGCGGCGACATCACGAAAGCTTTGGCCGCCGGCGCCGACGCGGTGATGATCGGCAGCCTCTTCGCGGGCACCGGCGAAAGCCCTGGGGAGACCATCCTCTTCGAGGGACGCAGCTACAAGGTCTACCGGGGCATGGGCAGCCTGGACGCCATGAAGGAAGGCTCCGGCGATCGCTACTCCCAGGACGGTGTCGAGGAGTCGAAGATGGTGCCCGAGGGCATCGTCTCGAGGGTGCCCTTCAAGGGTCCCGTGAAGAACACCGTCTATCAATTGGTGGGCGGGCTCCGATCCGGCATGGGATACCTCGGCGCCGAAAGCCTGGGAATGCTGCGGGACCGGGCCGAGTTCGTGAAGGTGACGGCCTCGGGGCTGCGCGAGGCGCATCCCCATGACGTGGCCATCATCAAAGAAGCCCCCAACTACCAGTTGCCCTGACGTGGAAACCGAAGGCGTCAAGGGCTGGCTCATCGACGTGGAAGGCACCCTGGTGCTGGACAAGTCCTACCGCGCCGTGCCGGGTGCGGTGCAGTGGATCGCTTCGCTGGTGGTCGGGAAAACCCCCTTCGCCATCCTCACCAACAACACCACGCTGACCCGTTCCGAGCTCGGCTCTCGCCTGCGCGAGGTGGGCTTCGCCCTGACCGATCGACAGATCATCGGATGCCAGGGCCGCGCGGTGCAGATCCTGCACGAGCACGGTTCGCCGGAGTGCTGGGTACTGGGCTCCGATTCCCTGATTCGCACCCTGGAGGCCGGCGGTCTCCTCTGCCATGACCTCGCTCGCGAAAGGCCGGACGAGCGCGACATCCCGCGCGCCCTGGTGCTCGGCTGGATGGAGAATCCCGACGCCCGCCTGCTGGCGCGGGCCGTCGAATTGCTCGAGCGCCCGCTCGTCACCTTCGTGACCCTCCACAAGAACCGGCTCTTCCGCAACGAGGGACGTCTCGAGCCCGGCCTCGGAGCCTGGGCCTCGGCCCTCGAGTACGCCAGCGGCCGCGAGGCCATCGTGGCCGGCAAGCCCTCCGCTGACCTCTTCCGCGCCGGCGCCCGCGCCCTTCAACTGAAACCCGAAGAGGTGGCCATGGTGGGCGACGATCCCCAGGCCGATCTGGCTCCCGCCGCCGAGCTGGGCATGAAGACGGTCTTCGTACTCTCCGGAAAGCATTCCGACACCGGCGTGCTCAAGCGCTTGCCCCTGGAGTTCCGGCCGGAGTTCGTGGCCGGCAGCGTGGCGGAATTGATGCCCAGCACGGCTTGACCTTCCCTTGGTTTAGATATAGAATCGGTTTTCCGAAATATCGTAGACAGCCTCCACTCCCTCAGCGAGGTGGAATGATGTCCAAGTATTTAAGAACCATGCTGTTAGCGGGCACGCTAGCCATTGCGAGCTCCGCCTCGGCCCTCGACTTCGATCAAATGCAACACGGAGGCGAGCACTACATCGCCGATTTCGACCAGGTGGACATCGCCCAGTCCTTCAAGCCCGGTCACGGAAATCTCGCCGGCGCCGGCATCTGGCTTCACGTTTACGGCAGCACGGACAACGTGGTCATCTCGCTCTGGGACGCCCTCCCCGACGAGGGCGGGGCGATGCTGGCCACCGGAAGCGCCATGGGAACTGCTGGCAACTGGGTCAACGTGTTCTGGGATCCCGTTCCCGTGACCATCGGGACCACCTACTTCCTGGTCTTCACCGGCAACGAGACCCTGGGCATCAAGGGACAGACGGACAATCCCTATCCCCACGGGCAGTGCTACGCCAATCCCGGCTTCGGGTCCTTCCCCGAGTTCGACTACGCCTTCCATACCTACTACGACCAGACGGCGGCCACTGGGAGCAGTTGGTCCGAACTCAGGGATCTCTACTAGATCGATGTGTCACGGGAATGTCTGAAAGGTCCGACCCCTCTTGAACGCGGCCGGGAAACCGCCATCTTCTACCTATGGGTAAGATATCCATCAGACACCGCATCGGCCGGAGGGGCCTGAGGACCTACACCCTGCGGCTTGCCGTCCAGGCCGGATTCACGGCCCTCATCGTGCTCATCGGTTTCGAGTTCGCCCGCTTCGTGCGCGCCATCGAATCGGGAGCGAGCCCGCTGCCCTCGCGGCCCTCGGGCGTGGAGGGGTTCCTGCCCATCAGCGGTCTCATGGGCGGCATGGACTGGATCTACCAGGGCAAGCTCAACGAAATCCACCCGGCGGCGACGCTGCTCTTCCTGACCTTCACGGTATCGGCGTTGATCTTCCGGAAGAACTTCTGCTCCTGGATCTGTCCCGTGGGGCTCATCTCGGAGTCGCTGGCTCGTTTGGGACGCCGACTCTTCGGGCGTAACTTTCGTCCCTGGCGCTGGCTCGACGTTCCGCTACGCTCGATCAAGTATCTGCTGCTGGCATTCTTCGCCTGGGCCATCTTCACCATGAGCGCGGCGGCGTTGCAGGAGTTCATCCACTCGGGCTACAACCGCATCAGCGACGTGAAGATGTACTACTTCTTCGCGCGCCTGAGCACGACCTCGACGGTGGTCATCGCGGTGCTGGCGCTGGGCTCGGTGTTCATCAACGGATTCTGGTGCCGATACCTCTGCCCCTACGGCGCCTGGCTGGGACTCTTCAGCTGGCTCTCGCCGGTGAAGGTGCGGCGCGACGCGGCCAGCTGCACCGACTGCGGACTCTGCGACAAGGTCTGCATGGCGCGCCTGCCCGTATCGAAGAAGGAGCGGGTCATCAGCCCCGAGTGCACGGGCTGCCTGGATTGCGTGGCGAGCTGTCCCGTGTCCACGGCCCTGACCGCCGGCGGCAAGGCCCGCCGCCTGGGCGTGGAGCACTTCGCGGCGGGCGTGATCGTCGTGTTCGTGACGGGGTACCTCATCGCGCGGGCCGCGGGATGGTGGGAAAGCGGCGTGAGCGAAGCCGAGTACTTCCACCTGCACGGGATCATGGGACAGCTCGACCATCTGGGACGCTGAGGGCCCTGTAAAAGAGCTATCTCATCAGCACCAGCTTCTCCTGGCCCAGGAAGACGTCGTCGACGGTCATTCTTGCCAGATAGACCCCCGAGGAAAGCTGCCGGCCGGAGCGTCCAAGGCCGTCCCATATCAGATAGGATTCACCCTGGTCGAATGTGCGGCCCGGCAGGACCGCGACGAGTCGGCCCGCCACATCGTGGATGGTCACCTCCACCTCGCCCCGATTCGATAGGGAGAACTTGAGCTTGGTCGATCCCCGGAAGGGATTCGGGACGATGGCCTTGATGCCCGCATCCGACAGGTCCGCGGGGAGATCTCCCACGCCGACCTGAGCCTCGCAGGATCCGCAGTACCCGGATCTGGGATTCTCGGGCGAATCGCAGGGGTAGAGGAAATCGCTGCACGGGCGGGCGGCCAGCGGATCATCGGACGCGGTCAGCGGGCGCAACTGGGCGCCCATATCGAGTTGCTCCGCGCTCCCGTTTCCCAGGGCGATGATTGCGGCGGCGGGATTCCCCGTGAAGGCATAATCCGCCAGGGCGTCGAACAGGCGGAAGACTCCGTAGGAGTCGTAGGCGTTGAACACGCTGCTCGGGTTCGGCGAGTTCTGGCTCGGAAGGGGATGGTCGGCCAGATAGGGATACTCCTCCACCAGGTCGGGGTAGACGAAAACGCAGTCCTTGTTTTCATCGGGTATGCCGATGTTTTCGAACAAGTCGATGGCCATGCGATGATCGTTGGCCTCATCCTCGCTGTAGAGTTGGACGAGCAGCTTCGTGTCCTGGGGGAATCCCTCGAGCTCGGACTGCGACATATCCATCACATACCAGGGGGCCATGACGAGCATGAAGCTCCCCTCGGAGCCCCAACCGCTCTCGACCAGGCCTCTTCTGGCCATGGAAGGTGTGGCCCCGCCGCCGAAGGAATGGCCCACGAATCCACAGAGGGCGCTGTCCAGGATCTCCGGATAGCCCGAGACGGCGGCCTGGAAACCGCTGAAGAGCATGTCGTAGCGTTCCTCGTAGGTGGCCGACACCGTCTTGTAGGGAGAGAACACGAGAACGTATCCCCGGCTGACCGCATGCTCGATCAGGTCCTCGTAGATGTAGGGATCGTTCAAGCCCCAGGCATGGGAAAAGAAGATGGCGGGGGCGGGCTCGCTCGGGCCGTCGGGAAAGTAAACGGATACCGTCAAGTCAGGCCATTGGGGATTGGCGAAAGCGACGAGCGATACGCTGTAGATGCCGTCGGCTCCGTATCCCTCCTGGATGGGCTCCACAGGGCCTTCGTATTCCCCCCGGGCCGCGCCGGCAAGGGACAAGGCGATCAGGATCGATATGTGCAAGGTTCTCATCGGCGAACTTCCCTCCCATGGATGACGACCAAGTCGGCGCCGATTTCCGGCGAGATGGCTTGGCGGATCTTTCAGCATTCTCATATGACAAAGGGGAAAGGGGATTCGCGGCAGTTCCCCGGAATTCTTGCCGGTGAATTGGGGCGTGGAGAAAATGATCGGGAACCGTGCAGGCTCCCGATCGGATTTCGTGAGAGGCTGGAAATGTTCCTGCCCGCCGGCCGCCGTCATCAGTAGAGGGCCTTGAAGGCGCTCCAGCTCATGTCGATGGAGGCCGTGACGCCGCATCCGACGGGACGTGCTCCGATCAGTTCTCCACATGGACTGTTTTCGGGCGAGCAGGGCGAGGTATCGTGGAGGGTGAAGGGATCGTCCGGATTGAAGGTGTCGCAGAAGAGTGGATCGAGAGAGATGTTGTCGTTGACCCCAAGCTCCGAGGCGATGCAGCCCACGTAATCGCCGCCCGAATTGCCGTGTATGTCCGAGCAGATCAGGGTGGGAGCGCCCGAACCGCCGCATTCGATGGCCGCGCCCTGCAGATTGTCGGCAATGATCGTATTCAGGATGCTGCCGCCGGCGCTGGCGTCTCCCCCGATGTATATGCCGGCGCCAAGAGGCGCGCTGTTGCCCACGAAGGTGCAGTTCTCTACCTGCGCGCTGAAATTGTAGCAGGCGAAGGCTCCTCCCAGATCACCCTCGTTCCCGAAGAACACGCATTCGTTCAACAGGACCGCCCCGAAACTTCCGCCGGCGCCCCAGTCGGCTTCGTTCTCGTAGAAATAGCAACGGTCGATGACTGCGCCGGCGCCGGCCGACATCCCACCTCCATCGCAACAAAGCGATCGATTGCCGACGAACCAGCAGTCCTCGGCCGTGAAACCTCCGCCATACAGCCCACCGCCGATGTAGAACGTTTCGTTGTCCTGGAAGAGACATCCGATCAACAGGGGCGCGGAGTCCCCCTGCATGAACATGCCGCCGCCATTCTCGTTGGAGTAGTTCTCCTTGAACACACAGTCGAAGAACTGGGGAGAAGCATCGCTCAGGAAGACGCCTCCGCCCTTGCCGTTGGCGGTGTCAAAAGCCTCGGCATGGCAGTTTTCCAGGATGCAGTTCCGAATCGTTGGAGAAGCCCCCGCCTCGCAATGGATGCCCCCGCCGTGATTGAAGACGAATCCGTTTCGGATGGTCACCCCGTCGAGAACGGAATCCAATCCTTCGCCGCTCTGAAACTTGAAGCCACGGTGGCGATCGTTTTGGTCGGCCTCGCAGTCGATGACGCATGTCTCCGGATCGCCGCTCTGCGACTTCACCGTTATGCCCTTTCCCCGGAAGGAAACGTCGCGGTTGCCGGCTCCGGTGAAAACGCCGCTGATGAGCTCGATGACATCTCCATCCACGACATAGTCGGCATCGATGGCGGCTTGGATGTTCGGGAAGGTGCCCGTACCGTTGGGATTCACCGTATAGGTCGAGGCAAGCGATACGAGGGGAATGCCCAGCAGTAAGACTGCAATCGCAAATCGCCGAATCATGGCTTCCTCCTATTTGGTTAACATGCGATAGGGCTCCCTGGCGCCGGCCTCCTCTCGTGTTTTCATCTCGGAAGCTTCAGGGTGAGGCCCGCTGACCGTCGAGAAATCCGAATACACTGACCATTCTAGACTAATGGTAGATATTCTGCCTTGATATTGATGTTTATTTCTCTAGTGGATCGTATCTTCAATATTTGCAAAGGCTTGATGGGCATCGGGAGGCCCTTGCGAGGAAGTGCCAATAAGATAGATAGACCCAAATAAAGCGGGTTTCGCCACCACTCACCGGTGCAGGACTACCTGAGCGGGCGGCGGTTTGGAGCCGGGACCCATCAATCCGCTAGAGCTTCAGTCGATAGCCCTTCCCGTGGGCGGTCAGAATTCGCTCCGGCTTCGCGGGATCGGTCTCGAGCATCTTGCGCAAGGCGAGAATGAAGTTGTCCACCGTGCGCGTGCTGGGATAGGCGTCGTAGCCCCAGATGCGGTCGATGATGGTGTCGCGGTCGACGGCCTCGCCGTCGCGCTCGGCCAGCAGGCGCAGGATCATGGCCTCCTTCTCCTTGAGGCGATGTTTGCCGGTGGGCGTCACGGCCTCCCGCGCGTCCAGATCGATCTTCACGCCCGGCCATTCGAGCTGGCTGCGCGCGGGCTTTTCGCGCATCCAGTCCTCGCGACGGAATATGCCCTTGATGCGCGCCAGCAGTTCGCGCAGCACGAAGGGCTTGGTGATGTAGTCATCGCCGCCTTCCTCGAGGCCGCGCACGCGATCGTCTTCGGATCCCTTGGCGGTGAGGAATAGAACCGGCACTCGATCACCCTTTTCGCGAATACGCCGGCACATCTCGAAGCCGTCCATGCCGGGAAGCATGACGTCGAGCAGGATCAGATCCACGCCGCCGCGCTCCCAGTATCGAAGTCCGTCCTCGGCGCTGTCGGCCAGCACGGGTTCGTAGCCGTCCAGCTCCAGATTGATCTTGAGGCCTTCGGCCAGATGCGCTTCGTCCTCGACGATCAGGATCCGCTTTTTCACGGCGCCTCCTTGGCGGTGGGAAGGATCAGCGTGAAGACCGATCCCTCGCCCACTTTGCTCTCCAGTTCGATCTTGCCGCCCAGCTCTCCGGCGGCGCGTTTGACGAGATAGAGTCCGAGGCCCGTGCCTCTCATGCCGCCCGGACGGCGGCCGGCCTCGCCCACCCTGAAGAAACTCTGAAAGATCTTGCGACGCAAATTCCGTGGAATGCCCGGACCGAAATCCCGCACGGAGATGCGGCAGGTATCAGGTCCGGCCTCCACCTTCAGTTCCACCCGAGCCGGCTTCGGAGAGTACTTCACCGCGTTTTCGAGCAGATTGCGAAGGGCCACCGAGAAGAGCTGACGGTCTCCGTGAATCCTGCAGTGGTCGGAGATACTCACCTCGATCTCGGCTTCCTCGCTTTCGAAGAAGGCCTGAAGCCGCCGCAGGATCTCTTCGGATTCGCTCTTCACGTCGAGCAGTTCGCTTTCGGCACCCAGGGGATTTTCGGCGCGGCTGGCCGCCAGCACCTGCCCCACCATGCCGTCGAGGCGACTGACATCCTCCTGCATGTGCCCGAGGATTTCGGCCCGGCGGTCCTCGTCGAGATCGGGGCGCTCGAGGGTCTCCGCGTAGACCTGCAGGCTGGCCAAAGGCGTGCGGAATTCGTGGGACACTCCCGCCAGGAACAGTTCCCGGGTGCGGCGGAAGCTCATCTCGCGACGGTAGGCCAAGGTGAGCAGCACGCTGCCCGCGAGAATCAGCGCCAGGAAGAAGATGCCCTCGCCCAGGAACATGGCGCTGCGGCGCCGGGCCTCCTTGCGGGTGGCCGCTTCCACCGCGCTGTCCACATGGATGTCCCAACCCTGCTCCAGGCGATTGAAGTGCAGATCGGGGAAGGATTCCCGCAGGTGCGACTCGGGATCCTCGGCGATTTCGGGATAGGTGCGCATGAGGTAGGCCGCGTGCAGACGGTCTGCCTGGAAGCGCTGCTGCTGCAGTTCGAAGTAGCGGTCGCCTTCGCGGCTGAGATAGATCACCCACCAGCTGGACTGGGCGATCATCAACACCAGCAGGATCCAGTAGGTGATCGATATGAGACGGCTAGGTCGCACGGTCAGTCCCGCTTCTTGAGTAGCACCTCGTAGAGCATGTAGAGCCCCACGAGAATGAGGATGGCCGGGAAGATGGGAATGTCGAAGTCGATCATGTCTCCGAAGCCGAGGCCCAGGGCGAGCAGTCCGAAGATGAGGGTGCCTCCCGAGACGGCCAGTCCGGCGAGGGAGCGAATGAGCTGGACGAGCAGGATGATGGCGCCCGATCCAATGAGCCAGCTTCCGTCGGGAAAAGTTCCGTCGGGAGCCATCCAGAGCGCGCCGATCATGATCAGGAAGAGAGCCCAGCCCGCCTTCTCGATGTTCTCGCCGGTCTTGCGCTTTCCTTTTTCCTCTTCGCGTTCGATGTCGACTTCCATGTTTCCTCCATCACCAGGGGATGGGTTTGCGGTCGCGGAAGTATCCGCCCGTGGGGCCGTCTTCTGGCAGAGTGGCCAGCCAGAGGATGGTGTCGGCGCCCTCCTCGGGGCTTCGGTGCGCGGCGGCGCCGCCCATGTCGGTGCGCACCCAGCCGGGACACATGGTGTTGATCTTCACATCGGGGTGATCGACCTCGGCCGCGAGAATGCGCGTCATGGCGTTGAGCGCGGTCTTGGACAGGCGATAGCCCGCGCTGCCGCCGCTCATGCCCTCGAGCTGTCCCATGCCGCTGGACAGATTCACCACGCGCCCGTAGCCGCGTTCGATCATGCCGGGCAGGAAAGCGCGACAGAGCATGAGCGGTCCGTAGAGATTGGTTTCCAGTGTCTCGCGAATTTTGGCGATGTCCACGTGCAAGGCCTGCTCGCCCTCATCCACGTAGATGGCCGCGTTGTTCACGAGCACATCGAGGCCGCCGTCCATTTCGATACGTTCCCGCGCCGCGTTCACCGAAGCCTCGTCGCTCACCTCGAGAAGCTGAAGCTCGGTTTCGCGGCCTTCGCTCCGCAGCAGTTCCACCGCGGCGCGGCCGCGCTCCTCGTCGCGACTTCCCAGGTAGATCTGCAGACCCAGATCGAGGAGCCCGCGGCAGGCCGCAAGCCCGATGCCCTTGTTGCCGCCGGTAACCAGCGCTCTCCGCGTCATGGCTTGATGATCCGGTCGGCCTTGGCCATGGCCTGGATGCTCTCATCCATGTTGCCCACCTCGCCGATGAGAAGCTTGTCGCGCAGATCCAGGTGATCCAGGCAAGTGGCGCAGCTGGAAATGCGCGCGCCCTTGGCTTCGAGGGCCTTGAGGCTGTCGATGACCTCGCTGCCTTCGGTGGTGAGAAGTACGCCGTGGTTGCAGCAACCGATCTTGTCGATCTGCACGTCGGAAGCGGCGAGCCGCTCTAGGAACACTTTCAGCAGCTTGCGGCCGAGTTCCTCGTTGCCGCTGCCCATCTGATCCGAACTGAGACGAAGGAAGGTCATTCTACTCCTTGCTTTGATTGTCGACGGCAAAGGCCGCCGGATCGAATTCATCCAGATAGATCACCAGATTAACCCAAGACTCGTGAAATCCGTAACCCCCTTCGCGCATTTCCCTCATCGCTTCCTCACGGCTCCAGCCCTGCTCGACGATGCGATAGATGGCGCAGAGCAGTCCGGTGCGGTCGGCGCCGTCGCGACAGTGCAGCAGCAGGGGGCGCCGACTCGGATCGAGCATGATCCGCAGTGCCCTGGCGATGTCCTCCTCGCGCTCCCAGAAAGGCAGCATGGCTACCCGCTCCCCACGCAGCCTCGTTCCCGCGAGCTCTTCTTCGTCGCCGTGGAAGTGGCGCAGGTTGAGGATCGTGCGGATGCCCATGCCCTCCAGGGATCTCATGCCCTCCGCGCTGGGCTGTGCCGAGCGATAGAGGCCCTCGTCCACTTGGTGCAGGTTGGGTACGCCCCCTAAGGTCAGAGGTTGCGCCCACTCGGAAGGCCGCGCGCCACCTTGGGTCGAGGCGGCGCAGGCGCAGAGCAGCGACAGGAATACGAGGCCGAGCCGCATAATAAACCTCCCTCGGCAGAATAGCAGATCCCGCACGGGGAGAAAGGGCTAGCTGCTCCGCCACTGGATCGATCCGGCGACGCTTCCGGCCAAGTAGTCAAACTTCATCGCATGCAAAAGCCCCGGCCATGGCCGGGGCTTTACTTGCCTCACGCTTCTCTCAATCCCAGGGATATCCGCTGCGCTCCAGACAGATCTCGCCGGAGTCCGGCTGCGTGAAATCGAAGCCCACATCGAAGGTCAACGCATTGATGGCGGGGTACATCTCCTCGATGACCAGCCGGTACTCGCCGGGATCCAGATTCTCGATGCGATATTCGATGTCGAAAAGACAGAGGCAATCGCAGTCGCCCTGGCCTTCCACCTCTTCGATGGTGATGACGCCGGCTTCCACGGTCACCAGTCCGCCCCAGTCCACGGGACAGCAGTTGAAGCAGGTGTTGGTGTGCAGGATCGTGAGCGCGCCATCGGCGTACTCGTACTCGATGCAGCTGTACACGGCATCGGGATCGGAGCCGTCGCGCTCCAGGCAGCCGGTGATTTCCACGACGTTGGGAAAGGCTGTCCCGCCGGAACCGGGACCGGTGGAGGAGCAGCCGGCAAGGAGAACCATGGCCGTCGCGATCAATGTCCAGAGGAATCCGATTCGGTGTTTCATCCCCGCCTCCCATTGGCTTTCGACACTGGAAGTCTAGCGGGGATCAAAGGCGCGGGCAAGCCGCCTAGTCCTGCTCCCCCTTCGCCGCGCGCACGATGAGCTCGGCCAGGGTGGCCAGGTCGCGCAGGTTGTGCTCCCAGATGCCCGGCAGGTCGCGCAGGTCGTTGTAGCGCACGTAGTCCTCCCAGACCCGCGGCACCTCGCTGCCGGGCAGATCCTCCAGGCGTTTTCGACCGAAGAGGAACTTCTCCAGGGTGATGAGCCGGCAGTTGGGAAGGCGGACGCTCCAGAGGCGTCGGGCAAGATGCAGCAGGTCCACATGGGCGAAACGCAGGGGTTCGAAGAAGCCGTGGAAGCGGAGGCGGCTTTCCAGATAGGGCGCGTCGAAGCTGCGCCCGTTGAAGCTCACCATGATGGGCCGCGCGCGCAGCACCTCCATGAACTCCTCGAGCATGGGCGCCTCTTCGTCGTGATCGCGGGCGAAGAGCTGGGTGACCGTGAGCGGCCTTTCGCCGGGGCCGAGGGTCATGAAGCCCAGCAGCACGATGAGTCCGCGGTGCAGGCCCGTGGTCTCCAGGTCGAGGAAGAGCAGGTCTTCGGCGGAGGCCTGGGCGAGCAGATCGATGTCGGCCACCAGGTCGACCAGGCGACCGGCCTCGGGTTGAGCGTCGCGCAGCGCATCGGCGAGACCGGCCAGATGCGGCAGCGCGCGCTCCACCGAGACCTCGCGGCGCAGGTACTTCCCCCGGCCGCGTCGCGCTTCCTCCGCACCCACCGCCGCCTCCAGGGTGGACGACTCCACCGGCGTCGGAACGATCATGGGACGCGCGGGCGGCAGGTCCCGCCGCTCGCTTTCCGCGGCGAAACGGTCGTGGGCGAGGCGCAGGCGCGTGAGCCCCTCGAGCACTTCCCGCAGCGCGCGATCGTCGGCGAGGCTCATGAGAGTCTCCAGTCCCGAGTCCCGAGTCCCGAGAAGGCGTCGGTGGGTCGGAGGAATGTCGCTTGGCTTTGATGCATGGGAGATTCGCTATCTGGAGGGAGCCCAATGATACTATACGTATGTATAGATGTCAAGCCGGGCGCCGTTGTGAAATACGGCACAAGCGGGGGCGGCGAAGCGCAGAGCGACCCGCGCAATCGACTCTATCTCAAGAATTTCCCGATGCCGTCGGCTGGCGCGAGCACGTTGACTTGGACCTCCGGGTCCTCTATGATCGCGGCGCGAAACGGTCCCTTAACAACAAGGAGCGAGTTATGGGTGTTGTCGTCATGGGCGTCGGCATCTGCGGGTCCTTCCCTGCCTCCGGAGGGCTATCCTATCGCGAGCTGATCGCCAAAGCAGCCGCGATGGCCTACGAGGATGCGGGAGTGACGGCCGAGCAGATCGACGGCGCGGTCTCCTGTGAAGAAGATTTCATCTCGGGCTACTCCATCTCCGATGAGTACGTGCCCGACCAGATCGGCATGGTCCGCAAACCGGTGTACACGGTCGGCGGCGACTTCCTTCAGGGAATCGCGTCGGCGGTCATGCAGATCAACACCGGACGCTTCAACACGCTCGTGGTGGAAAGCTACAGCAAGGCGTCCAACATTCTGACCAAGGACGAGATTCTGCACTTCGCCTTGGACCCCACCTACAACCGCTTCGGCGTCTCGCCGCACTACCTCGCGGGTATCGAGATGCAGCAGTTCCTCACGAACTCCATGTACAGCGAGGAGGACGTGGCGGAGATCGCGGCCTTCAACCGCAGCCGCGCCCTCGAGAATCCCCTGGCCTGCTACGCGGCCAAGCTCGACGGCGGCGACGTGCTCGAGAGCCGCACCATCGCCTCCCCCGTCACCGAGCTGATGGTCTCGCGCCCCGCCGACGCGGCGGTGGTGGTCGTGCTCGCCAGCGAGGAGGCGGCCCTGGAATGTCCGCAGGATCCTGTCTTCATCTCCGGCACCGGCTGGGCTTCGGGTAACTCGATCATCGAGCGGCGCGCCCACGACGCGTCCGACGGCACCGAGCTCGCCGCGCGCATGGCCTACGAAGAGGCCGGCATCAGCGTGCCGGAGGAGCAGGTGGACATCGCCTACGTCAGCGACCTCTACGCCCACCGGCAGCTCATGCACATGGACGCCCTGGGCATCAGCACCGACTTCCTGCCCTTCATGAATCCCGACGGCGGGAGCCAGGCCATGGGCGACCTCTACGAGGCCAACGGCGGCGCGCGCTTCTACGACGCCGTGAAACAGCTTCGCGGACAGGCGGGCACCCACCAGATCGAAGGCGCGAAGACCGCGCTGCTCCACGGATGGCGAGGCATTCCCACGGACACCTGCTCCGTAGTGGTCCTCGATGCGAAGGGAGGCAGCCATGAATAATCGAGTCGCTGTGATCGGCGCCGGCATGACCAAGTTCGTCCGCCGCGCGCAGGAAACTCCCGGAGAGCTGGCGTCCCAGGCCGTGCAGATGGCCCTGGACGACGCGGGCCTGACCATCGACGACATCGACGCGGTCTGCCTGGGCACCGCGCCCGACGCCTTCGACGGCGTGCACCTGAAGGCCGAGCATCTGCTCGCCGGCGCGGGCGGAACGCACAAGCCCTACATGCGTCACTACGTGGGCGGCGGCACGGGCATCTTCAGTCCCATCCACGGCTGGATGCACGTGGCTTCGGGCAAGTTCAAGAACGTGCTCGTGGTCACCGAAGAGAAGATGAGCCCGACGCATCCGCATCCCGCGGGCGCCTTCATCACCATCTTCGATCACACCACCGAGCAGCCGCTGGACCTGACCCTCATCCACATCTTCGGCATCGAGATGGCCAGGTTCATGCACGTCTACGGTTACACCGAACGCGACCTGGCGGAGATCTCCGTGCTCTGCAAGGGCAACGCCATGAATCATCCGGCCGCGCAGGTGGCCGAGAAGATCACCGTGCAGGACGTGCTCGATTCGCCGGTGCTCAGCTGGCCGGTGAAACGTCGCGACATCAGCCCCACATCCGACGGCGCCTGCGCCATCGTGATGACCAACGAGCGCGTGGCCCGCACACATTCGAAGGCGCCGGTCTTCATCGACGGCGTGGGCTTCCGCCTGGACACGGCCTACTGGACGACCCGCGATCTGGCCTATCCGAACTACGTGGCCATGGCCGCGCTGGACGCCTACAAGATGGCCGGCATCACCAAGCCCGAAGACGAGATCGACATCTTCGAGCCCTACGATCCCTTCAACTACAAGGCCCTTCACCACATGAATGGCCTGTTGATGGACAAGTCGGGCCGCAAGGTGCGCGAACTCTTCGACTCGGGCGCCTTCACCAAGGACGGCAGCCATCCCATCTGCCCCTCGGGCGGAGCGCTGGGCGTCGGCAATCCCATCGCGGCCACGGGCCTCATGAAGATCGCCGAGCTCTACTTCCAGCTCAGCGGACAGGCGGGCAAGCGCCAGGTGGCCAAGAGCGCTCACCGCGGCGTGGCCCAGGCCTGGGGCGACCTCATGCAGGTGGGAACCGTCGTGGTCATGAGCGGCGAGGGCTCCATGCCCACCGAGGCCAGCAGGTGGAACAAGATGACCCGCAAGGACCTGCCCGGCACACCGCTGAAGAAGGTGGAGTCGGTGCCGCACCACACCTACCAGCCGGATCTGCGCTACGCCTGGGACAACGGCTTCGCGCTGACCACCTATCTGGACGGGCTCAAGCGCGGCAAGGTCACCGCTTCCCAGTGCAACGAGTGCGGACGCATGATGATTCCGCCGCGAAGCTTCTGCGAGCTGTGCAACCTGCATCCCGTGAGCGACTACTTCGAGATCCAGGACACCGGCACGGTGCTCACCTACACGATCTCCAACGTCGACTGGGATTCTTCGCCCCTTCCCAAGGGCCAGGTGAAGATGTTCGCGGTCATCGAGATGGACGGCGCCAGCAAGGACATGGGCATCGTTCACTGGCTCAAGGACGTGAAGAAGGGCGACGTGAAGATCGGCATGCGCGTGAAGGCCGAGTGGAAGCCGGAGAAAGATCGCGAGGGGAACATCCTCGACATCAAATACTTCCGGCCCCTCAAGCCCGGCGAGCGCACGAGCACGGCCGTGAAGCAGATCAAGCCGGTCGAGCTGGACGCCGGCAGCGCCAAGGCTTTCCCCGGAAAGATTCCCCTGAACTACGTCTACACGGCGGGGCTCGGCGGAACGCGCTTCTACGAAGATCTGGCCAAGGGCAGGTTGAGCGGAACCTACTGCGAGCACTGCGACGCGGTTCACGTTCCCGCCAGCGCATTCTGCGAGTTCGGCATGATCGAACTAAACGTGCAGAAGAACGCCAAGACGGTGGGTGCCGGTTCGGGAATCGTGCGCTCCTTCACGGAGGTCCACGAGGATCGTTCCGGACACCTCTTGAGCAAGCCGGTCTACGTGGCGCAGGTGATCTTCCCGGGTACGGTGGGAAGCATCTTCGGCGTCGTGGAGCTGGCCAAGGGTGAAGAGCTTGAAATCGGAGCGCCGGTTCAGTTGGTTAAGACCAGCAAGGTCGGTCCCGAGCACATCAAGTTCCAGCTCAAGAAAAGCAAGAAATAGACGCCCCGAGCGAAGCACTTATGGCGTCTTCCGATTTCGCCCTCTCCCCAGCAAGGGAGAGGGCGTTTCGGTTTCAGGGCTACCCGCTAGGAAGCTTTCGCGGCGGACGCCTCAAGGCCAAGCAGAATCCGCAACAACGCCCGCGTGGCCTCCTTGCCCGGCACGGCGAAGTCGGGATTCAAGTCGGGATCCTCGTTCTGGCCGGGCACGCGGTTGGGCAGGCCCACGCAGGCGGGGCAGCCGTCCTCGCAGCCGCAGGCCTCGAGCATTTCCAGGCAGGCCGTGAGCACGCTCTCCAGGTCGTCGAAGCCCACGCGGCTGTAGCCGAGGCCGCCGTGGAATCGGTCGTAGACAAAAAGCGCGGTGGTACCGAGGTTGCTCGCGTCCACCACGCCGCCCAGGTCCGCGCGGTCGCACATGGCGAAGATGGGCAGGGCCGAGAGGATCAGGTTCTTAAGGCCCGCCAGGGCCTCGTGCAACTTGTGGTTCCCCTCGTCCAGCCTGGCGCGTGACGCTTCGGTGAGGGCGATCCAGAAGGCGCGGGTCTCCAGGTCGTGCCAGGGCAGGTCGAGCTTGCCCCATCCCAATGAATCGAGGCTGCCGAACTTCACCTTCTTGAAGGCGAAGGTGGTCTTGCTCACGGTGACGTCGCCGAATCCGAGCTGCAGCGTTTCGGCCTCGCCGCCGGCGGGAGTCACCGCCACGTTGTCCTGCTCTTCGTCCAGCCGGATCTTCTGCTCGGTGATGGGCTGGGTGTAGTAGTCCACGCCGCGTTGCTCCACGAAGGCCACCTTCTGCTCCAGGTCCAGCTCGCGCACGAAGTAGGTCTCGCCCTCGTGCAGATAGATGGCCTCGGGATAGACCAGCTGGCAGGCGCCCAGCAGATCCACGTTGCCGATCACGGTCTCCCCCGGTAGCTGCACGATGCTCACCGTGTCGAGCACGCTCTGGCGCAGGTTCACGTCGCCGGACGGGTATCCGTTGGACGCGTAGAAGGTCTGCTCCCCGGCGCGGCGCAGTTCGCCCCGCTGCTCGAGGATCTCCACGATGCCTGGCGTCAATTCGCCGAAGAGTTCCTCGTCGTTCGCCTCCAGCGGCAGTTCGTATGCCGCGCAACGCAGCTGGGGCAGCAAGATGAACGGGTTCGCGTGGTCGATCACCGCCTTCTCGGGATTCTGCTTGAAGAAGAACTCGGGCCGCCGCATGAGGTACTGCTCCACCGGATCGTTGTGCGCCACCAGCACGGCGCAGCTCTCGCGCTCGCCGCGGCCCGCGCGCCCGGCCTGCTGCCATGCGCTGGCCACGGTGGGCGGCAGGCCCACGAGCAAGGCCGCGTCCAGTCCGCCGATGTCGATACCAAGCTCCAGGGCGTTGGTGCTCGACACGGCCATGAGCTCGTTGCTGAAGAGCTGCCGCTCGATCTCGCGGCGCTCCTCGGGCAGGTATCCGCCGCGATAGGCGCGCACCTTGGGCGCCAGGTGCGGCGCCTCGCGCTCGAGGGTGTCGCGGGCGTATCGGAAGATGAGTTCGCTCGAAACCTTGGTCTTGCTGAAGCAGATGGTCTGTCGTCCCTGCTTAACAAGATCGCAGAGCAGGTCCTTGGCCTCGCCGTTGGCGCCGCGGCGCTCGCCGCCTTTCGAATCGAGCTTGGGAGGATTCCAGAACACGAAGAGCTTCTCGCCGCGGGGGCTGCCGTCTTCATCCACCAGCGTGGCCGGTCCGCCGAAGATGCGTTCGGCCAGTTCCTTCGGATTGCCGATGGTCGCGCTGGAGGCGATGAAGATGGGATTGCTGCCGTAGTGCGCACAGATGCGGCGAAGCCTGCGCATGACCGCCGCCACGTTGCTGCCGAAGATGCCGCGGTAGCTGTGGATCTCGTCGAGCACCACGTAGCGCAGGTTCATGAAGAAGCGCGCCCAGCGCGTGTGGCTCGGCAGGATGCCCGCGTGGAACATGTCGGGATTGGTGAGGATGAGCCGCCCCTCCATGCGCAGCTTGCGCCGGGTGTGCGTGCTCGTGTCGCCATCGTAGGTGCCCGAAACGAAACGCCCGAGTTCGGGAAGAGCCGCCGCGAGTCTTTGCGCGCCCTTCAGCTGATCCTGCGCGAGCGCTTTTGTCGGGAAGAGGTAGAAGGCCGTGGCCTGGTCGTCTTCCAGCAGCGTTTCGAAGACGGGCAGATTGTAGCAGAGGGTCTTGCCGCTGGCCGTGCCCGTGACCACCACCACGTTCTCGCCGCGACGCGCGGCATCGAGGGAAGTCGCCTGGTGTAGGTAGAGCTCTTCCACGCCGCTTTCGGCAACGGCGGCACGCAGGTTTTGAGGAAGCGGCCGTTCGGGTTCCAGGAAGCGCGATTCACGCGCGGCGATCTTCTCCATGTGGGCCAGGGAATCCTCACGCCCGGGAATCACGGTCTGCGCGCGGAAGAAATCTTCGAGGGTCGCTCCCGCCGGCACCTGTCCGGCGCGACGCAGTGCGCGACTGCTGGCGTGCACGGCTTCGTTCTGCGGCGCGTAGGGACCATGAGGCGCGGGGCGGGCGTCTTCGCCGGCGCGGGCGCGCCGGGAGTCGCCAGTCCCCAGTCTCCAGTCCCCGGCCTTCTTTCTGGCGGCTGGAGACTGGTGACTGGAGACCTTTCCGCACGTCGGACACACGTCGGCCTTGAGCAGCGAAAGCTGACTCTCGTTGTGCTTCGGCGCCTTCAGCGATCGGCGCTGGCTCTTGGCCGCGACGGGAGGGTTTTCGGGGAGCTGGAAACCGATGGCTTTGCGGCGGGACATTGCGACCTCCGGTCGGTCGCCAGTCACCGGTCGCCAGTCGCCAGATCGGGAGGCCGTTTAGGGGACTGGAGGCTGGAGACTGGAGACTCAGGGAGGGTGCCTCCCACACTACTCGACGCCTGTATAGCTGTCAAGTTGCCTGTTTGCACCGCATTTCAGATATAGGTAGCTAGAGTTCGAGAAAACTGAATTAGTTGGATTAAAGGCATCAATTCCATTTATACTTGTCCGATCTCTCAGCAATGGAGGTCGAAAATATGTCTCAAAACCATTCCTCGAGAAGGGTCTCCCCCCGTCTGGCCCTCCTCTTCCTGCTTCCGTTCCTCTTCACCGGAGCCGTCAGCGACGCGACGCCCCCCGAGCCCCTGGGCGACCACATCGTGTTGAGCTGGAACGACCTGGGCATGCACTGCATGAACAAGGATCACGCGAAGCTCTCGATCCTTCCGCCCTACAACACCCTCTTCGCCCAGGTCATCGAGCGGGGCGACGAGCACAATCTGCCCCGCATCCTCGATGCCGGGTTAACGCTCGAGTACTCCATCCCCGGAAACACTTATTCGGTGGGCAAGACCGATTTCTGGGACTGGGACCTCGACCTCTTCGGCGTGGACCTGCCGCCCAACATCGGCCTGACCGGCAAAGGCCTCGAGGGCGAGATGGATCCCCACACCGGCCACTGGGTCGCCGACGGCATTCCCGTGACGCCCTTCACCGACGCCGAGCCCGAGGTGGAGGATCCCTATCAGCAGGCGCTCATCATCGCGCTGGATGGCGGGGGCATGGAGCTGGCCCGAAGCGAGCCGGTGATTCCCGTGTCCACCGAAGTGGGATGCGCAACCTCGGGCTGCCATACCAGCGAGGACGACATCATCTTCGGCCACCCCAACGAGGGCCCCTACGATCCCTACGATCAACCCATCCTCTGCGCGGGATGCCATGCCTCCCCGGCCCTGGGCACGACCGGGATTCCCGAGGCCAAGTCCATGAGCTTCCAGATCCACGACAAGCACAAGTTCATGGACGAAACGAATCCGGGTCAGATCGGCTGCGAGATGTGTCACCCCGGTCCGCAGACCCACTGCCTGCGCGGCACCATGGCCAACGACTTCGGCATGGTCTGCCAGGACTGTCACGGAACCATGGACACGGTGTCCCGCAGCATCGAGGAAGGCCGCACGCCCTGGCTCGACGAGCCCAGCTGCCGCGAGTGCCATACCAGCACCTACGGCGAACCCGAGGGCGTGCTCTTCCGCAACGCCGTCGGCCACGGCGGCGTCTTCTGCTCGGCCTGCCATGGCAGTCCCCATGCCATCTATCCCAGCCGCGAGGCGCGGGACAACGCCAACAATATCGCGCTGCAGGGACACGCGGGCACCCTCGCCGACTGCACGGTCTGTCATGGAGTCACGCCGAATGGCGCGGGCCCCCACGGCATCATCGCCACCGACATCGTGGAAGCGGAGATCATGGGCAGCCGCGATCGGCTGCTGGTGTATCCGAGTCCCCTCGCGCCGGGCGGCACGGCCACCCTGCTGGCGCGGAGCGACGAGGAGTTGCGGGGACGCATGCTCGTCTTCGACGCGCGGGGACGCACGGTGCGCATGCTCGATGCCCAGCCCGACGGCGCCGGCCACGCTCGCGCCAGCTGGGACGGCACCGGTCGCGGCGGCCAGCGCGTGGCCGCGGGAGTCTACTTCGTTCGCTGGGATGCAGGCGAGCGCAGCGCCGCGGGCAAGGTGGTCCTGGTCGACTAGAATTCGAAGCGTCGCTTGAACTTGGGACGGCTCCTCGCGGAGGGGCCGTCCTTTTCATAGAAACCCGTCTTCAAATGCCGTAATCGCTTTAATCTCAACGGCTTGAATATTGATCATTGGAAGTACACTCTCGAGATCTCATGGGACAATTCCGATGCGGGCCACGGCCTCAGCCATCTGGACCTGCTCTTCGGTCCCGAAGCGCAGATCTGCTGCGATCCGAGCTATTTCACCCTGCCCGACTCCGCCGGTTACTCCGACGGCGATCCGAATGACTGTGTCGTCCCTTACTATCTCTTGCTGGAATGCGACGGCGATGAGAGCATTCCGGGCGATGAAGGCGCGCTGCTCAAGTTCGAGCCCATGGGCGCTGACTGCGAGCCCGGCGATACCGGCACGGGAGTCTTCTTCTTCTACTCGGACTTCGCACCGCTTCCCGTTCCCGAACCCAATGAGTACCTGATCTTCAAGGCCGCCGGCGATGCCTGCTACGGTCAGCTTACCGGCGTCATGCCTTTGGACTGCGAACCCGTTTCGGCCGAATCGACGGACTGGAGTACAATCAAGGTCAGCTTCTAGCTCGACCCGATATCACATGTGAAAGCCCCCGGCCAATGAGCCGGGGGCTTTCTTGTTCCCGTTCAGGTTCGGGTTGACCTAGTAGGTCTCCGCTCCATCGTAGATCGAGAAAGGTTCCATCATCATGATGGGTTCGCCGTCGGCGTTTTTGATCGCCTGCAGGTACTCCCACTCGCGATCGCTGAAGTACTGGCCGGTGGGATTGGCCGCGGCCTCGAGGGTTTCCTTCTCAACGCCGAGCAACGAAGGCGCGAACATGCCGAAGTCGAAGTTGCCCAGGCCGGGCCCTTCGACGATCCGCACCGGCATGTCCGGATCGATTCCCGCGGCGTCCTTGGCCATCTGCAGCGCGAGCCAGAGTCCGCCGAGTTCGTCGACCAGGCCGTTGTCCTTGCCGTCGATGCCGCTCCAGACGCGTCCCTGGGCGACTTCGGCCACGGCGTCCACTTCCATGTCGCGCCCTTCGGCCACCTGTTCCAGGAAGTCCTGGTAGAGGGCCTTGATGGCGTACTCGGTGCGCTCCAGTTCCGCCTCGTTCTTGGGACGGTGAGGCAGCGTACCGATCAGCGGAAGATTGATGCCGCGATAGATGTCAGAGTGGCTTCCGCGCTGGGTGCCGTGGTAGCTCATGCCGAGCTTCTCGCCCACGCGCTTGTCCCAGATATGTCCGCTGATCACGCCGATGGAACCGGTGATGGTCAGGGGCGAGGCGACGATCTTGTCGCTGTGCATGCTGATCCAGTAGCCGCCCGAAGCCGCCACGAATCCCTGGGACACGATGACCGGCTTCTCTTCCATGGTCTTCTTCAGCTCGCGGGCCACCAGGTCGCTGGGCAGCGGATCGCCGCCGGGCGAGTCGGCGCGCAGCACCACGGCCTTCACGCGATGGTCCTCGCGGACCTTGCGGATCTTCTTGGAGAGCAGACGACCCTTGATGCCCGTGTCCATGGCGCATCCGCCCTCGGCGTAGAGCAGGGCGATCTTGGGGGTCAGACCCCAGTGCTCGTCGCGCCAGACGGGATCGCCGCGCAGGCCGGCGAGCTGGGTGGCGGTCATGTCGCCGGTGTCCCGCATCTCGATCTCGTCGATGTTCTCCTTCATGTCGTGCCAGTCGCCGAGCTTGTCCACGAAGCCCAGCTCCAGGGCCTCGGCGGGAAGCAGCTCGCCGTATTCCTCGACGGCCTTGTCCCAGGTCTCGCGGCTCATGCCGCGGGACTCGATGGCGTAGGCGACGCAGGTCTCGTACCAGTCCTCGAGGAGGGCCTCGGTCTGCTCGCGCTGTCCCTGGGAGGGAGCGTTGCGCGAAAGGGTCTCGGCGGCCGACTTGAACTTGAAGTAGCGGTGCTCCTGGAAGCCCACGCCCAGCTTGTCGAGGGTGTCGGCCATGTAGGTTCCGCCGAAGGCGAGACCCTTCACGTCGAGGTCGCCCTGGGGATCCATCCAGAGCTCATCAGCCACGCTGGCCAGCAGGTAGCCGAAGAGACCCACGCGGTCGATGTAGATGACGACCTTCTTGCCCTCGGCGCGCAGGCCGGCGAGCTGGTCGCGCAGTTCCAGGATCTTCTCGGGGTCCGCGCCGAAGCCGGACAGGTTCAACACCACGCCCTCGGTCTTGGGATTCTCGGCGTAGCGGTTGATCTGGTCGAGCATCCCGCGGAAGGTGCGGCCGTCGTCGAACCAGGCGAAGCGGCGATAGGGAAGTCCGCCCTTCATCTCGATTTCGGGATACTTGGCGCCCTGCCAGCTGAAGGGAAGGATGCTGCCCTTGCGGCCGTCCTCGACGATGTAGGTGCCGCCGGTGAATTCGGTGGCCATGTCGCCCCCGTCGTTCAGGCGCTCGCCCATGTCGGCGATGTAGGCGTTGCGGTCGCCGCCGCCGAAGCTGAGCTGCAGGCCGAGGCTAAAGGAGCTCACGTCGGCGTCGTAGCCGGTCAGGTTGTAGCGTCCGCTGATACTCAGGCCGGGCAGGGCCATGATCTCGGCGCCGAAGCCGTAGTTCAGGCGGTACTCGTCGTCGCCGCCTTCGGGATTATCGTAGGGCGAATAGAGGGCGTCGCCGAAGAGGGTCACGCGAGGTCCGAAGGGACGCAGGCCCAGGTCGGCCATGTAGTTTCCTTCGGCCCACTTGTGGTTCACGTCGGCCGCCATGCCCATGCTGAAGTAGCGGCTGCGCTTGATCATGCCCATGTTCCAGCGGTCGTTGTTCTCGACGCCTTCGGGGGTGAGCACGTCGTCCATCCAGTTATAGGTGATGCCGAAGCCGCCGCTCTCGTCGCCGCCCGCGAATCCGAGGGTCCAGTTCTGGATGCGGTCGTCATCGATGCCCGGGAAGTTCTGATAGGCGAAGGCGATGTTCTCGCCCGAACCGATGTAGGTGAAGCCCAGGTCGCTGAACTCTTCGGTGTCGTCGGGGTGGCTGATGGCCAGGTAGGTGCCTCCGCTGCCCTGGACCACCCAGGCGGCGGGATTGACCAGGCCCGCGCCCAGGCTTCCCGATGAACTCGGCGAGTTCACGAAGTAGCTGCTGCCGAGACTCGCCCAGGCGGCGCCCCCGGTCATCAAAATCAATGTGGGAACCAGGATCGCCAGCGCCCTGGACAGATTCAGTCTCGTCATGCGAACCCCCTCGAAAAGGTTGTGGGTGTTGAATCGAGCCCACTACGGCCCAACGCGGAGCCGGTTTCGCCCCTCGACGGCCCATTCCGCCCGAAGGGAAGGGCACAGACTAGCGCTCCGGCGCGACAGTGGCAAGGGCCGGGGGATCTATCTGAAAACAGGGAGCTTATTGGGCTTCGGCGGATTCCCGAAGCTCGCCCAGGGCCGGCGAGTCCTCCAGGGAGGGGCGGCTCGCAAGTCGATTCAGGTAGGGCAGGGCCACCTCGAAGAAGGCCGCAGCCTCCAGATCGGCCTGGCCGGGGGCGCCATCGGCGCGGCGGTTTTCCCAGAGCATGTTGCCCTCGAGGGCGTAGCCCGGCGGTATCGCGTGCACCGCCAGGGGGCACTGGTGGCAGTAGTAGTCGGCGGCGTCGTACTTCTCGTTCTGCCCGGTGCGAACGATCATGTTGTGGGCGCAGAAGCCGGGCGCGGCCGACTCCTCGAAGGACAGCGAGACGCCGCAGGCCCCGCAGTCGGCGATGAGGTTGTCGGCGAGTGTCGCGGCGGGCTTGCCCTTACCCGCGCTCCACACCGAGATGCCCCAGGTGCGCATGCTCTCGATGACGTTCTCGCGGGCCTCGCCCCGGGCGTCCACGAAGAAGCCGATGCCCTTCCAGTAGTTGGCGATGCGGTTGCGACGCACGGTGGCCTTGGCGTCCCAGGTCACGCCGATGCCCACGCCGCGTCCGCCGCCGACGGCGCGGCCGGCGCCGTCCACGCCGTCGATGAGATTGTCCTCGATGAGGGCCGTGGCGCCGCGGTAGAGCGCGATGCCGTCCCAGGAATTGCGCAGGATTCGGTTGTGATGGATGTCCAGCTCGGCGCCTTCGCGGCCGGCGATGCCGACGACGCCCACTATAATGGAGTCGACCAGGGTGGAGTCGCCCAGGTTCTCGGTGATGTCGCAGTGGAAGACGCTGAGCCGGCTGCGCCGGGCGAGCACCGCCGCGCTGGTGGCGTCGGGATCGATGTCGCGCCTGCCGCCGGTGACCTCCACGTTGCCCAGGGCGCAATCTTCGCAGTCTTCGAAGAGCAGACCGTAGCCGGCGTTGGTAATGAAGCGGGCCTTGCTCTTTCCGTGCTCGCCGAGGATGGCGATGTTGCGGCCCGAGATCTTCCAGCCGAGGGTGGCCTCGGCGGTCTGGGTGGAATCTTCGCAGTTGCCGCAACTGGGGTCGGTGTAGTGGCTGGGGATGAGTTCGTAATCGCCGGGGGTGAGCACGAGTACCGTGGAATCGGGAAGGCTGCCGTCAGGCTGGATCAGGTTGCCCACGCGGAAGTGGAAGTTCTCGGGCGTAAGGCGATAGGTCTTGGCCGCCGCGGGCAGCGCGACGAGGCAAATCAGTAGGGCGAGCTGGATCCTGCGCATTTCGACCTCCGGCGAGAGCGGAGTATAGCCGCGAGGCTCCTGGGGATCCAGGATTGTACACATGTACAAGATCGTTGGAATCGTTCCCCTTACTTCATGAGCACGAGCTTCTGTGAACTCCAGTCCTCGCCGGTGCTGAAGCGAGCCAGAAACACGCCGGAAGCCAGGCCCTCGGCGCTCCAGGGGAACTCGTGGATTCCCGCGCCGAGTTCGCCGCGAAAGACTTCGTCCACACGGCGGCCGCTGAGATCGAAGACTTCGATCGCGACGACGTCCGCGAAGTCCAAGGTGAAACTCAAGGTCGTCTTCGGATTGAATGGATTGGGCCAGGCCGTCAGTTCGCCGGGGAAGTTCGCGGGATTATCTTCCACGCCCGTCGGCTCGGGCTGCGGCGCTCGCTTCCCCACCTGGACGCCACCTGTCTTGAAGAACCAGCCATCGTGGCAGACGAGGGTGCCGAAGGCCGCGCCGTAGCTGTCCAGATTGCCGTTCCAGTTCACCCAGTTCACCAGATCGTGGCTGAGCCAGATGCTGTCGCCGCCGTAGCCGCTGGAATCGCCGATGGCCAGCAGGCCGCCGTCGGTGATGGCCATGGCGTTGACGTTGTCGTCGGTGGGCAGGGTCGTGACCTGCGCCCAGCTGTCGCCGAAGTCGGTGCTCGAGTAGAAGGTGCCGTCGCCGCCCATGTTGTAGACGCAGACCAGCAGTTGATCCTGCCAGTAGATCTCCGAGCAGATGTAGGATGAGTTCAGGGGCGCGCCCACCTCGACCCAGCTCGCGCCGAGGTCGTCCGAGCGCCACATGGTGCCGCCGTTGATCTCGTGGCCGCTGGCGAAGAGGCGGCCTTCCTCCGCGAAGATCTTCCAGATGGTATCGGCGCCGGGCACTTCGATGGGCGTCCAGCTCAGTCCGTAGTCGTCGCTTCGACGCATGCCGCCGCCGTAGAAAACTCCGAAGATGCTCGAAGCGATGGCGCAGAGGTCGCTGATGCGCCCCTCCTGCACGGGAGTCGCTTCCCAGGGCTGCCACTGGCCGTCCACGCGTTGGGAGCGGAAGTTGAAATCGCCGAAGCCGTCGCGGCTCATGATGAACCAGTCGTCGACGATGAGCATGTCCCAGATCGGCGAGTAGTCCTCTTCGAGGCCGCCGGCGATCTCGGTCCAGCTGTCACCGTAGTCGGTGCTGCCGTAGACCTTGCTCATCATGCCTCCGGCGTAGAGCATGTCGTCGCCGGACATGAATATCTCGATGTTGTCGAAGGTCCCGGGGTTGGGAACGTTCTCCCAGACCAGGGCCTGGCCGGTCGAGACCAGGGCGAGGCCGAACACCAATATCAGTAGACGCTTCATCTCACTCTCCCGCATGGTTGCGATAACCCGTAGATTCTAGCATTTCCCGGATCCACGGAAAAGGGAAATCCTCGGTAACCCATTGAAATTTAACAGGATACGCGAGTCGGAAATCCGGTATCGAGACGGGCGGCGAAACCCTTGGCGGACTTGTCCTTATTAATCCGGCGCGTCGGCGGGCGCGTCTCCCCGAATCAAGGATCGACAGATGTCTTCCAAGAAAATCGACGTGGAAATGAGCAGCCGCTTCAAGTGCCCAAAGTGTCAGGCCCAGGGCGCCAAAGTGGATCGGCTGGCCTTCACCGGCGCGGGCATCTCGCGCTTCATCGACCTGCAGCACATGCGCTTCATGAGCGTGTCCTGCCTCAACTGCGGTTATACGGAAATGTACAACCTGGGCTTGCTCGAAGGCAGCGACACACTGGGCGACATCCTCGACATCATTCTGGAACGGTGCTCCATTACGAGGGCGAGGAATGCGAGCTGCCGCGGGTGGTGTCGGCATCCGGCGAGAAATTCAGCGACGGACACTTCACCCTCTGGCTCAAGGGCAACGAGGCCACCCTCTGGATCGGCGAGCGCAAGGTGCACGAGGCCTGCGGCGAGAAAGCGGCCCTCAGCCTGCGCGAACAGCGCATGCTCCGCCTGCCCGTGAGATCCTTCACCGAACTGGAAACGGCCTGGTTCAACGAACACCTGTCCGGCGCCGCCGCACGCGGGGAAACCTGGACCCTCGATCCCGTGCAGGCGGCCATGCGATACATCGACGCGCCAAGCGCGGCCTACGAGAGCGTCACCTGTTCCAAATCCCCCATCGAGCGGCCGACTTACGCGACGGTCACGGTGATCCGCGGCTGGTTCGCCGACGACTCCCTGCGCGCCACATGGCATCAGTTCGAGATGGAGCGGCTGGACTTCGGGCGATGGACCCTCACGAGCGCGCGCCGCGCCTACAACTGCCAGCGAGGCCGCCAGACTGAATTCTTCGCCGCCGACCTCTGTCCTTAATGTGTCCGGGAGGATGAAGTGCCGAGACTCAACCCCTTCACCAATCGCTCGAACTGGGGACTCTTCCTGCTCGAGGTCGGGCTCATCGTCATCGGCGTGCTGCTCGGCATGGCGGTGAACGAGTGGCGCATCGAGCGCGCCAACAAGGCCCAGGCTGAGCGTTCGCTCGAACAGATCAAGTCCGAACTGCTCTACAATCGCCAGCAGGTCGAAAGCATCGTGGACTATCACACCAGCCTCCGCGATTCGCTGATGAGCATCGCCAATCAGGTATTCATGGGCGAGGTGGACATCAGCTACGAGGATCTGCGCGGCGCCATGCCCAACGGTTTCAGCGTGCCCTTCCTGCAGCGGTCCGCCTGGGACCTCGCCCATCAGACCGGCGCCACGAGCCACATGGACTACAAGCCGGCGCGGGCCCTGGCCCTCTACTACAACTTCCTGGATTTCGTGGAGGGCAAGCTCGAGCGCATATCCGACAATCTCTATTCCGCGACCAGCATGGATCCCGCCTCGGTGAAGGGGCTTACCGTTTCTCTCGGGCTGCTCGCCAATGACCTGGTGATCCAGGAGCACGAGGTGCTCGAGTTCACCGACTCGCTGATGGTGCACCTCGCCGACGTGAAGGAAGCGGAGTAGCCCTCAACAGGCAGGGTATGAAAAAGGGCCGCGGCGAATGCCGCGGCCCTTGCTCGTCGCATGAGGAGTGGTGCTACTTGCTGAGGACGAGCTTCTGCACGCTCTGATGCCCGAGCGCCCGGAGTTTCGCGAAGTAGACGCCGCTGGACATGCTCTTGCCGCGGGCGTCCTTGCCTTCCCAGACCACCTTGTGAGAGCCGGAGCCCTGGTGGGAATCCACCAGCACGGCGATCTCACGGCCGAGCACATCGTGGATGCTCAGGCGCACGGGCCCGTCGGCGTCCAGGCTGTAACTCAGCTCGGTCTTGGGGTTGAAGGGATTGGGATACGCCGCGTCGAGCTGGTTGGGAGCCGCGGCCGCGGTCTCCTCCACGTCGGTGGCGCCGGCGATCACGCAGATGTTGTCGAGTTCGAATTCCTGTCCGCCGACCACGAGCCACTGCACGTTGCCCTCGAGGACCACGATACCGCAGGTGCCGCCACCGCCGCCGCCCCAGGTGGTCACCGTGCAGGTGACGCCCGGCGCAATGTTGTAAGGCGCGCTGGCGAGATCGCCTTCATAGCGGGTGCCGCCGTTGACTTCCAGGTTCTCCGCGCCGCCGTAGTCGTTGTACTCGAAGATCACCTTGCTGGTGTAGGGCGTGGCCGCCTGGATGTCGAACCAGAGGTTGATATTGTTGGTCCAGCAGCTGCGAAGCTCCAGACAGTCGGTGGCGCCGATGATGCGCGCTTCGTAGAAGCCGGTGTAGGCGCCGAGGGTGAACTCGGTGACGCCCACGGGAATAAAGTCCTCGACGAAGATCATGTCCCCTGGGGAATTGCCGGCCGTCGAGCCCCAGAAGCTGCCCACGGGCTGACTCTCGAAGTTCACGAGGTAGTCGCACTCCTCGGGGGGATCGCCCTCGTAGACGCAGAGGTTGTCCACCCAGAACTCCTGACCGCCGATGAGCATCTGCTGCACGTCGCCGACGAGGATGACCTGGCCGCAGATAGCTCCGCCGACGGTCCACCAGTCAACGGTGCAGGTGACGCCGGGCGCGATATTGAAGGGCGCGCTGAGCAGGTCGCCTTCGTAGCGGGGCGCGCCGTTGACCTGCAGGTTTTCCTCGCCACCGTAGTCGCGGAAGTCGATGGTTACCTTGCTCGTGCTCGGAACCGCGGCGCCGATGTCGTAACCCACGTTGATGTTGTTCAGGCGCATGGTGCGATCGATGAGGCATCCGTCGAAGTCGGTGTCGATGACGGCCTCGTTGAAGCCCACGTAGGCACCGAGGGTGAAGTTGAACAGGTGCACGGGGATGCCGTCCTCGGCGAAGGCGAAGACGCCGGGCGCGTCGCCGTGCCAGCCACCCCAGGCGGCGCCCACAGGCTGGGTCTCGTGGTCGACGATGAGATCGCAGGGCTCTTCCTCTTCGGCCATGCGCACGTTGTCGATCCAGAATTCCTGGCCGCCCACGCGGAACTTGTCCACGGGGCCTTCCAGCCAGACGACGCCGGCGTGTCCGCCGGGAATGCCCGAGGCGCTCACGTGCATGGTCACGCCGGGGGCGACCATGACGCCGTCGAGGTCCATCATCTGGTAGATCTCATACAGCGGTCCGCCGTTGACCTGGATGTTCTCCTCGCCGCCGAGATCGGCGTAGGCGAAGTAGGCGTCGGTGGGCGCGCCGGGCACGCCGCCGAAGTCGAAGGCCACGCTGATGTTGTTGAGTCTGAGGGTTTGAACATTGCCGAAACCGCTGATGGGAAGATCGATCATGGCTTCGTTAAAACCGGTGTAGGTGCCGAGGTAGAATTCTTCGACGCTCATGGGAACGCCGTCTTCCACCATGACGACCTCGCCGGGGAAGTTTCCGTAGGGTCCGCCCCACTGGGTGTACAGGGGTTCGTAGTTGAAGGTCACGACCGCGGCGCTCGCAGGCATCGCAGCGCCCATCACCATCACGAGGGCCAGAAGGCCCGCCAGTTTCTTCAGAACGAACAGGGGTCTCATTGTGTCTCCTTTGGATTAGGAATCTCTGGGCATCGTGGAGGCAATGGCAAGGCTAGGGCCAATGGGGTGGCCGTATAAAGTAAAGAAAATTAAAGAGTTACAGGGTTGCTTATTCCGAATGTTCCTGCGGGATCGCTCGAATCGAGGGAGAGTCTCTAGAATGGAGCGGCGCTACTCGGCGGCGGGATGACGCGAAAGCTCTTTCACCATCACCAGCTCGTCCCGGATGGGGATGCCGCCGAAGCCGCGGGCGCCGGCCGTGTCGTGATCGGCCAGGGCCTCCTCGGCCGCGCCGGGAGCCAGAGATTTCAACCGGTAGCCCAGGCGCTGATAGAAATAGAGTCCGGGGATGTTGTCGTTGGTCGTGGCGATGAGGATGCGGTGCATGTCCTTCGGTCGACAGAAGGCTTCCAGCGCGCCCTCCAGCGCGCGGCCCACGCCGCGTCCCTGGAATCCCGGCAGCACGGCCACGAGCACGATGGCCGCCTCGTCCTGCGCGGGAAAGTGCAGGGAATAGCTCAGGAAGCCCGCGCGATCTCCATCGAACTCCGCCACGAGGAAGGAGGTGTGCGCCAGGGGAAAGATCTCGCCGAAGGCGTGCAGGTGTGTGCTGCCGAAGAATCGGCGGCTGGCCTCGAGCAGGGCGATGCGGTCATGGCCGTCGCCCTCGCGCACCTGAATAGGCGATGGCGCGCGCTGATCGCCATGACATTCGGAGTCGTCGCAGATCAGGCGCAGGCGTCCGCCTTCCCAGGGAATTTCCTTGCCGCAGACCGTGCACTCGTAGACCGGGCGATGTAGACCCTTCTTGTCATCGTTCATTTCGGCTCCCAGTGGGCGACGATCACACTGACGTTGTCGGGGCCGCCGGCCTCCAGCGCCGCGCGGACCAATCGCTTGGCCGCGCGTTCGGGGCTGCCTTCGCCGAGCAGGCGGCGCATGTCCTTTTCCTCGACGGGACCGTAGAGGCCGTCGGAGCAGACGAGAAGCCGGTCGCCATTCTTGAGGGCCCGCGGTCTCTGACTGTAGTCGGCGCCGGGACGGTCGTCGGTGCCGAGGGCCGCCGTGAGCAGTCCCGCGCCGGGCGGGTGGTGGTCTTCGTCGAGCAGTTCCCCCTCGGCGCGCATGCGCTCGAGCACGTTGTGATCGCGGGATAGCTGCTGCAGGCGACCGTCGCGCAGAAGATAAGCCCGACTGTCCCCTACATGGGCGAGCCAGAATTCGTCGCCGCGCAGGAGCAGGGCCGTGCAGGTGGTGCCCATGCCGAAGCGACCAGCCTTCTCGTTGGCGGCTTTGAGGATGGCGGCATTGGCGTCGTTGAATGACTGTCGAAGCAGCGGCGCGGGATCGCCGTCGGGCTCGAGCTTGCTGGCGTAGAAGACTTCGGGAATGGTTTCCACGGCGATCCTGCTGGCCAGGTCGCCGGCCGGAGGTCCGCCCATGCCGTCGGCCACGATGAGCAGGCTGCCGTGGCTCTCGGCTTGACCTCGGGGGGGCGGATCCACGAAGACCGAGTCCTCGTTGTTCTCGCGCACCTCGCCGATGTCGGTGCTCCAAGCCAGGGCGAGGCCGGGCTTCTGCTTGCGTTTTTCCACGATGGGACCCATGGCGCGTCCGCCTTGCGTATCTGCTAAGTCCAGGTGTAGCACGGAGCTCGGAAGATTCCAAGGGGGAAGAGAGAATTCCGATTGTCCGACTCGTGTATAATTGGGGGGGCTCATTCGAGGAATACCAATATGCGCTACCGCGTTTTCATCATTCTGTCTTGCCTCTCACTGCTTCCATGCGAGGTTCCGGGCGATACCCTACATGTCCACCCGGGTGGACTGGGATTCTACCCAACAATTCAGAATGCTATCGATGCCGCCGCTCCTTTGGATACGGTTCTACTTGCTCCCGGAATCTACACGGGAGAAGGAAACCGAGGCCTCAATCTCAATGGAAAGGATGTAGTCCTCAAGGGGAGTGGAAATCAAGAAGATGTCGTCATCGACTGCGAGTACGAGGATATCGGAATTCGCTTTGAATCCTCCGAGTCCTCTGCCGCCAAACTTGAGTTTCTAACGATCTCGAATGGAGAGAACACCGAGGGTGGCAATGGAGGAGGAGTAGTTATCCGAGATTCGTCTCCAACATTGATCTCGGTTTCCATCCTCAATTGCGTTAGCTCGCACAATGCTGGTCTACTTCTAAGCAACTCCAGCTCCATGATCAAGGATTGCCGTCTTCAGGGAAACGAGGCTTGGGGAAGTGGAGGAGGGGGTGGTGTATACAATAGTGGTGAGCCTCTATTCGAGAGTACAACCTTTGCAGATAACATCGCCCACTATCAGGGTGGTGCTATGGATTGCGGAATCTATAGTGCGGGAGAGTTCCGAGATTGCTTGTTTATTGGATCCCAGGCTTCTCAAGAAGGGGGGGCAATTCTAGTCGGCACTGGTAGCTCTGTCCGAATAGTAAACTGTCAATTCATCAACAACCAAGGCAAGAGAGGTGGCGCGGTCTTTTGCGGTCCCGCCGGTGCACTCATCGACAGTTGTCTGATTGTCAACAACTATGCCGAATACTACGGTGGGGCAATCCACTTTGCTTATCCACCCGTCCTCGAGCGACCCGTTTTATCTAATAGCGTCCTATACGGAAACAGTGGGGGTGCTGGTGGAGGCGGGGTCACAGCCTATAATGCCTCACCCATTCTTCGGAATAACACGATTGTTGGGAACATCGGGGATGAATGGAACGGTGCCGGGGTCGCAGGAGGTACAAGCTCCTCGATTACAATTGAGAACTCGATCATCAGCTTCAATATTGGGCCAGGGGTAAAAAGAGATGGCTCCAGTACAATCGAGATCTCTTGCAGCGATGTCTACGGGAATACTGGTGGGAACTACACCAACTACATGCAGGATCAAACCGGTATCAACGGCAACATCTCCGAAGACCCACTCTTCTGCGACTACGACAATTGGGTGCTCACCCTCGCAGAGCAGTCACCTTGCCTGCCCGAGAACAACGACTGCGGCGTCCTCATGGGCGCCCTGGGCATGGACTGCACGTTGACCGGCGCAGAGGAACTACCGTCCCTTGGCGTTCAACTTCTGCCAAACTTCCCCAATCCCTTCAATCCCTACACCACCTTGTCGATTCGGCTCGATGAGCCCGGTGAAGTCCGTCTCGGCATCCATGATGTCGGCGGCCGCCAGGTGACGGTGCTGCACGAGGGCTGGCTCCCCGCCGGCACTCGAACCTTCCCCTGGAGGGGCATCGATTCGGCAGGCCGCGAGGTCCCCAGCGGCGTCTATTTCGTGGTTCTGACCCACTCCGGCGGTCGCATCTCACGCAAATGTCACCACCGACTGATAGAGTCTCCCGATCACCGAACTAAAAAGTCCCCCTAACCAGGCAGATCGGCTTTCCTGGGTTGTGTCTAGCAACCAGGAGGGGAGCCGGTGCTCAGCAAGGAGGACTACCTGATGATACACGCAAAGTCCCGTCGCG
>CAYFNT010000008.1:0-146349 GCA_964344565.1 uncultured bacterium
GGGTTGAGGATGTCGCCGCTTAGCTCATCAAACACAACTCTTGACCATAGCTCCCGAAGCCCGCGCCACCCCCGGACTGACCAGCGGACAGCTCAGCGCATTCCGCGCCTACCTGCTGGAAGCCCTCTGGGGACAGTACTACGCCATGACCGCCACCAACGAGGGCGCCATCGCCTTCGGCCTGGCCGTCTACGAGATCGTCTATGACGGCGAACTCATGGACTTCACCAGCGGTTATCTCGCGCCGACCTACGAATTCGAGTCCGGAGTTTTCGATGGCTCGGAGGAAGGCGCTTCCGTTCACTGGCCCATCGCCAAGGGCTGGCTGAATACCCTGGACTACTACGGCATGTCCACGGCGCTCATCGCCTGGGCGGCCGAGGGCGGACAGGACCAGATCACCGAGGATGATCAGCCCACCGCCACGTCCGAAACGAGTTGGGGAGCAATCAAGACCCTGTACTAGTTGTTGTGTGTACCGAGATGGAGCGATACGCGGCGCCGGACTTTCGGCGCCGTTTTCTATTGGGGGTCGAGCAGTTCGGGAAGCTCGCCAGGATCGTCCACGAAACGTACTGTGGCCTCGTGCAGTTCGTCGATGCCCAGTCCGAGGCGCAGGCCGGCGGCCTTTCCCACGTGTTTGGGAATGCGTTTGAGTAGATTGCGCGCGGCGCTGTCCCGCTTGCAGGAGGCCTGCCAGTGGGTCACCGTGCACTGGATGAAGGCCTGCAGGAAATGGCGCACCGGTGTTCCGGGCTCGACGCTGAACCAGAGGTCCTCCAGTACCTCGTGACATTCCCAAAAGTAGCCGTGATTGAAGAGGTCGAGGGCGAAGAGGTAACCCGGGCAGGCGCGCCAGGTGTCCTCGGCCAAATCCGGGCACTTGAAATTGGGCTTGTCGCGGAAGTGCCCGTCCGGGTGCTGGGTCGGGTGGGGGTAGACGCGCTTCTGGAACTTGTAGGGCGGCAGGGGCTGTACGCTGAGCCGGGGTCGATTCATGGTTCGCTCCTGGGCAGTATGGACAGGCTAGCCGGATTCGCGGATGGAGTCCTTATCTTTGTCTGGACACAAGAGTCGGGTGTTTTATATCCTACCCGCAAGTGGGAATTTTTCCTGTTCAGGAGGTGGGGCCATGCGTGTCTGGAGAACCAGAGAGACGAGCCTCGCCCTGATCGCATTGCTTCTGCCTTGCAGCGTTCTCGACCTCATGGCTGAAGCGCCTCGGGAGGTTGATCGCGTGAATCTGTCGATCGCGCGGGGAGATCATGATCTTCTCGCCACCCATTACCGAGCAGCCGAGTCCCCCTCGGGGGTCACGATCCTGCTGCTCCAGGGATTCCCCGGCGGCGACACGGACGATTCCAGCCTGGCCGAATGCCTGGCGGCGGCGGGGCATGACGTGCTCTCCTTCAACTATAGCGGCTGTTTCGGGAGCGGTGGCACCCATGGCATCTCGGAGGCCTGGAAGGACATCGAAACCGTCCACGCATTCCTGATGGACGGCGCGGGCGGCGAAGCGGTTCCGGCGCGGAAGTCCAGCGAGATCGTGCTGGGTGGATACAGCTTCGGGGGCGGCATGGCCATGGCCTACGCGGCCGAGCACCCTGAGATCGGCAGGGTATTTTCGATCGCCGGTACCGACCACGGCCGCTTCGCCAGGGACTATCTCGGCGACCCCGGTTACGCGAAGACCATGGACGCCGTCTTCGACTCCTACCGCTACCCTGAAGGTCCCGTGCGCTTCGAGGGAAGAGAATCCATCGACGAGCTGACCGCCGCGCCGGATCGTTACGACCTGTTGTTGAAGGCCGGGCGGCTCGTGGATCGGGATCTGCTTCTCGTGGGGGGCTGGGATGTTCCCTGGGTGAGCTTCGAGGCTCACATCCTGCCCTTCTACCGCTCCCTCAGGTCCGAAGGAGCGGAAAGAATCGCTCTAGAAGCACTGCCATGCGGGCATTCCTTCGCGCCGGTGATGGAGCAGCTCTGCGGCGTGATCACCGGTTGGCTGAGTGCATCCGTTGCGCAAGAACGGGAGCGAGGGTCTCGCTGAGCGCCCGAAGCAGCCGTTCGGTTTCCTCCCAGCCGATGCAGGCGTCGGTCACCGACACCCCGTACCTGAGCTTCGAGAGATCAGCCGGAATCTTCTGGTTGCCTGGCTCCAGATTGCTCTCGAGCATGAGTCCGACGATGGACTTGTTTCCGTGCAGGATCTGGCGGGCCGCGTCCTCGGCAACCTGAGATTGCAGCTCATGCTGCTTGAAGGAGTTGCCGTGGCTGCAGTCCACCATGACGTTGGGCGCCAGCTTCGCCTTCTCCAGGGCCTTCTCGCAGAGGGTGATGCTCACCGAATCGTAGTTGGGCCGCCCGCCGCCTCCCCGCAGGATGATATGCGCATGGGCGTTGCCCTTGGTGCGGAACACCGCCGACTGCCCGTCCTGGCTGATGCCCAGGAAGTGGTGGGGCTGCGACACGGAGGCCAGGGCGTTGATGGCCACCTCCAATGAACCATCGGTGGCGTTCTTGAAGCCCACCGGCGTCGAAAGCCCGCTGGCCATCTCGCGGTGGGTCTGACTCTCGGTGGTGCGGGCGCCCACGGCGGCCCAGCTCATGAGATCCGACAGATACTGGGGCGAGATGGGATCCAGGGCCTCGGTGGCCGCCGGAAGTCCCATCTCGGCCAGCTCGATCAAGAGCCCCCGCGCCAGGCGCAGGCCCTTCTCGATGTGGAAGCTGTCGTCCATGTCGGGATCGTTGATGAGGCCCTTCCATCCCACCGTGGTGCGCGGCTTCTCGAAGTATACGCGCATGAGGATGAAGAGACTGTCCTCCACTTCCTTCGCCAGGGCGGCCAGGCGCTTCGCGTACTCGCGGGCCGCGTCGAGATCGTGGATGGAGCAGGGGCCCACCACCACCATGAGGCGGGGATCGGTCCGGTCGAGGATGTCGTGCAGGGTCTCGCGGGCCGCCAGCACGGTGCGCTCGGCCGCCTCGGTGACGGGCAGTTCATCCTTCACCTGGCGCGGCGTGGGCAGCAGGTCGCGGGAGGCGACGTTGACGTTGTCCAGACGGCGGGACTCGCTCATGGGATGGCTCCTTGCCGGTAAGGGTCGGAAACCATAGCAGATGCGATGGGAGCTGTGAACCGGGAAGCGGCGACCTAGACCAGGCCCAGCCACCAGACGCCGATGCCGATGGCCGCCGAGGAGGTGAGGGCCAGTATCCAGCGATAGGCCCGGTTGCCCGCGTCTCGAAGGCGGCTGAACACGGCGCCCAGGAGTCCGGCGAAGATGGTCATGCCCAGGATGTTGCCCAGGGCGAAGGCCGCCAGGTAGAGCCCCGCCATGAAGTGGCTGGGCATGGCCAGGGCCGGCAGGAGGCTCACCACGTGATGGCTCCCCGCCGCGCCGTGGAAAGCACCCACGGCGAAAGCGGCGTGCCCGTGTCGGTGGCGCGGTGTGTCGGCATCAGCCGAGTGGGCCGCCGACCGATCGTGGAAGTGGATGTGCTCGTGGGGACCGTCCTCATGGACATGGGCATGGCTGTGCAGGTTGAATCGACGGATGCGCGAAAGCCCCCAGACTCCCACCGCGATGAGCACCAGTCCCACCGCCCTCTCGCTCCAGTGGGCCAAGGTCTCCATGTGGATGAAGCTGCGCAGCAGGAAGGCCACGGCCGCGATGATGGCGACACCCGCGGCATGACCGAATCCCCAGCGAAGGCCCAGGCGCCAGGCCCGACGGGGCTCGTCGGCGGAGAGCGGCGCCACGGCGGCCAGGTGATCCGGTCCCATGAAGACGTGCAGGGCGCCGGCCGTGAATCCCGCGAGAAGGGTGAGCAGATCCATGGGAATCCTCCTGATTGCAGAAGGAGGAAACTAAGCAATCGTTCCCGATGTGCCATGGAAAAAGCCCCCGCGGGGCGGGGGCTTCGGCATCCCGGGACTAGAAGCTGGCCTTCAGTCGGCTCCAGCTGCTGGTCTTCGCCGAGGTCTCGTCGCAGTCCACGGGGAAGGCTCCCATAACGACGTCGAAGGCATTGTTGGCCGCCGCTGCGGGCGAGTCGGATTGCAGCGTGTAGGGGCCGTTGTTGGTGACGCCGCAGAACTCGGGATTCGCGTAGATGTTGTCGTGGGTATCGCCGCAGATGATGTCGCCGCCGCCGTTGGACCAGATCAGATTGTGATAGATCTCAGGCGTGCTGGTCCCGCAGTACATCACGTTGCCGGTGGTGCCGAAGGCCAGGATGCACTGGTAGACCAAGGCGTTGGAGAGGAAATCGAAGTGCAGGGATCCGCCCTCGCCGGCCGAATTGTGCACGAATGTGCAGGATCTGATCTCCGGCGCACAGGAGTTGAAGGTGGCCACGCCGCCTCCGTCGTCGGCGTCGTTGTCCTCGAAGAGGCAGTTCTCGATAAGGGGCGAGGAGGAGTTGTAGAGGGACACGGCTCCGCCGGTGAGCGACGAGTTACCCTTGAAGAAGCAGTTGTCGATGGTACCGGAAGACTGGACGGTGTGGATAGCTCCGCCCTTCAGGTCTCCGTCGTTGTACTTGAATTCGCAGCCGTAGATGTCCGGCGCCAGCAGTCCCGTGGCGAAGAGAGCGCCGCCGTAATCGCCGATGTTGTAGATGAAACTGCAGTTCTCGAGCAGCATGCCGGCAGCGCCCGCCCCCAGCACGTAGATGGCGCCGCCCTGCACCGAACCGTTGCTTTCGAAGAGGCAGTATCTCACCGAGGGAGAGGCCCCGTAGAAGTAGCAGGCCCCGCCCGAGCTGGTGTGCCAGCCGTTCTTGAAGACCAGACCCTCGATGATGGTCGATCGATCCTGTCCGCCGTTGAGGAAGATGGCCCTGCCAAGACCCTCGCAGTCGATGATCGAGTTTTCGCTGAAGTTGTCGGCCCGCAGCACGAGGTCCTTTCCGCTGAAGCTCAGATCGCGATTCTCGGGGCCGTTGTAGGTGCCCGCGCGGACCAGGATGGTGTCGCCGTCGGCCGCCGCGTCGATGGCCGGCTGGATGCTCGTGTAGTCGCCTCCGCCGCCGATGTCCACAACATGGGTCATGGCCACGGCGCTCATGGCGAACGCGAGACTGATCAGGAATGCCAAAAGGGAAATACGCATGATCGTCCTCCTCGGGGTCGTGGCCATTCTATCCAGCCCCGGATTTTTTTCCAGCATCCACTTGGACACCTCCAAGCTACCGAAAGTCACCCCGACGGAGCCGCCACCGGCTGGGGGGGAGCCCCTCCGGGACCCCAATATCTCGTAGCTCTAGCTCTTAAGCGAAGAAAATTCAATGAATTGACGCCCGGGCTTGAAGAAAAATCTTGCCAGGATTTCGCCGCCGGTGCATAAGGGTCGCGGCTCGAGCCGCACCGAGCCGAGGATCCCCACCGGGAGGGCTGTCCCACAATGATCCGAGAGAAGATGGTCCGGGTCGACCTCGGGGGCGAGGAGATCGAGGGCACCGTGTCCTATTACTCGCCCTATCTCATGAAGAAGCGGCGCGAGGCGGAGTTGCCGGGCAAGGGCGGGCGCGTACTGCTGGAGCTGAGCAATTTCGACATCTCGTCCATCCTCATGGTGGACGGCAAGGTGCTCGCCGAGGGCGAGGGCTACGACCACTACGCCAGCTTCCGCGAGCTCCAGAAGCAGCTGGCCAAGAGCAAGGGGCGCATCCACTCCTGCGCCAACTGCTCCTACTTCCTCTTCTCCGGCATGGCCCGCGACATGAGCAACGGCTCCCGGGGCTACTGCCTGCATTCCAAGCTCGGCAAGAATCTGAAGCCCTCCGATGTGAGGGAGATCTTCCATTACTGCCACCATTTCAGCTATGGTCCCGATCAGGAGCGCGAGGATTTCAGGCTCAAGTGGAAGAAGAGCCTCATCGCTCGCAACATCGAGCAGGCCGCCCGCGGCGAGAAGAAGCTGCCGGGGATGACCTTCCCCCTCGAGGCTCCCGAGAATCCGGAATCGCCCCCGCCGCCCAAGCCCTGAGCCGGCGGCGACGACACCTTTGCTAGATCGGGATAGTATGGAAAAACCCGGACCCGAAGAGATCCGACGCCTCCGGCAGAGCCCGGAGGAGATGGCCAAGATCTGCCAGCTCTGCAAGGGCAGGTGCTGCCGTTACGTGGCCATCGAGATCGACGAACCCGAAGACTTCGACGACTTCCAGAACATCCGCTGGTACTGCGCGCACAAGAACGTCTGGGTCTTCATGGACGACGACGAATGGTACGTGGCCTTCGACACGCCCTGCGAGTATCTGGGCGAGGACAATCTCTGCACCACCTACGAAACCCGTCCGGAGACCTGCCGCAACCACAAGTTCGGCGAGTGCGACTACTTCCTCGACGGCGAGTTCGACCTCGAGCTGCGCAGCATGCAGGAAGTGGACGAGTACATGAAGAAGCGCTGGCCGCGGAAGTTCGTGAAACGCCCGCAGCGGAAGAAGTAGGCCCCAGGAGGTGAGCATGTCCGAGAACCGCAAGACCATCGCCGTGGTGATCGGCACGCGCCCGGAGGCCATCAAGCTGGCGCCGGTGATCCGCGAGCTTCAGCGCGACCCGGAGCGCTGGGACGTGAAGGTCGTGGCCACGGCTCAGCACCGCGAGCTGCTGGACCGCGTGCTCGCCCTCTTCGAGATCGACACCGACGTGGATCTCGACATCATGCGCGCAGACCAGAACCTCTTCGACGTCACCGAGAAGGCCCTGCGCGGCCTGGGCGACACCTTCGCCACCATGAAGCCCGATCTCGTCCTCGTACAGGGCGACACCACCAGCGTCTTCGCCGGGGCACTCGCCGCCTTCTATCATCAGATTCCGGTGGCCCACGTGGAGGCCGGCCTGCGCACCGAGCAGCGCTACAGCCCCTTCCCCGAGGAGATCAACCGCCACCTCACCGGCGTGCTCACCGATCTGCACTTCGCGCCCACGAGCAAGGCCGCCTGGAACCTGCGTCACGAGGGCTACGACGAATCGACGATCACCATCACCGGCAACACGGTCATCGACGCCCTGCTCGAGGTGGCCGGCCGCGAGGATGCGCCCCTGCCCGAGGGCGTGGATCCCGCCGCGCCGCTCGTATTGGTCACGGCCCACCGCCGCGAGTCCTTCGGCGCGCCCCTGGACCGGGCGTTTGGGGCCCTGGCCGAGCTGGCCGAGATGCACCCGGAGGCGCAGATCGTCTACCCGGTGCATCCCAATCCGAAGGTGAGAAAGGCGGCCGACGAGAACCTGAGCGCGAGCAAGAACATCGTGCTCCTGGAACCCATGGACTACGCGCCCTTCGTGAGTCTCATGAAGCGGGCGAAGCTGATCCTCACCGACAGCGGGGGTATCCAGGAGGAAGCGCCCAGCCTGGGCGTGCCGGTGTTGGTGCTGCGGCCGGTGACCGAAAGGCCCGAAGCCGTGGGGGCGGGCACGGTGAAGCTGGTGGGCACGGATCCCGCGAAGATCATAGACGAATCCCATCGCCTGCTCACCGACGCGGACTATCACGCCCAGATGGCCGCGGCCGTGAATCCCTACGGCGACGGGCGGGCCAGCGAGCGCATCGCCTCGGCCATCTCGCACTTCTTCTTCAAGACGGGCAGGCCCCAGGACTTCACCGTGGAGGGCGATGCGTAGCCGTTCGCTGAAGACCACCCTCTGGATCAGCCTGACATTCGGTCTGGTGGTCATGGTGGCGCTTTCCCTCGTCGCCGACCTGCGCGAGACCACCACCGCCCTGGCGGGCATGGCGCATATCTGGTGGCCGCTTCTGCTCTTCCTCTCCCTGCTCAACTACGTGACGCGCTATCTCAAGTGGGAGTACTTCCTGCGCGTGCTCGGCGTACGCCTGAACTGGCGGGACAGCCTTGGCATCTTCCTGGGCGGCTTCGTGCTCTCGGTAACGCCGGGCAAGCTGGGCGAACTCTTCAAGGCCTGGCTGGTGCGCGAGATCAACGGCGCGCCGCTCTCGCGGGTGGCGCCGGTGATCATCGCCGAGCGCTACACGGATCTGGCGGGGCTTATCGTGCTGGCCTCGGCGGGAGTCTACGGCAGCGGCTTCGGGGTGAACATCCTGCTCATCGGCGTGGCCCTGCTGGTGCTGCTCTACCTGATGGCGGCATCCAAGTGGTTGCGACACGGGGTGGTCCTGTTGATGGGCAAGGTGCCCTTCCTGGCCAAGAAGGCGCAGAGCGCCGAACAGGCCATGGACAGCACCCAGGAGTTGCTGCGTCCGCGCAGCCTGCCCTGGTTGACCCTGCTCAGCGCAATCTCCTGGTTCTGGGAATGCTGGGCATTGGGATTCACGCTCAATGCCTTCGGCGGCAGCATGCCGCTTTCGGAGCAGGTCTTCATTTACTCGCTATCGACACTGGTGGGCGCGCTGGCCTTTCTGCCTGGCGGACTCGGGCTCACCGAAGGCAGCATGGCCCTCATGCTCACGGGCCGCATCGGCCTGGACGGCGGCACCGCCATGGCGGCCACGCTGGTGGTGAGGCTGGCGACCCTCTGGTTCGCCGTGCTGCTGGGCGTGCTCGCGCTCTTCATCTTCGGGCGCCGATGGAAGCTGGGCAAGCGCCTCTGGGGCGGCGGTTTCCAGGAAGGCTTGGAAGAGAAGCAGCCCTGATCCCAGCAAACATTCGCTGGCTCAAGCCGAATCCTACCTTGGATCCAGATTCTTCAGCTCAACTCGCCGGCTTTCGGCGGGGCATTCTATTCTGGGTGGAGTTCATGTATAATTGTGTGCAATGGATGGAGACGAAGAGTGATAAGAGTTTTTTTGATATCAATTCTGGAACTTCTACTCCTGCTTACTATCGCGCAGGGTGCGACGCTCCATGTCTTTCCCGATGGCTCAGGGCTTTACCCAACAATTCAGAACGCGATCGATGCTGCCCAGCCACTTGATACGGTTCTTCTCTATCCCGGGACCTTTAAGGGTGAAGGTAACAGAAGAATGGATTTTGGGGGAAAGGACCTTGTGCTAAGAGGCAATGGTGCCAAGGAACAGATTGTCCTAGATTGCGAGTTTGAAGATTTAGGTGTGTATCTGCACACTGGGGAATCATCAAACTCTGTGTTGGAAGGGTTTACAGTAGCACATGGAAAGAACCTCCCAGGCTACAACGGAGGAGGAATTGTCTGTGAATCTTCCACACCAATTCTAAGGAACCTAATCTTAAAAGATAACTCTGGCGCATATAGCTCTGGTTTGCTTCTCGATCATGCTTCTGTAGTGGTTGAAAGCACGGTTTTTGAAGGAAATGAAGCACAAGTAAATGCTGGCGCTGTTGGAATCTATTGGTCCAGTCCACAATTCCGAGATGTACATTTCATTGATAACACAGCTTACTATCAGGGTGGAGCAGTCTATTGCGGAACAGAGAGCGGAGGAGAGTTCGTGTCTTGTGTGTTCATAGGTTCAACGGCGTCACAAGAAGGAGGAGCCCTCCTAGTGGGATCATGGTGCAGTACGGTTTTCCGAGATTGTCAGTTCATCGACAATAGTGGAAAGTACGGCGGTGCCGTGTACTACGGCCAGGGCAGCTCCCAGTTTTTCGACTGCGTTTTCATGGGCAATTCAGCGGAGCTGAGGGGCGGCGCTATTAGATTCGATTACCCGCCTCTAGAGGATTCACCCCTTATCTCCTCCTGCTTGTTCTACGGCAACAGCAGTGGCGCAATTGGCGGGGCCATCATGACGGGAGGCGGTGCTACGCCGATCATTTCGGGGTGTACCATCTTGGCCAGCCTGGGGTCAGGGAATGGCGCGAGTGGGATTGCAAGCACTACCTCTTCCAGCCCGGTAGTCGAAAACACCATCATAGCCTTCAACCAAGGGCCCGGTATTTACCTGGGCCAGGCGGGCGCCAGCCTGGAGATCTATTGCAGCGATGTGTATGGCAATGAGGGGGGAAACTACACGGGTGAACTAGGTGACCAGACAGGCTTGAACGGAAACATCTCCGAGAACCCCCTTTTCTGCGACTATGAGAACTGGATCCTCACACTCGCCGAGCAATCGCCCTGCCTGCCGGAGAACAACGACTGCGGCGTGCTCATGGGCGCCCTCGGCATGGATTGCACCCTAACGGCGGTCGAGGACCTGCCAGCATCGAGGATGCAACTCCTGCCCTGCTTTCCCAACCCCTTCAACCCGGTGACCACCGTCTCGCTTCAGCTCCAGGAGGCGGCTGAAGTCGATCTGGCCATCTGCGATGTTGCCGGACGCCGAGTGAAAGGGCTCCACAATGGTTGGCTGAGCGCGGGCTACCATGACCTCATGTGGCGCGGCCGGGACGATGCCGGCCGGGATGTCCCCAGCGGCATCTATTTCGTGGTTCTCGACAGCCCAGCGGGCCACTCCTCACGGAAGATCACCCTGCTTCGCTGAGTCCTAGAGATCCCAATCCTTTCCATCCGCTTCCGACACCACCCGAAACCGTCTCAGAATGCCCTTGCCGTCCTGGCAGGGGAGTTGCATGCTTGGAGGGCCTCGAGCTTCGGGCCCCGGGTCTCAGGTCAGAGTAAACCATTACCACTACGGTGTTTATGAGTCAGAAGCCGGAAAAGAACAGAGAGCGCGGGCCGGTGCCCATCCACCGGTACGAGCAGTTCATCCCCCATGAGAGCCGGATCTTCGTGAACCGGAATCTCAAGATGGACTCCATCCACTGGATCGGCTTCGACATGGACCACACCCTGGCCCTCTACAACCGCAACTTCATCGAGGCCCTGGCCTTCGATCTGGCGCGGGAGGCGCTCATCCGCGAGCGGGGCTACCCCGAGGCTCTGCGCGAGGCGCGCTACGATCCGGCCTTCGGTATCCGCGGCCTGGTAGTGGACAAGCAGCGCGGCAACATCCTCAAGATGGACCAGTTCAGCTACGTGGCCCACGCCTACCACGGCAAGGCGCCCATGGATCGGGAGAAGCGCAAGAGCATCTACAGCCCGCGCACGCTCACGCTCTCGGACGAGCGCTACTGGACCAGCGACACCCTCTTCGGCCTGCCCGAGGTATCCCTCTACGCCAGCGCGGTGGAGGTTCTGGAGAACGCGCCCGGGGAGTTCGACACCTGGAAGCTTTTCGACGACATCCGCTATTCGGTGGACCTGGTTCACCGGGACGGCTCGCTGAAGAAGATCATCCTCGAACGACTGAGCGAGTGCTTCCTGCGCGACCCCTCGCTTCCCGCCACCCTCGCGCGCTTCCGCCGGGCGGGTCATCGCCTCTTCCTGCTCACCAACAGTGACTACGAATACACCGACAAGGTTCTCACCCATGTGCTCGGCGGCATGGGCGCGAAGGACTGGTGGGAGTACTTCGACCTGGTCGTCGTGGAATCCAAGAAGCCCGACTTCTTCCACCGTCGCTTGCGTTGGAAGAGCCTCTCGCCCAAGGACCACGACGTGCCCACCTTCTCGGGCGGCAACTTCCGGATCCTCGAGCAGCAGATCGGAGCGCTGGGGGACCGCATCCTATACATCGGCGACCACATCTTCGGCGACATCCTGCGCTCGAAGAAGGCCAGCGGCTGGCGCACCTGCATGATCGTGGAGGAGCTGCACCACGAGATTCGCGCGGGGGCGGCCAACGAGGAGATCCGCCAGGAGCTCGACCAGCTGCAGGACGCCAACGGCAGTCTCTTGCAGCAGCTCGATCAGGTGCGGCGGCGACATCAGGACCTGCGCGACCGCAAGCTCTCGCAGTACCGCTCGCTCAACGGCGATCAACTGGCGGACCTGGACAAGGAGATCGAGCTCACGGCCCGCGAGGAGCGCGAGCTGGAGGAACAGCTTACGGCGAACCTGATGCTCATCAAGGGCGCGGAGGATCGCGCGGCCCGGCGCTTCAACGACTACTGGGGCGCGCTCTGCAAGGTGGACAACGAAATCAGCCTCTTCGCCGCCCAGATCAGGGACTACGCCTGCGTCTACACCTCGCGGGCGAGCAACTTCCTGCACTATCCCCCGGACCGCTACTTCCGCAGTCCCATGGAATTCATGCCCCACGAGATCTAGCGCAGCAGCACCAGCTTCCCGGTCTCCGCTTCACCCGACACGCTCAGCTTCATCAGATAGACGCCCGAGGCGAGTTCTTCGCCTGCCTCGCCGCGACCCTGCCAGACTATCTCATGTCGTCCGGCGTTCATCGTCCCGTCGACGAGGGTCGCCACCTTTCGCCCGTCGGCGTCGAAGATCTCCAGGCGCAGGGCTTCCGCGCGGGGAAGCTCGAAGGCGATGGAGGTCCAGGGGTTGAAGGGGTTCGGCCAGGCGCCCAGGAGCCGCGGAGGACCGGCCGCTTCGCCGTCCTCGGGCACGGAGACCTGCTCGCCGAGGCGCAGTACGATGAGCCCCATCTGCGGAATGTCGAGCATGGCCGACTGGTCGAAGCCGTCGTAGGATACCGCTTCGCTGTGGATATCGCCGGCGTTCACCAGGCCGTTTCCGTCGTAGGCCGCGTCCTGGCTGTTGATGGCCTCGTGCCAGATGCCCGCCTGGGGCAGGCCGAGCCGGTAGCCCGTGTAGTCGGCGTTCGAGAAGTTGGCCACGACCACCACGACCTCGCCCTCGGCCCAGCGCTGGAAGGCGATGAGGTTGCCGCTCTCGTTGAGGTGGAAGACGTCCTGGGGCGCGTCGGCGTGAAGCGCCGGAATCGACTTGCGCAGGCCGATGAGGTCGCGGAAGTAGTCGAAGGTGCCGCGGTAGGTGTCCTTCTTCGACCAGTCGATGCGATTGGCGGAGTCGGTGCCGAAGTCGGTGTCCTCCAGCCATTCGCTTCCCATGAGCATGGCGGGAATGCCCGGAGCCGTGAGCACGAGGCCCTGACCCAGCTTGATGCGTCCGCGGGCGTAGATGTCGTCGTGGGGGAAGCTGCCGTCGATGCTCTTGACCATGCGCTGGCCGCCGCTGGTGGGCCAGGCCTCGTCGTGGAGTTCCAGGTAGTTGGTCACGTAGCGGCCGCTCAGGTACTCGCCGCCGCCGTTGACGATATTGCGGATCTTCCACATCTCCGGGTCGCCGAAGGACGCGTCGAAGATCTCCTCGCGCAGACGGTCGGTGAACTCGTCGTAGTACTGCGAGTCGAAGCCCGCGCCGCCCAGGTCGCCGGGACGCGTGATCCAGCTGTTGTCGGGAAGCTGCTCGGCGATGGCGATCTTGTCGATCCAGCGGCGGTCCATCTCGTAGTTGAGCCACTGCATGAGGCTCCAGCCCGCGGCCTCCTGGGGCGGGATGTTCATGTAGCTGGTGGCGTCCATGCGGAAGCCGTCCAGGCGATACTCCTCCAGCCACATGCGCGCGCTCTCGATGAAGTACTCGCGCACGGCCGTGCGGTCGAAGTCGGCCTGGCTGCCCCAGGGCGTCTCGACCGCCGGATCGTCGAAGTAGATCTGGGTGCCGTCGTACCACCAGAGGAAGTTGTCGGTGTGGGAGAAGTGGTTCCAGACGATGTCCAGCAGCACGGCGATGCCCTCGGCATGCAGCGCGTCGATCATCTGCTTGAGTTCATCGGGGCTGCCGTAGATCCACTCGGGCGCCCAGGCGCTGACCGGATTGTAGCCCGCCGAATGGTCGCCGGGAAATTCCGTGAAGGGATTGAACATCACCGCGTTCACGCCCAGCTCGGCCAGGTGGCCGGCGCGAGCGGCGACCTCGGGGTAGCCCGCGGGGAAGGGCGCAGCGCCGTAGGGATCGTTGCGCCCGGCGAAGGTTCCGATGTGGAGCTGGTAGACGACCATCTCCTCGAACCAGGGCACCTGGAAGTCGTCCACCTGCCAGTCGTAGGCCATGGGATCGACGACGAAGGCGTTGTAGTTGTTGCCGGGATTCAGGCGCCGCGCCCGCGCGTCCGTGTTCCAGTGACTGTTCTGGAAGAAGTACTTGTACATGTCGCCGGCCTCGGCCTCGGGCACGTGGAGCACGAAGTGCTCGCCCACCTTCACCATGGGATCGCCGGTGGACCAGCCGTTGAATTCGCCGCGCACGTGGCAGCTCGTGCGGTCGGGCGACCAGACCTTGAACACGACACCTCCGCCGGGCAGCGGCGTGGCGCCCACGGGAGCGTGACTCAGGATCTCGAAGTCCACCACGAAGCCGCCGTCGGCGGGGGACTCGTCGGAAACTCCCGAAGCGCTCAGGTAGTCGATGTCGGCCCCGTCGGTCAACTCGAACCAGTAGAGCTGGGACGTGGCGCCGGTGGCGGGCAGCGTGGCCTCCCAGATCTCGTAGGGACCGCGTAGCTCCGCCGGAGAGGCGTCGATCCACTGGACCGTACCGTCGTCCACCTGCACCCGCAGGGCTTCGAGGTCGCCGGCGTAGGCGGCCATTCTCACGGTGAAGGACTGTCCGTCCACCGGGCAGAGCGGGCGCGTGTCGAGGTCGGGCAGGTGGGAGATGCCGTTCCATTCCACCTCGCCGTCCAGATCGGCGGCGAGAGCGGTGGATGCGAAGAGAATCAGGGCGATGAGGATTGTCTTGGGGAGATTCATGGCTGCCGATCGGGAGGAGGTGGTGAGAGGACCTCTAATTATACCTCTCCCGGGGGCCGCGGACAATCCCGCCGCTAGCCCCCTTCGGGGGCGAGAGCCTTGCTGCGATGAAATGGGATAGCCGCGCTACTTGCTCGCGACGAAGGCGAGGATCTTCCCGACGCTGTCGAGATTGTCGAGGTTGACCTCGGTGGCGCCGATCTTGATGTCGGCTTCTTTCTCGATGAAGGCGATCATCTCGACCATGTTGAAGGAGTCGATGAGCGAGGTGGAGATGATGGGGGTGTCGTCCTGGATCTCCTCGAGGTCCAGATCGAGCTCGTTCTCGAAGAATTCCAGAAGCGATTCCTTGCTGAAGGCCATGTTCATCCTCGTCGGCTGGGTTCGGGTCGAGATCTCAATTGATAAGACCCGCGGCGCGATCCTGCAAGGCCTTTAGATCGGGTTTGTTGGTGCCGGTGCGGGGCATGGCGGGCAGCAATTCCACCCGCGAGGGCACCATGTAGGCGGGCAGGCGCGCGTTCAGTTCCTTGCGGATCCTGCGCTCCTCGAGCTCGGCTCCCGCAGCGGCCACGGCGAAGGCGACGAGCTCGGTGTCGCCGTCCTCCTTCTTCACGCCCACCACCTGGGCCTCGGCCAGGCCCTCGATCTCGAGCATCTGATCGATGATCTCTCCGGGATAGATGCGGTTGCCCATGACCTTGAGCATGCGATCCTTGCGTCCGGAGAGGGTGAGGTAGCCCTCGGCGTCGAGGCTTCCCATGTCGCCGGTGAAGATGATCTTCACGTTGTCGTCGCCCTCGCCGAAGAAGGGGTTGGGCCGCAGCTTCGAGTCGGTGTCGCCGTCGCCTAGGTAGCCGAGCATGGCGCCCAGGCCGCCGTGGAGGATCTCGCCGGTCTCACCGGGGGCGCAGGGCCGGCCCGACTCGTCCACCACGTAGAGCTTCACCGTGGCGTAGGCGCGGCCCACGCTGGCGGGGTGGCTGTCGAACTCCTCGGGTCCGAGCGAGCTCGCGCGGAAGGCCTCGGTCTGTCCGTAGGTCTTGAAGATGCCGGCATGGGGCGAGAGTTTTGGCAGGCGCTTCAGGTCGCGGTCGGCCAGATCGCCGCCGGACACGGTGATGTAGCGCAGGTCGGCGTGATCTTCGCCGAAGCGCAGGTCGGCGTTCATCATGTCCATCCAGATGGCGGGCACGGCGGAGATGCCCGTGACCTTGAAGTCGGCGGCGACCTTGAGGATGTCCGCCGGCAGCCAGCTTTCCAGCAGCACCAGGGTGGCGCCCGCGGCGAGGCAGCTCATGAGCTGGTTCAGGCCCACGTCGAAACTGAAGGGCAGGATGCTGAGCAGCACGTCGTCCTCGCCGAGGCCGTACCATTCCACTTCCGAGACCGCGCGTTCGGCCAGATCCCCCGCGCTGATGAGCACGCCCTTGGGCGTGCCGGTGGATCCCGAGGTGAAGAGGCAGCAGCCGGGCGCATCGGGATCATAGGCCGGCGGATCGCCGGCCGGTGCGAGGGCCTCGCCCAAGGGCGAGGCGACGGGCAGCTTCGACAGGGGCTTCTTGAAAGGCCCCTCGGTCTCGCCCGTGGTCCACCAGGCGCAACCTGTGATGGATGCGCCTTCTTCGAGCCCCGCCTTCAGAGCCATGGCTCCGGGTCCGTCGATGATGCCGCGCTTCGCTCCGGACAGCTCCAGCACCTTTTCCACCTGCGGCGCTCGCAGCTTTCGATTGAGGAAGGCGAAGACGCGGCCGGAGCCGAGACATCCCAGCATGGCGGCGATGCCCTCGGCTGATTTCGCGGCGAAGATGGGAAGGTGCGCGCCGGCTGGCAGTTCCGAGTGGAGGGTCGTGGCCGCCCGAGCGGCCATGTCGGCCAGCTCGCCGTAGGTGGTGGGCAGGGGATCCCCGCCGCCGATCTGCCAGAGCGCGATCTTGTCGGGCCTCGCGCGACCGTGCTGGAGGACTCGCTCGTAGAGGCTCGTCATGACTCTCCTAGGCGGGCAGGTCGATGGAGACGAGCTTGGCCAGGATGCGCAGCGCGCCGTAGAGCGTGGCGTGCTGATAGGTCGTCGTGAAGGCGTAGCCCGCCACGATCCAGATCATGGTGGGCACGATGCCCCAGTACTTCAGCACGGGCACCTTGTCGGGGAACTTGATCTTCCGCTTCCGCTTGAAGCGCGACCAGTTCAGGAAGATGACCAGACCCGTGGCGTGATACCAGCCCCAGAAGAGCCAGTGGAAGGACCCCGCGTGCCAGAGGGCCATCACCGACATGGTGCTGTAGATGGCCAGGTAGGGGTTGCGCGTCAGCCCGATCACCGGCAGGTAGATGTAGGCCTGCACCCAGTTCACCAGGGTGATGTGCCAGCGCTTCCAGAAGTTGCTCACGTTGGGCGCGATGACCGGCCAGTTGAAGTTCTCGGTGATGCGGATGCCGAAGAGCCGGCTGGCGCCGATGGCGATGTCGGAGTAGGCGCTGAAGTCCATGTAGACCAGCAGGAAGCTGATGGCCAGGAAGCCCCAGACCTTCCACACCGGCAGCACGTCGATGCGCTCCAGCAGCACCGAGGCGTCGGTGACCGCGCGCATGAGGGGCACGAGCACGAGCCCCGCGATGGCGAACTTCTTGATGAGTCCGTACATGATGCGCGAGAGGCCGTGCACGATGGCGTCCAGGCTGGGCTTCTCGTCGCGGCTCTCCAGGAAGACGTCGAAGCGCTCGATGGGACCGGCCGTGAAGATGGGGAAGAAGAAGATGTAGAGGAAGAAGTTCTGCAGCGACCGGTCGGTCATGTTGCCGCGTCCCACCTCGATGGCGTAGTGGATGAGCTTGAAGCTGAAGTAGCTGATGCCCAGCGGGATCACGTAGGTGCGTTCGATGTCCGTGGGCGAGAGGGCCGCGATGATCGGCGGGATGTACTTGAAGAAGGCCAGGTAGCTCAGGATCGCGATGATGGAGGCAGGCACCACCCAGCGTCGCCATCCGCCGCCGCCCACGGCCTGGGGCGCGAAGTAGTAGAAGGCCAGGGCCCAGACCACCAGGGCCGTGGCGCTCATCCAGTCGAGGGTGGCGATGTAGACGTAGCTGCTCAGCGCCACCGCGCCGAAGCGGAATCGCCGGGGCAGGATCCAGTAGAGGACCACGCTGCCGATGAGGAATAACCAGAATACGGGGGACTGGATCATTTAGCGGCCTGCACAAAAACTGGGCTCGGTCGTGCTGGCAGGCACTTGCGAGCAGGACGAGGAACGAGGAGGCAGGTGATGCCCCTTCGCATCATCAACGACGAGTGACGATGGAATGCGACGCAAGTGCCGCCAGCCCTCTGGGTTCGCGTGCTTTGTGACCATCTGCTTCGTTTCTCCTCCTCCATGATACTCCTGTATCACGTTCGTCGTCGTGCCTCGCATCCGGTCACAAAGCACGACGAACACGACCAGATCTAGTTCTTGCGCCGGCCGCATCAGAATCCTTGGTACCTGAAGATGCGCGCGCCGGTCTCCAGGCCGATGAGGCTGCTCACGGCGATGAAGAAGAGGATCCCGCCGAGCACGGCCTGGATCAGGATTCCGAGGATGCGCATGAGTTTCTTCACGGTGCCTCCATGAGTTCGGGTCCGGCCCTGAAGATCTCGGCCAGGTCGTCGGCCAGGTATTCGGTGAAGCGCTCGCGGGCCTTCGGATTCTTGAAGTGCACGGTGTCCTTGAAGTCCTCCGGCGCGAGGCCCAGGGGCGCTTCGTAGTCGCGGTAGATCGTTCGTTCGCCGGCGAGGAAGCTCTCCACGTAGCCCTCGTAACGTCCCTGCGCCGCCGGATAGCCGGGCAGGGAGCGCACCCAGTCGTTGGTCTTGGGATTGGACACCGAGGCCAGCAGGACCACGTTCAGATCGGGATTCTCGCGGATGCGCCCCAAAATGCGCCGGTAGGCTTCCGCGTTGAGGTCGCCGCGCTCGGCGATCTCGTCCACCCACTGGCCGCGCAGCCGGATGAAGCCCGCCATCTCGGCCTCGTTGGGATCGCGCCACTTGTCGCCTGCGTGGAAGTCGCGCCACTGGCGTCCCTTGAGGGCGTGTCGCAGCACGGGCACGAGCCTCGCCACGAAGAAGCGGTAGTTGTCGCGAAAGAAGTTCCCCGAGAGTTCGCCCCGCTTCTCGAAGCCTAGGAGTTCGCGCTCTTCCTGGAGGTCTGGAGAGAAGAGGGCCAGGCGCGGCGACTGGGTGATTTCGTCGAGGCGGTCGCCGGATTCATTGAGCACCGCCGGCGAGCAGGGCAGCACCACGACGCCCTTGATGTCCTCGAGCAGGCCGTCGAGCATGGCGGTGATCTCCCAGTGGGTGAGACCGCCGGCGGTGAGGTTCAGCACCTTGACCTTGCGGTCCAGTCTCTCCTGGAGCAGCTCCTCGAGATGTCCGCGACTGGAAAGGGCCTCGCGCAGGGAGGAGGTGCCGAAGTAGAGCACCACGGGATCGTCGGGCGGATTCTGCTGAAGGCGGAGAACGTCGGCGGAGATGAAGGAGTATTCGTCGTTGACGTTCTCCACGAAGTAGCCGTAACCGGGACCGCTGAAGAGTTCGGGAGTGATCAGCCAGAAACACGCGGCCAGGGATGCGCCCGCCACCAGAATCATGCCGGCCAGGGCGGGCAACGAAGGCCGGGTCAGGCCTTCGATGAAGGCCGTAAGGTATTCGCTGAGGCGCTTCAAAGGTTCCTCCCCCGGCACGGTCAGGCTCGCAAACTCTTCAGAATTCGGATGATACAGGTATTCCGCGAAAGGCGTCCACCGTAAATGCCCAGGCCTAGCCCGGCTTTTTAGCAATGATCAGGCCGCGGTCCGGCAGTAGCCCCTCTTCCTCGAATCGAGCCTCGAAATCCGCCTCGGCGAGCAGTTCCAGGTGGTGCTCCGGCGCCACCAGGGGCATGCGATGGGTCTCCACGAGATGCCTCACCTCGCCGCCCGCGCGAGCCTCCAGCCAGTGCATTTCCAGCACGGCCACGCCATCCTCCACCTGCGAGACCACCTGCCGGCAGAGCTTCAGGTTTTCATCCTCGAAGGTGCTCATGTGCGCGGTGCCGGGACGGAAGGCTTTCGGCGCGATCCAGGGTTCGATGAGGAGCAGTCCTCCGGGGCGAAGCGCGGATCGGAATGCGGAGAAGCTGCCGCGCAGTTCGTCATCGTCTTGCATGTAGCCGATGGAGGAGAAGAGGCAGAGCAGGGCGTCGAAGGGCTCGTCAACTTCGAAGTCGCGCATGTCGGCCCGGAACAGGGGAAGCCCGGGCAGCTTCTCGCGGGCCACCTCGAGCATGGCCTCGGAGAGGTCGAAGCCCTGGCAGCTGAACCACCGGCGCAGATGCTCCAGGAAGGCGCCGGTGCCGCAGGCGGCCTCCAGCAATCTGGATCCGTCGGCGATGCCCTCATCCCGCAGGATCTCGGCGAGGCGGGCCGATTCCTCGGCGTAGGGCTTGTTGGAGTAGATCTTGTCGTAGTAGCCGGCCAGCTCGCCGTAGAGGCCGCGGTCGCCGCTCAGCTCATCCATAGGGGAAGCTCGAGTTGGGAGGCCAGCTTCAGGGCCTGATGGAACCATCGGAACTGCAGATAGGTGGAGCTGCTGCGGGAGAAGCTGGAGATCTTCTCGTCCGACTGGGATCCGTAGAGCAGTCCGCCGAGGAACTCCTGATAAACGGGCACCAGGTCCTTGGGGATTTCCCGGCCGTAGCTGGTGTTGCCGGCGGCGAGGGGAAGGCCCATGAGCGCGTGGATGACCGAGTCGGTGCTCAGGCCGTCGCCCACCCGATGGAAGGCCACCGCCTCGTCCCGCTCCAGCACCTTGCCGCGTCCTCCCGAGGCGAGCAGGCGCAGGCGCGCCACGGGCTTGCCGTCGAAGGGCCCGTCCTGTCGCATGATGAGCGAAAGCAGGGCCGGCCATTCCTCCGGCTCGAGCCGGTCCATGATCTTCTGCAGGGCATCGGCCATGTACTCCTCGAAGCGCGCCTGAATGGGATAGTTGATGCGACCCACGCATCCGAACTCGTCGGCCTTGGGATCCAGGTTCGCTTTGCAGTCGGCGCAGCGCCCTATCAGGGGGCCGATCTGCCGGCCGACCTTCTCCACGTCCTCCCGGCCGAACTCCTGCTGCTCGCGGTCCAGTCCCCGGGTCAGGGGCATCTTCCAGCGCTCGCTCACGGCGCCGGGCATGTCGGGATTGGCCTTCAGGTACTTGTGGACCATGTAGAGGAAGGTCCAGCGGCGAAGGCCGTCCTCGCCGAGTTCTTCACGATTCACGCAGGGCTGCGGGAGCACGTAGTCGATGCCCAAGAGATATCCTTCGGATAGGGGTTGTCGGTATCCGGCTAGGAATCCCGGATCGCCTCCACCGGATCCAGGCGGGCGGCCTCCCAGCCCGGATACAGGGTCGCCGCCAGACTCACCAGCAGGGTGATTCCCGCCACCAGGGCGAAGTCGACGGGGTTCATCAGCACCGGAATGTTCTCCACGATGAACAGATCCCAGGGGATGGTCAAGGGATGTCGCATGAGCAGGGAGCCGAGACCCCAGCCCGCGAGCAATCCCAGTGCCACGCCGACCACGCCGACCACCCAGCCTTCGAGCACGATCATGCCCATCACCGAGCGCCGGCTCATGCCCAGGGTGCGGAGGATTCCGATCTCGCCACGCTTCTCGCTGACCATGAGGGTCATGGATCCCACGATGCCCAGGCTGGCCACGGCCACGGTGAGGAGCAGAAACAGGTACATGAGCAGCTTCTCCCGCGCCATGGCCTCGAAGAGCAGGCGATTGCGCTGCTGCCAGGTCTCGGCGCGGAAATCCTGGAATCGATCCAGGTTCAGGACCGCCTCGGCCACGGGAGTGGCGTCCTCCGGGGTCAGGCAGGCGACCGCCAATCCCGCCGCCTCGCCGTCCACCTTGAGGAAGCGGGCCGTGGGGGACAGTCCGCCGAGGGCCAGGGTGGCGTTGATCTCGTAGAGGCCTGAATCGAAGAGATCCAGGACCAGGCGCGCTTCTTCCCGACCGCTGACGCTGTCGGTGGAAGCCGAGCTGGCGTCGGGCACCACCACCCGGATGATGTCGCCCCGGCCCACCCCGAGATTGTGGGCCAACTCCAGCCCGAGCACCAGGCCCTCGTGGACATCCTCGCCGGGGGGCAGTTGCCAGTCCGCGGGCAGCGCGAAGCTGTCGAAATCGGTGGCGAGCAGGCCGCTGAACTCGCGTTCGCGCCGCGGATCCACACCGCGCAGGGAGGCCGTCTGCATGCGCGTTGAGGCCCCCGGCTGTCGCCTGACCAGCAGCACCTCCGATTCGACGTAGGGAGCCACGGTTCTCACGCCGTCCAGGGATTCCAGATCCGCCAGCAGGGCCGGCAGATCATGCAGGCCCTCGGGACCGGCGGGCTCCAGGCGAAGGTGGCCCTCGCCGTCCTGAAGCAGGGCGGCCAGTTCCGCCTCCATGCCGTTCATCACCGAGATGATCAGGGTGAGGGCCATCACGCCCGTGAAAATGCCCCCGGCGGCGACCAGGGCCGTCATGGAGAGGGCCCGGCTCCTCCGGGGGCTGATGAGATGGCGCAGGGCCAGATAGAAGCTCAGACGCAAGGCGTCCTCCGGATGTCGTCGGATGCGACTAGTTGCCGGCGGCCTGCCTTGCCATCAGCTGCTCCTGGCGCTCGGCCTGCTGGCGGGCGTAGCTGCCCCATTTCTTGTTGGCCATGACGGACTCGAAGAGGTCCAGGGCGTCCTCGTACTTGCCCTGATCTTCGAGAGCCTTGGCCTTGCTGCAGATCAGGCCCGCCTTGGTGTCCTCGTCCTTGGTGATGCGCAGTCCCGCGTCGACGGTCTTGATGGCCTTGCGCGCCTCGCCGCTGGCCCGGTAAAGATCGGCCAGGTACTTGTGCGGCAGGTTCTTGTCGGGGCGATCCTCGGGCTTCATGAGCTTGACGAGGTTCACGGCTTTCTGGAGGTAGGTCATGGCGTCGTCCTCGGAGTTGCCCTTCTCCAGATAGCAGAGACCCATCATCAGGTTCACGTTGAAGTCGTTGGCCTTCGACTCGTAGGCGATGTTCAGGTGCTTGAGGGCCAGATCGAACTCTTCCTTGTTGAAGTACAGGACGCCCAGATCGTAGCGGCCGCTGGTCTGATCCGGCTGGAGCGTGAAGGCCTTCTCGAGGAACTCGATGGCCCGGTCATAGCTCTTGCGCTGCTTGTAGAGGCGCCCCTGGTAGAAGTTGGCCTGGAAGAGGATGCTCTCGTCGGATTCCTCGGTCGCCAGGATCTTGTTGAAGAGCTGGATGGCGCGATCCTTGTCGTCCTCGCTCTTACCATTGGAGTAGATGATGGCCAGCTGCATCCGGGAGTAGTTGTCGTTGGGATTGCAGCCGGTGGAGCCCACGACCTCTTCGTAGAGGTCGCGCGCCCGGGCGCGATGCTTCAGGCGCATCTCGGCGTAGGCCAGCTTGGCCTTCACCGTGCAGTTCTCGGGCTGGGCCTTGTGGGCCACCTCGAAGCCGCGCTTGGCGCGGGGCCAATCCTGAAGCTGGAGAGCCGCTTCTCCGAGTCCTTCGCCGGCACCGAAGTTGGCGGGGTCGAATCCAAGAGCCTTCTCGAATTCCGAGGCTGCGTCGGCAAACTGACCGTTCCGGAGGAACTCCCATCCGGTGGACGCTCTCAGTTCGGCCTGCTGGGTGTCTTGGGCGAAGCTTGCGGGCGCGAGCAGCAGGATGCCGACCAGGATGGTCAGGAGCAAGGCGCTACGTTTCATTTCGAATCTCCCGTTTCGGGTTGGAGAAAGTCCTTTCGGATTCAAGCAGGGGCAATATACCCGAGCCCTTTTCGCCGTTCAAGGCATCCCATGGCCGGGAAATGTGCAAGTTCATTTTGCCCAGGGATTTTCGCGGGACTATATTCGTTATGCTGTCCACTAACTGTGAAAAAAACATGAAATCCTCACTATCCCTGCTGCTACTGGCGGCATTGGCCGTTCTGGCCGCCTGCCAGGATTCGACCACCATGCCCGAGGATCCGCCCGATCCTCTGGAAATCCTATATACCAGCCCCTCCAGCGACAGTCTTTTCCTGGCCGAGGACGATTCCCTGACCTTCGTCCTGCACGCCCAGGGGGCGGGGCCGGTGTCCGTGGAAGCCCAGCTCGAGGGCGTACACCTCTGCGAGATGGACAGTTTCACGCTCAGGGCCTGGGAGCATGTGGATGCCCAGGCCGGCAGCCCCGACGATTTCCTCACCCTGGAAATCGCCGTTAACGACAGCCTCGAATCCATGAGCCACAGCTGGGAGCTGAAGATCCTATGGGGGTTCACCCACTTCCCCGAGGATACGCAGCTGGTGAACGTGCTCGGCCAGACCCTGGTCTTTCAGCTGGACATCGAAGCCGGTAATCTGGAGACGGAATTCGAGTTCTTCGTGGACGGCCAGCCCGCCGAGTCCACCGACGGGTTCTTCTACTTCCATGCCCTGACCGTGGGGCTCTACGAGGTGCGCGGCGTGCTTCGCGCGGGCGGACTGGAGTGGGAGCATGAGTGGACCGTGGAGGTGCAGCCCGACGAGCCGGTGGATCCTCCCGAGACCGTTTCGGATCTGAGGGCCGGGCCCGGCAGCGATGCGGGACGTCTGGCCATCGCCTTCTATCCTCCCGAAGAGGGCCTGCGCGAACCCGTGCACAGCTTCGAGATCCGCGCCTTTCCCTATCTCATCGACGACGAGCAATGGGAATCGGCCTACCTGGTCGGGATCATGGAGAAGACCCCCGGCGCCGATGAGGAACGCTACGACGTCGACGGCCTCGAGGCCGGCTTGGAGCTCTACGTGCGGGTGCGCAGCGTGGGCGTGAGCGGCAACACGTCCGATTGGTGCGAGGCGGTGCTCGGAAGGGTGGCCGGATACACGGTCCACGGCCAGGTCATCGACTTCGAATCCGGCGATCCCATCGAAGGCTTGACCGTGCAGTACGACGGAGTGATATCCCTGACCGGCCCCGACGGCCTGTTCCACTGCGACGACGTTCCCCTCTACGAGGAGGGCGGGGCCTGGGACTTCCCCGGAACCTACTACGACGAGCACGGGTCCGACCTGGGCGATTGGTTCGACCTTCTCGATTCACGCGCGGTGGAGGATTCCGTCGAGTACATGATGGGCACCTTCTCGCCCCATCCCTTCGACTCGGAGTCCTACGACGATTTCCTCGCCTACTTCTTCCACATTCTCCGGCCGCCGCCGACGAACTTCCATCTGATCCGGCCCGAATTCCCCATCACCACCTACATTCCTCCGCACGAGAACGAGGGGCTGGACTACGTGCCGGTCATCATCGATGCCCTGGATACCTGGGAGGCGAGCTCCGGGCTGGACATCTACGTTCGCGTCGACGATCCCGAAACCGCGGTTCTCAACTTCGCCTACGACGACACGATGACCATCAACGGCATCACGACCATCCTCGAATGGAACATGGACACCCTCACGCCCATCAAGATGGCCATCATCCTGGCCGGCGACGCCACCCCGGAGTACGAGGACGGGCTCTTCCAGGTGGTGCTGCACGAGTTCGGGCACGCCATCGGATTCTGGGTGCACAGCAACGACCCCGATCACTGCATGAACAAAACTAATCGTCGCTACGATCCGCACCCCGATGAGCTACGACTGGTAAGGATAATCTACAATATGGAAACCTATCAGGATCTGGGTTTTCTGTTGCACAATTGATCCCTCGAGCGCCTTGGTTCCCGCGGTAATTCTGTGATATAATTACGCCTTCATCCAGGCGTGAAAGGATCACTGTGAGGAGATTCGGTACTCGGGCCCTTCCGATTCTCGTCCTCGCGCTGACTCTCGGAGCGGGAGTCGGTCAGGGCGAAGTCCTACTCGATTTCGAGCAGCCCTACTATCTCGAACGCGATTCCGTCTTCGTGAAGGACCACGCCGTGGTCAGGGACGAAGGCGTCTACCACGTGTTCTTCATTCAGAGCCTACCCCAGGAATACGGCGAATACGATCGAACCGAGCGCTGGCTCGGTCACATCACGAGCCCCGATCTGCGCCACTGGACCGCCCATGACAGCATCCTCCCCGTGGTTCCCGACACCTGGGAAGGCAAGTTCATCTGGGCTCCCAGGGTCATCGAAAGCCCCCTGGGCACGGGCTGGTGGATGTACTACACGGGCGCCGACGAGGACGTCTGCCAGCAGATCGGCGTGGCCTTCAGCTCAAACCTCTTCACCTGGGTGCGCAACCCCACCAATCCCATCTACAAGCCGGGCCGCTGGTCCGACTGGGAACTGGGCGAGTGGTCGAACTGCCGCGATCCCGAGATCTACTACGATCCGGAGGCCGGGACCTATCACATGTTCACCACGGCCACCACGAACTTCAATCAGGGCGCAGTGGGACTGGCCACGAGCACCGACGCCCTCGAATGGGAAGACTGGGGCGTTCCCGTCATCACCAACGACGACAGCATGCAGATCGAAAGCACGCATATCGTCCAGGACGCCGGCGGTCTCTTCCACCTCTTCTACTACGAGGAGGGCACCGAGGGTACCTACCACCAGTACAGCGATTCACTGCTGAGCGGCTGGGACATGGAAAACGGCAACTACCTCACCAAGCGGCGAGGCGTGGAGCTCACCGACGTGGACGGCGAGTGGCTCTTCAGCGGCTTCAACACCGTGCCCCTGATCGACGGGCCGCAGTCCTACCTGCGCTTCGACATGGTGGATATCGACACCGACGACCACGAGCCCGACATCCTCAGCATGGAGGGCCTCCAGCCCCATTGGCACAAGGTCTTCGGCACGGCCTTCGACTTCCAGCCCACCTGGGGCGACAATCCCTACGAGCGTCTGAGCGTTCACAGCCGCATGGAGGGCAACAGCTACATCGCCACCTACGAGAAGTATCCCCATCCCGGATACAACCAGGCGGGATGGATCCAGGGCAACGGTCCCGTGGGCATGATCAAGAGCGACAGCTACACCATCGAAATGGATCGCTTCTCCATGCTGGTGGGCGGGGGAGCCCATCCGGACACCTGTTTCGTGGCCATGGTGGACGCGAGCAGCCATCAGCTCTACTTCATGCAGACCGGCATGAACAGCGACCTGATGCTCAAGTACCTCTGGAACGTCGAAACGCTCATCGGCACCCAGGTCTACTTCGTCATCGCCGACCTCTTCGATGGGGACTGGGGCAACATCGCCGTGGACAGCATCGAGGAGTACTGGTACGACGGCCACGAGCCCGGCACTCCTGCCGATCCCATGGTGGACGGTCCCACGATCTGGGAGATTCTCGAAAACGCAGGTTACGGCGGCACGGTGGTGGATGAGCTGCCGAGCCCCGTGAAGGGCCGACTGCTCAATCCGCATCCCAATCCCTTCAATCCCTCCACGCGCCTGGGCTTCGTTCTGGACGAAGCCGCGCGATTGAACCTGAGCATTCACGACGCTTCCGGACGCCGCGTCCGCGAACTGTGGGACGCTCCCAAGGAGCGGGGCGAAAGCGTCCTCGTCTGGGACGGCCTCGACGACGATGGCCGGCCGCTTCCCTCCGGACTCTATTTCGCCAGCATGGCCCTGGACGGCCGGCATGTGGAGAGCCGCAAACTCGTACTTCTGAAGTAAGCGCCCGCGGGCGATCGGCAGCGGGCGGCCGGCATCGGAAAGGGGGCCCGCCATGAAACGCAATCGGCTTCTGACAGCGCTCCTTTTGCTGATCATGACGGCCTTCGCCTCGGCCGAGATCTTCTACGATTTCGAGCAGGCCTTCTTCGTGGAGGACTACGGCGTCAAATGCAAGGATCACACCCTGGTCTACCATGAGGGCCTCTACCACCTCTACTTCATCCAGGGATATCCCGACGGCCCGGTATGGCCGCTGGGTTTCGAGCAGTGGCTCGGCCACGCCACCAGTCCCGACCTGCGCCACTGGACCCGCCAGGACAGTATCCTGCCCGTGGTGCCGGGCACCTGGGAGAACGGATTCATCTGGGCGCCCCACGTGATCGAGGATCCCGGCGGCGGATGGCTCATGTACTACACGGGCGCCGACACCACCGAGGTGGTGAGGCAGCGCACGGGCATGGCCTGGAGCGACGATCTCTACAATTGGGTGCGGGACGAGGACAATCCCATCTACGAGCCCGGCTCCTGGACCGATTGGGCGGACCCCCTCTACCAGTACGCCAACTGCCGGGATCCCTTCGTCTATCAGGTTCCGGGCGACACGCTCTACTACATGCTCAACACTGTGCGCGAAGCCAGCGGCAACTCGGCCGTCGATCTGGCCGTGAGCGAGGATCTTCACAACTGGGCCCACCTGGATACCTTCTGCCGCTCCTCAAACGCGAACATGATCGAGAGCGCCACCCTATGGGAAGACGAGGCCGGCAAGTGGCACTTCTTCTTCACCAGGCAGAATTACGCGGGCACCTACCATACGGTGGCCCTGGATCCCTTCGGGCCCTTCTGGCCGGGGGCCGCGGGAATCTTCGACGTGGGTTACGGCGCTGAGGTCACTCAACTCAACGGCGAGCCCGTTTTCAGCCGATACGCCCGCGCCACCCTTATCGGCGGCGACCGCTACTTCATCCGCTTCGACGAGATGATCTCTCCGCTCTGGGGAGGCGATTGGCCCACCTTGGAGAGCATGCAGGGATTCCGGGAATGGTGGACGCCCCAGTTCGGCACGGCTTTCGAGCATCAGCCCACCTGGGGGGACAATCCCCTCGAGCGCGGCGAGTCCAGCAGCAACATGGACGGCAACAGCTACGTCTCGACCCTCGAGCTCTTCCCCTATCCGGGCTTCGCCAACCCGGGGCGCAGCCGCGGCAACGGCCCCACGGGCCTGCTCAAGAGCGACGCCTTCACCCTCGAGCGCGATCGGATCAGCCTGCTCGTGGGAGGCGGCGATCAGGATTCCACCTGCTTCGTCGCACTGGTGCGGGAATCGGACTTCCGCCTGCTCTTCCGCGAGACCGGCGCGAACGCCAACGGCATGGATCTGCGGCTCTGGAACACCGAGAGCCTCATCGGCGAATCCGTCTTCCTGGTGGTCGCCGATCTGAGTTCCCTGCCCTGGGGGTGGATCAGCACCGATCTCATCCAGGAGTATGACCGCGAGGGGGACGATCCGATCACGCCCGACGAACCCATGGTCGAGGAGATCTACCTGGGCGATGTCCTCACGGCAGCGGGCGTGGAATGGAACTGCAACTTCATCGGGCATTCCCTCTTCGGGCCCGCCCCGCACTACGTGATCTTCACCGATCTCACCGAAGGTCTCGCCGAGACCTACGAATGGGATCTGGACAACGACGGCGACTACGACAAGTTCACCCAGGACTGCGCCCACACCTATCAGGATCCGGGAATCTACTCGGTGAGGCTTCGCGTCGTGAACGGGCTCGGGATGGAGGCGGAGGAGGTCAAGGAGAACTACGTCATGGTTCTGGCGGAGACCACCAACTCCCTGATCTTCCCGGCCAAGATCAGCTCCGGACTCCCCACTCCGGTTTCCTTCGCCTACTCGGGGGAGGACAGCCTCACCGAGTACAGCACCGCGGTGACCTTCGACAGCACGACGATCAGATACGAGGGCCTGCAGAACTGGTTGCCCGGGCGGACCTTCTCCGACAGCCTCGACGAGCAGACCGTCCATATTCGTTGGGAGGACGAGAGCGGCATCGATCCCATCCTGCCGGAGGACGATCCGCTCTTCCTCTTCGGCCTGAGCTTCACCGCCCTGACGGCCACCGACACCACGCAGATCTCCTTCGTGGACAGCCTCTGCGTCATGAGGGACGCGGCGGGCGACACGCTGCATGAGGTCGGTTGGGTCGACGATCCGCCCTTCGGCGAAATCGTGCTGGACGTCAACCTCCTGGTCACGGGCATCGTGGAGTACTACACCGAGGAGGACTTCATCCCCGGCGTGGTCTTCTCCATGGGACCGCCCAACGAGGACGCCGTTTCCAATAACTACGGCGAGTGGGAGTTCGAGCCCTATCCCATGGGCGACTATGTGCTCAACATCAGCAAGGACGACGAACTGCACGGCAGCAATTCCCTGGACGCCGTGAAGATCCTGCGCCACGAGGCCGGGCTCGAGGTATTGACCGGCGACCTTCGCCTCCGAGCCGCAGACGTGAATCTGGACGAGGCCGTGGACTCCCTCGACGCGGTGAGCGTGGCCGAGGCGGCGGCTTTCATCGCCCCATTGCCTTCGGGTGACTGGGCCTTCGATCCGGACAGCACGGTCTTCGAGCCCCTGAAAAAGGACGAGGACCTGTACGTCTACGGCATGCGCATGGGCGATGTGGACGGAAATTGGGCGCCCAGCTATCGCGACCGCGATGCGGGCCCGCGGGACGGCATCGTGCTGACCCTCCCCGACACCACTCTCATCACTGGCCAGGGCGATGTCCAGATTCCCATGCTCGCCGAAGGGCTGGACAGCCTATCGGCCATGTCGCTGCGGGTGATGTTCTCCGACACGCTCATGACCTTCACCGGCGTCAGCAGCGGCCAGGACGACCTCGATCTGCTCGCCGGTTCGGAAGCCGGAGAGATCCATATCGAATGGTTCGACGAGGACGGCGGCGACAGTCTATTCACCCAGGTGGGCGATACACTGCTCTTCCTGAACTTCAGCATCGGCCGCAGCGAGTGGTCGGTCTCGCCTCTGGACTTCATGGAGATCTGCGCCCTGGGCGACTCCATCGGCGATCCCATCGCGGGCCTTACCCTTGTGGACGGCTCCGTGACCATTCCGGGGCAGGGCGTCGATGCGGAGGAACCGCCGCCGGCCAGCTTCGGCCTGCATCAGAACTTCCCCAATCCCTTCAATCCCTCCACGGAGATACGATTCTCCCTGGCGGAAACCGCGGGCGTGAACCTGCGCATCTACGATCTGGAAGGCCGCCTGGTGCGCCATCTGGTGCCGGGCACGCGATTCGATGCGGGGCATCACGCCGTGGTCTGGGACGGCACGGACCGGCGCGGCCATCCCGCCTCCAGCGGCATCTACTTCTATCGCCTCAAGACCGAGGACTTCAGCGACAGCCGGAAAATGATGCTACTGAAATAGGGCTCGAGGAGGCAGGCGCCTCCCCTCACTAGAGCTTCGCAAATCGTTCGGGGAGGCGCCTGCCTCCTCGAGCCCGTTTCCATTCGCAGCACAAAGTGAAATCCACCCGGGTGGATTCCTTTTCACCAAGCGACGCGGTTCTCCGAGGCGTGACTTGCGAGGCGGGCGGCGAATATAGAGGAATCTTACAGCGGTTCCGCCGAGCGGGAACGCGAGGAGAAGCCGCAAGCGTCCAAAATCGTTCGGGGAGGCGCCTGCCTCCTCGAGCCCGTTTCCATCCGCAGCAAAAAGTGAAATCCACCCGGGTGGATTCCATTTTCAGTTCACAGCGAATTGGGATTGTACCCGGGTACAGGGCGTGGGATTGTACACGTGTACAGTCCGGCGGGAGGAGCGTGCATGAGCATCGTCAACCACGGTTTTGCGCTGGCGGCCTTGCTGTCGCTGTTCACCTGGGCCGTCCACACCTTCCTGGGCGGGCGCGCCATCGCGAAGCCTCTGCTCGCCTGCGAGCTCAAGCCGATTCCGAAGTACACCAACTACTATTGCTGGCACATCGTCACGATCACCCTGCTGACCATGGCGGGCGGCTTCGCCTACGCCGCGCTCGGCGAAGAGGGTTTCGATGTCGGTCTTCTGTTCACCCTGCTTGCGATTTCCTACTGCCTCTGGAGCCTGATCCTCGTCGCATGGAAAAAGCGGAAGCCCATCGAGCTTCCGCAGTGGATCTTGTTTCTCGCTGTGTCGGCGGCGGCCATCTGGGGACTGCTGACCTGAACTACGCGATCTGCACTCGGCCGTAGTCGCGACAGACTCTCGCGACTACTCTCCATTGCCTAGATGCAAGCGAAGCGGCTCTCCGAACAGCGACTTGTGAGGTCGCCCATCGAGGTGTCGGGATGCAGGGTGATCAAGCGGCCGAACCGGAGCTCGAGGAGAGACCGCGAGCGCCTTACTTGAGCAGCACCAACTTCCGGCTGCCGGCCGCCTCACCCTCGACGACCAGGCTCGCGAAGTAGATTCCGCTGGCGGCGGACTCGCCGGCCTCGTCGCGACCGTCCCAGACCATCTCCCAACGGCCGGCGGGCTGCGTGCTGTCCTCGAGCATCTTCACCGTACGGCCCTGGATGTCCACGATGCGCAGCTGCATGCGCGCCTCGCGTTCCAGCTCGAAGCTGATGCGCGTGACCGGATTGAAGGGATTGGGATAGGGATCCAGCATGCGCCCGATGGAGGCGGGAGCCTCGGCCAGGCCCGTGGGATCGTAGCCGGCGTCGATGAGCACGTCGAGCAGGGTGGGACCGTCGACCATGGGGTCGCTGGGCGGGAAGGGATCGTCGCCATCGCGCATGTACTCCTTGATGGAGTCCACGGCGATGTGTCCCCAGTCGCCGATGGAGAGATCGGCGATGGCCACGTAGACCTCCGTGCCCATCAGGGTCTCGGTGTTCCAGAGGCGGGGGCTCATCCAGTGGGAGTGGAGCCCGGTTTCCGTGAAGAGCACCCGGTCGGTTTCGTAGTCGATGAGGGCCGCGAAGCAGACGTTGGGCAGGTCGCCGCCGCCCACGAGAAGACTGATGCGGTCTTCGGTGACCGTGAAGGGATCGCTCTTGAGCACGCCCCAGGTCTCGTTGCCGGCCCAGGCGCCGAGGTCCTCGTCCGAAGGCTCGGGATAGTCCTCGTAGGTGGCCAGGTAGGAGTTGCCCTCCAGGTTGCTGTGTCCTGCGCCGCGCTGGTGGGGGTTGTCGCCCCAGGTGGGCTGGTTGCCGAAGGCGTTGCCGATGTAGGTGTGCCACCAGGGCTGCAGGCCGTCCAGGCGCTGGATCTCGGGACGGTGGTCCTCGGTCTCCAGCAGGATCTCGTCGAAGCGGAGGAAGTAGATGATGTTCTCCACCGTCACCAGGCCGTTGAAACGGCTGAAGAGGGTCTCATCCTCGTCGACCTTGGTGATCTCGGCCCCATGACCCTCGTCGATGATGACGCGGTTGTCGAGATCCCAGCCGGCGAAGGGTTCGTCGCTGAACATGTGCGAGGTGCCGGTGACGCTCTCCTCGGTGAAGAGGAAGTGGTAGTAACCCGTTCCGTCTTCGATGAGCTGCACGCTCTCGATCATGTTCTCGTTCTCGTGGGCGTAGAAGGGGCCCGCGTCCACCCAGTGCACCAGGTCGGTGCTCATGGCCAGGCTCACCGCGCCGGTGGAGTCGGCCATGCGGGCCGTGTTGAGCATGTAGTACTCGCGGTCGTCCTCAGCGTGGAAGATCTCCGGATCGCGGCAGTTGGACCAGGGGAAGCTCTGGTTCTCCTCGAACCAGAAGGCCCAGGATCCCGGATGATAGATGGGATTGTGCATGAAACGATCCCAGTTGTAGAGATCCGAGCTCTTGGCGCCGCCGGTCTGCTGGGTCACCCAGTAGTTCGCGCCCGTGTAGTACATGTACCAGCCGTCGCCCTCGGGCTTCTCCACGATATCGGGCGCCCAGATGAACTCCTCCTCCCAGGTCCCGGGCACCACCGGCAGGACGCTGTCCTGGCGCGTCCAGTGGCGCAGATCGGGACTGGTGATGTGCCCGAGCCACTTCTCCTCGCGCATCCATCCGTCATCCGGGGGAAAACTCTGGATATAGAACACGTGGTAGATGCCTTCGTGCTTCACCATGCAATGGTCCTTCACCACCACGTCCACCTCTTCCACGAAGTAGGGCTGTTCGAAATCGAAGAGGATGCCCGCGGCCGCCGGGGCGAGCATGCCCATGGCCAGGATCATCAGGATGCAGAGACGGGTGTGCGGTCGGATCATGTGCTAGAGCCATCGCCTTGTGTGGAACGGTGTTCGTGGGCTTGCAGGCGACAATTATACCAGATGGGAAAAGCCCTGGTCAAAGTGCTCGCTCCCGCCGCATCTCGTTGTCCCGCAAGCCTTCCCGTTGTTTCCGGGTCTTTCGGCGCTGGCCGGAGGACCCTGCTTCGACTATGTTTGGAAAATGAGACTGAGAGGCATGCAGATAGGCAGGGTCCTGGGTATCCCCGTTCGCCTGCACTTCACCTTCCCCTTCTTCCTGGTGGTGATCGTCGCCCTGGAGGTTTTCAGCGGCGGCCCGGGCGCCGGCCTGCGCGTGGCCTTCATCCTCGTATCCCTCTTCTTCTTCGTGCTGCTCCACGAGCTGGGACACAGCGTGGTGGCGCGGCGCTACGGCATTCCCATCCTGGACATCACCCTCATGCCCATCGGCGGCATCGCCCGCACCCTCGGTCTTCCTAAGACTCCGGGGCAGGAGATCGCCATCGCCCTGGCCGGTCCAGCGGTGAATTTCATCCTGGCCATTCCCCTGGCCATACTGGTGCTGGCCATGGGATCGGGGCCCGCCGGCATCTTCGTGCCCCTGCTCGGCGCGAATCTCATGCTGGGCCTCTTCAATCTGATTCCGGCCTTTCCCATGGACGGCGGCCGCGTGCTGCGCGCCCTGCTTTCGCTCCGCCGGGAGCACCTGGACGCCACGCGCATCGCCGTCTGGGTGGGCCGAGCGGTGGCGGTGATCTTCGTGGCGGTGGCGATCATCGATCGGGAGTGGATACTCCTGGTGGTCATCGCCCTGTTCATCTACAACGCCGGCGGCGCCGAACTCCGCCTGGCCCGTCGATTGAGCGCTCTAGCCCGAGGCAGCGCCGAGCAGGCCGCCGCGCCCCTACCTCCCGCCATTCCCGGAGACGCCAAGCTCGCCCGTGCCTGGACATGGCTCGAGAGCTATCCCTACGCGCCCTTCTTCGCCGTCGAGCTGGACCCCATCACCATCTCCCTGGTGGATCGGGATCAGCTGGGGCACTGGTGCATGGCCCTGCAGGCCGACAGGGAGATCGGCCGGGTCATCCTGCACGCCGAGATTCCCCTCTCGGGCAGGGCCAGCCTGAGCGAAGCCCGGCGCAAGCTGCAGGAAGCCCACAAGCACATGCTGCCCGTGCGCCTTTCGAGCGGTGGTCTGGGCATTCTCACCCTACTGGATCTGGAAGCCTGGCTGGACGATAGCTAGGAGTCGGGCAACTGGGGAATCGCCAGCTGCAGCACCGTGGCGGCGATGGTCCTCGCGCCGGCCTCGAGGATCTCGGGCATCACCGCGCCGAGGGTGTCCTGGCTGCTGTTGGCGTAGGGGAAGGCATCGTCCGGGCCTTCCCAAAGGAACATGGCAGGAAGTCCTTGCAGCCAGAACCAGTAGTGATCACTTCCGTCCGCGTTGAATGGGTTCTCCCAATTGAGGGTATCGAGTGTTACCGGGGCGGCCAGTTCAGATGCCAATGGAAGGGCCTGGGCGGCCAGGGGCACGGATTCACCATGGCAGAGTAAGCGAAGATCTGGCTCGGAATCACCGTCCCAGCCGATCATATCCACATTCACCATGCAGACGAGACTGTCGGGACCCGTCTCATTGTCCCAGTACTCCACGTATCGCTTGCTGCCCTTGAACCCCACCTCCTCCGCCGCAAAGAAGACCACACGAACCGTGTAGGCGGTGGGGGTGTCGCGAAGGATGCGCGTGAGTTCGAGCAGGGCCGCCACGCCCGTGGCATTGTCCACGGCGCCGGGCGAGATGGCGCTGGAGTCGTTGAAGCTCGCGTTGCCCGAAGAGCAGTCCCAGTGGGCGCCCACGAGCACCTGACGCTCCGGGGCGACGGTGCCGGGGAAGTCCACGTAGACGTTGGCCGTGTCGATCCAACGGCGACGGAGTATGGAAAATGAGTCCCATACCGCTACGTTTCCCTGAGCCTCGATCCACTCGACAAGCAGGTTCAAGGCTTCAGTGGAACCTTCGTCGTAGTCGATGAATCGGGAGTGGATGGAGCTGAAATCCGTCACATAGTCCATGAGCCGCTCCCGCGACACGCCCTCGACGCGCTCGACGATGAGCTCGTCCTGGTCCGCATAGCCGGCCGGACAGGTGCTGTCGGACTGGCATCCGGCCAGAATCAGCAGGAGCAGAAGAATGCCGAGAAGTCTCATGGGGCGATCATAGGCTCCGCGGCTGGCAGCGGCAAGTTGGAATGGATCTTGTCAGGGGCGGACCTGCTGTCTAGTATTGATGTATCCCCTCGACCCACGGATTCACCCCGAAAGGAAAAACATGGATCGCAACCTCGCGCTCGAGCTTACGCGCGTCACCGAATCCGCCGCCATCGCCTCGGCCAGAATGCTCGGCCGCGGCGACCCCAACGAGGCCGACCAGGCCGCCGTCTCCGCCATGCGCGAGCGTTTCAACGACGTGGCCATGGACGGCACGGTGGTCATCGGCGAGGGCGAACGGGACGAGGCTCCCATGCTCTTCATCGGCGAGAAGGTCGGCACGGGGGATCTTCCGGAGGTCGATATCGCACTCGATCCGCTGGAGTGCACCAACTCCGTGGCCTACGGGCGCCCCAACGCCCTGGCCGTCGTGGCCGTGGCGCCCAAGGGGCACTTCCTTCACGCGCCGGACACCTATATGGAAAAGATCGCCGTGGGCCCCGAGGCCGTGGGCGTCATCGACATCACCCGCTCGCCCACGGAAAACCTGCAGACCCTCGCCGAGGTGAAGAAGGTGACGGTGGACGACCTCACCGTGGCCATCCTCGACCGCGAGCGTCACGAGGAACTCATCGCCGAGGTGCGCGAGCTGGGCTGTCGCATCCACCTGATTCCCGACGGCGACGTGTCGGCGGCCATCGCCTGCGCGGTGCCCGACTCCACCGTGGACATCCTCATGGGCATCGGCGGCGCGCCCGAAGGCGTGCTGGCCGCGGCCGCCCTGCGCGGACTCGGCGGCGACATGCAGGGCCGACTGGCCTTCCGCAACGAGGGCGAGCGCCAGCGGGCCATCGGCATGGGCGTGGACAACCCGTCCAAGGTATTCGAGATCACCGAACTGGCTCAGGGGGACGACATCATGTTCGTGGCCACGGGTATCACCGACGGCGATTTCCTCAAGGGCGTGGGATTCTATCCCGGAGGGGCGAAGACTCACAGCATGGTGATCCGCAGCAAGTCGGGCACCCTGCGTTTCATCGAAACCGAACATCGTTGGAACTGGACTCCGTAATGTCGATCAACTTTCTGGCCGAACTGGAGGAGATGCAGGGCTTCCTGTCCTGGAAGCGGAAGCATCATCCGGATTGGCCCGACCTGCGCCTGGAGTGGGGGCTCTATCATCACCTGAGGGGCTCGCTGGCCATGGACCAGGCGGCCGACCCCGACCTGCGCGACCAGGCCGAGAAGCTGCTCGCCGAGGGATATCGCACCCTGGCCGAGAGCCAGGACGCCTCCCGCAGCTTCAGCGAGTTCGCCGAGTGGGACGCCTGGACCCTGCACCACCTGCCCCTTCGCGAGATCCCATCGCCCGCGCCGCGGGGCGATGAGATCCGCGAGCGATTCCTCGCGGCCTTCGAGGGCGAGAACGTCGACATCGCCGACCATCTGATCGAGCGCATCGGCGATCTGGACACGCGCCCCGAGCCCCTGCGCCGCGCGGCGCTGGGACGCCCCTTCCGACGACTGCTGTCCTCCATGGCCGAGTACCTGGCCTTCCAGGGCCGCCGCGAGGACGCCCTCGAGGCCGAGGCCTGGTCCGTGCTGGTGGGCGGCTCGGTGGTGGAGCACTGGCTGCTCTCCGCGCGCATCGAACGCATCTGCGGCCGGCGAGTGGAGGCCGGCGAGATCCTGGACGCGGGGCTGGAGCGCTTTCCCGAAAGCGTCCCCCTCATGCGCGAGCGCGCCGAGGAATACGAGATGCAGGGCAAGGTAGAGAAGGCGGCCGAGGTGCTCGAAGAGGCGGTAAGGCTCAGGCCCAAGTGGCCCGACCTGCGACTGCGACTGGCCCGGGTCTATCAGGAACTGGAGCAGAGGGATCTGTCCCTGGATCAGTTCGAAAAGGCCCTGGAACTGAATCCCCGATACGAGAGCGCCGCACGCGGCCGCGCCGAGCTGCTCAAGGATCGCGGTAGGCACGAGGAAGCCGAAGCCCTGCTTCAGGCCTGGACCGAGGACAAGATTCCCCACGCCGAGGTCTTTCGCATGCTCAGCGAGATCTACGCCGAACGCGAAGACTACATGGCCGCCGAGCGATTCGCACGCCTGAGCCAGTCGGGAGTGAAGAGCCATGAAGACGTCTAGCGCAGCGCTACTGCTTCTTCTGTTGAGCTTCCCCGCATTGGCGGATTTCGACTGGAACTTCGATCAGCCCTACTTCGTCGAGGACTACGACGTGAAGGCCAAGGATCACGCGCTGGTCTACGACTCGGGGCTCTATCACCTCTTCTATATCCAAAGCTATCCCTACGCGGGTCCCGGGGGCAACGACCTGGAGCAATGGCTGGGGCACGTCACCAGCCCCGACCTGCGAACCTGGACCCGCCACGACAGCATCCTGCCCGCCGTGCCCGGCACCTGGGAGGACGGCTACATCTGGGCCCCCTGCATCGTTGAAAATCCCTCGGCGCCGGGCTGGGTCATCCTCTACACGGGTGTGGAAGACTCCCCCGACCGCCGTCAGCGCATGGGGGCGGCCTTCAGCGAAGATCTCTTCGACTGGACCCGGGCGGCGGAAAACCCGGTCTACGAGCCGCCGGAGTGGACCGACTGGGCGGATCCGGTTTACGAGGAGGCTCACTGTCGCGACGCCGAGGCCTTCCAGCTGCCAGGCTATCCCGGCTTCCACGTGATCAACAGCGTGCGAACCATCGAGGGACACGGCGCCTGGGCCCTGTCCTACACCGAGGACTTCATCAACTTCGAGCATCAGGACACGCTCTTCTACCACGGCAGCCCCAACGTGCTCGAGAGTCCGACCTTCTATCTGGACGCCTCGGGGAAGAAGCACATGTTCTACACCGAGTTCAATTACACGGGCACCTGGCACATGGCCAGCGACCAGTACCTCGGCGGGTGGAGCAAGGAAAACGCCGACTCCATGGATTCGGGATACGCGCCGGAGATCTCCGTGCTGAACGGTCAGATCATCTTCAGCCGATCGGGCAAGGATTCTCCGGCCCAGGGCGATCGCTACTACATCGAGTTCGACACCATCGTGCCATCGACTCGTGACTTCCTGCCCGAGAAGACCGAACTCGAAGGACTGCGGGATCACTGGCACCTGCGCTTCGGCGATGCCTTCGAGTATCAGCCCACCTTCGGCGACAACCCTCCCGCCCGGGGGCGGCCGAGCTCGCTGCTCGAAGGGAACAGCTACATCGGCACGGGAGAGCGCTATCCCCATCCCGGTCCGGGGCAACTGGTGGGCCGCTACGGAGGCGCTCCGCCCACGGGACTGCTCGAGAGCGATACCTTCATCATCGAGAGCGACCGCATCAGCATGCTGGTGGGCGGCGGCAACTTCCCGGAACTCTGTTTCGTGGCCCTGGCGCGCGTGGAGGACGGCCGCATCATGTTCCTGGAAACGGGGCAGGACGCCTACGGCATGGACCGCCGCATCTGGGATACTTCCACCCTCATCGGCGGCGAGTACTTCATCGCCATCGCCGACATGCACAGCTCCTACAGCAGCCAGTACTCCTGGATCTCCGTGGACAGCATCCGCGAGTACCCCTTCACGGGCAGCGACGAGGTGACGCCGTCCACACCCCTGGTGGAGGATATCTACATTCGGAATCTGGTCGAGGATGCGGGCTTCGACTATCCCGCGGTGGAATCTACAAGCTTCTCGAAACTGCGCGGTCTCTTCCGCTGATCTATTTTTTCAACGCCTGCTAGTCCCTGTACAGCACTTTCACCGTGGACCAGTTCGCGTCTTCCGTGGCCACGGCGCAGTAGATGCTCGCCACGTTGTCGGCCACGAAGAGCAGGTCGCCGCCTCCCTCCACATAGACTTCGAGCACGAAGGGATAGTCTCCGGCCGGAAGCAGTTCGCCGGAGCTATCCGTTCCGTCCCAGATGATGCTGTGATAGCCGGCGGGCTGGAAAGCGCTGACAATGGTTCGCACGACCGTCTCGCCGTCCTCGGACAGGACGAAGAGCTGCACCAGTCCGTCCTGATCCAGGGCGTACTCGAAGGTGGTGACGGTGTAGTCGGGCTCGCCGGGAATGTTGCAGAAGGGATTGGGATCGTTGTCGGCGAGGTACCACTCGCCGCTGGCGGGCGAAGCGAAGAGGGCCGCGGTGGCGATGGCCAGGATGCTCAAGATGTGGGCGCGCTTCATGATGTCGTCCTTGGGTGCAGGTGTAGGCCACCATTTTACCATATTTGGTCAGCAGCTTCCAGCTACCCGCGGCCCGCAGTCCGCTCCCCGTTACTGGCCGAAATGGCGGGTTGTACACGTGTGCAATCGTGGGCTATCCGATGACAGGCCGAGCAGAGGGTGATCAGGTTGCTCGACTCGTTGCCGCCGCCTACGCTGCACGGCTTGATGTGGTGGATTTCCAGAAAATGGCGATTGCCGCAGCCGGGTGACTGGCAGCGGTGCCGGTCACGAGCCAGCACTGCGATGCGTGTCTTTGGCGGAATCGAACTACGATTCACGCTGTCTCTGCCAAGCACCTGTGCATCGTCGATGGGAGCATTTGTTTCGATAAGTCCATGATTCGTCTGCACCTTCTTGCTCTCGCATTTCTCGCACCGGTAGATCACCACCTGCTTGGGCCTCGACTGTACACGTGTACAATCTGACCTACCCGCCAGAGACAGAGCTTGGAGCAACACCTCCTCACGCGAACCCTTCAGGCCCCGTTTGCGCAAGGCTTCCTCCAGAGCTTCCAGCTGGGCCAACTGCTCGGGCTCGAGTTTCAGGTTCAGGTTCACTTCCCGTCGCGCCGCCGGCCCGGATCTCTCCTTAGAAAAGAGATCCGGAGCCGGCGCGCGCCCGTCCGAATTCCGGGCAACCTTCGCGGCCTGCTCCAGCTTTCGTGAGCTGTTCGCTTTCGCGACCTCGATCCATTCCTTCTGGGACTCGGGCTTGGCGATAGCCACCACGGTGCGCGCCTTGGTCCAGCTCAATTCACCGGAAGCCACAGCCTTCTTTACTTTCGGTAAGGTCCTGAGCGATTCAGTGAGTCGTCGGAATTGGTAGAACTTCGTATCGGAAAAACGCAAAGCCTCGCGGGCGTACTGCAGCATGCTCGAGTAGCCGAGCTCGCGATAGAGACGACGTTCATAGATCTCGGCGAAGAGCAAGACGGCTAGTCGCTCGACGCGGGCGAGCTCGGACAAAGTGGAAAGCAAACGCGTATGAAGCTTCGAAGCAGACATCCTGGACCTCCGAAAAGGGGCTGCGGGAGGATGTCGGGGAGGCTCTCAATATAGTGCATGGATGGGTCTCATGCAAGGCGTAAACACTTTAAATATAACAAGTTGCACAAATCTCGCGGCTCGATTCTTGCACTGGGAGAGCATCAGAATCGATTCCGCAGAGACCTAGAGCCAACCGTCTTGGCCGTGCTATCTTCGCCCCATGGAACTCTTCGAACGGCAGCAGGCTTCGCCCCTGGCCGACCGCATGCGTCCGGACACCCTCGACGGCTTCGTGGGGCAGGAGCAGATCCTCGGCGCGGGCAAGCCGCTGCGGCGATTCATCGAAAGCGGCCGGCTGTCCAGCTCCCTCATCTTCTGGGGGCCGCCCGGCACGGGCAAGACCACCCTGGCGCGCATCCTCGCCGGCGTGGTGGACGCGGAGTTCGTGAGCTTCAGCGCCGTGACCAGCGGCGTGAAGGAAGTGCGTCTGATCGTGGCCGGAGCCCGGGAGCGCCTGCTCCTGCACGGCCGTCGCACCCTGCTCTTCGTGGACGAGATCCATCGCTTCAACAAGGCCCAGCAGGACGCCTTCCTTCCCCACGTGGAGGACGGCACGGTCATCCTCGTGGGGGCCACCACCGAGAATCCGAGCTTCGAGGTGAACAGTGCGCTGCTCAGCCGCAGCCGCGTCTTCACACTGCGCTCTCTCGACGAGAAGGACATCCTCACGCTCCTTGAGCGGGCGGTGAGCGACGAGGACAAGGGCCTCGGCGAGCTGAAGCTCGAGTTCGAGGACGGCGCACTGGAGGCCATCGCCGGAAGCTCCAGCGGCGACGCGCGCACCGCGCTCAATTCCCTGGAGATGCTCGCCGAGAGTCTCGAGGGCGAAACCGAGGTGAGCCTGAAGCAGGTGGCCGACTTCGCCGAGCGTCGCAGTCACATCTACGACAAGGCGGGCGAGGAGCACTACAATCTCATCAGCGCGCTGCACAAATGTCTTCGTGACAGCGATCCGGACGCCAGCCTCTACTGGGCCACGCGCATGCTGGAGTCCGGCGAGGATCCCCTCTACGTGATGCGGCGTCTGGTGCGCTTCGCCAGCGAGGACATCGGCAACGCCGATCCCAGGGCCCTGCAGCTGGCGGTCTCGGCCATGCAGGCCGTGCACTTCCTGGGCATGCCCGAAGCCGACACGGCGGTGGCCCAGTGCGTGCTCTACCTGGCCACCGCGCCCAAGAGCAACGCCACCTACACGGCGGTGAGCGCCGCGAAAGAAGACGTGGAGTCCCTGCCCGACGCGCCGGTGCCCCTTCACCTGCGCAACGCGCCCACGCGGCTCATGAAGGAGCTGGGCTACGGAAAGGGATACGAATACGCTCATCGCGACGCCGACGCCGTGGTGGACCAGTCGCACTTCCCCGACGACATCGGAGTTCGGCGCTACTATCATCCCACCGAGCGGGGCTACGAATCGCGCATCCGCGCCTTCCTGGAGTGGCTCCAGGAGCAGAAGGCCGCGCGTCGCAAGGAGGACGGTTGAAGATACGGCCCATACGCGCCTCCGACATTCCCGAAGCTCTCGCGCTCTGGAAGAGCGTGGGCATTACCATCACCTTCGGCGATGAGCCGGAGAACCTGCAGCGCACATTCGATCGAAACCCGACAACCTGCCTGGCCGGCGAGATGGACGGCCGCCTCGCGGCCACGGCCCTGGGCGCCTGGGACGGTCGTCGCGGCTCCCTCTGGCACCTGGCCGTACGGCCCGAGCTTCAGAAGCGCGGCCTCGGCCGCGAGATGCTCGAGGCCCTGGAGGTGGCCTTCCGCGATCTGGGAGTGCCCAAGGTCACCTTCCAGATCGAAGAGACCAATCGCGATGTGGCGGGTTTCTACCTGCGCATGGGCTATCACGAACGCAGGGACCTGCTCTGCGTGAGCAAGGTTCTCTAGGAGGCGCCATGAGCGGCAAGGAGTGGTGGGAGAGCTTTTTCCGGGGTGCCTGGCTCGACGTGCAGAAGGGCCGCGACACCGCCGAACTCGTGGATCCGGCGGCGAGCTTCATCGAGCTGGCCCTTGCCCTCGAACCGGGTCAACGCGTGCTGGACGTGCCCTGCGGCGAAGGGCGCCTGAGCCGGGCCCTGGCCCGAAAGGGCTATCGGCTCAGCGGCCTCGATCTCACCGCCGGCCTGCTCGCCCAGGCGAAGCGGCAGGCCCGGGCCGAGAAGCTCGACATGGAGCTGAAGCAGGGCGACATGCGGAAGATCCCCTGGCGCGCCCGATTCCACGGGGCCTTCTGCTGGTGGGGGAGCTTCGGCTACTTCGACGAGGCTGGCAACCTGGCCTTCCTCAAGTCCGTGCTCCGTTCCCTCCGCCCCGGCGGCCGCTTCCTCCTGGACGGCCACTGCGCCGAAACCATCTTCCCCTTCTTCGATTCCAGGCAGTGGGTGCAGGAGGGCGAGACCACCGCGCTGCTGGACAATCACTACGATCCGGGCACGGGCCGGGTGGAAATGGAGTGGACCTTCCTGAAGGGCGGGCGCAAGAGCCGGCGGCGCAGCTCCATCCGCATCTACACCCTCAAGGAGCTCAGCGAACTGGCCTGGGAGGCGGGGTTCTCGGAGGTTCATGCCTTCGGCGGACTCTCCGGCGAGCCCTTCGAGCTGGGCTCCGGCCGCCTGCTCCTGCTGGCGGAAAAGGCGAGTTAACGCCCGCTAACCCCTTTTTTAATCCCATGTCGGACAATGGCTTGCGGGCTTTGTCCCTTTCGGGACTCGCCAAAAGCGGAGGCCGAGGCTAAACTACCCTGCCTTTCTGAGAGGCGGCAATCCAAAGGATGGGCTTCGCAAGCATGATTCGGCTCCGAGATATCGTCATTCGGGGAAGCCTTCTGGCGGCTCTTCTCGCGCCCGGCGTCGTCCTGGCCGAGAGCACGGGCTCCGAGCTCAATTCCCCCGAGAGCAGGATCGAGATGGAGGGCGACATCGCCGAGCTCCAGTCTCGGATCCAGCGCGCGCGCCTGCACTGGCGAGCGGGCGAGACTTCGATGATGCGTCTGAGCCCGTCCCAGCGCGCCGCCCGGCGCATGGAAGGCCCGCTGCCTCTGCCACCCGCCGGCCGCAAGGCATCCTTCCAGCAGCGCGACTTCACCGGCATGGACATTCCCCTGCGCCTGGACTGGCGAACCCACGGCGGCGACTTCGTCACTCCCGTGCGGAATCAGGGCGAATGCGGCGCCGGATGGGCCTACGCCGCCACCGCCGCCCTGGAAAGCGCCTTCCTATTGGGAATGAACGCCGGCGGCCTGGAAGACTTCGACCTGTCCGAGCGCGGTCTCATCGAATGCATGCCCGACTACGGCTTCGCGGCGTCCTGCGAGAGCGGATGGGCCGTGGACGCCCTGTGGTTCGCCGAGAACGTGGGCATGTTCGAGCAGAGCTGCCTGCCCGCGGGCGTGCACCTCGAGGACGCCTGCGCGGGCGGACTCTGCCCCGACGACGAGAGCCGTCGCTACCGCTTCGCCGAACACGGACCGGTCTGCCACCAGGCCGACCCCTCGGCCATCCAGCGCGCCTTGCTCATCTTCGGTCCGCTGATCAGCGCCATGGAGACCTATCCCAGCCTCGACGCCTATCGCACGGGCATCTATCGCCCCCTGCCCGGCGAATCGGCCGACGGCGCCCAGAGCGTGCTCATCCTGGGATACGACAGCACCCGCCGCGCCTGGCTGGTGAAGAACAGCTGGGGCGAGGACTGGGGCGAGGGCGGCTTCGCCTGGATCGCCTGGGACGCCGAGGGCGGGCTCGGCAACAACACCCATTGGCTGCGCTACGATCCCCTGGGGCGCGGACCTCACGCGTCCTTCGCCGTGAGCAACCGCAGTCCGCTCACCGGCGAGGCCTGCCGTTTCGAGGATCGAAGCGTGAGCCTGTCCGGCGAGATCGCGTCCTGGGACTGGGACTTCGACGGCGACGGCGGCATCGACGCCACCGGCCCGGGACCCCACGAGTTCGTCTTCGAAAGCTCAGGGCGCTTCAGCCCGAAGCTGAAAGTCGTCGACTCCGCGGGCGGCGAGGACCTGGAGCATTCCCTCGGCCTGTTGGAAGTGCTCTATGACGGACCCCGCTGGGTGGTGGACGCGCGGAGCGGCAGCCCCTACGGCGAAGGTTCGCCGGAGCGTCCCTTCCTGCGCATTCAGAGCGCCCTGGACGCGGCGGCGGCCGGCGATACCGTCTTCGTCATGCCCGGCGTCTACTCGGGCGTGCTCAACAGCGATCTGCGCCTGCCTGGACTGCCGCTGGTCCTGCGTGGACAGGGCGAGCCGGGCGAGGTGGTGCTGGACGGCGGCGACGAGTCCCGCATCCTCACCATTCTCTCCGGCGAAGGGGCCGGTCCGGCCATCGAAAACCTGACCTTCCGCGGCGGCCTGGACGCCGAGCGCGGCGGCGCGGTGCTCGCCGCGGGCGCCACGGCCCGTTTCGCGGACTGCCGCTTCGAAGCCAATCGTGCCCAGGGCGATGGGGGCGGCGGCGCCGTCTGGAGCGACCGCGCCCTGCTCTTCGAACGCTGCCACTTCGAAGGCAATCTCGCCGCCGGATCCGGCGGCGCCCTTCGCGCCGAAGGCGTGCTGGGGCTATCGGCCTGCCGATTCGAGGACAACCTCAGCGAGGCGGAAGGCGGCGCATTGGCGCTGGGACCGGGGGCCCTGCTGGACGTCGTGAACTCGGTCTTCCTGGGCAACCAGGCCGTCTTCGGCGGAGGCATCCACGGACTGGAGTCCCGCGCCCGGCTGGTGCACCTGAGCGCGGCCTCGAACTCGGCCGATGAGGCCGGCGGCTTCATCCACTGGACAGGCGGGCGCGTGGAGTTGGCCAACAGCATCCTCTGGGCGAATCACGCGGCGTCCGACACCGAGATCTTCGCCCTGGAGTCGGAAGTGGACCTGGGGCGATGCCTGATCTCGAGCAGCGCGGAGGGCGCGGACCTGTTGATCTCCGATCCGGGATTCGCGGACCTCGAGGCCGGCGACCTGCGCCTGGCCGAAGCGAGTGCCTGTCTGGGCGCGGGCGAGGATCTGGGCGTGCCCACGGATATCGAGGGGCGTGCGCGTCCCAATCCATTCGGCAGTTCGCCGGACCTGGGCGCCCACGAGGCCGAGGGCCTGACCAGTTCCAGCGAGGAGGCCCTGCCCATGGCCTTCACCTTCGAGGGCATCTATCCCAATCCCTTCAATCCGGCCACGACCATCCTTTTCCGCCTCGAGGAGCCCGCCGAAGTGAAGGCCGACGTCTACCTGCCCACCGGGCAGTGGGTCTCCACGCTCCTGTCCGACGAGATCGGCGCCGGCTCCCATCGACTGTCCTGGACGGCGGAAAACGCGCTGGGCGAGCCCCTGGCCAGCGGCCTCTTCCTGGTACGCATCGAATGCCGCTACTCGGACGGTCGCGTCGAGAGCGACTATCAGAAGGCGATACTGGTGAAATAACTGAGAACTTAGAACTGAGAACTGAGAACTGGAACCATGAACCCTCCCCGAATGATGGTGGAGGGTGTTTAGTTCTCAGTTCACAGTTCACAGTTCTAAGTTCATGGCTCTTTCAGCGCCTTGCCCGTCATGGGCACGAACCTCACGGGAATCACGGTTCGTCGCTTGAGTTCGCCGTTCACCCTGCGAACCTGAACCAGATCCTGATTCCAGCCGCCCACGGGAGCCACCAACACGCCGCCCTCGGCGAGCTGATCGAGCAGGGGCTGAGGTATCTCGCGGGGCGCTGCGGTGAGCAGGATCGCGTCGAAGGGCGCGCCGGCGGGCCAGCCCGCGTAGCCGTCGCCCACGCGCAGCTTGAGGCTGTCGTAGCCGGCGGCCCTCAGGTTGCTTCGCGCCAGCTTGCCCAGTTCGGGAATGATCTCCATGGACCAGACCTCCGCTCCCAACTCGGCGAGCACCGCCGCCTGGTAGCCCGATCCGGTTCCGATTTCGAGAACCTTCTCGCCCGGCTCCAGTTCGGCCAGCTCGGTCATGAGGGCCACGATGTAGGGCTGGCTGATGGTCTGATCCTCGCCGATGGGCAGGGGCCCGTCGCGGTAGGCCTCGTCGCGAAAATCCGCATCCACGAATAGATGGCGGGGGACGCTTCCCATGACCTCGAGCACACGCTCGTCCTGGATCCCTCGAGCCCGTATCTGCTCGTCCACCATACGATGGCGCATGGCCTCCCAGCCGCCTTCCTCCGATTTCGGCCCCGTCGTCGCCAGGACGAGCAGGGCGCCGGCGCAAAGAATCAGGTATCTACTCATGGCGTGTTCCGTATCAGTTTAGCTCATTTATGGGACGGATGGGCGAGCCTCCGGCTCAATTGACCTAGAGGTCCGATTTCGTTACCCTGCCCTGTATTGTGCCCCAAACCTTCTGGAGGTTTTCCGATGAGAATGCGTGCGTGGTGGATCGCTGCGGCCTTGCTGGCCCTCTTCACTCTTCCGACCCTGGCCGAGCCGGGCGTTCCGGGAGTGCCCGCATCCCTCGGAGGACCCGGTTGGGAGGCCTGGCTGGCCGAGACCGGCGACACGACCTGGGAAACCGGTCAGGGTGGAATCATCGGCAATCCCGATGCGGTCAAGGGCGGCAAGCTGCGCATGGCCATGCAGGAATTCCCCGCCACGCTGCGCACCGAGGGCAAGGACGCCAACAGCGCCTTCATCACTTCGGTCTCGGGTCTCGTCTATGAGTCGCTGCTGTCTCTGGACAGCAACTCCCTCGAGACCGTACCGGTTCTGGCCACGCACTGGAAGATCTCCGAAGACAAGATGACCTTCAGCTTCCGCATGAACCCCGAGGCCCGCTGGGCTGACGGAGCGCCGGTGACCGCCGACGACGTCCTGGCCACCTGGACCCTGCTTGTGGACGAGGGCATCCTCTATCCCTACACGAACCTGCTCTACGGAATGTACGAGGAGCCGGTGGCCGAGAGCCCCTACCTCTTCCACGTGACCACCAAGGAAGAGAACTGGCGCCACTTCCTCTACTTCGCCATCTCCATGAAGATCATGCCGGCGCACGTCATCGGCGGCCTCGACGGCGGCGAGTATCTCGAGCAGTTCCAGTTCGACATGGTCATGGGCTCGGGGCCCTATGAACTGCTGCTGGAAAACGTGGACAACGGTCGCAGCGTCACCATCACACGCCGCGACGACTGGTGGGGCGCCGACCTGCCCGAGAACACCGGCCTCTACAACTTCGACGAGATCGAGTGGACCGTCATCATGGACGAACGTCTCTGGCTCGAGAAGTTCAAGAAAGGCGAGCTGGACGTCTACGTCGTCGGCCGCGCGAGCTGGTGGGTCAACGAGTTCAATTACGACGAGATCGAGCGGGGCGTCTGCCTCAAGCGCAAGATCTTCAACGAAGACGTCCAGGGCATCAGCGGCCTGGCCTTCAACATGCGCGAGTGGCCCTTCGACGACATCCGCATCCGCAAGGCCTTCGCCCATCTCTACGACCGCGACAAGCTCATCGAGAAGCTCTTCCACAACGAGTACCTGAAGCTACACTCCTATTTCCCCTCCTCGGTGTACGAGAATCCGAGCAACCTGAAATACGAGTACGACCCCGAGAAGGCCAAGCAGCTTCTGGCCGAAGCCGGATACAAGGATCGCAACTCGGACGGCTGGCTGGTCAACGAGAACGGGCAGATTCTCGAGCTCACTCTCACCTTCGACTCGCCGAGCTGGGAGCGCATCCATACGGTGCTGCAGGAAGACCTTCAGCAGGCGGGCATCAAGCTGAACCTGAAGCAGCTCACGAGCACCACGCAGTTCCAGAACAACATGGACCACAACTTCAAGCTGGCCTTCCAGAGCTGGACCGGCCTCTTCTGGCCCAACCCCAACAGCTCCTTCCACTCGGACAACGCCGAGGTGACGCCGTCCACGAACATCTGCGGAGTGGCCGACGCCTACATCGACTCGCTGGCCTACATCTACGACAACGAGTACGACCATGACAAGCGCGTCGAGCTGATCCGGCTCATCGACCGTCGCCTCACGGAGATCGTGCCCTACGCCCTGGCCTGGTACGGTCCCTTCAACCGCGTCGTCTACTGGAACAAGTTCGGCTATCCGGACGGATACCTCAGCCGCACGGGCGACTACCTGGCCATCCAGTCGCTCTGGTACATCGATCCCACGAGAGAGAAAGCCATGAACGAGGCCATCGCCGATCCGAGCAGAACGCTGCCCACCGGCGAGACCAAGGACACCTACTGGCTCGAAAAACTCGGGAAGATGTAGAGGCTGGAGAATGACAAGCTATTTCATCCGAAGGTTCCTGCTGATCATACCCACGTTCCTGGGCATCACCATCCTGGTCTTCACGATCATGCAGTTGGTGCCCGGCGGGCCTCTCGAGCAGGAACTGCTCAGGCTGCAGGCGGGCATGATGATGTCCGGCGAGGCCGGCGGCGGCAGCGCCGGCGGCGACATGGCCAGCGGCGGCATCGAGATACCGCCGGACGCCCTCGAGGAGATGCGCCGCTTCTACGGCTTCGACAAGCCGATTCCCATACGATACCTGAGATGGCTCGGTCTCTGGCCCCGCGAAATGGAGGGCGTGTCCCTGCGTCCGGGCCAGTGGAAGAAGCTGCAGAAGGGCGTGAAGGTGCGCGTGCTCGAGGAGCCCGAGGGCTCACGGGATTTCCGCATCGAGTACGACTTCGAGAAGCTGAGCGATAACTGGCAGATCGCCGAGGTGCCGGAGATTGCGCCCGGCGGCGAGCAGGAAGTCATCATCGCCTGGCTGAAGTTCAAGGGCTCCTGGGTTCGAAAGATGGAGGATTCCCTGGCGGTCAAGCCCGGAGCGTGGGTGGACCTTCCCGGCGATATCCGCGGTCGCGCCGTGGAGGCGCCCGGAGAGGAGTTCGGGTATCGCGTCGAGCTGGACACCGAACCCCTCGAGAACAAGTGGAAGGTGACCAGCGTCGAGGAGCCGGAAGAGGAAGGCGAAGAGGTCAAGGCCATCGTCTCCTGGACCCGATTCAGCGGCCTGCTCACCGGCGACCTGGGAAAGAGCCACGTCTTCGCCGAACCCGTGGGCAAGGTCATCCGCAAACGATTCCCCGTCTCCATCTATTTCGGACTCATCGGCTTCCTGCTCAGCTACATGGTCTGCATCCCCCTGGGGGTCTTCAAGGCCATCAAGCACGGCAGCCGATTCGACATGGCCTCCAGCGCCATCGTCTTCCTTGGCTATTCCATTCCGGGATGGGCCCTGGGCGCGGTGCTGCTGGTGCTTCTGGGCGGCGGCAGCTTCTGGGAGGTCTTCCCCCTCGGCGAGTTCCGAAGCGCCGGCTGGGAGGAATTCAGCACCTGGAAGAAGATCACCGACCAGGTTCACCACACCATCCTGCCGGTGATCGCCTACATGGTGGGCAGCTTCGCATCGCTCACGGTGGTCATGAAGAACTCGCTGCTGGAGAATCTGGGTCAGGACTACGTGCGCACGGCCTTCGCCAAGGGCCTGCACGAGAGGAAGGTCGTCTTCGTGCACGCCTTCCGGAACAGCCTCATCCCCATCGCCACCGGGCTCGGCCATCTGCTCAGCCTGATCCTGGCGGGCAGCTATCTCATCGAGAAGGTCTTCAACATCCAGGGCTTCGGGCTGCTCGGCTACACGAGCATCCTGAAGCGCGACTATCCGGTGGTACTGGGCATTCTCGTGATCGGTTCATTGCTGAGGCTCTTCGGCAACATCTTCAGCGACATTCTCTATGCGGTCATCGATCCGCGCATCAGGTTCAAGTAGGGGGGCGCGATGGCCAAGAATACGGCGAACAACAATCAGACCGTCAGCGTCAGCATCTTCCGGAAGAGGCTTCGGAAGTTCCGCACCTTCAAGCGGGGCTACTACTCCTTCATCATCCTGCTGACCACCTACGTGATCTCCTTCTTCCTGCCCCTGCTCGTGGGCAACAAGCCCCTGCTGGTTACCTACGAGGGGAAGAGCTACTTCCCTCTGGTCAACTTCTATCAGAGAAACGTGTTCGGCCTGGAGGGATCGGAGGAACCCAACTATCGAGAGTTGAAGGCGCACTTCGCCGAGACGGGCAGTGGATCGGTCATCCTGCCGCCCTATCCCTATCATCCCAACGAGTCCTTGCTGGACATGCCGGGCGAACCGCCCCACGCGCCCAGCTCGGCTCACTGGTGCGGCACGGACAATCGCGGCCGCGACGTTTTCGCGCGGCTGGTCTACGGCTTCCGCATCTCCATCACCTTCGCGCTGGTGACGACCTTCTTCGCCTATACCGTCGGCATCACCATCGGGGCGATGCTCGGCTACTTCGGCGGACGCTTCGACATCACCATGCAGCGCTTCATCGAGATCTGGAGCTCGATGCCCTTCCTCTACACGGTGATCATCGTGAGCTCCATCCTGCAGCCGAACTTCATGCTGCTATCGATCGTGCTCATGTTCTTCGGCTGGATGGGCATGACCTACTACGTGCGCGGCGAATTCTATCGCGAGAAGGCCAAGGACTACGTGGCCGGCGCCATCACCATGGGCGCGGGCCATCGCGAGATCATCTTCCGCCACATCCTTCCCAACGCGCTCACCCCGGTGATCTCCTTCGCGCCCTTCGCGGTGGTCGGAAACATCTTCGCGCTGGTGGGCCTCGACTTCCTGGGCTTCGGGCTTCCGCCGCCAACGGCGAGCTGGGGGCAGTTGGTGCAGCAGGGCATGGACGACGTGACCACCGCCTGGTGGCTGGTGCTCACGCCACTGTCCGCGCTCTTCCTCACGCTCTTGATGGTGGTCTTCATCGGGGAGGCCATTCGCGAGGCGTTCGATCCCAAGGTCTTCTCGAGGTTGCGATAGCATGAGCGAAAGAAAGAAACTCTTCGAGATCCGCGGCCTCGTGACCCAGTTCACCACCGAGGCGGGCGTGGCCCGCGCCGTGGAGAACGTGGACTTCGACATCTTCGAAGGCGAGGTCCTGGGCATCGTGGGCGAATCGGGAAGCGGCAAGAGCGTGACGGCCCTCAGCCTCACGCGGCTGATTCCCAACCCTCCCGGCGAGATCACCCACGGTTCGGTCATGTACAAAGGCCGCGACCTGCTGGAGCTCAGCTACGAGGAACTGCACAAGATCCGCGGCAAGGAAGTCGCGATGATCTTCCAGGAGCCCATGACCAGCCTGAACCCCGTGTTCACGGTGGGCTACCAGATCCGCGAGATCATCGAGCTGCACGAGAATCTGAGCAAGGCCGAAGTGAACAAACGGGCCATCGAGATGCTGGACCTGGTAGGGATTCCCGACGCGGAGAAGCGCATCGACGACTATCCGCACCAGTTCTCAGGCGGCATGCGCCAGCGCGCCATGATCGCCATGGCCCTGGCCTGCAATCCGGCCCTGCTCATCGCCGACGAGCCGACCACGGCGCTGGACGTGACCATCCAGGCGCAGATCATCGAGCTGATGCTCACGGTGAAGGAGAAGCGGCCCGAAGCCGCGGTGATGCTCATCACCCACGATCTGGCCGTGGTGGCCGAGACCTGCGAGCGCGTCATCGTGATGTACGGCGGACGCATCCAGGAGACGGCCGAGGTGGGCGAACTTTTCGAGAAGCCGCTGCACCCCTACACCCAGGGGCTGCTGAAGAGCCTGCCGCGGCCGGGTCACGAGAAGGAGCGCCTCGAAACCATCCGCGGCATGGTGCCGAGCATCTTCGAGATGCCGGCCGGCTGCAAGTACTGCACGCGCTGCGACCTCGCCGAGGATCGCTGCTTCAGCGAGGAGCCGGAATTGGTCGAGGTGCGACCCGGTCATGAAGTGCGCTGTCACCTGGTGAAGAAGGAGGTGTAGGCGTGGCGATGAAGAATCCCATTCTCGAGGTCAAGGACCTGCGCGTCTACTATCCCATCTTCGGCGGCGTCATGCTGCGCAAGGTGGCCGAGGTGAAGGCCGTGGACGGCATCGACTTCCACCTGGAGGAGGGCGAGACCCTCGGCCTGGTGGGAGAGTCGGGCTGCGGCAAGAGCACCGTGGGCCGGGCCATCCTCAACGTGCTGTGGACCACGGCGCCCGACGTGGAGATCGGCGGCGAGGTGCTCTTCCATCGCGAGGGCGTGGCCACCGACCTGGTGGGCCTGAACCGCAAGAAGATGAAGCCCTTCCGCCGCGACCTGCAGATGATCTTCCAGGATCCCTACAGCTCGCTGAATCCGCGCATGACCGTGGGCCAGATCGTCAGCGAGCCATTGCTTCTGCACCGCAAGGACATGGGCAAGAAGGAGCGCATCGAGCGCGTGGCCTGGCTGCTCGAGAAGGTCGGCCTGAGCGCCGAGCAGAGCAATCGCTATCCCCACGAGTTCAGCGGCGGGCAGCGTCAGCGCATCGGCTTCGCGCGGGCCCTGGCCACGAACCCGAAGGTGATCATCGCCGACGAGCCGGTGAGCGCGCTGGACGTGAGCATCCAGGCCCAGGTGATCAACCTGCTGGAGGATCTGCAGGACGAGTTCGGGCTGACCTACATGTTCATCGCCCACGATCTCAGCGTGGTCGAGCACATCAGCGACCGCATCGCGGTGATGTACCTCGGCAACATCGTGGAGATCGGCAGCGCGAAGGACGTGTACTTCAACCCGAGCCATCCCTACAGCAAGGCTCTGCTTTCGGCGGTTCCCCTGCCGGATCCCAGCCGCGCGAACAAGGGCGAGCGCATCGTGCTCACCGGCGACGTGCCCACGCCCATCGCCAAGCCCTCCGGCTGCGCTTTCCGCACGCGATGCCCCATCGCCAAGCCGGAGTGCGCCGGAGAGGTGCCCAAGCTTGTCGAGGTGGAGGACGGGCACTACGCGGCCTGTCCTTATCACGAGGAAATGTGATCGGAGGACACAGGGCTCCCTCCTCGCTACAGCTTCGAATTCCGCTCGGAGGGCTCCCTGGGTCCTCCGTTTTCATTTGCTCGTGAATCGGAACCGTACGGGGAAAATCGTGCTAGACTCTCAATGGTGTGGCGGGCTGCCCCATGGCTCGCCGAGGAGGGAAGCATGAGATTCATCCTCATCGCCGCGCTCCTGGCTCTACCGCCGGCGGCCGGCGCGGAATTCTGGTGCTGGAACGGGGACTTCTTCGAACTCGAGGTGGAGGGTGCCGATCTTCATATCTGGCATCTGGCCGACCTGATCAACTGCTGCCCCGATCCCATCACCTTCGAAGTCTACGTGGGCGATGCCACCATCTTCGTGACGGAGCACTGGGAAGATCCCTGCGACTGCGAGTGCTGCACCGACATCAAGGTGACCCTCGAGGACCTGCCTCCCGGCCCGTGGATCCTTCGCTACAGCTGGTTCGACATCGAGATCTGGGACTGGGCCGAGGCCTACTTCCAGATCGAGATTCCCGATCTCGGGCAGGGCTACGAGCTCACGGTAGGGGATATCTGGGATTCGGATTGTCTGGATCCCACGGGAGTGGAAGAACCGCCCGAGCCGCCGTCGAGCTGGAGCGTCATCAAGGCGCTCTACCGCTAGGCCTCCGGCAAACCCGGCGGAACGATGACCGACTTCTCGCGTTCCACCATGGCCAGTCCCGGTGCGCCTCCCCGCGGTTTGCGCACGTACTTCCTCAAGGTGTAGATCACCGGCACGAGCTTGCTGTTCTTGGCCTTGCTGTAGAATGCCGCGATGGAGGCGGTCTGCTCGATGATGGAGGCCGGCGGCTCGTCCTTGTGGCCTCCCTTCCTCAAAACCACATGGCTGCCGGCCACGGCCTGGGCGTGGAACCAGAGATCGTTCGGCGATGACGCGCGATGGCTGAGCTCGTCGTTCTCGCGGTTGTTCCTTCCCACCCACACATGCCATCCGCCGGGCAGCTCGAAGCGCCGGAATGGTAGGGCCGGTTCGGTCTTTCCCTTGGGCGCCTTCTCCGCGGGTGGGGGAAAGGCGAGGATCCAATCGGCGAAGAGCGTGTCGCGCAGGTCCTCGAGAGGCACGCCTTCCTCATCGGCGTCGAGATCCGCCAGGGCCGCGCGACGATCGTCGATCTTGCCGCGGGCCTCGGCCAGGCGCTCCTCGATGTTCTCGCGTCCCCGCTCGCCCTTGGCCGCGCGCTTGTAGAGGCGGTCGAGGTTCTTTCTGGGGCCGTCCCCCGGATTGAGCGGAATGGAAATGATGGAGCCGGGATTGTGCACGTCCTCCAGCTCAACCGAGTGCATGCCGCGCTTGATCTCCGTCAGATGGGCCGCGAGGGTGTCGGCCTGACGGCGGAGCAGGTCGGCGTCCTCGGCCCGGGCCAGGTCCTCGCCCAGGCCGGCGGCCAGCTTCTCGAGTCGGGTCAATTCGCCCTCATGATGACGCGCCAGGCTCGCCCGCATCTCGGCGATCTGCCGGCGCAGGCGATTGCCCGCGCCGAGGCCCTCCAGCATGGGCAGGAAATCGGGGTGCTCGACGATCTCCCCGGCCTCGGGGGGCGCTCCGTCGGCCGGCAGCAACCAGCCCGGGCGGAAGGGTTCGACGGCCGGCAGACCCAGGCGCCAGGGACCGGGCCAGGCCAGCAGCCGGGCCAGCGCTTCGGCAGGGTTATCTATACTATTTCCAACAAGATAGCTCAGCGTGATCGCGTCCAGACCGCGAACCCGCTTCCCTTCGGCGGCCGATGCTTCCCAGTCGCTGAGAATCGGGGCTTCCGGTGGCAAGTCTTTACCCGGAATGGCCAATTCTCCGAGACCCGGCGCGTACTCAGCCCCCGGCTTCACGTGGGCGCCGCCCTTTCGGCTGGCCCGGATCACCTTTCGCGCCCCGTCGGTGAGCACCAGGCGGCCGCCGGCGAAGAATTCGAGGAATAAGTGCAAGCGGTTGCCCGCCTTGAAGTTGCCGGATCGCTCGAAGTCCAGGCGCAGCAGGGATTGCCCGGCCAGGGGCCCGCCGCCCTCGAAGACGGCCCGCTCCAGGTGATCGTGCAGGTAGGTGAAGTCGTGTCTCTGATCTTGGAAGCGAAATTGCTGAAGGGGCCCCGGTAGCGGGGGCTCCAGGTGCGCCCCCTGCTCGTCCTGCTGAAGCGTCAGGACCAGGTCCCTCGGCCCCTCGGGCAGCGCGAAACGCAGCGCCAGGACCGGCCCGCTCCAGGACAAGCCTTGGATCTGGCGGCCGCGTAGCGACTCGAACAACGCGCGGGCGTGAAAAAGCAGGGGATAGTCCAAGGCTTCACTCCGGATTCGAACCCGCGGAGGCTAGCACGACCATGCGAGCGCTCACAAGGAAAGCCCTGATCCTCTTCGTCGCGGCGGCCTGCGCCGCGCCGGCGGCCCATGCTCTTTCCATGGATCCGCTCTGGACCTTCGCGCCGGTGGACACCAGCGCCTGGCGCGGCGACACCCTGTCGCTGGCCATGCGCGCCGACACGCCCTCATCCCACATCGTGCGCCTGGTCAACAGCAGCGGCGACAGTCTGGGGCCCTTCACCCTGCAATTGGCCGGAGCGCTCAGCTCGGCCAGCGGCGGAAGCGTTTCCGCGGCCTCGGTGAGTTTCGATCCCGCCCAGGTGTCGGGACTGGCCTCGGGCGCATCCGCCGACCTGGAAGTGGACCTCGTGCTCTCGCCCCATACGCCGCCGGAGATCTACCGCGGCGAGATCCAGGCCCTGCTCTCCGATCTCAGCGTGCATAGCCAGTGCGTGCTGGAGCTCCGGGTTCGCAATGACGAGAACCTGCGCGTGGCGCCCAACCCGGTCTACGGCGACCGGCATGACCAGGTCGACTTCCGCATCGCGGCGAAGTCGGGCATGAACGTGGACATCGACATCTACACCCTCGCCATGGACAAGGTCCGCACCATCCACGGCGACGGTCCGTGGAGCGCCGGCGACATCGAGACACTGAGCTGGAACATGACCAACGAGGCCGGCTTCACCGTGGCCAGCGGCATGTACATCGCGCTCGCCCGCTTCGAGGTGGGCGGCGAGACCTTCACCGAGACCCACCGCGTCATGGTCGTCTTCTAGGAGCGAGATGCAGGATAGAAAACGGCAAAACTTCATTCTCGGCGGTTTCATTCTCGCGCTGCTCGTTCTCATCACGGTGGCGACGGTTCAGGCCGAGGCCGAGCTTTCGAGCTTCGCGGGCAGCAGCCATTCGGTGATGAACGCCATCGGCATGGACGCTCGGGCCGCCTCCCTGGGCTGGTCGGTCACCAGCCTCGACATGGGCGTGGCCGGCCTCGAGTTCAATCCCGCTAGCCTGGCCTTCCACAATCACGGGCAGCTCTACTTCGGGCACTCCCGCTGGGTCATGGACATCCCCCTGGACCAGGTGCTCTACGCCAAGCCCCTGCCCGGTCAATGCACCTTCGCCTTCGGCCTGCTCCACATGGACATGGGAAAGGTCGACGAGACCCTCGAGGACGGCAGCTACACCGGCGAGAGCATGGGCGCGAGGGACCTGCAGTTCAGCGCGAACTTCACCATGCCGCTGCACCCCATGCTCAGGGCGGGCGGCCGGGCCAGCTTCATCTACAAGAGCCTGGGCGAGGAGACGGCCGGAACCTTCACGGGCTCGATAGGCGTGCTCACTCGGGAAGTGCAGGGCATTCGCCTGGGCGCTTCGCTCATGGACGTGGGTCCGCCCCTGAAGTTCATCGACAAGAGCTTCCCCTCGCCCTGGCGCTTCCGCTTCGGCGCGTCCCATCGGCTGGTACTGGCCGAGGGGCACCGGCTGTTGAACTCCCTGGACCTCATCTATCCCCAGGAGAACCATCCCAGCGTGGGCTTCGGCAGCGAATGGACCTGGAACGACCTCCTCTTCCTGCGGGTGGGTTACCGCCGCAGCGTGCAGGACGACGGCAAGCCCGAAGGCGACCGCTTCCACTACGGCGCCGGCCTTCAGGTGAATCACTTCCGTTTCGACTATTCCTACAACTCCCGTCAGGACCTGCAGGGCGCCCACCGCCTGGGCGTGACCTTCGACCTGGGCCAGCCCGAGGAGACCGAAGCGCCGCAGGTCTCGCGCTACGTTCACTACGCCAAGAAGCCGGGCCTGCAGACGCCCCTGCCTCCCGATGTCCGGGTGATCGTGGACGAGCCCGCGGCCGAACCCGCGGCGGAGATCACCACCTTCCGCGATCTCGCCTTCAGCGCCGATCGCGGCGAATTGGTGAGTGAGCACGATCTCGAGCTGGATGAGTTCGCCAAGCGCCTGCTCGCCGTGGAGGGACTCATCGGCATCGAACTGCAGGGCTACGAAGAGGATTCCGGAGACGCGTCCTGGGACCGCAAGCGGAGTCTGCAGAAGCTGCACGCCTTCAAGACGGCTCTGGTCGAGCGCGGAGTCCCCGCCGACAAGATCGGCGTTCGGGCCTTCGGTTCGGATCACTTCGGCGAGCGGCTCTCGAAGACCCGCATCGAGGTGCACCTGATTCGCTGAGGACTGACGGCATTCGACCGTAGACGGCCCCCGAAGACTCGGGGGCTTCTATTTTGATTGACCCCTATCGGGGGATGATCAAACTGGGCACGCAGAACCTCGCCGTTCCCACTCTCGACCGGGATTCGTTCCTTGAAGCATACGTCAGCCTGGATCCTGTGCCTTCTTCTTCTCGAGGCCGTCCGCGCATACGCGGCTTCAACTCCCCTTCAGCTTCTCGTCGACCTGACGCCCGAGGGAAAGACCTTGCGGCCGCCTCCCGGTCGCTACCTCGGATCGGTGGTGATTCGAAAACCCATGGTATTGGACGGGCAGGGCCTGGTGACGATCGATGGCGGGGGAAGGGGAACCGTCCTGAGCGTGGAGGCGGACGGCGCCATCATCCGCGATCTTCACCTGACCGGATCCGGACGTTCCCACGACCAGGTGGATGCGGCCGTTCAGATTTCAGCCGACTATGCGGTCGTCGTCAACAACGTCATCGACGAGGTGCTCTTCGGGGTCCATATCTCGCAGGGGAACGGCAATGTGATTCGCGGGAACCGGATCCAGTCCTACTCCGGTCCGGCGACTTTGCGGGGAGACGGCATTCGTCTCTGGTACAGTCGCGAGAATCGCATCGAGTGCAATGCGATCACTCAGGTTCGGGATCTGGTTTTCAGCAACTCTCCGGACAACCTGCTTCGCGACAATCGAATCAGCGACAGTCGTATGGGCGTGGAGCTGATCTTCTCGCCGAAGACCGAGGTGGTCGGCAATCGGTTCAGTCGCAACGACCACGGCATCGTCGGGATCTACTCGGACGAGTTGCACATCCATAGAAATCGGATCGAGCATCAAGCCAATCTCCTGGGCTCGGCGATCGCGGTGAAAGGAAGCTCGCAGACGATCATCGAGGGCAACGAAATCCTGGATTGCGCGGTGGGTCTGACCGCCAATTCTCCGACCTTCCCGGAAAACCTACTCTTCATCATCGACAATCATTTCGCATACAACGATGTGGCTCTCTATTTCTACGGCGACAAGGGTGGCCACGTCGTCCACGGTAACATCTTCGAGGGAAACTTCCAGGAGGTGGCCGTGACCAGCAGCACCAGCGCATTGAGCAACGACTGGCTGGGCAACTCCTGGCAGAACTACTCTGGTTTCGACAGGGACGGGGATGGCGTGGGCGACACGCCCTTCGCTGTGGTCCTGTACTCGGAGCGCATCTGGATGGAACGGGGGATGGCCAGGTACTTCCGCGGTACGCCCGCCCTGCAGCTGGTCGATTTCGTTGAGAGGCTGGTTCCCTTTTCCGAACCTGCGATCATCCTGGAAGATCCGAAACCCCTCATGCGGATTTCCGACTGATCCTCGGCGCGACCCAGATCTCCTCCGGTTGCTCCCCGGGCCGATAGACTTCTAATCCAGCTCGATGGGTTCGAAGTGGGCGAAGGGCCCCGCGGTCTCTTCGAGATCCCGCAGCGAGATGTACTCGCAGCAGGCCTCGAAGCGCTTCCACATCTCGCCCACTGCCGGATGCTCGTGGGCCCTGGCCACAGCGTCCTGAGAGGTCCACTCGAAGATCTCGAGGATGCTCCCATCGGCGGCGCGCAGGGCCTGGGCAGGACGGTCGGTGGCCAGCCCCAACTCCCGCAACTGGGGAAGGTGGGCGCGAAGCTCGCGGAGCAGTTCGGCTTCCTTGCCGGGTTTGGGGCGATAGCAGGCGATGACCATGAGTCCCATGGCTACTCCCACTTCACGCGCTGCTCGTCGCCGTCGACGATCTGCACCTCGCCGGAGGGGCCGGTGCCCACGATCTCGACGACGCCATCCCCGTCGATATCGAAGAGGTCGAAGATCGCGCCGAATTCGCCGTCGAACTCCCACTCCAGCTGGCGGAACTTGGCGTCGAGCACCTGTCCGGTGTTGAGCACGATCTCGTCCTGGCCGTCGCCGTCCACGTCGGCCATGGCGATGTCGGTGGCCATGTAGTCCTCGGCGCTGCGGAAGAGTTCGGTCTCCTCGGCGCCGGCCATGATGATAAGCTTCTCGTCGGCGATGAGGATGATCTCGGGCTGGCCGTCCGCATCGCTGTCGCCCACGGTGAGGCAGTTGATGGTCTGGAAGTATCCCTCGGGGGTGCGCCAGACATCGTTCAGGTTGCCCGACTCCAGCACGAAGAGATCTCCGCGCCGGGTGGTGACGATGAGTTCGTTGCGCGTGTCGCCGGTGGCTTCGGCCAGGCGCAGCTCCTTCACCGGCGCCCAGACCTCGCGCTGCTTGGTCACGGCCAGCCGGCCGCTCATCCGGTCGCGTTCCATCACGATGAGATTCCCGCGCTCGGTGCCGTAGACGAAGGAGTCCTTGGTGTCGTCGAGCATCTCGGCGGCCGCGTGGTGTTCCACGAAGGACCAGGGGTAGGAGATGTTCACCCAGCGCTGCGCGAAGGCGGGCAGCGCCAGCAGGACGAGCAGGACGGCGATGATCGGGCTGTTTTTCATGGCTTTCCTCCAATGGCCGTAAGATAGCATGCAGGCAAGGCTTGCGGCCAGTCTCTTGCTCGCTCATACTCGCGGCCATTCAGGGAGGTGAGCGTGCTTCGTTCCATGACCGGATACGGCGGCGCCAAGCTTCAGGCCAACGGTCTCGAGCTGCAGGTCGAAATCAAGTCCGTCAACAACCGCTTCTTCGATTTCCAGCCCCGCCTGCCGCGGGATCTGCAGTTCCTGGAAGGCGAGATCCTCGAGAAGGTGAAGGCCGGACTGGGCCGGGGGCGCGTGTCGGTGACCTTCAACATCGAGCGCGAGACGGGCCTCGAACTGCCCGAACTCGACGAGGACATGCTCGCCTTCTACCTCGAAACGAGGAAGCGCATCGAGAAAGAGGGCGGACTCGCCAAGGGCCAGGCCACCGACATCATGAGCCTCCCCGAACTCTTCCGCGCGCCCAGCGAGGAACTCGATACCGATCGCCTGCGCGAGCTGTCCCTGAGCTGTCTCGACGACGCCATCGCCGACATCATCGCCATGAAGGAACGCGAGGGCGCGGTCCTGGGCGAGGAGCTCGCGGCGCGCCTGGACCTGCTCGACGCGGCCGTATCCCGTGTGGAGGACGCGGCCCCGCGAATGCGCGAAGACCTTCAGACACGTCTGCGCGAGCGACTCCAGGAACTGCTCGATCAGGTGCCCATGGACGAGCAGCGCCTGGCCATGGAGGCGGCGGTGCTGGCGGACAAGGCCGATGTGACCGAGGAGATCGTCCGTCTGCAAAGTCATATTCAGCAGTTCCGCGAAGCTCTGGCCAATGGGGGCGAAGTCTCAAAAAAACTGGGATTCCTGCTCCAGGAGGTGCTTCGCGAGGCCAATACCATAGGTTCCAAGTCTCAGGATCTAGCGATCACCCGGGATGTTTTGTTGATTAAGGAGGAGACCGAGAAGCTCCGGGAGCAGATCCTCAACTTGGAGTAGATCAGCGGCGGGGCGTGGCGAGGAGGGATCCTTCGATGGTCATGGCCCCAGGGAATGCATCCGCGGTGGTGGTATCGGGCCCGTCCGGCAGCGGCAAGACCACCCTGGTCAAGCATCTCATGCTCCGTTATCCCAACAGTCACTTCTCCATCAGCGCCACCACCCGCGGCCTGCGCGGCGAGGAAGTGGACGGCGTGGACTATCGCTTCCTCAGTCGCGAGAAGTTCGAATCCCTGCGCGACGCCGGCGAGATGCTCGAATGGGCCGAGGTCCACGGCGAGTACTACGGCACTCCCCGAAGCGAAGTCCTGCCCGCCCTGGACAAGGGCCTCCACGTCTTCCTGGACATCGACGTGCAGGGAGGCCTCCAGGTGAAGGAGGCCCTGGGCGACCGGGCCTGGCTGCTCTACGTGCTGCCGCCGGACCGGGAAACCCTGGAAAGCCGACTCCGCGGCCGCGGCACCGAGGACGAGGCCAAGGTGGCCCTGCGCCTGAAGAACGCCATCGGCGAACTGGCCGAGTTGCCCCGCTACGACGCCGTGGTGGTCAACGATCGGCTGGATCAGGCGGTGGACCGGGCCGACGATCTCATGCGAAGCCGCCAAGTTAATGGAAATGAATGGCTTAGCGAGGGCGGCCGCCGGCTGCTCAAGGAGCGCTTCGGCCTGGATCTGCCCTGAATTGCGCATCGGCCTTTCATTTGCTAATATCCAGGCTCCCGAATTTCCTCCCCCAAACCGTCTTCCCGAGGTGATCCCATGGGTTTTGTGCCCACTGAAAAGCTGACGAAGGTCATCGACAACAAGTACGAGGCCATCCTGGTGGCGGCCAAGGAGGCGCGGGTGCGCAACAGCATCGCGCAGCTCAAGGACTGGGATCCCGACGAGGAACGTCCGAAGATCACCTCCGTGGCCCTGGACCGACTCACCGATGGCCATGTGGACTACCACTACGTCGAGCCCGAGGAAGTTCTGGAGGCCGAGGAGGCCGAAACGGAAGAGGAGTAAGCACATGGAACCCGCCCGCCGAAATCTCAGGGGCGTGAGGGTTCTTCTCGGCGTGACCGGCGGCATCGCGGCCTACAAGGCCGCCTTCCTGGTTCGCCTCCTTCGAAAGGCCGAAGCCGAAGTGGTGGTGACCATGACGGAGTCGGCCTCTCGCTTTATCGGGGCGGTCACCCTCGAGACCCTCAGCGGCAATCCCGTGGTGGACAATCTCTGGGAGCCCGCGCTTCCCCGCGAACTCAGCGACGTGGAGCATATCGGCCTGGTGAAATGGGCCGACTTCGCGCTCATGGCGCCGGCCACCATGAACAGCCTGGGCAAGCTCGCCCGGGGAATGGCCGACGACGCCCTTTCCACCATCTTCGCGGCCTTCGAACCCGAGCGCGTGCTTCTGGCTCCGGCCATGAACACGGGCATGTGGAAGAACCCCGCCACCCGGGAAAACATGGAAGCGCTCGCGGGGCGGGGCTATGCCGTCCTCGGACCGGGACGCGGCGAACTGGCCTGCGGCGACGAGGACGAGGGCCGCATGCTCGAGCCCGAGGAACTCATCGAGGCCCTGGCCGAGAAGGCCGGACGCCCCGGCGGGCTGCTCGCGGGGCGTCGGGTGCTGGTGAGCGCCGGACCCACCCGGGAAGCCCTGGATCCCGTGCGCTACATCACCAATCACTCCACCGGCACCATGGGAAGGGCCATCGCACTGGCCGCCTGGCGCGAAGGCGCCCGGGTCATTCTGGTGGCCGGGCCCGGCGTGGCATCCACCCCCGCGCCCATCGAGCGCGTGGACGTGGAAAGTTCCGCCGAGATGGCGAGCGCCGTGCTCGAGGCCGCCGAGAGCGCCGAGCTCACGGTGATGGCCGCGGCGGTGGCTGACTATCGTCCCGCGACGCGGGCCGACCAGAAGATCAAGAAGACCGGCGAGGCCAGGGAGCTGCAGCTCGAACCCACCCTCGACATTCTCGCCGCCCTCCGCGACGCCGAGCTGGGAGGCTATCGCGTGGGCTTCGCCATGGAGACCGAAGAGGTCGAGGAGCGGGCCGCCGCGAAGCTCGATGCCAAGGGTCTCCAGCTCATCGTCGCCAACGATCTGCACCAGGAAGGCGCGGGCTTCGGTACCGAGAGCAATCGCGTGACCGTGCTCGGTCGGCAGGAATTCCGCCGGGAGTTTCCGCTCATGAGCAAGCAGGACCTCGGCCGCGAACTCGTGGCGCTCATCGCCGAACGCGCCTTCGGACAGACTCGCGAGGCCCGCCGTGGATAAGCGCGAGGAGGCCATCGGCCTGCTGCGCCGCTGGGTGCGTCAACAACACGCCGCCGGCATCGAGCGGGTGGTCTTCGATCGGAATCACGAGTCGTCCGTGCCGCTCGAAGAAGAGCCGCCGCCCCCGGCCGAGCCGGCACCGGCCCCGGTGGCCGAGGTGGAAACCGCAGTTCCCGCCGCGCTCGATTCCCTGGAAACCAGGTTTCCCGCCTGGGCCGGCAGCGAGCTCCTGCCCCTGGCCGCCGAGATCCTCGCCTGCCAGCGCTGCGGACTGTCCGAGACCCGCATCCAGGCGGTGCCCAGCGTGGGGCATCCCAAGGCCAAACTGGTCTTCGTGGGAGAAGCGCCGGGCGCCGAGGAGGACAGGCAGGGCATCCCCTTCGTGGGACGGGCGGGCCAGCTCCTCGACAAGATCCTCGCGGCCATCGATCTGTCGCGGGATGACGTGCACATCCTCAACATCCTCAAGTGCCGGCCGCCTGGGAACCGGGATCCCGAGGCCGAGGAGATCATCGCCTGCAAGCCCTTCCTGGAGCGGCAGCTCGAGATTCTCGAGCCCCAGATCATCGTGGCCCTGGGCCTTTTCGCCGCCCGCTGGTTGACGGGGAAAAAAGATTCCCTGACCAAGTTGCGCGAGACCGGTCCCCACGAGTATGCTGGAATCCGGGTCTTCGCGACCTACCACCCCGCGGCGCTGCTGCGCAATCCGAACTGGAAGCGTCCCGCCTGGGTCGACTTCCAGGCCATTCGCAAGGAGTACGATCGTCTGTGAGCGCCAGCTTCGAATCCGCCGGCACCCGCACCGCCACCGATAGCAAGTCGGCGGAGGGGCGACGCCTTCCTCCCCAGAGCCTGGAGGCCGAGGAAGCGGTTCTCGGAGCGCTGCTGCTGGATCGCGGAGCCATCCACCAGGCCATGGAGCTGCTCGAGCCCGATCAGTTCTACGCCCCCAAGAACGCCGAGATCTTCAGCTCCATGGTGTCGCTCTATCAGCGGGGCGACGCGGTGGACCTGGTCACTCTCAGCGAAGAACTCAAGAAGCGCGGCACACTCGATTCCTCTGGCGGTTCATCCTATCTCGGCAGCCTGCAGGCCAGCGTGGCCACCGGCGCCAACGTGGCCCACTACGCGCGCATCGTCATCGAGAAGGCGACGCTGCGAGGCATGATCAGCGCGGCGGGCAAGATCGTTGAGAACTGCTACGAAGGGCGCGAGGATCCGGCGGACGTGCTCGACCGCGCGGAGGCGGAGATCCTGTCCATCAGCCAGGGACGGTTGAAGCAGGGCTTCCAGCCGGTCAAAGACATTCTGATGTCCTCCTTCGAGGAGATCCAGAAGCAGTACCAGAGCAAGGGCGCGCTCACGGGAGTGCCCACGGGCTATACCAAGCTCGACGAGATGACCGGCGGCATGCAGAACGGCGACATGATCATCGTGGCGGCGAGGCCGTCCATGGGCAAGACCGCGCTCTGTCTGAACATCGCGCAGACCGCCGCCATCGAGCATCAGAAGAAGGTGGCCATCTTCTCGCTGGAAATGAGCAAGGAATCGCTGGTGCAGCGACTTCTCACCAGCGAAGCCCGCGTGAACGCGCACCAGCTCCGCACGGGGCACCTGCGCGACGACGACTGGCAACTGCTCACCGAAGCGGCGGGGCATTTGGCCTCGGCGCCCATCTACATCGACGACTCGGCGGCCTCCACGGTGCTCGAAATGCGAGCCAAGGCGCGGCGCCTGCAGGCCCAGCACGGCCTGGACATGATCATCGTGGACTATCTGCAGCTCATGCGCGCCACGGGCCGCTCGGACAACCGTCAGCAGGAGATCACCGAGATCAGCCGCGGCCTGAAGGCCCTGGCCAAGGAGCTTTCGGTGCCGGTGCTGGCCCTGAGCCAGCTCAGCCGCGCGGTGGTGCAGCGGGGCGGCGACAAGCGTCCCATGCTGTCGGACCTGAGGGAATGCGTGACGGGCGACACACTTGTCCAGCTGGCAGATGGACGCCGGATTCCCATCGAGGAACTTGTAGGACAGAATCCGGAAGTCATCTCCGTGGATGAAGATGGCAAGCTTTTCAATTGTAAGAGTGAAATCGTATGGCCCGTGGGTTCCAGGCCGGTGTTCGAGATCAAGCTCGGGAGCGGGCGCCGCATCAAGGCGACCGCCGATCATCGTCTTCTGGGCTCCTCCGGTTGGGTGAGGGTGCAGGATCTCAAAGAAGGCGATCGGCTTGCCGTGGCACGCAAAGTGCCCGAACCCGAGGAAACATTGGAATGGCCCGACATGCGGGTGGCTCTTCTGGGACAGATGATCGGCGACGGCAGTTACTTGTCGGGTCAGCCCATGCGCTACTCCACGAGCTCCGAGGAAAACAGTGAACTCGTCAAGGAAGCCGCGGGTGTGAATCGCTGGCTCCGTGAGCTTGGAATCTTTGGACAAAGGTCTCACGAGAAACGTCTTCCGACGGATGTCTTCCGGCTGTCGAATCGGCAGATTGCCATTTTGCTGCGACACCTTTGGGCCACGGATGGTTGCATTTCCGTGAGAGAGTCCGGCGCGCTCGGCGGGCATTCGATTCATTTCAGCACGAATAGCGTCGGCCTGGCCCATGATGTGGTGGCCTTGTTAAGTAGGTTGGGAATCCATTCTCGAATTCAAGTTGCTAGAAAACAGGGATACAAGCCAAACAACATGGTCATGATCTCTGGTGCTGCGGAGCAGCTTGGATTCCTGGATCTGGTAGGCGCTTTCGGTCCGAAGCTTGAGAAAGCAAGAGAACTGAGACAGGTCATTGAATCGGTAGAATCGAATCCCAACGTAGATACTCTTCCCACCGAGTTCTTCGATCATGTGAAAGCGGTCATGACTGAAAGGGGCATCTCTCATCGCCAGATGGCTGAATTGCGCGGAACATCTTATGGCGGGAAATCCCATTTCTCCTTCGCGCCATCCCGGGAGTTGTTCCTGGACTATGCAACCCTTCTGGAAGACGATGATCTTGAAAAACTGGCTAGGAACGATCTGTTCTGGGACCGAATCAGTACCATCGAGTTTGCTGGAGAATCGAAGGTATTCGATTTAACGGTCCCAGGCCCGGCAAGCTGGTTGGCCGACGGAATCGTAAGTCACAATTCCGGGTCGCTCGAGCAGGACGCCGACGTGGTCATGTTCATCAACCGTCCCGAGATGTACGACGACAGCGACATGGACACCGAGGGCGTGGCCGAGATCATCATCGGCAAGCAGCGAAACGGTCCCACCGGTTCGCTCAAGCTCACCTTCGTGAAGGATTACACCCGCTTCGAGAACCCAGCTCCCGGAACCTACGACGACTACGACGTCTGATCCGATGCATCCTCTCCGCATTCTCGAAACCTGCCTCTACGCCGACGACCTCGCCGCCGCCGAACGCTTCTACACGGAGGTGCTCGGCCTCGAGTTCTTCGCCCGCGATGCGGGACGGCATGTCTTCTTCAAGATGGGCGAGTCCATGCTGCTCATCTTCGACCCGAAAGACAGCGAAGTTCAGAATCACCTGCCGGCCCACGGGCAGCGGGGCGCCGGGCACCTGGCCCTGGCCGCCGAGGAGTCCGAGCTGGACGCCTGGCGCGAGCGCCTTGAAGCGGCCGGCGTGGAGATCGAACTCGACTACGACTGGCCCCAGGGCGGCCGGTCCCTCTACTTCCGGGATCCCGCCGGCAACAGCCTGGAGATCTCGGTGCCGCGGATCTGGGGAATCGGCCCCGGGCCTCGGGCCGCGGACCCCGGAGAAGGTTAACTTCCATAACCACATTGGGTTAACGGTGCTTGCCCCTTGCGTGGGGGCAGGGGACCATGGCATCTTGTGGCTATCCGGATCCGCAGATCCACATCCGAAGGGATCGCCATGAAAGCCTTTGCCGCGCTTCTCCTCCTGCTGCTCGCCCTGCCCGTCCTGGCCCAGATCGAAGACCACCTCGAAATCGAAGGTCCCTTCGAAAGCGGACCGGAAGTCACGGCGGTCTGTCTGGATTGTCACGTCGACGCGGCCATGGATTTCATGAAGACCACCCACTGGACCTGGAGCTCCGAGCAGGAGATCGCCGGCCGCGAGGGCCTGGTGGATCGCGGAAAAAGGAACGCGGTGAACAATTTCTGCATCGCCGTGGCGGGCAACTGGCCGCGATGCACGAGCTGTCACGCCGGATACGGTTGGACCGACGAGGGCTTCGATTTCGAGAACGCGGAGAGCATCGACTGCCTGGTCTGTCACGACAGCACCGGCAGCTATCGGAAGTTTCCCACGGGCGCGGGGCATCCGACCTACGAGACCAAGGAGTTCATGGGCACGCTCTACGAGGCGCCCGACCTCGAGAACATCGCTCGCAGGGTGGGCATGCCGGGACGGGCCCAGTGCGGCGCCTGCCACTTCTTCGGCGGCGGCGGCAACGCTGTGAAGCACGGCGACCTGGACAATTCGCTGACCAATCCCAGCCGCGCTCTCGACGTGCACATGGGCGTGGACGGCGAGAACATGAACTGCCAGGATTGTCACAAAACCGAGTCGCATCTGATCAGCGGCAACGCGCTGGTGGTTTCCCCCGGCGGGGAAACGCACATCGACTGCGTGAACTGTCACGAGGGCAACCCGCACGTGAAGAAGAAAAAGTTCCTCGGCAAGCACCTCGACAAGGTCGCCTGCCAGACCTGTCACATTCCCAGCTTCGCCAAGGACGCGCCCACGAAGACCTGGTGGGACTGGTCGGACGCGGGCAAGGACCTGCCCGCCCGGAAGGACGAGTTCGGCAAGGCCACCTTCGCCAGGAAGAAGGGCAGCTTCACCTGGGAGCAAAACATCACGCCGGTCTACGCCTGGTACGACGGCAGAGCCGGCGCCTACCTCATGGGCGATGAGATGAATCCCGAGGGCGTGACGCCCCTGAGCTGGCCCATGGGCGAGCGCGAGGACGAAAACGCGAAGATCCATCCCTTCAAGGTCATGCGCGGCAAGCAGCCCTACGATACCGAGAACAGGACCTTCATCACCCCCAAGCTTTTCGGGAAGACGGGCTTCTGGAAGACCTTCGACTGGAACTCCGCCGCCGAGCAGGGCATGAAGCTGGCCGGACTCGAATACAGCGGCAGCATCGACTTCGCCGAAACCGAGATGTACTGGAAGATCAACCACATGGTGGCTCCCAAGGAGGAAGCCTTGAAGTGCAAGGCCTGCCACAGCGAGGGCGGCCTCATGGACTGGCAGGCTTTGGGCTATCCCGGCGATCCGAAGAAAAAGGAGAATCGGGACTAGCTTCTGGTTTGGGGCCCATGGCCCACGACTCAAAGCAAATTCCAGCTTCCTCATTGACCCCTGCTCGCCTGCGGCTTTTAATGACGCCATGACCGCGCTGCGAAACACCGGCATCTATTTGGGACGCCAAGTCATCGCCCTTCTCGAGGACGTGGGCGCCCTTGCGCGCCTGCAGACGCAGGTCTTCCGCTTCACGCCCAAGCTTCCGCGCAGCTACAGGCTGCTGCTCGAACAGATGCTCGAGATCGGCAATCGCTCCCTGCCCCTGGTCTTCGTGGTGTCCATCTTCAGCGGCGCGGTGACGGCCGTGCAGGCGAGCTATCAGTTCCAGGCCTGGGTGCCGCTGGTGCTGCTCGGCAGCACGGTGTTCCGTTCGGTGGTCATCGAACTGGGTCCCGTGCTCACCGCGCTGGTTGTGGGCGGACGCGTGTCGGCCGCCATCGCCGCGGAGATCGGCACCATGAAGGTGACCGAGCAGGTGGACGCCCTGGAGACCCTCTCCATACACCCCGTGCGCTACCTGGTGCTGCCGCGATTCTGGGCGGGGGTGGTCATGCTGCCGGTGATCACCATCATCGCCGACATCCTCGCCATCGTGGGCGCCTGGGTCGTCTCGCTGCTGACCATTTCCAACATGAGCAGCCATCTCTTCTTCGAGGGCATCCGCCTGCAGTTCTATCCGCGGGACGTCTTCGCGGGACTGCTCAAGGCGGTCTTCTTCGGCGCCATCATCACCATGACCGGCTCGGTCTTCGGCCTGCGCGCCGAGGGCGGCGCCGAGGGTGTGGGACAGGCCACCATGAAGGCCGTGGTGGCCAGCTGCCTTCTGATCCTGGTGCTCGACTACTTCCTGGCCACCGTGCTCTTCCAGGTGATCTTCGAGGGAGGGCTCTGATGGCCGAAGCTCTCATCGAAATCCGCGGACTCGAGAAATCCTTCGGCGCTCAATCCGTGCTGCGGGGCGTGGATCTCGACGTGAAACGCGGCGAAACCCTGGCCATCCTCGGCGGCAGCGGCACGGGCAAGAGCGTGCTCGTGAAGCACCTGGTGGGACTGCTCGAGGGCGACGCGGGAATCATCCGCATGGGGGACGGCGAAGTCACCGGTTTGAGCGGGGGCGAACTCTACGCTCACCGCCGCCGCTTCGGCTACCTCTTCCAGGGCGCGGCCCTCTTCGATTCCCTGGACGTGGGCGAGAACGTGGGCCTGGGCCTCAAGGAGAACACGAAGAAGAGCGAGGACGAGATCGACGCCATCGTCTCGGAGAAACTCGCCCTGGTGGGGCTCGAGGGCATCGAGCGCAAGCGCGTGGCGGAACTTTCGGGCGGCATGAAGAAGCGGGTGGGACTGGCCCGCGCCATCGCCATGGAACCGGAAGTCATCATCTACGACGAGCCGACCACGGGGCTGGATCCCGTGACCAGCGCCGTCATCGGCGAGCTGATCCTGAGCATGAAGAAGAGCCTCTCGATCACCTCGCTCGTGGTCACCCACGACATTCCCCTCGTGCGCCGCGTGGCCGACCGGGCCGTGTTGCTGCACGATGGCAAACTCATCTTCCAGGGAACCGTGCCCGAGCTGTTCGACTCGGATCACCCGCGCGTGCGGGCCTTCGTGAACGGAGAGGTGCCGGTTTCCGACGGGGAGGCGCAGTGAAAAGAAACGTCGAACTTCAGGTTGGCAGCCTCGTGCTGGTGGCCATCGTGGCCATCTCATTCGGCCTGCTCTTCCTCAAGGAGTTCAAGTTCCGCACGGCCACCTGGCCTGTGGAAGTGAACTTCCCGGAAGCTTCCGGCCTGAGCGTGGGTGCTCCGGTGCTCATCCGCGGCGTGGAGGCGGGCAAGGTGCAGTCCATCGACCTGGATCGGGAGAACGTGCGCGTGGTCCTGGGCATCGAGGAGGGTGTGGAGATCAGCGAGGACGCTCTCTTCGTCATCCAGCCCGACATGATGGGGCCGACCTACGTGACCGTGAAGCAGGGCGAGAGCGAGATCCCTCTCGAACCGAAGGCCGAAGTGACCGGCGTCGCTCACGTGGAACTGGCCGCTCTGCTCGAGAACTCGGCGGGCCTGCTCCTGCGCGTGGACAGGCTCACACGCCGTTTCGCTGAATTCGTGGAGAGCGGGAAGATCGACACGCTCATCGCCGACCTGGGCGGCGGCGCCCGCGAGTTGCGTCTGCTCGCCGCCGAGAGCCGCGAGACCCTGCCCGCCAGTCTCGCCCGACTCGACGAACTCAGCTCGGAGCTCAGCGGTTTCCTGCGCGAGAACGGTCCCCAACTGGGCATTGGCTTGGAACGATTCGTGGCCCTCAGCGAGGAACTCGAGGTCCTCGCCGCCGACATGCGGGCGGCCAGCGGAGGCCTGAAGTTCATGAGCGAGCAGGTGGAATCCGGCCAGGGAACCCTCGGCAGGTTAATTGCCGAAGAAGATCTGTATCTCCGGATGCAGTCGACTCTCGAGGAAGTGGACAGCCTTCTGGCGGACATCAAGGCCGATCCAACCCGATATCTGACCTTCGAACTCTTCTAAGTCGTTGGAATTCAGTTAAATGTCACCTCGTCCCTTGGCAGGGGGCGAGGTTTTCTCTACATTGCCTGGCCGCAGCGGCCGAAACTAAAGTCACCGCCTCGTTCAGGTAACTGCCGCCATGCTATACTTCTGCGATTGACATCAAGGAGGACCCGATGTCTCCCGTGCGGTACACGAAGAGCGTTTCCAAGCTCGACAAGATTCCCGAGAAGGACCGGGCCATGATGGCCAAGGTGGCCGAGCGCTACGCCTTCCGGGCTAACGACTACTATCTGAATCTCATCGACTGGGACGACCCGGACGATCCCATCCGCCACATCGTGGTTCCCCAGGAAGGCGAACTCGAACCCTGGGGCGCCCTGGACGCCAGCAACGAGGCCGACAACTACGTGGCCCCCGGCTGTCAGCACAAGTACAGCGACACCGCCCTGCTGCTGGTCAACGAGGTCTGCGGTGCCTACTGCCGCTTCTGCTTCCGCAAGCGCCTGTTCATGAACGACAACGAGGAAGTGGAGTTCGATCCGGGTCCGGGAATCGACTACATCCGGCAGAATCCGCAGATCAGCAACGTGCTGCTCACCGGCGGCGATCCGCTGCTGCTTTCGACCCGACGGCTGACCGAGATCATCGGCGCCCTGCGCAAGATCGAGCATGTGCGCATCATCCGCATCGGTTCGAAGATGACGGCCTTCAATCCCTTCCGCATCCTGGAAGACGAGGATCTGCTGAATCTCTTCGACCGGCACAGCACCAGCCGCGGGCGCATCTACGTGATGAACCACTTCAATCATCCGCGGGAGATCACCCCCGAGGCCAAGCAGGCCCTCAACGCCCTGCACCAGGCCGGCGTGATGCTGGTGAACCAGACGCCGCTCATTCGCGGCATCAACGCGGATCCGGATATCCTCGCCGAGCTCATCGCCGAACTCAGCTGGATGGGCGTGCCGCCCTACTACTTCTTCCAGTGCCGGCCCACCGAGGGCAACAAGCCCTTCGAGATTCCCATCACCGAGAGCTGGACGGTGCTCAACCAGGCCATGACCAAGGTGTCGGGGCTCGCCCGCCGCGCCCGTCTGGCCATGAGCCACGAATTCGGCAAGGTGGAGGTGCCTGCGGTGACCGACGACCTCATCGTCTGCCGCTACCACCGCGCGAAGAATCCGGCCAACGACGGCCGCGTCATGCTCTTCCGCCGCGACGACAAGGCCTATTGGCTCGACGACCTCGTACCCTTCGAGGGCGAGAAGCCCAGCGACTATCAGTACCGGGTGCCCGTCGCCGGCGGCAGTGCCGGGCGCATCCGGCCGGAGCACAACAAGTAGATTCGCCGGCAGTGATCTACAAAGCCCCGGGGCATTCGCCTCGGGGTTTTTTCATGTGTCCGGGGCCTTTCCGCGACTACAATGGTAGAGAGGAAAGGAGATGCCATGGGAACCTATATCCTGATGACGAAGCTCTCGCCCGAACTCATGCAGGACGTGAAGCATCGCGAGGCCATCGGCCGTCACTGGATGACGGTGATCCAGGAGAAGTGCCCCCAGGTGAAATTCACGGCCCACTATGCCCTGCTCGGGCCCTACGATTTTCTGGATATCTACGAAGCCCCCGACGAGGAGACGGCGACGAAGGTGTCCATGATCAGCCAGGCTCAGGGAGCCCTGCGCGCCGAGAGCTGGACGGCCATCGAGTACAGCCGCTTTCTGGAGCTGATGGACGAGATCGCCTAGGTGGCGTCGGTAAGGTGATCACCTATCACCGTACATTAGCTTGATCTCTGAGAAGGTAGTTTCGCCAGTCGGCGTAGTACCTTGAAGTGTAGCGTAGATATCGATGAGGTACTCGCCATACTCGAGCCCTTCGGAGTTGTATGAGGGTACATCTTGATATCCTGGGTGGCCATCATCAATGTAGATAAACCGTGCTGATGAATAGGGATGGTCTACGGCCCCATCCCACCAGATCGAGAAGTAGTCATCCCAAGGAACATCGTCATCGGGCACGATGTTTATAAACACACCGTAGCAGTCGTTAAATGTGCCCATGAAGAATTGCTCTTGGCAATAGAGGTTGACCTCCTCCCAGCAGTTAGTACATGTGGTTTCATAGTAGTGATATTCTCCACATAGGAGTTGATACTCTTCGTCCTCAAAATCGCGACGAATCAACAGGACCCTGAAAGGCCGGCCTGCTTCCTCTTCGTGGTAGAAGCTGACTTTCGTGAAATCAATAAAATCCCAGCCCTGGTCATCTATTGGGAACGCAAAAGCACCAGCAGCCTCATTGAATATTGGATAAAGAAAATCCGCTCCGGTGGGAGCGCCATCATGGTAGACAAACTCCAGGTCGACATTTCGCGCCTCGTTGGCGGTTGCCCCAAATGTGGATCCAGCCAAGATGAGCAGGGCAATGCCGACGGCTAATCTCAACGCTCTTTGACGGAAAGAACGATTCTCCATGGCCCTCCTCCTTCACCAGGGGGCCAGATCCTGACTCCACCTGGGCTGTCAATGGCAAACTGCCCGACGATTATATCGACCGATTCATAGCCCTCATTGAGGGCTCCTATCACGATGCTTGCGATTTCGATTCGGATTCGGTCGGCCTCGGTATTCGAAACCAGTTTGTTCTTGTAGAATCTTGTTTGCACCTGGTCGAGATTCTCGTTGAATGGCGTCTCAGAGGCGCAGACTGAGATATCGCCGGTCCTTTCACTGGTGGTGGCAGCGGTAAATTCCAGCCAGGCTTCAAAATGACGTGCATCCCGAAGTTGCGAGCTTACGACTGCAAGTGGTATTGGGAGTCGGTAAGCAGGGATTCCGCCGACATCGACCGCCTCGATCATCCCATTGGGGATACTATACTCAACGAGAATCGCACTAGGGATGGTAGGCCAAAGCACTATCATCACGGTAGCGAGAATGCGCGCTTGAAGCACTGAAAATCTAGATTGAACGCCACTCACCCCTCTGTGAGTAATCTGATTTGCTCGTTTCATTTCAACACCACGGCTTTCTTGTTGAAGGCCCGGCCTGCTTGGCGCACTTGAATGAAGTGAGCTCTACATCGATTCCGGCTTCGTCGTCCGTGAAGTAGACTTGGCAGCCTTCTTCAAACTCCAGGGTCGCTCCCAATGTTACCTCAACCATCCAAGGCACCCAGACGATGCTTCCACTGGGAACGATGGTATGAAGATGGATGACTGGACCGAGAGTCACCTCTTGTTCTGGCAGGATATGCGCTGAGTAGCGGTAGGGGATCGCGAAGCTCTCGTAGAACTCAGGCTCCCCGCCTGTGGGAATGGAGTAGAGCTCAGTGAGCGAAAGTATGACCGCCACAGCGTCATAGCTTGTGCCGAAATTCTCGATTCTGAACTCCAGCCGATCAAAGGGCATCACGCTCTCGTATAGTCGGCTTTCAATCAACTCGGCGTGGTCGCTATACATGTCCAAGCCGATATCATCCGGAGCGACGGGTCCCGGAAGGTTCGAGTATCCCCAGAGCTGAATGTTGAATGAGATATCGTCGACACCTTCAAAGGTGTTGAGATCAATCCTTCCACCGTTCTCACCGTTTGGATCCGCTTTAATGCATGGCATCATGTCTTCGATGAAGAAGGAGAGTTGGAGTGTTCCGTGATTGCCCGCTTCCGGGAGGAAGACCATGTAGTTCGCGGCGTTTGATGAAAGGTGGACGACCCGTGTGTATTCGCGCAGGGCGGGATACCAAGTATGAGGCCAGTTATTGGGATCCATCTCCTCCTCCCATTCATCCGGCCAGAGATCTTCGGTCTGCACCAAGGGCCCAATGGCCACTCCCTCGTCTCCAACTACATGATAGGGAGGATACACATGCACGTTATTGTACCAGTATTCATCCCAATCCTGGAACAGACCGTAGAATCCTTGGGGTGTCAGACCTGGGAAGGGCACCGCGTTTGGGTCCCGCCATTGATAGAGCTGCTCCTCCGAATCGGGATTGCTCAGGTTGATGAACTTTGCGGCGCTGAACTTATGAAACAGCTCGATTGCGGGTGCGAGTTCGGTAGTTCCGTATCCACCCTGCAGCAGGCCCGAGTACTCCGCAGGATGATCTTCAACCCATTCAGAGAGGCTCAGGAAATCTCGTTGGTAGATGCTGTCAGGCGGTAGTTCCTCGAAATCCCCTATCCAATCTGGATAGAAATCTATTCCATCTTGACTAAGAGCATTCTGAAGGTATAGCGCAAACAGGCCGAGCTCAGAGTAGTGGTGTCGTTGGAGACAGGATTCCCAAGCATTTTCCTCATCCCATGTACACATGCAGTTGGAATAGAACCCACTCGACACATTTGGAAGCCCCAAATCATAGTGAAAGTCGTGGCTAGGTGCATTGGCTCCGTAACCGAAACGATGTTCTGAGAACATCGAGGTCATTTCATTGTAGTTTCCACCGCCGATATTCGCAGGGTCCGTCCAGGCATGTTCTCGATCCGTGTAGTATATGTGGCAGACATGTTGCCACTCATGAGCGAACCAGGTTTTGGCGACACACTCCGGTGTCATGTACTCGCCGGTGCATCCACTGCCGGGTATCGGATTGCTTGGATCATTCTTGATGATGACTTCGAGCCAGTAGTTCGAGGCATGAGCCGATGACTCAGAATCGTAGATCTTGATTTCGAAATGATCGAGGATGCCTGCGGGTGGAGGAGTGGGGTCGTTGGGATTGGTGACGGTCGTGTAGATGCCGAACTTGCTCGGATCATCGTGATAAGCATCTTCCGCGAAGTAGTCGAGGACCAGCGCAGCATAGCCCGAACTTGGATCGCCTGCAGGCACGACCAACTCTGCGAAGTCACGGAGGTCGTCGATATCCCACTGACCCAGAGCCCAATTCGGCGGGTTCGTCCAATCCCATTCCGTTTTCAGCGTGAACTGGAAGCTAAACACTGAATTCATGATGTCCTCAGCTGGGACGGTGTGCCAGGTCACATCCCGTTCAGGTGGGTCGGAGCCATATGTGCAGGGGAGGGCTTGAACTCTCAGAGGAAGACATATGCAAAATACTAAGCTCACTGATGCCAAGCGTACTTTTCTCATTATATCTCCAGCCTAATCGAGGTTCATGGCTGAAATCAGTATGCTAAAAACAAGTCAAGTATATCAATGACGCTAAGTGCCGGACAAGTAAAAACCATAAAAATGCTACTAGTTGGACGGCCATCGAGTACGGCCGTTTCCTGGAGCTCATGGACGAGATCGCCTAGCGCGCGCAAAGCATGGCTTTTGCATGGGGCCTTCCTATGCTAACGTGGAGGCCCCATGGCGAAGACGAAGACCCGATATCTCTGCAAGGAATGCGGCGCGGAATCCGCGGCCTGGATGGGCAAGTGCCCCTCCTGCGGCGCCTGGGATTCCCTGACCGAACTCGCCCGCGTGATCGGCAAGACCGGCGCGCGATCCCTCGACGGCGTATCCCGCCGCGGCATGCAGGCCACCCCACTCACCGACGTTCCCGCCGAATCCGCCGCCCGCGGCGCCAGCGGCGTGGACGAACTGGACCGCGTGCTCGGCGGCGGCTTCGTGCCCGGCTCGGTGGTGCTGGTGGGGGGCGACCCGGGCATCGGCAAGTCGACCCTGCTCTTGCAGGTGGCAAGCGCCTTGGCGGCGCGGGGCGAGACCGTCCTCTACGTTTCCGGGGAAGAGAGCCCCGGGCAGGTGCGCCTGCGGGCCGAAAGGCTCGACGCCCTGGAAGAGAAACTGCTCTTCCTCGCCTCCACCGATCTAGAGGAACTTCGCGACGCGGCCTCCCGGCTCGCACCTTCCCTCGTGATCGTGGATTCCGTTCAGACCATGGCCGACCCGGCCCAGGAGGGTGCGCCGGGCGGCGTGAGTCAGCTTCGCCACGTGACCGCCCGCATGAGCGCGCTGGCCAAGGAGCAGGGCTTCCCCCTGGTGCTCATCGGTCACGTGACCAAGGACGGTCAGATCGCGGGCCCGCGCATCCTCGAACACATGGTCGACGCCGTGCTCTACTTCGAAGGGGAAGAGCGGGGGGCGGGCCGCATCCTGCGATCGGTGAAGAACCGTTTCGGCTCCACCCATGAAGTCGCCCTCTTCGAAATGACCGGCAAGGGGCTGGAAGCCTTGAGCGACCCATCGGGCTTCCTCGGCGGGCGGCACCTTCAGGGTGAAGTGGGCAGCGCCGTCACCGTGACCTGGACCGGCACGCGCCCTCTCGCCGTTGAGGTGCAGGCCCTCGTGTCCTCGCCGAGATACGGCACACCCGCGCGCGTCGTGCAGGGATTCGATCCGCGCAGAGTGAGCCTGCTGGTGGCCGTGCTCGAGAAGAGCACGGGCATGCAGCTGGGAGGCAGCGACATCTTCGTGTCGGTGGCCGGCGGACTGAAGCTCGACGATCCCGCCACCGACGCGGCCCTGCTCGCCGCTCTCGCCAGCAGCTTCACGGGTCGCGCGGTGCCCGAGGCCACGGTCTTCCTGGGCGAGGTGGGCCTGCGCGGCAACCTGCGTCCCGGCAGCCAGGTGGAGGGTCGTGTGCGCGAGGCGAAACGTCTCGGTTTCAAGCGCGCGGTGGTGGCCAGCGAGGCGGGCGAACTTCCCAAGCTGGCCCGGCGCGTGGACGGCGTGGAGGCCCTGGTAGACTTCTGCGCCGCCGAGAGCGGAAAGAGCGCCGCTCCATGATGGATAAGCCCAAACTGCGCGTGGGCCTGATGCTCGACTCCCTGGAGCTCGAGGCCTGGCAGCTGCGCATGATCGAGCAGATCCAGCAGGGCGACTACGCCGAGATCTGCCTGCTTATCCTCAACGGGTCGCCCGCCGAGAAGAGGAGCTTCGCGAAGCGTCTATTCTCTGGATGGGAATCCCGCCTCTTCCGCCTCTACGTGAAGACCGAGCGCGCCTTCCTGCGCGCCTTCAATCTGGGCGGCCCGGACGCCTTCGAAACCTTCAAGGCCCACTCGCTCTTCGAAGGTGTGGAGCGACTCACCGTCAAACCCCGGCAGCTGAAGTTCTCCGATCGCTTCACCGACGAGGACGTGGCCGCCATCGGTGAGCGTGATCTCGATGTCATCGTGCGCCTGGGTTTCCGCATCATCAAGGGTGGCATCCTCGGGGCGGCGCGGCACGGAGTCTGGTCCTTCCATCATGGCGACAATCAGGTGGTTCGCGGCGGCGCGCCGGGCTTCTGGGAGCTCTTCCAGGGGCGGCACCTCACCGGATCCATCCTGCAGGTGCTCAACGAAGACCTCGACAACGGGCTGGTGCTCTGCCGCAGCTGGTCGTCCACCGCTCGCCTCTTCCTGTCGCGGAGCATGAACAACTACTACTGGAAGACCCTGTCCTTCCTGCCCCGAAAACTGGAAGAACTTCATCTCCGCGGAGGCGAGGCCTTCTTCCGCGGGGTAGAAGCTCTGAACCGCAGGCCCGAATTTTACTCGGAACGGCTCTTCAAGGAGCCGCGCAACGGCGAGATGATCCGACTCTGGATAGGCCACACCGCGCGTTACCTCGCCTTCAAGCTGCGCAAGCTCGTGAACATCGAGCAGTGGGTGCTCTGGTTCCATATCGGCGACAGTCCCAGTCCGAGCCTGTGGCGCTACAAAGCGATCCTGCCGCCCAAGGACCGTTTCTGGGCCGACCCCTTCGTCATCGAACGGGGCGGCCGCTGGTTCATCTTCGTGGAGGACTATCGCTACGGCGACAAGCGCGGCCGCATCTCGGTGATCGAGGTCGACGAGAAGGGCAGGTGGACGCCCGCGCGAGTGGTGCTGGAGCAGCCCTATCATCTGAGCTACCCCTTCCTCTTCGAGCATGGCGGCGAGCTCTACATGATTCCCGAGACCCTGGCCAACCGCAGCATCGAGGCCTATCGCTGCGTGGAGTTCCCCGACAGATGGGAACTCGCCGGCAAGCTCATGGACGAGGTGGACGCCGTCGACGCCACACTGCTCAAGCACGACGGCAAGTGGTGGCTCTTCGCCAACATGGTCGAGAACCCGGGTGCCTCGCTCATGGACGAGCTCTACGTCTTCTGGTCCCACGATCCCCTCGGCCGAGACTGGACGCCCCATCCCGCGAACCCCGTGCTTTCGGACGTTCGCAGTTCCCGGCCCGCCGGGCGATTCTTCGAGCGCGACGGGCGGCTCTTCCGCCCCTCGCAGGATTCCTCGCGGCTCTACGGCTACGCTCTCACCCTCAACGAGGTGACCGCCCTGGACGAGGAGCGTTTCGAGGAAAGGCCCTGGAGCCGTATCGAACCCAACTGGCATCCGCGGGTGATGGGCGTGCACACCCTGAGTTTCGCGGGACGCCTCACGGTGGTGGACGCCTTCTACCGCCGCTCCCGCCTGCTGAAGTGAGTCACCCATGAACGAGTACCTCTATCGAATCAGGCCCATCCGCTCAGAGATGTTGAGCGAAGGGCCGACGCCCGAGGAATCGGCCCTGGTCTCGGCGCACTTCGAGTATCTACAGCGTCTGACCGAGGCCGGCGTCGTGATCCTGGCCGGACGCACCCAGAACGACGACCCCACGAGCTTCGGCATCGTCATCTTCAAGGCGATTTCCGAAGACGAGGCCCGCGAAATCTTGGAAGCGGACCCCGCGGTGGCCGGTGGCGTCTTCGCCGGTGAGCTCTTCCCCTTCAAGATCGCGCTGGCCGGGGAATTCGCCTGATTCCTGCCGTCGTGCCATTGTTCGCACTCCGAACTAAGCCTAAATCAAGAGATTAGCTCATCCGAATCGCCCGTTAAGTTTCGTGGAAATGAAATTTCAGGGTGGCCTCAGGAAGGTCTCTTGCCTATAATCGACTCCGGCCCCGTGACAAATCCGGGAACCTTCCGAATGGCGAAACCTTTTCGGAGAAGCGCCGTTCTGAGGGCATGGAGGTGGCAGATATGAGGCGTCTCAAGCTGATCATTCTGATGGGTGTCCTGGCGATCGCCGTGCCGGCGGCTTGCGTCGAATGCGAGCCTCCCGTTCAGGAAGTGCCGGCCATGATCGACGACATCATCTCCGGACACCAGGCTCTGGTGACAGATTCCGTCGTGCCCCTGGCTCAGCCCGAGAAGAGCGAAGAGCCGGCCGGAGCGCCCGCCGAATCCACCAAGAGCGACGAGAAAGAAAAGAAGAAGAACGACGAATCCGTAGGCAAGAAAGCCAAGAAGGGCATGGCCGCCCTTCGCATCATGGGCCGCGTGGGTTCCGGACTTCTCAAGGATTTCGTGGAGGACCTGTTCAGCTAGCGGCCGCTAGCCGTCCTCTCTCTGCGCCTTCTGTTCCAAAGGCAGTTCCACTCGCTGGAACTGCCTTTCGCATAGGCGATAGGCGGCGTAGACGAGCGCCGCTCCGGCGATCCAGATGAGCCACTCCGCGCCGGGGAAGGCCGAGGCCCAGTGACGCAGCTGAATCTGCTGGACTGCCACGACCAGATCCGCGTCGATGCCGCTGAACATCAGAATCCCGAACTGTCCCATGTGCCCCAGCAGCAGAACCACCAGGATGGTGACGAAGGCAGTCTTGCGCCGCGAGTCGCTCACTAGCGGACGCAGGTAGCGGAAGTAGACGGCCAGGGAAGCGAAGAGAATCAGCATGGTCCAGGTCATCATGTAGGGGTAGGGGCCCGTGCGAACGATCCGCTGCAGCTCGGGATAGTCGGCGAAGACCGAGAGGGTTTCGGTTTTGAGCACCGTGCGCCCCGTCTCGTCCACCCTGAAGTAACGGCTTTCGAGTTCATCGGCCGGCGGGCTCTCGCCGCAGAACTCCAGTACTGCCGCTTCCAGTTGACTCGCCACGAAGGCCGGACTGCTCTGGGGCCCGGTGGTGTAGGGTTTGAAGAGACCGGTCTTGCCCGACTCGAAGAAGGGCAGGGACATGGCCTGGATCGTCTCGTTGCCGGGTCCTCCCAGCTCGAGATCGTCGTCGCCCTGGCGGATTTCCCAATAGTCCAGGGGAACGCGAAGCCCGTAGGAATCCTTGTCGGTTCCGTAGACGAAAGGCTCGTAACGCGGAGCGAAGAGTTCCATTCCCAACACTCCCACGCCGTAGCCGAGGCTCAGGGCCAGCATGCCCGGCAGCACCATGGTCGCGAAGAGCCAGCGCCGGGAAATGGGCACGGCGTCGAAGAGATAGAACTTGGTGAGCGGCGCGCCGGCGAAGGCGAAGAGGCTATAGGCCGTGATGATGACGAAGTAGTAGCTCAGGGTGCCCCAGCCGGCCCAGATGGAGAAGAAACCCGAGAGCAGCATTCCGAATGCGATGAGGAAGGGATAGCTGAACCAGGGAAAGGCCGGGTGCTTGCCGGTGCTCAGCACGACGGTCGAGAAGAGCCGCCACGCGAATCGGAACGAGGACTCTCGGCCCCTATCCATGCCTTCGCGCTTGGGAGCATCGTATGCGCCTGTGGCCTCGCGTGGCGCGAGGGCGAGACTGGTCGGGATGCGCCGCGCCTGGGCCCAGGCGAGCAGGGTCGCGGCCAGGGGCAGCGCCATGACCGCGACCAGGGGAAGACGGCTGAGCAGCCAGGCGATGGCCCCGACCACGAGCATGACGAGCACGATACCCGTGGTGCCCGTACGTCCCAGGCGAATGGATCGCTGGTCGGGCTGCAGTCCCGAAAGGATTACCGCGTTCAGAAGGATCGCGCCGTAGAAGTGAAGGAAGAGGCGTCCGAACTCGGCGGCCTGCACCGTGAAGCCTTCGTCCAGCATTCCGAGACCCTTGGCTCCCAGAAAGAGAAGGCCGTTCAGAATCAGGTGGGCCGAGCTTCCGGCCAGGAGCAGCGCGTAGAGGTGGGAGTTCCAGATCTCGCGGGTACTGATGGGCAGGGCGAGGTCCAGGCGCGTGCACCGCAGACCCGCCTTGCCGATGATCAGGTAGAGGCTCGTGCTCAGGTAGAGGACAATCTGCGCGAAGAGGAGGGTGTCGATGCCCTGTTTGAACATGGCGATGATGACGCCGTTGAGCAGCAGCAATCCCGCCACCGAGGAAATGGCGAACCAACGCCCGAAGGCGCGCAGTGTGGGATCGCGACGAAGCAGGGAGGGGAACATCTCTACCACTCCTGGATGGCGGGCTTGGGCTTGTGAGCGAAGGACACTTCGATGCGCAGGAACTGCCTTTCGACGATGAGATACCCGGCGAGGGCGACCAGGCCGGTGAAGAGCCAGTACAGCCAGGTGGGAGCCGCAAGGGATTCCGCGGCCCTGCGGAACAGGATGGACGGCAGGGAGTCGATGGCGGTGGCCGATAGCCATCCCAACTGATCCGCGATCAATACGAGGACGATCAGGCCGCCGAGCGCTCCGACGAAGCCGGGCACGAGCCAGACCTTCTGGGCGCTGTAGCCGCGGTAGATGCTCATGCCCAGGCTCAGGACGAGCGTGAGAAGGACCAGTCCGAAGGCGACGGCCAGGGCCAGGGTGCGGCTGCGCAGTGCCGAGCCTCGTCCGGCGGAACCGGCCACGGTGAAGCTGCCGCGCTCGAGGGCGGCTCGGAACTCTTCGTCGAGATTCGCCCGGTCGGGGCGAAGGGCCGCCTCGCCGTGCACCCGTTCCACGGCGCGATCGGTCTGCCAGGCGCGGAAATCCAGACTCTGCGTCTCGCTCACTTCGTAGGGATTGTAGACCGCGGCGTCCAGACCCGGCAGTAATCGATGGGGCCATGGGTGGTGGCTCTCGCCCCAGGGCGCGGTCTGCAGGGGCACTTCGCCGTTCCAGGCAAGCTCGCGAAACTCGGCCGGCACCTTCAGTTCGTGCTGAACGTACTCGACCATGGTCGAGCGCTCCTTGTCGAAGCTCAGAAGAATGGCCGTGAAGCCGCCTCCGATGGAAGCCGCGAGCAGGCCCGGCAGAAGGGTCCAGACCAGGAGCATTCGACGGCTCACGGGCCAGGCGTCCATCTTGTAGAGCCGCGCGATGCCGTTGGAAAGCAGGGCCCAGAGCCAGAGTCCGATCACGGCGTTCTGCATGGTGAGCGACCGGCTGTCGTAGTAGGAGAGCACCCAGGTCATGGCGAAGAGGGCCATGCTCATGAAGCCCATCCAGCCGATCCAGTGGTTGAAGAGAATGCGGAAGGCCGTCCAGTGCAGATTCATGGAGCTCGGAATCTCTTCGCTCACAGGTTCAGGCAGGGGCGAGACCGTGGCGGTGGCCGCGACTCCTTCCTCGGGTTCCCTGGGGCTCACGCTCAGGCTGGCGGGAAGACGAAGGATGATGCGAAGCGCCAGGATCAGAGCCAAAGGTACGGTGAGGATCAGCAGCTCCGCGCCCACCGGAACCATGGCGACAATCAGGGCCAGGGCGAAAACGACCAAGGTCGTGTAGGCGATGTACCAGCTGTCTCCGGAGATCTTGAAGAGCTCCAGGCGGGGTGTCTGCAAGAGGAAGGGAATCAGAAGTTGGACAGCCGCGGTCTTGAATAGGACGTCCGCCATGATGCCGTAGCTAAGGTTGCCCGCCGGGGGATCCAGGTTCCACAGCAGGGTTATCGCGAAGCCCGCGAAGGTCAGTACACCCACGGACAACAGAGAGACGATGCGAAGCAGCCAGAGCCTGCGGGTCGAGAGGGGTAGGGTGAGGTTCAATCGACTGCAGCGGTTCGAGATGTTCGAGGCGATCGTGACCCAGGACGACACCAGGAAGTAGATCATCACGAAGAAGATGAAGAGTCCCCGCCCTTCGCCGTCGAGCAGGGCCGATCGCACCACCATCGCGTAGAAGATGGAGATGGGCAGCCCGAAGATGAGCGATCCCCAGGCGGGATCCTGGCGAAGGACGCGCAGGCTCATGCCTGCCCTCCGGCGAGTTCGATGAACATCTCTTCCAGGGGAATGGACTGGCAGCGCGCGCCTTGCACGCCCAGCTGGTCGGCCAGCACCTGCTCGGTGCGCGCCGGATCGTGACGGAAGACGGCGTGCCAGGCGTCGCTGCGCTTGCGAACGCCGAGACAGCCGTCCAGGCCGAGCAGGCGCTCGCGCAGTTCGCCATTCTCATGGGGGACGAGCGCCAAACTGTAGTCTTCCTGCAGGCTGTCCAGTTCGCCGTCCAGGAGCACCCTGCCGTCGTGGAGCATGACGATGCGGCCGGCCATGCGCTCCACGTCGGTCATGTAGTGGCTCGAGAAGAGAATCGTGCTGCCCGTCTCGTTGAGCAGGCGGATGGAGGTCTCGAGGAACTCGCGCCGCGCGGCGGGATCGAGTCCGCCTGCGGGTTCGTCGAGGATGAGCAGCTCCGGCCGATGGGCCACCGCGCAGAGCAGGGCCACCTGCCTCGCCTGTCCCTTGCTGAGCTTCTTGATCTTCCGGCCCAGGGGCAGGTCGAATCGCTGGACGAGTTCGGCGGCCATGTCCTCGTCCCAGTTCTTGAAGAGGCCGCGGTGCAGGGCGATGACGTCCTTCACCTTGAGGAACTCGGGAAGGATCTGATCCTCCGACACGTAGCCGATGCGGCTCTTCACCTCCACGGGCTTCTCCCGCGGGTCCATGCCGAAGATGCGCACCTCGCCCCGCTGGGCTTCGAGCATGCCCATGGCCAGGCGAATCAGCGTGGTCTTGCCCGCTCCGTTCCTGCCGAGCAGTCCCACGACCTGTCCGGCGGGGATGGTCAGGCTCAGCCCGTCCAGCACGTCTTCGCCTTTTCTGTAGGCACGATGGATGTTGGTGAATTCAACGACGCACATCAGGCATCCTCCTCGCTCGAGTCGAGCAATTCGCGGAAAAGCTCCAGGGCCTTGTCGCGATCGATATTCATCTGGCGGGCCACCCGCGCGGGCGCGGACAGGCTCTCGCGGAGCTGATCCATCTTCTGATCGGTCATGGCCTCGCCGGACCGGGATCGCACCACCAGCGGGCGTCCGGGCCGGCGTTCCACGACTTCTTCCTTTTCGAGATAGCTGTAGGCCTTGCTGATCGTCATCGGGTTCACCCCCAACTCGGATGAAAGAGCACGGGTGGACGGAAGCTCGTCGCCAGGCTCCAGGAGGCCGCTGGCCACGTGGAACTTGATCTGGTCCATGAGCTGCCGGTAGACAGGGACCCCGCTGCTCGGATCGACGACGATCAGCAGACCCACAGCATCATCCTTTCCTCGCCGGCGGCGACAGGAGGGTGTCCAGCCATGTGGCCAGGAGGCGCTTGCCCACGCGCAGGGTGACGGCCAGGCTGCGGGCGGCGATCTTCGAGCGCTTGAGAAGGCCGGGTTTCCCGTCCACGGTCTTCAGGGGAAGGGGCTCGGGAGTGGCCGGCGCAAGGGAATCGGGCGCCACGGCCTGGTTCAGCGCCGGCGTGTTCGTTGTCCCGCTGAGATCGCCCTCGACGGGGCGCTCCTGTGCGCCGACCGCGACCATCAGGATGATCATCAGCGGTATCAGGGCTCTCAGGTTCTTCTTCATCTCGGGCTCCTATTCGTAGGCTCGTGATCCCTACGGAGCAGTAGTGCATCAGTTTCGTAATACACTATACGGCACCTCAGGTGTATAAGTCAAGTCATACACTTCGCAAGCTTGTGTTTTCTTTGTAAAGTATTGAAAAAAATGAAGATAAATCGGTGGCGAAGTGCGATCGCACAGGTGTACAGTGCCTTCATGAGCGACTACTACGCCGAAAAACTGTCGGGCGAGCGCCTGAAGCGCTGCTACGAGATCGCCTCGCCGAGGGTGCGGGGCTACCTGGACGCCGAGATCCAAGCCCTGGGGAAGCGGCTTCGGCCGGGCATGGCCGCACTGGAGCTGGGCTGCGGCACGGCGCGGGTTCTGGGCGGCCTGACCGCCGCCGGCGCGCGGCTTTTCGGCATCGACAACGCCCGCGCAAGCCTGCAGCTGGCCGCGGGGGAATTCGGTACTAAAATAGGATGGGTCCTCGGCGACGCCCATGCCCTGCCCTTTGCCGCCGGCGTCTTCGATCTCGTCTTCTGCGTGCAGAACGGCCCCGCGGCCATCGGCGACGGGGAGAAGCTGCTCGCGGAATCCCTGCGTGTGACAGCAGCGGGTGGAAGGGTGGTCTTCTCGAGCTACCTCGACGATTTCTGGGACGCCCGTCTGGACTGGTTCCGCAGGCAGTCAGCTGAAGGGCTGCTGGGCGCCATCGACGAGAAGGCCAGTGGCGATGGCGTCATCGTCTGCGAGGACGGCCTTCGCCTGGGTCGCGTGAGCGCCGAGGAGTTTCGATCCTGGAACGCTCCGGTGAAGCCTCGACTGCGCGAGGTCGACGGCTCGAGTCTCTTCGCGGAGTGGAAACTGCCCGAAAGGCTTCCCGCGTCGGCGTCCGCGTGCTAGAAGAGTGAAGGAGGCCGAGCCATGGAACATCCCTTCTGGACCATCATCGTGGCCGCCGGATGCGGACAGCGATTCGGCGCGGCCCGTCCCAAGCAGTATCTGGAGCTGGCGGGGCGTCCGGTGCTCATGCGGGCCATGGATCCCTTTCTGGACCACGGCGATCCGGATCGCGTCATCCTGGTGATTCCTCCCGAGGACGGCGACTTCATCAAGGAGATGCTCGACGAGTTTCTTCCCGGCGCTCGCCCCTTGCTCGTGCCCGGCGGCAGCACCCGGCAGAACTCCGTCTATCGCGGACTCAGCGCCATCGCCGACGAGGAAGGCTGGGTGGCCGTGCACGACGCGGCCCGTCCGCTCTTCGACGGCGCTAGGCTCGACGGTTGGAAATCGCTGCTCGAGGAATGCGACGCGGTGCTGCCGGTGCTGCCCATCGCCGACACCGTGGTGGAGGCCCGCGACGGCCGCGTGACCAAGCTGCTGGATCGCCGCAAGCTGGGCGCGGTGCAGACACCGCAGCTGTTCCGCCTGTCGACGCTGCGCGCGGCGCACCTGGAGGCCATCGACCGCGGCGAGGAGAACGCCAGCGACGACGGCGGCCTGGCCCTGGCCCTGGGCGCGGATGTGCGCACGGTGCCGGGTGACGCCTCGAACTTCAAGATCACCCGCCCCGAAGACTTCGAATGGGCGGAACGCGAACTCGAGGAGAAGGATGACTAGAAGCGGCATCGGTTTCGACTCCCACCGTTTCGCGGAAGGGCGTCCCTTGATTCTCGGCGGAGTCACGATACCCGATGCCCGGGGACTGGCGGGCCACTCGGACGCCGACGTGCTCGCCCACGCCATCGTCGACGCTCTGCTCGGCGCGGGCGCCCTGGGAGACATCGGCCGTCACTTTCCGGACCACGACCAAGCCTGGAAGAATGCGCCGGGTTCGCTCTTCATCGATCGGAGCCTGGAGCTTCTGGGCAAGAACGGACTCAGGCCCGTTCACGTGGACGCCACCATCATCGCCGAGGCGCCGCGGCTGGCGCCGCACATGGACGCCATCCGTGCCAGCCTGGCCGGCTTCCTGAAACTCCCCTTGGATTCGGTGTCGGTGAAGGCCACCACCAACGAGGGAATGGGCGCCATCGGGCGCAGCGAGGGCATGGCCGTGATGGCCGTGGCCACCGTGGAGGACATCGATGCCTGACAGCAAAGTTCGCGTGCGATTCGCGCCCAGTCCCACCGGCAGCCTGCACATGGGCGTGGCCCGGACGGCGCTCTTCAACTGGCTCTACGCCCGCGGGCAGGGCGGAACCTACGTGCTGCGGGTGGAAGACACCGACCGGGAACGCAGCACGGCCGAAAGCGAAGCGGCCATGCTCGAGAGCCTGACCTGGCTCGGCCTGGACTGGGATGAAGGCCCCGACGGCGGGGGCTGCCACGGTCCCTATCGGCAGAGCGAGCGTCTGGACTTCTACGCGGCCAAGGCGGAAAAGCTGGTTGGAGAGGGCAAGGCCTATCCCTGCTTCTGCAGCGACGAGGACCTGGCCGCAAAGCGCGAGCGCGCCGAGGCCGAGAAGCGCGCGCCCATCTACGACGGCAGCTGTGCCGGCATCGACGCCTCGGAAGCGGCCGCGCGCGCGGCCAAGGAGCCGCATACGATTCGATTCCGAGTGCCCCATCGCGAGATCGCGGTGGATGACCTCGTGCGCGGACGGGTGACCTTCCCGCCGGGCACCGTGGGCGATTTCATCCTGTTGCGCCAGGGCGGCATGCCCGTCTACAACTTCGCCTGTGTGGTGGACGACGGGCTCATGGAGATCTCCCACGTGCTGCGCGGCGAGGATCATCTGTCGAACACTCTTCGGCAGATCATGCTCTACGAAGCCCTCGACATGCCGGTGCCGGCCTTCGGGCATCTGTCGATGATCCTGGGGGAGGACAAGCAGAAGCTGTCCAAGCGCCATGGAGCGGTGAGCGTGGAGGCCTATCGCGATCAAGGATATCAGTCCGAAGCGCTGATCAACTACCTGGCCCTGCTCGGTTGGAATCCCGGCGACGAGCGCGAGAACATGAGCCGCGAGGAGTTGGTGAAGGCCTTCGACATCTCCCGCGTGAACAAGTCGCCTGCGGTCTTCGATCGCGCTAAGCTGGATTGGCTGGCGGGGGTGAAGATCCGCGAGGGCAAGCCGGAGGATCTGCTCGACGCCGCCCGGCCCTTCCTGCCCGGCGAGAGCGACGAGCGCATCCTGAAGATGATCGCCGCGGTGCAGGATCATCTGCATTTCGCCGCGGAGCTGCCTCGGGAAGTGGAATTGCTCAAGGGCAGCGCTCCCGAGCCCGACGAGGAGGCCCGCGGCTGGATCGACGGCGCCGCCGAACTCTACGCGGCCCTGGCCGCCGAGATCGAATCGGTCGAAGGCGAGTTCGACGCGCCGGCCTTCAAGGCGGCCATGAAGCCCGCGGGAAAGGCCGCGGGGCGCAAGGGCAAGGAACTCTTCATGCCCGTGCGCGCGAAGATCACCGGCCGCGTTCACGGGCCCGACCTCTCGGCGGTCGCCGAAATCCTCGGACGCGAGGAAGTGCTCGCGCGGCTGCGATCCTGATGGCCGGCCTGGCGGACATCCTTCGCCCCACGCCGGTGGTGGACGAGGTTCGCGCCCGCGGGAACATCGCGAAGATGGCGGCCAAGGCTAAGCGCCTCGGCCTGGAATTCCGTCCGCACTTCAAGACGCACCAGTCGGCCGCCATCGGCGAGTGGTTCCGCGACGAGGGCGTGAGTGCTATCACCGTGTCGTCCCTCGGCATGGCGGCCTACTTCGCCGCAGCCGGTTGGGACGACATCACCGTGGCCTTCCCCTTCAATCCGCGGGAGTCGGCCCTGGCCGGCGAGCTCGCCGGCGCGATCCGACTCGGCCTGCTGGTGGACTCCGCCGAGGGGCTCGGAGCGGTTCGCGCGCTCGGCGCACCCGTCCGCGTCTGGATCAAGATCGACACGGGATACGGACGCGCGGGCATCCCCTGGGACCGCGCCGAAGCGGTGCGCGCCATGGCGCGGGAGGCGGAGGGAGATTTCGCCGGTATCCTGACCCACAACGGGGCGAGCTATTTCGCGGGCGATCCGGACGGCGTGCGCGCATCCCACGCAGAGTCCCTCGCACGCATGCGTGAAGTGGCGACGGCACTCGACGATTGCGCGATTTCCCTGGGCGACACGCCCTCCTGCGCCCTCGCCGAGGACTTCGAGGGCATCCATGAGATCCGACCGGGAAACTTCGTCTTCTTCGATCTCATGCAGCGGGCTCTCGGGGTCTGCGGCGACGATGAAATCGCCATGGCCCTGGCCTGTCCGGTGGTGTCGGTGTATCAGGATCGGCTGATGCTCTACGGCGGCGCCGTTCATTTCTCCAAGGATTCTATCGAGATGGGCGAAAGCCGCATCTTCGGCGCCCTCGCAAAGGACTCCTTCGGGGAAGTGGACGAAGCATCGCCGCTGATCGCGCTGTCGCAGGAACACGGCACCCTGCTGCCGGGACCGGCCGCTGCGGAGCTGAAACCCGGCGACCTTGCCCTCGTCTATCCGGCCCATTCCTGCCTGACGGCGGATCTGCATGTGGGATTCAAGACTATCGATGGTGCTTGGCTATCGAGTTTTAGGATGTATGCCTCTTGATCACCGACTAACTTCTTGTTTCAATCTAGCCATAACATTACCCCTAAAAACATGTCTAAGAATGTGCACAATTCTTGCATATCTCCATTGAATGCAGTAGAATATGTTTCCTAAGGAACGGAGTAAAGTGTGAGTCAAAATCGCCACTATCTAAGCTCACATCCCTGGATCAGTTTTCGGGTGGACTTGAAGATTGCACCCCCAAAGCTCTGGATACTTCTGGGCGAAGCCCAGGCCTTGTGTGAGCAGATAGCGCAGACCCCACTTCTCCCCGCGACCGCGAATCACATGCATCAGCTGTATCTGGCCAAGGGAGTTGGGGGAACGACGGCGATCGAGGGAAACACCCTGACCGAGGAAGAGGTCCTCCAGCATCTTGAGGGTTCGCTGAAGCTGCCGCCATCGCGTGAGTATCTGGCCAAGGAGCTCGACAATATCGTGGCGGCCTGCAATCAGATGTTGGGGGCCCTCGGCGATGGGGAATCTGAAGAAGTGTCTTTATCGGCTATTTTGGAGTTCAATCGTTTGGTTCTCGATGGGTTAGAGCATGACACGGAAGTGAATCCAGGAGAGATTCGAACGCAATCAGTGGTAGTGGGTCGATACCGTGGAGCGCCCGCCAAGGATTGTGAGTATCTACTGAACCGAATGTGCGAATGGCTTTCGGGCCCGGATTTCGAGTATCGCGAGGGACGTACACTAGTGACGGCGATACTCAAGGCGATTGTCGCGCACCTCTATCTGGTTTGGATTCACCCCTTCGATGATGGTAACGGACGGACCGCGCGGCTTATCGAGTTTCAGATACTAATCAACGCCGGGGTCCCGAGTCCCGCCGCACACTTGCTTAGCAATCACTACAACCTGACTCGAAGAGAGTACTATCAGCGTCTCGACAGAGCGAGTCGCAGCCAGGAGGGTTTGGTTGAGTTCATCGAGTACGGAGTCAGGGGGTTCGTGGAGGGTCTGCAAGGGCAGATCGATCTCATTCGGAGTCAGGTGCTGAACGTATCGTGGCGAGATTACGTCCATGATGTGTTTCGTGGAAAAGAGAGGGAAGTCGATCGTCGCCGCCGACATCTTCTACTCGATCTATCCCAGGCAGAAAGTGCGATATCTCTGGCTGAAGTGCGTGAGGTTTCTCCTCGAGTCGCGGCCTTGTATTCAGGCATGAGCGATCAAACTCTCGAGAGAGATTTGAACGTTCTGATCGAAATGAAACTGGCCGAAAAAACGAAGTCCGGTTTCCGGGCGAGGAAGGAATCCATCTTGTCTTTCTTACCGTTCAGAGCTAACGAGAATCACTAGCAGCGGCATCGCTTTCGCAGCGGCAGTGGAGACGAGGCATGAAACTCAAACTCTATCAGGTCGACGCCTTCACCGAGCATCTCTTCGGCGGCAATCCCGCGGCGGTGATTCCGCTGGAGGAGTGGCTGACCGAGCGCGCCATGCAGCTCATCGCCATGGAGAACAACCTGTCCGAGACGGCATTCCTCGTGAAGGAAGTCGATCGCTGGCACCTTCGCTGGTTCACGCCCGTGGCCGAGGTGGACCTCTGCGGGCACGCCACCCTGGCCAGCGCCTTCACGCTCTTTCATACCGGCCTGGAGGCCGGCGAGGAGATCGTCTTCGATTCGAAGAGCGGAGAGCTGCGCGTGAAGCGCGACGGCGACCGGCTCCGCATGGACTTCCCCTCGCGGCCCACCATGCCCGTGGCGGAGTTTCCGGGCATCGAGGAAGCCCTCGGCGCGAAGCCCCTCGAGCTTCACGCGGCCCGCGACCTGCTGGCCCTCTTCGAAACGGAAGCGCAGGTGCGCGCCCTCGAGCCCGACTTCGGAAACATGGCCGGCCTGGACGCCTACGCCGTCATCGCCACCGCCCCCGGCGACGAGGTGGACTTCGTGTCGCGCTTCTTCGCGCCGGCTCTCGGCATCGACGAGGATCCGGTGACCGGTTCGGCGCACAGCACGCTCATCCCCTTCTGGTCGGCGAGGTTGAACAGGCGCGAACTGCGCGCCAGGCAGATCTCCAGACGCGGGGGCGAATTGTGGTGCGAACATCGGGGAGAGCGGGTGTCCATCGCGGGCAAGGCCGTACTCTACCTCGAAGGCGAAATCGACCTCTCGACGCTCTAGGAGAACATGGCAAGCGCATTTTTCATCTTCTACGTCCGCGACCAGGAGGCCAGCGCGGATTTCTACAGCAAGGTGCTCGATCGAGAGCCCAGCCTCCATGTGCCGGGCATGACCGAGTTCGAACTTGGGGGCGGAGCCAGTCTCGGGCTCATGCCGGAGGCGGGCATCAAGCGTTTGCTCGGTGTTGCCCTGCCCGATCCCGCCGCCGCGCCGGGCGTGCCCCGCGCGGAACTCTATCTCGTCGTTTCGGACGCGGAAATCCATCACCGGCGAGCGATGGAGTCGGGCGCCAGAGAACTGAGCCCGCTTCAATCGCGCCCCTGGGGAGATCGGGCCTCCTACCTGCTCGATCCGGACTCCCATGTGATCGCCTTCGCGGAAAACGACGAAGGCTGAGCCCCTTCGAACTTGAGTCGCGAGCGCCGGTATGGGAACATGAACCGCCCTTCCAAACCCAGGAGATATCATGTTCCGAAAGCTGGAAGACTTTTTCGCGCGTTTCGACACTTTCGCCGACGGCACCCGCAAGATCTTCACCGCCCTTACCGACGACAGTCTCGACGAGACCATCGTGGAAGGCCACCGCAGTCTCGGCGGCATGGCCTGGCACATCATCACCACCTATCCGGAAATGATGAACCACACGGGACTCGGCCTGAGCGCGGTGGATCACGAATCCATGCCTCCGGCCAGCGTCGCCGAGATCGTCGCTGGCTACGACGCCGTGGTGGAGGAACTCAAGTCGGCCATCCAGGGCAACTGGAAGGACGAGAGCCTCGAGGCCGTGGATGACATGTACGGCATGAAGTGGCCGCGCGGACTGACCCTCGACATCCTGCTGGCCCATGAGGTGCACCACCGGGGGCAGATGACCGTGCTCATGCGGAAGGCGGGCCTGACGGTTCCGGGGATCTACGGACCGGCCAAGGAGGAGTGGGAGAAATCGGGCATGCAGCCTCCGCCCTACTAGAGGAGGGTGCCATTGTCCTGGATCACCAGTCCCGAAATCTGGATCGCACTGCTCACGCTCACGTCCATCGAGATCGTGCTGGGCGTGGACAACATCGTCTTCATCTCGATCCTCGCGGGCAAGCTGCCCAAGGAGAAGCAGGAGCGGGCGCGCTTCATCGGCCTGGCCGTGGCCATGATCACGCGCATCCTGCTCCTGCTCTCGATCACCTGGGTAATGCGCCTCACCGAACCGCTCTTCCACGTCTTCGGACAGGAACTTTCCGGCCGCGATCTCATTCTTCTCGGCGGCGGCATATTCCTGCTCGCCAAGAGCACGCTCGAAATCCACGAGAACCTGGAGGCCCACGGGGTCGAGAAGACCCGCAGGCAGGCGGCCAGCTTCATGGGGGTCATCGCCCAGATCGCGATACTGGACATCGTCTTCAGCCTCGACTCGGTGATCACCGCCATCGGCCTGGCCGAGCAGATTCCCGTGATGGTCGCGGCCATCGTGATCGCGGTGCTGGTGATGATGTTCTCGGCGCGGGCCATCAGCGCCTTCATCGAGAGGCACCCCACGGTGAAGATCCTCGCCCTGAGCTTCCTGCTGCTCATCGGCGTGGCCCTGGTGGCCGAAGCCTTCGAGCTGCACCTGCCCAAGGGCTACATCTACTTCGCCATGGCCTTCTCGGTCTTCGTGGAGATGCTCAACCTGCGACTTCGCGGATCATCCGCCAAAAAGGAAGAACCGGCATGAGCTACGATTCCCGGTTGCTCGCCTGCATTCTCGACAGCATGAAGAACCCGGTGCTCTTCGCCGACACCGACCACGTGACCCGCTACATGAATCGCGCGGCGGTGAAGCACTACAGCGAAGGCGAAGCGCTCATCGGCAAATCGCTCATGGACTGCCATAACGAAGAGTCGCGATCCATGATGCGAAAGATTCTCGAGGAGATGCGTGCAGGCCTGGACGAGCGGATGATCACGGACAACGAAAAGCACCGAATCTACATGCGCGCGGTGCGCGACGAAGCGGGCGAGCTGCTCGGATACTACGAGCGCTACGAACCCCCTGTCGCCTCCGCCGACGTCAAGGAGGAATCGTGAAAACCAGGATCTTCCTTTCTCTGTCTTTGCTCGCCTTCGGCCTCGCGGCAGGTCAGGAAGGCGATGAACCGCTCAGCACCTCTCCCATGCCCGCCGATCTCATCGTGCCCGAAGGCATGGCCTACATTCCCGGCGGCGTCTTCGACATGGGGCGCGAAGGGAGCCACGACGCATCGCCCATCCACGAAGTGGAGGTGGGGGCCTTCTACATGGACATTCACGAGGTGACCAACGCCGAGTACAAGGTATTCTGCGACTCCACCGGCCATCGTCTTCCCGAGTTCTGGGACGTCGAGAAGTACCGATGCGGCGGGAATTTTCCCGAGCATCCCGTCGTGGGCGTGAGCCGCAACGACGCGGCGACCTTCGCCGAGTGGGCGGGCAAGCGTCTTCCCAGCGAGGCCGAGTGGGAGTTCGCGGCCCGCGGCGGGCTCGAGGACATGCCCTATCCCCTGGGCGAGGAACTGCAGGATCACCAGGCCAACTTCGGGAAGAAGTCCGGTCTGGTGCCCGTGGGCAGATACGAAGCCAACGGTTATGGACTCTTCGACATGGGGGGCAACGTCTGGGAATGGGTCCACGATCGATACGATCCGCGCTACTATTCGGAATCTCCGCGCGAGAATCCCATGGGCCCCGAGAGCGGGGGACTCGTGGTGATCCGCGGCGGCGGATGGTACTCCGGTCCAGGATGCCTGCGCGTCGACAGGCGAGGCGCGCTGAGCCCCGGCTGGGTCGATTTCGCCGTGGGCTTCCGTTGCGCGCGGGACATCGTGGTGGAGGACTGATGAAACTGGAGGACAGGACCATCCTCGTGACCGGCGCCACGCGAGGCATCGGCCGCGCCGTGGCGGAAATGGCCGCCGCCGAAGGCGCTCGCGTGCTGCTGCACTATGCACGTCATCGCGAAGGCGCCGAGGCATTGATCACGGAGCTCCCCGGCGAGGGCCATGCCTCGCTGCAGGCCGACTTCGCGCGGGAGGGCGCGGCCGAGGCGCTGGCCTTGACGGTGCTCGAGGAGCATGGCTGTCCGGATGTCCTGGTGAACAACGCCGGCGTTTTTGTCGAACATCCTCCCCTCGATACGGATCCCGAATCCTGGCGCAGTGCCTGGATGACGACCCTGACCGTGAACCTCACGGCGCCGGCGATTCTGTCGCAACTGATCGGCAAGGCCATGGCCGAGCGCGGGGAGGGTCGCATCGTTAACGTGTCCAGTCGGGGCGCATTCCGCGGCGAGCCCGACGCTCCCGCCTACGGCGCCAGCAAGGCCGGCATGAACGCCATGGGACAGTCCCTGGCGCAGGCCTTTGCGCCCCGCGGCGTGCTGGTCTTCACGGTGGCGCCGGGTTTCGTGAGCACGGACATGGCCGAGAGTTTTCTGGCCGGGCCGATGGGCGACGCGGTTCGCGCCCAGAGCCCCCTGAACCGTGTGGCCACGCCCGAGGAGATCGCCGGTGCCGTCATCTATCTGGCAGCCGAGGCGCCGGCCTCCATGACCGGCGCCATCCTCGACGTGAACGGCGCCTCCTACCTGAGGAGCTGAGGTGGGCAGCAGCCCCGAGTTCCACGATTTCGTGTTGGATCAACTGTCGGGCCTCGGCGAATTGCGAAGCCGCAAGATGTTCGGCGAGTACGGCCTCTACTGCGACGATCTCTTCTTCGCCATCGTCGCCGACGAGGCGCTCTGGCTGAAGGTGGACGACCAGAATCGCCCCCGGTTCGAGGAGCGGGGCATGAAGCCCTTCACCCCTTTCGAAGACGGTGCGTCCATGAAGTACTACGAGGTTCCCGTGGACGTGCTCGAGGATCCGAGCCAGCTTCAGGACTGGGCCGCCGAAGCGGTGGACGTGGCTGACCGCGCGCCCAAGCGAAAGAAACGCAAACCCCGTTGACGGCCCGGCCGTCCCATGGAGGTGTGACGTGTCCGAAGGAAGCAGCTATCCCGTCGGTCTTCAGATCGAGTATCCGGAGAAGTCCGATCGCCTTTCCACCTTCTTCCGCATTCTGATCATCATTCCGATCATGATCATACTCTCCCTGCTCGTGGGCGAGCGGGAAACCCAGGAGGTGGTCGAGGGCGAGGCCCACTACCGCGAGATCGTGCGCGTGGGCTTCGTGGTGGGGGCGGTGGTGCTCATGCTGCTTTTCCGGGGGAAGTATCCGCGCTGGTGGTTCGACTGGAACAAGCAGCTCACGGCCTTCTCCATGCGCTGCAGCTCCTACCTCTTCCTGCTGCGGGACGAGTACCCCTCCACCGACGAGGAGCAGGCCGTGCACCTGCGCTTGGAGTATCCGGTGGTCGGTGAGGACATCAACCGATGGATGCCGCTGGTGAAGTGGTTCCTGGCCATTCCCCACGTGGTGGTGCTCGCCCTTCTCAGCATCTTCCTCGTGGTGGCGGTGTTCTTCGCCTGGTTGGCCATCATCTTCACGGGGAACTACCCGCGAGGGCTCTTCAACTTCGTGGAGGGAGTGCTGCGCTGGTATCTGCGGGTATTCGCTTTCGCCGTGCTCATGGTCACCGACATGTACCCACCCTTCAGCCTCTACGAGTGATGGTCATGTCGGACGATATCGTGATCCGCGAGATGACCGAAGCCGACGAGTACTACGTCGGCACCTGCACTCACGTGAACGAAGGCGAGGAGAACGACCGCAGCTGCGCGCGGCGCATCCCATGGCTGAAGGAGAAGCGCGCCGAAGGGCTCAGCGTGAAGGTGGCCCTGCAGGACGGTCTGCCAGTGGGCTTCGCCTACATCATGCCCATCGAGATCTGTCCATGGGGCCCCCTCGGTTCGGAACTCATGGTCATGCCATGCCTCTTCGTGGAGAACGAGAAGCAGAAGCGGGGTGCGGGCAGCGCGCTTCTGGAGGCCGCCGAGGAGGAGACCCTCCGAATGGGGCGGAAGGCCCTCGCCCTGCAGGTCTTCGATTGGGACTTCTGGTTCATGCCCGCGTCCTGGTTCATGGCCAAGGGCTACGAGGAGGTCGGCCGCAAGGGAAACTACGTGCTGATTTGGAAGCGCCTGGAAGGCACGGTGGAGGTGCCGCGACAGCTGCGCCCCAGTTTCGAGTTCGAGGCGACCGATGGACAGGTGAGCGTGGATCTCTTCTACAACGAGTTCTGTTCCACGAGCAGCATCGAGGCCGAGCGTGTGCGCAAGGTGGCCGCCGAGTTCGGTAAGAGCGTGTGCCTGAACGAGTATCCGGCCGAAGACCGCGCGGTGTTGGAACGCTATCAGATTTCCCGAGGCATCTTCGTCGAGGGAGCGGAGATCGGTTGGGGATACGAAGCGCCGGAGGAAGGCATCCGCGAAGCCATCGCCGGGGCCCTGGAGAAGAAGGGCCTGAGCTGAGCAAAGGAGAAATCATGTCTTGGATCGAACTGGCTGACATCGAGGAGCGGGAGATCATTCCGGGTTACCACGTTCGTTTCGTGCACAGCGAGAACATGACCCTGGCCTACTGGCGCGTGGAGGCCGGGGCGGCGATTCCGGAGCACTCCCATCCCCATGAGCAGGTTGTGAATCTCATCGAGGGAAGCTTCGAACTGGTCATCGACGGCGTTCCGCGTCAGGTCGAGCCCGGCTCCATCGCGGTGATCCCCGGCGATGTTCCCCACAGCGGAAAGGCTCTCACCGATTGCCGGATCATCGATGTCTTCCATCCCGTGCGCGAGGATTACCTCACATGAAGCGATGCCAGTGGGCCGGCGAGGGCCTCTACCGCGACTATCACGACCGTGAGTGGGGCGTGCCCCTCCACGATGATCGGCTGCTTTTCGAGTTTCTCATCTTGGAAGGCGCCCAGGCGGGTCTGAGCTGGTCGACGATTCTGAACAAGCGCGAGAACTATCGGAAGGCCTTCGCGAATTTCGATCCGGTGAAGGTCGCCCGCTTCACGGACGCGAAGCTCGAGAAACTTCTCGAAGATCCGGGCATCGTGCGGAACCGGCTCAAGGTGAACTCGGCCCGCCGGAACGCGAAGGCCTATCTCGCCGTGCGGAAGGAATTCGGCAGCTTCGACGCCTACATCTGGGGGTGGGTGGACGGCAAACCCATCCAGAATCGATGGAAATCGCTGAAGGAGATCCCCGCCGAGACCGAGCTGTCCCGCGCCATCAGCAAGGATCTGAAGAAGCGCGGTTTCAACTTCGTGGGGCCGACCATCGTCTACGCCTTCATGCAGGCGGTGGGGCTCGTGAACGATCACAGCACCGACTGCTATCGCCACAAGGAGTGCGCGGCGCTATGAGGATCCTCGTCATCGGCGGCACCCATTTCGTGGGACGCGTCTTCGCCGAAGCCGCTCTCGCCCACGGGCATGCCCTCACCCTTTTCCACCGCGGCAGGACCGGCGGCGAGCTGTTTCCCGAGGCGGAGCACATCCTCGGCGACCGCGACGGCGAGCTGGCTAAACTCGACGGCAGGTGGGATGCCGTCGTGGACACCTGCGGATACTTCCCTCGAGTCGTCGAGGACTCGGCGAAACATCTCGCATTGCGCGTCCATCGCTATCTGTTCGTATCGACGGTGTCGGTCTACGCGAACCTGGCCGGGCGTGGCCTGGTGGAGGGCTCGCCTCTCGGGACTATCGAGGACGAGTCCGTCGAGGAGATCACCGCCGAGAGCTACGGCCCCCTGAAGGTGCTCTGCGAGAAGGCGGTGGAGAAGCACTTCCCCGGCCGCGCCATGATCGTTCGACCCGGACTCATCGTCGGCCCCCACGATCCAACCGATCGCTACGGCTACTGGCCACGGCGCGCCGAGCGCGGCGGCGAAGCGCTGGCGCCGGGACGCCCTGACCGACTCGTGCAGTGCATCGACGTGGCGGATCTGGCCGAGTTCATGCTGGTGCTGCTCGAGGGCGGCGACGCGGGAATCTACAACTGCGTGGGCGATCCCCATCCCATGGGAGAGCTTCTCGATGCCTGCGCGAGGGCGTCGGGCAGCGATGTCCGCTGGACCTGGCTCAGCGACACATTCCTCGAAGGGCAGGGAGTCGCGCCCTGGAGCGACCTGCCCCTCTGGGTGCCCGATCTGCATCCCGAGATCGGCGGCATCTTCGCCGTGGACAACAGCCGCGCCAAGACCGCCGGCCTGAGGCCGCGACCGCCGGCCGAAACCGTGGGGCGCACCCTCGATTGGCTGCGCACGCGTCCCGCCGACTATGAGTGGAAATACGGCATCGGCGCCGAGCGGGAGGCCGAGCTGCTGGAGAAGTGGCGGGAGAAGTCCTAGACGCTTGATCCTGTTCGCTCCGGGGTGTACACGTGTACAATGCGCAGGCACCCCTGAACGGGAGGTCCGATGCGTTCCGTCCTCGTCTACATGCTGCTCCTGGCCGCTTCCGCCGGCGCCACGCCCGGCTGGCTGGGCGTCTACTACGATCCCGTGGCGCCGATTCCGTCCCTGGAGTCGGGCCTAGAGCGCGAGGAACTGCTCGGCGCGGCCAGCGGCCTGCGCCTGAGCCTCGTGTTTCCAGACTCGCCGGCCGAACTCGGCGGCCTGCTCCCCGGCGATCTCATCTTCGCCCTGGACGGCGAGCCCTTCACCTCGCCCGCGAATCAGATACGCCAGGATTTCCGCGGGCGCATGGACGGCCGCGAGGCGGGCGAGCGGGTGCGCTTCCATCTGATTCGCGACGCCATCGACCGCGAGCCCGAAGGCGATTTCTGGAAGGATCCCGAGGCCTACCTGGAGGCCATGCCCCAAGGTGCCCGCATTGAAGCCAGCGCCTTCAAGGAACAGCGCATGCTCGAAGTTGTGGTGGAACTCGGTCATCGCCCCGAGGCGAGATGGCCTGCGCCGAAGCCCAACGAGGAGATCTATCCCGATGTTCGATTCCCCAGAAGCGCGTGGTCCGAACTCGTCGCAGGCCTGGCGAAACGCGAAGAGGTCGAATCGGACCATGAAGATCTTCTCGACAGGCTCGCGAAGACCCAGAAGACCGCCGACCCCTTCCGCCTGGATCCGGTGATCTACGCGCTTCGCGATCCCCTTCGCATGGAGAGCATGGCCGCGCACTACCGGGACCGCGCCGCCGAGTGCTACTCGCCGAAAGCCGCGCTGGATCTGAGCGCCACCTGGATGTCCACCCAGCCCCACTGGCCGATTCCCTATCGACAGCTGCCGTCGACCTTCGACGAGCTTCTTGCCGATGTCCGAAGCGTACTGGCGAGAGCAGGCGAGCAGGTCGCCAAGGCCTTCTCCGGCCTGAGCGAGGAAGAGCGCGAGTTCCTGCTCGAGCAGCGCTGGGAGCTCAGCGAGGTCTTCGCGAAGGACATCTACATCCACTTCGATGAGGACCGCGCGCGCTATCGCCGGAATCAGCGACTGCTCGAACTGGCGGAAAGAGTCGATCAATCCGCCTTGCAACTTGCTGCCCAACTGACTTATTCCCTGCACGAATTGAGATGGATCCAATCCGCGCAGATGATTGTTCGACGGCAATTCGGTGGAGCCACTAGCGACGAGATCCTACACGAGGAAGAAACGACTCTAGGGCGCATCCTCATCGGCGGGGAGGGTTCGCACTGGTATCGCCAAAAGGACTACGCTTTCATCTTCGACCTCGGCGGCGACGACTTCTACTCCGGCAACACCGGCGCCAACGCCGGCTGGGATGTACCCATTTCCCTCTGCATCGATCTCGCCGGCGATGACGCATACGAGAGCACGACACCCGGCAACCAGGGCTGCGGAAGCCTCGGCGTGGGAGGGCTTGTTGACCTTGCCGGAGACGACAGCTACGTCGGCATACAGTGGTGCCAGGGCACGGGCTTTCTTGGAATCGGCTGGCTCATCGACTATGCCGGGTTCGACACCTACCGAGGCCGCTCCTTCTGCCAGGGCGTGGGCCTCTTCGGCGCGGGCATTCTGATCGACCAACTTCACGACGACCGTTACGAGGCCGACGTCCACTCCCAGGCCTGCGGCCTGGCCGGCGGCGTGGGTCTGCTTCTCGATCATTTCGGCGACGACGAGTACTACGCCAAGGGACTCTATCCCACCGGCTACGGCGACGAGGGCATCTTCGACGCCTGGAGCCAGGGCTGCGCCACGGGGTTCCGCACCCTGGCCTCCGGCGGCATGGCCCTGCTCTACGACGGCGGCGGCGAGGACACCCTGGAGGCGGGCAACTTCTCCCAGGGCGGCGGCTACTACCACGGCTGGGGCATGCTGATCGCCGGCGGCGAGGAAAGCGACCACTACATCGGCTCCCGCTACAACCAGGGATTCTCCGCGCACCAGGCCCTGGGCAGTTTCATCGAGATGGGCGGCGACGACCTCTACCAGACCCGCCAGGGCGTGGCCCAGGGTCTCGCCTGGGACGAGTGCGTCACCCTTTTCATCGACCAGGCCGGCGATGACCGCTACGAGGGCGGCGCCTTCTTCTCGCAGGGCGCTTCGGCCCACAACAGCCTCTGCGTCTTTCTCGACAGCGGCGGCCGCGACCTCTACCGCTACGCGCCCGGCCCCGCTCGGGCCGGCGGCAACGACTATCACGGCGGCACGAGCCTGTCGCTATTCATCGACGTCGGGGGCCGGGACAACGAGTACCCGCTCTGGGAGGCTCCTGAAGGCGCCTACCTCTACCAGCCCGAACACGGTTTCTGGCTCGACCTGAAAGGCCCGGTCTCGAGCGCCATCGAGGAGCTGTCGCGATGAAGCTGCCCGAGGACATGCGCCGCGTGCTCGTCATCGGAACCAGCTGCTCCGGCAAGACGACCCTGGCCGCCTCCATCGCCGAGATCCAGGGCAGCCGTCACATCGAACTGGACCGGCTCTGGTGGCTGCCCAAGTGGCGCAGCCGCGAGGTGGAGGAGTTCCGGGAACTCACCCGCCGCGCCGTGAGCACCCAGTGCTGGGTGGTGGACGGCAACTACAGCTTCGTGAGAGACATCACCATGAGCGGCGCCACCTCGGTGATCTGGCTCAACTATTCCTTTCCCCGGGTCTTCGGCCGGGCTCTCAGGCGAACCGTTCGGCGCGTGTTCACTCGGGAGGAGCTTTTCGCCGGGAACCGGGAGGGATTTCGTCAGTCCTTCCTGAGCAAGGACTCGATTCTCTGGTGGGTGATCACCACCTGGCGGCGCCGGCGGCGGGAGTACGGACGCATGGCCGGACATCCCCATCATCCGCCCTTCGTGGAGCTGCGGCATCCCCGCGAGGCGGAAGATTTTCTCGATGCGCTGCAGGAGCGCGACTGGAAGCCCTGCGAGGAGAGCGAATGAAGGTAACGGTTCTCATCGGCGGCAGGTCCGCGGAACGCGAAGTGAGTCTGGCCACCGGCGCGGCCATCGAGGAAGCCCTACGCGGGCTCGGCCACGAGGCCGAATCGGTGGATCCCATGGACGACGACTGGAAGTCGAAGCTCGCGGCCCGCGGCCCCGATCTCGTCTTTATCGCGCTGCACGGCGGCGCCGGCGAGGACGGGCGCATCCAGTCCGAGCTCGAGAAGCTGGGGCTCGTCTACACGGGCAGCGATCCGGCCTCCAGCGATCTGGCCATGGACAAGCAGGCCTCCAAGGACCGGGCCAAGGCCCTGGGCCTGCTCACGCCCGAGTCGCGGCGTTTCCGGCTCGCGGACGACGAGCGCGCCAGTCCGGCCACGGTGATGGAACTCACCGAGATCGTCGAGAGCAGCATCGGCTATCCCTGTGTGGCCAAACCCAACCGCGAGGGCTCCAGCGTGGGCCTGGCCCTGCTCTTCAACCGCGAGGACGCCTCCCTCCGCCTGCCTCGCACCATTCGCGCCTCGGGAGACATCCTCTTCGAGCGCTACATCCCCGGCCGCGAGCTCACCGTGGCCATTCTCGGCGACCGGGCCCTGCCGGGCGTGGAGATCCTGCCGGAGAGCGGGCTCTACGACTACGAGCACAAGTACAGCAAGGGCAAGACCCGCTATCAGTGCCCCGCCGATCTGCCGGGGGACATGCTCGAGGAAATGGAGCGCCAGGGCCTGGCCATCTTCCGGGACCTCGGCTGCCGCGAACTGGGCCGCGTGGACTTCCGCGGCGACGAGGACGGCCGCCTCTGGTTCCTGGAAGCCAACACCATACCCGGCATGACCGAGACCAGCCTCGTGCCCATGGCCGCGGCCGCCGTCGGTCTTGACTTCCCGGGCCTCGTGGCGGAAATTGCCCGTCACGCTTTGGAGAGGAAATGAAGGCACTCTACGGAATGATCCATCTGGCGCCGCTGCCGGGCAGCCCTTCGGGACAGCTCAGCCTGGACGCCATCGAGGAGCGGGCCCTGCGCGACGCGTCGCACTACGCCGAGGCCGGCTTCGCGGGAATCATGGTGGAGAACTACGGGGATGTGCCCTTCCACGGCGGATCCGTGGGTCCGGAGACCGTGGCCCAGATCACGCGCATCGCCCGCGCCCTGCGCCTGGCCCATCCGGGATTGGCTCTGGGCGTCAACGTGCTCCGCAACGACGGCGAGGCCGCCCTGGCCGCGGCCGAGGCGGCGGGGGCCGATCTCATCCGGGTGAACGTGCTCTCGGGCATCTCGAACTCGGATCAGGGGCCCCTCATTGGACGGGCGGCCGAGATCTTGCGTCTGCGGCGGCGGCTGGACAGCGCGGTGCGCATCTTCGCCGACGTGGACGTGAAGCACGCGGTGATGGCGTCCCACATGGACGCCCTGCACCAGGCCGAGGACCTGGCCGAGCGCGCGGGGGCCGACGCCCTGGTGGTTTCGGGCCGCGCCACGGGATCCTTGCCCGACACGCAGCTGCTCGGGCGGCTGCGCGAGCGCTTCGATTCCTTTCCCATTATTATTGGTAGCGGGCTCAGCCCGGAAAACGCATCAGACCTGCTGGCCGCCGCCGATGGCGCCATCGTCGGATCCTCCCTGAAGGTCGGCGGCCGCACCGAAAACCCCGTGGACCCCTCCCGCGCCCGTGCGCTGGCGGAGGCCGTCCGCAAGCTCGAGGAGTAAAGGCATGTCCCTGCACGTCTACGATCCCATCCGCAAGAAGAAGGTGGAGTTCAAGCCAGTGGTCGACGGCAAGGTGGGCATGTACTTCTGCGGCATGACCGTGCAGGGCGAACCCCATGTGGGACATATGCTTGCGACCCTCACCGGCGACATGGTCAGGCGCTACCTGGTGCACAAGGGCTACGACGTCGTGCTGGCTCAGAACTTCACGGACATCGACGACAAGATCCTGCAGAAGGCCTCCGAGGAGGGCGTCGAGTATCAGGATGTGGCCCAGCGGAACATCGACCTCTTCTTCAAGTTCTCCGAGGCCCTGAACATCCTGCCGGCCACGGTCTATCCCAAGGCCACCGAGCACATCGCCGAGATGCACGAGCTCATCGAGGCTCTCATCGAGAAGGGCCACGCCTACGTGAGCGGCGGCGACGTCTACTACGACGTGAAGAGTTTCAATGACTACGGCCGTCTTTCGGGGCGCCGGGTGAACGAACTGCTCTCGGGCGTGCGCGTGGACGTGGTGGAGGGCAAGCGGGACGACCTCGACTTCGCCCTATGGAAGGCCGCTCCCGAGGACGAGCCCGGCTTCGAGAGCCCCTGGGGCTGGGGACGCCCGGGTTGGCATATCGAGTGCTCGGCCATGAGCATGAAGTACTGCGGCCAGACCCTCGACTTCCACGGCGGCGGGCTGGACCTGAAGTTTCCCCATCACGAGAACGAGCGGGCCCAGAGCGAGGCGGCCACGGGCCAGACCTTCGCCAACGCCTGGCTCCACAACGGGATGGTGACGGTCCACGGCGAGAAGATGAGCAAGTCCGAGGGCAACTACGTGTCCATGACCCAGCTCCTGGAGTGGTACGAGCCCGAGACCGTGCGCTTCTACCTGCTGTCGACCCACTTCCGCAGCCGCGCCGAGTTCGATCGGGAGCAGCTGGACCGGGCCGGCCAGGGCCTGGACCGCATCCGCGAGTTCAGCCTTGGGCTCCACGAGCGCCTGGCCCGGGCCCCCGAAGCACTCGAGGTGCAAGGTGAAGCGGGACAGTCGCTTGTGAAGGCCTCAGAGCTGGCCCTTGAGCGCTGGACCGAGGCCATGGACGACGATTTCAACACCGGCGGCGCCATCGGCCATGTTTTCGAGCTGGTCAAGGAATTCAATCGCCTGGTGGCCGAGGATGACGAAGGGCTGTCGGCCGATCGCGGCGCCCTCCAGACGGCCCTCGAGGCCCTCAAAACCATGGCCGGCGTGCTGGGGCTCTTCAAGGAGGGGCTGCCGGCTGAGCGTAAGCTCGAAGTGCCCAAAGAGGTTATGCAGTGGGTCGCCGACCGCGAGGCCGCCCGCGCCGCCAAGGACTGGGCCGAGGCCGATCGGCTCCGCGATCTGGTGGCCGATGCGGGGTTCGAGATCATGGACGGCTCGGGCGGCAGTCAGGTAAGGAAGAAATGACAAAAACTCTTGGCTGTCGACTTCTTTCCTGTTGGCCGGAGGGGTTCGCGTGCGCCTCTGAACTCCGGCCAAGAGCCAAAAGCCGAGAGCCAATGGCCCTCCGCTTTTTTTGGCTATCCCCTTGACACTTTTTGACTTTCCACTTTAATATGCGCCTCCGGCGTTTTGTGCCGGTAGTCGGACAGGTGTGGGCGCGGACTCCACTAAACCATCTAGCACATTCGTCCTTCTCCAACCCCCTGCAGGGAGAGAGGGACATTTGCGCAGTAGTGCGCAGCGATGCTGGCGTAGCTCAATTGGTAGAGCGTCTCACTTGTAATGAGAGGGTTGGGGGTTCAAGTCCTCTCGCCAGCTCCTGGTTCGACGAATGGTTCGGAGGGGTTCCCGAGCGGTCAAAGGGAACAGACTGTAAATCTGTCGGCGAAGCCTTCGGTGGTTCGAATCCACCCCCCTCCACCGGCCCTGCGGCGCGGGTCCTCGACCTCGCTGCAAATTTGCGGGAATAGCTCAGCTGGCTAGAGCATCAGCCTTCCAAGCTGAGGGTCGCGGGTTCGAATCCCGTTTCCCGCTCCGTTGTTGAATACGGATGCCCAGGTAGCTCAGCCGGTAGAGCACATCCTTGGTAAGGATGAGGTCGTCAGTTCAAGTCTGATCCTGGGCTCCATCTTTCTTCAATCCCGCGCCGCGGAGAGGTGCGGCACATTCAACGATCCTTAGGAGGTCGATTCGCCATGGCGAAAGAGAAGTTTGAGAGGACAAAGCCGCACGTAAACGTGGGTACGATCGGTCACGTTGACCACGGGAAGACGACGCTGACGGCGGCGATCACTCAGCGTCAGGGCGCCAAGGGTCTTGCCGAGTTCACGCCCTTCGACGAGATCGACAAGGCTCCTGAGGAGCGCGAGCGCGGCATCACCATCGCGACGGCCCACGTGGAGTACCAGACGGAGAACCGTCACTACGCTCACGTTGACTGTCCGGGTCACGCCGACTACGTGAAGAACATGATCACGGGTGCGGCTCAGATGGATGGCGCGGTTCTGGTGGTGAGCGCGGCCGACGGCCCGATGCCCCAGACCCGCGAGCACGTTCTGCTGGGTCGTCAGGTGAACGTTCCCTACATGGTGGTCTACATGAACAAGGTGGACCAGGTGGACGACGAGGAGCTTCTGGACCTGGTTGAGCTCGAGGTTCGCGAGCTTCTGAGCGAGTACGAGTTCCCGGGCGACGACATTCCGGTCATCCGGGGCAGCGCGCTTCAGGCTCTGAACGAGCCTGACAACGATGAAGCGAACAAGAGCATCGACGAGCTTCTGGAAGCGATCGACAACTACATTCCTGAGCCTGAGCGGGACACGGACAAGCCCTTCCTGATGCCGGTCGAGGACGTCTTCTCGATCACGGGTCGCGGCACGGTGGGTACGGGGCGCATCGAGCGCGGCGTGGTGAAGGTTGGCGACAAGGTTCAGCGGATCGGCATCCGTGACACGCTCGAGACGACGGTGACCGGAGTCGAGATGTTCCGCAAGCTTCTTGACGACGCCCAGGCGGGCGACAACGTTGGCCTGCTGCTTCGCGGCGTTGAGAAGAGCGACCTTGAGCGCGGCATGGTGCTGGCGAAGCCCGGCAGCGTGACGCCTCACACGAAGTTCGAGGGCGAGGTCTACATCCTGACGAAGGAAGAGGGCGGCCGTCATACTCCCTTCTTCCAGGGCTATCGTCCCCAGTTCTACTTCCGCACGACGGACGTGACCGGTGTTGCGACGCTGCCTGAAGGTACGGAGATGGTCATGCCTGGCGACAATGTGAAGCTGGACGTTGAGCTGATCACGCCGATCGCGATGGAGGACAACCTCCGCTTCGCGATCCGTGAAGGCGGCCGCACGGTGGGCGCCGGCGTGGTGACGAAGATCCACGAATAAGGAGCCGCATCATGCGCGAGATCGTCAAGCTGAGGTGCACCAAGTGCGAGAAGCACTGGTACACCACCATGAAAAACAAGCGGCTTCACCCGGACCGGATCGAGCAGAAGAAGTACTGCCCCCGGGACCGGGAGCACACCGTTTTCAAGGAAGCAAGGTAAGAAGAGTCGCCAGCCACCAGTCGCCAGTCGCCAGCTCAAAACTGGAGACTCGGGACTGGAGACTGGTGACTCCGTAGGCCAGTAGCTCTAATTGGTAGAGCGCCGGTCTCCAAAACCGGATGTTGGGGGTTCGAATCCCTCCTGGCCTGCCTGTTGAAGTCGCCAGCCGCCAGTCACCAGTCGCCAGTGAACATCTGGAGACTCGAGACTGGAGACTGGAGACTCGGAAAGGATCCGAGATGTTCACGAGACTCCGTGATTACGTGCGCGAAGTTTGGCTCGAAATGGGCAAGGTCACCTGGCCCACCCGGGACGAGCTGAAGGAATCCACGCGTGTGGTCATCATCGGCTCCATTCTTCTGACCGTGTTCATTTTTCTCATCGACCGCGTCATGGGCTTCGGCATCGACGGCATCACCCGTCTGCTGGGCTCCTAAACCTGAACACTCACCACGGACCCTCCTGGAGGAATCATGGAAGAGCGGGAGAAGGACATAGCTTCCGAAGCCGAAGGCGTCGCGCCCGAGGCCTCCGCTCCCGTTGAGAATCCCTTCGGGGGAGGGGGCGAGGTCGAAGAGGCCGTCGAATCCGAGCAGGACGAAACCGAAGTCGCCGAGGAGGAGACTCTCGTGGCGACGGACGTCGAAACGGAGGCGGAAGAGGAAGAAGATACCGACGAGGTCGAAGAGGAGCAGCCCGCGGCCGCGCCCGAGCAGCCCGAGACGCCTCGCAACCCGAAGCTGAAGTGGTACGCCGTGCACACCTACTCGGGGCACGAGAACAAGGTGCGCACCAACCTGCTTCGCCGGGTGGCCCTGGAGGGCATGGAGGAAAAGATCGGCCAGGTTCTCATCCCCACCGAAGAGGTGACGGAGATGAAGAAGGGGAAGAAGACGACCGCCACGCGGAAGTACTTCCCGAGCTACATCCTGGTCGAAATGGAGATGTGCGACGAGGCCTATCACCTCGTCAACGGAATCAGCGGCGTGACGAGTTTCGTGGGCCTGGACCCGCGGGAACCGTCCCGTCGTCCGGTGCCTTTGCGGCCGGCCGAAGTGGACCGGGTGCTGGGGCGCATCGAGAGGCCCGCGGAGCACAAGCCCACCGAGATTCCCTATCAGGTGGGCGACCACGTGAAGGTCATGGACGGGCCCTTCAGCGATTTCAACGGCATCGTCGACGAGGTCAACCAGGAGCGAGGAACCCTGAAGGTCATGGTGACCATCTTCGGCAGGGAGACGCCTGTGGAACTGGATTTCCTCCAGGTCGAACCCCTCTAGGCTCAGGACGAAAGAACGGGAGCATTTAGAATGGCCAAGCCCAAGAAGAAAGTGATCGCTCAGATCAAGGTGCAGATTCCCGGCGGACAGGCTAATCCCGCCCCGCCCGTGGGCCCCGCCCTGGGACAGCACCAGGTGAATATCATGGAGTTCTGCAAGGCCTTCAACGCCCAGACGCAGAACGCCCAGGGGATGATCACGCCCGTGGTCATCACCGTGTACGCGGACCGCAGCTTCACCTTCATCACCAAGACCCCTCCCGCCGCCGTGCTGCTTCGCAAGGCCGCCGGCATCGAGAAGGGATCGGGTGAGCCCAACCGCGAAAAGGTGGGCAAGGTGACCAGCGCGCAGCTCCGCGAGATTGCGGAATTGAAGGCGGCCGACCTCAACGCGGCGAACGTAGAGAACGCCATGCTCATGATCGCGGGCACCGCCCGCAGCATGGGCATCGAGGTTCAGGGCTAGTCTTCGATAACAAATCGGATGGTACGGTTTCCCGGCTGGAGGGCGGGAAGCACGCTTCTCAGCCACCGGTTTTGTCCCTCTGTTAACTAAGAGTATCGGACCAAGCTGATCGTTAGGAATCACGATGAAGCGTGGGAAGAATTACCGCGAAAGCGCCACTCTCCGGGACAGGACTTCCGCCTACACACTGAGTGAGGCGGTGGACATGGTTCTGAAGATGTCCAAGGCGAAATTCGACGAAACGGTAGAGGTCTCCGCAAAGCTTGGCGTGGATCCCCGTCACGCGGACCAGATGGTGCGCGGTACGGTGGTCCTTCCTCATGGCACCGGACGTTCGGTCCGGGTGCTGGCCCTGGTTCGTGGCGAGAACGCCACGGCCGCCCAGGAAGCCGGAGCCGACATGGTCGGCGCCGACGACTACATCGAAAAGATCAAGGGCGGTTGGGCCGACACGGACGTCATCATCACGACGCCCGACATGATGAAGGACCTCGGACGCCTGGGTAAGGTGCTTGGCCCCAAGGGCCTGATGCCGAACCCCAAGAGCGGAACCGTTACTCAGGACGTCGGCAAGGCGGTTCACGAAGTCAAGGCGGGCAAGGTTGAGTACCGCGTTGACAAGGGATCCAACGTTCACGTCTCCGTGGGCAAGGCATCCTTCGAAGCGTCGAAGCTGGAAGACAACATCAGAACTTTGATCCAGGAGCTGCTGCGCGTCAAACCGGCCTCCGCGAAGGGCAAGTACTTCAAGTCGGCTTTCTTGAGCTCGACCATGGGTCCTTCCATTCGCATCGCGGAGTCCGATCTGACCGCGGCCAAATAGGTCCGTTTTCATTGAGAGAGGGGCGATAGACCATGCCTAAGCCTGAAAAGATCGCGCTGGTCGAAGAAATCGCCGAAAAACTGGAAAGCGCCAATAGCGTCGTCCTTGCGGATTTCAAGGGGATCAACGTCGAGGAGATCTCCGAGCTCCGCAAGCGCTGCCGCGAGTCGGGTGTGACCTTCCGGGTCATCAAGAACACCCTTCTGCAGCGTGCCGCCGAGAAGGTCGGCATGGAGGGGCTCGACGAGCATTTCGTCGGACCCACCGCGCTGGCCTACAGCGACGACTACTCGAGTCCGGCCAAGGTGCTGAAGGAGTTCCAGAAGGAATTCCAGAAGCTGACCATGAAGGCCGGCTACGTGGACGGGCAGGCCATCGACGAGAGCGGCGTCAAAGCCCTCGCCGACATGCCCAGCCGCGACGAGTTGCTCGGAATGGTCGCCGGGACCCTGCAGGCTCCCATCAGCGGCTTTGCGCGCGTGCTCAACGCCAACATCCAGGGATTCGCGAACGTCATCGACCAGCTGGCGAAGCAGAAGGGCGAAGCCGCTTAGGCCGCCCGCCAGCTCAACAGGTAACAGAGCGGTGCAAACCGCAGGTGAATAGAGGAGCAAGTAACCATGTCTGAGAAGATCGAACAGTTGGTTTCCCAGGTTGAGGAACTGACCGTCATGGAGCTCTCCGAGCTCGTCAAGGCCATCGAGGACAAGTTCGGCGTCAGCGCCGCCGCGCCCGCCATGGCCATGGCCGCCATGCCCGCCGGTGGTGGCGAAGCGGCTGCCGAAGAGAAGACCGAGTTCGACGTCATGCTCAATGGCGCCGGCGACAAGAAGATCCAGGTCATCAAAGTGGTGCGCGCCATCACCGGCCTGGGCCTGAAGGAAGCCAAAGAGCTGGTCGATGGACTGCCCAAGGCCGTCAAGGAGGGTGCCTCCAAGGACGAGGCCGAGGGTATCAAGACCCAGCTCGAGGAAGTGGGAGCGCTTGTCGAAATCAAGTAAGAAGCTCTCGATTCCTCTTATTTGTCGATAGGACCCCGTCCGGGAGGCCTTGCCGCCCGGACGGGTTCCGTGCCTTCACCGTAAGCGACCGCCGGAGGTCAATGTGAGCTTTGCCGAGAAGCTTCCCAGAAGGAACTACTCGAAGCTGACTCCCGTGATGGAGATTCCCGATCTCCTCCAGGTGCAGCTGGAATCATTCGAGTCCTTCCTCCAGGCCAGGACCAATCCCCGTCAGCGTTCCAATCAGGGGCTGGAGTCGGTTTTCCGCTCCGTGTTCCCCATCGAATCGGCGCGCGGAGACTTCATCCTGGAATACCTGGACTACTCCGTTGGCGACCCCAAGTACACCGTCGACGAGTGCCAGGAGCGCGACCTGTCCTACATGGTCCCGCTCAAGGCGCGCCTGCGTCTCATCGTCAAGGAGACCGACGAGGAGAGCGGCGACAGCCGCGTGAAGGACATCATCGAATCCGAAGTGTTCCTGGGCGAGATGCCCTTCCTCACGGAAAAGGGAACCTTCGTGATCAACGGCGCGGAGCGCGTGATCGTCAGCCAGCTGCATCGCTCGCCCGGCGTCTTCTTCAGCGATTCCGTGCATCCCAACGGCAAGCCGCTTTTCAGCGCGCGCATCATTCCCTACCGCGGGTCCTGGGTGGAGTTCACCACCGACATCAACGACATGATGCACGTGCACATCGACCGGAAGAAGAAGCTCCCGGTCACCGTCCTCCTGCGCGCCATCGGCTACGACAGCGACAGCAAGCTGCTGCAGGCCTTCAGCGATTTCGAGGACGTGAGCATCACCAAGCGTCCTAGCAAGAGCGACGCGAATCTCATCGACCGAATCCTGGTGGACGACGTCTTCCATCCCGAGACCGGCGAAATCCTCGCCGAGGCGGGCAGTCCCATCACCGAGGCCCTGCTCACGCTCATGCGTCAGGCGAAGGTCTACGAGTGCATGCTGCTGGCGGGCATGGACGACATGCGCAGCAAGGTCATCCTGAACACCCTGGCCAAGGATCCCACCAAGAGCGAGGAAGACGCGCTCAAGTACATCTACAACCTGCTGCGTCCCGGCGATCCTCCGAACCTCGAGACCGCCCGCGGCCTGCTCGACCGGCTCTTCTTCAACGAGAAGCGCTACGACCTGGCCGGCGTGGGACGCTACAAGATCAACAACCGCCTCGGCCTGGACGTGCCCATCGAGACCACGGTGCTCACGCCCACGGACATCGTCGCGGTGATCGTCTACCTGCTGGGCATCAAGGCCCAGGATCCGGCCTTCCACACCGACGACATCGACCACCTGGGCAATCGCCGCATCCGCTCGGTGGGCGAGCTGCTCGGCAACCAGTTCAGCCTGGGACTGTCCCGCATGGCGCGCATCATCAAGGAGCGCATGACCCTGCAGGACAGCGAGAGCGTGACGCCCTCGGATCTCGTGAACGCGCGGACCATCTCGGCCGTGATCCAGAGCTTCTTCGGCAGCAGCCAGCTCTCCCAGTTCATGGATCAGACCAACCCGCTCAGCGAGCTCACCCACAAGCGGCGCCTTTCGGCCCTCGGGCCGGGCGGCCTGACCCGCGAGCGCGCGGGCTTCGAAGTGCGAGACGTGCACTACACGCACTACGGCCGCATGTGCCCCATCGAGACGCCGGAAGGTCCGAACATCGGCCTGATCACCAGCCTCTCGACCTACGCCCGGGTGAATCCCTTCGGCTTCCTGGAAACGCCCTACCGCAAGGTGAAGAAGGGCAGGGCCAGCGAAGAGGTCATCTACCTCAGCGCCGATGAAGAGGATCGCGTGGTCATCGGACAGGCCAACGCGCCCCTGGACGAGAGCCATCGCTTCGTGAATCCCAACGTGCTGTCCCGTCAGAAGGGCGAGTTCCCCCTGACGCCCAATACGGATGTCGACTACATGGACGTGTCGCCCACCCAGATGGTGAGCGCCGCGGCCAGCCTGATTCCCTTCCTGGAGCACGACGACGCGAACCGCGCGCTCATGGGATGCAACATGCAGCGCCAGGCCGTGCCCCTGCTCAAGACCGAGGCGCCCCTGGTGGGCACCGGCATGGAGGAGCGGGTGGCCCGCGACAGCCAGGCCGTGGTGGTGGCGCAGCGCGCCGGCACCGTGATCTCGGTGACGGGCAACTCCATCATCATCCAGCCCGCCCGTTCCAGGGCCTCGGACCTCGAGGACTACTCCGGATTCGAGGGGCAGGACTATTACAAGCTCCAGAAGTTCCGCCGCAGCAACCAGGACACCTGCATCAACCAGAAGGTGCTGGTGAAGCTGGGCGACAAGGTGCAGGCGGGCGACGTCCTGGCCGACGGACCGGGAACCAACCAGGGCGAGCTGGCCCTGGGCCAGAACATCCTGGCCGCCTTCATGCCCTGGGGCGGATACAACTACGAGGACGCCATCCTGCTCAGCGAGGGCCTCGTGAAGCACGACCGCTTCACCTCGATCCACATCGAGGAGTTCGAGTGCCAGGTGCGCGAGATCAAGGCCGGCCGCGAGGAGATCACCCGCGAGCTGCCCAACGTCGGAGAGGACGCGCTGAAGAATCTCGACGACGACGGCATCATCCGCATCGGCGCCCGCGTTCGCGCGGGGGACATCCTGGTGGGCAAGGTCACGCCCAAGGGAGAGACCGAGCTGACTCCGGAAGAGCGCCTGCTTCGCGCCATCTTCGGTGACAAGGCAGGGGATGTCCGCAACGCCAGCCTGAAGTCGCCCCCCGGCATGGACGGCATCGTGGTGGACGTGAAGGTCTTCTCCCGCAAGGAGCGCGACGACCGCAGCCGGACCGAAGAGAAGAAGCGCAGCGAGAAGCTCCGCAAGGACGCCACCAACGAGCGCAAGCGCATCATCAAGATCCGCGACGAGCGCCTGTCCGAGCTGATGATCGACGAGATGAGCCACAAGCTCGTCCACGCCGAGACCGGTGAGGTGCTCGTGCGCCGCGGCCGGAAGATCACCCAGGCCCTGCTCGACGAGCTCGACCTGGACGGTCTCCATTGGGGACTGCCCATCGTGCAGGATCTCAGCACCGACAAGAAGATCAAGCGCGTCATGGACGGCGCCGCCCGCGCCCTCGAGCGCGTGGAGCGCGACCTGGAGAAGGAGCGCGACCGCCTGCAGCTGGGCGACGAGCTTCCCCCCGGCGTGATCAAGATGGTGAAGGTCTACGTGGCCCGGAAGCGCAAGCTGTCCGTGGGCGACAAGATGGCCGGCCGCCACGGCAACAAGGGCGTCATCGCCAAGATCATGACCGAGGAGGACATGCCCTATCTGCCCGACGGAACGCCGGTGCAGATCGTGCTGAACCCCCTGGGCGTGCCGAGTCGAATGAACGTGGGACAGGTGCTGGAGACCCATCTCGGATGGGCCATGGCGGCCCTGGGCATGAGCGCCTCCACCAAGGTCTTCGACGGCGCGAGCATCGACGAGGTCAAGGGCGCCCTGGTCGAGGCCGGACTGCCCGAGAGCGGCAAGACCCCGCTCTACGACGGCCGTACCGGCGATGCCTTCGGCGACGAGGTGATGGTGGGCTACATGTACATGATGAAGCTCAGCCACCTGGTGGACGACAAGATCCACGCCAGGAGCATCGGGCCCTACAGTCTCGTCACGCAGCAGCCCCTGGGCGGCAAGGCCCAGTTCGGCGGACAGCGCTTCGGCGAGATGGAGGTCTGGGCCCTCGAGGCCTACGGCGCCGCTCACACCCTGCAGGAGCTGCTCACCGTCAAGAGCGACGACGTGGCGGGCCGCAGCGCCGTCTACGAAGCCGTGGTCAAGGGCGAGAACCCGCCCAAGCCCGGCATCCCCGAGTCTTTCAACGTGCTGGTCAAGGAACTCCAGGCGCTCTGCCTGGAAGTGGACCTTGAGAAGGCTTAGTCGAGGAGGAAAGCGTGTACCTGAGCTTCCGCAATAGGGAACAAGAGGTCCCCGACTTCAAGTCCATCCGCGTCTCGCTGGCCAGCCCCGAGAAGATCCGCGAATGGAGCTTCGGCGAAGTCACCAAGCCGGAAACCATCAACTACCGGTCCTTCAAGCCCGAGAAGAACGGACTCTTCTGCGAGAAGATCTTCGGGCCCGTGAAGGACTGGGAATGCGCCTGCGGCAAGTACAAGCGCATCCGCTACCGCGGCGTCATCTGCGACCGCTGCGGCGTGGAGGTAACCCTGTCCCGCGTGCGCCGCGAGCGCATGGGGCACGTGGAGCTGGCCGTCCCGGTGAGCCACATCTGGTTCTTCAAGGGACTGCCCAGCCGCATCGGCCACCTGCTGGGCATGACCATCAAGGATCTGGAGCGGGTGCTCTACTACGAGAGCTACCTGGTCATGGATCCGGGCAATACCAGCCTGGAGCCCCGCGAGCTCATCACCGAGGAGCGCTACTACGAGCTGCTCGACGAGGGCTTCGAGTTCGAGGCCAAGATGGGCGCCGAGGCCATCCAGGGTCTGCTCAAGAAGATCGAGCTGGACGAGCTCTCCGTGGAGCTGCGCGACCAGATCGGCAACGAGACCAGCCAGCAGCGCAAGCAGGATGCCCTCAAGCGCCTGAAGGTCACCGAGGCCTTCCGCCACTCCACCAACAAGCCCGAGTGGATGATCCTCGAGACCGTTCCGGTGCTGCCGCCGGATCTGCGTCCCCTGGTGCCGCTGGAGGGCGGACGTTTCGCCACCAGCGACCTGAACGACCTCTACCGGCGCATCATCAACCGGAACAACCGCTTGAAGAAGCTCATCGAGATCAAGGCGCCCGAGGTCATCCTGCGCAACGAGAAGCGCATGCTGCAGGAAGCCGTGGACGCGCTCTTCGACAACGGTCGCCGCAGCCGGGCCGTGCGCGGGCACGGGAACCGTCCCCTGAAGAGCCTGAGCGACATGCTCAAGGGCAAGCAGGGCCGCTTCCGTCAGAACCTGCTCGGTAAGCGTGTGGACTACTCGGGCCGTTCGGTGATCGTGGTCGGTCCCGAGCTGAAGCTCTACGAGTGCGGCCTGCCCAAGAGCATGGCCCTGGAGCTCTTCAAGCCCTTCATCATCCGCAAGCTGGAGGAGCGGGGCTACGTCCAGACGGTCAAGAGCGCGAAGAAGCTGGTGGAGCGCCAGAGCCCCGAGGTCTGGGACATCCTGGAGGAGATCATCCAGGACCACCCGGTGCTGCTCAACCGCGCGCCGACCCTGCACCGTCTCGGCATCCAGGCCTTCCAGCCCGTGCTGGTGGAGGGCAAGGCCATCCGCATCCATCCGCTGGTCTGCCAGGCCTTCAACGCCGACTTCGATGGCGACCAGATGGCCGTGCACGTGCCCCTGAGCTTCGAGGCGCAGCTGGAGAGCCGCATCCTCATGCTCTCGGCCAACAACATTCTGCTGCCCAGCAGCGGCAAGCCCGTGGCCTCGCCGCACCAGGACATGGTGCTCGGCTCCTACTACCTGACCAAGGAGAAGCGGGGCATCAAGGGCGAGGGCATGCACTTCAGCGGTCGCCAGGACGTGCTTCGCGGCCTGGACCACGGAGTGGTCGAGCTGCACACCCTCGTCAAGATGAAGCACGAGGGCGAGTGGGTCGAGACCACCCCCGGCCGCGTGATCTTCAACGAGAGCGTGCCCGAGAAGCTCGGATTCTACAACGAGATCATGAACCGCAAGGCCCTGGACCGCCTGGTCTCCCGCGCCTTCAAGGTGCTGGACGGCGACGAGATCGTCATCTTCCTGGACGACCTGAAGGATCTGGGATTCGGCTACGCCACCCTCGCGGGCGTGACCATCGGCATCGACGACCTGATCATCCCGCCGGAGAAGCAGGACATCCTCGACCGCACGCAGAACGAGGTCGATGAGATCCAGAGCGACTTCGACAGCAAGAAGATCTCCGACGGCGAGCGCTACAACCGCATCATCGACCGCTGGACGCAGGCTCGAGAAGCCGTGGCCGACGCCATGATGCGCGAGATGGAGGACGATCGTCAGGGCTTCAATCCGGTCTTCATGATGGCCCACTCCGGTTCGCGAGGCTCTCGCGACCAGATCAGCCAGCTCGCCGGCATGCGCGGCCTCATGGCCAAGCCCCAGAAGAAGATGACCGGTCAGATCGGCGAAATCATCGAGCAGCCCATCAAGAACAACTTCCGCGAAGGCCTCTCGGTGCTGCAGTACTTCATCTCCACGCACGGCGCGCGAAAGGGACTGGCCGACACGGCGCTCAAGACCGCCGACGCCGGATACCTCACCCGCCGCCTGGTGGACGTGGCCCAGGACGTCATCATCACCGAAGAGGACTGCGGCACCATCCGCGGTCTCGAGACCACCGCGCTGAAGGAAGGCGAGGAGGTCATCGAGCCCCTGAGCGACCGCATCGAGGGCCGTACCCTGGTGGAAGACGTCTACGATCCCCTCACCGGCGACATGCTCATCGAGTCGGGCGTCCTTCTCGACGAGGAGCTGGCAGCTCAGATCGAGGAAGCGGGCATCGAGGCCGTGAAGATCCGTTCGGTGCTCACCTGCGAGACCCGTCGCGGCGTCTGCCGCAGCTGCTACGGCCGCAACCTGGCCTCCGGCAGGCTCGTGGACATCGGCGAGGCCGTGGGCGTCGTCGCCGCCCAGTCCATCGGCGAACCGGGGACGCAGCTGACCCTGCGGACCTTCCACGTGGGAGGAATCGCGGGACGTATCGCCGAGGTCACCGACAAGGTCGCGCCCTGCGACGCCGAGGTGGAATTCCTCAACGTCCGCACGGTGAAGCGCGCCGACAAGACCTCCGTGGTCATCGGCCACAAGGGCGAGATCCTCATCAAGGTGGTGGAGGGCAAGAAGGAGCGCATCCGCGCCCGCTACAGCGCGCCCTACGGCGCGGTGCTCGCGCTGAAGACCGGCCAGAAGGTCAAGGAGGGCGAGGCCCTGTTCAGCTGGGACCCCTATGCGGATCCCATGATCGCCACCAAGAAGGGCGAGGTCCAGTTCGTGGACATCGAACCGGGTCGCACCCTCAAGGAGGAGACCGACGAGAAGGGCCGCATGCAGGCCGTCATCGCCGAGGACCTCCAGAAGGACCTCTACCCCGAGATCAAGATTCTCAATCCCGACGGGCGGGTGCTCGAGAAGTTCTACCTGCCCACGGGAGCCATCCTTCGCGTGAAGGACAACGAGGAGATCACCGCGGGTACGGCCCTGGTGCAGGTGCCCAAGGACATCGGCCACACCGGCGACATCACCGGCGGCCTGCCCCGCGTGGTGGACCTCTTCGAGGTGCGCAAGCCCAAGGATTCGGCGGTGGTCACGGCCATCGACGGAACCGTGGACATCGGCGGCGTCACCCGAGGCATGCGCAAGGTGCTGGTGAAGCGCGACGAGGAGAACCAGGCCGAATACCTGATTCCCCAGGGCAAGCACCTGCTGGTGCACGACGGCGACGAGGTCACCGCCGGCGACCGTCTCACCGACGGACCGGTGAACCCCTTCGACATCCTGCTCATCCGCGGTGTCCAGGCGGCCCAGAGCTACCTGGTCAACGAGATCCAGGAGGTCTACCGCCTCCAGGGTGTGGGCATCAACGACAAGCACATCGAAGTTATTGTGCGCCAGATGCTTAGGAAGGTGCAGGTGGAGGATCCGGGCGAGACCCGCTTCCTCGAGGGCGACCAGGTGGAGCGCGCGGAGTTCCAGGACGAGAACGAGCGCGTGGCGCGCGAGGGCGGCCAGATGGCCACCTATCGTCCTCTGCTGCTTGGAATTACGAAGGCCAGCCTGACCACCGAGAGCTTCTTCTCGGCGGCGAGCTTCCAGGAGACCACCCGGGTGCTCACCGAGGCGGCCATCAACAGCAAGACGGACTTCCTCCACGGTCTCAAGGAGAACGTGATCGTGGGAAGGCTCATCCCGGCGGGAACGGGCCGCATGGAATTCCGCAACGTGGAGGTCTCCCAGGAGGAGCTCAACGAGCTCGAGCAGGAGATCGCCGAGCGCAAGGCCGCCGAGGCCGCCGCCGAGGAAGAAGCGGCTGCCCAGGGTGGAGGAGTGGTGAAGCTGGGGCAGGAAATGAGCGCCGCCAGCGTGCTGGGGGAGAACAAGGTCTTCCCGGGCACGGAAACGGACGAAGGCGAAGTGGAAACGCCTACGGCGTGATTGGAACTGAGAACTGTGAACTGAGAACTGTGAACGAATAAGGATTCAGGGTTCTCAGTTCGCAGTTCACAGTTTTCTGGGCTAACGGGTTGACAAACAAGGGCCTATCGAGTAGTTTCGGTTCTTTGTGCGCCCTGTTTGGCCCACCTTGCGTTAACTACTTACACGGCAAGGCATTACGTCTGGGCAAAAAGCCCTAAGGCGGGGTGCGCGGTCTCAAGGAGAGTTGGATTGCCGACCCTGAATCAGTTGATCCGGAACGGCCGGAAGGTCATCAAGAAGAAGAGCAAGTCGCCGGCCCTGCAGAGCAATCCGCAGCGTCGGGGAGTCTGCACCCGGGTCTACACGACGACGCCCAAGAAGCCCAATTCCGCGCTGCGAAAGGTCGCGCGCGTGCGTTTGACCAACGGCATCGAGGTGACGGCCTACATCCCCGGTGAGGGACACAATCTCCAGGAGCACTCCATCGTCCTGGTGCGCGGAGGCCGAGTGAAGGACCTCCCCGGCGTGCGGTACCACATCGTGCGCGGCGCCCTGGATACCAGCGGAGTGGACGGACGCGGACAGCGTCGCTCCAAGTACGGAACCAAGAAGCCCAAGAAATAGGGCTAGCAGAGGAAAACGATGGCTCGCAGAGGATATCGCAAGAAGAACGAACCCACGCCCGATCCCAGGCTCCACAATGCCTTGGTCTCCCAGTTCATCAACAACATGATGCAGGGCGGCAAGAAGAGCACTTCCGAGAAGATCTTCTATAAGGCGATGGACATCATCGAGGAGAAGTCCGGGAAGAAGGGGCTCGAGGTATTCATCGCGGCCATCAACAACGTGAAGCCGAACCTAGAGGTGACGACCAAGCGCGTCGGCGGCGCCAACTACCAGGTACCCATCGAGGTGCGGCCGGGTCGTAAGACGGCCCTGGCCATGCGCTGGATCCTCACCTACTCCCGCTCCCGCCCGGACCACACCATGGCCGAGCGGCTGTCGTCGGAGTTGCTGGCGGCCTACCGCAAGGAAGGCTCCGCGATCAAGAAGCGCGAAGAGACGCACCGTATGGCCGAGGCCAATAAGGCCTTCGCCCACTTCCGGTTCTAGTCTCGACGAAAGGAAGACCCTTACATAGCCGCCGGCGGCGGTGAACGAGGCCCCAGTATCACGGGCCGAACCGCCGGAGGACGATACCTGCAGGAAAAGGTCCCGAAAGGGAAACCCCTCCTGAGACCCTTGACTGCAGGACTATGTACAAGTCGAAGGGTCTCAGGAGGGGTTTTTTTAGGGCCATGGCTAAGAAAGAGTCCATCGATCGAATACGGAATATCGGCATCGCCGCTCATATCGATGCCGGTAAGACGACGACCACCGAGAGGATTCTTTACTACGCCGGAATCATCCATCGCATGGGAGAGGTCCACGACGGGGCCGCCACAATGGACTGGATGGAGCAGGAAAAGGAGCGGGGGATCACCATCACCTCCGCCGCCACGAGCTGCGACTGGCTCGACCATCGTGTGAACATCATCGACACCCCCGGGCACGTCGATTTCACGATGGAAGTGGAGAGAAGCCTGCGGGTCCTGGACGGCATGGTGGCCGTCTTCTGCGCCGTGGGCGGCGTGGAGCCTCAGAGCGAGACGGTCTGGAGACAGGCCGACCGCTACCGGGTCCCGCGTCTGGCCTTCGTCAACAAGATGGACCGGATAGGCGCCGATTTCGACGCCGTGCTCACAGCGATCCGGGAGCGTCTTGGGGCCAACGGCGTCGCCGTCCAGCTTCCCATCGGAAGCGAGGACGCTTTCCGGGGGGTCATCGACCTCGTGGAAATGAAAGCGCTCTTTTATGACGAGGATGTTCTCGGCGCCAAGTACCGCACCGCAGACATCCCCGCCGAGTCGGAGGCCGAGGCCGAAGAGGCCCGCACCCGGCTCATCGAGGTCCTGGCCGACTTCGACGACGAAGTGGCCGAGGCCTACCTCGAGGGCGGCGAGCTCGACGGCGAGCTGCTCAGGGGGGCCATCCGAAAAGGAACGCTGACGGTGGAGATCATCCCCGTGTTCTGCGGATCGGCTCTGGGAAACAAGGGGATCCAGCCCCTGCTGGACGGGATCGTTGAGTTCCTGCCCAGCCCTCTGGACCTTCCGGCGGTGGAGGGCATCAAGCCCGGCCGGGAGGAGACGGTGAGCCGGAAGGCCTCGGTGGACGAGCCTTTCGCCGCTCTCCTCTTCAAGATCGCCAACGATCCCTTCGCCGGGAAACTGGCTTACATCAGGGTCTACAGCGGTCAGCTGAAATCCGGGGCGCAGGTTCTGAACGTCGCCACGGAGCGCAAGGAGAGGATGGGCAGGCTGCTCCGGATGCACGCCAACAAGCGTGAGGAAGTGGAGCAGGTTCTGGCGGGAGACATCGCCGCGGTGGTGGGGCTCAAGGAAGTCCGGACGGGCGACACGCTCACGGATCCCAAGAAGCCCATGCTGCTGGAGCGGATGGAGTTTCCGGAGCCGGTCATCGACATCGCCATCGAGCCTAAGACCAAGGCCGATCAGGAGAAGCTCGACGACTCGCTCAGACGCCTCGCCGAGGAAGACCCGACCTTCAAGGTTCGCGTCGACAAGGACACGGGCCAGACCCTGATCTCCGGGATGGGCGAACTGCACCTGGAGATCCTCCTGGATCGAATGCTCCGGGAGTTCAACGTGGGGGCGAACGTCGGAAAGCCGCAGGTGGTCTACCGGGAATCGGTGACCCGCCGAGCGGAGAAGGAATTGCGCTTCGAGCGCCAAGCCGGAAGCCAGGGAATGTTCGCCCAAGTGACCCTGGCCGTGGAGCCCGCCGCCACCGGCGACGGGATCCAGTTCGAGAGCCGGCTGGACGGAGACGACATCCCCAAGGATTTCGTCGCCGCCGTGGAGAGAGGGGTCAGGGAGGCCACGGCCTCCGGAGTCATCGCCGGATACGAGATGACCGACCTGAAGGTGGAGCTCCTGGCAGGCATCCACCACGAGGTCGACTCCTCAGAGCAGGCCTTTCACGCCGCGGGAGCTTTGGCCTTCCGCGAAGCCGCCAGGGGCGCCGAGCCGATGATTCTCGAGCCGGTCATGAGCGTGGAGGTCGTAACGCCCGGAGATTTCACCGGGGAGGTCATCGGGGACCTGAACGCCCGCCGCGGGAAAGTGGCGGGAATGGCTCCCAGGGCGGATGCCCAGATCGTCGACGCGACGGTGCCTCTTTCGGAGATGTTCGGGTACATGACGAAATTGCGCTCGCTCACGCAGGGGCGGGCCACCTTTTCGATGCAGTTCTCGCATTTCGAGCAAGTGCCATCGAGTATCGCAAGCCGCTTTGTGACGGCCCAGTAAAACCGAGACCCAACAGGAGGTCGATTCGCCATGGCGAAAGAGAAGTTTGAGAGGACAAAGCCGCACGTAAACGTGGGTACGATCGGTCACGTTGACCACGGGAAGACGACGCTGACGGCGGCGATCACTCAGCGTCAGGGCGCCAAGGGTCTTGCCGAGTTCACGCCCTTCGACGAGATCGACAAGGCTCCTGAGGAGCGCGAGCGCGGCATCACCATCGCGACGGCCCACGTGGAGTACCAGACGGAGAACCGTCACTACGCTCACGTTGACTGTCCGGGTCACGCCGACTACGTGAAGAACATGATCACGGGTGCGGCTCAGATGGATGGCGCGGTTCTGGTGGTGAGCGCGGCCGACGGCCCGATGCCCCAGACCCGCGAGCACGTTCTGCTGGGTCGTCAGGTGAACGTTCCCTACATGGTGGTCTACATGAACAAGGTGGACCAGGTGGACGACGAGGAGCTTCTGGACCTGGTTGAGCTCGAGGTTCGCGAGCTTCTGAGCGAGTACGAGTTCCCGGGCGACGACATTCCGGTCATCCGGGGCAGCGCGCTTCAGGCTCTGAACGAGCCTGACAACGATGAAGCGAACAAGAGCATCGACGAGCTTCTGGAAGCGATCGACAACTACATTCCTGAGCCTGAGCGGGACACGGACAAGCCCTTCCTGATGCCGGTCGAGGACGTCTTCTCGATCACGGGTCGCGGCACGGTGGGTACGGGGCGCATCGAGCGCGGCGTGGTGAAGGTTGGCGACAAGGTTCAGCGGATCGGCATCCGTGACACGCTCGAGACGACGGTGACCGGAGTCGAGATGTTCCGCAAGCTTCTTGACGACGCCCAGGCGGGCGACAACGTTGGCCTGCTGCTTCGCGGCGTTGAGAAGAGCGACCTTGAGCGCGGCATGGTGCTGGCGAAGCCCGGCAGCGTGACGCCTCACACGAAGTTCGAGGGCGAGGTCTACATCCTGACGAAGGAAGAGGGCGGCCGTCATACTCCCTTCTTCCAGGGCTATCGTCCCCAGTTCTACTTCCGCACGACGGACGTGACCGGTGTTGCGACGCTGCCTGAAGGTACGGAGATGGTCATGCCTGGCGACAATGTGAAGCTGGACGTTGAGCTGATCACGCCGATCGCGATGGAGGACAACCTCCGCTTCGCGATCCGTGAAGGCGGCCGCACGGTGGGCGCCGGCGTGGTGACGAAGATCCACGAATAAGTATCGGGTCGCCAGCCAGAAACTGGAGACTGGAGACTGGAGACTGGAGACTGGAGACTGACAGTACATCGACAGGCGAGCAGGTTCCGCGAAGGACGGAAATGCTGGAGTAGCCGACCGAAAGAGGAGCAAGAATGTACACTGGCCAGAAGATCAAGATCAGGCTCAAGGCCTACGAAAGCGCGACGCTGGATCGGTCCGCCTTCGAGATCGTGCGCACCGCCAAGCGGACGGGCGCGGAGATCTCCGGACCCATCCCGCTGCCCACGCAGCGCAGCCTCTATACGGTGCTGCGCTCGCCCCACGTGGACAAGAAGAGCCGCGAGCAGTTCGAGATGCGCATCCACAAGCGCCTCATCGAGATCACGAAATCATCCCCCCAGACCCTGGACGCGCTGACGAAGCTGGACCTGCCGGCGGGCGTGGACATCGAGATCAAGGTCTGAGGCCAGAGCCCGGACAAGGATAGACGGGAGTCGAAATGGCGAACGCAACGCTTTACGACGCGAACGGCAAGAGCAAGGGAAGCACCGATCTTCCGGCCGAGATCTTCGGCCAGGAAGTCAACGGGCACCTGCTCTACGAGGCCGTCAGAAACTACCTGGCGAACCAGCGCTCCGGCAACGCCCACACCAAGGATCGTTCCGAGGTGACGGGTTCGACCGCGAAGCTCTACCGCCAGAAGGGCACGGGCCGCGCCCGCGCCGGTTCCGCCAAGTCGCCCACGCGCGTCGGCGGCGGTACCGCCTTCGGGCCCAAGACCCGGGATCACTCCTACAAGATGCCCCGGAAGGCCCGCAGGATGGCCCTCTTCTCCGCGCTGAGCGATCGCGCCTCGGAGGGCAACGTCCTGGTCATCGAGGATCTGAGCATGGACGAGCCCAAGACCAGGGCCTTCACCGGCCTTCTCGGAGAGATGGGCGTGTCCGGCAGCAAGGTCCTGCTGGTCATGGACGACTACGACATCAACATCAGCAAGTCCGCCCGCAACGTGCGCGACCTCGACTTCATCGTCGGCCGCGAGCTGAACGCCTACCAGGTGCTCTGGGCCGACAAGATCGTGATGACCTCCTCCGCGCTGGAGCAGGTCAAGGAGGTGTTCGGATCGTGAGCGACCTGCACCAGACCATCCGCCGCATTCTGCAGACCGAGCGCACGAGCGCGCTCATGGCGGAGAACAAGTACGTCTTCGAGGTGGACCGCAAGGCCGACAAGCCGCAGATAAAGCGCGCCGTCGAGACCATGTTCAAGGTCACCGTGAAAGACGTGCGGACCATGAACGTCCGCGGCAAGATCAAGACCATGGGCCGCTTCAGCGGTAAGCGCCCCGACTGGAAGAAAGCCGTCGTCACGCTGGCCGAAGGCAGCAGCATCGACATCGTCGGTGAGCTCTAGGGAGAACCGTCATGGGTATCAAGAAGTTCAAGCCGAAGACACCGACCCTGCGTTACCGCACGGTTTCGGACTTCGCCGAGATCACGACGAACAAGCCCGAGAAGTCCCTCATGGAGCCCCTCAAGAAGAGCGGCGGCCGCAACAACAAGGGACGGATCACCATGCGTCGTCGCGGCGGCGGCCACAAGCGCCAGTATCGCCGCATCGACTTCAAGCGCCATGACAAGGCGGGGATCCCCTCGACGGTCAGGACCATCGAGTACGATCCGAACCGCTCGGCGCGCATCGCCCTGCTGCTCTACGCCGACGGCGAGAAGCGCTACATCATCGCGCCCAACGGCCTGAAGGTGGGCGACAGCCTGCTGGCCGGACCCGAAGCCGAGATCCGCAGCGGCAACGCGCTGCCCCTGCGCAACATCCCCACGGGCAGCCTGGTGCACAACATCGAGCTTCGCATCGGCAAGGGCGGACAGATGGCCCGCGGAGCCGGCGCCTACGCCCAGCTCATGGCGAAGGACGGCGAATACGCCCACATGCGCCTGCCCAGCGGCGAGGTGCGCCTGGTGCATCAGAACTGCTACGCGACTCTGGGCCAGGTGGGCAATCTGGATCACGAAAACGTGGTGTCCGGCAAGGCCGGCCGCTCGCGCTGGCTGGGCAAGCGTCCCAAGGTGCGCGGCGTCGCCATGAACCCGGTGGACCACCCCATGGGCGGCGGAGAAGGCAAGACCTCGGGCGGCGGGCATCCCGTCTCTCCCTGGGGACAGCCGTCCAAGGGCTTCAGGACTCGCAGAAACAAGGCCACGGACAAGTTCATCGTCCGCCGCCGCTACGGCAAGTAAACGAGGAGGAAGGGACTTTGGCACGTTCCCTCAAGAAGGGCCCCTTCATTGACGAGCGCCTTATGGGCAAGCTCGAGAAGATGAACGAGTCTGGAGACAAGACCGTCATCAAGACCTGGGCGCGTCGGAGCGCGATCTCTCCGGAGTTCGTGGGACACACCGTCGCGATCCACAACGGCAACAAGTTCATCCCCGTCTACGTGACCGAGAACATGGTGGGTCACAAGCTGGGTGAGTTCGCGCCGACCCGGACCTTCCGGGGTCACAGGAAAAAGGACTAAAGAGCGGGCCGGGCGCGCGTAATCGCTCGCCGGCTCTTGGAGGTTTGTCATGGCTGGAAAGGCCAGCGCCACATTCATCCGCATCTCCGCCAGCAAGGCGCGCCAGGTCATCAACCTGGTTCGCGGCCGGAACGTGAGCGAGTCCATGGAGATGCTGAAGCACATGAACAAGAAGGCCGCGCAGCCCGTCTACAAGCTGCTGCAGTCTGCGGCCGCCAACGCCGTCCACCTGGCCGACGAGGAGAACCCCGTCGACGTGGACAGCCTGGTGGTCAAGGAGATCTACGCGAACGAGGGTCCGACCATGAAGCGGATCCGCCCTCGCGCCCAGGGACGCGCTTTTCGCATCCGTAAGCGGACGACCCACATCCACGTGGTAGTCGCCGAATAAGGAGGACCGTTTTGGGTCAGAAGACTCATCCCACAGGCTTTAGGCTCGGAATCATCAAGACGTGGAACTCCCGCTGGTTCGGCGGGAAGAAGTACGCGGATTGGTTGAACGAGGACATCACCATCCGACGCTTCATCAACCGCCGTCTTTCCAGGGCCGGCATCGCCCGCGTGGCCATCGAGCGCCAGAAGGGCAAGGTCACGGTGAACATCCACACCGCCCGGCCGGGCATCGTCATCGGCCGCAAGGGCGCCGAGGTGGACCTGCTCCGCGACCAGCTCAAGCACCTGACGGGCAAGCAGGTCTTCCTGAACATCAAGGAAGTGAAGCGTCCCGAACTGAACGCCAAGCTGGTGGCCGAGCACATCGCCGATCAGCTGGTGGGCCGCGTGAGCTTCAAGCGCGCCATGAAGAAGGCCCTGACCTCCGCCATGCGCATGGGCGCCAAGGGTATCAAGGTGCAGTGCTCCGGCCGCCTGAACGGCGCCGAGATCGCCCGCACCGAGCTCTACCGCGAGGGCGAAGTTCCCCTCCATACCCTGCGCGCCGATATCGATTACAACACCGCCACGGCCATCACCACTTTCGGCACGGTGGGCGTGAAGGTGTGGATCAATCACGGGGAGATCTTCCCCAAGGAGTTCAAGAAGGAGCTCCGGAGCCAGGTTCAGGAGGCCATCTAAGTCATGTTGATGCCCAAGCGAGTCAAGCACCGCAAGGTTCAGAAGGGTAAGAGGCGCGGCTTCGCCTACCGCGGCTCCACGATCTCCTTCGGACAGTACGGACTCCAGGCCCAGGAGGTCTGCTGGGTGACCAGCCGGCAGATCGAGGCCGCGCGTGTCGCCATCACGCGTCACGTGAAGCGTGGCGGAAAGCTGTGGATCCGCATCTTTCCGGACAAGCCCATCACCATCAAGCCCGCCGAGACCCGCATGGGTAAGGGCAAGGGCAACCCCGAGTACTGGGTCGCCGTGGTGAAGCCGGGCCGGATCATGTTCGAGCTGGAAGGGGTGGATGAACATACCGCCCGCGAGGCCATGCGCAGGGGCGCCGCCAAACTTCCGGCCAAAGTCAAGTTCGTTACCCGCTAGGGGGAAGTCATGAAGGTCAATGAGCTGAGGGATCTCAATCTCCAGGAACTCCGGGAGAAGGAAAACGAGCTGAAGGAGGAGCTCTTCAATCTGAAGATGCGCCATTCGCTCAACCAGCTCGATAATCCCATCCAGATCCGGAACCTTCGCCGCGATTTGGCCAGGGTTAAGACCCTGATCGAAGAAAACCAGGCCAAGCTGAGCTAGGCCGGGCGAGGACAGGAGAAGATCATGGAAGAGAAGAGCCGGAACCTGAGGAAATCCCTCCTGGGTACCGTCGTCAGCGACAAGATGGACAAGAGCGTCGTGGTGGCCGTCGAGCGCCGCGTTCCCCATCCTCGCTACAAGCGCTACTACAAGCGGACGACCCGCGTGGTGGCCCACGATGCGGAGAACAGCTGCAGAACGGGCGACCAGGTTCGCGTCATGTCCACGCGCCCCTTGAGCAAGACCAAGCGTTGGCGCGTATCCGAGATCGTCAAGCGAGCCGAATAGGGGGAGAGACCGATGATTCAGCAGGAAAGCATGGTCGTCATCGCGGACAACTCCGGAGCCAAGAAGGCCCAGTGCATCAAGGTGCTCGGCGGCTCCCGGAGGAAGTACGCGTCCGTGGGCGACGTCATCACCGTCGCCGTGAAGCAGGCCCTCCCCAACGGCACCGTGAAGAAGGGCCAGGTCGCCAGGGCGGTCGTCGTGAGAACGCGGAAGGAAGTCCGTCGTCGCGACGGAAGCTACATCCGTTTCGATCAGAACGCCGCGGTGATCATCAACCAGACCAACGAGCCGGTGGGCACCCGTATTTTCGGACCCGTGGCGCGCGAGCTTCGTGAGAAGAAATTCATGAAGATCGTGTCGCTCGCCCCGGAAGTCCTCTAGGGGGAAGAGCTTTGAAGATCGCGAAGAACGACACAGTCGAAGTGATCAGCGGAGCCCACAAGGGCCGCAAGGGCAAGGTGCTCAAGGTCCTGCCCGAAGTGAACCGCGTAGTCATCGAAGGCGTGAACCTGCAGAAGCGGCACACCAAGCCGAAGAGTCAGCAGGATCCGGGCGGGATCATCGAGAAGGAAGGTCCCATCCACGCCTCCAACGTGAAGCTGATCGAACAGGGCAGCAGAGGCTAGTAAGCCGACCCGGTCCCCCGCCAGAGGGGCCCGGACAGGACGGCTCGAGGAAAGGAAATCCATGGCCAGGCTGAAAGAGTACTTCAAGGAAAACGTGGCGCCGGCGATGAACGACAAGTTCAAGTACGCCAACCCCAATCAGATCCCGAAGATGGTGAAGATTGTGGTGAACATGGGCGTCGGAGAAGGATCGCGCGACGGCAATCTCATCGAGGCCGCGCGCAAGGACATGGCCGCCATCACCGGCCAGGCGCCGAAGATCACCAAGGCCCGCAAGTCCGTCGCGAATTTCAAGCTTCGCGAGGGCATGGACGTGGGCACCAAGGTGACTCTGCGCGGCGAGATGATGTGGGAGTTCCTGGATCGCTTGGTGAACGTGGCCCTGCCGCGTATCCGCGACTTCCGCGGCGTGTCCGAGAAGGGCTTCGACGGTCGGGGGAATTACAACCTGGGCGTCAAAGAGCAGATCATCTTTCCGGAGATCGATTACGACAAGATCGCCCGGATCATGGGTATGGATATCAGCATCGTAACCACAGCCGAAACGGACGAGGAGGCCGCCGAAATGCTCCGCCTCCTCAACGTGCCTTTCCGGCGCAGCAACTGACCAGCGAGAGGTAATCGTGGCCAAGAAATGTCTCATCGCCAAGCAGAAGCGCAAGCCGAAGTTCGGCGTGCGCGAGTACTCCCGGTGCCGCCGTTGCGGACGTCCCCGGGCATACATGCGCCAGTTCGGCATTTGCAGGATTTGCTTCCGTGAGTTGGCACTTAAAGGCGAGATACCCGGCGTGGTGAAGGCCAGCTGGTAGATTCAAGACTTTGGATCGACACAAGGGGTAGGAACACATGTCGATGACCGATCCCATTGCGGATTTCTTGACGAGAATAAGGAACGCGACCCGTGCCAAGCACAGCCGGGTCGAAATCCCGGCTTCCCGGGTGAAGGGCGAGATCGCGAAGATCCTCCTGCACCAGGGCTACGTCAAGGACGTCAAGCTCGTGGATGACTCGAGGCAGGGACTGCTTCGGGTGTACCTGAAATATGACAAGGAAAACACCCCCGCCATCGAGGGCTTGAAGCGAGTCAGCAAGCCTGGCCGGCGAGTCTACGTGAAGCGCGAGGAGATTCCCCGCGTCATGGGCGGCTACGGTATTGCCGTCCTCTCGACGAGCAGGGGAATCCTCACCGGAACCGAAGCCCGCAAAGAGGGCGTTGGCGGAGAATTCCTCTGCCAGATCTGGTAGGGGGGAGGAGAGAGATGTCTAGAATCGGACTGAAGCCGATCCCCATCCCCTCCGGCGTGACCGTGGATATCGGCGACGATTCCCTGGTCTCGGTGAAGGGTCCCAAGGGAGAGCTGAGCCGCAAGGTGAACACCGAGATGGCGCTCAAGCTCGAGGACGGCGAACTCAACGTGGCCCGGCCCACCGAGAGCAAGTATCACAAGGCCCAGCACGGTCTCACCCGCACGCTCATCGCCAACATGGTGCTCGGCGTGTCGGAGGGATTCATGAAGGAGCTGGTGATCGAGGGCGTGGGCTACCGCGCCGAGCTCAAGGGCAAGAACCTCGAGATGGCTCTCGGCTTCTCGCACCCCGTCGTGGTGGAGCCCTTCGAGGGCGTCACCTTCGAGGTGCCTTCTCCCACCGAGATCAAGATCCTCGGTTTCGACAAGGAGAAGGTGGGGCAGATGGCCGCGAACATCCGCGGTTGGCGTCCGCCGGAGCCTTACAAGGGCAAGGGCATTCGCTACAAGGGCGAGCACATCATCCGCAAGGCCGGTAAGGCCTCTGCGAAGGAGGGAGCGTAAACCATGTCGATCAAGCCCTTCGATCGCAAAGGACAGCGCGTCAAGCGCCATCGCAGGATCCGCAAGCACATCGGCGGAAGCGCCGAGCGTCCGCGTCTCGCCGTCTACCGCAGCCTGACCAACATCTACGCGCAGGTGATCGACGATCGGTCCCGCGTGACCATGGCCAGCGCAAACAGCCTGAAGCTGACGGTGGAGCCCGGCGAGGGCGAAACCCGCAAGGTCGCGCAGGCCCGCGCGGTGGGAAAGGCCATCGCCGAGGCTGCGCTCGCCAAGGGAATCAAGGAAGTGGCGTTCGATCGTGGCGGCTTCCTCTATCACGGCCGGGTGAAGGCCCTGGCCGAGGCCGCCCGCGAAGCGGGACTGGAATTCTAGGTACCTAAGGGGGACCGAACGTGTTCAGAGACAATGACAGGGGCGGGCAGCGCGGACCAGGAGGACCCGGAGGCCAGCGTGGGCCGGGAGGAGGCCGCGACCGTGATCGCCGCGATCGTCGCGACCGCCGCCGCGAGCAGGAAGAGGAACGCTCGAACCTGATCGAAAACGTCGTCGCCATCAACCGCGTGTCGAAGACCGTGAAGGGCGGCAAGAACTTCAGCTTCACCGCACTGGTCGCCGTGGGCGACGGAAACGGCAAGGTCGGCACGGGCCTGGGCAAGGCCCGGGAAATCGCCGACGCCATCCGCAAGGGCACCGAAGCCGCCCGGCGCAACATGGTGGACGTCAACCGCTTCCAGAACCGGACCATCTCCTACCAGGTGACCGGTCGCTGGGGCGCGGGTCGCGTGCTGCTGAAGCCCGCGGCGCCCGGTACCGGCGTGATCGCCGGCGGGCCGGTTCGCGCGGTCCTCGAGGCGGCGGGCATCTCGGACATCCTGACCAAGTCCCTGGGTACCAACAACCCGCACAACATGGTCCGCGCGACCATGGAGGGGCTGACGCGGATCAAGACCTCGAGCCAGGTGGCCAAGCGCCGTGGCCTGTCGGTCCGCAAGATGTACGGCCTGAACGAGGAGGCTTAGGTCATGGCAGGGAAGCTCAAGATCACGCAGACCCGGTCCAGCATCGGGAACAAGGTCAAAGCCAAGAGAACCATCGAGGCTCTCGGCCTCAAGCGTATGCACCACACCGTGGTTCACGAGGATACCCCCCAGATCCGGGGCATGGCTTTCGTGGTAAAGCACATGGTTCGGGTCGAGGAAGTGGAGGAGTAGCTCCATGAAGCTTAACGAACTCAAGCCCGCCCCCGGCGCGACTCACAAGAGGAAGCGCCTCGGACGCGGGCCCGGCAGCGGCCTCGGAAAGACTTCGGGTCGCGGCCACAAGGGATACGGTTCCCGTTCCGGCTCGAAGAAGCGCGCCTGGTTCGAGGGCGGTCAGATGCCCATCCAGCGCCGTGTGCCCAAGCGCGGGTTCACGAACATCTTCAAGGTCGAGTTCCAGATCGTCAACGTCGGCCAGTTGGACAAGCTGCCCGAGGGCGTCGAGGAGATCACTCCCGACGTGCTCTTCGAGAACGGTCTCGTGGGCAAGCGCAACCGGCCGGTGAAACTGCTGGGCGAGGGCACGGTCAGCCGCGCCTTCAAAATCCAGGTCGAGAAGTGCAGCGGGAAAGCCCGCGAGCTCGTCGAGGCCGCAGGCGGCTCGGTGGAGTCCGTCGCCTAGGGAATCTCTTGCGGCCGAGGCCGCGGAAAGTGAAGAAATAGGGTGATCAGCAGTTTCCAGAGCATGTTCAAGATTCCCGACCTGCGTCGGCGCCTCGGTTTCACGGCGTTGATGCTGATCGTGTATCGCTTGGGCGGCCACGTGACGCTGCCCGGCGTGAATCGGCTTGCCATTTTGGAGTTCTTCCAGAACCAGGGCGGCGGAGTGCTGCAGCTCTACGACCTGTTCGCCGGAGGAAACCTCAGTAAGGCGACCATCTTCGCCCTGGGCATCATGCCCTACATCAGCGCCTCGATTATCATGCAGCTTCTGCAGGCTGTGATTCCGTACTTCGAGAAGCTGTCCAAGGAAGGCGACGAGGGTCGGAAGAAGATCAACCAGTACACCCGCTACGGCACGGTGTTGCTGGCGGCCATGCAGGGTATCGGCGTGAGCTTCTTCCTCGAGTCCATGGGACCCGAGGTCGTGGCGAGCCCCGGACTTCCCTTCAAGCTGCTCACGATCCTCACCCTGACCACGGGCACCATCTTCGTCATGTGGCTGGGCGAGCAGATCACCGAGCGGGGAATCGGAAACGGGATCAGCCTGATCATCACAATCGGCATCATCGCCCGTTACCCGACCGACCTGTTCAACACGATCAAGGCCCTGCAGACCAAGCAGATGAGCTACATGGGCGGCCTGGTGATGCTGGCCATGATGATCCTGGTGATCGCGGGCATCATCTTCATGACCCAGGGGCAGCGCCGCATCCCGGTGCAGTATCCCAAACGGGTCGTGGGGCGGAAGGTCTACGGCGGACAGAACACGCACATACCGCTGAAGGTGAACACGGCGGGCGTGATTCCCATCATCTTCGCCCAGGCCTTCGTGATGTTCCCGGCGACGATCTCGGCCTTCTTCCAGGGCAACGCATTCATGGACGCCATAACACGGCTCCTGTCGCCCGGGCAAACGGTCTACGTGGTCGTCTACGCACTCATCATCATCTTCTTCGCCTACTTCTACACGGCCATCGTGCTCAATCCGGTGGACATGGCGGAGAACATGAAGAAGTTCGGCGGATTCATTCCCGGCATCCGCCCCGGCAAGAACACGGCGAACTACATCGATAAGTCCCTGAGTCGCATCACCTTACCGGGTGCGATCTTCCTGGCCTTCATCGCCGTGCTGCCCGACATCCTCATCGCGAAGTTCCGCGTGCCCTTCTACTTCGGCGGCACGGGACTGCTCATCGTGGTGGGTGTGGTGCTGGACACTCTGCAGCAGATCGAAAGCCATCTCTTCATGCGCCACTACGACGGCTTCATGAAGAAGGGCAAGCTGAGAGGGCGGAGGTAGCCGTGAACCTGGTTTTTCTGGGAGCTCCCGGTTCGGGCAAGGGAACGCAGGCGGCGAAGATCAAGGAACGCTATCAGCTGGCGCACATCTCCACGGGGGACATCCTCCGCGCCGAGATCGCCGCGGGCAGCGACCTAGGCAAGACCGCGAGCAAGATCATGGAGTCCGGCGGACTGGTGAGCGACGAGATCATCCTGGGGATGATGGATCAGCGCCTCCGCCAGGACGACTGCGCCAAGGGCTGGATCCTCGACGGATTCCCCCGCACGGTGGCGCAGGCCGAAGGCCTCGAGGGCCTTCTGGAAGGCATGGAAGGCGAGCTGGATCTGGGCGTGCTCATCCAGGTGGACGCCGACGAGGTCGTGAAACGCCTCAGCGCCCGCCGCACCTGCAAGGACTGCGGCGCCATCCTCAGCCCGGCCGAGCTGGGCGAGGACATTCCCGAGGAAGGCGAGTGCCCCCATTGCGGCGGCGCCTACTTCCTGCGGGACGACGACCGCCCCGAGACCATCCGGCGCAGGCTGGACGTCTTCGAAAAGGAAACGGCCCCCGTCATCGGCTTCTTCCGCGATCGGGACAAGTTGGTGGAGATCGACGGATCGCAGGCGCCGGACACCGTGACCGCCGCGATCTTCTCGATCCTGCGCGATCAGTTCGGCGAGAAGCAGTCGGCGTGATCACGCTCAAGACCGAGGGGCAGATAGACAAGATGGCCGCGGCGGGGACGATTCTCCGCAAGGCCCTGGACGCGGCCGGCGAAGCGATTCGGATCGGAGCGTCCACGAAGGAACTGGACGAGATCATCAGGGAGACCATCGAGCGCGAGAGCGCCCGGCCCGCCTTCAAGGGCTACATGGGTTTCCCGGCCAACAGCTGCATCTCCGTGAATGACGAGGTGGTGCACGGCATCCCCGACGGGCGCGTCCTGGAAGAGGGCGACCTGGTGAGCATCGACGTGGGTGTCGAGAAAGACGGCTGGATGGCCGACTCCGCCGTGACCTTCACGGTGGGCATGGTGAGCGACGAGGCGGCCCGGCTCATGGACGTCACGCTTCGAAGCCTCGAGAAGGGCATCGAACAGTGCGTCCCCGGGAAGCACCTGAGCGACATATCGCACGCCATCCAGGTGCACGTTGAGGCCAACGGCTTCTCCGTGGTGAAGGACCTGGTGGGACACGGGATCGGCGCGAAGCTTCACGAGGAGCCGCAGATCCCCAACTTCGGACCTCCCGGACGGGGGCCCGTGCTCAAGGCCGGCATGGTCTTCGCCATCGAACCGATGGTGAACGCCGGCGGCGAGAAGGTGAAGACTCTCGAAGACGAGTGGACCGTCGTGACAGCCGACGGAAAACTGTCCGCCCACTTCGAGCACACGGTCGCAGTAACGGAGCAGGGTCCGAGGATCCTGACGCTCCTGGACTGACGGTCGGGAGGAGAATGGCAAAGCAAGGAGCCATATCGGTAGAGGGAACCGTGGTTGAAGCCCTGTCCAACGCCATGTTTCGCGTTGAGCTGGAGAACAATCACACGGTGCTGGCCCATGTGGCCGGCAAGATGAGGATGCACCTGATTCGCATCCTGCCCGGAGACAAGGTCACGGTGGAACTTTCGCCCTACGACCTGACCCGGGGCCGCATCGTCTACCGCTACAAGTAGAGTGAACCGGTCCGCAAGGACCGCCATTGTGAGGTAATGATGAAAGTCCGAGCCTCGGTCAAACCGATGTGTGATCACTGCAAGGTGATCCGCCGCAACGGAGTTGTGCGGGTCATCTGCAAAAAGAATCCCCGGCACAAGCAGCGCCAGGGTTGATGGACCTCTAGGAGGATAGGTTTTGGCTCGAATTCAAGGCGTAGACCTTCCGGCCAACAAGCGCATCGTCGTGGCGTTGACCTATATCTTCGGCGTCGGCCGTACCACCAGCGAGAAAATCCTGGGGTCCACCGGCATCGATGAGAGTATCCGCGTGAAGGACCTCACCGAGGAGCAGAACGCTCTGCTTCGCGACGAGCTCAACAAGGCGGAATACAAGACGGAAGGTACACTTCGCACCGAAGTGTCCATGAACATCAAGCGTCTCATGGACATCGGCTGCTATCGCGGCCTCCGCCACCGCAAAGGGCTGCCCTGCAGGGGACAGCGCACCAAGACGAACGCCCGCACGCGGAAGGGTCCCAAGGCCCGTCCCGGCGGAAAGAAAAAGTAAAACCCCGATTTCAGGGTTTAGGGCTTCGGCCTGCATGAAATTCTGAGGAGGAACATGGCTGGTCCAAGAAGGACGACGAGAAAAAAGTCGAAGAAGATGGACTCGGTGGGCGTGGTGCACATCAAGTCCAGCTTTAATAACACGATCATCACGGTCACGAACACCCAGGGCGAGGTCTTCGCCTGGGGCAGCGCCGGTACCGCGGGCTACAAGGGCAGCCGTAAGAGCACGCCCTTCGCCGCGCAGATCGCCGCCGAGAAGGTCGTTCGTGACGCAATGAACGCGGGCCTGCGCCGTTGCGAGATCCATCTGAAGGGTCCCGGCCCTGGCCGCGAAGCCGCGATTCGGTCCATCCATGCCACGGGCATCGAAGTGTCCGGCATCAAGGACAAGACCAGCGTTCCCCACAACGGATGCCGTCCCACCAAGCGGCGCCGCAACTAGGTTTATCAGGAGGTTTAGGCCAAATGGCCCGATACACCGACGCGAAATGCAAGCTCTGCCGGCGCGAGGGGGACAAGCTTTTCCTGAAGGGCGAGCGCTGCTTCAGCGATCGCTGCGCCATCGAGAAGCGACCCTATCCTCCCGGACAGCACGGACGCGGACGTCGCCGCAAGGCCTCCGAGTTCGGACTCCAGCTCCGTGAGAAGCAGAAGCTCCGCCGCATCTACGGCGTGCTCGAAAAGCCCTTCCGCAACTACTTCGCGGAGGCCGCTCGCCGCACGGGCGTGACCGGCACCAATCTGCTCCAGCTCCTCGAGGGGCGCCTGGACAACATGGTCTACCGCATGGGCTTCGCGCCCAGCCGCAACGCGGCCCGTCAGCTCGTGGCCCATCGCCACTTCGAGGTGAACGGCCGCATCGTCAACGTGCCAAGCTTCCAGGTGAAGCCCGGCGACGTGGTGGCCCTGCGGGACAAGAGTCGCAAGAATCCCTTCATCGTCGATTCGCTGAAGAGCGCCACCGGCCGCGGCCGCGTGAGCTACATCAGCACCGACGACGCGAAGTTCGAGGGCTCCTACATCAGCGTTCCCGAGCGGGCCGAGATCCCGACCATGGTTCAGGAGCAGCTGATCGTCGAGCTCTACTCGAAGTAAGCCTGACAGGACTAGACTGAGAGGGAGGAATTCCGCATATGAAGTGGAAGAACGTTCTGATGCCGAAGACCGTCGAAGTCCAGAAGGAAGACGAGAGCCAGTACTTCACTCGCTTCGTCGTCGAGCCTCTGGAGCGCGGTTTCGGTCAGACGCTGGGCACGTCCCTGCGTCGCACCCTGCTCAGCAGCCTGCAGGGAGCTGCCGTCACGGCCATCAAGTTCGAGGACGCCCTGCACGAGTTCACCAATATCCCGGGTGTGCTCGAGGACGTCACGGACGTCGTGCTGAATCTCAAGGCTCTGGTGGTCCGCCTGCACGCCGACAACTGGCACAAGCTCTACCTCGAGGCCAAGGGCCCGGGGCCGGTGACGGCCGCGGACATCACCCAGGACCCCGCGGTTGAGATCGTCAACAAGGACCAGGTGCTCTGCCACCTCAACGAGGGCGCGACCATAAAGGCCGAGATCCTCATCGGCGACGGCCGCGGTTTCGTGCTGGCCGAAAACCACGAGCTGCCGGACAGCAGCATCGGCGTGGTGCCGGTGGACAGCATCTTCTGCCCGGTGACCAAGGTGAACTTCCGCGTGGAGGACACCCGGGTCGGCCAGCGCACGGACTACGATCGCCTGATCCTCGAGATCCAGACCAACGGCGCCATCACGCCGGAAGAGGCCCTTGGCTTCGCGTCGAAGATCGTGAAGGATCACCTCTACCTCTTCATCAACTTCGACGAGGAGCCCCTCGACGAGGCCGACGAGGAAGTGGACGAGGAGATCGAGCGCCTGCGCGACACCCTGGACCGCAGCGTGGATGAGCTGGAGCTCAGCGTGCGCAGCGCCAACTGCCTGAAGGCCGCGAACATCCGCAGCATCGGCGAGCTGGTGATCAAGAGCGAGAACGAGATGCTCCAGTACCGGAACTTCGGTCGCAAGAGCCTCAAGGAAATCACCGAGATCCTCGAAGGGATGGGCCTGCACTGGGGCATGGACCTCAGCGCCGTCCTTTCTGGCTCGGAAGAGACTGAGAAACCCATGGAGATCGAGGGCGTCACCAGCTAGACGCCGACGACGAAGAGAGTGGAATCATGCGACATCGAGTAAGCGGAAATCGTTTGAATCGCGGCAAGGCTGCCCGACGCGCCATGCTCCGGAACATGGTGACGAGCCTGCTCGCGGGCGAGCGCATCACCACCACGGAGACCCGCGCCAAGGAAGCCCGTCGCTTCACCGACCGGATGATCACCTTCGCCAAGAAGGGCGATCTGAATTCGCGCCGGCAGGCCGCGCGCTTCATCAACGATCCGAAGGTGCTGCAGAAGCTCTTCGCCGAGATCGGTCCCCGCTATGCCGAGCGCAACGGCGGCTACACGCGGATCATGAAGCTGGGCACCCGCCGCAAGGGCGACGACGCGCCTCAGGCCATTCTCGAGCTGGTGGAGGCGGACTTCACGCCCAAGCCCGGCCGCGAGAAGAAGCCCCTGGAGGCCCGCATCGGCGGCGCCCCCAAGATGGCCGCCACGGAGCCGGAAGCCGAAGCGGAAGCGCCTGAGGCCGAAGCCGAAGCGGAAGCCCCCGAGGCCGCCGAGGAAGAGGAAAAGACCGAATAAACGGACCCCCTTAGCCGTTTGAAACCGCCCTCCGGGGCGGTTTTTTTGTGTCATCTCGGGCGGATTTTCATAGATTGTGGTAGTGACGTTCACCCGGCGATGGGAGCTCCCTTGATCGACTTCCTGCTCGAAGTGCCCCGTGAGTTCTGGTTTCTCATGGAAGAGATGGCCATCTATCTCATCCTGGGCTTCGCCGTGGCCGGGGTGCTCTCGGCCTTCATTTCGCCCCAGATCATCGAGCGGCACCTGGGCGGCCGCGGCCAGGGTCCCATCTGGAAAGCCACCCTCTTCGGCATTCCCCTGCCCCTCTGTTCCTGCGGGGTCATCCCCGTGGCGGCATCCCTGCGCCAGCACGGCGCCAGCCGGGGTTCGACGACAAGCTTCCTGCTCTCGACGCCCCAGACCGGTGTGGACAGCATCCTCGTGACCTACGGCCTGCTCGGACCCGTCTTCGCCGTCTTCCGGCCCCTGGCGGCCCTGGTCACCGGCGTGCTGGGAGGCACGGCGGTCTCGGCCCTGGAGACCGATCCCAACGGCGAGACCGTCCAGGCCGAGGCCGCATGCGACGATGGTTGCGGTGAGATGCCCACGGAGGGCAACCGATTCAAGAACGCCCTGGTCTACGGTTTCATCACCCTGCCTCGCGACATCGCCAAGGCCCTCATCGTGGGCATGTTGGTGGCGGCGGTGATCAGTGCCGCGATCCCGGCCAACTACTTCGCCGACTCCCTGGGCTCGGGTTTCCTGGGGCTCATCGTCATGATGCTGGTGGGCATTCCCATCTACGTCTGCGCCACGGGCTCGGTACCCCTGGCTCTGGCCATGATCCACATGGGCATCTCGCCCGGCGCGGCCCTGGTCTTCCTGATCACCGGACCGGCCACCAACACGGCCACCCTGGCCACGGTCTGGAAAATCCTCGGCAAGCGCTCGGCCATCCTCTACCTGCTGGTGGTGGCGGTCTTCGCCCTGCTTTCTGGCATCCTGCTGGACTTCCTTTTCACCCAGGAATGGGTGCAGACCGAATGGATGCCCGCCATGGGACATCACCACGAGACCGTCCCCGGCTGGTTCAAGACCGCCGGCGCCTGGGCCCTGGTCTTCATGATGATCCTGGCCCTGCTCTGGCCGCGACTCACGAAATCCCAGAAGAAGGAGACCGCCATGGAAAACGCCGTTACCCTCAAGGTCGACGGAATGACCTGCGAGCACTGCGCCGGCAGCGTGCGACGTGCGGTGAGCGAGAGCCAGGGCGTGAGCGAAGTCGAGATCGACCTGCAGGGCGGCGAGGCCCGTTTCAAGGGCGAGGGATACGATCTGGCCCAGATCCGGGGCGCCATCGAGGCCCTGGGATTTTCCGTGGGCGACTAGACATTCCGAGGAACAGTCACTAGATTCGTGGACGAAAACCGACCGTGAGGAGGGTCCGATGCTGAGTCCCAAGCTCGAAGAAGCACTGAACAAGCAACTCAACGCGGAAATGTACTCGTCCTATCTTTATCTGGCCATGTCGGCCTATCTCCATGCCTCCGACATGGACGGCCTGGCCCACTGGATGTACGTGCAGTCCCAGGAAGAGATGGCCCACACCATGAAGTTCTTCAACTTCATCAACGATCGCGACGGCCGCGTGGTGCTCGACGAACTGCCCGCCCCGCCCAGCGAATGGAACGGCGTCTTGGACGTCTTCGAAGCCACCCTAACTCACGAACAGGAAGTCACGGCCCTCATCAACGATCTCGCTGATGTGGCCGATGCGGAGAACGATCGCGCGGCGCGCGTCTTCCTGCAGTGGTTCGTTTCGGAGCAGGTGGAGGAGGAGGCCACGGTCAAGAGCATCATCCAGAAGCTCAAGATGGTGGGAGACTCCGGAAGCGGCCTCTACATGATCGACAAGGAGCTGGGCGCGCGTGCGGCCATCGACATCAACGCCGTCATGGCGGAGGAATAGCGCTAACCCACTGGATATCAATCATTTGGGCTGGAGGCTTTGGGCTCCTGCCCTTTTTTTTGTGCCGCTATTAGCATTTATACTTTACATCTGGCCGGCTCATTGCTAAGTACAGTGTATGAAGAGACGCAGTCAATGGGTCGAGCGGATCCATGCCCTTTGGAAGAAACGAAGCATTGTCTGGCTCTCGGGCGCTCGCCGGGTGGGAAAGACCATAATGTGCAAGCAAATCCCCGAGGCGGCCTACTTCAATTGTGATCTTCCCTCGACGCAGAGACGTTTGGAAGATCCCGAGTTTTTCCTTTCGAGCCAGCGCGAGGACAGGCCCGTGATCCTCGATGAAGTTCATCGGATCGCGGATCCGAGCTCTCTTCTGAAAATCGCGGCGGATGAGTTTCCGTATTTGAAGGTCCTCGCCACAGGTTCGTCGACCTTGCAGGCCACGAGCAAGTTCCGCGACAGCCTCAGCGGTCGCAAACATACCGTTCAATTGACTCCGGTGTTATGGCGGGAGTGCCAGGGTGAGTTTCAGCGGCCAGATTTCGACAAGCGGCTTGTTCACGGCGGTTTCCCTGAAATGCTGCTCGGAGAGGCTCCAGATCCCATCTTTTTCGAGGAATGGATGGACAGCTTCTTTGCGAGAGACATCCAGGAGCTGTTCAGTGTGCGCAACCGAACTGGGTTCCTTAAGCTCCTGCGCCTGGTCTGCCACCGCAGCGGGGGACAGCTCGAGATCAGTGATCTCGCTAAGGAAAGTGGCTTGAGTCGTCAAACTGTGATGGCCCATCTGGAGGCGATGGAGATTGCACACGCGCTGACCCGCGTCGCGCCATTCCATGGTGGCGGACATCGCGAGATCATCCGCCAACCCAGGATCTATGCCTTCGATACGGGATTGGTCGCTCATGTCCGGGGATGGGAGGCTGTGCGGGACGGGGACAAGGGGCAGCTCTGGGAACACCTGGTGTTGGACGAATTGCGTGCGTCGCGTCCAGGTCAAACTATCCACTATTGGAGGGACAAGAGCCAGCGTGAGATCGACTTCGTGGTCAAGGCCAAGGGGAAGGCCGTAGACGCGATCGAGGTGAAGGTCAATCCCGATGCATTCGATGCGAAAGCGCTCGCCGTTTTCCGGGAGGCATACCCCTTGGGCGAGAACCTACTGGTCTGCCCCAATGTGAGGGAACCCTATGACCTTCGCAAATCAGGTATGGCGATTCGCGTCCTGAACAGCAAGCACCTTTGAGACATTCTCAACCTTCATAGCGATAGCCGACTCCACGAACCGTCTTGATCAGAGTCGGGTTTTTCGGATCCGACTCAATTCGCTTTCTCAGCTGGGAAATGTGTTGATCGAGGGTTCGACTGTTGGGGATGTGGTCCAGCCCCCAAATCTCCCGGAACAATGTGTCTCGATCGACAACCCGACCCTTCCGATCGTGAAGAATCCGAAGGATTTCGATGTCGCGGAGACTGAGTTCAATGACCTCTCCGTCGCGGTAGGCCTTCAGCTTCTCAGGAAGGATTTCGAGAGAGCCCATCCGGAAGGCCTTGCTGTCTTCTGAATCAATCCGTTTTAGATTGTAGCGTCGACGCACGGCGCGGACCCGGGCCAGGACTTCGCGCAGACCGAAGGGCTTAACGATATAGTCGTCCGCGCCAAGTTCCAAGCCCAGGACCTTGTCGATTTCCTCCGATTTCGCGCTGATGAAAATAACGGGTGCGGTTGATCCTCGTCCTCGGATTTCCCTACAGACATCATATCCATTCAGCTCGGGCATCATGATGTCCAGACAGATCAAGTCCGGACTGGCCGTCTCGAAGAGACGCAGGGCCTCAGATCCATTTGATGCGAGCAGGATTTCGTAGCCTTCTGCCTGAAAGATGTCCGAGAGAGCGTTTCGAATATTGAGGTCGTCCTCAGCGATGAGTATTCTCATTGCCCTTCTCCAATACTCGGATCCGAAGTGAGTAGAGTCAGTTCGAACTTCCCACCGTTCTCACATGGTAGGATCTTCAAATCTCCACCGTGCAGTCGGGCCAGATCCCGAGCGATGGATAGGCCGATTCCAGTTCCAGACACCCCTTCGACCAGGCTGTCGTCGATTCGGTAAAAGGGTTCGAAGATCCGAGTCCTTTCTGAGTCCGGAACGCCGGGGCCGCGATCTTCCACCGTGAGAGTAGTGATCTCATCAAGTTGCTGAGTAGCAAGGATGAGTTTCTTGCCTGAGGCGGCGTACTTCTCGACATTGCTGATCAGGTTTCCCAGGATCTGTTCGAGGACATCGGCATCCAGGGAGACAACTCCGCGAGCCTGAAGATCAGTCTGGACGACGACTCCGGCGGCTCTCAACGAGGGCTGGAATTGCTCGAGAACAGCTTCGAGCACATTGTCGATGCTCCCAGCCCTTCGATGAAGAGTGAGCTTCTTTTCCCGCTGGCGGCCAAAACTGAGGACATTGCCAATGAGCCGGCTCAGCCTGCGGCTTTCCGAGACTATGATACCGGCATATCCGCGGGCTCGGGAATCGTTCTCGTCGAGCCTACGGTCGAGGAGTTCGGCGTAGAGGCGGATATTCGTCAGGGGTGTCTTCAGCTCATGGGAAACCTGGTTGACGAAACTGACGCGTCGGGCGGCCTCGCGTAGCTCGCGGGAGTTTTCCCGGTAGAGGAAGACGCCGAAACCGACAAGCACCAACGCAAGGGCCAGGGAACTCGAAATGATGGTCATCAGGACGCCCCGGCCAGCGATCGATTCGGCGTTGTCGGTACGATAGTGTTCCAGGCTCCAGGCGGAGAGTGGTCGTGAGAGCTGGATTCGTGTGACCGGCGAAGCATTTTCTTGTAGTTCCAGTTGCCCCCATTGATAGATGATCTCTCCTCTTGAGTTCAACAGACGGGTGCGATCCACGAGTCCAGCCGAAAGCTCTGACTCCGAACTTGTCTGCGTGACGGGCAGTGCGTTGATGATGTCAGAGACAAGCAATACGGTTTCGATCTCAGCGCCGAGGATCTGTCCTTCACTATTGCGTAGCCAGAATAGAGTTCGGATGTCCCTGCCCCAATACCAGGAGTACCAACCCTGAAAGACGGCAGATGCTTCTGTCCCGGGAAAGGCAACTAATTCCTTCCGGAGTATCAGATCGCTTGCCCCCTCCAGAAAGTCCAGTTCCGAGGAACTTGCACGTTCGCTGGGGAGGGGGTAGATGAGCTTGCCCTGAGGATCAAGCAAAAATGCCTGTCTGATTCGGGTATGGCTGCGGGACAGGTTCTTTAGGGCTCTCGCGGTGACATCGGGAACTGACAGTGCCTGGAGAAGCTCAGTTTCCCAACGTGAAGTAACCTGGACGATGCCATGGTCAACATCGCCCAGGTTTTCGAGGAGAAATTCTTCGAATCTTAAACTGATCTGCTCTCGCTCATGATAGGCCAGCCTGATTCCCAAGCTCGTGACGAGAATCGCGGGAAGGAGAATCAGAAGGACAAGCAAAATTGTGAGCTTCGGTCTCATCCAAGTTCCGATCGAAAATCGAACCGCTCAGCTTAGTAAAGAGATTTCACAGCGTTAAACTCCATTGCCTTTCGTTGGCGATCCCAGTTTTCGTCGTCCAGGTTCTGGGCGTCGATCTGCTGCTGCAGTGAGTAGTCCTGGAGATCCTGGGAGTTGAAGCGAATGGAGTTCTCTGCGAGGAAATCTGCGTTCTGAAGAAGAAGCTCAAGCGCTTCGGCGATGCGCCCCTGGTCTCGAAGCAATGAAGCCTGCATGTTCCGCTCCACCGCAAGGATCTTGATCACGTCGACCATCACGTGCGAATTGATGTTCGCATCGACATCAACTCTCGACAGGGTTGTTCTGATGCTCAGTCTGCGATCCAGATGTTCGCGCGAACGAGTGAGAAGGTTGTCATAGTCTACGTCGATGGCGGCAATCTCGACATTCGGCCCTCGGAGCGTTTCGGGAGATAGCTCCACCTCCAAAACGATCCGCCGCTCGCTCTCGCTGAAGAGATTATTGAGTGAAACTATCACATCAGAGCCATCGATCGTGGCGGTCTTGCCAAGTATGCGGCGCGGGATGACGCCGGGGGCGCACCGGATCCGGATATCAATTCCCTGGGCAACCATGGACAGTGCTTTGCCGAATTCCTGGTCGAACATTCGGGATAGATCCTCCAGCCCTTCCGCGAAATAGTGATACCCGTCGCTTCTAGTCGCGAGTTCGCTAAGCAGGTCTTCGTTGTATCCCAGTCCGAGGCCGATGGTCGTAACGGAAATGCCCTCGTCCGCAAGAATCGACCCCAGAGCCCCGAGGTCAGAAGGCGAGCTCAATCCCACATTGGCTACCCCATCAGAAAGCAGCACGATACGGTTCACGTGATTCTCGCTGAGGAACTTCCGCACTTCTGCCGCGCCCTTGCTGACTCCGGCAAACAGAGCGGTGTTACCGCCGGCCCGGATTGAGCGGATGGCAGTGCTGATGGCGTCGATGTCTGAAACTTTCGTGGCCGGGACAACGATTTCGACGGTTTCATCGTAGGCGATGATCGATACTATGTCTTTTGAATCAAGCCGGTGAATGGCCATGATCGCAGCTTCTTTCGCACGCTCGATCTTCTCTCCCTGCATAGAACCCGATTTATCGAGTACGATGGCCACATTCAACGGACTGCGATCCTGTAAGTCGTCCATTGGGAAACCGGTTAGTCCGATCCTTAGGTATGCGATCTGGTTCTCATTCCGAAGAACGATCGGCTTGTCGACCGCCACATCCAAATCGATCATCCTTGCCTTTGCCGTTCCCGGGATTTGCCAGAACAGCAATGCTAGAACGAGGATGGTAAGGTTCATTCGATGAATTCTTCTACTCATGACGTGGGTCCTCCTTCGAAAAGGGCAAAGCAACTTCCTTTCTGTAAAATCGCTCAGGCCTCTTCGCTCTCCATGC
>CAYFNT010000009.1:0-1647 GCA_964344565.1 uncultured bacterium
GGGGAAGAGGCTGGAGTCGGACAGCGCTTCCTTCAGCACGAGGGTCGCCGCGCCGATGGCGACGGATTGATCGCCGAGCTTGCTCACGCGAATCTCGGCCGCCGCGACGGAATCGACGAGGGTGCGGTTCCGGACAGTTTCCCGGAGCCGATCGAGTACCAGTTCCTCCAGCCTGGCGAATTCGCCTCCCAGGATCACCACGGAAGGATTGAGCAGATTGAGCAGGCCTGCGATGGCGATGCCGAGATTCTCGGCGGCCTCCCGGACCACGCTCATGGCGAGAAGATCTCCGCCGAGGGCCGCCTCCTCGATGTCATTGGAGTTGAAGTCGCGACCGGTGAGAACACTGTCGGGAAATTCATCGGCCAGGCGTCGAGCTCTCTCTTCGAGAGCGTGTCCGCCGACCAGGGTTGCCAGGCAGCCGCGGAGTCCGCACATGCAGAGGTCGCCCTGGGGATCGATGGCGATGTGTCCGATCTCGCCCGCCACGCCGGTGGCCCCGCGATAGATCTCGCCGTCGATGATGTGTCCGGAACCGATACCCGTGGCCACCTTGATGAAGGCCAGGTGTTCGACCTCTTCCTCGAGACCCCACCATTGTTCCGCGAGAGCGCCGAGGTTCGCGTCGTTGTCGACGAGGAGCGGAACCTCGAAGCGCTCGCTGAGGAAATGAAGTCCTAGGTTCTCTTCCCATGCGGGAAGCACCAGGGTGGAAAGGTGGTTCGGATCGGCCGGATCCACCGGACTGGGAAGCGCCACGCCGATGCCCACGAGGGGACGCCCATCGGCGGCCGGACTCGCCAGGCAGATCTCGCAGAGTTCGGCGATGAGCTTGCGCGTGCCGGGAGGATCTTTCCGTACCGCGTGATCGCGTGTTTCCCAGGCGAGAACCTTGCCGCGCAGGTTGGTCATGGCCACGGCGATGTGGGACCCGCCCATCTCGACGCCGAGGATCACGCAGGAATCGTCCTGGAATTCCAGAACGATGGGGCGGCGGCCGCCGCTGGAGGGGCCTTCGCCCACCGTGGCCACCAGGCCCAGTGGCAGGATCTCTCCCACGATCTCCGAGACCGTGGAGCGGGAGAGGCCGGCCTTGGTGGCGATGTCGGTGCGCGAGATCCTGTGCTCATCCCAGATCAGGCGCAGGATGGCGTCGGCGAGGGGACGGGGACGTTTGGGGTCCGTACGCCGAAGGCCCTTCCAATTGAGGAAATCGTTGTTCATGGCTCACCCGCTCGCGGAATCGATAGTCTCGGCAGGATCCTATTTGCGCCAGTAGACGTTGTCCATCAAAACAAGGTGGGCATCGTCGGTGCTGAGCACGAGCTGCCTGACCTCGGACCAATCGGCCCCGGCCACGAAATCCTCGAGGGGGATGTCCAGGGACGACCACTCTCCGGCCTCGAAGGCGGGGCTGCTGGCGGCGTCGAAGGTGAGCTTCTGACTGCCGCTGACGCCAACGACTTCCACGCTGAAGTTCGTCCCCACGGGGGCGTAGATGTCCATATGGAGGTGGGTCATCTGAGAGGCGTTGATGGGGCTGGAGTCGAAGGTGATGCCCACGAAATTCAGGAAGGTGTACAGGATGGTCTCGTCGCCCTCGATCAGATAGTCGGTGATCTGGGTGGTGGACCACTGCCAGTAGGG
>CAYFNT010000009.1:1747-42927 GCA_964344565.1 uncultured bacterium
CGCGTAGAAGGTCAGGGCGTTGTAGGCGCTCAGATCCCGCACGCCGGCGGAAGTCAGCACGCCGCCGGCATAGAGACCCGAAGTCTCGCCAGGAACGCCGACCTTGATCGAACCCTCGCCTTCGTAGGCGACGGTCTCGTCGATGCTCAGAGCCTCGAAATCGGTGCCGCTGAAGGGCTGCCAGTAGACGCCGTTGCCGTAGTCGTCGTCGAAGACGAGGGGGTCGTCCACGGCGGTGGCGTTCTCGAGTTCGGAGAGGTCACGTTCGCTGCAGCCCGAGCCGAGCATCGCGACGGGGATCGCCGTCAGAAGAAGGATTTGGCGGATCATGGGCTTCAAACTCATGCCTCCCTGCTTGGAATCGTACACGGGCTTTCGATGGAGAGGGACCCGAATCGACACTTTGTGCGGTAACCGAGCGAAGTGTGGCAAACAGGGCCTAACTTGTCAAGGTTCGCGGGCTTGCTGAGCCAAGAATTCCGCCATGGGGGCACGCGAGATGCGGATGGAAGGTCCTCAGGCAGAGGAATTTGTGGTATAATTCACCGAAATCGTCCTCCTATGCCCGTCTTGCATGGGCGAATCCACCATCAATCAAGCTGTTACGGCGATCGAGGTAGTGATGCGAATTCTGTCGAAGGCCGCGCTGCTCTTACTGGCCCTCTCTCTCGTGCCCGTCGCGGCACTTTCCGATCCGCCACCGGGATACTACGACAGCGTGGACGACAGCAGCAGCGAATCGCTCAGGGCGACCCTCCATGAGATCATCGACGATCATCAGCGCTATCCCTACAGCTCCAGCAGCACCGATACCTGGGATATCCTGGAGCAGGCCGACGAGGATCCGAACAACTCCAGCAACATCCTCGACGTCTACAAGAACGCGAGCTACGTGAAGTTCGGCGGTGGCGAGGGCGCCTACAACCGCGAGCATTCCTGGCCGCGCTCCTACGGCTTCCCCGACGACGGTACCTACAACTATCCCCACACCGACTGCCATCACCTGTTCCTCTGCAACGTCTCCTACAACAGCTATCGCGGCAGCCGGCCCTTCGACTATTGCAGCGACAGCTGCAGCGAGCGCGTGACCGTGGAGAACAACGGGCAGGGCGGCGGGTCCGGGGAGTATCCGGGCAACTCCAATTGGGTCGGCGGATCGGACGGTCCCACCGGGACCTGGGAGACCTGGATCGGCCGCAAGGGCGACATCGCCCGGGCCCAGTTCTACATGGACGTGCGCTATGAAGGCGGCACCCATGGCGGAAGCGGCGCCTGGGAGCCGGACCTCATCCTCACCGACGACCGGGGCCTCATCGCCTCGAGTCAGACCGGCAACAACGAGACCGTGGCCTACATGGGGCTCATGTCGGTGCTCTACCAGTGGCACCTCGAAGATCCCGTGGACGACGTGGAGCGCGCCCGCAACGACGTGGTCTACTCCTATCAGGGCAATCGCAATCCCTTCATCGATCATCCCGAGTGGCTTCAGATCCTGACGGCCGTGGATGCGCCTCCCGTGGAGCCGATCAGCGCGAAGCTCCACCAGAACTTCCCGAACCCCTTCAATCCCGCGACCACCATCGTCTTCGAGCTCGATCGGCCAGGCGCGGTGTCCCTGAGCATCTACAACCTCGCGGGCGGCAAGGTGATCACCCTGCTCGAAGAGGAGATGGCCGCCGGCCAGCACGAGATCAGGTGGGACGGCAGGGATTCGAAGGGCAAGGAGCTGAGTTCGGGAAACTACTTCTACCGGCTCAGCGAAGGCGACCGATCGATCACCAAGAAGCTCGTACTGCTGAAGTAATCACGTATTCAGAACTCGAGGAGCGTCCGAATGAGAACAGCCAAGGCTGTCTGGATGTTAGTGCTATGTGGAGTCGGCCTCATGGCGTCCACGGGGGCGAGGGCGGTGGAAGTGGTCACTTATACTCTCGAGGACGTAGTCCTCGAGGAAGCCGAGCAGATGTTCGGCACCTTCACCTGGACCTATACCGATCCCGAGGAATTCGAGAACGGGGAAGGTGTGTTCACCTATCTGGACATCCCCTTCACATGGCACGACCATACCGACCTGGACGCCATGTTCGACGTGGGCAACTCCATCGAGATCGTTTTGGACGGCAGCGTCCACGACGACGGGGTGGACATCACCTTGTTCCTCGAACAGCCCCTCACGCCGACGTCGGGATCGCCCATCGACCTTACGCGGAGCCGCTACGAAATCGGCGGCAATGGTTTTCACACGGGCTACTTCATCAGCGGTGAAATCGCCATCGACCTGGCCACGGGAATCGGCGGGGAAGATCCCGGCCTGGCGAAGGGCCCTCATCTGAGCAGTTTTCCGAATCCCTTCAATCCAAGCACGATCCTGACCTACACCCTCGCTCGATCGAGCAAGGTCAGTCTCTCCGTCCATGATGCCCTGGGACGCGAGATCGCAAACCTCGTGGACGCTGCATATCTGGAGGCGGGGAGCCATTCCGCCTCATGGAACGGTCGCGACTCCTTTGGGAATGCCTTGGGCTCGGGGATCTACATCGCCAGGCTGGAGGCCGGAGAGCTCAGGACCTCGATGAAGCTGCTCCTGCTGCAATAGGGGCCGAGGGGCCGGAATTCGCCCGTGGGGCCTGAGAAAACGAGCGACCCGCTCAGGATGCGGTAATTTAACACCTGATTTCGCTTAACTTATAGGCTTGAATTATGTTCATTCCCCGGATAGGTTCGATCCGAAATAGATGAGATTTGCCGAAATATCAAAACTCCCCAAGTCTGGAGACGAGCCAATGGCTGAGTCAAGAACGGTACTAGAGGCGGATTCAGTTCTGAGTGATGAGTTAATAAAGGGCTGCGCCGAGCGCGCAGGTACCTATGACAAGGAAAACAGCTTCTTCCAGGAGGACTTCGAACAGCTGAGGGATGCCGGATATCTCACCGGGCCGATCCCAAGGGAATTCGGCGGGGCGGGTCTGAGCCTCCAGCAGTCCTGCCGTGAGCAGGTCAAGCTGGCCTACCACGCGCCAGCCACGGCCCTGGCTCTCAACATGCATCTGTATTGGTTGGGTGTCGCCGCGGATCTCTGGCGCGGCGGGGACAAGTCCCTCGAATGGTTGCTCAAGCAAGGAGCCGAGGGTGAGATCTTCGCGGCCGGGCACTCCGAGCGAGGCAACGATTTGCCACTTTTTCTGTCGACCACCAAGGCTACGCAGGTCGACGGCGGTTTCCGCTTCTCCGGCCATAAGATGTTCGGCAGTCTCACCCCGGTATGGACCCGTTTTGGTCTGCACGGCATGGACGCCGATCATCCGGACGGCCCCCGTATCATCCACGCCTTCATGTCCCGCGATGCCGAGGGATACGAAATCAAGGAAACCTGGGATGTCATGGGCATGCGGGCGACCCGCAGCGACGACACCATCCTCGATGATGTTTTCATCCCCGACGAGTACATCGTCGACATCGTTCCCGCTGGCCAGGGCGATCCATTCGTTCTCACCGTCTTCGCCTGGGCCTTGCTCGGTTTCGCCGCCGTCTACTGCGGCGTTGCGAAGCGTGCCATCGATCTCGTCCTGCCAATTGTTCAGAAGAAGACCTCCCTGGGCATGACGCGGACCATGTCGTACCACCCCGAAATCCAGCACTCCATCGCGCAAATGATGCTGAACTACGAGACCATGATACCCGTTCTGGATCATGTTTGCTCCGAATGGGTGGCGGGTGTGGATCACGGACAAAATTGGCCAGCGAAACTCGTGGGCGCCAAGTACCATTGCGTCGAGAACTGCTGGAAGGTCGTCGATACCGCCATGGACGTCTCGGGCGGAAACGGCATGTTCAAAGGCAGTGAACTGGAACGCCTGTTCCGCGATGCCCGTTGCGGGCGCTTTCATCCCGCCACCTCGAACCTGGTGCACGAGATCGTCGGTAAGACGGCCCTGGGCATCGATCTGGGTGAGCAGCCGCGCTGGGGCTGATACAAGACTCCGGTTGTACCCGAGAAAGGCCGTCTCCATATCGGAGGCGGCCTTTCTCTTCGACGAATTAGAAGAATCGCTGCAGTTCGATCTGCAGGTAGTCATCTCGCGTGAATGCGGCCAGGAAAGGGTCCTCCTCCTCGCCGACGAAAGCGCGTAGCTCGGCCTCGAGTCGCCATCGATCGCCCAAGCGTCGGGCGAGTTCCACGCTCAACAGCGAAGCGCCCGTTTCGAGGTCGATGATGGCTCCGGCCAGGGCTTCGCTGCTTTGAACGTCGTTGAGCACGAAACGCCCGCCGACGAAGATGTCCTCATCGAGCAGAGTTCCGCCTTTCCGATCATCGTGCAGATACTCCCCGACGATGCCTAGATCCATGATCGTGCCGAAGAGGCCGACGAGGGTGTACTCGAAACCGGTGGCCAGGGCGGCGAAGTCATCCCCCTGCCCCGATCTGTGGATTCCCTCGAACTTCCAGAGCCAGCCACCGGTGGTGGCTTGAAGCTCCAGTCCTGTCTGCTCGATGAGTTCGTAGAGAGGAACGAGGCGCGCTTTTCCCGACTCGTTCATCTCGAAAAGATATCGCGGTTCCCGCGAGGTTCCCGAGAAGTGGGACAGGCCGAGATCCCAGATGCCAAGCGGGCGAGACCAGCGCAGGGCCCAATCCACGTGACGCTCTTCCTCGGCGGAGTCGTAGAGCGCATCCCCGAGGATGACCGCCGGGCGCAGGCGCCCCTCGGCGCCCGGCCCGCCGCGATCGCGATGTCCGGGAAGAATGAAGAGTTCGAGATCCCCCCAATCGCGAAAGATGCCCAGGTTGATCATCGGCTGGCCCAGCTTGTCCTCGCCATCGGGATTCTCCACGCCGTCGGTCTGGTTGAGCACGTCGACGAGATGGGCGGATTCGGTGACCCCCCAGAAAACGCGTCGCAGACCGAGGTTGAACTCCCAGGCCGATCCGTAGGTCTGCCAGTAGGCCTCCCGCAGATCGAAGTGGCTGCGTTCATCATCGCCAGAGTCGAGACGAAGGTAGGGGGACAGGATCAGCGCATGCCCTCCGCCGCCGAAATCCTGGTACAGCTCGGGCGCCAGAACCAGCGACGCGCTGGATCCCTGCTGCGCGGGATCCAATGGGTCCTGAAAGAAACCTCGCAGCTCGAGACCGATTCGTCCCGTGAGATCCAACGCGCCCGCCGGGGCTGCAAGCAGCAGCAGGCTGAGTACCGCCATCATTTTTCGCATCGCCTATCGCACCCGCTTCAGGGCGTTCTGGTCGAAATCCCTATCCTCGAGGTCGGTCTTGAAGGCGTAGTCCCGCCAAAGCAGGTCGGTGCTCTTGCCGGTCTGATGATTCTCCACGCTCATGCGGTCGGGGCGCCAGTGACGGTCCGCGTAGAGCTGGTAGCCGTCGTAGCTCAGGGTCTTGAGCAGGGCGTCCTTGCGGTCGTGGAATACGACCTGTTGAACGCGGAATTCGTCGGCGTCGATCCAGACGATCTGCCTCGTGTAGCCCGACTTCTCGTCCACCGGGTAGCGCTCGATGACGTAACAGTTGAGTCCCGAAAAGGCCTCTTCCCTGAGGTACTTGTAGGCGTACTTCTCGACTTCCTGGGAAGAGATGTCCTCGTAGGCGAACTCGCTGCCCATGAATGGGCCCGACTTGTTGTTGGATGCGATGCGCTTCACCCGCTTCAGGGCCGGCAGGTAGAGCCACTGGTCGTCGTTGCCTTCCTTGTGGCTGAAGCTCAGGAAGGCCGTACCCTTGACGTCGCGGGGGGTGTCGAAGATCACCAGGCTCTTGTCGCCGTCATCGACGACCTCCAGGGTCTTCACGCGCAGTTCGCGTTCGCTCTTCTGGCCCTGGCGGTTGCTGAGGATCATGGTCATGGTGGCCGTGAAGTTCTCGAATCCCGCGTCGCGGGCGTCCATCTCCTGGGCGACGGCCAGGCCACGAGCCGCGTCGTCGCCCTGAGGCAATTCGAAGGCGGAGGCGCCCGTCACGAGGAGCGCGAGGGCCAGTCCCGCGATCTTGCTGATGTTGCTGATCATTTCGGATTCCTTTCGTAGACGTTTCTGGATTTCCGTCACACGGTTTCGGGCACGCTCGCCGGGGCTGGAATGTCGACGGATGCCTTCTGATCCCTTCGTCTATCCAATTGAAGGAGCAGGGCCGGCAGCAGCATGAAGTCCGCGGTCAGAGCGACGAAGATGGCGATGACCGTGAACCAGCCCATGTTCGAATTCAGGGCGAAGACGCTCTGGGTCATCACGGCGAAGCCCGTGATGAGAACCACCGAAGTGACCACCAGGGCCTTGCCCACGCTGGAGAAGGCGTAGCGCACCGCGTCGTCCGCGCCGTAGCCGTGCTCGCGTCTGCCGCGCAGATACTTGCTGAGGAAGTGGATGGTGTCGTCGGCCACGATGCCCAGGCTCATGGCCATCACGTTGGCCAGGCCCAGGTTGACCTCGCGAACGAAGATGCCCCAGAGCCCGAAGGTGAGCATGGCGGGGATGAGATTGGGAACCAGGCTCAGGATGCCGTAGCGAAGGCTGCGCAGCGCGAAGATGAGGCAGGCCGAGATGAGCACGAGCGCCACCAGGGTGCCCAGGACCATGCTCTTCACGTTTCTCTCGGAGATGTAGGCGAACATGATGGCGGGCCCGATGCCGTGGCTGAACATTCCCGCGGGGGCGTTGGACTCGAGCCAGGCCTCCGAGGTATGGACCAGATTCCGCATCTGCCGAGCGCTCAGATCGGTGAGGGTCACGGAGAAGCGGGACGCCGACTTGTCCACGTTGATCTGGTTGTTAAGATCGAGACCGTAGGGCAGCGACATCTCGTAGAGCAGCAGGTACTGGGCGGCCAGCTCGCGACTGTCGGGGATGCGCTGCATGGCGGGATCGTCCCCGTGCATGTTCCGATTCAGGCGCTTGATGACGTGGCTCAGGCTGTTGACCTGCAGCACGCCGGGCTGCTGTCGCATCCAGGATTCGAACTCATCGAGGGTGCGCAGATAGGCCGGATCGCTGATGCCGCCGGGCCCGTTGCCCTTCAGATCGAAGTCCACGTTGTAGATGCCGGTGAGATTCTGATTGGTGAAGTCGGTGGCTTCGCGGAATTCGACGCCCTTCTCGAAGTACTGCACGAACTGGTCGTTGAGTTCGTTGCGCGGAACGAAGGACACGATGGCGATGACCACGAGAATGCTGCCCCACATGAGCGGGCGGCTGCGCCTCTGTTGCAGACCGGCCAGCCAGCCCAGGTTCCAGGCGGTCTCATTGCCCTCCTTGCGCTTCCTGACGGGCAGCACCGCCATGAGGGCCGGCAGAAGAGTCACCGAATAGAAGAGTGCGAAGGTGACGCCCATGGCCGAGATGTTGCCCAGGTCGCGGAAAGGCGGCGCGTCGCTGAAGTTGAGGCTGAGAAAGCCGATGGCCGTGGTCAGGCTCGTGATGACGATGGGCATCATGTTCACCCTCAGGCTCTCGATGAGGGCGTCGCGCTTGCCCATGCCCGCCCGCATGGCGGCCAGCATGGTGACCAGCACGTGGATGGAGTCGGCCACGGCCAGGGTCATGATCATGGTGGGGGCCACCGAGGAGGGCGGAGTCAACTTGATTCCCAGCCAACCTGCCGTGCCCATGCCCGACACCGTCGAGAGCATGATGATGAGCAGTGTGACCATGGCTCCGGAAATGGAACGCAGGAAGAGGAAGGCCACCACGATCATGGCGCCGAACATGATCGGCACGAGATTCTGCATGTCCTTGGCCGAGTGATCGGCGAAGGCGTGGTTGAGCATGGCCACGCCGGTCAGATGCACGATGAGACCGGGGTTCTCCGATTCGAGGGCGGCGGCCAGTTCCTGGGCCGCCAGGGCGGCTTCGGTCACCTCGAAGGGACTGTCCCCCGGAAGTTCGAGGGTGACGTTCACACCGGTCACGCTGGCCTGCTCGGTGACGAGACGTTGGGCGAGTGCGGGTTCGGCCAGGGCGATCTCGAGAGCCGCGGCCAGTTCGGCTTCGCTGCTGCCCGCGGGATCGGCCACGAGGTCGGCGACGATGAGGTCGTCCTCCTCGGCCCGGGAGTGCTGGAAGTTGGTGGGGGAATCCACTCGCCTGGCGTAGGGGAGCTGCCAGGCGCGATCGGTGAGATCCGCGACCACTTCCATGAACTCAGGCGTGAAGACGTGTCCGCTTTCTGGAGCCAGGACGAAGAGCACGTTGTCGTTCTTCGCGTAGGTGTTCTCCAGGGCCTCGAAGGCCAGGAGCTGCGGATTGTCCTTGCCGAAGAAAACCCGGTAGCTGTTGTCGAAGGCCAGTCGTCCGGCGCCGGCTGCAAGGCCTCCGGCGACGATGAGAGTGACCGCGATCACCGCCCATCGCCACTTGAGGATCCAAGCCGCATAGCGTTCGGCCAGGGTAGGGGTTGCCTGTCGGGACATGGTGAAGGTCTCCTTGATGAGGGGTGAGTTGGAGGTTTAGGCCGATCGCCTGATCAGCTCTCGGGCCTGAGGGTCTGCAGGAAGTCGAGTAGGAGAGGGCGAACCGATCGGAAGGGTTCGAGGCTGCCCTGGTTCTTCATGAGCTGGGCGATACCCTGACTCATGGCGATGACGAAGGTGGCCACCGAAGCGGGGTCGGTTCCTTCGCGCACTTTGCCGGCTTCGAGGCCGCGGCTGACGCAGCCCGCGATGGCCTCCCGCCATTGACCGTAGAGGGATTCGATGTGCTGGCGGAAGACTTCATGACAGGTGGAGAGTTCCTGGCTGAGGTTGCCGAGGGGGCATCCCATCTTGACGGTGAGTTCGGACTGGGGGCCGGCCATTTCCTCGACGAATTCGCGGATCACCGCGATGGGATCGTCGCTGACCTCGAAAGGGGCGATCTTGTTCGCGCGGATCCAGGCGCCGATGACCTCGTCGATGACGGCGAGACCCAACTCGTCCTTGCTGCTGAAGTGATGGTAGAGCGCACCCTTGGTGACCTCGGTGCGCGCGAGGATGTCCGCGAGACTCGTCTCGTGGAAACCGCGGCGGTGAATCTCTTCGAAAGCCACCGACAGGATCGATTGGCGCGTGCTGGGAGCGTCGTAGGGAGTCATTTCAATTCTCTTTCGTTGAACATACCGACCAGTATGGATATTACGCGTCAGCGATGCAAGATATTATTTTGCAATAAGTTAAAGGTATTAAGATCTTCTGGGCTGGAATAGTCCGGGCTTCGGAGACAGGGACGGGCACGAAAAACAGGCCGCTCCCGGACTGGGAACGGCCTGAGATTCAAGGACTGGAGTCGGCTCAATAGCGCGATCCGACCGTCTCTTTCGGCAAGCGGTCTCGGATCTCCGCATGTTCCTCGGCGGAGAACTGAACCTTCCAGGCCCCCAGATTTTCCTTCAGACGTTCGATGCGCCGAGTGCCGGGAATCATGAAGATATCCTCGCCCTGTGCCAGCACCCAGGCCAGGGCCACCTGGGCTTCCGTCGCGCTTTTCCGCGCGGCGATGTCGCGGATCAAGTCCAAGAAGCGGGCGTTCTCCGCCAGGGCCTCCTCGCTGAAGCGAGGGTTCTCGAGCCGCCAGTCGTGGGAGTCGAGGGATTCCCGATTGGGGATGGCGCCGGTGAGATATCCGCGGCCCAGGGGTGAATAGGCGACGAAGGCGATGCCCAGTTCGCGGCAGGTCTCCAGGACGCCATCTTCTTCAACTTCCCGGGACCAGAGCGAGTACTCGGTCTGAATCGCGGTGATGGGGTGTACGGCATGGGCGGCGCGAATCTGCTCGGCGGAGAACTCGCTCAGGCCGAGGAATCGCACCTTGCCCTCGTCGACGAGATCCTTCATGGCGCCGACGCTTTCTTCCACCGGCACCTCAGGATCTGGGCGATGCTGATAGTAGAGGTCGATGGTTTCGATGCCGAGACGCTTCAGGCTCTTCTCGCAGGCCTCCTTCACGTACTCGGGTCGTCCGGAGAGACCTATGAACTCGCCGGCCTCATTCCGCAGAACGCCGAACTTCGTCGCCAAGGTCACCCGGTCCCAACGATCGGCGAAGGCCTCGGCGAGCAGTTCTTCATTGTGCGCGGGCCCGTACATATCGGCGGTGTCGAAGTGCTGGATGCCGAGCTCGATGGCCTCATGCAGTGTCCGGATGTGGGCCGCGTCGTCGCGCGTTCCGCCGTAGAACTCCGACATGCCCATGCATCCGAGACCGATGCGGCCGACCTGAAGCGTGCTGTTGCCAAGTGTTTTGGGAGTGTTTGTCACAAGACTTCTCCTGTGTCGGTTGATGATTCGAGATCCTGGGCGGAGCTCGATCGTGAGGAGTTCATCTAACCATAGTCCATGGGTCATTCTCGTACAAGAATTCCGCCCGCCAATCGAGTATTCGATCTAGAACTCGTGACTTTTGGGTTTCTGCGAGTCGAAGAGCTGGATTGACTCTTCGCGAAAGAGTCGAACGCTTCTTGGCATGGGAGGGAGTCGGTCCGATGAAAGCGATTCTGTATGACAAGTACGGTTCGCCCGATGTTCTTCAACTTGAAGATATCAATAAGCCTGGTCCGAAAGAGGATGAGGTACTCCTCAAGATCCACGCAGCTTCCGTCAATGCCTATGACTGGCATTTCCTGACCGCGGACATTTTCCTGATCCGCTTCATGGCAGGCCTGTTCAAACCCAAGGACCCGAGACTCGGTGCGGATATGGCGGGCGTGATCGAAGCGGTTGGCAGTGGCGTGAAGGGATTCAAACCAGGTGATGAGGTCTTTGGAATGGTGAAGGGCGCCTTTGCCGAGTACACCTGTGCGGCTCCAAGTGTCCTGGCATTGAAACCGGCAGGAGCTTCCTTCGAACAAGCTGCCGCTCTGCCCATGGCCGGAGTTTCCGCTTTGCAGGGTCTTCGCGATGAAGGGCAGATCGGAGCCGAGCAGAAGGTTCTGATCAACGGCGCATCGGGAGGTGTAGGGACCGTCGCGGTGCAGGTCGCCAAGTCCTTCGGCGCTGAGGTCACGGCCGTTTGCAGTGCGAGGAATATGGAGCAGGCGCGCGCGCTCGGAGCGGACCATGTCATCGACTACACCCGGGAGGATTTCACGAAGAGCGGCCGGCAGTACGATCTCATCTTCGCGGCCAACGGCTATCACTCTCTCGCCGCCTACAAGCGTGCCTTGACGCCCAAGGGTCGCTACGTGATGTGCGGAGGCACGAAGGCTCAAATGTTCCAGGCCATGCTTTTCGGATCCTTGATGTCGAAATCCGATGGCAAACGAATGAAGGGCCTCAGTGCGAAGAGCAGCCAGAACGATTTGGTGTCCATCAGGGAGCTGTTCGATGCCGGCAAGCTAGTGCCGGTCATCGATAGGCGGTTCCCCTTGGAGGAGACCGCCGAGGCGCTTGCGTATCTGGGAGAGGGGCATGCGCGGGGAAAGGTCGTGATAAGGATGGGGAGTGGCGACCGGGACTGAGGTTGATCTTTCAGACAAAGCAACAGCCCGTCTCCGAACGCTCGGAAACGGGCTGCTTGCCAGGTGGCGGGGGCCGGATTTGAACCAGCGACCTTTGGGTTATGAGCCCAACGAGCTACCAGACTGCTCCACCCCGCGTCAAGGGAGCGCAATATAGCGCCGGGGCCGGAGAGTGTCAATACCCTCCGGCCCTGCCAATGTCTCTAAGTCTCCGTTTTTCAATCTTCTAGTAGAGCGCTTTCACCTGCCCCCAGCTTCGGGCCAGGGAAGACTCCTGAACGCCCGTGGCGCCGCAAGCCACGTCCAGGGCGCCGATCAGATCGCAATCCGGGTGATTCTCGCCGGAGCAGGGCGAGTCGCCGTGCAGTGAGTAGGGCTCCGTGGGGTTGAGCTCCATGCAGAAGAGCGGATCGGCCGAGATGTTTCCCGCGAGCCCGTTCTGCCCGAGGATTGGCCCCACGTAGTCGCCGCCGCCGTTTCCGTACACATCGCAGCAACTCAGGCTGAAGGCCGCCGAGGGATCGTTGCTGCCCACGGCCATTTCCGTGTCGCAGAATGCGATGATGGTGTTCTCGATGGTCCCCGCGCCGCTGCTCGACCAGAAGTAGAGGTCACCGTTCACATAACCGCCTCCGATGTTGTGGGACATGGTGCAGCTCGTTATCTGCGGAGAGAAGTAGTCGGCGAAGATCGATCCGCCCACATTGAAGACGAAGGTGCAGTAGCTGATCTCGGGACCGCTGCCCCCTCCCAGGAAGATGCCTCCGCCCACATCGGCGCCATTCCCCTGGAAGTAACAGCCCGTCACCGTGGCGGGCGTGCTCATGTAGATGCCGCCGCCCTCGTTGTTCGCCTCGTTGTTCAGGAAGCGGCAGTTTTCCACGAGCAAGTCGGGCGAGTTGTGCAGATGCAGCGCCCCGCCCTGATGTCCGGAGTCGTTGGCATCGAAGACGCAATCCAGTACCTGGGCTCCCGAATCGAGGGCGTAGATGGCCCCTCCCTGCCATTCGGCGAAGTTGTCGTGGAAGTAGCAGTACTGGATCAGGGGCGAGCCGCCTCCGATTCTGATGGCGGCGCCGCGCCCGTAGGTCCAGTCCCACTCGTGGCCTTCGTTCTCGTAGAAGATGCAGCCGGTGATCGTGGGGGAAGCGTCGTGGACGAACACCGCACCGCCGGGATCCCGCCAGGCCCCCCGGATGCTCACGTTGGCCAGCACCGATCCCGGTCCTTCCCCGTGATCGAAGTCGAAGGCGTAGCGTTCGTGGCTGCTGTCGCCGGCGCAATCGATGAGGCATGTACTCGGGTATCCGCTCTGGGACTGCACGGTGACGGCCTTGCCGAAGAAATGCAGGTTCACGTTGCCGGGACCCGTGAAGACGCCGTCGCCCAGCTCGATGACGTCGCCGTCGACCACCCCCGGATCGACCAGGGCCGCGTAGATGTGGGCGAAGTCGCCGCTGCCGTCGGGGTTCACAGTGTATGTGGCCCCCGGCGCGATCGCGGGGATTAGTAAAATGAGGAGGCCGAGCATGCCTCCCCTCGCCAGCATTCGATTCATCCCACACCTCCCGTTTCCCCGGATTATAGCAGCGAGTCCACGGGGCGGGGCGGGAGTGACCGGAATCCAGAAAAAAAGACCAAAAAAGGAGAAAAATGTAGAAATAGGGGGTAAAGGTTGTTTACGATTTCCCCAGGCACTGGGTTTTCGCAAGGGAGATTCGAATGAGATTCATCCTTCGCGTCCCGATTCTTGGAACGATATGGCTCGCGGCGGCCCTGTCGCCGTCGATGGCCCTAGAGACCGATCTGCCCGTGTACTTCGTCCAGCCGCCGCCCCTCTCCGAAGACTACTTCCCCTGTTCCGATTGCCATTCCGACATGGAGGCCGATCCACTGCCCCGCGTGCTCGACGAGCATGAGGACATCGCCGAGTCCTTCGTCCACGCCCGGCAGCAGCGCTGGTGTCTGGACTGCCACAACCCGGACGATCGCGACTGGCTGAGACTTGCCGACGGCAGCCTGGTGAGCTTCGAAGAATCCTACCGTCTATGTGGACAGTGTCACGGCACCATCTATCGCGACTGGAAGGCCGGCGTGCACGGCAAGCGCTCCGGGTTCTGGAACGGCCGCAAGGAGTACCAGCTCTGCGTGCATTGTCATGATCCCCACAATCCACGTTTCAAACCCATTCCGGCCGAGCCGGCGCCCCTGAGGCCCGACCAGGTGGGGCGGGATCCTCTGCTCAGCCGAGCCCAGAGCGAGGCGTACCATGGGAGCCAGGGCCATGAGTAAGCAGGATAGCCAGAAGAATCTCGACCGGCGCAGCTTCCTCAAGCTGGCGGGCGCCGCGGCGGGCACCCTGGCCATTCCCAGGGGAAGCGCCGACGCGTCCATCTGGGACGCCTTCTTCAAGAAGAACTTCCGCGAGTTGGGCAAGGCCGAGGTCGCCGAGATCATCGGCCGGCTCGAGGAGAGCTACGAGAAGGAGTACGGCGGACAGTTCGACATCAAGGCCACGCCGCCCATTCCCGGAGTTAAATACGGATACGGACTTGACCTTTCGCGATGCGTGGGCTGCCGGCGCTGCGTCTACGCCTGCGTCGAGGAGAACAACCAGTCCCGCGATCCGCAGATCCACTGGATCAAGGTGCTGCGATTCGAGAAGGGCGAGAAGTGGGTGAACGATCTCGAGGAGGCCGAGATCTACTACCACGCCGACGAGGTGCCCGAAGAGGGATTCTTCTACATGCCCGTGCAGTGCCAGCAGTGCGAGGATTCGCCCTGCCACAAGGTCTGTCCGGCCAAGGCCACCTGGAAGGAGCCCGACGGCATCGTGGTGGTCGACTACGAATGGTGCGTGGGATGTCGATTCTGCATGGCGGCCTGTCCCTACGGCGCGCGGCATTTCAACTGGGGCAAGCCTCAGATTCCCGCGGATGAGATCAAACGCGACACCCACTACCTCGGCAACCGGCCCCGCCCGGTGGGAGTGGTGGAGAAGTGCACCTTCTGCATCCAGCGGGTGCGGGAAGAGCCGGGGCGCTACCCGGCCTGCGTGGAGATCTGTCCGGTGGGTTCTCGGAAGTTCGGTAATCTGCTCGACCCCGAAAGCGAGATTCGCTACTGCCTCGACAACAAACGGGTTTTTCGTCTGAAGGAAGACCTGAACACGAACCCGAAGTTCTTCTACTTCTTCGCCACCTGATCGCGGAAAGGAGAGTATGGGCCACGCCTTGAGGAACTTCTTCGAAGCCTGGAAGTCGATTTTCCGGGGAAACCGATACTACGTCATGTGGATCGGCTTCCTCGCGGTTTGCATCTTCCTGGGCGTGCTCGCCTATATGCGGCAGCTCGACGAAGGCCTCGTGGTCACGGCCATGCGCGATCCCGTGTCCTGGGGATACTACATCTCCAACTTCACCTTCCTGGTGGGCGTGGCTGCCGCGGCGGTGCTGCTCGTGGTTCCCGCCTACGTCTACAATTTCAAGCCCATCAAGGAGATCGTGCTCTTCGGCGAATTGCTGGCCGTGTCGGCCATGGTCATGTGCATCCTATTCGTGGCCGTGGACATGGGGCGCATCGACCGCCTGCTTCACATGCTGCCCCTGGTCGGCACCATGAACTTCCCGGCCTCCCTTCTAGCCTGGGACGTTCTCGCCCTCAACGGCTATCTCATCATCAACCTCTTCATATCGTTCTACGTTCTCTACAAGATGGCCCACCAGAAGGAGTACAGCCTGGGCATCATCAAGCCGCTGCTGATCCTTTCGATTCCCTGGGCGGTGAGCATCCACACGGTGACGGCCTTCCTCTACAACGGGCTCTCCTCGCGGCCCTTCTGGAACGCGTCGATCCTGGCGCCGCGCTTCTTGGCCTCGGCATTCTGTTCGGGGCCGGCGGTGATGATCCTGATCTTCCAGATCATCCGGAAGGTTTCGCGGGTGGAGATCGAGGACAAGGCGCTCTTCAAGATCTCCGAACTCATCGCCTACGCCATGGGCATCAACCTCTTCCTCTTCGCGGCGGAGTTCTTCAAGGAGTTCTATTCGGGCAGCGTGCACCTTGCACCCATGAAGTACCTCTACTTCGGTTTGCATGGCCACGACAATCTGGTGCCCTGGATGTGGACCGCCTTCCTCTTCAACCTCACGGCCTTCGTCATCTTCCTGAGCCCCAAGATGCGCACGAACTTCCTCATCCTGAACTTCGGCTGCCTGCTCGTGATCACGGGGGTCTACATCGAGAAGGGCATGGGGCTGGTGATTCCCGGTTTCATTCCGAGCACCCTCGGCGAGATCTACGAGTACACGCCCACCTGGATCGAGAAGGGCGTGGCCATGGGCATCTGGGCACTCGGCGCGCTCATCTACACGCTGCTCGTGAAATTCGCCCTGCCCATCTATCTGGGGAAGGTGAGCTTCCCGGAATCGCAGGAGCCGGCTCCCGCCGACTAGGCACCCGTCGCCGCCGCTTCGGCCCGCCACTTCGCCGCCCGCAGGAATCGTGGAGTGAGTATCAGGGCCGCTCCGTAGAAGGCGAATCCCAGGAAGAGAGTGACCGCCTCGCCGCCCCGGAGTACCACCATGAGCAGCTTGAGCCCCCCGAGCACGATCACCGGATAGGCCAGCCAGGAGAACTCCAGGGTGAGACGTCGCCGCCCCACCATGGCCAGGGCCACGGCGGAGACCGAGAGGATGGCCACGCGCAGCGCTTCGCCCAGGGGCCACGCGACCGTGCCCTGAATGGACAGGCTCACCGCCAGTCCGGCGATGCCGAACACCGATATCGTGAGGATCAGGAAGCGCGGCAAGCGTTCGAGTTCGCTGCTGGATAGCTTTCGCTGGGTGGACACGAGCAGCGCATAGGTGGCTACGGCGGCCAGCAGCACGAGATAGGTCGTCGCTTCCGCGGGCGGGATCGCTTCCTCGACCGGTCCCCAGAAGGCCCGCAGGGCCTGGACGAGTCCGCCCGCGAAGTAGAAGGCCGCCAGTGCGTAGATGGCGCTGTGCATGCGCAGGGTGATGCGGTCGTAACGGCCGCCGAGATAGGCGGCGACCAGGGCCATGAGGCACCAGGCCAGGGCAAGGGCGGGAGCGTCCAAGACGAGCAGGCATCCCAGGAAGTTCAGAACGATGGCCAGGGAGGTGAAGAAGAAGAAGTTCCTGCCGCGTCCGAGGCGGCGATCCACGAAGACGAAGGACAGCACGTAGCAGGCCGCGGCGGCGGCGAGGGCCGCGATGCCCAGGGACAGGCCGCCCGATCCGCTGGCCACGGCCATGCGCGCCGCTCCGCCAAAGCCGATGAAGAGGGCGGCCGCCGACTGCAAGACCTCGAAATGGGTCACGTCGCGACGTCTGACGAGGGTTCGGACCACGAAGCTGCCGAGGTAGACCAGGAGCAGCGAGACCGCCAGGAACTCCGCCGTGCCCACATTGAGGGCGTTCCAGCTTTCGGGAATTCCTTTCTCCCGCGCGGTGATGGACACCATGAAGAGCACCAGGGCGTCGCCGCTGAGCGCCGGTGCCCAACGCAGACCGTGCCACTTGAGCGTATAGCCCATCCAGATGGTGGCCAGGCCCAGCAGAAGGATGATGCCGATGTAGGGCGCCATGACCTTCGTGGCGAAGAGCAGGCTGATGGAGGTGACGAGGGCGCTGAGCGTGAAGATCCAGGCAAGCAGTCGCAGCCCTTTTCGCCAGGCGGTGAAGAGGGCGAAGGCGGTGACGAGGGATATGAGCAGGGCCGCGAGGGCGGGTGACAGCGCCGCGAATCGGGTGGGTGCTTCCCAAAGGAGCGGATAGGCGACGAGCGCCGCCAGGGTACCGTAGAGCGAGGCCAGGTTGGTTCGTCCACGGTCGCCGCTGCGGCCGGCCATGGCGATCCAGAAGACCGCGTAGAGCAGACCGAGTCCGATGCCCAATCGAAGGGGAAGCACTTCCGAGTTGCTCAGGGCGCGCAGCATGAAGGCGCCGGCCATGATCAGGAAGCCGCGACCGAAGTCTGCGATGCCGAGTCCGAGGGAGCTTCTCAAGGCAGTGCTGGTTTCGGCGAGGTCTGGTTTCTCGTCGGCGGGATCGAGCTGTGGATCTTCGATCGGCCGGCCCTCCTCCAGGGCGGACAGGCGTGCTTCGACGCGACCGAGGGCACTTTCCAGTTGGTCCAGGCGCCGCTCTTGGTCGGATGGATTTCGGTCCATGGTTTCCCCGTCGGTAATCCCGCCGCGGGCCGGACCGTCATTCCGTGTCCTCAGCGGCGAGGAGCGAATCAGGTCGATAAATCCGAATTTCCTGTCAGAGAATGGGCTCGCGCCGGCCGTCACCGGATCAAGCCATAACCGATTCTTTCATAGATCTCTTACCTATACAAGGGAAAGCTGGCGTTTTGCCGGGGTTTGGGATGGGAGGCAGCTATTTCAGCAGGACCAGGGTCAATGTCTCGAATTGCTTGCCTGCCTTGAGCTTGCAGAGATAGATGCCGGAGGGAAGGGCCTGCCCCTTCGCATCCCTGCCATCCCAGATCACCCGATGCTCGCCGGCCTCTCGCCGGGCCGAGTCAAGCAGGATCCGAAGATGTCGTCCGGCGGAGTCATAGATGGCCAGAGTCACTTCGGAGGGGAAATCCAGGGCGAAGCTGATCTCCGTGCTCGGATTGAAGGGATTGGGATGGGCGTTCAGGAACGCCGCCTCGGCGGGCGGAGGGCTGTCCGTGGCGTCCCGCTGAAACTTCACCAGGGCGATGTCGGCGCTGCCGACGCTGTTCATGAAGCCGCAGGTATGAAGGTCCATTCCCCCGAAGAACCAGGCGCCCCAGTGCAGCCATCCCTCCGAATCCCAGGCCAGGTCGATGCCGCGCTGCTCCGAACTCTCGCCATAGAGCCAGCTTGTTCTGTGCTCGCCAACTGGGCCGAAGGTGGCCAGGAAGGCATTGAAGCCGCTGTCCGCGTAGATGAGCCCGCCCCCGAAGTCCATGTCGCCGGCCGCCACTCCCGTGAAGGCGATATCGCCGTAGGGACCCACCGAGACTTCCTCCGCAAGTTGCACGTAGGAATTGCCGTCGCTTCGGCTCCAGAGGAATTCGCCATCTGCGTCGAGTCTGGCGAGGAAGAGATCGTAGCTGCCCTGGCTGTAGTGCGAGTCGTCGCCCAGAACCAGCATGTCCTCGAAATCTCCGCCCAGGACGAGGTCGCCCGAATCGTAGCGCGCCACCGCGCGGGCTTCCTGATCGCCGCTGCTCCCGTAGGATTCGGCCCAGCTCAGGGCTCCGGTCACGGGCCCGAAGACCAGCAGGTAGGCGTCCAGTCCGCCCTGCGAGATCAGATACTCCCCGCCGATTTCCAGGTAGCCTTCGAAAGAGCCGGCCATGGCCAGGTCGAAGCCCGCCGCCAGGTTCAGGTCGTGGACCCACTGGTCGCCCATGCCCAGGAACATCTGACTCCAGAGGTGGTCGCCGCTGGCATCGAGGCAGGCGAGGAAGAGCCTCTGGCCCTCGAAGGTTGTGAGATCCTCGCCGCCCAGGTTCAAGGTGCCGTTGAAGGGGCCGGCCAGATAGATTCGGCCCTCTCCGTCCACGGCCACGCATTGGGCGCTCTGATAGTAGGCGTCGCCGAAGCGCGCGCTCCAAAGATGGTGGCCGTTCCCATTGTACTTGGCGATGAAGATGTCCTTGTCGCCGGCGCTGCTCAGTTCGCCGCCGCCCAGGTCGAGGTTGGTGAAGAAGTCTCCGACGATGATCACGTTGCCTTCGTCGTCCACGACCAGGTCGCGCACCTTGTCGTTGCTGAAGTCGCCGAAGCTGCGGCTCCAGACGTGAGATCCGGTGGGGTCGATGGCCGCCAGGAAGATGTCGTACTCTCCCTGGGAGTACAGCTGTTCGCCGCCGAAATCGATGGCTCCCTGGAAATCGCCGGTCAGGTGGATGCGGTCCTCCGCGCCGATGTCCAGGGCCACCAGCACGTCGGCGGTGCTGTCTCCATACCTTCGACACCAATCGGGGTTGAGGGGGTCGGCCGGGAGGGAAAAGGCGAAGAGGAGGGACAGCAGAGTGGCCAGGAAGCGGGACATCGTGGATACCTCCGTAGTCGATCGCGAGTGGCAGGAGATACACGCCTCAGTATACCATGCGCGAATTCGCGAGCGGCGGTATATTGTGTCCCATGGAATCTTCCCACGAAAGGCCTACCCGAGTCCGACGCCGCATCCGTTTTCGCGGGCGGGTGCAGGGCGTGGGCTTCCGCCCCTGGATCTATCGCCTGGCCGTGGAGGAGGGCCTGGCCGGCCACGTGGGCAACGACACCCTCGGCGCTTTCGTCGAGGTGGAAGGCGGGCCTGCGGCCATCGAGGCCTTCCTGTCGCGAACGGAAACCGAAGCGCCGACCCTGGTGGAGATCGCCGGGCGAGAGGAGGAACCCCTCGAGCTCGAGGGCGAGCGCAGCTTCGCGATTCTGGGCAGCCGGAACGAGGGCGAGAAGCGGGCCGAGATCACGCCCGACGCCGCTCCCTGCGAAGACTGCCTGCGCGAGATGCGCGATGCCAGCGACCGGCGCCATCGCTATCCCTTCATCAACTGCACCAACTGCGGGCCTCGCTACTCCATCGTGAGGGAACTTCCCTATGACCGCGAGCGCACGACCATGGTCGGCTTCGTCATGTGCGAAGATTGCGCGGCCGAGTACGGCGACCCCGCCGACCGGCGCTTCCACGCTCAGCCCGACGCCTGTCCGGTCTGCGGCCCGCGCGTCTGGCTCTGCGACCGAGAGGGAAGCGAAGTCCAGGGAGATGCCATCGAAGAGGCGGTGGCCCTTCTGCGCGAAGGCGGCATTCTCGCCATCAAGGGACTCGGAGGCTACCATCTCGCCTGCCGGGCCGACCTGGACGACAGCGTGGCCGAGCTGCGCCGCCGCAAACAGCGCGAAGCCAAACCCCTGGCCGTCATGGTGGGCGATCTCGATCAGGCCCGCGAGCTGGCCGAACTGGATCCGCCCGCGGCCCGGCTCATGGAATCGGTGGCCCGACCCATCGTACTGGTGGAGGCATTGCCCGGCAACGGCGTGGCCGAGCCGGTAGCTCACGGATCCCACACCCTGGGAATCATGCTGCCTTCCACGCCGCTTCACCAGCTGCTCTTCGAAACGGGGGATTCCCCCGGCCCCCTGGTCATGACCTCGGGCAATCCCAGCGCCGAGCCCCTCTGCGCCGAGAACGACGAAGCCCTGAGCCGCCTGGGCGACATCGCCGACGCGTTTCTCATGCACGATCGTCCCATCGAACGCCGGGTCGACGATTCCGTGTCCCTGGCCCTACGGCTCCCGGGAGAAGGCGGGGAAGAACTGCCCCGCACCCAACCCCTGCGCCGCGCCCGAGGCTACGCCCCGGCGCCGATCACGCTTTCAAGCAACTCCGACCTGAAGGTGCTGGCCCTCGGTGGGGAACTCAAATCCACCATCTGCATGCTCCGCGGCGACGAGGCCCTGCTCAGCGAGCACCTGGGCGACCTGGACAATCCGGCGGCCTACCGCAACTTCGCGGGCACCGTGGACAGCTTCCAGGGCCTCTACGGTTTCGAAGCCGACCTGGTCGCCTGCGATCTGCATCCCGCCTACGCGTCCACACGATTCGCGGAAGTGCTGGGCCTGCCGATCGAACGCATCCAGCATCACCACGCCCACATCGTCGCGGCCATGGCCGACAATGGGCTCGAAGGCGAGGTGCTGGGCCTCGCCTGCGACGGGACGGGCTACGGCGACGACGGTCGCATCTGGGGCTGCGAACTGCTCGTGGCGGGCGAGGCCGACTACCGCCGGGCCGGACAGCTCAGGAACTTCCCCCTGCTGGGGGGCGATGCCGCCGCCCGGGAGACCTGGCGTCCCGCCGCGGGACTGCTCGCGGAGACCTTCGGCGAGGAGTGGCTGGAAGCGCTTCCCGACCTCACTGAGCGCATCGATGGGAAAGCCCTGGAGCTCAGCCGCAAGTTTCTCGCCTCACCCGTCTCGCCCGCCGTGGAGACCAGCAGCCTGGGCCGGCTCTTCGACGCCATCGCCTTCCTCCTCGGCCTCTGCGACTTCAATCGTGCCGAGGCCCAGGCGCCCATGGCTCTGGAGGCCGCGGCGGCGAGATTCTCCGGAAACGTGGGAGCCCTGGCCTACGAACTGGAAGAAGGCGACCGGCTGATCCTGGACTGGCGCCCTCTGGTGGCCGATCTGGCGAGCCGGCAGCGGGATGGCCGGCCCGTCGAGGAGACCGCCGCCGCCTTCCACCGCGCCCTGGCCGAGATGCTGGCCGAGGCGGCCGTCCGTCTGGCGGGAGCCGGCGCCCCGGAGCGGGTCGTCCTCAGCGGGGGCTGTTTCGCCAACCGAATCCTCGTGGAAGAAGCAGCGAAGCTATTGAAAAAACAGGGACTTGAGCCATATTTACACCATCGAGTTCCCGCCGGCGACGGAGGCGTCGCCCTGGGCCAGGCCGTGATCGCGGCTGCCCGCGCGGAACAAAAAACGCGTTGAAACGAGGTTAACCATGTGCCTGGCCGTGCCCGGCAAGATCCTGAACATCCGCGAGGGAAGCGACGCGCTGGACCGCGTGGGAGTGGTCGATTTCCATGGAAGCCAGGTCGAGGCCTCCCTGGCGATGATTCCCGAAGCGAAGGCGGGGGACTGGGTACTGGTGCATGCGGGATTCGCGCTGACCGTCATGGACGAGGCCGAGGCGGCCGAGACCTGGCAGTCCTTGAAGCTGGCTCTGGGCGACGACTTCGAGATACCGGGACAGGAACCCGGAAGCTCATGAGCCGCGACCCCCAGGCGATCGCGCGGGAGATCGCCGACACCCTCCAGCGCTGCGGCCCCGTGGCCCTCATGGAAGTCTGCGGCACCCATACCGTGAGCCTCTTCCGAACCGGCGCGCGTTCCTTCCTGCCCGAAGGACTGCGCCTCATCAGCGGCCCGGGCTGCCCGGTCTGCGTCACCAGCCAGGGCTACCTGGACGCCGCCTGCGAACTTGCCGAACGGCCCGACGTGATCATCGCCACCTACGGCGACATGGTGCGGGTGCCCGGCAGCAAGGGGTCCCTGGAAGACCTGCGCAGCCGCGGCGCCGAAGTGGCCGTGGTCTACTCGGCCCGCGACGCCCTCGCCCTCGCCGAGCGGGAACCCGGCAAGCAGGTGGTCTTCCTGGCCGTGGGGTTCGAGACCACCACTCCGGCCACCGCCCTGACGGTGCTCGACGCCGCTCGCCGCGGCGTGGGCAACTACAGCATCCTGCCCGGACACAAGCTCGTGATTCCCGCCATGGAGGCCCTGCTCTCCGGCGGCGAAGTGCCCGTGGACGGCTTCCTCTGCCCGGGCCACGTGAGCGTGGTCATCGGCGCGGGCGCCTACACGCCCGTGGCCGAGAAGTACGGCAAGCCCTGCGTGGTGGCCGGTTTCGAACTCACCGGCATGCTCGAAGGGGTGCGCAGGCTGGTGGCCCAGCATGCGGCCGGCGAGTCGAAGGTGGAGAACGTCTACGGAGTGGTGGTGTCCGAAGAAGGCAATCGCGAGGCCTGGGACCTGGTGATGCGCGTCTTCGAACCGGGGGACACGGCCTGGCGCGCCATGGGCGAGCTGCCCGGCAGCGGGCTCGTGCTCCGGGAGGAATACCAGGAGTTCGACGCCTGCCGCCGTTTCGGCGTGGAATACGGCCCCGACGTGCACCCGCCCGGATGCATCTGCGGCGAGGTCATCCAGGGCAAGAAGCTTCCCGGCGACTGCGCGCTCTTCGCCACCGGCTGCACGCCCAGCGAGCCCATCGGACCCTGCATGGTCAGCAGCGAGGGCACCTGCGCGGCATGGTACAAATACGGAAGAGGATCGCGATGAGGGGGGATCACATCGTCATGGCCCACGGCGGCGGCGGCGAATTGAGCCAGCGTCTGCTGCGCGATCACATCCTGCCCCGCCTCGGCAACGAGATGCTCGGGCCCCTCGACGACGGCGCGCTCCTGCCCCAGGATCTCTCGCGGCTCTGCATGACCACCGATTCCTTCGTGGTGCAGCCCATCGATTTCCCCGGCGGCGACATCGGGCACCTGGCCGTCTGCGGCACGGTGAACGATCTGGCCGTCATGGGGGCCAGGCCCCGATTCCTGAGCCTGGGCATGATCCTGGAAGAGGGTCTGCCCCTGTCGACCCTGGACCGGATCCTCGATTCGGTGGCGGCCGCGGCGGCCGAAGCCGGCGTTCAGGTGGTCACCGGCGACACGAAGGTGGTGGAGCACCGCGGGGGCGACGGACTGATGATCAACACCGCCGGCATCGGCGAACTGCGCGAGGGTTTGGATCTGGGCGCCTCGCGCATCGAAGGGGGCGACCTGATGCTCATCAACGGCGGCATCGCCGAGCACGGGCTGGCCGTCATGTCGGTGCGCAAGCATCTGGAATTCCAGACTCAGCTCAAGAGCGACGCCGCGGTGCTCTCGGGACTCATCGACGAATTGTTGAAGGCCTGCGGCGACGAGGTGAAGTTTCTGCGGGATCCGACCCGGGGCGGACTGGCCGTGGTCGCGGCCGATCTCGTCGAGGAGCGGGGCCTGAGCCTCGAGCTCGAGGAGGAGAGCATCCCCCTGAGTTCCATCGCCCTGCATACGGCCGAGCTGCTCGGACTCGATCCCCTCAGCGTCGCCAACGAGGGAAAGGTCGTGGTCGTGGTCTCGGAGGGTGCGGGCGAGAAGGCCCTGGCCGCCATGCGCGCGCATCCTCTGGGGGAAAAGGCGGCGGTCATCGGCCGCTTCACGGCCGAGAGTCCCGCCCTGGCCGAACTGCTTACCCGAGGCGGCGGCCGGAGGATGGTCACCCGTCCCTACGGCGAAGAGCTGCCGCGCATCTGCTAGGAGGGCCGTGCACGAGATGTCCATCGCCGTGGCCCTGCTGGGCCAGCTGGAGGAACTCTCCGTGGAGCACGGCTTCGAGCGCGTGGAGAGCCTGAGCGTGGAGGCCGGCGTGCTGAGGGGCATCGTGCCGGAGGCCTTCGAGATGGCCTTCCGCGAGGCGAGCAAGGGCGGCGTGGCCGAAGACGCGAAGCTGGATCTGCGCATCGTGCCGGTGAAGGCCCGCTGCCGCGGCTGCGATCACGAATTCGAGAGCTCCGTCGAGAGCTACCGTTGCGAACAATGCGGACGGGCGGACGTGGAGTTGATCTCGGGAATGGACATTCTTCTCATGAGCATCGAGGCCCGCGGGGCCGAAGGAGAGGGAACATGAAGATCCAGGTGGTCAAGAACGTACTGAAGGCCAACGACGCCGTCGCAGAAGCCAATCGTCGCCGACTGAACGAGGCGGGCATTCTCGTCCTTAACATCACCAGCGCTCCGGGAAGCGGCAAGACGGCCCTGCTCCAGGCGACCCTTCCGGCCCTGGAACCCGAGCTGAAGAGCGCGGTGGTGGTGGGCGACCTGCAGACCACCCGCGACGCGGAGCGTCTGGAAGGGGTCGCCCGTGCCGTCACCCAGATCAACACCGAAGGTGGCTGTCACCTGCAGGCCACCCAGGTGGCCGAAACCCTCGACGGCCTTCCCCTGGACGACATCGACCTGCTCTTCATCGAGAACGTGGGCAACATGGTCTGTCCCTCGGGATTCGACCTGGGAGAGCACCTGCGCATCGCCATGCTCTCGGTGCCCGAGGGTCCGGACAAGGTCGCCAAGTATCCCACCCTGTTCCAGCCGGCCGACGCCATCGTGCTCAACAAGATGGACCTGGGCGAGGCGCTGGACTTCGATCCGAGCACCGTTGAGGGCGACTTGGCGAACATCAATACGGCGGCGCCCCTCTTCAAGCTCTCTGCCCGCAGCGGCGAGGGCATGGATGCCTGGCTCGATTGGCTCAGGGCCCGTTTCCGCGAAGTGAAGGCCTGATCCCTGGGCTCAACACGGATCTTGTAGTGCCCCTTCGCCTTCGCTACACTGCGCGGGGAGGCTAGGTGCATGAGTCCGAAGAAACCCGCCGGTAAATTCTTCGATTTCGCCCACGAAGGGCTCACGGGCGGACGCATCATTCCCCGCATCTGGGGGCGCCGCTCCTTCTGGCAGGTGAGGCTGCGATGGTGGGTGCCTCCGGCCATTCTCCTCTGCGCCTGGATCGGGCGTCTGCTCGGCTACGAGTACCAGTATCTTCCCTTCGTCCTCATCGCCCTGAGCATCCTGGCCTACAACGCATTGCTCTCGACTCTCGTCCGCCGCACCGGCACCGATCTGGACGGGGGATTCAGCCGAAAACGCTCCTTCACCATCCTCGAAGTGGCCCTGGACTACGCGGCGGTCTTCTTCCTCGTCTACTTCACCGGCGGGCCGGCCAGCCCTCTGCTCTTCTTCTTCATCTTCCATGTGATCTTCGCCGGCATCCAGTTCAAGCCGGGGACCGCCTATCTCTTCGCGGGCATCTCCGTGGTCGGGATATGGCTCATGGTGCTGCTGCAGAACGAGGGCCTTCTGCCGGCCCATCCCATTGCCTTCCGCGGGGCGCTCTTCGACTTCTGGACCCGGCAGGGGTACATGACCCTGCTGCTCTTCTCCTTCACGGCCACGGTCCTGACCACGGCCGTGGTCACCAGCCAGATCATGAGGCGCCTGCGCAATCGCGTGAAACGGCTCTCCGAGGTGACCCGCGAACTGAACACCATGAACGACCGCCTGAGCAGCCTCTACGCCATGCTCCGGACCGTGGGCTCGGAGCGCTACCTGGAGCCCATCCTGGAGATCGTCACCCGCGAACTGGCCGAGAGCCTGGGCGTGGCCGCCGTGGGGGTGAAGCTGCTCAGCGAGGACGAACAGACCCTGCGCTACGTGGCGCATTTCGGGCTGCCCGAGGAGTTCATCGAGAAGAACATCGTGCAGCTGGCCCACAGTCCCCTGAACAAGGCCGTGGTGGACGGCAGGCCCTACGTGATCGGCAACGTGACCGAGGACGATACCCTGCAGTTCCCCGCCGACCTCAAGGAGGCGGGCATCCGCTCGGTGGTCTTCGCGCCCCTGCGCGTGCAGGACCGGGTGATCGGCATCCTCGGCGCCTACTGCTACTACGTGGATCGTTTCGATACCCAGGACACCTCCTACCTGCGCCTGGCCGCGGAGCTCGTGGCCATCGCCATCGAGAACGCCCGGGCCTACGAATCCGTGGAGCAGCTCATCGACGAGCGCTCCAACTTCATGCTGCGCGTCGCCCACAACATGCGGGCGCCCCTGGCCGGTTCCCTCAGCCAGATGGAACTGCTGCGCGGCGGCTACACCGGCGAGATGGACGCGAAGCAGGCGGAGATCCTGTCGAGGGTGGACCGCCGGCTTCGCGTGCTGAACCAGTCCATCGGGGAACTGCTCACCCTGGCTCGGTCCCGAGAGGGCGGCATGGACTATCCGCCGGTCGCCTATTCGCCCACGGATCTGGCGGACAACGTGGAGTCCCTGTTCCGAGCCAAGGCGAAGGCCAAGGGCCTGAACATGAGCGTTTCCATGGAGGACGGACTTCCCCTCATGGCCAGCTTCGGCGACCTGCTGCCCCAGGTGCTCGAAAATCTGGTGTCCAACGCCATCAAGTACACTCCCGAGGGCGGCGAGGTGAAGATCCGCTTCGAGCACTCGACCGACGGGGCCGGCGTTCGCCTGCTCGTCGAGGACACCGGAATCGGCATTCCCGCCAAGGAGCAGTCCCAGCTATTCACCGAGTTCTTCCGGGCGAGCAACGCGCGGGCCCTCGAGGAGGAGGGCACGGGCCTGGGACTCGTGCTGGTGAAGCGAACCGTGGATCGCCTGGGCGGCGACCTCAAGCTGGCCAGCGAGGTGGGGAGCGGAACCACGGTGCGCCTGAGGATTCCTCCCGCCGAGAAGAATGCCGCCGCGGGTCCCCGCTTCTGATAGAAAAAAGAAGCCTCCACGGCGCGTCGCACCGCGGAGACTTCGAATGGAATCGACGACGGGCTCAGCCGAGCTTGGCCGCCACCACCGCCAGCAGGTTCTCCGGATCCACCGGCTTCTGGAACACTCCGGACAGACCGAGTTCGCTCACGTCCGTGGCCATGCTCAGATTGTCGCCGGCGGAACTGAGCATGAAGATGGGCGCCTCGTTGCCGAGCAGCCTGAGCTCCTTGACGAAGTTCGTGCCGGCGTCCACCTCTTCCATCATCAGGTCGACGATGAGGAGATCGGGCGACGACTCCTTGTAGAGCTTGAGTCCCGATTCGGCGCTTTCGGCCAGGACCACCACGTAGTCCTTGGACTCGAGCACGATCTTCATGAAGGACAGGATGTCCGGATCATCGTCGATACAGAGAATCACGTGCTTGCCATCTTGCATGCTTAACCCTCGTCTTTCTGGTTTTCCGTGCGGGTGGCCCTCCGGGCGCCCTCGGCGCGGACCTCTTCGAACTGGCCCGTGCGCAGGGCGAGCTCCAGGTACCCGGAGGCCGCGCTGAGGTTTTCCTGGGCGCGGGACGACAGGCCCTCGCCGAACTCGTTGAAGTCGTATCCGCGAATGCCCATGAGCCAGGCTTCGGTCTTCGCATCGAACAGCTCCCTGGCCAGGGCCAGGACCCCTTCGGGGCTGATGCTGTGGGTGCTGAAGCTCGGCCGCACCGAGCCGACCTCGAGCCGCTTCAGCCAGAAGGGCTCGGGGCCGTTCGTGTCCGCGTCCGCGAAAATCACCGTTTCCACTTCCGCCGCCGCCGCCGCGTCCTCCACGGTCAACTGGTAGTCCGAATCGATCCGCACTCCCTTGATCCCGCGCTGGGCGATGCTGCGCGCCAGCGCGGGGCCCAGGCCGTCGTCCAGCCTGCCGGGATTGCCGTAACCGATCAGAAGAACCTTGTCGGCGGCTGCACTCATCGCGTCGTCTTCCTGTCCAGCAGTTCGCCTTCCGGGCCGACCAGCTTCACGTCCAGGGGCATACGGCCCAGGGCGTGGGTGGCGCAGGAGAGACAGGGATCGTAAGCCCGGATTCCCACTTCGATGTGGTTGAGGAGACCCTCGGTGATCTCGGGCTTGCCGGAGAGGTAGTCCTGGGCGATGATCTGCACGGCCCGGTTCATGGGCTCGTTGTTGCTCGTCGTCGACACGATCAGGTTGGCCATGGTGACCTGGTCCTTCTCGTCCACCTTGTAGTGGTGGAAGAGGGTGCCACGGGGGGCTTCGATGATCGCCGCGTACTCGCCTCGGCGATCGCCCTTGGTCACCAGATCCTCGCCCTGCAGATCGGGATCGTGCAGCAGCTCGTCGATCTTCTCGATGGAGTGCAGCAGCTCGATCATGCGGGTCCAGTGGTAGGCCAGCGTGATGTTGTTCGGCTTGCCCTCGGTGACCGCCATGAATTCCTGGCGGGCCTGCTCGGCCATCGGCGTGTCGATGTAGGAGCAGTTGTTGATGCGGGCCAGGGGGCCGACGCGATACCAGCCGTCCTCCGGTCCGATGCTCCGCAGGAAGGGGAACTTCATGTAGGACCAGGGCCGCACCTCTTCCGCGATGACCTTGTGATAGTCCTGCGGATCGGTGTAGTCCAGGATCTGATTGCCCTGCGAATCCTTCGCGAAGATCTTGCCGTGGTAGAGATCCAGGCAGCCGTCTTCCTTCTGGATGGACAGGTGATTGCTGTCGAAGGTGCCGAAGTTCGCCGCCAGGTCGAGATTCTCGACCGTGTAGTCCTTGGCGATCTTCACGGACGCCGCCGCCCACTCCTTCATCTGATCGATGTCCTTCAGGAAGGCATCGCGCTCGGCGATGGAGAGGTTCTTGTTGATCCCGCCGGGAATGGCTCCCGTGCCGTGGATCTTCTTGCCGGCGGTGGCCTTGATGATCTCCTGTCCGTACTTCCGCATCATCACGCCCATGACCGCCAGATCCTTGTACTCGGCGGCGACGGCGATCACGTTCCGCTTCTCGACGGGAGCGTCGAAGCCGAAGAGCAGGTCGGGCGAGGCGAGATGGAAGAAGTGCAGTGCATGGGACTGGAAGGTCTGTCCGTAGTGCATGAGGCGCCGCATCTTCTCGGCCGTCGGCGTGAGGTTCTCGCCGCCGACGATTCCGTCCATGGCCTTGGCGGCGGCCAGGTGATGGCTCACCGGGCAGATGCCGCAGAGACGCTGAACGAGCACGGGGACTTCCCAGAAGGGACGACCCTGAATGAAGCGCTCGAAGCCGCGGAACTCGACGATATGGAGGCGAGCCTGCTCGACCTTGTTGTTCTCGTCCAGATGGATGGTGACCTTGCCGTGACCCTCGACGCGAGTCACCGGCTCGATCACGATCTTTTGATTTGCGCTAGCCATCGGTATCTCCATTCGGATCAGTCGTACTTGATCAGCTCGTAAGGAAGCTCCACGGGCTTGTCGGTGAGGAGGGCGACCAGGGCCTCCCAGAGCGTGTCCGCCGGGGGCGGGCAGCCGGGAAGATGGTAGTCGACCTTCACCACTTCGTGGCAGGGGAAGACCTTGTTGAGCAAGAGCGGGATGTCTTCGTCGTCCGGCACCTTCCCCCGGGGATTGTGCACGGTGACGCCCTTGAGATAGGCCTCTTCGTAGCACTCCTTCAGGGGGATGTTGTTCCTCATGGCGGGGATGCCGCCATTGATGGCGCAGTCGCCGATCGAGATGAGAATGTCGCAGTGCGCCCGGAAATCCTGGAGCACCTTCACGTTCTCCTCGTTGCAGCAGCCGCCCTCGATGAGGCCGACCGTCACGCGTCCGGTGAACTCTTTGATGTCGTCGATGGGGGACTTGTCGAAGTCCACAAGCTCCACCAGCTCCAGGATCCGTTCGTCGATGTCCAAGAGGGACATGTGGCATCCGAAGCATCCGCAGAGCGAAGTCGTAGCAACCTTGGGTTTCGCCACTTCCGGTCCTCCTTATTCCGTGGCAGTGCCCTGCTCGATGTCCGAGCCGATGGGCTGGTGATCGTAGAGCCGCTGCCCGACGGGAACCTCGTAGCCCTCTCTCTTGGGCATCAAGGCTCCCACGGGGCAAGCGCGTGCCGCGCGGTCCGACAGGGACGCGTCCGTGTCGGCCAGCAGCGCTTCCGCGTTGACGGCGATGCGTTTCTCGTGACCGCGACCCACGAAATCGAAGACGCTCTTGCCGTCCCATTCGCGGGATGCGCGGATGCAGCGCGCGCAAAGGATGCAGCGGTTCCGGTCGATGTAGAGGTCCGGGTGGGACATGTCGATGTCCCGATCCTGGAACATGTACGGGAATTTCGGCGCGGTGATGCCCAGGCGGTAGGCCACGGCCTGGAGCTCGCAGTTGCCGCTCTTCTCGCAATACATGCAGTAGTGGTTGCCCTCGACGAAGAGCATGTCGACGAGGTCGCGACGGATCGCGTTCACGTTCTCGCTGTCGTTCTCCACGAGCATTCCCTCGGCCACCGGCGTGGTGCAGGCGGCGGCGGGACGGCCGTTGGCGAACACGGTGCAGACGCGGCAGCTACCGAAGGGCGACAGATCCTTGAAGGCGCAGAGACGGGGGATGTAGACACCACCCGCCGCGGCGGCCTGAAGGATTGTCTGTCCGGCTTCCGCCTGGATTTCCTTACCGTCGATGGTAAGGGTGACTTTCTGACTCATGATTATCCCCTACCCCTTGAAGTGAACGGTTTCGCGTCCGGTGAGCTCCTCGGCCTCACTCAGCTCGGCGAGGATGTCGAATCCCGGCTGACGGCCTTCCTCGGCCACCACCAGGCGCTTCTCGTATTCGGAACGGAAGTTCTCTAGGGTCGACAGGACCGGGTTCGGCGATGTCTGGCCCAGGCCGCAGCGGCTGGCCGTCTTCACGCTCTTTCCGAGACTCTCCAGGTACTCCAGGTCGGAGGCCTCGCCCTTTCCGTCGATGATCCTGTCGAGACGTTCCTTGAGCAGGCGGTTGCCCACGCGGCAGGGCGTGCAGTATCCGCAGCTCTCCTCGACGAAGAACTCCATGAACTTCGAGGCGACCTCGAGCAGATCGCGCTCCTGGTTGAAGATCATCATCGAACCGCCGGTGGCCAGATCGTCGAAGCAGATGGAGCGGTCGAAGCCGTCCTCTCCGATCATCTGGCCGCTGGCGCCACCCACCTGCGCGGCCTGCACGTCCGTGGCTCCGCAGAGGTCGAAGACCTCGCGCAGGGTCACGCCGAAGGGCAGCTCGTAGATGCCCGGGCGATTGCAGTCGCCGGAGATGCTGAGCAGCTTCGTGCCGCCGCTGCCGTCGGAGCCGAGGCAGCTGAACCAGCCCGCGCCCATCTCCAGGATGCGCGCCACGCTGCCGAGGGTCTCGACGTTGTTCACCGAGGTGGGCTTGTCCCGGTAGCCCTTCTGCGCAGGGAAGGGCGGACGGTTCTTCGGATCGCCGCGCAGTCCCTCGCAGGAACTGATCAGGGCCGTCTCCTCGCCGCAGATGTAGGCGCCGGCGCCCATCTGGATGCGGATGTCGAAGTCGAAATCCGTTCCCATGATGTTCTTGCCCAGCATGCCCGCTTCGCGCATCTCGTTGAGTTTCGCTTCCAGGAAGGCCCGGAGGTAGGCGTACTCGGCGCGGAGATAGACGATGCCCTCGCTGGCGCCGATGGCGTATCCGCCGATGGCCATGCCTTCGAAGATGAGCTCGGAGCGCTCGGTGAGGAGCACGCGGTCCTTGAAGGTTCCCGGCTCGCCCTCGTCGGCGTTGCAGATGATATAACGCTGGTCGCTCTGGGCGCCGCGGGTGAACTCCCACTTCATTCCGGTTGGGAATCCCGCGCCGCCGCGTCCGCGGAGCCTGGAGGCCTTCACGTTGCGGATGACCTCGTTGGGGCTCATGGCCAGCGCGTTCTTCAGTCCCGATCCCGTTTCGCGATCCGCGAAGAGCACCTCGCCCTCGAGGCGGATGTGGTTCATGACCGCGGACTGAATGAGATCGTGGGAGTTGTTGCCGTCGCCGTGGCGCCGCACGAGCTTCTGAGGATCCATGTGTTCCTTCAGCTTCTCGACGCCCGTTCGCGCGATGTCCGCGCCCAGGTCCACGACGGGAACGTCATTGACGAGGGCGGCGGGGGCATGGTCGCAGAGACCGATGCAGGGCGTCCACTCCAGGGAGATCTTGCCGTCGGGCGTGGTCTCTCCAAAGTCGATGCCCAGCTCTTCACGGAGGGCATTGGCGACGCGTCCACTTCCCTTCATCTCGTCGATGATGTCGTTGCAGAGTCGGATGACCACCTTCCCCTTCGGTTTCTTCGAGAGGAAGGCATAGAAGGAGACGACTCCCTCCACCTCGACCCGCGTGCAGGATACGTTCTTCGCGATGGCTTCCTGGGCTTCGGCGCTGACCTGGCCGAATTCCTCCTGCACCGCGCGGACGATATCCATCATGCGAGTGCGATCGTTGCCGTGTTCCTGGCAAATCTTCTTGATCGCTTCAACTGTCGCGCTCATGGAGTACCTCTTCATGATCGGGTCCTGATTCCGCTCTTAATTGGGAAGGGAATCAAGGAAGCGGAGAACCGGTGTTGACCGGTTCGAGTTAGTGCCAATTACCTCCTGGACAAACTACGTTCCGCAAACCGGATTTCAAGACCCAAAGGAAATTTTTCACGAGGATTGAGGTGGGGAAGCCCTTGTGAACGCTTAACTTAGTCGCGACTAACTAAGGAGACTCCTCGGTCCGTTTCAGGTAGTAGACGCGCTCGCCGGGGGCCTTGAAGCCCCATTCTTCCCGGGCGATGCGTTCGCGGTAGGCCGGATCGGTGAGGAGCAGGCTAAGCTCTTCTCCCAGAAGAGCTTCCTGTTTCTGAAGCTCGGCGATGTCCCGGCGGGCCGCCTCCTGCTTGTTTTTGAGCCGTGCCTGCTTGAGCCAGCCCGAGTCCCCGAGGATCAGAAGCCAGGCGCTCAGGGCCAGAAACAGGACGAACAGGCCGCGGAAGGTGCGGCCGGCGATCCTGCCCCCGGTCCAGGGGGCGCGCAGGAAGCGGGGAGGCGCTTTGATCTCGGGCATGCCGTCCTGCGGGCTCTCGGCCGCCCGCTAGCCTTCGCAGTTCACGGCGGCCAGGCCCTCGTAGCGGCCAAGCTCGTCCAGGTGCTCCTCGATGCGCAGCAGTTCGTTGTACTTGGCCACGCGATCGCTGCGGCAGAGGCTGCCGGTCTTGATCTGTCCCGCGTTGGTGGCCACGGCCACGTGGCTGATCGTGGTGTCGGCCGTCTCGCCGCTGCGGTGGCTGATCACGTTGGTGAAGCCGGCGCGCTTGGCGGTCTCGATGCAGTCGAGGGTCTCGGTGAGCGTACCGATCTGGTTCAGCTTGATGAGGATGCTGTTGGCCGCGTCCTCCTCGATGCCTCGGGCGAGTCGGTCCATGTTGGTGACGAAGAGGTCGTCGCCCACGATCTGGATGCGGTCGCCAAGCTGTTCGTTCATGAGCGCGAAGCCGTCCCAGTCGTCCTCGGCGTGGCTGTCTTCGATGGAGACGATGGGATACTTGTCCACGAGCTCCGTGTAGAAGTCGACCATTCCGGCCGAGTCGAGGTCGCGTCCCTCGCCCGCGAGCTTGTAGAGACCGTCCTCGTAGAACTCGCTGGCGGCGGCGTCCATGGCCAGGTGGATGTCCTCGCCCGGACGGTAGCCGGCCTTCTCGATGGCCTCCAGGATCACCTTCACCGCTTCCTCGTTGCTCGGCAGGTTCGGGGCGAAGCCGCCCTCGTCGCCCACGCTGGTGGCGAGCCCGCGTCCCTTGAGCACGGCCTTGAGGCTATGGAAGATTTCAGCGCCCATGCGCAGGCCCTCGCCGAAGGTCTCCGCGCCGGTGGGCATGATCATGAACTCCTGGATGTCCACGTTGTTGTCCGCGTGCTGTCCGCCGTTGAGGATGTTCATCATGGGCACGGGAAGCGTGCGCGCGGCAACGCCGCCCAGGTACTGGTAGAGGGGAAGATCCACGAAGGTGGCGGCGGCCTTGGCCACGGCCAGGCTCACGCCCAGGATGGCGTTGGCGCCCAGGTTCTCCTTGTTGTAGGTGCCGTCCAGGTCGAGCAGGATGGCGTCGATGCGCGGCTGGTCCAGGGCGTCTTCATCCACGAGTTCGTCACGGATCTGCTCGTTGACGTTGTCCACGGCCCGCAGCACGCCCTTGCCCAGGTAGCGATCGGCGTCACCGTCGCGTAGTTCAACGGCCTCGTGTTCCCCGGTGCTGGCGCCCGAGGGCACCGCCGCCCGTCCGGCTTCGCCGGTTTCGAGATAGACCTCGACTTCCACCGTGGGATTGCCGCGGGAGTCGAGGATTTCGCGCGCGTGGATTTCCTGGATCAGGCTCATGGGTACCTCCAATGGGGACTGTGTGGGTTAAATCACAGGGGGGAGGGCGAAGCAAGGGGAAACATGGTTCGACCGGCGCCGACGCGCGGCGGAATCCTATAAGTTTTTTCCACTCACGGCAATTCGGAATAGCAGGCCGAAGCCGCAGGGGCACAGGGGCTTCGAGTGGCCCAGGAGGGATCCCGGGTCGGCATTCCATTCCGACCTATTTTTCCGATACCTCGATCCCTGACTGGCCCATCCACTTCGACGACTCCGTAACCCATACTGTATCAGGCAGTTACGGCCCTCACTGGGTCGGATTCATGGCATCGGTCTTGCTGTTGGGGGCTGAATGCCCACCGCTCCTATTAAGGAGGCGGGAGGGCCTGTCTTTGGTTCGCGCAGCGAGGGGAAACAGGTGGCGAACATCACAACGACCATGCGACTCGGCGACATTCTGATCGAGGCGGGAGTCCTCACCCCCGACAAGCTCGAGCTGGCCCTGAAGGAGCAGCGCCAGACCGGCGAGCATCTGGGCGCGGCGCTTCAGCGCCTGGGCATCTGCAGCGAACGGACCATCGCCCATGCCCTGGCCGAGCAGATCGGCGTCCCCTGCGTCGAACTGGGTCAGATCGACTACGACCCCGAAGCCATGAAGCTCCTGCCCAAGGAGTTCTGCATGTCGAAGTCGGTCCTCGCCGTGGAACGCGACAGCCAGACCCTCAAGGTCGTCATGGCAAGCCCCACCGATATCGAGCTCATCGACGAGATGGGGCGCATGACGGGCCTCTACATCGAGGTGCTCCATGCGGCCGAGAGCGAATTGAACAACGCCATCACCACCAAGCTGGGTGTCTGCGAGGAGGTGGGCGACGACTCCGAACTGGTGGCGGAGGCGCGTGCGGCACTGGCCAGCGGCGTGCGGCTCGACCAGGAGAACTCTCCTTTCGTGAGGTTGGTCGATCACATCATCGAGCGCGGCGTGATCATGGGCGCTACGGACATCCACATCGAACCCGAAGAGCGCGTGCTGCGCTGCCGCTACCGGGTGGACGGGCGACTTTCCCAGGGTGAGACCCTGCCCCTGGAACTGCAGGCCATCGTGATCACCCGCGTGAAGATCATGGCCGAGATGAACATCTCCGAAAACCGCGTTCCCCAGGACGGCCGCATCGTCTTTAAGTCGGCCCGCAAGAAGGTTGACCTTCGCGTATCCACCATGCCCACGGTGCATGGTGAGGGCATCGTATGCCGAATCCTCGACAAAGAAAATCTCATGCTCGGGCTTCCGTCCTTGGGTATGGCCGAATCAATGCTCGGAAACTTCAAGAAGGACATCGAGAAGCCCCACGGCATCATCCTGGTCACTGGACCCACCGGTTCCGGAAAAACGACGACCCTGTACGCGGCCCTGGCCCACCTGAACCATCCGGACACGAAGATCATCACTCTGGAGGATCCGGTTGAGTACGAGCTTCCGGTGATCAACCAGGCGCAGATCAACACGGCCAAGGGATTCACTTTCGCGAAGGGTCTGCGCGCCATCCTGCGCCAGGATCCGGACATCATCCTCGTGGGCGAAATCCGCGACCAGGAGACGGCCCAGCTCGCCATCCGCGCGGCGCTTACCGGCCACCTGGTCTTCAGCACGCTGCACACCAACAGCGCCTCGGGAGCCATTCCCCGCCTGTTGGACATGGGCGTCGAACCCTTCCTTCTCTCGGCCACCCTGGTCTCGGTAGTGGCGCAGCGCCTGGTACGGCGGGTTTGCGCCGAATGCAACCGCCCCTACGTGCCTACCGACGAGGACCTGGCCTACCTGGGAGCGAGCCGAGAGGATCTCGCAGGAGGCGAGCTCCGATTGGGAGCCGGCTGCCCCGTCTGCCACGATACCGGCTACCGCGGACGGGAAGCCGTCTTCGAGTATCTGCAGGTCGATGAGCGGACGCGTCGCATGGTCGCCGAAGGCCGCGACGCCCTCGAGATCGAGAAGGCCGCGCGTGGCGAAGGTCAGGCGAGCCTGAGAGAGAACGCCCTGGAGAAACTCAAGTCCGGGCGGACCAGCATCGACGAGGTCGTGAGGGTGACCGTATGAGGGAATTCCGCTACACGGCCATGGCCTCCGACGGCGCCCTCGTTAAAGGAGCGCGTTTGGCCACCGACGGCGATACCCTCGCCAGCGATCTGCTGAACCAGGGCCTGGTTCTGATTCGCAGCCGTCGCGCCTTCAGCCTCGGGAAAGCCGGAAGGAAGAAGATAAAGCCTCGCGAGGTCATCGAGTTCACCCAGCACATGGCCACCTGCATGTCGGCTGGAATTCCGATCATCTCGGCCTTGGCCGACTACGAGGAGCAGTGCGGCGAGGAAATGCGGCGTGTCATCCGCGACGTGCGGGGCAACGTGAACAGCGGATCTTCCCTCGATGAAGCCCTTGCCGAGCACTCCGAGGTCTTCGGCCCCGTGTATCTGGCCATGACCCGCGTGGGCGGCAAGACAGGCGGCATCGACAAGGTCTTCAGCCAGCTCGTGGACTACCTGGAGTGGAGCGACGGGCTGCGCGGGCAGCTCAAGCAGGCCATGGTCTATCCGATCATGCTTCTGTCCGCAATCGTTGGGCTCATCACCCTGCTCATGCTTTTCGTGATTCCCCGATTCAGCGCGCCAGCTTCGCCGACGTCGATTTCGAACTTCCAGCCCTCACCGTGCGCTTCATGGCCATGGGCGATTTCATGGGCAACTGGTGGTGGCTCATCTTCGGTCTGGCGGCCTTCGCGGGCATAGCCTTCAAAATGGCCCTCAAGACCGGCAAGGGGCGACTGCTCTGGGACGGCCTCCTCCTGAGGCTGCCCGTGGTCAGCAACTTCGTTCGCAAGATTTCGCTCTCCCGTTTCTCCCGGACCTTCTCGCTGATGTTCGCCTCGGGCCTCGATCTCATCCGCCTGCTGGAACTCCTGGAGGGCGTGGTGGGCAACATGGTGATCTCTCGGGAACTGCACATCATCCGCCTGAGAGTGGTCACGGGCGAATCCCTCAACGCGGCCTTCGCCGACTCGAAAAACTTCCCGCCTCTGCTGCTGCGTCTTGTGGCGGTGGGTGAGAACACGGGGACCCTGGACACCTCTCTGCTCAAGGCGGCCGAGACCTACGACAAGGAAATCCCCCGCGATCTCGAGAAGGCCATTGCCATCTTCCAGGGCATCGTCATCGCCATTCTCGGTACCCTGGTTTGCCTGGCGGCCCTGTCGCTGCTCATGCCCATCATGTCGATCCGAGGAGCCATCCATTGATTCCGTCCAAACGAAAACGCGAGCGCGGCTTCACACTTATCGAACTGGTCGTGGCCATGGGTATCGTGGCCATTCTGGCCGGCGCGATCGTGCCCATGGTCTTCCGTCAGCTGATCCAGGCACGTGTGGACGCCACTCTCAACGAGTTGAACAGCATCTCCGACGGACTTCTCAAATTCTACGACGACACCGGACGCTTCCCGACGGAAGACGAGGGCTTGGCGGTTCTCGTGGAGGATTCCGGGGACGACAACTGGCAAGGACCCTACCTGGGAGGCGGCGACGGGCTCGACTCGGAGGCCATCTCCAAGGATCAGTTCGGAGAGGACTATTCCTACGACTTCGAACCCAAGCTGAGACCAGACAGAGAGGCCGAGGCCATCGTGATCAGCAAGGGCCCGGACATGAAACTGGATATGGGATCCATCGGGAAGACCTGGGTCATGCTCGATGCCAAGGACGACATCTACGTCCTCGTGAGTGCGGGCCAGGTCAAGCGCGACAAGATCCAGGAATGCGAGGCCGAGCTGCTCGATCTTGCAGAGGCATCCCGCGACTACTACCTGCAGAACAGCGGATTCCCCGGCAAGATTAAGAAACTGGCCGGATCCTATCTCGATCCGGGTATGAACGATGACGCCTTCCTCGATCCCTGGGGCGAGAAATATACCCTCGAGGTCATCGAGGAGTCCGGCAAGGCCAACATGCTGAACCTGCTCAGCTCCGGCGCCGACCGCGAGGATGACAAGGGCAAGGACGACGACCTGATCTTCGAGGTGAACGGCGAACCCCTCGGCCGCAAGATCACTCTGCGCGAACTGGAGATCGCCCAGGCCCTGCTGAACACGCGTATCAGCGGAAACGATGAAGATGACGACGACGACGATGAAGGCAAGGGCAAGGGCGGCAAGGGCAAGGGCGGCAAGGGCAAGGGCGGAAAGGACGACGATGGATTCCTGTCCGGTAACTGGAACAGCATCCGCAAGGCCCTCGGCCTAGACGATTCCTACAAGAAAGACGGTTGGGGCTACAGCTATGGAGTGAACAAGAGCTCCTGGACCATCTATTCGGTGGGCCCCGACGGCAACGCGAAACGAAAAGACGACAACATCCCGAAAGGGGTCGGTCCATGAAGCAGCGCAACAGCTACGGACTTTGGCGGGATCGACAGGGCCTGAGCTGGGCCGAGGTCAAACCCCTCGGCGAAGGTCGATGGAGCCTCCTCGCCTCGGGACGCCTCGAGGGACCGGAACCGTCCCTGGCAGGTGGAACCCGCGTGCTCGGCCTGATGCCGGGTTCCCTGGTTCAACTCGGACATCCCCAGCTGCCCCGTCTTCGGGGGCGCGAGATGGAGCGGGCCCTGGCGGTCTGGGCCGCCCGCGAAGGCGACGCCAGGTTGGACGATGTCGCGCTCGCATGGCGCCCCATGGGAAGCCAGGATGGTTCCGGAGGCGGAACATCCAGCGTTCTGCTCGCCCATTGCCGGCAGAGCAAGGTGGCCGAGTTCCAGGAAGCCCTGGCGGCCTCGGGTGTGGATGCGGAGACCCTGCTCCCCGACTATCTGATCTTCGACCTTCTCCTGAGGTCCGCGGAAAACGGAGTGGGCGAGGAGAGTGCCTGGTCCTTCATCCACCTGGCCGAAGAGGAGAGCTTCGTCGGCATCGCGACTCGCGAGGGGCCGATCCTGCATCGAAGCCTGCCCAACTCGGCACGCGGAGAGGTCATGTCGGCACATGTGGAGCGCCTGTCCACGGAGATCCTGCGCTCGGTGCATCGCGCGCGACAGAGCAAGGCGAACCTGTCCATCGACACCTTCTTCCTGGAAGGCGATGAGATCCTCGGTGAAGCCCTCGCCGCGAAACTTGGCGAATCGCAGACGGCACAGATTCGGAGCTGGAGCCCATCGGAACTGCTTGAAGACGGTGGCGAGGGCCTGGAGCCGCAGGCGATCATGCCCGTTGCGGCGGCCATCGCCGCCAGTCTAGGCCTCGGCGGCATGAATCTCATACCGCGAAAACGCAAGGGACTGCTCAGTCCGAAAACCTTGAAGCGCATCGCCTCCGTGGCCGCCATCCTCATGGGGGTGTTGGTGCCCCTGGCGGTGCTGGGTGGTCTGGCGGCGGAACGACGGGCCGGAGATCGTCTGGAACGCTTGAATGCAGCTCTCGAGGAGGCAGGTCCGCTCCTGGAGGAGGCCGAGCGCACGGGGCTCCTCTGGCGCACCGCCCAGGAGCGCGAGCGGGTGACCGCGGCCCATGATCTGGGCGCGGTCGGTCTGGAATTGGTTCTGGCAGACTTGGCCCTGCGCACTCCCGAATCGATTCGCCTCGAAACCCTGCGCGTGGTCGAGCGTGAAGGTCGGCGCATCCTGCAGATCTCGGGCGTGAGCGCCGACGACTTCAACGAACGAGCCCAGCAATCCTTCCTCGCTTTCACCTCCTCACTCGAGGAGTCGGAACTGCTGCTCCGAGGTGACCTTCCCAGTCGGATCAGTATCGAAGAGCTCGATCCCAGTTTCCTCGAAGAGGACTTCGAGGAGGAAGACGAGTTCGAGGTGTCCGATCCGGAATCCGAGGAAGCGATGCCGTCCGTGAAGCCGGCACGCAAGCGCGTGGTGTTCAGCCTCGAGTACGAGATCGCCCTCGGTGGCGGAGCGAAAGGCGGAGTCTAGTGGAAAGGAACGCAACGACGCTGAGAAAGGCCCTCGGCGCCTGGCGCTGGTGGTTGCCCTTTGCCCTGGGCGCCCTGGCACTGCTTTTCATCGTCCATCCGTCCTGGAAGGCAGCCCGGAACAGCGCTGAGCAGGCGGAGCTCCTCGAGCTGCAGATGCAGGAGCTGGAGAATTGGGGCGAGACGGGATCGGAGATCCTCGAGCGCGTCCGATCCCGAAGCGAGGCGGCTGAGGAGCGTTGGACGCTCCTCTTTCCCGAAAGCAAACAGGTCGATCTTCTCTTCCTGGAGTTGGCGCGGATCGCCGACGACTGCGAGTTGCGTGATTTTCACCTGGCCGAGGTCGCTAAGGATATGGAGTCGGTCGAGGAAGAAGAGTACGACGATGAAATGATGGATGAGGGCGAGGTTGACCACGACGCCGAGGTCCGGGCCGCGGCCAAGCTCAGCGATTTCAGGGTAGAGGCGAGCTTCTACTCGGATCTGCGAAGCGCCGCCCGCTTCCTCGCAGGCCTGGAGGGCATTCCCCGGGCGATAAAAGTCGACAACGTA
>CAYFNT010000009.1:43027-45635 GCA_964344565.1 uncultured bacterium
TATGGACATTCCGCGCGGAGACTCAAGGCCGATACGCCATGATGGCCGAAGCGAAGGACCACCAGTCCGGCACGGCGACCCTGAGCTTCCTCATGGAGGCGGTCGATGGTGAGGAGGGCGAGGTCGCCCTGGCCTCATCCAGGACCGGGGATTTTCGCTGGCCGCGAGGGGCCAGGGATCCCTTCGATGCCTCCCTGCCCGATGCGTCCACCCACGTACCGGAGCGAGTCGAGACCTGGCGTTGCGACGCGGTGGTGCTCCGCGGCGTCGATCCCATCGCCCTCGTGAACGGCGTTCCCTGCCGTGTCGGCGAGAAGCTCTCGGGAGCGAAGGTGATCGCCATCGATCGAGAGGGTGTGACCCTGCTGAATGATGGAAAGGAATTGAGGCTCGCCGTCACCGATCCCGAGGCGGATATGGAGATCGCCGTGGTGATGGTGGAGACGGAAGAGAGCAGTGTGACAGCTGTCCGGCCAGAGGGCCTTAGCGACCATGGAGGGAAGCGATGAAAACCGTCAAGGCAATGCTCGTGTTGATGCTGGTTCTGCCGGCACTTCTGGCCGCCCAGCCCAGGGCTCTCGATACCGCTGATCGTGCCGTGGGTTTCGTGGACGGCGACGCGGTGACCGTGATGACCCAGGGGCCGGTGGATCTGCGTGGAATCCTGAGGTCGCTGGCGGAGAACACGGGCCTCGGCCTGCAGATGGCCCCCGACGTGGGCGGCCAGGCCGACGTGCATCTCGAAAAGGTGAGTTTGGAGAGAGCCCTCGAAGCCATCCTCGAACCTTTGGCACTTTCCCATGAGATCGCCGATGGCGTGATCGTGGTCACTCGTCCGGGAATGATCACCCGCTGGTTCAGTTTCGACTATCCAGTCACAGAGCGTGTGGGCTCCGGCGAGTTGCAGGTCAGCGCCAGCCAATCCGGAGGCGAGGATGAGGAGTCCAGCGGCGGCGACAGTCAGAACAGCAACCAGAGCCAGATCAGCAGCAACCTCGTCATGAGTGTCTGGCCCGACCTCATGAACTCCATGAGCACGATCGTTTTCCAGGGTTCCCTGCCCGAGCAGGCCAAGAGCGACGAGCTCCAGGCCGTCAACATCGCCGACGGCGAGGGCCGTCTGCTGTTGGCCAATCCCATGGCCTCCATGGTGCAGGTGACCGCCGAGCCCGAACGCGTGGCCCAGGCCGAGGATTTCGTCGAGCGAATGCGCCGTTCCCTGCTGAGGCAGGTGGCCATCGAGGTGAAAATCCTGGAGGTGGCCCTCGACCAGGACACCCAGACGGGCATCGACTGGAGCATCCTTTCCAGCGACGAGGTGGAACCTTCACTCTACACCTTCGATAGCGACGGCCATATCGCCAACGAATACTTCAAGCTGGTCTTCGACAACATGGACATCACGGGCGTCATCGAGGCCATCTCCGAGAGCGGCGACCTGAACACCGTCGCCTCGCCGCGGGTGACCACATTGAACAACCAGAAGGCCGTGGTGCGCATCGTGCGGGAGGAAGTGTTCTACGAGGCCAACGTGGAACCGGCCATCGTGAGCAACGGGGTTGGCAGCGACGCCATCATCTACTACACGCCTCGAAGCCTGCCCGTGGGCGTCGTCCTGGACGTCACTCCCCAGGTCTCCAGCGACAGCACCATCACCATGAACGTGCACCCGACCATCAGCGATGTCGTGGCGGTGGTGAAGAGCCCCAACGACGACACGGCCCCCGTGCTGTCCGTCCGCGAGTTGGACACCGTGGGCACGGTTCGCCACGGCGAGACCTTGGTGCTGGCGGGATTGATCAGCGAGCGCACCAACTTCGTGAAGTCCGGCATTCCATTCCTCAAGGACATCCCCTGGCTCGGCTACCTCTTCGGAAAGACCGAGAGCCAGGTAACCAACATCGAACTGGTGGTGATGCTCACGCCCATGATCCTCGAAGGATAGGCTCCGAGACGTTCACCCCATCGGGATATGGAAAGGGCGGCTCCCTCCGGGGGAGTCGCCCTTCTTCTTGCCGGGCGCATCTGGCAGGGGAGTGAGGTGGGAGCTTGTCCCGGCCGGCCTGAAGTAGCCGGTCTGACAAGAGGACGCTAAGGGGGTAGAGGAGGCTGGCTCGAGCGGGAGGGTTGGGGATAAAAGAAAACCGGCGCGAGAGCGAGGCCCTCGCGCCGGTTCCGGATTCTATCCTTACTGAACGGTGACCACGTATCCGATGTCGTCACCCGAGATCGTTTCGGTGGTGCCGTCGCTGAAGGCGGTCTCCCATTTGCCGTTGGGACCCGCGCTCAGGACCATGACCTTGTGGACCTTGTTGCCGGTGTACTTGCCGTTGGGGAAGTAGCGGCTGTTGACCACGTAGGCGTTGCCCCAGGGATCCTTGAAGCTATAGCTCTCGAGGTAGGGACCCTTCCAGGTGCCGATGTCCTCGTTCACCTTGTTCTTGTTGTAGAGGTAATCACCAAGCTTGTTGGCTTTGCCGTATTTCCCCCAGTTCGCGGCGCCGGCCTTGGAGCCCTTTCCCTTCCCCTTGGCGACCGTCGTGTGGGAGATGAGGCGATCGACGGAGGCCTTCTTTCCGCTTTTCGAGGTGTAGGGCCACTGACCCAC
>CAYFNT010000009.1:45735-118145 GCA_964344565.1 uncultured bacterium
CCGGCTTCCTTATTCCTTTTCCTTGCCATTCTATCCTCCTGATGGTGCCGCGGCGTGCGGGCACAGGCATGGCTTTCGGAGACCCTCCAGGCCCCGATGTTCCTATTAGTTTTCGGCGCTTCCCGAAAAGACTTGAGCCTTTAGTAGCCTTTCAAGGATTTCGGCATTGTCCCTGGCCATGCCGAACCGGGCGCCTGAATTGAATTCATTGGCTCCTTGTTCCTTATAGGGGAGCGTCGCCCCCCAAGGCTCTTCGATAGAATAGTAGATAACAGAGCTGCTCAAAGGGCCTTAGGCTCGTAAAAAAATATTGAATGCTATCGTCTATTCCTGGGAGCGCCCGAGGGCGAAGCCGTGGATCACCCCGAAGCTGCCCAGTCCGAGTATGACGCCGATTCCGCTGACCAGGAGCAGCAAGGCCAGGCCCAATCGGAAAACCAGTTGGCCGAGACTTCGGCCGGGCTGGGCCACCACCCGCAGGAAGGCCCGCGAAAGGGCCTCCTTCAGGGGCAGTTCCTCCATGATGAGGAGCCTGGGCAGGTGGATGTTCATGGCCCGCATGACCATCCAGGCCCAGAGGGAGAGGGCGGCGGCCAGGAAGGCCAGGAACTCGGGCACGGCGCTCGCCGGGGAGAAGGCTTGAAGCAGGTTGTAGAGGCCGATGAGGCCCAGCAGGGTCTGGATCCATGTCCAGGACAAGAGGGCCCGGTATCGCAGGCCCAGGCCGGCCACGGCGTCCCGGGGGCTGGCCGCCTCGCCTTCGAGGATGCGGGCCGAGAGGCCCAGGGCACCACCGGCCAGAAATGGGTCCGCAAAAAGGGCTAAAACGAGAAACCCCAATGCGCCTAGACCGTAGCTGCCCGCGACGGAGCCCTCCGGCGCCGCCCAGCTGATCCAGAAGATCAGCGGCAACCAGGCGAGGCTGCGCAGGACTCCCGCCGCAATCAGGCCGCCCAGGTGGGCGTAGAGAATCCGGAAAAAGTCGTTCGAAGCAAAGGACCTCATGGAGTACTCTTCCATTTCCGCTAAAAGAGTCGGTGCCGCAGCGAAGACTGCCGGCGCTGCTTCGGAAGGAAGCCGGTCCTTGAACGCCGCTGAGGACAGGAAACTCATCCGCCGCTGCCTGGAAGAGGACCGGCAGGCCTATCGCCTGCTTCTGGCCCGCTACCAGGATCCCGTCTATAACTATTGCTGGCGCATGCTCAAGAACCCCGGCCTGGCCGAGGAGGTCGCGCAGGAATCCTTCGTGCGCACCCTAACACGGCTGGATCGCTACGACGAGAAATACCCCTTCAGCGCCTGGCTGTTCAAGATCGCCACGAACCTCTGCATCGACCACATCCGCAAGAACAAGCGCATCGCCTATTCCCTGGACGAGGACCTGCAGGGCTCCGACGGATCCTTCCGCCGGGAAGTGGCCTCGAACACGCCCGATCCCAGTCAGGTGACCTTCCAGAACGAGCGCCGCGAGATCATCGCGGAGGCCATCGCCGAGCTGCCCGAGCACTATCGGTCCATCCTGCTGCTGCGGCACCAGGCGGAGAAGAGCTACCAGGAAATTTCCGAGATTCTCGACCTGCCCCTGGGGACGGTGAAGATCCGCATCCACCGTGCCCGCGAGCAACTCAAACGGAGGCTGAAGCGTGACGAAATCGTCTCCTAGAACACTGGCCCTCTGGATGCTCCTGCTCATGGCCCTGCCGGCGCTGGCGGGAACCCTGACCCGCGAGGAGACCCTGAGCCTGCCCGCCGAAGGCCTCGAGCGACTCATCGTCGGCAACGGATCGGGATTGCTCGAGTGTCTGGGCGAAGACCGCGCCGACGTGCTCGTGGAACTGGTCTTCAAGGCCAACGCCCGCAAGCGCGGCAAGGCCGAGGACATGCTCGGCGAATCGAGCCTGAGGGTGGTTCGCGAGGCCGAGCAGCTGCGCCTGAAGCCAGACCTTCCCCGAGGCAAGGTCTGGGTGGACATCGTGGTCCGCCTTCCCAGGCGCCTGGAAGTGCAGGCGGGAGTCGGCAGCGGAGAGCTGCGCCTGCGGGATCTGGCCGGTCGTCTGGACCTGGAGGCGGGCAGCGGCTCGGTGGACGTCCGAGACATCGAGGCCGACCTCGACGTGAAGGTCGGCAGCGGCGACATCCGCCTGCGCGACGTGGCCGGTGCCGTGAGGGCACAGGCGGGCAGCGGCTCGGTGAGCCTCAAGCGCATCGGATCCTGCGAGGCCAAGACCTCCTCGGGCGACCTCGAGATCCTCACGGTCCTGGGAGCCTGCAGCGCCGAGACCGGCAGCGGGGACATCCTCCTTCGCAAGGTGATGGGGCCCGCGGATCTGGAGACCGGCAGCGGCGACATCAACGCCTCGGGCCTGGCCGATCGGCTCCGCAGCAAGAGCGGCAGCGGAGACCAGGTGATTCGGGGACTGGGCCATCCCGGCCAGGAGCTCCATATCCGCGCTTCCAGCGGCGACCTGGACCTGAGCTTCCTGCCCGGAGCCTCCTACGAACTCGAACTGAAGACCTCCTCCGGCGACGTGGACGCCCGCATCCCCATGCAGGTACGCGAGATCACCCGCCGGGACCTGGAGGCCGTCATCGGCAAGGGCGAGACCCGCGCCCGCATCGAAACTTCCACTGGAGACATCCGTATTCGCGCCACGGAGGAAACACCATGAGCCCCAAGGATTTCCAGATGACTTGCTCCCAGGTTCGGGCGACCCTGTCCGACTACCTGGAAGGGGTCCCTCTCGGGGCATCCCGGGAAATCATGAGGGACCACCTGGAATCCTGCGAAGGCTGCCGAGGGGCCCTTCGCGAAGAGAAACAGTTGCTGGACGCACTGGACCGGCTCGAGAAGGTGCCCGCCCCCGCGGGATTCGCCGATCGGGCCCTGGCTGTCATCCTGCCCGAAACGCGTCCACAGGAAGCCATCTTCCCCCGACTCATCCGAGGACTGGCCATGGCGGCCGCGCTCTTCCTGCTGGTCATGGTGCTCATCCGCGCCTTCAATCCGGCCAGCCCCGAGATGCCCGCGCCCCTGGTGGACACCGCCGCCCAGACCCTGCTGGAACGGGGCGATCAGATCGGCGACGGTCTGCGCACCCTGGGCCGCGCGGGCGGATCCTTCTCCGACACCCTCGAGCCCGTGAGGGTGCTGGGCCGCGCCGGCGGCCTGGTCTTCGGCAACATGCCGCCCGCCTTCCTCGGCCTCGTCATCCTGGGAGTGCTGGCGCCCGTCTTCCTCATCGTTACGATCGTGCTTCGCTATAGACTGAAGGGAGCGGTCACTCATGTTCACTAAGAGCCGCTACCAGGTCCCGATCCCGCTCATGCTCCTTGCCCTGCTGCTCCTGTTCGCCGGGCCCCTCATGGCCCAGGAGACCGAGGACAGCACCGAGACCGTTCTCGAAGTTCACATGAGCGACAGTTCCGTACGCGTCATCACGGAAACGGAGACCCGCGAAGAGATCCAGACCGAGGACGACGACTTCGACGAACCCGCCCGACGCTCGCCCCGCTACTACGAGGACGAGGACGGGCGTTTCTACTTCGACGAAGATGTGGTCATCGCCGCCGACGAACGCATCCGCGACGCAGTGGTGGTGCTCTTCGGCGACCTGGAAATCCATGGCGAAGTGCGGGGCGACGTGGTCGTGGTGATGGGCGACCTGACCCTGTCGGGCGAGGGCAGCGTGGGCGGCGACGCCGTCTGCCTCGGCGGACAGGTGCACTCCGACTCCACCTCGACCTTCGAGGGGGAAGTGGTGAGCTTCCCCATCTCGGCCCTGCTCACCGGCGAGGGCTGGCATGTGCTCACGGGCGAGGACGTGAACGGCCACGAGGAGTGGCTCGACTATCACCAGTACGATAATCTCCAGGACAACCTCACCGCCGCCGAGATCGTTCTGCGACTGCTTGGCATGCTCTTCGTGGCGCTGCTGCTCAGGATCATCTTCCGCAAGCGCGTGGAGAACGTGACCTCCACCCTGCGATACCGTCCCTGGAAGAGCCTGCTCTTCGGACTGCTCTTCTTCCTGGGGCTCATCGTGCTCTTCATTCCGGTGATCATCACCCTGGTGCTGCTGCTGGCCTTCCTGGCCATCATCCTGTCGCCCATTCCGCCTCTGATGGTTCTGGTGCTGGTGGCCTTCCTGATCTCCATCGCCACCATCGTCATCGGTCTCGTGGTGGTGCCGGGACTCATGCCCGTCTTCGCGCTTTCGCGATTCACCTTCGAGAAGCGGGGCATGAACGCTTACCTGTCCATGCTGCTGTGGATCCTCATGATCTGGTTCCTGTCGACCATGGTCGAATGGGTGGGCGGAGTGCCCAACGGGATCGGCATCCTCGTGGAAGTCGCCTTCTACCTCTTCGGCATCGGCGCCATTCTCGGGTCGAGGATGGGCGCGGCCTATGTCGCGCCGGGAGCGATCGCCCTGCCGGTGGCCGAGCCCGCGCCCAGCAACCCCGGCGGCGAAGAAGATCCCCCTCCCGCGGAGGCCTAGCCCCCGCAAAATGCTTGGTATACGAGGTCCCCTCCGCGTAGATTGCCGCGGAGGGGGTTTTCTTGCGGATCCTGATTCCCATCGTTCTGACCTTGCTCGCGCTCACCGCGGTGGCGGAACCATCGTCAGATGGCGACTGGCTGCGCGACGGGGAAATGGAATCCCTGCGCGGTCTTCCCGTGATGGAGATCCGCCTGGAGGGCAACGGCCGAACCCGCGACGCCACCGTGCTGCGGGAGCTGTCCTTCTATCCCAGCGAATCCTTCGATCCGAGGGCCCTCGGCGAAGATCTTCGCTTCCTGGACGGGCTCGGGCTCTTCCTCTCAACCGACGCACGCGCCCGCCGAAGGGGCGGGGGAGTCGAACTCGTGATCGAATTGGAGGAACGCAGCCGGGCGTCCACCGAGCAGATCTATCCCATGCTGGACATCGACGAGGAGCTGCGCTGGCGCGCGGGCATCGCCTATCGCAATCGGAATCTCTTCGGCCGCCGCGACGAACTTCGTCTCTCGGCCACCCAGGGCTGGGAGGACAGCGCGCGATTCAGTCTGGTCCGTCCCTGGTTCCGCGAGTTTCCCCTGGAGCACTACCTCAGCTACAGCTATCGGGAGCTGGACGTGGACGACGTGGACTACTTCCGCCAGAACGGCGGGGGAGCCCTGGTCCTGATCCCTCTGGACCGGCGCCGCCCGCGACTGCACCGTTTTCTCGTCGGCGCGAGTCTCTCCTGGCGCCTGCAGATCGAGAGCGATGGCGAGTGGGAGGAACGCTTCCTGGGGCTGAGTCTGGGCTATTCCCACGACGGCCGCGACAGCTACATCCGTCCGCTCCGCGGTTCCCGATTCGATCTTCGCGTCGATCTCTACCATCCCGAACTGGGCAGCACCTATTCCCTGCGACGATGGACCTTCGCCTTCTCGCGCTACCAGAGCATGGGAAAGGTCGGCGTGCTGGCCGGCACCGTTCAACTGGGCCTGCAGGAGGGGGATCTCTATCACCGGATGGTCTGGTCCCTGGGCGGCATGCGCAGCGTGAGGGGCTGGGAGCGCGGCCACTTCAACGGCTGGGACGACCATGACCAGCCCTTCGGCGCCCATGGCCGCAACATCGGCCTGTTCCAGCTGGAGTGGCGCCGCTCCCTCTTCGGGCAGCAGCGTTGGGAGTTGACCCGCTGGTGGACCCTGGACTTCGAAGGCGAAGTCCTGCTCTTCTTCGACGGCGGCATGCTCTGGCGCAACGGCTTGCCCTGGGAGGACGGCATCGCGGGGCACCGGGCCACCGGCTTCGGCGCCGGCCTGCGAATCTTCTCGCCACTGGGGGATGTGCTCCGCGTCGAGCTCGGGCTGAATCCCGAAGGAGGGGCGCATTTTCACCTGGGAAACGTGATCCCCTTCTGATCGGGTGAGATCACCCAGTCGCGGAATCCGCCCTCAATCTCCAAATCCTTGACATTGAATTACTTCCGCGACAGAGCCGCCTGGCGGCCTGGGCCTTTTGCCCCAGAGCGGCCAGGGGTTTCGCTGCCCCGTGGCGCGATCCGAGGGAAAATGAAGCGTAGGCCGGAGAGGGGCATGAAATGCTAAATATTACCCAATGTAAACTGTTGATTATTAACAAGTAGTGAAGCCAATGCCCGACTTGCCTCGGAGCCTGCGCCTAGGGTATCATCGTGTCCCATGAAGGGGAGGCAGGGGAATGCACCCTGCGCCTGTCCCCGCAGAGATCGCAACCATGGGAGTCACTGATGAAATCGACCCTGAACTGCCGCACACTGATCGCCGCCGCGCTGATGCTCGTTTCCACCGCGGCCCTGGCGGAGACGGGTCTCATGCAGCTGGAGTTCGCCGGCGGAAGCCAAGCGACCATCCTGACTCCCGAATACATCCTGGACAATTACGTGAGTCGCGCGGGCGACGAGGCCTATCTCGAACTGCCCGGCATGCCTGCCGTGGAACTGATGGTTCCCACTTCGGCGGGAGGTGCGGGTCCCGACTATCGCTACTTTCCCCACTCTAGCGCTGCCATAGTCGAGGCCCTGGAAACGGTGAGCTATCCCCGACCCGTCGGGGATATTGAAGTGATCCTCCTGCCCTATCCGCGGAAATCGCTGCCCGTCAGCTCGGCCCTCGGACGTCGTATCTTCATGAGCCCCGCGCCCGTGTCGACTCCCTTTGAAGTCACCGCCTTCACCGTGACCCACGAGCTGGGCCACCTCTTCCAGTACGAGCGCATGCCCGACACCAGCGTGGACCTCTGGGACCGCTATCGCGAGATGCGCGGCATCACCGATACCGGCATCTACCACGAAGACGCCATGCATGCCGATCGTCCCCACGAGATCTTCGCCGAGGACTTCCGCTTCCTCTTCGGCGGCGAGGCGGCCAACTACTCCGGGAGCATCGAGAATCACGATCTCGTCAATCCCGACCAGGTCGAGGGCCTCGCCGAGTTCATGCTCGGACTGGACACGACCCCCGAACAGCCTTCCCTGATCCAGGCGAGCTGCTTCCCCAATCCCTTCAATCCCCGCACCGAGATCCGCGTGGACGCCGACATCTCGCTTCTCGGCACCGACATCGTCATCCAGATCTTCGATGCCCAGGGCCGCCGCGTCCGCGACGTCTACCAGGGCCAGATCTTCAGCCACACCCTCCGCTTCGACTTCGACGGTCATGACGACGCCGGCCGCCAGCTTCCTTCCGGCGTGTACTTCTCGAGCGTCCGCATGGGTGACACGCGTCAGACCACGAAGCTGATCCTTCTGCAGTAGTCGCAGGCGGAGGAGATGAGCTTCGGTCCCTCCTTCCGCTTCGAAGTCAGTCGGAACCGAACTCATCTCCTCCGTCTCCACCTACTACTGGACAATCGCCTCCGATTGTCTGATGCGTGTCACCGTTGCACGACGCTTAGCGAAGGCGTATTCTTGGGCGAGAGCCCAAGGAGTTTCGATGCCTCGTGAAATCATCCTCGCCCGCAGTGCCGGTCAGTGCTTCGGCGTGAAGCGCGCTTTCAACATCGCCATGGAGGCCGCCGAAAGCAGCGATCCCGTGGTCATGCTCGGCGACATCGTTCACAACGAACACGTGGTCAAGCGCATCGACAGCGCGGGCGTGAAGGTGGTGGACGACCTGGAAGGCTCCGGCGGCGAGGGCACCCTGCTGGTGCGCGCCCACGGGGCGGCCCCCGATGTCTATCGCCGCGCCGAAGAGGAGGGGCTCAAGCTGCTGGACGCCACCTGTCCCCTGGTGCACGAGATCCACCAGGTCGCCCGGGAGATGGCCGCCGACGGATACCGGCTCATCGTCATCGGAGACCACGGCCACGACGAGGTCATCGGCATCGCCGGACAGGTGGAAGACGCCATCGTGCTGGCCGGACCCGAGGAGATCGAGGAACGCCTGCCCAAGCGTCTGCGAAAGGTGGGGGTGGTGGTGCAGTCCACACAGAACATGGAGAACGTGCAGCGCATCCTCGCCGAGCTCGCTCCGCGGGTGCGCGAGCTGCGCTACGTGGACACCATCTGCGGTCCCACCAAGACCCATCAGCGGGACATCCGCACCCTGCCCAGCGAGGTGGACGTGATGGTCATCGTGGGCTCCTTCACCAGTGCGAACACCTGTCGCCTGACCGAGATATCCCTCGAGAAGAATCCCAGGAGCCATCAGGTGGAGGACGCCTCGGGCCTCGAGCCGGAATGGTTCGAGAAGGCCGCCACCATCGGCGTGACCGCCGGCGCCTCCACGCCCGACTGGATCATCGACGAGGTCATGGACGCCCTCGAGAAGCTTCCCGACTAGGAATCAGATTCCTCGCGAAGCCATTCGACTTTGCCTCCGAGAGTTTCCCCAAGCTCCTGAAGATGGCCCTCGATTCCAAGGAGTTCCTCGAGGTGGCGCTCCGTTCCGAACCGGAGACCTCCTACACGCGATACATGAAGGCTTTCGCGAGCGCTCAAGAAGCGGGCGCGCAGCGAATTGCGGTTCTTCCACCGAAGGGCTAGGAGCCTCTGGAGCCCGTTACCTCCCTATGGTATAATTGAGGAGCCGAGGACCTTTCGGGCGGGCCCTCGGCTTCTCGGGTGCCCGCGTATCGACCTCACAAACATATGGGACGGAATCATGGGACGCGCTCTCGCACTGCTTTGCACGGGTCTAATCCTCGTGGCCACCTCGGCTTTCGCAACCGATATCCCCCTGGATCGCAAGGGTCTGCCGATGTGGGAGGAGGCCGTCTTCGAAGGATTTCCCGTGCGCATCCTCGTGGATGCGCCCAGCGAGATCGACGCCATCCTGGCCGAGGTGCCCATCGCCTCTTTCAGCCGCGAACAGCTGCGACCCGAGCAGGTCGATCCCTTCACCACGCGTTGGTATTTCGAGCCGCGAGTCACAGAGGCCGAGGCGGCCGCCCTGCGCGAAATGGGCGTCGACTTCGAACTCATTCCGGACCGCGAACGGGAAGTCCGCCGCGAGATCGAGCGCATCTGGGCCGAGCAGGCCGCCCTCGGGGATGAAATCCTCCGCCGGGGTGACCGCGGCGTCTATCATACCTACACCCAGCTCGGCGAGATCCTCGCCGACGCCGAGACGGATCATCCCGCGATCTGCGAAATGGGAAACATCGGGACATCCGTGCAGGGTCGGAACCTCTGGACCCTGGTGATCAGCGACAACATCGGCGTCGAGGAAGCCGAGCCCGAGGTGCGCATCTCGGCGAACATGCACGGCAACGAGAAGATCTCCATGGAGATGTCGATCTATCTCATCGAATACCTCACCGACAACTATGGCCAGGCGGGTTACGAAGACGTGACCTACCTCGTGGACAACTACGAGATCCACTTCCTGCCCCTGCACAATCCCGACGGCCATGTGGCGGGCAACCGTCAGAACGCCAACGGCATTGATCTGAACCGCAACTTTCCCGTGCCCGACGGCAGCATCGGCGACGACGGCACATGGACCGAGGAACCCGAGACCGTCAGCTACAAGAACTGGTGCTTCGGTCAGAACTTCGTCATCGCCCAGGACGGCCACAGCGGCGCCCTCGTCGTGAACTATCCCTGGGACTACACCTACGATCTGACTCCCGACGACGCGGCCTTCATCCTGCATTCCGAGGAATACAGCTGGTACAACCAGCCCATGTGGAACGGCAGCTTCTATCACGGCATCACCCGTGGCGCCGAGTGGTACGTGACCGAGGGCAGCATCCAGGACTGGGCCTATCACGAGACCGGTTCCATGCATGTGATCGTCGAGTTCAGCGACAGCTACGCGCCGCCCGCCAGCCAGCTCGACGCTTACTGGGACGACAATCGCGAGAGCTTCATGCACTGGATTGCGGCGGCGCGCTACGGCGTGAACGGCATCGTGACCGCCTCGGACACCGGCTATCCCCTCAACGCCACGGTCACGGTCATCGGCAATGACAAGGTCGTGCATACCGATCCGGATCACGGCGACTACTACAAGCTGCTTCCCGACGGGAGCTTCGACATCAGCTTCTCGGCGGCGGGATACATCACCCATACCGAGTACGGTGTCAGCACCAACTGGGGCACGCCCACGGTGCTGGACATCCAGCTCGATCCCGAGGCAAGCGGGACGGTGTCCGGTCACGTCCATGAGGTGGGCGGTTCGATTCCCCTGGACGCCATGCTCGAGATCCGCAGCTATCCGGCCGACGTCTACGTGACCACGGTCTACAGCGACTCCGGCGCGGACGGTTACTACGAAGTCGACCTGGTCTACGGCGACTACACCTTCTACGTGAGCGCTCCGGACCACCTGCCCATGGATCGTCAGGTCAGCGTCGATTCGCCCAGCAGGACCGAGAACTTCCTTCTGCCCTTCTCCGAGACCCTGGCTCTCTTCGAAGACGATTTCGAGAGCGGCGACGGCCAGTGGACCGGCGAGTGGGCCCTGACGACCAATCTCTACCACAGCGCCACCCATTCCATGACCGACAGCCCCGACGGCGACAGCGGGCACTACCAGGACAAGGAATGCCGTATGGGCAGCTCCGTGAACCTGGCCGAGGTCATCGATCCCGTGCTCAGCTTCTGGGCCCGCTGGGACATCGAGGAGGACTGGGACTGCACCCAGCTGCAGCTCTCCACCAACGGCGGCGGCAGCTGGACGGCCCTGGCCACGGTTCACACAGTCAACGGCAGCGGCCAGGGCGCCCAGCCCGACGGTGAGCCCGTCTATCACGGGCAGCAGAACACCTGGGTCCACGAGATCGTGGATCTTGCGGAATGGGCCGACGAGACCAACGTGCTGCTGCGCTTCGTCTACATGTCCGACAGTTCCATCGACGAGGACGGCTACTACTTCGACGATTTCAAGATCGAGGGACAGGTGGTTGCCACGGGCGCGCCCGAGGACCTTCCCATGGTGACACGTCTGGAAGGTGCCTGGCCCAATCCCTTCAATCCGAGCACGAAGATACGATTCAGCACCGCGTCGGCCGGCGCTGTGCGGCTGGACATCTTCGACATCCAGGGCCGCCGGGTGGCCCGGCTCGCCGACGAAGTGATGAGCGCGGGCGAGCATGAACGTGTCTGGGACGGAAGAAATAGTCGTGGCCTCGAACTCGCGAGTGGCGTCTACCTGGCGCAGCTCCAGTTCGACGGTCAGCGATTCCAGAAGAAGCTGACTCTCATCAAGTAGGTCGATATGAAGCGATGCATCGCGATCATGCTGGGCCTGGCGCTGTTCCCCCTCGCGGTGAACGCGCTGGACGTGGATCCCCGGCTGAGAGACCGGCTGGAGGCCGGTGAGACCCGCAATGCCTGGATCTTCCTGGAAGACAGGGAGGCCGGCATTCCCTTGGAGCGCGCCCTGGATCACATCAGCGAGCGGGCCCTGGCCCGGCGAGCGAAGGTGTTGCCTCCCGAACGCCTGCTCAGCGAGCGGGATCTGCCCGTCTCGGCCGCGCATCAGAACTGGATGCTCCAGCGGGGCATCGAGATCAGGGCCGAGAGCCGTTGGCTCAATGCCGTGAGCGCGCGTCTTGACGCCGCGGATCTGGCTCTGCTCGAAGAGGCCGACTTCGTGCGCCGCGTCCAGCCGGTGGCCGGCGCGGCTTCACGACTGCAATCGAGCTTGACGCCTCTTCCGCCGGTGGATAGGCCTCGCGGCGAACTCGAGGATCCCATCGACTACGGCGGAACCGAGGCGGAGATCGAGCAGATCAACGTGCACCTGGTGCACCAGACCGGCAACCACGGCGAAGGCGTGGTGGTGGGCATGCTCGACACCGGGTTCAACACCAACCACGAAGCGCTGGAAAGCGTGGACGTGATCGGCGTCTGGGACTTCATCAACGACGACGGCGTGGTGGAGAACGAAGCCGGCGATCACGAGAACCAGGAGAACCACGGCACCATCACCCTGTCCACCCTGGCGGGATACCTGCCCGGCGTGCACGTGGGCGCCGCTTTCGGCGCGTCCTACTACCTGGCCAAGACCGAGGACGTCACTCAGGAAGTTCCCGCCGAGGAGGATTTCTGGGTCGAGGGCATCGAGTGGCTCGAATCCGTGGGCTGCGACGTGGTGAGTTCGAGCTTGGGCTACGATGACTGGTACGTCTTCGAGGATTTCGACGGCAACACCTGCGTGACCACCATCGCCGGAGACTACGCGGTGGAACTGGGCATGTCCGTCGTGAACAGCGCGGGCAACAACCGCTGGAGCACGGGCACCCTGAACGCGCCGGCCGACGGTGACAGCGTCATCGCGGTGGGGGCGGTGAACGTCTTCGGCGAAATCGCCTCCTTCAGCTCTCCGGGGCCCACCGCCGACGGCCGCATCAAGCCGGACATCTGCGCCAACGGCGTGGCGAATCACGTGGTTCTGCCGGGCACCTACGACGAGTACACCGACGCCTCGGGCACCTCGCTGTCCTGTCCCCTGGCCGCGGGAGTCTCGGCGCTCATGCTCAGCGCCTATCCCTCGCTGACGCCCTGGGAACTGCGCGAAGCGCTGCGGGAGACGGCCAGCTACGCCGACAATCCCGACAACGACTACGGGTGGGGCATTCTCGATGCCTGGGCCGCGCTGGGCCATGTGCTGGCCACCGATGTCGACGCGCCGCCCGCGGCCCGCGACCGACTCTGGGCCTGGCCCAACCCCTTCAATCCCGAGACGCGAATCGGTTTCAGGTTGGAGAAAACCGCCGACGTCAATCTCGCCGTCTACGATCTGCAGGGACGTCTCGTGGATGAACTCGCGGCCGGCGTCTTCGAGGCCGGCGATCATGCGATCAGCTGGAGGCCGGATGGGGATCCGGTCGCCAGCGGCGTCTATCTGGTTCGACTGAAGACCGAGCGAGGGACCGCCCTGCGAAAGCTGGTCTTGCTCAAGTGAGGTTCCACGGCTCTGGGGGGGCATGGAAGGAAGGCATGAAAGGCGCATTCTGGGTGCTGGCTTGGGCCCTTCTTTCGCTTTCGTCGAGTGGCGAAACGAGGGCCGCGGAAATCTCCGCCGAACTCGCCCTGCGGGTGTCGGAGGAGGGATCCGTCCCCCTGTGGGTGAACTTCGCCGACAAGGCTGAGTCCGACCCGCCGTCGAGCCTTCCCGAACATCTGAGCGCCCGCGCCCTCGATCGCCGCGCCAAGGTGCGCTCCGCGGACGCTCTCACAGACTGGCGCGACCTTCCCCTGCGGCGGGAGTACCTGTCCTTCTTCGAATCCCGGGGCTGGAAGCTCCGCGCGCGGAGCCGCTGGCTCAACGCGGTGTCCCTGGACGCCGACCCGTCCATGCTCGCCATTCTCGCCGAGCAGCCCTTCGTGAAATCCCTGACTCCCGTGGCCGGATCGCTTCGCTCCGAGAGCCTGCCCACGGCGCCCGCCCTTCCCTCGGGCGCCGCCCGCGACACCATGATCGACTACGGACTCAGCGAGTCGGAGCTCGCACAGATCGCCGTGCCCAGCGCCCATGCCGCGGGATACAAGGGCCAGGGCGTGATCATCGGCATGCTGGATACGGGCTGCAGCACCATGCATGAGGCTCTGCAGGGCGTCGACATCCTCGGCACCTGGGATTTCATACAGGATGACGAGATCATCGCCGATCAGCCCGGCGACGTGCCCGAACAGGATCACCACGGAAGCCGCACCTTCTCCACCCTCGCCGCGAATCTTCCCGGCTCTCTCGTGGGCGTCGCATTCGAGGCGTCCTACTACCTGGCCAAGACCGAGCAGGAAGCCAGCGAGGAGCCCGTGGAAGAGGACTACTGGGTGGCCGGGCTCGAATGGCTCGAGGCCATGGGCTGCGACATCGTCAACAGCAGCGTGGGATACAAGGACTGGTACACCTACGAGGATCTCGACGGCGACACGGCGGTCAGCACCGTGGCCGCAGACCACGCCGCATCCCTGGGCCTTCTGGTCGTGGCGGCCGTGGGGAACGAGCGCTACGACTTCGGCCACATGATCGCCCCCTCCGACGGGGACAGCGTGCTGGCGGTGGGCGCGGTGACTCCCGACGGCGGCTACTCCTGGTTCAGTTCCCCAGGACCCACCTACGACGGGCGCATCAAGCCCGACGTCATGGCCCGCGGCGAAGAGAACTACACCATCGATCCGGCCAGTTGGTCGGGTTACCTGGAGGTCTCGGGCACATCCTACTGCACGGCCCTCACCTCAGGCGTGGCCGCTCTGGTCCTCTGCGCCAATCCTGGGATCGGTCCCATGGAGATCGTCGAAGCCCTGCGCATGACCGGCGATCATGCCACCGTGCCCGACAACGACTATGGCTGGGGCATCGTGAATGCCCTGGACGCCATCGAGTACTTCAAGCCGAGTATCGACCATGATCCTCTGCCAGACAGCGAGGACAGCGACTACGGCTATCCGGTCACGGCCGAGATCACGACGATTCAGGGAGCCATCACCGAGGCGGAAGTTCTCTACCGGATCAACGGCGGAGGCTGGTCCGGGCTGATCCTGGATCCTCTGGGCGAGGATCTCTACGGAGCGACCCTTCCCGCCCAGGCCTGGGGAAGCACGGTGGACTACTATCTTCGCGCCGCGAACGAAGGCGGGCACGAAGCGAGACATCCGGCCGGAGCGCCGGAGGTCCATCACAGTTTCAATGTGGACGAGGATCTCCTTCCGCCGGCCATCGACCACGTTCCCCTGGGCGATCAGGCCATGCCCCTCTGGCCCGCCACGGTGAAGGCCGAGGTGATCGACAACCTGGGCTTGGCCTCCGTCCTCTGCGAAAGCTGGCTCAACGGAGACCGCCAGGACGACTTCGAATTGGCGGACATGGGCGGAGACGACTTCGAAGGTCAATTCCCCTACACGGTGGCCGAAGGTGACAGTGTCCGCTACCGCATCGTCGCCACGGACGCCGCCCAGGCCGGCAACCAGTCGACCCATCCCACCTACGGCGAGCATGTCTTCGGCATTCGTGGCGGCGGGGGATTGGTGCTGTTGCTCGTCGACGGCGAAAGCTTCCGGGACTGCGGCGGCAAACCCGGACCCGACAAGCAGTGGATGCCCGCGCCGCCCGACTGCGGGCGCAGCGACTCCGCCGACTGGATCATGGAAGCCCTCAACGACGCCGGATATCTGGTCCAGCGGGAGAACCTGGGCGGTATCGATCCCGGGCTATGGACATCCTACGACCTGCTCGTGATCTGCAGCTCGGAGCGAACCGATCCCCTGAACGTGGAAGGGGTGCCCGAGGCCCTGGAAAGTTACGGCGCCGCAGGCGGACGGCTGCTCTGCGAGGGCGGCGAACTCGCCTACAAGTTCAGGGAAGACTCCTCCTTCCTCAACGACGTGCTCCACGTTTCGGGTTGGTTGGCCGACTACGGCGGCGATCTCGAATTGCGCGCCCCCGAGCACCCGGTGGCGAACTATCCCTTCGATCTGCCGATGGAACTGCCTTTCAGCTACGAGTACTACACCGACCAGGACGTCGTGGCCCCCGCATCCGATGCGGTTCTGGTCTACGGCACCGAGGCGCATCCCTGGTCAGGGGGCATCGTGGTGCACGACATGGATCCGGATCCCCTCGGCGGACAGTCCGTCTTCCTGCCCTTCAACCTGGGGCGCCTGCCCGAGCAGGAAGCCAAGCAGCTCGTGCGCAACTCGGCGGCCTGGCTGCTCGCCGGCTTCACCAGCGGCAGCGGCGTGGTGTCGGGACAGATCGTTCTGCCGGATGCGGGAGACTACTCCGACGTCACGGTCACCCTCACGGGTCAGGATCCCTGGATCACCGGTCCCGACGGGCAGTTCCTCTTCGAGAACGTCTGGGAGGGCAACGTGCTCCTGAGGGCCGAGAAGGACGGCTACGCCAGGGTCGACAGCGTGCTCATGCTCGGCGAGGGCCAGGTCATCGAGAACCTGCTCATCGAATTGCAGCCGGTATTGATCCTGGACTACCTGTCCCAGCCCGAGCTTCCGATTCCCGACAACTTCCCGCCCGGGGTCTACGACACCATCTGGATCCAGGAACCGGGCAGCCTGCTCGACCTTACCGTGGACATCGACATCAGCCACAGCTACGTGGGCGATCTGGTGGTCAAGCTGATCAGTCCTTCGGGAACCCATGTGACCCTGCACAATCGGAGCGGAGGTCCCTCGGACGATATCGTGGGCACCTACCCGATCACGCTCATCCCCGCCGAGAGCCTCGACATTCTCCAGGGCGAGTCCGTGAGCGGACCCTGGCGCATGCGCGTGGCCGACTACGCCTACGACGACGTGGGGGTGCTGCACAGCTGGGGCCTGCACATCGCCATGCCGGTGCTGAGCACATCCGCCGAGCTTCCTCCCGCGGTCTTCGAACTGAGCGGCAACTGGCCCAATCCCTTCAATCCCAGTACGAGCCTGGCCTTCAGCCTTTCCGATCCGGCCCGGACTCGGCTGGATATCTTCGATATCCGGGGCCGTCGACTCGCGACCCTTCTGGACGAAAGCCTTGCCGCCGGAACTTATTCGGTGGTATGGCATGGGACGGACCAGAAAGGCCGGGCCCTGTCCAGCGGCGTCTATTTCGCGCGCCTGAGATCGGGCGAGCGGGAAGCCGTCCACAAGATGCTTCTGCTCAAGTAGGGGACGCGGCCGGATTCCATGGAGGCCGCGCCCTTGAGCGCCATCCTGCGCAATTTCCTTTCCCTCTTCTTTGGTCGCTACACGGCGCTGGCCATCGGCTTCGCCGTCACGGTGATCCTCGCGCGGGCTCTGGGCGTTACGAACTACGGAGAGTTCATCACCGCCCTGGGCGTCAGCGAGCTATTCGCGGCCATGCTGGATCTCGGCCTCACGCGCATCCTCATCAAGGAAGGCGCGGCCGACCGCGATCGCGTGGGCGCGCACCTGGCGAACATCCTCGCCATCAAGAGCGCGCTGGCGGTGCTGGTGCTCGGCGCCATGCACTTCTACGCCCTCAGGTGGGGCTGGATGAGTCCGGCCTATCAGTTGGTGCTCCTGCTCAGCCTCTGCAAGATCGCCGATAGCTTCCAGATGATGTTCGATGGGGTGTTCCAGGTCTTCCAGCGCATGGAGTACTCGGCCTTGGTCCTGGTGGCGGGACGGGTTGGTCTGATACTCGCCGTCTTGGCCGGCTGGAGGGGCGATGCCGGCCTGCTCTACTACGGCTGGCTCTACTTCGCCGTGAGCGGCATCACCGCCGCGGCGACCATCGCTCTGGCCTCGGGGCGTTTTGTCAGGCCCAAGCGCGGAGCGATCTCCCTGCGTCAGACCTTCGGACGCGAGGGGCTTTTCTTCGCCATTTCGAGCCTGCTTTACACGGCCGGTTCCCGCTTCGACATGCTCGCGGCCCGCGAGTTCCTGGCCGCCGACGAGCGCGGCATCTACGGCGCCGCGGCGAGGCTCATGATCGTGATGCAGGTGCTGCCGGCAACCCTCCAGACCGCGGTCCTGCCGGTGATCTTCGACCTGGGCCGCAACGCTCGCGACCGGCTCGGGGATTTCTTCGGCAGCTATCTCCACCGCTCTCTCATCCTCGCCACGGTGCCCCTGCTGACGGCGGTGCTCTTCGCGAAGCCTTTGGTGCGGCTGCTATTCGGCGAGGATTTCTTGGCAACGGCAGGCTGGCTGCCCTGGATGGCGGCCTTGCTACCCCTTCGCTTCCTCGTGCTGTCCGCGGGCAATGTCCTTACGGCGGTGGACCGTCAATGGGAGCGCACGCTCTGGGCCGTCGTCGGAGTGGGTACGACCATCACGCTGCTCTTCACCTTGATGCCTCGCCTGGGCATCGCCGGCGCCGTCATCGCCCTGCTCGCGGGCGAAACGCTAATGGCCGGTCTGAACCTCGCCGCGGTCTTGCGGCTCGGCTATCGTCCCGAGGGCATGCCCATCGCGCGCACTCTGAGCGCCTGGATCCTGGCGGCCTCGGTGCTGCTCGCGATTCGGCGTGTGTTCGACCCGGGTCTGTTTCTCGCTCTGGCCCTCGTCTTCGCGGCCAGCCTGGGCTCCCTGCTCGCCACTGGGGCCACACGACTGTCGGAGCTGCGAGGAATCCTTCGGCCCCGGGCATAAAAAAACGGGCTCCCCAAGGGGAGCCCGCGATGGATTCGTCGCCGCTTACTCCACGCGAATCGTGTAGCTGATCTTGACCTCGCCCTTGGCGGGCACCTTCACCTCGAACTGCAGCTTGCCGTTGCTGAGCCGCTCGAAGTCGTGGCTGTGTGCGAGGATCCTCCACTCGCTGCCGCGGGATATGCTCTCCACGGCGGTGAAGAGGGCGTCCTCCTTCTTGTGATTGCGCAAGGTGATCTCGATGTCCATCTCGCGCACCCGTCCCTGATGCTTCCGGTCGACGCGAAGCACGCGGTGCTCGCCCCGCAGGTCGAAGGTTTCGCCCACCTTCAGGCGCACCCTCTCGCCCTCCGGCGTATGCGGGATGGCGTCCTCGCCCGCGAACTGGAGCTGTCCAGAATCGTCTTCCATGTAGACGCGCACGATGCCCTTGGGAAGAGGCACGCCGGGTCCGGCCTCCTTGGAGTTTTCGAACTCGAGGCTTACATCGAGGGCGCGGGCCTCGCCGTCTTCATGCTGATACCAGGACTCGAAGAGATATCGGCGCGTGGCCTTGGTGCCCGTTTCGGCGAAGAGCTCGAGCTGTTTCTTCTCCCGATCCAGAATCGTGGTGGGGCGGCCAAGCGTATAGAGGTGGTATTCGAAGAACTCCTCTTCCGCGAAGTTGGCGTCGGACATCGAGAATTCCATGGCCTTCTGGCCGCGTCCCAGGGCAATGGGGGCGCTGCTCACGCGCTTCACTTCGCCGGCCACCAGCTTCAGGCGGGCGTTTTCGTAGTCGCGGCCGCTGCGGTTGTCCAGGGTGACCCAGGCGGTGAGGTCGAGCATGTCGCTCTTGTCGATGACGGCCACGTAGTCGGCCTGCCAGCCCAGACCCTCGGTGATGTAGCTCAATTCCACGTCATGGCCGCCGCCCTGTTCGGCGTTGATGAGCCAGACCAGACTGGGTTCGAGCAACAGTCCTTCGGGCAGCTCGGGAAGGACGAATCCCTCGATGTGGATCTCGCCGTCCACCTCGAGAATGCGTCCGATGGGTGTGGATTCGCTGGGTGGCGAGCCGTGGGCGAGAAGTCGAACCTTCTGCCAGTCTCCGTCCACCCAGGCCTTCACTTCCTTGCCGCGGTAGAGTTCGAGCAGGCTCTCGCGATTGAGGAGGTCGTATCGGTAGTTCTGCTCGATCACGCGGGTGCCATCGGGATCGCGGAGACTCATGAAATGCACGGTCTCCGGTTGCAGGCGTTCGGGCACGCCTGGATAGGCCAGCTCGTGCACTCCACGCTGAAGCTGGAGCAGGCGCACCTCCTTCACCAGTCCCACGCCGTTGTTGTAGACGGTCACTTCGAGGTCGTCCGCCGTGGCCAGGGTGGCCAGGGGCAGCGTCAACAGGATTGCCATCAGCTTTTTCATGGTTCCTCCTTCGCGCGGATCATAGATCGGGCCGCGCCTTCCTACAAGCATTCGTCAGGGATGAGTGGACAGATCCGCGCAAAGCGTTTACAGAATTGTGAACCCAGGCCACCGGGAGATCCATGCCCCTGCAGTTCATCGACTTCGCCATCATCGTCGCCTATCTGGGCCTCATGCTGGGACTTGGCCTGGCCTTCTCGCGGCGGGCGGGATCATCCACCCAGGAGTTCTTCCTGTCGGGCCGCAGCCTTCCCTGGTTCGTGGCGGGCACGAGCATGGCGGCCACCACCTTCGCCAGCGACACGCCCCTGGTGGTCACCGAAATCGTGCGCAGCGAGGGCATCGCGGGCAACTGGGTCTGGTTCAACTTCGCCATAAGCCACCTGGTGACCACGTTCTTCCTCGCCAAGCTCTGGCACCGCAGCGGCGTGACCACCGACGTGGAGTTCTGCGAGCTGCGCTACAGCGGCAGGGGCGCGGCGGCCCTGCGCATGTCCAAGGGCATCTTCTACGCCTTCATCACCAACGTCGTGGTGCTCGGCTGGGTGATTCTGGCCATGACGGCCATCGCCGGTATCTTCGGCGTACCCAAGTGGATGACCCTGCTGGTCTGCATCGTGCTGGCCTCGACCTATGCGTCCATCGCCGGCCTCTGGGGCGTGGTGGCCACGGATCTCATGCAGTTCATCGTGGCCATGGGCGGAGCCGTGCTGCTGGCCTTCAAGGTGCTCGGCGCCGAGGGGGGATGGGCGGGGCTTCGCGAGCGGCTGCCCAACCTGCTCGACGGCGCGGGACGGCCGGCCGCCGAGATGGCGCCGCTCACGGGCTTCGACTGGGCGAATCCGGCCTTCAAGGGAGCCTTCATGGGCTTCGCCGTGGCCGTACTGGTGCAGTGGTGGAGCTGGAAGTACAGCGACGGCGGAGGCGTGCTCATCCAGCGCATGAACGCGGCCAAGAGCGAGCGGGACAGCCGACTGGGGATGCTCTGGTTCGTCATCGTCACCTATGCGATTCGACCCTGGCCCTGGTTCCTGGTGGCACTGGCCTCGCTCTGGGTCTTCCCCGAGATGACCGACCACAAGGCGGTCTATCCCGCCATGATGGCCAAGTACCTTGGGCCGGGATGGCTCGGGCTCATGCTCGCGGCCATGCTTGCCGCTTTCATGAGCACCATCGACACGCACATGAATCTTGCGTCCAGCTATTTCGTGCACGACGTTTATCGCCGTTTCTGGAAGAAAGAGGCCAGCGAGAAGCACTACGTGAACGTTGCGCGCATCACCGGTGTGGTGGTGGTGCTGCTGGGAAGCATGGTGGCCTGGCTCAACGACTCCATCAGCTTCCTCTTCGTCTTCCTGCTGCAGCTCGTCGCCGGCGCGGGGGCCGTCTTCCTGCTGAGGTGGTTCTGGTGGCGCATCAACGCATGGAGCGAGATCGCCGCCATGGCTTCGAGCCTGGTGGTGGCAACCTTGCTCAATCTCGCCAACAAGCACGAATGGTTGGCCCACGAATTCTCCACCTGGGAGATCTTCGTCTGGAACGTGGGCATCTCGGGCGCGGTCTGGGTCAGCGTGGCCTTCCTGGCGCCTGCCACCTCGCCCGATCAACTTCGCGCTTTCCTCACGCGTACGCGGGCGCCGGGTATCTGGGGGAGACACGCCGAGGGCATCGAGCGAGAGAGCGCCGCCGGAGTCTGGATCAACGTGCTCGCGGGGATGGCACTGGTCTACGGACTGCTCTTCGGCCTGGGCTTCGCCTTCTTCGGGATGACTCTGCCGCTGATCTGGGCGGGGCTCGCCTTCTTGCTTGGCGCATCGGTACTGATTGTCCGTCTGAGAGGCGGAGCCGAGCAAGCCTAAGCTATCGTCTGGTCAGGATTCACCAGGACAGCTACGTGAGACTCCGTTCATGAGGCATGGGCGACCGATGCGCCCGGAAGAAGGCAAAGGGCGTTTCGGCCAGCATGTTGGAAACCCGCGAAGTGTAGATGTCCGCATGACGCAGAACCTGACGCGCGAAGTAGCTCATGTCGTTGCCGGAGGTCATGAGAAGGCCCCAGCGCTCATTGCCCAATCGTCCGCTCTCCTGAGCCAGCGGCGCGAGTTTATCGTCGAGGGAGAGCAGGGAGTTGCGTCGCTCGCGCAACTGGCGATCGAGGGTGCGCCGACCGAGGTCTTCCGGAGATGCCAGCCCCGCTTTATGATTCTGGATCCTGAGGCGAAGCTGGGACATCTCCGCTTCGGCGGCGATCTTCTCCTTCATCAGGTCGAGCAGTCGCGACTGCTTGCCCGCGAATCCCTCCTCGTCGAGAATCTCCCGCTCCAGTTCCCTCGCGACCAGGGCCGTGCGCCAGCGGCGCAGGTTCTTGGAGACATGCACGTCGCCGTAGGCGTGGTCGCCCACGTAGAGGATTTGGGATCCCCGCAGGCCGAACATCGCTTCCACCGCGCCCGCGTGGCCTCCGTATAGAATCGTTCCGGCCTCGGGCTGCCCGACCACAGGAGATAGAAGACCTTCCTCGTTCGCCAGTTCGAAGAATGGCTGCTCGCCCAGAAAGAAGGCCGGCTTGCGCGCCGCCACGATCACGAGATCGAAGAGTTCTCTCCAGCCGATTCCTCTCGGAAGAAATGGATCGAAGGCATAGGCCATCATGTCGCGGGTGTAGGGCCACTCGGAGTTGGTCACCAGGAAGAGCTTCTTGCCCGCCCGTTTCTGATCGAGTAGCGCGAGCGGCACATCGGGATCCAGGTCCACGAAACGCTCCGGATGGGCGACGATCTCGGCCTTGAGTCGTCCTTCCACATGGGCCGCGTCCAGAACTTTTTTCACCTCGTTGTAGAGATCACCGTAGCCCATGGGGCCCGGAGCCTTGCCAGCGTCGAGCAGATCCACGAGCTGGGCGTACATGGAAGCTTCGGACAAGGAGAACAGCGTGTTCAGGAAAATGAACCGGGGATCGGTGAGCTCGACCACGGTCTCGGCGTAGGTCTGCCGCAGCGTGTCGAAATCGAGCATGCGCGTGCCGTGGGCCGCGCCCTTCACGTAGCCGAACTGGTTGGCCTTGAGGATGTTCCCCAATTCCAGATCGATGATCAGGCCGCGCTGCACCGTCTTGGGATCGAATCGAAGCTCGTCCACCGGCCAGTCCATGCTCGCCAGCTTTCGCCGCATGTGCACGAAGGACCGGCGCTCCCACTTCTCCACGTGGTAGTGGATGAGCGTGTAGTCCATGTCGTATCCCACGGCTTTGATGGACCGCATATTCAGTGTGCGATTGCAGAAGATTCCGCGCTCGGGGCCGTTTCTGACATCGGGTGTCTTCCCTGACGGACTCATGGCTTCCTTTCGAAGCGAACCCTCGACTCGTATCCGAGCCGAGGGTATAGCACGAAGTCTTACGGAATGCATGAGCTTTCGTGAACTCAACGGGAACCGCTAAACGATCTCGTTCTTTTCCCTGATTCGCAGGGCGATGCTCAGGGTCAGCAGGAATACCAGGGACAGGGGCAGTCCGGAGTAGTGGATGGGATAGTACTCCGCGTCGCTGTCTGCCTGGCGTGGATAGTAGTCTTCGTAGTTCTGTCCGTAGTGGTAGTAGCTACGCTCAAGTTTCGTGAGGAAGTCACCCTCTTGGAGGTGAGCGGCAAGACTTGGGTAGGCACCCCGGATCTGATCCATTTCACTTCCGCTCAATCGGTTTGCGTATCGGGTTTCGCAGCCCTCGATCTCCATCCTGTGATCGGTCTTGATGTAGAGGGCGATCGAAGTATAGCTGCTGGCGCTGAGTTCCGAGATACGCAAGGGATACACGGGCTCATCCGCCCAGAACGAGAATGCCATGGGCTGCATGCTCCGATTCCAGCTATCGTAGTAGTCGAACTCATCGAATGCGGAAGAGTCCACCTTCATCGCGACGAAGTACCAGCCGTCGGCGACGTAGCCTTCCAACATCGCTCCGACTTCCTCCACGTTTGACTCGTGGAGATAGCCCCAGGACTGCAGGGAGTCGGTGAGGATCTCCGAATCCAGCGCGGAGACGATCATGGTTTGATAGATTCCGATGAGGTCTTCCTGAATGATCTCGACCTCCACCTCACTGTCCCCGGGATAGGCGATGTACCGGCCATCTCCACAACCGAAACCGTGGTCCCAATCGCGATCGACATTTCTTCTTCGCGTCAATTCGCTCAGATTCCGGAATAGGCCCAGATCGGATTCACTGACTTCGGGAAGATGGGGCGTGGGGACGATCCAGGCGAACTCCCGAGCATCGCCTTTGAGTCGAGGCTGGATGTGCAGGTCCTCCCGATTGCCATCCGCGTCGTATTCGAGGTAGGCGGCCTGATCGCTCTCGTAGATCCAGTAGGGCTCGGTGGAAAGAACCATTCCGTCAGCCGCGGCGATGAGGGGGATGCCCAGGGCCAACAGGAATGAACGTATGATGAAACTTGATCTATTCATATCCCCCCTCAAAGCACGATGCTCGCGAAGAATTGCGCGCCGAGTCCCATACCCACGACCTGGTGGCCCGCTTGGCGGTTCATGCCGCCGAAGCTGAATCGAATGCCCCATTCGCTTTGCAGATCGCGACTGCGCCACTCGGGACTGATGCTGATCCTATAGCCAATACCCCAGCCACTAGATTCGTCATAGCCGCCGGGACTCGTGGATGGAACCTTTTCGTGGATCCAGCCGGACATGAAATCGAAGCCGAGTAGAACTCCGAATCGAGGATTGTGGGAGGGGTTGGTTCTGAAACCCACGCCAAGGGGAATCGATGTTACGCGTGTGTTCTCCCCGCCGTCGAAGCCGACGATGTCGTAGTGGGGATTTCCGCTTGAGCTCTCGTAGCCCAGTTCCATCACGAATCGGGTTCGGGGATTCATATCGACCGAAAACCCGGCATTCAGACCCGGCAGAGCGCCGTAAGTTCGGTACATGTCCTCGTCGAGGGAGACTCTGGCGCTGACTCCGACGAACAGGCGTGTATCGAACTCGACGAATTCGAACTCGCAGCCTTCGAGGTCGGCCGCCTTCATGGATCTGAATTGAGGTCTGCACTCGGAGTCATCCTCTGCCTCGGCTGAGCCGAGGGGGAGCAATAGAAGAGTGAAGACCAGAAGAACGAGAGGGGCCGGGGGAACCCGGAATCGCGGATAGAAACTTCTATAATCCGTCGCACCACTTGCCATGACACCTCCACTTCACACTTATATATGGTGATTGGTTCTATACGAGTCAATCGAAACAGGATGCGTATCAGGCATCAAACCTGATTGAGTCCCTTGGTTCCCTCGTTTTTCCTTAGATATCAAGGCTGGATTCTGCAGATTAAAGTGATTTGCCCCGCAGTTGCCCGCAGGCTCCGCCCACTTCGGTTCCCTGACTCCAACGCACGGTGACCGCTGGCACGGCGGGAATGAGCCGTCCCACGAATCGCTCGACCTCCGCCGGCGTCGGTCGCCTCAGTTCCTCGGGAGCCTTGAAGCCGGGCAGCAGCATCTGCACCGCCGATTCGCCGGGGTTGTAGGGGATGATGTTCACCTTGAAGGGTCGGCCTCGCGTGATCTCGCGCAGGCGGGCGGCGTCCCGCTCGCGGTCGGTCACTCCCGCCATGAGGATATACTCCAGGGTCACCCGACGTCCGGTCTCGCGCGCGTAGAATTCGGCCGCATCCATGATCGGACGAATCGACTGCTTCATGTGGCCGGGCACCATGGCGCGGCGCATGTCGTCGTCGGCGCAGATGAGACTCACGGCCAGTCCCACCTTCATCCCTTCGCCCGCGAGTTTTCGGATCCGATCGGGCAGGCCCACGGTGGACACGGTGATACGGCGCGCGCCCAGTCCCAGTCCCTCGTCTGAGGTCAGCATGCGCAGGGTCGAGACCAGCACGGGATAGTTCTGCAGGGGCTCGCCCATGCCCATGAAAACGAGGTTGTATCGCTCGTCCTCGGGCAGTTTGGCGCGAAGGATGAGGATCTGATCGATGATCTCGGCCTGACTCAGGTTGCGACGGAAACCCCAGCGCCCGGTTTCGCAGAACACGCATCCCATGGCACAGCCCACCTGGCTCGAGATGCAGAGGGTGGCGTGGCTCTCCATGCCCATGCGCACCGACTCGATGGTCTCGCCGTCGGCCAGTCGGAAGAGGAACTTCTCGGACCCGTCCCGCTCGCTGCTCAGGCTCTCGACCGTTTCCAGGGAACGCAGGCTGGCCAGGCCGGCCATGCGTTCGCGGAGGGCCGCCGGCAGATTGCTCATGGCCTCGAACTCGAAGACGCCCTTGCGATAGATCCAGTCGCGGATCTGCTTGGCGCGATAGCGCGGCTCGCCCTGCTCCTGGAGCCAGGCCTCGAGTTCTACGGGAGATAGGTCTTTCAATAGGATGGGATCCATGAACGCTCCTCAGATCCGGAGAACTTAACACCCGGCATCCCTCGAGCCAGTGCTCAATCTTGTTTTTGAGCCCGAATTATGAGAAAATTGTACATTCGGCGACGCGCAGGGGCGCCCTGGGGTGTCCGGAAGGGATCACGCCGGAAATCACATCTGCTCGGGAGCCCCATTATGCGTCTAGCCATCGCCCTGTGTCTCATTCTGCCCACATTCGCCTACGCGGTCCTCACGCCCGCCACCCATCCTCTTTTCGACGGTGACGCGGTCCACGAGATCGAACTCACCTTCCATCAGCCCAACTGGTGGCAGCTGCTCGAAGACAATTTCGAAGGCGAGGATGATCCCGCCTACCTCGAGGCCGAGTTCGTCTGGGGCGCGGTGCATCTGGAGAGCATCGGCGTGCGTTTCAAGGGCAACAGCAGCTACATGGCCTATCCGGGCGAAAAGAAGTCCTTCAAGCTGGACATCGACGAGTACGTGGTGGGCCAGGAGATCGACGGCCTGGACAAGCTCAACCTGAACAACTGTTTCCTGGATCCGAGCTTCGTGCGCGAGAAGTGCGCCTATGAACTCGCCTGGGAGGCGGGCCTGCCCGCCGGCCGCACCAACTACGCGGCCCTGACCATCAACGGCGAGTACTGGGGTCTCTATCTCCTGGTGGAGCAGGTGGATCAGGAGTACATCGAGAGTCGCTTCGGCCCGGGCGAGAACGGCAACCTCTGGAAGGGCGAGCCCCACGGCAGCTTCGAGTACCTCGGCGCCTACGACTGGAACTACTACAACGACTACGAGCTGAAGACCAACGAGGACGTGAACGACTGGTCGGCCCTCGTCGAATTCTGCGACAAGCTCAACAATACGCCCAGCTCCTCGCTTCCCGATAGCATGCACCTGGTCTGCGACGTGAATTCGGCCATGGCCATGCTCGCCATCGACATCCTGACGGTGAACCTCGACAGCTATCCCGGCCGCTGCGTGAACTACTACTTCTATCACCGCGAGCTGGACGATCGATTCGTGTTCCTCAAGTGGGATATGAACGAGGCCTGGGGCCTGTTCAACCAGTACGGCTACTCCCTGACGCAGCTCAAGAATCTGAGCATCCACTGGACCAATCCCCAGTGGGGGGAAGACCGTCCCCTCGCGGAAGAGCTTTGGGACGTCGCCCAGTACGACGAAATCTACATGGGACACCTTCGCCGTCTGAACGAGGGAATCGGAAGTCCCGAGGTGCTCCTGCCGCGCATGGAAGAGTTGCGCGACCTGATCCGCAGCGACGTCTACTCCGACACGAAGAAGATGTTCAGCAACTCCGAGTTCGAATCGGCGATGACCACGAACATCTACGACGGGCCGCGTCTCATTCCGGGGCTCAACAGCTTCGTCACCGACCGGCACAACTACGTGCAGGGTCAGGTGGGCAGCTGGTCGCCGGTCGAGGGCCTGGTCCTCAATGAACTCATGGCCAACAACAGCAACACGGTGGCCGACGAGTACGGCGACTTCGACGATTGGGTCGAGATCCTCAACGCGGGCAGCTCGCCCGTCTCACTGGACGGCTATGCCCTGGCCGATCTCAACGACGGCAGCGATCGATTCGAGTTTCCGGCCATCACCCTGGACCCGGGCGAGTACCTCATCGTCTGGTGCGACGGTGAGCCCCTGGAGGGCGACCTGCACGCGCCCTTCAAGCTGGACGGTGACGGCGAGGATGTCTACCTGCTCGACGGATACACCATCCAGGATCAGATCACCTTCCCGGCCCTGCCCCAGAACCTGAGCTACGGCCGCTGGCCCGATGCCGACGGCGACTGGGCAATGCTGAGCGCGGCGACTCCGGGAGCCCCCAACGAGAATCCCATCGAGCCCGAGACGGTGGTGCTGGTGCTCAACGAATTCCTGGCCGTGAACAACACGGGCATCGTCGACGAGATGGGCGAGTTCGAGGATTGGCTCGAGATCTACAATCCTGGGCCCGACGCGGTGCAGATGGGCGGCCTCTTCCTCAGCGACGACCTGGGCGCGTCCACCCAGTGGGCCTTCCCCGACACCATCCTCCAGCCCGGCGAGTTCATGCTCGTCTGGTGCGACAGCGACGAGAACGACGGTCCTCTGCACGCGAGTTTCAAGTTGAGCAGCAGCGGCGAGGAGATCGGCCTCTTCGGTCGACTGACGGCCGGCAACGAAATGATCGACGGCTACGTCTTCGGCGCTCAGTACGCGGACGTCAGCGAAGGTCGCGAGTTCGACGGCGCCGAGACCTGGGTCTACTTCACCGAACCCACGCCGGGGGCCAGCAACGGCGATCCCACCTCAGGACCGGAAGATCTGCCCACGCGCCTGGTCCTGCACTCGGCCTGGCCCAACCCCTTCAATCCGGTCACTCGGTTCAGCTTCGAATTGCCCTCCGACACGAGCCTGCGCCTGGATGTCTACGACGTGAGCGGACGTCTCGTGTCGAGCATCGCCGACGCGATGTACGAGGCGGGTCGATATGAGATGGATTGGCACGCCCGCGACGATTCGGGAAGGGAGCTATCCAGCGGCGTCTATCTGCTGCGCCTGAGCAGCGAGCTGGGTGTCCAGACCCAGCGACTCGTGCTTTTGAGGTAGATTCCGGAAGTGTTTTCCAGCAAAAACCCATGTAAGTGAGCCTGGTTCTTGATATGCCTAGGGTGCCAGCCTAGTATTCAATATCACTATTCCAGATCGCACCTTTGCTTGCAGCCCCTGTCATGATCGAGGTCGCCATGGGATGTTTTTCAGGCAAATGGTCCCGCATTCTCGTATTACTGGTCGCCTTCGGCCACGCATCCACCGTTTGGGCCCAGGACGTGCTCTCCGATTCCGAACGTAAAGCTGTTTTCTCCGAGGCCGTGGAGCGTGCCAAGGAATTTGAATCCGTGGACGAGTTCATTCAAGCATTCCATGGCGAGGAGCTTCGCTGGGCCCGCATTGCGATGAGTAGTCAGTTCCTTGGGCGACTGGAAAGATCCGAGATCCAATTGAGCCTGGAGGAGGCCGAAAATCTCTCGATGTTTCTGGTGGAGAGATTTGATTCGGGTGATGTCAGCTCTTCGGGGCGTGAGTTCATGGCCAAGAACCCCCATCCCATCGTGGCGGACCCGGTATTCGAGATGATCGACAATTGGGAAGGTGAGGGGCTGCATCCAGGTGCCCGGATCTTGGCCGCTCTGCGCGACTCGAGAGTTTTACCATCTTTGGAACAGGCACTGCGATCCGGGAACACCCATGAAATCTCAGAAGCCGTGGGCCTCATGGAGCAATTGGGCGACGCGCTCGCCTTACCCACCTTGCGTGGACTTTTAGAGAGTGATGATCTTCATAACCGTCTAGCGAATGCAGCCGAAGAGCAATTGCGCCAAAGGCTTGCTGGAGTGGATCGTGAAGGGGCGAACAGGCAAGCAGCCGCTGAATTGGGGAAACTGAAGCCAAAGATTTCGAGGGCCATCCGGAACATACAGCTTCTGAACGAGCACGGGATACTCTGCCCCTTCGACCTCGAGGAAGATTTTCTCGATGCAGTCGTCGAGAATGGATTTGCTTGTCATCCTCGGCAGGAGAACGAGATCTTCGAATTTGTCACTGAAGAGTATCCCTTCATCAGCAGCGATCTCATCTTCCACACATTCATGATTATGCAGAGGGCGGCACTCGACGAATTGGAGCGGTTTGCCGTACGGCGGGAGCTGTGGTTCTACAGCAACGGAATGATGGCCGCGAGTCTGGCCCAGTCCAGGAAAACCGAAGTCGAGGAGCTTGCCGAGAGCGCCATGCACAACGCGGCTTTCTTCGCCGTGGCGATTCGGCTCCTCGACGCAGAGGCCGACATTGGCGCTCTGCCAGAGAAGTATCGAGATGCGGTTGAGGCGGAGACCTTGCGTATAGAATTGGCGACGCACGTCGCGCCAAGCTCCATCCTCGGCTATCCGGAGGACTATACCGAATACCGGCCCCGGGGTCGGCAGGAGCTTCCGGAGCAGGCCGGAACCTTCAGGGCGATCAGCTGGATGGGCCGCGCCTGCTGGCCTGCGGATTCGGTATCCGAAACTCGGCGGGCCCTGCTGCTGCTGCTCGCACAGGAATCAAGTCCGCACCTGGAGGACAGCTGGAGGAAGCTGGACCAAATCCTCACGTTTGTAGCCGGAGAGCGAGAGGATCCGTCCTTCCCTGAGTACAGCGAAATCATGAACGTCGTCGTGGCTGATTCTGGTGTCGATGGTCCTCTGGCTCTAGTGCGCTCATCTGATACCATGGAGAGCTTCATGATACAGGTCGCAGCTCTGCCGCGACCCGAGATCAACACCCACTTCATCGACACTCCAGGCCGCGAAATCTGGCAAGAGAGATTCCACGGTTTCCGTATCCTCGGCCAACGGAGCACGCGAGACGGTCGTCTCCTACAATCATTGATCGATGAGGGCCATTGGCCACCCTCTGGCGTCGACGTAATCGCCGGCCTGCTCGGGAGTCGTAGAGCAGTGGAGCTTTCATCAATGGTCGAGGCTGTCGACTCGCCGGTATGGGACCGCCAGCCCACAAACCTAGTCGAAGCAGCCCTCTGGTGCCTGGAGCCGTTGTTCCAATCCGATGCTAGTGCCGTCGAAGTATTTCAAGGTGTGGCCTGGGAGGAGAAGCAGATCAACATGGCGATGGGGGGATGGGTCGAGGCTCGTCACGCTGCTGCGCCTTACTTGAAATCCGCTCACACATACTCTGGATGCTCGGGAATGGTCGATGATTTCCATGGATATGTAGAACCCTACCCGTTGTTCTATCGACGCCTTGCCGAGTTGACCGGCTATCTGAATCACATGTTGATCGAGACGGGAGTCTTCGATGCGGTCAGAGCCGAAGTGGATTCCATCAACACAGCGTTGGATGAGAAATATGGCTCCTCTGACAAACATACGCGAACAGGCCGCAACAATCGAAATCGCCCTAAGGGTGAACCTAGTAGTGTTCTCTACGAGAGTGAATTGAATGCGGAGCGACTGTCATCTGGGCAACTCACCGAGTTTATCGAAATACTCCACGATCTTTCGAATCTCGCGGAAAAGGAGCTGAAAGGGGAGGACCAGACGATCAATGACGGTCTCTTCCTGAAAGGTCTCGGTACACGACTTCGGAACCTTAGCTTCAACTATTCAAGCATGCATGTGGCCGAAGAACCGATGTCGAGAATCATCGATGTAGCCACGGACTACGCCCTGGGACAGTCTCTGAAGGTGGGTGTCGGACGTCCACTAGGCCTGTATGTGGCCATTCCACGTGATGGCCGACTCTTCATCTGTCGAGGCGGCCTCTACAGCTACTACGAATTCCTCCGACCCATCGTCGGCCGTCTGGACGACGCCACCTGGTCCGTGGCGACCGATCGCCTAAGAGCCGCAGGGCACCTCCCCTTCCTCCTGGCTTCCAAAACATACTGTCTCGATGATTCAGCTTTTTCAGAGGTCCTTTCGGAGCTGGAGCTGCAGCACGAGGCAAAAAGCCCACAGATGAGCGGCAAAAGGCCCTGGCGTTTTGGGAACCGCTGGGTGGGCCCTTGGACGATCCTCTTGGCTGATGTTGAAGGCCACCACATCGATAGATTGCTTGATCTGGCTGACAATCGATCTATCCATGGCAATGCCTCGATATTTGCCCTGGATCGACTTGTCGATTTCAAGGACCAGGCTCGCGTTAGAGAATACTTCCGTTCGCAGGTCGAGCAGTATCTGGGTCAGGGGGAGCGCTTCAAGGTGAATCGGGATGTCTACGGCAGGATCTATTTCGCAATCACAGCTCTGGGCGGAAGCGAATTGAGTGAAGATCGAGAGCTTCTTGCGGCATTGCGTGAGGTCCTGACCCGACCACATGAGTACAAACACATACGCGAGAGGGATGAGGCGCTAGTACGGATGATCGACTACGAACAGTTGGCCTCTCACCCGGACCCAAGGCAATTGCATTGACGGCATCGGATCGCTGACGGAAACTGCCTCCATGCGCTCTCCTGGAATCGATAGGGTCACGAGGCTCGTCACCCTCTTTACCGTGATTCTCGTCGCCGGCCTCCTGGCCGGCGGCTGGATCTTCCACGCCCGCATGAGCGAGGCCTTCGAGACCGCGCGGCGTCATGCGCTCCGCGAGCAGGGAATCCTCGCGCGCGCAGCGCTTCAGAGGGATCTGCTGGATCCCGAACTGCTCGATGAGCTCGCCTACGCCTCGGGTCTGGATCGCATGGAGATCCTGGAGATCCGGGGACCGAGGCTCGCGGCTCGCGGCTCCTCCATTCCCCCCGCGGTGGCCATCCCCGAAACGGAACTGTCCCTCGGACTCGAATTCGAGGCCGAGCCCCAGCGCGACGGCGAGGAGCTCTTCCTCACGCTCTACCTGCCGCTGGAAGACGAGCTCGGCGAGGTGAGCGCCTACCTGCTTCTGGAATCGGGAGCCCGGCTTTCGGATCAAATCATCCGACTGCGCGAGGGGCTGTGGATCGCCACCGGCGCCGGCGTGCTCTTCGTGAGCTTCGTACTCGCTTCCATGGCGCTCATCCTGCGCCAGGCCCGTCGCCGGCAGCGTGAGCTGGATCGCGCCGAGCACCTGGCCGAGGTAGGCACCCTGGCCGCGGGGCTCGCTCACGAGATCCGCAATCCTCTGGCCATCATCCTGGCTCACGCCGAGCTGCTCGGCCTGGAGGCCAAGGGCAAGGAAGCCGAGCGGGCCGAGGAGATCCTGGAAGAGACCGAACGCCTGCGGCGCTTGCTCGACGATTTCCTGCACTACGCCAGGCCCATGGAGCTGCGTCTCGCCGAAACCGACCTCGGCGAACTCTGGACTCGCTGCATCGATGAGGCCGAGCTTCTCTACCCCGCCGCAAAGTTCAAGCTCGAGGCCCGCGGCTCGAGGCTCGTAGCCCATTGCGATGCCGATCGCATGCGCCAGATCGCCTTGAACCTTCTCGCCAATGCCGCGGCCCACAGTGGAGAGGACGGCAGGGTCGAGGTGGGGATCGAGGTCGAAGGAAGGAATCTCATGGTTCGCGTCGCCGATTCCGGTTCGGGCGTCGACGAGGATCTACGAACCAGACTCTTCGAACCCTTCGTCTCCGGCCGCGACGGTGGCACCGGACTGGGTCTGGCCCTGTCCAGATCCCTGGCCCGGGCACACGGCGGCGAGCTCCGACTCGCATCCACAGGAAGCGAAGGCAGCGTCTTCGAACTGACCATACCCATCGCTACGAAAGGAACTCCTTCATGAAGCGGATCCTCATCGCCGACGACGAAGCGCGTATGCTCAGGCTTCTCGAGGAGGCCCTTCAGGGTAAGGGGCGAAAGATCCTCGCCGCGGACTCCGCCGAATCCGCCTGGAACCTTTTCGAGAAGGAAGGCGCCGACCTGGTCATCACCGACCTGCGCATGGAAAGCGAAGAGGCCGGGCTCGAACTCCTGGAGCGGGTGCACAAGGCGAGCCCCCAGACCCCTTCGATCCTGATGACGGCCTTCGCCAGCATCGAGGCCGGCGTGCGCGCCCTCGACTTAGGAGCCGTGGAGTACCTGACCAAGCCGGTGCGCGTGACGTCCCTGGCCGAGAAGGTGCGCTCAATCCTCGCCGCGGGCGAGAGCGAGGCCGCCCCCGCGGCCGACGATTCGGCCTTCACCTTCGACGACATGATCGTGGGTCGGCACCCCGGCATGCGCCGTATCTACGAGATGCTCCCCCGCGTCGTCGCAAGCGATTCCACGGTGCTCGTGCTCGGCGAGAGCGGCACCGGCAAGGAGGTCATCGCGAGGGCGGTGCACGAGCACGGCCGGCGCAAGAAGGGTCCCTTCGTGCAGGTGAACTGCGCCGCCCTGTTGGACAGCCTGTTGGAGGCGGAACTCTTCGGCGTGGTCAAGGGAGCGGCCACGGACGTGAGCGAACGTCCCGGCAAGTTCGAACTGGCCAGCGGCGGCACCCTGCTTCTCGACGAGATCGGCGACATGGCTCCGAACACCCAGGCCAAGGTGCTGCGCGTGATCCAGGAACGTAAACTCACTCGCGTGGGGGGCAGCAAGACCATTCCCGTGGACGTGCGCATCGTGGCCGCCACCCATCGCGATCTGGAAGCCATGGTGTCGCAGAACGCCTTCCGTCAGGATCTCTTCTATCGCCTCAATGTGATCCGGCTCGAACTGCCGCCCCTGCGCGAACGTCTCGGCGACCTGGAACTCTACACCACCTTCTTCCTGAGGCGGCTTTCGGAACGTACGGGTCGTCCGGTCACGAACCTGACTCCCGCGGCCGTGAAGAGGCTGCAGTCCCACCCCTGGCCGGGCAATGTGCGCGAACTGGAGAACGTGCTCGAGCGGGCCATGGTGCTGTCCACCGGATCGGTTCTCGACGTCGATGACCTGCCCGAGTTCGGTCAGGCCAGACGGAGCGAGAGCGGCATCGGATTTCGCCTTCCCGAGGAGGGCATATCGCTGGAGGAACTGGAGAAGGACCTCATCGGTCAGGCCATGGAGAGGAGCGACGGCAACAAGAGCGCCGCGGCCAGACTGCTGGGCCTCACCCGACGAACCCTGGGATATCGACTCGAGAAACACGGCCTGGGCAGCGGCGAGGACGAGGCCGATGAAGAACCTTGAGGGACGCCGCCGTACCAAATGGGAAGGCGGGAGCTTTCCCCCGGCCGGAAAGCTGAGAGGTGAACGTTTCTAAAGGCTTGAAAACGTGGCCTTTGTGATTCTCCTCCCCCGACTGGAATAGACTGGTATTTCCCTTGCAGATTCCAGGGCGATTCGGCAGAAATCGAGTGAGACCATGACTACGCGCCAAACATTGACACTGATCCTCGTCCTCCTGAGCCTGTCCTTCGCCCTACCCGCGACGGCCACGCCGGTGGAGAATCGGCTCGAGAACCTCGAGGAAAGATTGGGTTCCCGAGGATCCGGGCAGCTCTTCCAATACGGCAAGGGCGTCCTGCGCCTCGAGGAGAATCTTCGCAAGGACGAGTACCTCTACCTGGGCCGCTTCATCCGCAACCAGATCCTCGCGCCCTGGCGGGAAGTGGAAGCGGCCTTCCTCATGGAGCTGGCGCAGAATCCTCCCTCGCAATTGACTTATCAGCAGCGCACCCGCCTGCGCTGGAACACCGCGAGAGTGAACCAGGTCACCCAGCGACTGCGCAGGGTGCGCCGCCTGGTGACCCGCGCCGCGAATCTCAACAAGGAGAACCAGCGTCGCGAGCGTGAACTGACCCGCATGTTCCAGCAGTGGGAGAAGAACTACGCAGTTCTGCTGAACGAGAACTCCGAAGCCGCCGCGGCCCACGCGGCCTGGAGGGATCAATCCTTCCTGCCCGCCTTCGAGGGGCTTCGCAGCCGCGACGAGCAATTGCGTCAGCGCTTCGATCGCTTGTCAGCCTGGAGCGATGAAGGAAACCTGGGACTCTGGCTCAGGCAGGTCGCGGACGTGGCGGTGGCCGTGGAGCAATTGAACCGACGCTTTCCGTAAGCAAGGAGCCCGACTGGCTCGATGCCGAATCGTCCGAGTATTCTCGTCGGGATGCTCTCCGGGATTTGTCTCCTGGGGAGCGTCCTCCTTTTGACGGCCCATGCCTTTTCCTGGGAAGGTGAGATGGAGATGGGCCTGCAGTCCTACCGCAGCGATTCCCTGTCCGCCGACACCCCGACCACGTTTCTGTCCTTGCGCTTGAGCCGGATCGCCCTGGCCTCCCTCGAAGCGGGCCTGGATCTGTCGGTTCGCGAGGATCTCTACGACCGGGTGATGAGCGCCGGCGTGGATCTGCGGGGCGGAGGCGGTCCATGGGACTGGAAGTCCGGCCTGGATCTGTCGAGCAGGGCCCCCGGAGAGCTGAGCCTTCCCATCCTGAGTTTCGATCCTGAGGCCATGCTGCTCATCGAGGAGCAGGAACAGTCCAGCCAGAGTCTGGGTTTCGAGGGACATCTGTCCCGCATCGGCGACTTCCATGTCATGCGCATGGGTTGGCGGCACCGTGAACTGCGCTACCCGGAGCCCGACTCGGTGACCAGCGATCGTCGCGAGACCGGGTTCGACGGGGAGCTGTCGCTCTACCTGCCCGCCTCCCTCGAAGCGGGCGTCAAACTGAGCCTGGACGAGGAATCCTACTTGCAGCGTTCCGGCTCGGACCGCGGCACGCGAAGCGTCACCTTGAGCCTCGGCCGCTTCTTGGGGGATGCCTGGAGTCTTCGCGGCGAAGCGGATTGGGAAAGCCACTCGGTGGACGATGTGGCGGCCTTGAATTCATACGAGCGTCCCGGAGGCGATCTCTACGGGTTTGCCCTTGCCGCCGATCGCTTCGGGTCCGGCGGCGATCTGTCCTGTCGGCTGAAACGGGTTCGCGAGGACTGGGACGACTACGAGGGATACTACCGTTCCGGCGCTTCCTGGGACGGCGAAGCGGTCCTCTACCTCGGCCTGCCCCGGGGCGCCCGCCTCGAATTGCTCGGAGGTCTTTCGACCTTCGACCCCGACGAGGATCCCGCCGAAAGCTGGACCCTCGATCGCAGCAGGGAACGCCGCCTGGAGGGCAGCGCGCAGTTGTCGATCCTCTCGGAAACATCCACGCCCATGGACCTGACCTTTCTCGGCGAGGAGAGCCGACTGGGAGTCGACGGCGGCGATCGATTCCGAATTCTTCAGGCCCAGTTGAATCTTCGCTGGATCCTTCGCTCCGATCTCGAGTGGAGCCTGCGCTTCAGCCTGGACGAGTATCAGAGCCTCTACGAAGGCGAGGCCGCCCAGCGTGATCTTGGTTCCAGCGGCGGTCTGCGGCTGGAGTGGAGGCCGAAGGACGCCTGGCGCATCACCCTCGACGGTGGCCGTAGCCAGCGCTACAGCTTCCTGGAAACCGGCGAGGTGATCGAGGACTGGTCCCTCGCCCTGGGACTCAGACGCAGCCCTCCCTTGAGTGTCCTCTGGTAGGCTCGCTCCCGGGTCGAATCCCTTGGCGCGGACCCTTCGGCAGGGTATATTCTTCGCGACCAGCGAGGAGCCCCAATGAAATCCGCCCGTGTCCTGATCATCGATGACGAAGCCGCCATCCGCGATTCCCTCGGCAAGATTCTGCGCTATGAGGACCATCTGGTGGGCGAGGCTCCCGACGGGGCTGCGGGCCTTCTGCAACTCGAGAAGGATCGCTTCGATCTGATCTTCCTGGACATCAAGATGCCCGGCATGGACGGCCTCGAAACCCTCACCGAGATTCGCAAGCGCAAGATCGAAACCCCCGTGGTCATCATCTCGGGCCACGGAGACGTGCAGACCGCGGTGGAGGCCACCAAGCTCGGAGCCTTCGACTTCCTCGAGAAGCCCCTGGACGCGGACCGCATCCTGGTGACGCTCCGCAACGCGCTCACCCAGGGCCAGCTCCGCCGCGACAAGAAGCAGCTACAGGAGAAGCTCAAGGGCCGACACGAGATCGTCGGCAAGACCCTCGCCATCCGCGAGGTCATGGATGCGGTGGAGAAGGTGGCGCCCAGCGAGGCGCGGGTGCTCATCACCGGCGAGAACGGTTCGGGCAAGGAGCTGGTGGCCTGGGCGATTCATTCCCGCAGCCGGCGCGCCGAGGGCCCCTTCATCGAGGTGAATTGCGCGGCCATTCCCGGCGAACTCATCGAGAGCGAGCTCTTCGGCCACGAGAAGGGCAGCTTCACCGGCGCTCATCAACGTCGACGCGGCCGTTTCGAGCAGGCCCACGGCGGCACGCTCTTCCTGGACGAGGTGGGGGACATGAGCCTGGAGGCCCAGGCGAAGGTGTTGCGCGTGCTGCAGGAAAGCCGCCTGGAGCGGGTGGGGGGCACCGAAACCCTCGAGGTGGACGTGCGGGTCATCGCGGCCACCAACAAGGACCTTCTCAGCGAGGCCGCCGAGCACCGCTTCCGCGAGGACCTCTACTATCGCCTCAACGTGGTGCCCATCCTGGTGCCGCCCCTCAGGGAGCGCCGGGAGGACATTCCCCTACTCGTGGCGCACTTCCTCGAGCGTTATTCCAGGGAGTTGGGCGTCCCCACGCGGAAGGTGCATCCGGAAGCACTCGAGAAGCTGAAGAACTACCGCTGGCCCGGCAACGTGCGGGAGCTGGGGAACATGATCGAGCGCCTGCTGATCATGGCCTCGGGGGATCAGATCCTGGCCGCCGATATCCCCGGCGCTGGCGACGCCATCACCGGCGACACCACCCTGTTCGAGGCCGGCAGCTTCCAGGAGTTCAAGGAGAAGAGCGAGGCGGCCTTCCTGGCCCGGAAGATCAAGGAGTGGGACGGCAATGTCAGCCAGACCGCACGGGCCCTGGGCATGCAGCGCAGTCATTTATATAGGAAGATCGAGAAATACGGGCTTCAGGGCCGCTCGACACCGGATTTGAGCGAAGAATAGCCAGTTCAAGCGCCAGATTTCCTCATCCTCGGTTTGACTCCAAATCTTGAAATTCCCTATCTTTACGGGGACGCCCCTGCCAGGGGGTCAAATCTCTCATTTTGGAGCCCACCCAGGCTCGCTCAAGGAGTCGAGATTATGCGCAGGCCCATTACCCCAATTGTCGCATTCTTTGTGTTTTTCCTAGTTTCCGGATTCCTCTTCGTCTCGAACAGCGATCAGGCCCAGGCGCGAAGCCATGATATCGAGGCCTCGATCTACCTGAACGGAGGCGATGAGGCGACCCTTTTCCCCGATGACGATCCCGATCCGGGCGATCGCGGCAACGGCGACGACGATGCCCCGGGTGAAACCGTCAAACTGGAAGGGTCATCCTGCGCCCCGCTTACGGGCGGTGGTACGCGGGCATGGTTCACGCTGAAGACTTCTTGGACTTGGATGTTCCGCTACTAAGCTGTCGCTGAAACCTATCCAAGTCCCCCGGAGGCTTCGCACATGTTTGAATCACATGCCCCAAATCCCCATGAGTTTCCGCCCGGCTCGGCGTCCGCGTCATTGCCAAGCCTGCGCAGCACCACGGATCTCGAGTCCATGGGGGATTTCTATTTCTCGGCCGAGAACTGGTCTCTCGCCCTGGAATACTACGAGAAGAGCTATCAAGCCGAGCAGGAGGAAGGTGGCACGGAGAATCTCTGGCGCCTCGCCTTCAAGCTGGGAGACAGCTATCGGCGCAAGGGCCTCTATCGCGAGGCCGGCGAGTGGTTCTACCTCGCCCAGCAGCGCCTGAAAGGCCGCGAGGAATCCCTCGAGTATGGGCTGGTGCTCGATCGCATCGGTTCGGTGCTCATGAACACGGGCTCCCCCGAAGAAGGGCTCAAGAGCTGCTTCAAGGCCTACGAACTGCTCAAGAACTCCGTGCACCACGCCGAGGTGGCGGAGGTCCTCAATCGCATCGCGATCATGTACATGCGTCTGGGATATCCCAGCGAAGCGGAGGAGTTCTTCCAGGACGCCATGTCCTCGTTCCGGCGCGTGGATCATCATCTGGGCATCACCTGCTGCTTCACCAACCTGGGCCTGCTCAAGAAGAATGCCTGCCGCTTCGACGAGGCCCTGGAACTGTCGCGGAAGGGCCTTCGTCTGGCCCGTGAGCATTCCCTGCAGAAGCTGCAGATCAACCTGATGCTGAACATGGGCATCATCCTCTTCAAACAGCATCGCGATGCGGAAGCGGCCGACCACTTCCTGAAGGCCCGCCGCCTTGCGAAACAGAACGGCGACGAGGCCCTCACCGTCTCGACCACCCTCTCCCTCGGACGGGCCCAGGCGCGTCTCGGGAATCTCAAGCGCTCCGAACAGCTCCTGCTTCAGGGAAAGGTGCTTGCGGAGAAGAACGGACAGCAGCGCTCGGTGGTGCTTGCCGACGAGTTCCTGGGCGAGCTGGCTGAATTGCGTGGCGAGTGGGAAGCGGCGGAGTCCAATCATCGTTCCGCCCTGGAGCAGGCCGAGGCCATCGCTCCCCGGGGCGACATGGTGGTGGAGGCGCTCCAGCGCCTGGCTCGCGTGCGCCTGGCACGTGGAATCGCCGAAGAGGCCGTGGAGTTGGCCGATCGCGCTCTGGAGTTGGGAAGCAGCAACGGCGAGATCTACGAGCTCGGCTATCTGCATCACACCCGCGCAAGGGCCTGGGCTCAGCTGGGCGATCGCGACAAGACCGTGGCCGAGTACCGCAACGCCATTCACGCTTTCCAGCACACGCAGAACCCCTTCGCCGAGCAGGAAGTGCAGATCGATTTCGCGAGATACCTGGAGGCCGGCGAGAACCTGGAAGATGTGCTCCGCGCCAGGAAGATCCTCGACCGTCTGATGCCTCGCCTACGCGATGACGGCGTGAGCGAGCGCCTCTTCGAGGTCTGCATCATGCTGGGACAGGTGGAGCAACGACTGGGCAACGAGGACGGCGCCATGCTCGCCCTCATCGACGCGGAGGCCTCGCTGCCCGAGCGTCCCACGGCGAGGCAGAACGCCGACCTGGAGGCCCTGCGCGAGTCCATCGGAGAGCCGAAGGAGGCCGCGGCGCCGATTGCGCAACGCGTTCCCGCCAAGCCAGCGACGAGTCCCAAGGGCGAAGAGATCATCACACAGGACCGGGACTTCAAGGATCTCCTGGACCTGGCCGGCAAGGTGGCGGCCACTTCGGCCGGCGTACTTCTACTCGGCGAGACCGGCACGGGCAAGGGCGTACTGGCCCGCTACATCCACCGATGCAGTCCCCGCGCCGACCGGGATTTCGTGCACGTGAACTGCGCCGCCCTTCCCGAGGAGCTGCTCGAGAGTGAACTCTTCGGACACGTGAAGGGCTCCTTCACGGGGGCCATCCACGACAAGACCGGCCTGATCCAGGCCGCCGAGGGCGGGACCCTCTTCCTGGACGAAGTGGGCAAGACCTCCCTTCGCATGCAGGGCAAGCTTCTGCAGTTCCTGGACACTCAAGAGATCCGCCCGGTGGGCTCAAATCAGAGCGTACCCGTGGAGGTGCGCTTGATCACGGCCAGCAAGATCGACCTGAAGCGACTGGCCGAGCAGGGGCTCTTCCTGGAAGATCTCTACTTCCGCCTCAACGATTTCCCGCTCAGGTTGCCGCCACTCCGGGATCGGAAAGGCGACATCGCCCTGCTCGCCGAGCACTTCCTGGACCGCTACGCCCGGGAGTTCGGCGATGGCATGCGCCGCTTCGACGCCTCGGCCATGGACGAGCTCAAGCGCCACGACTGGCCCGGCAATGTCCGGGAGCTGGAGAAGGTGGTGCGCCGGGCCCTGCTGCTCGGGGCCGGGCGAGAGGGATTGGGACAGGAGACCATCCACCTCGAGGACGGCAAGATTCCCGAGGCCATGGTGGAGGAGGGCGTGAAGCTCTCCGATCAGCTCGGTCGGCTCGAACGGGATCTGGTGGCGAAGGCCCTTTCCAAGACGGGTTGGAATCGAAGTCAGGCCAGCCGGGATCTGGGCATCAGCTATCCCACGCTCCTGCAGAAGATTCGCAAGTACGACCTGAGTCCCTGAGCCTCTATCAAAGTTCTTTATAGCCCCCTAAAGGACCTTTCCTTGGGGGGTTTTTCTTTATCCTTCCTTATTGCAACGAGTTACGGTTCATGAGGGTCCATCCTGTCTCGTATTCTTAATAGTACGGAGCCTCGCCGCGGAAGCCCCATGGGTGCGGGTCTGTAACTTGTTGAATACTAATAGTTTGAGAATCCTGCGAGGGGCCCGTTCTTGGCACATGGCCTGCTGTAGAGAGGCTGAGGAATTCACCCGTAACGCGAAGCATTCAGGCGGATCGAATTCCTTGACCGGGTTTGAAATCGGCAGTCGGGGGACTGGCCTTTTTCCGAGTCTGAACCCGGTTTTAGGAAGCCTGCCGGTAAGCCAGAGAGGCTTGGTTCTTCCGTGATGAGTGGGGCAGCACGGACGGGCAACCGGCGGGTTTCTTTTTGTCCAACCTCCGGTTGGGGCTTTGCTGAGAATGATGCGGGGAGCGAAAGCTCCCCGTTTTTCATGCTCAACCGGACCTTGTGCTCCTAAATTACGAGATTACTTGACTTTTTGGGCTTCGATGCTAATTTCGCCGCCATGCGGAAAGATAGCTCCGGATCGGAATTTCGTTTTCCCAAGTGGACCAACGCGATAAGACCCCTGGCGACGGCAGCCCTCCTGGGCGGAGCCGTGTACACGGTGGTCCTTATCGCCTATGGGCTTTCGCCCCAGACCACCAATGTGGGATATGCCCCCGAGCAGCCCGTGCCCTACAGCCATGCGGTGCACGTCAGCGAGCTCGGGATCGAATGTCTTTACTGCCACAACACGGTGGACGTGGCCGCCCAGGCCTCCCTGCCGCCGACTCAGACCTGCATGAACTGCCATGCCAGCGTTCTGACCGACAAGGAGACCCTGGCTCCGGTTGTGGAAAGCTACGAGACGGGCCTGCCCATCCCCTGGGTGCGTGTTCACGACCTTCCCGATTTCGTCTTCTTCAATCACAGCGCGCATCTGAGCGCGGGGGTGAGCTGCGTGTCCTGTCACGGACGCGTGGATCAGATGGACGTGGTCAGCCAGGTCGAAAGCCTCTCCATGAAATGGTGCCTGGATTGCCATCGCGATCCGGATCCCCACCTGCGCCCCAGCGACAAGATCACCGATCTCGCCTGGACGCCCGAGATCGACGCCCGCGAACTGGGCGCCGCACTCCGGGCCGAACATGAGATCCAACCCTCGACGAGTTGCAGCATATGTCATCGATGAACGGATCGAAGCAACCGCGCCACTGGCGTAGCCTGCGTGCCCTCGAGGCGGGCGACTCTCTACGCGAGGATCTGCAGGCCGAGTTTCCCGAGGGGGCCGACCAGGCTCCTGCGGCCTTTTCGCGCCGGCGTTTCCTGCAACTCATGGGCGCTTCGGTGGCCCTGGCGGGCATGAGCGGATGCCGCTGGCCCCGCGAGACCATCCTGCCCTACGCGCACCGTGCGCCGGGTACGATTCCCGGCGAGACCACCAGCTTCGCCACGGCCACGGAACTGGGCGGTGTGGCTCAGGGCGTGCTCGCCACGAGCTTCGACGGGCGCCCCATTAAGGTGGACGGCAACCCCCAGCTCGGCGGTACCGGCGGCGCGGCTGGCTCCATGCTCCAGGCTTCGGTCCTGGAGCTCTACGATCCCGACCGCAGCCAGCATGTTCTGAGGAGCGGGGAGAAGAGCGACTGGTCCGCCTTCGACCTTTTCGCTTCCGAACACTTCGCGGCTCTCAAATCCACCGGCGGCGAGGGCCTGGCCGTCCTCAGCGAACTCAGCAGTTCCCCTTCCCTCGCCAAGGAACGCGCCGCCTTCCTCGCGGAATTCCCCGCGGCCAAGTGGTACGACTACGAAGCGATCTCCCGCGAGAACCTCAGCGCCGGGCTCGAACTGGCCTACGGAATGCGTCTGCGTCCGCGCCTCGACCTGGACGGGGCCGAGATCATCCTGTCCCTGGACGACGACTTCCTGAGCGACCATCCCGATGCCATGAGCCTCAACCGCGCCTTCGCCCGGGGACGTCGGGTGGAGAGCGGATCCATGAACCGCCTCTACGTGCTGGAGCCGGGTTTCAGCATCACCGGCGGCATGGCCGATCAGCGGCTGTCCATCAAGGCTTCCGGCATCCACGGCTTCCTTCTGGATCTCGTGGACGCCATCGCAGGCAGCGGAGCCCATGGCGATTGGGCCCACCATCCATACTTCGAAGCGCTCCGTCGCGACCTGCTGTCCCATCGCGGCAAGTCCCTCGTCACCGCGGGGGCGCGTCAGCCCGCCGAGGTGCACGCCCTGGTGGCCCTGCTCAATCAGGAACTCGGCGCTCCGGGCCAGACCCTCCACTATACGGAAGAGAGCCTGCCGCCGAGCGGCGTGGCCGGCATCAAGCGACTGTCCGGCGACATCTCCCACGGCAAGGTGAAGACCCTTCTGATCCTCGGCGGCAATCCCGCCTACGACGCCCCCGCAGAACTCGAATTCGCCGGCAAGATCGAAAGCGTGCCGGTGAGCATCCGCCTCGCACTGAAAGCCGACGAGACCTCCGCGCTTTGCTCCTGGCATCTGCCTCGTGGCCACTATCTGGAGACATGGGGCGACGCCCTGAGCTGGGACGGCAGCTACTGCACGACCCAGCCGCTCATCGAGGCCCTCTACGGAGGCAGGAGCCCTCAGGAACTATTGAGCCTGCTCCGCGGCCAGCCCCGCGGCGGATACGACATCGCACGGGAAGCCCTGGCCGAACGATTCCCCAGCGCGGACTTCGAGAAATTCTGGCGCAAGACGCTTCACGCGGGACTGGTGGAGGGCCATCGCAGCGATCCTCACGCCCCGCCGCCCCTGGCCGTGGGTCTACGCCACCGCCTTTCGCCCCCCGTTGGGAGTGAAGGGTTGGAACTGGTATTCGCGGCCGATCCCAAGATTCACGACGGGCGCTTCGCCAACAACAGCTGGCTGCAGGAGACTCCCGATCCGGTGAGCAAGCTCACCTGGGACAACGCCGCGCAGATGAATCCGGTCACGGCCGAGAAACTGGACGTGAAGGACGGGCAGATGCTGAAGCTCGCCCTGAACGGACGCGAGATGACCCTGCCCGCCATGATCCTTCCCGGTCTCGCCGAAGACAGCCTCATCGTGAACCTCGGCTACGGCCGCAAGGCCGCCGGTCGCGTGGGGAACGAGGTGGGCTTCGACGCCTATGCCCTGCGGGCGAGTTCCGCCATGGGCTTCGCCGGCGGACTGTCGGTGGAAAAGGCCGGCGGCACTCACACCCTGGCCATGACCCAGGACCACTGGCTCATCGACGAGGTGGGATTCAACGAGCGTGCGCGGCGCGTTCCCCTCATCGCCCGGGAGGGTAGCAAGGCCGAGTACGACAAGGATCCCCACTTCGCCACGAGCCACGAGCATCATCCCCCCCTCATCTCCCTCTGGAAGGAGCACGAGTACGAGGGGAATCGCTGGGGCATGGCCATCGACCTGAACGCCTGCACCGGCTGCAGCGCCTGCAGCGTGGCCTGCCAGGCCGAGAACAACATTCCCGTGGTGGGCAAGGACGAAGTGGAACGCGGTCGTGAAATGAGCTGGATACGTCTCGACCGATACTACAGCGGCGATCCTGAAGACCCCGGAATGATTCAGCAGCCGGTGGCCTGCACCCACTGCGAGCTCGCCCCCTGCGAGCAGGTCTGCCCGGTGGGGGCAACGGTGCACAGCGACGAGGGTCTCAACGACATGACCTACAACCGCTGCATCGGCACGCGCTACTGCGCCAACAACTGCCCCTTCAAGGTCCGCCGATTCAACTGGTTCGACTACAAAAGCGAGATCGGCGAGACCGAATCCCTGGTCTACAATCCCGACGTCACCGTTCGCGGACGCGGCGTCATGGAGAAGTGCAGCTACTGCGTGCAGCGCATCGAGGGAGCGAAGATCGCCGCCAAGAACGAGGGCCGCCCTCTAGCCGACGGCGATGTCACCCCCGCCTGCGCCCAGACCTGCCCGGCCGAAGCCATCGTCTTCGGCGACCTGAACGACCGGGAGAGTCGCGTCTGGAAGATGCACGAAAACGCCCGCAGCTATCAGCTGCTGGGCGAACTGAATCTGAAGTCGCGGACGGCCTATCTGGCCCGCGTGAAGAACACGAACCCCGAGCTGGTGGAGGACAGTGGTGAGCACGGTCATCACGGATAAGCTCGACAACCGCATCGACGATCCGACGAAGCGGCCCACGCTCATCACGGGCGGGCTCAGCCTCGGGGACGTCACTGATACGGTTTGCGACGTGGTCGAGCGGCCGGCGCCCAAGCTCTGGTTTCCGCTCTTCTCCCTGGCGGCGCTGGCGGCCGGCGTCCTATTCGGGCTGATCGGCTACCTGATCTTCACGGGCGTGGGAATCTGGGGCAACAACAGTCCCGTGAACTGGGGCTTCCCCATCGTCAACCTGGTCTTCTGGATCGGCATCGGCCACGCGGGTACCCTGATCAGCGCCATCCTCTTCCTATTCCGGCAGAAGTGGCGCACTAGCATCAACCGTTTCGCCGAGACCATGACCATCTTCGCGGTGATCTGCGCGGGGATCTGGCCGGGCATCCACGTGGGACGCATCTGGGTCGTCCACTACATCTTCCCCATTCCCTATTCCCAGGGAACCTGGCCCAACTTCCGCAGTCCGCTGGTCTGGGACGTCTTCGCCATCGGCACCTACATGACCGTCTCGCTCATGTTCTGGTACATGGGCCAGATGCCCGACTTCGCCACCCTCCGCGACCGCAGCACCACCAAGGTGCGCAAGATGGTCTACGGCCTGCTGTCCCTGGGATGGCGTGGCTCCAACAGGCAGTGGCAGCGCTACGAGAAGGCCTACCTGCTCCTCGCCGGCCTGGCCACGCCCCTGGTACTCTCGGTGCACTCCGTGGTCTCCTTCGACTTCGCCACCAGCCAGTTGCCCGGATGGCACACGACCATCTTCCCGCCCTACTTCGTGGCGGGCGCCGTCTTCGGCGGCTTCGCCATGGTGATGACCATCGCGATTCCCGCGCGGAAATGGCTGCGCCTGGAGAACATCATCACGCCGCACCATCTGGACATGATGGCCAAGATCCTATTGGCCACCGGCTCCATGGTCGGCTACGCCTACGCCATGGAGTTCTTCATCGCCTGGTACGGCGGCAACAAGTACGAGATGTTCACCTTCATCAACCGCGCCACCGGCCCCTATGCCTGGGCCTACTGGATCATGGTGAGTTGCAACGTGATCTTCCCGCAGCTCTTCTGGATCAAGAAGATCCGCCACAACATCCTGATATTGTGGGTGATCGCGGTTCTCGTGAATGTGGGCATGTGGTTCGAGCGCTACGTGATCATCGTCACCTCGCTCACCCGCGACTTCCTTCCGGCCGCCTGGGGATTGTTCAAGCCCACATGGGTGGACATCGCCATGCTGGCCGGCAGCTTCGGGCTCTTCGCGACGCTCTTCCTTCTCTACATGCGCTTCGGGCCCATCGTGGCCATGGCCGAGGTGAAGACGGTCATGCCGGCCGCCGAGGCCACCGAGGGCAAGCGCCAGGCCCAGGGCGACTATCACGGCTCCATCCCCGGACAGATCGAGGAGCGTGAGAAGGAAGCGGAAAGGCTGGACTCATGAGCGAAGCTGGAGGCGAAATGAAACTGGCCGGCTACCTCGTGGAATTCGAGACGGCGGGCGATCTGCTCACCGCGGCCGAGAAGGTCCGCGACGCGGGCTTCAAGCATTGGGACTGCTTCACGCCCTTCCCCGTTCACGGCCTCGACGACGCGATGGGATTGGGCCCGACCAAGCTGCCCTGGCTGGTCTTCGGCGGCGGCGCCAGCGGGGCCTTCCTGGGCATGCTCATGCAGTGGTGGATGAACACCATCGACTATCCGCTCATCATCAGCGGCAAGCCCATGTGGAGCATTCCGGCGAATATCCCGGTGGGCTTCGAGACCACCGTTCTCCTGGCCGCCTTCGGCGCCGTCTTCGGCATGCTGGCCCTGAACCGCCTGCCGGAGCTGCACCATCCGGTGTTCCAGAGCAAGGCCTTCAAGAGGGCCAGCAATGACCGCTTCTTTCTGAACATCGAGGCCCGCGATCCGAATTTCGACGAGACGCGCAGCTTCGAGTTCGCCGAATCCCTGGGCGGCATCCAGGTGGAAAGACTGGAGGACTGACATGCCCAAGTGGTTCGTGCGCGCGCTCTGGCTGCTCGTCCTCGTGTCCTGGATCCCCCTGGCCATGATCGCAGGCCGCAGACAGGCCAGTGGCGATCAGTCCCGCATTTCCGTGATCACGCACATGGATAAGCAGAAGAAGTCCTCGGGCCAGGGCGCCTCGGCCCTCTTCGCCGACGGGCGCGTCATGCGTCCCCAGGTGCCCGGCACGGTTTCCCGCGATCAGGGCGCCGAACTGGACGCCTTCCGCACGGGCAAGGTCGACGGCGACTGGGTGAATGATTTCCCCGTGCCGGTCGACAAGGCCCTGCTCCGCCGGGGGCAGGAGCGCTACGGCATCTTCTGCGCGAGCTGCCACGGGCACTCGGGCTACGGCGACGGCATGGTGCACAAGCGCGCCCTGGAGCTGCAGCAGCCCAAGTGGACGCCCCCCTCCAGCTTCCATACCGATCTGGTGCGCGGCCGGACCGTCGGCGAGCTGTTCAACACGATCGGCAAGGGCATCCGCAACATGCCCGCGCATGAATCGCAGATTTCCGAGAAGGACCGATGGGCCATCGTGGCCTACGTGAAGGCCCTGCAGAAGAGCCAGTTCGCATCCCTGGACGAGGTGCCCGAAGAGAACCGGGCAGGACTGAGGTAAGGACGAGCGATGCACACCAGAACCGTGGATATAGCTCAGGAAAAGACCCTGCTGGGCGATTTCGGGTCGCGCATGATGCGCATCTCGGCCATCGTGGGTGTGATCGGCCTGGCCGCCACGGCAGTCCTGGCCTTCACGGGCGGCATGGAGCGCTTCTTCCAGTCCTGGCTGCTGGGATTCGTCTACTTCCTGAGCATCTCGCTGGGCGCTCTCTTCTTCGTGCTCATCCAGCACGTGACCAGCTCCGGATGGAGCGTCGTCGTCAGGCGACTGGCCGAGGGCGTCGCCGCGAATCTGCCCTGGATGGCTCTTTTCGCGATTCCCCTGCTCTTCGGCATGGACAGGCTCTACCACTGGGCCGACGCCGAGCACGTGGCCCACGATCATCTGCTGCAGTGGAAGCAGCCCTATCTGAACCTGCCCTTCTTCTACGCCCGTCTGGCCATCTACTTCGCGGCCTGGACCCTGCTCTCCCGCGGATATCTCAAGAGCTCGGTCGGGCAGGACTCCACGGGCGATCCCGAAACCAGCAAACGCATGAAGCGCTGGAGCGCTCCCTCCCTGGTGATCTTCGGATTCACCCTGACCTTCGCCTCCTTCGATTTCCTCATGAGCCTGGACGCCCACTGGTTCAGCACCATGTTCGGCGTCTACTACTTCTCCGGGAGCGTGGTGGGCTTCTTCGCCTTCCTGCCCCTGCTCAGCCGGATGCTCCAGCGAAACGGTTTCCTGCGCCGGGCCATCTCCATCGAGCACTACCACGACATGGGCAAGCTCATCTTCGCCTTCCTGGTCTTCTGGGCCTACATCGCCTTCAGCCAGTACATGCTCATCTGGTACTCGAACATTCCCGAGGAGACCACCTGGTTCCTGCGCCGACAGACCGGCGCCTGGGAAGTCTGGAGCTGGTTCCTTCTGGCGGGGCATTTCTTCCTGCCCTTCCTGGGACTGCTGTCCGCAACCCCCAAGCGGCGCGGACGCTATCTGATGCCCTTCGCCATCTGGGTGCTCCTGATGCATTGGGTGGATCTCTACTACATCATCATGCCCGAGTTCACCGCGGCGGGAAGTCTGGGTCTGCATGTCATTGACCTGACCGTCTTCCTGGGCATGGGGGGAATCTGGATGGCGCTGCTCACGCGCACCCTGAGCCGCCAGTCCCTGATCCCCATCAAGGACCCGAGGCTGGCCGAGTCGCTGGCCTTCGAGAACGCATAGAGGTAGGCATGCAGCGTTACGACGATCCGCAATCCGCTTCCAGCCTCTTCGTGGGGTTCATGGGCATCCTGGTCGTGGTGCTCATCGTCGTGCTCGCTCAGGGATTCTTCTTCCGTCTCGAAAAGGAAGAACTGGCCCGAAAGAACCTGCCGGGCATGGGCGAAGAAGCCCAGTTCCTGCGCATGGCGCAGGAGGCTCAGCTCGAGAGCTACGCGCCGGGCGAGAACGGCGCCGTGAAGATGCCCATCGACCAGGCCATGGATCTGGTGGTCGAGGAGTACGCGCAATAGCGCGATCGCTATGTCTTGGATACGAGTCCTGATTTCGGCCGGCCTGCTGGCGCTGCTCCTCACTGTTCCAGCGGGCGCTCAGGAATCGGAGGCCCTGCCCTCCGATCTGGAAGGCATCGGGATTTTCGATCGCGCCGGCGCACAGCTGCCCCTGGACCTGCGATTCGCGCGGGCCGAGGGCGACACGATCCGGTTCGGGGAGCTCTTCGACGGGGATAGGCCCGTCATCCTGAACCTCGTCTATTACAACTGTCCCATGCTCTGCAATCTGATCCTGGACGGGCAGATCGCGGCGCTGAGGGACATGGAATGGAGCGCCGGTGACGAGTTCCGCATCGTCACCGTGAGCATCGATCCGAGGGACCGTCCCGAGAACGCCATAGGACGGAAGCGGCACCTGGTGAACGAGTACGGGCGCGAAGGGGCGTCCGAGGGCTGGGACCTGCTCACCGGCGATGAGTCCTCCGTCCACGAGGTGGCCGATTCGGCGGGATTCTACTACCGCTTCGATGCGGAGAGCGGCGAGTTCAACCACGCGGCGGGCATCTTCATCGTGACGCCCGACGGCAGGCTCTCGCGGACGCTCTACGGGATCGAGTTCGATCCCATGACCCTTCGCCTCAGCCTCGTGGAGGCTTCGGAGGGTGGCATCGGAGGAGCCATGGAGCGCGTGCTGCTCTACTGCTTCTCCTACGACGCCGAGAAGGGCAGCTATGCCTGGGCGGCGAAACGAGTCATGAAGGCCGGCGCGGGTATCACCGTGTTACTGGTCTTCGGCATGATCCTTCTCTTCGGGCTGCGGGACCGCTCGCGCCGGAAGGGGACCGTGAAGGGAACCTCGACCCTATGATGAAGGGAATCCTCAGCAACCCGCTATTCGCCTCGGGCTTCTGGATGCCCGTGAGAGGCTCCAGCGCGGCCGGCGAGGTGGACTGGCTCTTCCAGTTCATCCTCTGGGTGGCCCTCTTCTTCTTCGTGCTAGTGGTGGGGCTCATGGTCTTGTTCGTCATGCGCTACCGCCGCCGGCCCGGCGTCGAGCCGGAGGAGAGCCCCAGCCACAACACCAAGCTCGAGATCGCCTGGAGCGTGATTCCCATCATTCTCGTGATGATCATGTTCTACGCGGGATTCAAGACCTACCTGGGCATGGAGACCGCCCCGCGCAAGGCCTACGAGGTGCAGGTGGTGGGGCAGAAATGGCAGTGGACCTTCATCTATCCCAACGGCTACAGCGATCCGGTGCTGCACCTGCCCGTCGACGAACCCGTGCAGCTCCTCATGCGCAGCGACGATGTCATCCACAGCTTCTTCGTGCCGGCATTCCGCGTGAAGAAGGACGTGGTTCCCGGCCGCTACACCAAGGCCTGGTTCGAACCCAGCAAGGCGGGAGTCTACCCCGTCTACTGCGCCGAGTACTGCGGCACCGGCCATTCCGACATGACCACCGCGGTGGTGGTGCACGAGCCCGGCGGATTCGAGAAGTGGCTGAGCACCGCGGGCAACCTCTACGCCGATCTGCCGCCCGCCGAGGCAGGCAAGATGATCTACGCCGCCAAGGGTTGCACGGCCTGCCACTCCATCGACGGCACGAAGATGGTGGGTCCGACCTTCAAGGGCGTCTTCGGCCTCGAGGAGACCATGAAGGACGGCAGCACGATCATGGTGGACGAAAACTACCTGCGCGAGTCCATCTACAATCCCCAGGCCAAGGTGCTGGAGGGCTACGAGCCCGTAATGCCCACCTACCAGGGAACCGTTAACGAAGAGGAACTCGGCTACATCATCGAATTCATCAAGTCACTGGCCGAATAGGCGGAGGCCATGAGCAACTACCTGAATCACACGAGCGGATGGAAATCCTGGGCCTTCACCCTGGACCACAAGAGGATCGGCATCATGTACCTGGTGGCCATCCTCACCAGCTTTCTGTTGGGCGGGATCTTCGCCATGCTCATCCGTACGGAGCTGATCGCGCCGGGTCACACGATCATGGACGCCGACACCTACAACCGCAGCTTCACCCTGCACGGCGCCATCATGATCTTCCTCTTCATCATTCCGAGCATTCCGGCGGCGCTCGGGAACTTCGTGTTGCCGGTAATGCTGGGGGCCAAGGACGTCGCCTTCCCGCGGATCAACCTTCTGAGCTTCTGGCTCTACTGCTTCGGCGCCGTCTTCGCCGTCTTCTCGCTGGTGACCAAGGCCGTGGACACGGGCTGGACCTTCTACACTCCCTACAGCACCGAGACCAGCGCCAGCGTGATCTCCATGACGTTGGGCGCGGTGATCCTGGGATTCTCCTCGATCTTCACTGGACTGAACTTCGTGGTGACCATCCACAAGCTGCGCCCGAAGTGGATGACCTTCTTCAAGATGCCCCTCTTCCTCTGGTCGCTCTACGCCACCTCGATCATCCAGATCCTGGCCACGCCGGTGCTCGGCATCACGCTGTTGCTGCTCATCGCCGAGCGGGCCATGGGCATCGGCATCTTCGATCCGGGCATGGGCGGGGATCCGGTGCTCTATCAGCACTTCTTCTGGTTCTACAGCCATCCGGCCGTCTACATCATGATCCTGCCGGCCATGGGCATCGTGAGCGAACTGATCAGCGTGTTCAGCCGCAAGACCATCTTCGGCTATCGGGCCATCGCCTACAGCTCCGTGGCCATCGCGCTCTTCGGATTCTTCGTCTGGGGACATCATATGTTCACCAGCGGTCAGAGCACCCTGGCCAACATGATCTTCAGCCTGTTGACCTTCAGCGTGTCGATTCCCTCGGCCATCAAGGTTTTCAACTGGTTGGCGACGCTCTACAAGGGCTCCATCAGCCTGGCCGCGCCCATGCTCTACGCGCTCATGTTCATCTTCCTCTTCGCCATCGGCGGCCTCACGGGTCTTTTCCTGGGTACCCTGGCCACCGACGTGCATCTGCACGATACCTACTTCGTGGTGGCCCACTTCCACTATGTGATGTTCGGCGGAACCATGATCGCCTTTCTCGGCGGGCTTCACTACTGGTGGCCGAAGATGTTCGGTCGCATGTACAACGAGAAGCTCGCGGCCCTGGCGGCCGCACTCATTTTCGTGGGCTTCAACATCACCTTTTTCACCCAGTTCGTCCTGGGCACGCGGGGAATGCCGCGCCGATACTACGACTATGCGCAGGAATTCGCCTGTGAGAACAAGCTGTCCAGTATCGGTTCCTATGTCCTAGCGATCGGATTCGTGCTTATCGCGGCCTACCTGGTCCACTCGCTGCTCTGGGGCCGGAAGGCGCCTGGGAATCCTTGGGGCGCCGCCACGCTGGAGTGGTCGCGTTGCCCCTCTCCGCCGCCTCACGACAACTTCACCGAAGTTCCGGCGGAAAGCTCGGATCCCTACGACTACAGCATCGTGAAGTACGACGAGGAGAGCGACTCCTACCATCTCGCCTGAGGAAGGAAGACGGCGTATGTCCGAGCACTCTAGCAATCTGGCGCACCACTTCAGCAACTCCGAACAGCAGTTCGAGTCGGGGAAGCTGGGCATGTGGATCTTCCTGGCCACCGAGATCCTGCTCTTCGGCGGGCTCTTCGCGGCCTACGCCGTCTATCGCGCCAATCATCCCGAGATCTTCGTCTACGCGCACCAGTTCCTGGATCGCAACCTGGGCGCCCTGAACACCATCATCCTCATCTGCTCCAGCTTCACCATGGCCTGGGGCGTGCGCATGGCGCAGTTGGGACGGCAGAGAGCCCTGCTCATATCGCTATTCCTCACCATCCTCTTCGCCATCGCCTTCCTGGGCGTGAAGGGCGTGGAGTACGAGCACAAGTGGAAGCACGGCCTGCTCTGGGGCAAGAACTATCAGCCCGTCGAGCATGCGGAAACCGCTCCGGCCGAGACCCTGCACGGGGACGCCGCTCCGGTGGATGCCCCCGAGGCGCCCACGGGCGAGGAATCGAGTCTCATCGCACCGGCCGAGATCGGACCCACCGGCATGGTCCATTCGGACGAAGCTCACGGCGAGGAGAGTCACGGCGAAGCGCCTCACAACGTGCACATCTTCTTCGGGATCTACTTCCTGATGACCGGGCTGCACGGCCTTCACGTGCTGGTGGGCATGGGGCTCATCCTCTGGATCTTCGCTCGCTCCTACTGGGGGCACTTCGGACCCGACTACTACACGCCGGTGGACCTGGTGGGGCTTTACTGGCACCTGGTCGACCTCATCTGGATCTTCCTCTTCCCGCTGCTCTACCTGATCGGCTAGGAGGCGACATGAGCGACAATGCAAACACTCACAAGCCTCACGTGGTGGACGCCAAGATCCTCGTCGCGGTGTGGCTCGGGCTGCTCTTCTTGACCTTCGTCACCGTGGCGGTCACCTGGGTGGACCTGGGTTCGCTCAACATCTGGCTGGCCCTGGGCATCGCCACGGTAAAGGCCTCCCTGGTCGCCGCCTACTTCATGCACCTGCGCTACGACAAGCCCTTCAACACGGTGGTGCTCATCAGCGCGCTGGTCTTCCTCATGGTCTTCGTGGGAATCATCCTGCTGGACACGGGACAGTACGCGGGTGACATCATCGACCAGGCGGCGCCGGCGCTTCAGCACTGATCCGCCATTCACGATTCACGACGAGGCCCGGGCTTTCTAGAGTCCGGGCCTGTTCGCGTTCAGGATCATGATGATGAGCAAGAGCGGCAGGTACATGACGCTGGCCAGGAACAGCGCCCGTGCCGCCTCGCGCCCGGGATTCCGGTAGAGGCCCCAGGCCCGCAGCAGGAAGAGCACTCCCAGCACGATGGATGCCGCGGCGAAGACCATGCCGGTGACGCCGGTCAGCGACAGTGATATCCCGAGGGGCAGTAGCGGCAGGGTGTAGAGCATGGCCACCTGGGCGGTGAGTCGGCCGTCGGGATCGCGGTGGGGCAGCATGAGGAAGCCGCCGCGTTCGTAGTCGTCGCGATAGAGCCAGGCCAGAGCCAGGAAGTGGGGGATCTGCCAGAAGAAGAGCAATGAGGCCAGGATCCATGCGCCCAGGGGCAGGGTGCCCGTGACGGCGGCCCATCCCATCATGGGCGGCAGGGCTCCCGAGACGGCGCCCACCAGGGTGTTCAGTGTACTCACCCGCTTCATGGGCGTGTAGGCGAAGAGATAGACCACCAGGGCCAGCAGGCCCAGGGCGGTGGTGAGCAGATTGGTCCAGCTGAGCAGGATCAGCGTGCCGGCCAGCGACATGAGCGCCGCCGCGAACCAGGCGTGGGTTCGGCTCACGCGGCCGGAGGGCAGGGGCCGTCCCTGGGTGCGCTCCATGAGCGCGTCCTGGCGCCATTCCATCCGCTGATTGAAGGCGTTGGCTCCGCCCGAAAGGAGCGCGGTGCCGACGACGGCGCCGATGAGCGTACGCCAGTCGCTGAGCCTGCCTCCCGCCAGCCAGTATCCCGAGAAGGCGGTGGCCGCCACCAGGAGGGTCAGCCGTAGGAGGATCAATTCCTGATAGACCCGGAAGAGGGATCGGCTTTTTCCAGTGCTTGCGGCCATGGACGGCTCCCGTTAGGATCGCGGACAGGAAACTAGCAGAGCCGGCGCTCTAGGCGAAGCGTAAAGCCGACCCCTTTTTCCGGAGGCATCATGAACCCGTCGCGCCCGTCTCCCGTTCCCGTTCTCACCCTGGCTTTCGGCGTCAGCGTGGCCATGTGGACCCTCGGCTACCTGGGACGCCTTCCCGGCGTATCCCTTCCCGGCTGGCTCCTGGGCGGCCTCATGCTGCTCTGCCTGCCCCTGGGCGGATGGCTCATCGTGCGCCTGGCCGGTCGTGCCTGGAGTTGCGGAATCGGCGTGGGGCTCTTCGCCTCGATCATCAATCTGCTCATCCTCGGCGGCCTGCTCGCCGAGGGGAGCGGATGGATCTGGCTGCCCGGATCCCTGGTGCTCGGCGTGGCGCTGAGCCTCGCCGGAGCCCGACTGGCCGGAAAACCCGGAGAGCCCAAGATCACGGAGTGGAACTCACTCTTCGCCTGGATCAGCGCCTTCGCGGCCTTCCTCCTGCTCACCGCCGGCGGCCTGGTCACCAGCCACGAGGCAGGGCTGGCCGTTCCCGACTGGCCCAACTCCTACGGCAGCAACATGTTCCTCTATCCGCTCTCGCGCATGACCGGGGGCATCTACTACGAACACGCCCACCGCCTGCTGGGCACTCTGGTGGGCCTTGCGACCCTGGTGCTTTCGCTGATCCTCTGGCGAAGCAGGGCCAGCCGTCCGGTGCAGAGGCTGGGATTCTGGGCGCTCGTGGCCGTCATCGTGCAGGGCATCCTCGGCGGACTGCGGGTCACCGGGCGATTCACCATGAGTCAGGATGCCGCCGAACTCGCCCCGAGCATCACCCTTGCCATGTTCCACGGGGTGCTCGGACAGGTCTTCCTCGGCAGCCTGGTCCTGCTCGCGATCCTCACCGGCTCGACTTGGCTCGCCTCCCGTCCCCGCGAGGCGGATGGCGCCGCGAAAATGGGGCTGGCCTTCGTGATTGTAGTCGTGGCGCAGCTGGCTCTGGGGGTCCTGGTGCGCCATGTGTCCTGGGGGCTCTGGATCCACATCGGCTTCGCCGTGCTCGTGCTGATGCTGGGCATCCTGGTGGGAGCGCGGGCCTTCGAGGCCGCGACCGGACCGGCACGCGGCCTGGGCAAGGCCCTCGTCGCGCTTCTGATCGCGCAGGTGACCCTGGGCACTCTGGCGGCCGTCCTCATCTGGACTCGCGAGGGCGGCGACATTCCCGCCTGGGAAGTGCTGCTGGCCACCGCCCATCAGGCGACCGGCGCTCTCGTGCTGGCCGTCGCCACGGGCCTGGCCGCCTGGCTGCGGCGCGAACCCTGATTGGAGAGGGAGTCCATCCGATGACTCGAATCGCAATCGCTCTCTGTTTGGTTCTACCGGCCCTGGCGAGCGCCTTTCCCGTTCCGGCCATCGAGTGGGATCCCAGAGGCTATCTCTGCCCCCGCGTCGAGGGCTCCATGGTCATCGACGGCAAGCTCGATGAGGCCGCCTGGGAGGCGGCTCCCTGGACCGATGAGTTCGTGGACATCGAAGGACATCTGAAGCCGCCGCCCCATTTTCGCACCCGGGCGAAGATGCTCTGGGACGACGACTACTTCTACGTGGCCGCCGAGATGGAGGAGCCCCATCTCTGGGCCACCTATCGCGAGCGCGATTCGGTGATCTATCACGAGAACGACTTCGAGGTCTTCATCGATCCGGACGGCGACAACCACGAGTACTACGAACTCGAGATCAACGCCCTCGGCACCGAGTGGGACCTATTCCTGGTGAAACCCTATCGAGACGGAGGTCCCGCCCTCCACGGCTGGGACATCGCGGGTCTCCAGACCGCGGTGGCCTTGCAGGGCACGATCAACGATTCGAGCGACCGCGACGAGGGCTGGACTTTGGAGGTCGCCTTCCCCTGGAAGGCACTGGCCGAAGCGGCCCATCGCGCCTGTCCTCCCAATCCCGGCGACCGATGGCGCGTGAATTTCTCGCGGGTCCAGTGGCGCATCGCAGCGGCGCCTGACGGCTACGCCAAGATCCTCGACGGGGAGGGCAATCCGCTGCCCGAGTACAACTGGGTCTGGTCGCCTCAGGGGCTCATCGCCATGCACTATCCGGAGATGTGGGGCTTCGTGGAGTTCGTGGAGAGGCCCATCGAGTTCATCGTCACCGCGGCGGACCAGGCGCGCTGGGCGCTCTGCCAGCTCTACTATCAGCAACGCGTTCATCTTGAGAAGCGCGGCGGCTACAGGCCCGACCTGGACCATCACCCCGAGCTGCTCAAGCCCACATTCCACCGCACTCCCGACGGCTTCGAGATCTACGCATACGACATCAAGGGCCGAGGTCATCACATCGACGAGAGCGGCCACCTCTGGTACGAGGAGAAGAAGTGAACCTTTCGGCACTGGACTGGCTCATCGTCCTGGCCGTGCTCGCGGTGATGTTCGCCGGCCTGGCCGCCAGCCGCCGGCGCATGAAGAGCGTGGCCGATTTCCTGGCCGCCGGTCGCAGCGCCGGACGCTATCTGATCAGCGTATCCGGCGGCATCGCTGGCCTGGGCGCCATCACCATCGTGGGCCTGCTCGAGATGAACTACGTGGCGGGCTTCTCCATGAGCTGGTGGGGCCTGACCATGGGCGTGGTGATCCTGCTCATGACCGTGTCGGGATGGGTGGTCTACCGCTTCCGGCAGACCCGGGCTCTCACCCTGGCCGAGTTCTTCGAACGCCGATACAGCAAGCGCTTCAGAGTTTTCGCGGGGCTCATCGCATTCCTTTCTGGACTGATCAACTTCGGCATCTTCCCGGCCGTGGGAGCTCGCTTCTTCCTGCACTACTGCGGATTTCCCGCGGAATTCGTCTTCCTGGGCCTGACCTGGTCCACCTTCCCGCTCATCATGGTCGCGCTGCTGTCCATCTCGCTCTACTTCGTCTTCGCGGGTGGGCAGGTGGCGGTGATCATCACCGACTTCATCCAGGGCCTCTTCGTGAACATCGTCTTCGTGGCCATCGTGCTCTTCCTCTTCCTGAAGGTGGATTGGACCCAGATGGTCGAGGCCCTGAACATGGCGCCGGAGAACGCCTCCCTCATCAATCCCTTCAAGACCGGGCATGTCGAAGATTTCAATCTGGTCTATTTCGTGATCGGCATCTTCGGCGTGCTCTACGGCGCCATGAGCTGGCAGGGCACCCAGGGCTACAACGTGTCGGCCCGCAGCGCCCACGAGGCCAAGATGGGTGGCGTGCTCACGAACTGGCGTGGCTTCCCGCAGAACCTGTTCATCCTCATCGTGCCCATCATGGCCTACACGGTGATGCGGCATCCCGACTTCGCCGATCTGTCGGGATGGGTGGGCGGGGTGCTGTCGGGCATCGAGAGCGAGCCCGTGCAGAGCCAGCTTCGAACGCCGCTGATCCTCACCAAACTGCTGCCGTCCGGCCTGCTCGGCGCCTTCGCCGCGGTGATGCTGGCCGCCTTCGTGAGCACCCACGACACCTACCTGCACTCCTGGGGAAGCATCTTCATCCAGGACGTGGTCATGCCCTTCCGCAAGCGCCCGCTTCCGCAGAAGGAGCATCTGCTCTGGCTGCGCGGCTCCATCTTCGGCGTTGCGATATTCATCTTCCTGTTCAGCCTGCTCTTCCAGCAGAGCGAGTACATCTTCCTCTTCTTCGCCATCACCGGCGCGATCTTCGCGGGGGGCTCGGGGGCGGTGATCATCGGCGGGCTCTACTGGAAGCGTGGCACGGCGGGAGCCGCCTGGACGGCCATGATCACGGGCTCCTCCATCGCGGTGGGGGGCATCCTCATCCATCGTCTGGATGCGGGACTCTTCGAGACCAGCCGGGCGCATCTGCCGGCCCTCGGCCGCGCATTCTGGGCCGCATTGCACTGGCTCTACGAGATCAACGGTCAGCAGTACTGGGCCGTGGCCATGTTCGCCTCGACCCTGTTCTACATCGCGGTCTCCCTGCTCAGCCGTCGCGATTCCTTCGACATGGACCGCCTGCTGCACCGCGGCGAGCACGCCATCGAAGGCGAAATGGTGGTGGTGAAGGAAGCGCCCTCCCGGGGATGGAAGCTGCTCGGCATGGGTCGCGAGTTCACCCGCGGCGACAGGATCATCTACATCGCCAGCTACTGCTGGACGGGCCTATGGACCCTCGTCTTCATCTTCGGAACGATCTGGAACATCGCGCACCGGGATCCCGCCGACGACTACCTCGATTTCGACGAGCCCGCCCGAGCGGTGATGCTCGAGAGCCGCGAGCTCCTCGACGAGAAGGAGTGGACGGCCGCGGAATCGCGTCTGGATTCCCTGCGTCTGAGCGGTCTGGAGAATCCCAAGATGCAGATGCGTCTGGGGCAGGCCGTCATGGCCCAGGGGCGGCATGCGGAAGCCCTGGCTCATCTGGAGAAGGCGGTCTACGCCATGCCGGAGTCCAGCCGGGCCTGGGTGCTGCTCTCGGAGGCCGCCACGGGGGCGGGCCAGATTCCCCGCGCCCAGTTCGCCGCCGAACGGGGCAGCGAACTCATGGATCCCATCAGCAGGGGATGGTCCGAGTACTGGAAACTTTACGTCTATATCCAGGTGGCCATGTCGGTCTTCGTCATAGCCTGGTTCGCCATCGGCGGATTCAAGGACGCCCGCGCCATGTTCCGGCGCCTGGACGACATGGACCGCGACGAAAGCGACGTGGGCCAGATCGTGGAAGGTTAGCTATGAGGTTCTCCATCCTGACGATCGCGCTGCTCTGTTTTCCCGCCCTATCCGGGGCCTTGCAGATCGAAGTCTTCGACGAGGCCACCATCCACTTCACTCCCGACGATTCCAGTCGATACGACAACCGCCGCGTTTTCGCCATGGACAATGGACGCGTCGCGAGCACGCGCATCAAGCTTCCCGACGGGGACTGGCCCGGAAAGATCTACGGCCGCCTTCGCATCGAGCCCATCGCCAGGGATTCCCTCATGGTCTGGGACAAGTGGGACCGGGCCGGCAGCGTTCGCCTTTCCCAATCGGGACTGCCCGACATCGAGATGATCAAGTTCGTCACGGCCTACGGCGGTCCCACGGAGCATCGTGTGGAGCTCAGCCATCTTCGTCCCCTCCTGAGGGGCGCGACGGAGATCAAGGCCTTCATCGATACCTGGTCCTCGCCGGGATGGCGCCTGTCCTTTGCGCTGGAATACAGCGAAGAACACGATCCCATGCCCACATCCTGGGTGCAGCCGCTGGTGTTCAGGGATTCGATGACGGCGAAGGAATCGACCCAATCCGAGCGCTTCGATGTTCCGGAGGGCACCTGGCGCACGGAACTCTACTACCTTGTCAGCGGGCACTGCACCGACGGTCGCGATGCCGACGAGTTCGAGAGCAAGTTCAACGTGGTGAAGGTCGACGGCAGGGAAGTGCTGCGCTACAAGCCCTGGCGCAACGACTGCACGCGCTTCCGCGACATCAATCCCTACGCGCGGCATTGGCCCGACGGCACCTGGTCCAGCGACTACAGCCGCAGCGGCTGGTGTCCCGGCGATTGGGTACGTCCCCTGGTCGCCGACCTGCGCATGGACCTGCCTCCCGGCGAACACGCGGTGGAAATCGCCGTGGAGGACGTGCGCCCCGAGGACGAGAACGGTCACTACGGCTACTGGCGAGTGAGCGCCTATCTCGTGGGGTGGAAGGAGTGATATGATCTTCCAGCGCCATCCCGGCGGACCGGTGCTCACGCGGGAGCATGTGCCCGATCATCCTGCCGAAATCCTCGACGCGAGTTCCGTCTTCAATCCCGGCGTGACGCTCTGGCGAAACCGGGTCGTGGCCCTGCTGCGGGTGCAGACCCGCGGACGTCGCACATTCCTGCTCCGTGCCGTCAGCGACGACGGGCGCAGTTTCGAGATCGATTCGAGGCCCGTGCAGTTCAACGGCCTCGAAGACATCGCTCTGCCGATCCACCACGTCTACGATCCTCGGCTCACGGTCATCGACGATGAACTGCTCGTCTCCTTCGCCATGGACCTGGACACCGGCTGCCGTTTGGGCACGGCTCGCAGCCGGGATTTCGAAACCTTCGAGTTCCTTGGCATGAGCGAGGAGGACCTGCGCAACGGCGTGATCTTTCCCGAGAAAATCGAAGGGCGATACGCCCGTCTGGAGCGCCCGAACATCCTGGACGACCATACGGCCGGCGGCGGCGATACCATTCGCATCGCCTACTCGAATGATCTCGCTCGCTGGGAAGCCGGCCCCGAGATCATGCGCGGCCGTCCGCACTACTGGGACGAACGCATCGGCTCCGGTCCGCCGCCGGTGAAGACGCCGGAAGGCTGGCTTCACGTCTACCACGGGGTGGCCACGCACTTCGGCGCCAGCAGCCTCTATCAGGCGGGCGTGGTCCTGCTCGATCCGGAGGATCCAAGCGAGGTCATCGCCCGCGGGCGCGACAACGTGCTCGAGCCCCGCGAGGCTTGGGAACTCACCGGGCAGGTTCCCGGCGTGGTCTTCCCCACGGGGCTCGTCGAGAAGGGCGGCCTTCTCGACCTCTACTACGGCGCCGCCGACACCTGCGTCGGCCTCGCCCGCGCCTCACTCCAGCAAGTCATCGACGCCTGCAGAATCGGAGAGTGAATGAGCAAGGCCCCGCGCAAAGCCGTCATCGTCTCCCACACCCACTGGGACCGCGAATGGTATCTACCCCTCCACCGTTTCCGAGTGGATTTCGCGGGCATGCTCGGCAAGGTACTCGATCTGCTCGAGGAGGGCGGGGAGTTCCGTCACTTTTTGCTCGACGGGCAGACCCTCGTGCTCGAAGACCATCTGCACACGAATCCCGAGGACGGGCCCAGGATTCGCGCCCTGGCCGAGGCGGGCAAGCTGTCCCTGGGGCCCTGGTACGTGCTTCCCGACGAATTCCTGGTCAGCGGCGAGGCGACGGTTCGCAATCTTCAGTTCGGCCATGAGGTGGCGGAGAGCTGCGGCGGCGTGCAGAAGGTCGGCTACATGGCCGATAGCTTCGGACACCTCGCGCAGATGCCCCAGATTCTGCGAAGGGCGGGCATCGACAGTTTCATCTACACCCGCGGAGGCGGCGAGGAGATCGACGACTTGGGCTGGAGCTATCGCTGGCGGTCTCCCGACGGCAGCGAGGTTCTCGCCCTCAATCAGTGCGAGGGCTACTGCAACGCCGGCGGTCTCGGGCACGAGGAGCTATGGCACGCCCATACCGCCCGCGATGTCGAGCCGGCGCGAGCCGTGGCGAGGGTGGCCGAACTCTTCGAGAAGATGGCTGCACGGCCCGCCGACCGAACCGCGCTCATCAGCAATGGCTGCGATCATTTTCCGCCTCAGCGGGATTTCGCGGCGCTGCTGGAGGCGCTGCGCGAGGCGTATCCGGATACGGAATTCCTGCACGGTTCCTATGAAGATCTTCTCGAGGCATTGCGCGAGGATCCACGGGAGCGCGGAGTCCACGAGGGCGAACTCCTGAGCGGCAAGCTGCATCTGATCCTCACCGGGGTCTGGTCCGCGCGCATACCGCTCAAGCAGCGAAACGACCGCTGCCAGACCCTGCTCGGTGCCGTGGTGGAGCCCCTGGCCGCGGCGGCGGCGCTTCGGGGCGATGAGCTCCGCTCGGGGCTTACGAGGTACGCCTGGAAGAAGCTCATCGAGAATCACCCCCACGATTCCATCTGCGGATGCAGCATCGACGAGGTACATCGCGAGATGGACACTCGCTTCGACCAGGTGGAGCAGACCGCGCGGGCGATCCTGAACCAGCAGCTCGACCATCTCCTGCCCCTCTTCGGGCGCAGGCCCGAGGAGGATCGCGACACGGCCATCCTCGTGGCCAATCCCTTGCCCGAAAGCCGCGATGCCCTCGTGGAGCGGCTCGTGGTGCTGCAACCCTTCGGCTACGATCTCGACAAGCTCCAGGTCTTCGATCAGAGCGGAAAGGTCCTTCCCTTCCAGATCCTCGAGCGATGGACCGTGGAAAGGTTCTGGGGCGTGGACTATCGCGCCGAGCTATTCGGCGAAGACCAGCTGGCCAAGTTCGCGGGCTATCGGCGCGACTTCGGCGAGCGCATCCTCAAGGAGGAATCCGAGGCCGGGGAGCACGACACCTTCCTGCACCTGCTCTTCAAGGCGGAGGATCTGCCGGCGGTGGGACACCGACTCTTCCATCTGCGAGAGGGCGACGAAGCTCCGCCTCCCGTCAGCGATCCCGTCCGCGTCGAGGATAACTCCCTGGAGAATTCGAGATTGCGGATCGAATTGCTTGACGACGGGCGCTTCGATCTCATCGACAAGACCACAGGTCGCCGCTTCGAGGGACTCGGTTTCCTCGAGGATCTGGCCGATCTGGGCGATGAATACGATTTCGGCGCGCTTCCCGAAGATGTGGCCATCTCTTCCGCTGGCGGAATGGGCGATATCTTCTGCGAGATCGCGGGGCCCCTTCGTGGCCGCCTGGTCTGGAGCGGCAGCCTCCGGCTTCCTCGCGCCCTTTCCGGTGACCGCAAGTCGCGAAGCGGCGAACTCGTGGATTGCCCCGTCCTGCTGCGCCTGACCCTGGACAGCGACTCGCCCCTTCTCGACCTCCAGATCGACCTGGCCAATGCGGCGGAGGATCACCGCCTGAGGGCGATCTTCCCCACGGGCATCGTCGGCGATGAGATCGTCTCGGACGGGCAGTTCATGCTGAATCGCCGGAGCCTCGACCTTCCCGACGGCGGCGACTGGGCTCAGGCGCCGGCGGGAACCTATCCCCAGCAGGATTTCTCGTGGGTCGCCGATGAGACGGGAGGTCTCGCCATTCTCGTGCAGGGTCTCCCCGAAATCGCGGCGCGCCGCGACGGGAAGGGACAGGTCGGCCTCGAACTCACCCTGCTGCGCAGCGTGGGATGGCTCTCCCGCGACGACTTCGCCGATCGCAAGTTCTGCAATGCCGGTCCCACGCTTCCCACGCCCGGGGCCCAGTGCCTGGGTTCCCATCGATTCCGATTCGCGATCCTGCCCTTCGAGGGTGATGGCGTCTCGGCCGGGGTGAAGAGGGCGAGCGATCGCTGGCGCAGGCCCATGCCCGCTCGTCAGGGCGTGTCCTCCCTGGGCCGGCCCGGAGGCGAAGGCCTTGTCGAAGGACTCAGCGACAGGGTTTCCCTCAGCGCCTTGCGTCCGCATCCTCGAAGAGATGCCCTTTCCCTCCGCCTCTACAACCTGACGGAGGAAACGGTGGAGGAAGTCATCGAACTCGGTTTCGATGCCTCCGCCTGTTGGCGCTGCGACATCCTCGAGGAGAGGGAGGAGCGACTTCCCATGAACTCGCCCCGACAGATCGCGGTGACCCTCGAGCCCCATGAGATCCTTAGTCTGGAGCTTGCCCGATAGGGCTTCAGTTCCTTTCCCGAACCGCCGATACCCTTGCGGGGCAAGACCTTAGCTGTCGTCCCATTCGGTATCGCCCGGCCCTTGAAGCCTTTGCGGGGAAGGACATGCACACACGACGGCAAGTGAAGATTCTCGCGGCCTTGATCGCCCTGGCGATCCATGCCCTTCCATCACTCTCCCTCACCGAGCACATCGACGCGGGCGAGCTCCAGTCGCGAATCGGCCAGGGCGGCAGTCTCTTCGAACTGGTGGCCCAGGTGGGCGACGGCGCCGAGGGAAGCCGTCCCGAGTTCGAGCTCCAGGGCGGCATTGGACAGAGCCTCGCCGAAGCTTCCCACGAGTGGCAGTCGAATGGGGAGGAAGCCTTTCGACTCGAGTATTCCCACGGCGTACTGAAGTTCTCCCTGGGCGGAATCGAACTCCTGAGCGAGATGGATTCCGGTCCCGTGAATCTCTACGTGCGCTGCCTCGCCGAGCCTGACAAGAGCGGCGTCACCCTCATCGATCTCGGCATCGACGGCGACCACCTCGGCGATTCCTGCTGGACCCTCGGTCCCTACGGCGACGAAATCTTGTGGATCGACCTCGACGGCCTTTCCAGGGAGTTCGCCCTCACGGGAACGGCGAACTTCGCCTGGATCGGCGACAGGCCGGATCCGGATGATCTGACCTTCGTGCTGGGCGGAACCGTGGGCTCGTCCGCCAGCGAGGAAAGCAGCTGGAGCCAGGTCAAGCAGCTCTATTGAATCAGGAGAATTCGGGCAGGGAATCCTGCGTGAAGACCTCACGGAGGCGGCGGAGCCATGTCTCGACGTCGCCATCGGGATCGAGAGAGCCCATGAATTCGGCGTGCCCGCGACCCTCGCGATAGTCCGGCTCCCGCGGGGGATGGGCGAGCCATAGCTCGGCCGTTTCGGTGGGTGGCTTGAACAGGAGCGTCGTCGAGTAGAGGAAGAGATCTTTGGCGCGATAGACGCAGGAGCCCCCGACCTTCTTTCCCTTCAGCGCGAGGTCGCTGCTGCCCGCCTTCTCCACGCCAGGAATGCCCGCGCGGTCGAGCCCGTCGATGACCCAGTCGGTCAGTGCGTCGAAGACCTTCCGCACGCCGCCCACGCCGGGCAGGGGGATGGCCACGGCCAGTACGAGATTGCCGCCGTCCAGAACCACCGCGCAGCCGCCTCCCAGGCGTCGCCTCACCTTCACACCGTCGTCCATACAGGTTTCGGGTTTGAGCTCCAGGTCGATCTTGCTGCCCCGACCCAGCACCACTTCGGCCGAAGCCGGCCGAAAGATCTCGATCTCCGCGCGGCCGCTACGCCGACTGCGTTCGAGCAGCAGCTCGTCGCGCCGGTAGGGAAGCGGGTCGATGGGCATCCTAGGATTTCTTGGGTGCGCTGACGTGGATCGCCGAACCCGAGGCCACCTCCGCCGCCTCGAAGATGGCCTCCGAGAGCGTGGGATGGGGGTGGATGGTCACCATGATGTCCTCCAGGGTGGCGCCCATCTCGAGGGCCAGGGTGCCTTCGGCGATGAGTTCGCTGGCCTGGGGGCCGACCATGGCCACGCCGAGCACGCGGCCCGTCTTCGGATCGCTGAGCACCTTGGCAAGGCCCTCGTTGCGGCCGAGGGTTCGCGCGCGTCCCAGGGCGGAGAGGGGGAAGCGCCCGACATTGACCTCGATGCCCTGCTCCTCGGCCTCGCGTTCGGTGAGACCGGTCCAGGCCAGTTCGGGATCGGTGAAGACCACGGCGGGGATGGCGCGGTTGTCGAAGGCGGCGTCGTGTCCGGCAATGGTTTCGGCGGCGACCTTGGCTTCGCGGCTGGCCTTGTGGGCCAGCATGGGTCCGGGGGCCACGTCGCCGATGGCGTAGATGTGATCGAGTTCGCTGCGGCACTGCTCGTCGGTGGGGATGCGGCCCTCGTCGTCGGTCTTCAGGCCGGTCATCTCCAGTCCTATGTTGTCGGTGTTGGGGCGGCGTCCCACGGCCACGAGAACCTGGGCGGTGTCGATCACCTGCTCCTCGCCGTTCTTCTCGATGGTTGCCTTGTAGCCGCCGTCGGTCTGCTCGAGCTTCACGACCTTGGAGTCGGTGAGGATGTTCTCGAAGCGCTGCTCGGCGCTCTTCACGACCACGCGCACCAGATCGGCATCGGCGCCCTGAAGCAGGCTGGGGAAGAACTCCACCATGGTCACCTTGGAACCGAGACCGGCGTAGATCATGCCCATTTCCAGTCCGATGTAGCCTCCGCCGACCACCAGCAGGCTTTCGGGGATCTCGGGAATCTTCAGCGCCTCGGCGGAGGTCCACACCGGCAGATCGTAGGCGGCCGGAAGCTCGTTGATGCGCGAGCCGGTGGCGATGATGCAGTGTTTGAACTGGATGCCCGAGACTTCCGCGTCCTCCAGGACGAGGCTGTTGGGGCCGTCGAAGCGCGCGCGTCCCTTGATCACTTCCACGCCGCGGTTCTTCAGCAGACCGCGGATGCCGCCGGTGAGGCCATCGACGACCTCGCTGGTCCACTCGCGAAGACGCTCGGGATCCATCTCGAGGTTCGAGACCTTGAGGCCGAACTTCTCGCCGTGGCGCGCCGCGTCGGCCACCTCCACCGCGTTGATGAGGGCCTTCGACGGGATGCATCCCTCGCGAAGGCAGACGCCGCCCAGTTTCTCCTCGCGCTCGATGAGCGTGACCTCGAGGCCGAGGTCCGCGGCGCGCAGGGCGGCCACGTATCCGCCGGGGCCCGCGCCGATGACGACGAGATCGTTTTCCTGCTTGAGCTGTCCCATGACCATGCGTGCTTCCTCCCTACAGGCTCATGCGGATGGGGTCTTCGAGCTGGGCCATCACGTCGTTCACGAAGCGGGCCGCGTTGGCGCCGTCGGTGATGCGGTGATCGAAGGCCAGGGTGATGGGCATGATGCTGCGGATGACGATCTCGCCCTCGCGAACCACGGGCTTCTCGCGCACCTGCGCCATGCCGAGGATGGCCGCTTCCGGGTAGTTGATGGTGGGGATGAGCCCCGTTCCGCCAAGTACGCCGATGTTCGTGATCGAGAAGGTGCCTCCGCGCAGGTTGCCGGCCTCGATGCTGCCCTCGCGGGCCTGACCGGCCAGGTCGCGCACAGACTGGCTGATGGCGGCCACGCCCATGCGGTCGGTGTTCTTGATCACCGGCACCAGCAGGCCGCGCGGCGTGTCGGCCGCGAAGCCCACGTTGTAGTACTTCTTGGTGACGAGGGCCTGACGATGCGGATCCAGGCTGGAATTCAGCTCCGGGAAGCGCTGCAGGGCGTTGGCCACGGCCTTGATGACGAATGCCATGAAGGTGAGGCCGCCCTCGGGATCACGATCCTTCTCCGCTCTCAAGAACTCAGAGAGGTGGGTGACGTCGCATTCGTCCATGTGGGCCACGTGGGGCGCAATGACCATGGAGCTGGTCATCTTCCTGGCCACCTTGCGGCGGATGGAACGCAGCTCCTCCACCTCGATGGGTCCCCACTCGCTGAAGTCGGGAAGCTGCTCCACCTCGAAGTAGGGGATGGACGATCCGCCGCTGAAATCCGCACTGATCGGCGGCAGCTCGGCTTCATGGGTTCCCGGCGCATCGGCGGTCCAGGCGCCGGCGGGACGGTCCAGGTCTTCGGCCGTCACGCGGCCACCGGGACCCGTGCCCACGATGGTATTGATGTCGATGCCCTTTTCCCGAGCCAGGCGACGAACCGCCGGGGCGGCGGCGACGCGAAGTCCGCTCCCCGCCACCGACTTCCCGCTATCCGCGGGCCCTGCTTTGGGTTCGGCATCGAAGGTCAACGCGGCCTTCTCGGCCGCGGCAGCCACCGAGGCGTGCAGGGCCGCATCATCTGTTTCGCTTGCGCTGGTGACTGAAGACTGGGGACTGGAGACTTCTTTTCCGTCATCGATCACGGCGATGATGCTTCCCGTGTGAACGATGTCGCCCACCTCTCCGCTTGTCTTGAGCACCTTGCCGCTGGCCGGCGAGGGAATGGTGACGGCGGCCTTGTCGGTTTCCACGTCCACCAGAGGATCGTCCTCCGCGATGGTGTCCCCCGAGGCCACATGCCATTTGAGGACTTCGCCTTCGTGGATGCCCTCACCCAGATCCGGAAGTTTGAATTCGTACATTCCGCCCCCCTAAAAGGCCATGGTGGCGTCGAGCTGACGCTCCACCTGCATCGCCGTGGGAAGATACCATTTCTCGCGCGCGAAGTTGGGCGTGACCACGTCGAATCCGGTCACCCGTCCCACCGGCGCTTCGAGATACATGAGCGAGTGGTCGTTGATGCGCGTGATGATCTCGCTGGAGATGCCCAGGCTGCGCGGAGCTTCCTGAACCACGACGCAACGGCCGGTCTTCTTGACCGAGTCGTTGATGGTGTCGCTGTCCAGGGGCGCGACGCTGAGCAGGTCGATGAGTTCGACGCTCACGCCCTTCTTCTCCATGCGCTCCACCGCGTCGAGGGACTGCCGCATCATGGCGCCCCAGGCGACCAGGGTGATGTCGCTTCCTTCCTTCACCAGCTCGGCCTTGCCGATCTCCATGACCTCGGGCTCCTCGGGCACCTCTTCCTTGAAGGCCCGATAGCTCCGCTTCGGCTCCATGAAGATCACCGGATCGTTGTCGCGGATGGCCGCCACCATGAGGGCGCGGGCGTTTCGCGGACCGGAGGGCAGCACCACCTTGAGGCCAGGGAAGTGGGCGTAGGTGGCCTCGCGGCTCTCGCTGTGATGCTCCAGGGCGTGAACCCCGCCGCCGTAGGGCATGCGCAGGACCATGGGCACGGTGATGTTGCCCTGGCTGCGGGATCGCCAGCGGGAGGCATGGCTTTCCACCTGCTGAAGACCGTAGTAGCTGAAGCCCGAGAACTGCATCTCGCCGATGGGGCGCAGGCCCGCCTGGGCCATGCCGATGGCGGCGCCCACGAGGGCCGATTCGGCGATGGGCGTGTCGATGGAACGCTGCTCGCCGAACTTCTCGGTGAGTCCCTCGGTGACGCGGAACACGCCGCCGTTCACACCGATGTCCTGCCCGAGCACGAGTACGCTCTCGTCGGCTTCCATTTCTTGATGCAGGGCGAGGTTGATCGCCTGGACCATGTTGAGCTTAGGCATCGGCGACTCCTTCCAGATCCTGGGGGAACTCGGTGCGGATGTTCTCCATGAAGATCTCGCGCTGGCGTTCGAGTTCGGGGTTTCCCTCTTCGAGCACGTGGTCGAAGGGAGCTGCGGGATGGATCTTCTCCATGCCCTCGAACTCCGCCACGTTGGCGGCGACTTCGGCCTTGATCTCTTCTTCCAGGGCGGCCTGCCTGTCGCCGTCCCAGATGCCCTTGTCTTCGAGATAGCGCTGGAAGCGCGTGATGGGATCCTTCTTGGCCCACTCGGCCACTTCCTCGTCGCTGCGGTAGCGGGTGGGATCGTCGGCGGTGGTGTGCACGCCCATGCGATAGGTCTGGGCTTCGATGAGCGTGGGGCCCTCGCCCTTGCGGGCGCGCTCGGCCGCCTGGCTCACGGCGGTGTAGACCGCCAGGGCGTCGTTGCCGTCGACGACGATGCCCGGGATGTCGTAGGCGATGGCCTTCTGGGCGAGGGTGGCCGAGTTCGTCTGCTTGGCCCTCGGCGTGGAGATGGCCCATCCGTTGTTCTGGATGATGAAGATCACCGGGCTCTTCCATACGGACGCGAAGTTGAGGCCCTCGTGGAAGTCGCCCTCGCTGGTGGCGCCGTCGCCGAAGAAGTTGAGGACCACGGCGTCCTCGCCCTTCATCTGCATGGCGTAGGCGATGCCCACGGCCTGGGGCACATGGGAGGCGATGACGATGTTGTCGGGGATGGTGCGGTCGTCCATGGACACCGCCGCGCCTTCTTCGTGACCTGCCCAGAACTTGAGAAGCTGGGTGAAGGACTGGCCGCGGGCCAGACGTCCGGGGAGTTCACGGAAGGCGCCGGTGAACCAATCGCTCTCGCGTGTTGCGAGGGTGGCGGCCACGGAAACGGCCTCCTGCCCGGCGGTGGGAGGGAAGGTGCCGAGCCGGCCGGTGCGCTGCAGCTTGAGCATGCGGGAGTCGGCCTCTCGGCCCAGGCACATGAGCCGGTGCATGCGAAGGAGCTCGTCGTCGGGAAGCCCGGGATCGAGGGAAGGATCCGCCTTTCCCTCGCCGTCCAGGATCTCCAGCCTGGACACGCTGAAAGTCGAAATCTCGGTAAGGGGCATGGTTTTCCTCTCGTAGCGGTTCGCCCTCAACTAGCAAAGAAATGTCGCTAATGTCCAGTGTATCAACAACTTAAAGATTTAACGGTTAGGATACCCGGAAATCCCCAAAGGCTCCCTGCGGGCTTGCCGACGGCCCGCGCTTGACCCACTTTCCAGGACGTGGTCGGATGGTCGGCCGATGCAGTCTAGGAGGTTCGAGGCGTGGGCTCCAGCGAGAAATCCAAGGCGATTCCCCAGGGAGATTGGGATTGCGATGTGGCGGTCATCGGCGCCGGTCCCGGCGGCGAGGACTGCGCCAGGGAGCTTGCCGGCGGCGGGCTGAAGGTCGCCTTGGTCAACGACGCTCCCCTTCCCGGCGGCGAGTGCCTCTGGCGTGGCTGCATTCCCTCGAAGACCTGGCGCGCGGCGGCCGATCGTCTGCGCGATCGAGAGCATGACTCGAATCTCGGCGTGATGGGCACAGGAGGCGAGAAGCTCGACTGGACCGCCCTCGAGGAGTTCCGCAATACCTTGCTCACCGAGCGCGGCGAGCTGGCCCTGAAGACCGATCTCAAATCGAAGATCGATTACATCCACGCCCGCGCGTCCTTCGCCGGCGAGCACGTGTTGGATATTCGTGAGCCGGACGGTTCCACTCGCAAGCTCGGTTTCGGGGCGGCGGTCATCGCCACCGGCGCGCCCGCCTTCATTCCTCCCATTCCCGGCGCCCACGAGGCCTTCGAGAGCGGCGCCGTGCTCACCAGCGATACCGTTTGGGATCTTCCCGATCGTCCGGAACGTCTCGGCATCGTCGGCGCGGGAGCCATCGGCCTGGAGATGGCCCAGATCTTCCGCGATTTCGGCAGCGAGGTGGTGCTCGTCGAGATGATGGATCGCATCCTTCCCGAAATGGAGAGGGGGGTGTCCCTCGGTCTGCAGAAGGTTCTGGAGAACGAGGCGAGGCTCCGGCTGCACTGCTCGGCCAAGGTCACCGGCATTGAGGGATCTGCGGGAGACGTGACCCTGAGCTTCCTCGATTCGGACGGCGCGCAGCAGGCCGTGGCCTTGGACCGCGTGCTCATGGCGACCGGCAAGCGTCCGGTGCTGGACGCGCTGGGCCTGGAGTCGGCGGGCATCGTGACGGAAGGCGGCGTCATCGTCGTGGACGACTCCTGTCGCACGAACCTGCCTCATATCTTCGCCGTGGGCGACGTGATCGGCGGGCTCATGCTTGCCCATACCGCCTCGGCCCAGGGCCGCGTGGCGGCGGAGGTCATGCTCGGCGGGGAGGCCCGCTATGACGTCGACCTGGACGGCGGCGTCGTCTTCACCCGACCTCAAGTCGCCTCGGTGGGATTGAGTCTCGAGCAGGCGGGGGCGCGCGGCATCGACGCGGGCGAGATGCGCTATCCCCTGGATGTGGATGTGAAGGCTCGACTGAATTTCGAGACCCAGGGCATGTTCAAGCTGGTAGCCGAGAAGGGTGAAGGTCGGATTCTCGGCGCCCACCTCCTTGCCGACCACGCGGACGCCCTGGTGGGTGAGGCCGTGGCCCTTGTCGCTGCTGGCGCGACGCTCCACGATCTTACCCGCGCCATCCACCCTCACCCCACCCAGACGGAAATCTGGGGCGAGATGGCCAGAAGGCT
>CAYFNT010000010.1:0-97718 GCA_964344565.1 uncultured bacterium
AGTAAAGGGATTTCACACGACCCCAACTGGTATTTTCGGTCGCGGGAAAGCAATCCGAGCAGCCCACGCCCTTCGCTCCGATCCCGGGACCTGCGCAGGGCGAATCGGAACAGAGGGAGAAGTCGTTGGCGCCATAGTCGCAGAACAAAGGGTGCTCGCTGATGATGTTGTCCATGGTTCCCACCAGCTCGTTGGAGCCGGTGTTGCCGTAGACGCAGATGTAGTCGTTGCTCACCGTCGAACTCGAGAAATCGTAGGTCGCATCCCCTTCGTTGAAGGCCAGGATGACATGATCCAGATTGACCGTGCTGTATCCGAAGGTGATACCCGCTCCTTCCGGAGACATGTTCCCCACGATGGTGTTCCAGCTGAACATCACCGGGCTCGTACCCCAGAAGAAGACGCCGCCCCCGTCGGAGTAGGATCCCTCCCCGACGACATTTCCGAAGATGCAATTGGAACTGAAACTGCCCGCTCCCTGCTCGATGGAGAGTCCACCTCCATGCCCCGCCACCACCTCGTTGTTCCCGATCATGCAGGTGGTGATCTGACCCGAAAAGTCGTTGGCCTGGATGCCTCCGCCCCCAAAGGTGGCGGTGTTGTTGTAGATCTGGCAGTTCAGCACGTTGCCATTGCCAGCAATGTAGATCCCCCCACCCTTGTTGCCGCTTCCGAGGGCCGTGCAGTGCTGAACGATGCAATATGAGATGTTTCCACTGCCTTCATGGTAGATGCCTCCGCCGTTGCGCCCTTGGCAGAATTGGATGCTGAGATTGCCGAGAGTGGGATCGGCGCCGGCGGCAACGTGGATCCCGCCACCATCATCGAGGTAGGGCGGGGTCAGTTGAGTCGCGTCTCCATTGCTGATCACGCAATAGCTGAGTATGGATCCGGACTCCGGTCCGTTGTCGATCTCGATGTGGCCCCAGCTGCTTCGAGCGCTCGCGGCGTCGAACACAACGGGCTCGACGGAGCTGCCGACGGCTTCGATGATTCCATCAACGTGCAGAACGTAGGGCCCGTCGAAGAGCACCTGGACTCCCGGTTCGATGATGAGGAAACTGAATTCCTCAATCGTGATATGTCCCTGAACGATGTAGGGCGAGTCTTCGAGGGTCCAGATCCCGGACACCGGACCGGCGGGCACATCGATCGCATGTCCTTGAGAGACAAGGAGTAATGCCAGCAAGACCAAGCCATTCCATTTTCTGATCATGACGACCTCCAGATCCCCAAGCATGACATCGGGGAACCAGAGATACAAGAGGAATTGCGGTTTTTCGAAATCAGGCGGCTCGCCTCCTAAAACAAGCCAATCTCTCTTTCGCGTAAGTCCGACGTAACGCTCCACCCCTACTCTCACCACGTCTCCATCGAACGACCCCGCGATGGGAAGGGGCGCATGGGAGGAAGGCCTCATGTCCACCTACGTGGTCACCTTTTTGGGAAACGTGTCCGAAAGCTTCCGAGGCCGAGTTCGCCATGTGGCCACGGGTGAGGAGGCGAAGTTCTCCACGGTCACCGACCTGCTTGGTTTCTTCGAAGAGATGAACGCCACCAGCGGACTGTCGACGACATCCATCGTGGGAAGGGATGCGGAATCCGACCTCGAGGGATCCGGCTAGCTTCTGCCCAATGAAGCGGCCTTATCCGCAAGCTCCTGCATGCGGGCCGAGGGCATGAGGTCGAGCTCGCGGATCATGACCTGCTCGTAGCGATGGAAATCCTCCAGCGCCTCCCTCCGGTTTCCCAGGGCGATCTGCGCCGATACGAGATGCCGGTGGAAGTTCTCCTCATAGGGATCCATGGACAATCCGCGGCGACACAGGGCGGGCACGCGATCGTGTCGGCCGACGGCCTCATGGGCCTCGAGCAGTCTCGCGATAGCCCTGCGGCAGCGGTCACGCAGATACTCGCGCTCTTCCACGGCGATCTCCTCGTAGGGACTCTCCGAGAGGAAATCGCCGCGATAGAGTTCGAGAGCTCGCTCGTAGAGAGGCGCCGCCTTCTCCCTGCCACCTTCCTTCCAAAAGGTCTCGGCCTCGTCCAGCAGTGTCTCGAACTCGGCCACGTCGTAGTAGTGCGACTCTCCCGGTTCCAACCTGCACGCCTCGTTGCGATGGCGCACGTAGTGGGATTTTCGAGCCTCCTCGATTTCGGGCTCCAGCGCCTTGCGCAGAAGAAAGACGCTCTGGCGCAGGTTGTTCTTCGCCTTCTTGGGATCCGCGTCCGGCCAGAGCTGATCCAGGATCTGTTCCTGGGGTATCCATCGGAAACGTCGGGATAGCAGCAGTTGGAATAGACGTAGCGCTCGCTTCGACTTCCACTGACCGAATGGAAGTTCGTGGTCGCCGAGATCCACGAGCAGGGGGCCCAGTGCGAGAACTCGCATGGGAGCGCTGGGCGCCTGTTCGAGTTCTTCGGCTGCCTTCGCGGCCGAGGCGCCCCCGCCCGTCCGTGCCAATCGCAGAAGGGCGGCCTGGACGTCGCCGCCGCCTATCTGGCTAAGCAGTTCCACCGCATTGAGTCGCACAGCCTCGGAGTCATCCTCGCTGAGCTTCAGAAGTTCGGGAAGCGCGACCGCTCCGAGACGCGACAGCTGATGAGTCACGTATTCGGGCTCTACCCCGAGTCGAAGCGCTCTGGTCAGGACTCGAGATGCGCGATCGCGCTCGACGACCAGGAACAGATTCTCGTGCTCCATTCCGGCGACTCCGGCGATGAGGATTTCGAGGAGCGCTCGAGCTTCCTCGTCGCCCGGAGAGAGGGCATCCAAGCGCAGGACCATCAGGTGGTGCAGCCAGTAGGAGGCTCCCACGCTGCGGAACAGCTCTTCGGCTTTGGACCAGTACTCGCCGCATCGCTTCTTTCGCGTGCTCTCGAAACAGAGACCGAGGACCAGATTACACTGGCCCTCGAGTTGGCGCTCCTTCATTTCCTTGGCCACGGAAAGGGCGTGCTCCGCGTGCTTCCTCGCGGCATGGCGATTGCCCTCGGCCAGCGCGGTCAGGGACAGGCCCAGGTAGGGCACGCACTGCAATTCGGCCTCGCCAAGTTCCTGGCCCATGCGCTCGGCCGCCTCGAAGTGGGTCCGCGCCGAATCGAGATCCCCGTCGAAGAGGTCGCATCGTCCGAGAGTGTAGCGACAGACACCCACCATGATCGGGTAGGGCAGGCTCTCGGCCTGCCTGAGAGCCGCTTCGGAGTACTGGCGAGCCTCCCGAAGCTCGCCGGCCGTGAACATCACCCAGCCCAACACGCCGAGACTGTGACAGATGCGACGGGGCTCCTTGAGGCGTCGAAAAATCGACAGGGATCGCCTCGCGGCGCTCTTGGCCTTCTTTAAATCGCCGAGGTAGGCGTGGACGTTGGCGGCGAGAAGATAGAGAACCCGGCCTTGGCCGATCTCGTCCTTGCTTCGGCGGAAGATGGCTTCGGCCTGAAGCAGGAAGGCTTCGCCTTCCGCGTATCGACCGAGGTCGCAGGCCGACACGCCGCGCAGGCCGAGGATGCGGCCGCGTATTCGGGAACTGATGGGACCCGGTTCGGCCAGGGCCTCGTCGCAGAGCCTCAGGCAGGCGCGATACTGACCCTTTCGCATCTTCAGCTGGGCCAACAGGCTCATGAGCTCCACGCGCCGTTCGGACTTCTTGCACAGCTTCAGCGATTGGCGATAGCGTTTCTCCGCCCGGGGCCACTGCCCTTGAATGTCGTGAATGCGGCCCAGGGTCATGAGCGCGCCGGGATGCTTCCTCAGGCTTGCCGCCGGAAGACTCTCCAGCGCCTCCCGAATCTCATCGTAGCGTCCGAGATCGAGCAGAGCTTCGCCGAGCTTGTCGACGAGACGCAGGACCTTCTCGGCGTCTCCCGCCGCGGCGAAGGCCGCCACCGCTTCCATCCAGAGTTCGCGCTTGCGAAAGGCCTTCCCGGCGGCTTCATGAAGCGATCGCAACTCACGCTCGCCGGTCTCCACAGACAATCTCTCGCGCAGGGCGTCCCGAAAGAGCTGATGATATCGATACTCACCCTGTTCCGCTCCAGTGGGAAAGGTGAAGAGATTTCCCCGGGCGAGGGTCTTGAGACGCTTCGCGCTGTCGCTCGCCTTCAGCACTTCGTCGCAGAGCTCCGCCTCGAGGCGCGGGAGGACCGATGACCGCATGAGAAAGAGCTGTAGCTCCGGCTCCAGCTGATTGATCACCTCTTCGGCGAAGTAGGGGAACCATCCGATCTCGGCCCCCTGGAAATGATCGAGGGTCTCCTCGATGAGCAACTCGGGCTGCCTTCCGAGGTACTGGAAGAAGATCTCCAATCCCGCTGCCCAACCTTCCGTGAGCGATGCCACGCGCCGGGCCTGTTTCGGCTCGAGTTCGAGGCCAGGCAATCGCATCTCGAAGAGCGCGGCGACCTCCTCCTCGCTGAATGACAGATCGATGGACTCCAGTCGCGCAGCCTCGCCTTGGGCCTGCAGGCGCATGATGGGGATGTCGAGGTGTTCTCGGGAGGAGAGTACGAGACTCGACTTCGCCGGCAGAAAGCGTGCGAGGCGCTCGATGAAACCGAGGGCCTCAGAGGATGAGGTGACCGTATGCACATCGTCGAGGATGATCATTCGGCCCCTGCGTTCCTCGCGAAGACCCGTGACGAGAGCCGCGAGAGCCCGGTCGGGCGAGATCTGGGCGCCGCCGGCCATCTTTCTCGCCGCGTCGTTCATGGCCTCGAGCAGTCGTTCGGCCAGCCGTTCGGGGTGGGCGTCGAGTTCGTTGAGAGAGAACCATGCGCAGGGACGCTTCGCCGAAGCCGCCTTCTCGGCCAGGAAGCTGGTCTTCCCGAAACCGGCTCCCGCCGTCACGAGGATGATGCGCCTGTCCCCCCGATCTTCCCACAGCGCGTCGAGGCGAGGCCGGACGAGGTAGCCCGAGGGCAATCCCGGCAGATTGATTTTGCTGGCTCTGAACTTGGGCGGCATGAGTCTGCCTCGCTGGCTATGGGAAAGGCCCAGAGGCACTTATCCTAGCACGGGCCCGATGGGAGGTCAGCTTTCCAGGGCCCTGGCTCCGAAATCGCCAGAATCGAGGCAGGGCGGCGGAATCTCAATTTTTTTAAGTTTAATATTGAAACTTTTAAGTCGATTGACTAGTATTGCTGACATCCAGGAGGTTGATATGGATATCTCGAAGGTTTCTTGCCCGGATTGCGGAAAGCCCATGAACCTGACCCGGGCCGCCTGCAGCGACTGTCGGGTCAGCCTCGAGGGCGAATTCGAGGTCTCGCCCCTGGGGCGCCTGAGCCAGGACGATCAGATCTTCGTGCTCGCCTTTCTGCGCCACCACGGGTCCATCCGCAAGATGGAGAGCCTGCTGGGCATCAGCTACCCAACGGTCAAGAACCGACTGCGCGCCATCGTCGGACGACTCGACGAAAGCTTCGAAGTGCCCAGCACCAACGCATTGATTCTCGAACAGCTGTCCCGCGGCGAGATCACCGTGGAGGATGCGCTGGAAAGGATGGAGGAATGATTCCCGCACTGCTCATGATGCGCATCGGCCGCGAAACCAGGGTCTGGCTGCCGCTTCCCTTCTTCCTGGTCTGGCCCTTCTGGCTCATCGGGTGGCTCGCCTGGCTCGTCACAACCCTCTTCAATCGTACGGCGGCCGTGAAAATCGCGCTTTTCCAGATAGTCTTCTGGCATCTCCGCGGACTCACGGTGGACGTGGAGGAAAACGACGGCACCCAAATCCATTTCCGATTCATCTAGCGAGGTGAAACATGAACAGCGAACGAAAACAGATTCTGGACATGCTGGCCGAAGGCACGATCACCGCCGAAGAGGCCGACCGCCTTCTGGACAGGGTCGGTCATAGCGCCGAAACCGTGGTCGTCCCGCCCGAGGAGGCCCCCAGGAGCGGCAGGCTGAAGTATCTGCGCGTGCTGGTGGAAAGCTCGGACGGCGACAACGTGAACGTCCGCGTGCCCCTGGCCCTGGTCAAGGCGGGCATCAAGCTCAAGGGCGTGATTCCCGACAAGGCTCATGCGAAGATGCACGAGAAGGGCGTGGACCTGGACGCCCTCAGCGAACTGGACGAGGAGGAACTCATGGAAGCCCTCCGCGACCTTCAGGTGGACGTGGATTCCAACGAGGGCGACACGGTTCGCATCTTCTGCGAGTAGTGCTCAGGAAATGTCCGCGAAGGCGGCGTGATAGCGAAGCAGGCCCGAGACACCGTCGAGGGCCTTTTCTTCGAGCTCCATGGCCATGAAGACCTCGTCGGGCACATCATACTCGGACCGCAGTCCGAAGCTGCTCGCGGGCAGGAATCCGAAACGCGGATAGAACTCGGGATGACCGAGCACCGCCACAGCCTGGAAGCCCGAATCGCGGCAACGTGCCAGACCGGCCTCGACAAGCTTCGATCCGATGCCGCGGTTCTGATGGGAAGGCGCGACCGCCATGGGAGCGAGGCCGGCGATGCGCAGCGATTCAGACGCATCGGCAAGGGTCATGGCCGTGAAGACGATGTGCCCCACCACCGCGTCGCCGTCCAGGGCGACCAGCGAGATGAAGGGATCGGCATCGCGACGCAGGGCGTCGACCAGGTCGGCCTCGTCACTCCGTTCGAAGGCCTCCTCGTTCACGCGCCGGATGAACTCGATGTCCCCCGCTCGTTCCTCTTGTATCTCCAACTCGCTCCTCGCATCTAGAAGTGCAAAGATAGCCCGAAACGCAGATCTTCCTGCTTGAAGTGCCAACCAGCTTCCTCGGTCGTCCAGCGACGGCCGACACCCCAGAGGTCCGTCTCGTAGATGGTCGTGTGTTTATTCGTGACAAATCGGGCCGACAAGAGGTACTCGGCATGAATACTGAGCCAGCTCCAGAGTTGTTTTTCGATTCCGAAGCATACCAGTACTCCAATCGTCTCGTACAGCGAGTACCCTTGGCTTGTATCCAAGAAGATCTCATCATCTGGCCAGCTTTGCCTGATCGACCAATAAGAGTCTTCGTATTCGTGGATCGACCCGACTGGACCCGCCCCGTAGAACAGGGAGATGTCACTTCGATGGTGGCTGTGAAGAATCATCAATTCATAGGACCAGGATTTCAGCCACTCTGTAATCTCGTAGTCGTACACATTGGTGGGATAGAGCGCCGTCAGGTATTTGAGCTGATTGTCATAGATGGTGCTTCGGCCTGACAACCCCAGCCGAAAAGCCCAATTCTCTGATACCCGATACCGATAGGAGTAAACGCTTCCCCCGAAGGTGGAGATTCTGAATCCCGAGTCGAGCGCGAATTGGAATGAATGGGATGGCGACGCTTCAACGTCATATGAGGAGGCAGCGAGTAGCAGAAACGCGAACAGCGCAATGGCGAGGATTGGCTTCGCCAAGGACATCGACACCACCTCCCTGCTCATAGAAACACCGACAGGCTAAGTCGCCCGCCGTAGCTCACATAGGACCAGTAGCTCCGGGAGGTGCTCTTCAGGTAGCTACGCTCCCACTGCCCCTCATCCCAGTACTGAACGACCTCATCATCGGACGTGTGTGTGTAGATTCCGCCGTATTCCGCCTGAACCGAGTATCGTCCTCCGAAGGGCAAACGCACTCCGAGCGTCATCATCGCTCCGATCGACTCGATCTTTCGCTCACGCGCCTCACGACTCTGGACAAAATCGTAGTCATACCAATCGAAACGACTTTCATCGCTGCGATGGTGAGAATGGGAGTATCTCGGCCCGAGCCCGAAGTACAGGTCAAGGTGATCCCGCTCTCTATACATTAGTACCTGAAGGTCGATGGAGAAAAGCTTCTCCCAGATCTCCAGGCCGTCCTGCTCCCCGTACCCGGGCATGTCATTGTAGAGTTCAAATTTTTCTTGGGTTCTGTCGAAATCCAAGTGGGAGAGCTCGAATCCGACTCGAGCTGCATAGCCGTCCTTGAGGAACCATTGATAGGCGAATGCCTGACCTCGGAAAGCGCTCAGAGTCAAATCGTAGCCAACGCCGAAGTTCACGGCCTGAGAGCCCTTTTTCAGCGCGTTTGGCGGCGCGGCGTTCTCGATGTCGGCAATCGCCAGGGAAGCCAATACAAAGAAAGGAAGAATGAATACCAGTGGTCTGGACAAACTCAACGGACCCGCCCCCGAATGGATTTCCCGAGTAACTTGCTCAGAGTACCGGGTTCGCTGGAGCATTTCAATATTCTAAATCAAGGAAACTCGAAAAGCTCGCCGATATGATTCAAGGGACCATCGATCATGCCCTCTCGGCCAGATCCACTTCCCGGCGACCGGCCCAGCGGAGCATCCAGACCAGGACGGCCAAGTTGACGACCACGCCCAGGACGCCGCGTTCGGGTCCGTAGATCGCCACCTGTTCGATGCCGAGCAGTCCGCTCTTCGTGCCGTAGCCGAACAGAACGTAGGCCAGGCCGTTCCAAATCGCGTGAGCGGTCACGGGAACCAGCAGCGAGCCGGATACCAGTCGCAGAAGGCCCCAGCAAAGTCCGAGCAGCAGAACGTTGACGTAGTAGACGGGAATCTGCGAGGTCGGCAGCTTGAATCCATCCTCGATGATGGGAACCGCAACGTGCCAGGCCAGAAAGGCCACGCTGGTCCAGACGAGCACGGCGCGGCGCGTCCATCCGGCGCGAAGGCCAAGGCCCCAGAGAGCGCCGCGGAAGAATCCGTCTTCCGTGATGAGAACGCCGATCCAGGTGGACGCGATCATCAGACCGAACTCGCCGGCCGCGGAGGGCAGTTCCGCGGTATCGATGGAAACCTGTCCGAAGACCAGCGCGAGAAGCACCAGGGGCGCCATGGCGAGGAAGGGATAGGCCAAGGCGACGAGGTGGTCGCGCCCTCCCCAGCGCCAGCCGATCTCACCTCGGCCGAGTCGCCAGATCCCCCAGGCCAGTCCGGCGAGAACCGTGAGCACGAAGAGGTAGGGCAATGGGCTTCCGGTGGCCAATTCCGACGCCGTGGCCAGGACCGCGGCGGCGATGCCGAAGGCGATCGCCATCCTGCCTGTCATCAGGAATCCTCCTTCATGGACTCCTCGGTGATCACGAACTCGGTGTCCAGATCCTCCAGCTTCTCGAGCATGAACTTGCGCGAATCCTGGATGGCCTGGTTGTAGACCGAGGGGCCGAGTTCGCGCATGAAGAACTCGAGCAATCTCTCCGCCTGGTATGAGCTCAGATCCTCGTCGAAGATCTCCCGATAGAACGCGCCGAGCTTGCCGAGAAGGTCGCCGCGTCGCTCGTCACTGAGTCTGATCCTCATGAAGCTTCTCCTCGATGGGGTCGGTGGGATGCCGGAAGGCTCCGTCCCGCAGGAAGGCCGCCACCTGATCGGCGGTGTCCCTCGAATTCATGATGAAGGTGTGGCTGTGGCGGAGGACGATGAAGTCGGACATTCCCTCCACCTTGGCGTTCTCCACCGAAACCTTACCATCGTCGGGTCCCGGAATGATGCGCGAGGTGATGGGATTGATGGAGCGATCGCCCGCGATCACCCCGAGCTCGAAGTCCACGGGACCCAAGGACAGGGGCACGCTCCCCTCATCGGTGCCGATCTGCTGGCCGCTGGGTCCCGTGGCGAGCTGATAGACCTTCCAATCCTTCAGGTAGTCCGCCAGTTCGCTGCCCTGGCTAGGCGGCGTCAGCATGACGACTCTCCCGAGATTCGGCAGGGCATGTTCACTGAGGTAGACGCGCAGCACGATGCCGCCCAATGAATGGGTGACGAAATGCAGGGGCGATTCCTCGGAGTCGGTAATCGCCTCCAGTTCCTCGGCCAACCAGTCCACGTGATCGCCGATCCGCCCCTCCGTGGAATCGTAGCTCTTCGAGATCACTTCGAAACCGCGCCCCTCGAGCCGATGCTTGAGCAAAAGCATGGAGGCGGAGCTGCGCCCAAGACCGTGCATCAGAAAGACCCGTTCGGCCCCGCTCTCCATCTCGGCCGCCCCGCTGCCCAGAAGGCCGGCGATGATCGCCGCGAAGAGCGCAAACCTGATTCGCCTCATTCTAGTGGCCTCTCGAGAGGATGAACGCCGCCACGATGACGCTCGCGTCGGCCAGCACGTGGGTGGATACGGCGAAGCCGAGAGATCGATTCATCCTGCTCGTGGCCCGCCAGGCGGCCGAGCTAAGGGACAGGAGCACAAGGACGAAGACGAGCCAGATCGGCTGCAGAAGAGCGTGCAGGACGAGTACGTGGTAGCCGGCGAAGGCCAGGTCCGTCCATGCGATCAGACCTGCGGATTCGCTCTCGAGTCCGCGCCAGTGGATCTCCTCGAGCAGGGGATGAACGAGGGCGAAATATGGCAGGAAGAGCGCCCAGGCGGTTCCCTGCAATCCGTGTTCGGCGAGCCATGCACCCAGCCCGACCTCACCCCGATTCACCCAGGGCCAGAGAGCAATCAGGAAGGCGCCCGCGCTCAGGCAAGAGAGGGCGGAGGGAATCCAGATGCGCCGGTCGCCGAGGGGCCGAAAGGCGATGGACCGGGGGCGGAGCCGCCATGCGAGAAGGATGAGCGCATGGTAGGCCAGGATGCTCAACCAGGCCTCGCGCAACAGGATCAGACCGACGATGACGGCCAGATAGGGAAAGGTCGCCAGAAGCACCCTTTCCCACAGCGACGTGGCCTCGATGCTCCGTCGATATCCCAGCGCTAGGCCTCCTCCATGGCGAAGAGCTTCTGATAGCCGGGGTGCTCCTCGAGCAGTTGGTCGTGCCAGCCCTCGTGCAGGATCACCCCGTCCTGTAGCCAGAGCACCCGGTCGGCGCGCTGTGCCGTGGCCTCGCGATGGGTGGACACGAGGATGCCCGCATCGGGCAGAAGGGTGCGCACCCGATCCCAGAAACGCTTCTCGGTCTTGGCGTCCAGGGCGCTGGTCACGTCGTCGAGCACGAGCACCGAGGGAGCCCCGGCCAGTGCCCGCGCCAGGGACACGCGCCCCCGCTGTCCGCCCGACAGACCGCGTCCGCTCTGTCCCACTTCCCGGCCCGGCCCCACTTCGCCGCCGAGACTCGCGGTCTCCATGGCACGCTCGATCCCATCGGCGCTCACGGTTTCGCGGCCGAGGGTGACGTTCTCCTCGACCTTGCCGCTGAAGAGCATGGGCTCCTGCGGCGCATAGGCCATGTGCCGCGAGCGCTCCTCGTCGCTGAGCTCGAAGAGATCCCGTCCGGCCAGATCGATGCTTCCTGACATGGGCTTGAGGATGCCCATGATGCAGCCGAGCAGGGTGGTCTTGCCGCAGGCCACCGGTCCCACCAGTGCCACGGTTTCGCCGGCGCGAACGCTGAGGGTGATGTCCTCGAGGATGGGCTTGCCTTCCTCGTATTCGAAACTCAGGTAGCGCACGTGAAGCGGAGGATGCCGCTGGGGCAGTTCCAGAACGCCGGGCTTCCTCTCGGGCTCCTTCTCCAATTCCTCCAGTCGACCCACCGAGGTGTTGGTCACGTTGGTCGACACGAAGAACCAGGCGATGGTCCAGAGCGGCATGGTCAATCCGGACAGGTAGGCCACGAATGCGTAGAAGTCGCCGAGGGTGAACTCGGGTTTCACCAACACGAAGTATCCGCCCAGGAAGAGCACGATGATCAGGCCCGTCTGGTTCATGAGCGAGAAGATGCCTTCCAACCCGGCCTGCAGGGTGATCACCCGCTTTTCCGCGTGTTCGCGCCGATCGAGGACCTTGTCGAAGATCTTGTTCTGGGCCTCCTCCATCACGTAGCCCTTCACGATGCGCGCGCCGGAGAAGATGCTCTCCAGGGATTCGACGGTCTCGCTGGTGCGCTTCTGCCGCTCCTCGTAGCGACGCTGCTGGATGCTCTCGGTGCGCGCCAGTCCCCAGACGATGAAGGGCAGCGGCAGGGTCGAGGCGAGGGTGAGTCGCCAGTCCAGGGTGAACATGACGCCCAGCGAAAAGGCCAGGGTGAGGATGGCTTCGATGGGACGGAACACGCCTGAACCGCTGTACCAGCCGATCTTCTCGAACTGGTCGATGTCGTCGGTGAGGCGTGTGACCAGATCGCCCACGCGGAAACGATTGTAGAAGTCGTGGCGCTTGCTCAGCACGGTCTCCGCGTGGCCCATGCGGATGTGCAGGCTGTTGGTCATGTTCAGCCAGGCCCGGCTCGAGGGCAGGAAGGCCTGGGTGAGTTCGCGCAGCAGTCCCATGCCGAAGAGGGCCATGATCCAGTGCTTGGCGCTCTGCGGATTGAAGTCGCCGGCCAGGTGATCGATGATGAACTTGAAGATCACCGGATAGAGCGTGCGCGTGGCGATGCCGAACACCGTAAGCGAGAACACCAGGGTCATGATGCCACGGGAACGGCGCCAGTAGGGAACCAGCCAGCGGAGGACGCGCCTAAGCATCGGGATCCTCCCCAGTCTGCAGCTTCACGAGGTAGGCGTAGTGCCCGCCGCGTTCCATGAGCTCGTCGTGGGATCCCGATTCGGTGATGCGCCCGCCCTCCACCACCAGGATGCGGTCGGCCCGGCGGATGGTCGACAGCCGGTGCGCCACCACCAGGGTCGTGCGCCCGCGAGTCAGGCGCTCGAGGGTCTGCTGGATCTTCCGCTCCGTGCCCGGATCCACGCTGCTCGTGGCCTCGTCCAGCACTAGGATGGGCGGATCCACCGCGAGCGCGCGGGTGAAGGCCATGAGCTGCCGCTGTCCGTAGGACAGGTTCGCGCCGCGGCTCTCGAAGACCGTGTCGTAGCCCTTCTCGAATCCCTCGATGAGTTCGTGCAGTCCGCTGGTCTTGGCGGCCTGGATCACCCGCTCGGCGGGAATCTCGGGACGGAAGGCGCGCAGATTGTCCAGCACGCTCACGGGGAAGAGGTAGAGGTCCTGGAAGACGAGGCCGAAGAGCTTGCGAAGTTCGAGCGGATGGAAGTGCCGCAGGTCCTGGCCGTCCAGGAGAATCCGTCCCTCGCTGGGATCCATGAAGCGGCAGACCATGTTGACGATGGTGCTCTTGCCACCGCCCGTGGGGCCGACCAGCGCCAGGGTCTTGCCGCCCTCCAGGGAGAAGGACAGGTCCCGCAGGACCGGCTTTCCTTCCTCGTATTCGAAACTGACATTGTCGAAGCGGATCTCGCCGGGATCCGGAGGCAGCACCACGGGAAGCTTGGGCACGGCCACGGCGGGATCGCGGTCCATGGTGTCGAAGATGCGATCGGCCGCTCCGCCGGCCCGCTGGATCTCGGCCAGCTGTTCGCTCAAGGCGATGATGGGCCAGTAGACCTGGGCCACGTACTGGGCGAAGAGCACCAGCGCGCCCACGGTGATCGATCCCTCGGCGATCCACCCCACGCCCAACCAGAGGGCCGTAACGGTCATGATCACCTCGAAGAAGCCGAGCCCGTGCCAGACGCCGTACTCGATGTAGGCCAGCCTGATGGTGAAGCGGTTGTAGCCGACGTTCTCCTCGCGGATCTTGCCGGCCGCCCAGTTCACTCGACCGGTGGCCTGCAGGAAGCGCGCCGCGGGCAGGAACTCGGCGATGACGCCCGTGAGCCGAGCGTATAGCGCACGCTCCTGCCGGAAGCGGGGACGCAGCCAGCGGAAGAGCAGAAAGGTGCCCCCCACCATGATGGGGATGATGAGCCCGGCCACCGCGAAGAGGCGCAGGTCGACTTTCGCCAGCACCGTGAGCGCTCCGATGAGCACGCCCAGGGCCGAGAGGATGCGCATCATCATGGTGCTGGTCAGCGCCACCAGCCGCTGGGAGTCCGATTCGATGCGGCTGACGAGGGTGCCCGTCGGATACTTCTCCATCCACAAGAGGCCCAGACGCAGGAAGTGCGAGAAGAGGTCGCGCTTGATGGTGTTCACCGCCACCACGCCGGCCTTGCCGAGCATGATGGTAGCGGCCATGGTGGCCAGGCCCGAGCCAATCATGAGGGCGAGGTAGCCGAGGGCCGAGCGGAAGAGCCCCTGCAGATCGCCGGCGGGCACGTCCACATCGATGATGCGCTTGAAGAGCAGGGGCTGGCCCAGGGTCATGCCCACGGCGGCCAGGCTCAATGCGAAGGAGAACAGGAAGGCCCATCGGTGCGGACGGATGTAGGGCCCGACGCGGCGGAGCATTTCCAGCGTGGGCAGCCGGCTGTCCAGCTCCCGATCGTCCAGACCGTGATGATCGCTCCACCACATGGGGTCGCTCCCGAGTAAAAGGAAGTGGCGAAGGTAGCAGTTCTTGAAACTTGGGGGCAATAGGGAATGGTCTCCAGTCCCGAGTCTCCAGTCTCGAGTCTCCAGTCTCGAGTCTCCAGCCCCGAGTCTCCAGTCTCGAGTCTCCAGTCTCGAAAAACCCTCCGCTCGAGAGCGGGGGTTTCATGTCTGACGACTGGAGACTGGAGACTGGCGACTAGTACAGCGCCTTCACTTCGGACCAGGTGTCTTCCATCGCGGCGGTTCCGCCTTCCATCACGACCACTTCGCAACAGGAAGGAGCGGCGACGTAGAAGTCATCGATCCAGCAGATGTCGCCGGGATTGCTGTAAGTGCGCGCCTCGATGATCAGTCCGGTGTGAGTGCCGTCGGCGGTCAGCCTGGAGAACCTTGACCCAGGCCAGGAACGCCTGAGGCGTGCCGCTGGGGGAGTTGTTCTCGAAGCGAGGGCTCCAGAGTCCGAAACAGATCGGATCGGGAGAACATCGCATTCTACCGGATCATGAGTTTGGTTCAAAGGCGGGAGTCGGCTTAGCTCTTTATTATCAATGGTTTATGCCGGAAATGGTGGAAATGAAAAGCCCCCCGCCTGGGGCGGGGGGCATAACTCTGGCTGGCAGCGGATAGCTGTCAGCGGGCAGCTCTCTAGTACAGAGCCTTGACGTCCGACCAGGTGCCTTCCCGAGTGGCGGTGCCACAGTGGGGAAGGATGACTTCAGCGTGCAGAGGAGCGTCGACATAGAGGTCGTCGATCCAGACGACGTCGCCGTCGTTGCTGTAGGTGCGGATCTCGATGATCAGGCCGGTGTGGCCATCGGCGACGGTCCAGATGAAGTCGGTGTAGTCCCAACCAAGGCCTTCGCCGTAGTCACCGTTGCCGCTGGCGCTTCCGTTGTAACCGTTCACATCGACGGGATCGTCATTCCAGTGACCCCAGATGCGGCAGGAGGGGGAAGTTCCCGGGGTGTCATCGTAACGCCAGAAACCGGCGGTGACCATGTCACCATCGGTCAGGCCCTTGACCCAAACCAGGAAGGCCTGGGGAGTGCCGGAAGCGGCGTTGTCTTCGCAACGCAGGGCCCAGCCGCCACCGTGGACGGGAGTGGTCACGAGATTGGCCAGAATCGGAGGCTCACCGTCGCCGTAGTAGCCGATGGGCAGGCCGCCATCCTCGAATCCATAGAAGTACTCGAGACCGAAGGCGCTGCTGGCTACGAGGACCAGAGCCAGTGTAAGCAGTTTCTTCATACCTTGTATTCCTCCTGGAGCGTTTGCAAACGATGGAAGGTACATTCACCCTCGTTAGGACTCGTGCACGAAGTCCCATGATTCCTTCCGAAGGTGGAGTAAATCCTAACACAAACTCGAGATGGAGTAAAGTCATGCATGCAATCTAAGGAAATTATTGCCCGCACAACTCATTGTTTCACAAAAGGATAGAATTTGGCGTCAGATTTATGTGTTAAACTGCTTTTATGCCAGGAATTCGGGAACGAAAAACCCCCCGCCTCCGCGGGGGGCTGATGATTCCCCAATCCGCTTAGGCGCCTAGACTTCCGCGCCCTGGATGACTCCGAGTTCCTTGCCGACCTTGGTGAAGGCGGCGATGGCCTTGTCCAGATGTTCCTTGTTGTGAGCGCCCGAGATCTGTACGCGGATGCGCGCCTGCTCGCGGGGCACCACCGGGAAGAAAAAGCCGATCACGTAGATGTCCTCTTCGAGCATCTTGTTCGCGAAGTCCTGACTGAGCTTCGCATCGTAGAGCATGATGGGCACGATGGGGTGCACCCCCGGCACGATGTCGAAGCCGGCCTCGGTCATCTTCTCGCGGAAGTACTGGGTGTTCTCTTCGGTGCGGTCGCGCAGCTCGGTGCTCTTCATGATGAGCTCGAGGGTCTTCAGCGCGGCGGCGACCATGGCCGGAGCCATGGTGTTGGAGAAGAGATAGGGACGGCTACGCTGGCGGAGCAGGTCGATGATCTCCTTGCGCCCGGTGGTGAAGCCGCCCGAGGCGCCGCCCATGGCCTTGCCCAGGGTCGAGGTGATCACGTCCACGCGGCCGAGAGCGCCGCAGTGCTCCACGCTGCCGCGGCCCGTGGGACCGAAGAAGCCGCTGGCATGACTGTCGTCCACCATGACCATGGCGCCGTACTCGTCGGCCAGGTCGCAGACCTTGTCGATCTGGGCCACGATTCCGTCCATGGAGAAGACGCCGTCGGTGGCGATCATGATGCGTTTCGCGCCGGCGGCCTTGGCCTCGTCGAGCTTGGCGCGGAGGTCGTCCATGTCGTTGTTGTTGTAGCGGAATCGCTGCGCCTTGCAGAGACGGACGCCGTCGATGATGGACGCGTGGTTCAGGGCGTCGCTGATGATGGCGTCCTCCTTGCCGAGGAGAACCTCGAAGAGACCCGCATTGGCGTCGAAGCAGGAGCTGTAGAGGATGGTGTCTTCCGTGTGGAAGAACTCGGCCACCCGCTCCTCGAGCTGCTTGTGGATGTCCTGGGTGCCGCAGATGAAGCGCACGCTGGACAGGCCGAAGCCGTGGCTGTCCATGCCGTCCTTGGCCGCCTGGATGATCTCGGGGTTGTTGGACAGGCCCAGGTAGTTGTTCGCGCAGAAGTTCAGGACCTCGGCGCCGGTGTTCAGCTTGATGTCGGCTTTCTGGTCGCTGACGATGATCCGTTCCCGCTTGTACAGCCCGGCCTCGTCGATCTCCTTCAGCGTGGCCTGCAGTTCGGTTCTGACTTTCTCGAACATTTCCGTCCTCCTGAGGCCCTCGCGGGCCCGGCTAGGTGACTAAACCAGCAAGCCGGCTTCGTGCTTCTTGCGAAGGTTGGCCAGCATGTCCTCGGTCATGGCGTCCAGGTCGAAAGCGGGCTTCCAGCCCCACTCCTCGCGAGCGGGCGTGTCGTCGATGCTGTTGGGCCAGCTGTCGGCGATCTCCTGGCGGAAGTCCGGCTTGTAGGTGCAGGTGAAGTCGGGGATGACCTTCTTGATGCTCTCGGCCAGCTCGGTCACCGAGAAGCTCATGGCCGCGATGTTGAAATCGTTGTGATGCTTCAGTTCCTCGACCGGCGCTTCCATGAGGTCGAGGGTCGCCTTGATGGCGTCGGGCATGTACATCATCGGAAGCACGGTGTCCTCGCGCACGAAGCACTCGTAGCTGCCCTTGGTCACCGCGTCGTAGTAGATGGCCACGGCGTAGTCGGTGGTTCCGCCACCGGGCAGGGTTTCGTGGCTGATGATGCCAGGGTAGCGCACGCCGCGGCAGTCCAGACCGAAGCGCTTGAAGTAGTAGTCCGCGAGCAGTTCGCCGGCCACCTTGGTCACGCCGTACATGGTCGTGGGCTTGAGCACCGTTTCATTGGGCGTCATGTCGAGGGGAGCGCCCGGTCCCCAGACCGCGATGGAGCTGGGTACGAAGATGCGAGTGAGTTTCTTCTCGACGCCGATGTCGAGCACGTTCTTCAGGCCGTCCATGTTCACGGACCAGCAGAGCCAGGGCTTGTCCTCGCCCACCGCCGAGAGGATGGCCGCCATGTGGTAGATGGTGTCGATCTCGTACTTGTCGACGACCTCCTCCACCGAAGGCTTGTCGGCCACGTCGATGTACTCGAAGGGACCGGACTCCAGCAGTTCCTTGCTGGGAGCAGTCTTGCGGCCGGTGGCCAGCACGTTGTCCGCGCCGTACTTCTCGCGGAGGGCCAAGGTCAGTTCGGAGCCGATCTGTCCCACGGCACCGGTGACCAGGATGCGCTTCATCTCGTTTTCGGCCATTTTTCGACCTCTCGATGACGATGTGGATGGTTGGCGGGGCGGCCGCCCCGAAGCCTTTCCAAGCTACAAAATCAGGACCCCCGAATCAAGAATGGCTGGCGGACTTTTGCGTGCGTCTCCGGTTCGGCGCGGTCGGGCATTTGCAATAGGAATGCGGGTCTGCGCGCCTCACAGTCGCGCAGCGCAAAATCCGCCAGCCAGCCCGTGACGCGTGGCAGGAAATCCTCCCGCCATCGAGGAACATTGGGAAGGCTAAAGAAGGTGCGGAGCCAACTCCTTCGTGGGGATTAGAAAGCGGGGGAGGCGTCCTGCCTCCCCCACATCCTATTTCAGCATCACCATTTTGCGAGTCTGCTCGCCGTCATCGCTGGACAGCTTGTAGAAGTACAGACCCGAAGGCGACTTGTGACCGGCATTGTTGCCGCCGTCCCAGGTCACCAGGTGCTCGCCGACGCCCCAGTGGCCGTCGACCAGGGTCTTCACCAGACGACCCTGCACGTCGAAGACCTCCAGCTTCACCTGACCGGCCTTGCCGATCTGGAAGCGGATATCGGTCTTCGGATTGAAGGGGTTCGGCACGTTCTGGCTCAGGGCCAGGGCGCGGGCCGGGATGTCCTCGGCGCCGGTGAGGTCCGGGTTGAGCCAGTCGAGTACGCGATCCATCACTACCGCGCGATCGGTGGCGTTGTTGATGGCCTCGTAGCCGAATGAGAAGTACACCGTGCGGTAGGTGCCGGTATCGGCTCGGGTACCGCCGTTGCGGGTGGTGCTGTAGGCCCAGATGGTCTCGCCGCCGTTGTAGGGATCGACGTCGCTGGGATACTCCTGGTTGTTCGCGCCGTCGCCGCCCTGGATGATGATGGAGAGACCGTCGGTGATCGGATCACCCGCGATGCCGTCCAGGGTGTAGTCGTTGGTATCGTCGGCCACGAAGGTGGCGTGCAGATACTCGCGGAACCAGGTGTAGGCCGAGCCGCCCTGGTCGTTGTGGTCCCAGCCGATGTCCTGGCCCGAGATGAAGAGAGCGCCGCCGCCATCGAGGTAGGCACCGAGAGCGCTTCGATCGTCCTCATCAAGGGTCGGGAACGCGAAGCCGCAGTTCCAGACGACGATATCGAAGTAGTCCAGGATCTCGGAGCTCAGGGTGGCGCTTCCGCGATCCCAGGTGGCCCAGCTGCGCCCGTGGGCGTCGATGGCCGGTCCGTAGAGATCGGAGTCGAAGTTCTCGCCGCCGTCGTCGTCCACGAGCAGGATCTCGGTATCGGGCGTGATGACCGAGAAACTGAGAGAGCGATCGTCGGTGCGGGCGCCCTGCGATTGGATGAGCAGATCGGCCTTTCCGCCGCCGCTGCTGCCGGTCTCGATGGCGACCCAGTAGGATACGTCCGCGCCGGGAGCCAGGGTGACCTGGAGTGAGGTCTCGTAGCTGTCGCCGTCCCAGATGTAGGCGGCCCAGTCGCCAGGCAGAGCGCCGGTGTCGAAGCTCAGGTCGTAGGTATCGCTCTGGGTGCCCACGTTGAAGAGACGGAACTCGCCGAAGTCGTGGGTGCCGTCATTGATGACCACGCGCTCGTCGAGGTTGTAGAAGCGGAAGGCGTAGTCGCCGGTGGGCAGGTTGTTGGTCGCCTGCATCACTTCCTTCGTGTCCTCGTCCTGCACGATGACGATGATGCGCAGTTCGTCGAGATCCCATTCGCCGTTCGAGGGGAAGGTCTGATAGACGTTCTGCACCTGTCCCGCCGCGCTGATGGTCAGGGGCGTCTCCGTGACCATGTCGCGTAGCACGTCCTGCAGCAGGTCTCCGCCGATGAGAAGGTTGTTCTCGACCACGAAGGCCCGGATCATGTAGTTGCCGGCCATGTCATCGGTCAGCTCGACATCGAAGTCGACGAAGGCGGGCAGGCCCTCGTAGGCCCAGCTGTTGTAGCTGATCTTCACCGGCGTGGCGTCGGCGTAGTGAGCCCGGACGATTCCGTCATAGGGTCCGCCGTCGATCACGTCCGTGCCGGCGCCGACCTGGTTGATGGTTCCCAGCCACACCAGGTGCGGGATACCACTCATGTTGTAGTAGTTCTGCCGAGTCTGCGCATCGGGAACGCCGATGTCGTTGTAGTACTCGATGCAGTCGAATTCGGCGTCGTCGTAGCGGTCCTGCATCACGGCAAGACCTGAGGAAGCCCTCGGACAGTAGGGTCACCAGGTGGCGGTGCCCAGCTCGGCGAAGACCGTGCGGGGAACCAGGGCATAGACCTGCGCGGCCATGCCGAGGATGATGAGGGCAAGAATCGCCCTGCGCGTGGCTTTCATGATTCCTCCTGAGTCGCGTGGGGAGAAGTGGATACCAGGGGCGGATTATAGCAAAACCCAGGCCTTGCGGGGGAGAGGAGATGTCCCCTCGGTCAGCTTCGAATTCCCTCGCGGACATCTCCTGTCCTCCCGGCCCGTCCGCTTAGATTCAAGTTCCCGCAACAGCTGTGTCATACCTCAGGATTTCCCATTGTTACTCGCAGCGCTAGGCGGATCGGTCCCGGAGGGATGGAGTTTCCCCCGTGGGACTTGTGAAGCGGGCCGGAGATCATAGATTTGTCAGAAGGATTGACCCGCTGAACCGGAGCGCGGGGGGAAGCTCCATCCCTCCGGGACCGTCTTAGAAAAGCGCATAGATGAAAGGCGCCAGAGCGGATCCTTCGGCCAGGACCACGAGTCCCGCGATGAGGACGAGTACGAAAACCACCGGGGCCAGCCACCACTTCTTGCGGGTCCTGAGGAGGGACCAGATCTCCAACATCGTCGATGCCTTGCTCATCTATCCTCCCGTTTCGATGGCCGCTCAGAACTGCCGTCGATAGTTCTCCTTGCCGCGAGATCGGTCCTCTCGCGGCTCCCAGTAACTCGCCAGACTTCGATCGATCTTCTGTTCGAGGAAACTCTTGCCGAAGAGCCTGCCGACCAGACCGATAGGCGTGATGGCGACGAAGTAGACAAGGGTCAGAATCAATCGCGTCATGAGCCAGCCCAGGGGAATGGCCAGGCCCATCCAGAACTTGTGCACCGGCGCCAGGGCGCGGGGAAGCGCCAGCGCGGCCACGAGGAAGAGGGCGGCGAGAATCCAGAGCCAGATCCAGGCCTCTCCTCCGCGCCACAGGACGATCGATCCGATCACGCCGAGGGCGATGGCCATGAGCAGTCCGAAGCTCCGAAGCGTCTTTCGATCTCCGGATACGCCGCGGACCTCGCCGAGCATGGCGCGCAGTTCCTCAGTCCAACTCATAGCGCTCCCTCCAGTTCTCGTCGTCCGCGAGGGGCGGTTGCTGGTCCTTGTGGAGAAGGAAGCCGTCGAGATAGAGGTGATCCATCTCCGTGCGCATGAAGCAGAGGTAGGCGTCCTCCGGCGTGCATACGATGGGTTCGCCGCGCACGTTGAAGGAAGTGTTGATGATGACGGGGCAGCCGTACTTGCGCTCGAAGGCCGCGATCATGTCGTAGTAGAGAGGATGATCCTCCCGCGCGACGGTCTGGATGCGCGCGCTGCAGTCCACGTGGGTCACCGCGGGGATGTCCGAACGCGGCACCTTGAGCATGTCCAGCCCCCGAAGCTCATCCTCGCCGTGGTCGCGGCGCACCCGCGGATGCACTCCGGCCACCAGGAGCATGTAGGGACTGGGGCGATTCAGTTCGAACCACTGATCGGCCTTGTCCTCCAGGGCCGACGGCGCGAAGGGCCTGAAGCTTTCGCGATACTTGATCTTCAGGTTCATGGTGGTCTGCATCTCGGTGGAACGCGCATCCCCCAGGATGCTCCTCGCGCCCAGGGCCCGGGGGCCGAACTCCATGCGCCCGCGGAACCATCCCACCACCGCTCCGCCGGCGATGAGATCGGCGACCTTTTCGGGGACATCCTCATCGGCCACGGCCTCGTGGGGAATGTCCTGCCGCTGCAGAAAGGATTCGATATCGCTCCGCGGAAAGGCCGGCCCCAGGAGCGATGCCCCCTGGGCGTCGCGCCCATTGCTTCGGCGCTCGCCCTTCATCAGCCGATGCCAGGCGAAGAGCGCCGCGCCCAGCGCCCCGCCCGCATCGCCGGCGGCCGGCTGGATCCAGATGTCGTCGAAAGGGCCCTCCCGCAGGATTCGACCGTTGGCCACGCAGTTGAGCGCCACGCCGCCGGCCAAGCAGAGCTTGGACTCTCCGGTGCGCTCGTGAACGTGCCGCGCCATGCGTAGCATGATCGTCTCGGTGACATCCTGGATGGATCGGGCCAGGTCCATGTGCCGCTGCTCGAGCTCCGATTCGGGCGCGCGGGGCGGACCGCCGAAGAGCTCGGCGAAGCGGCCGTTGGTCATGGTCAGGCCCGAGCAGTAGTTGAAGCAGTCCATGTTCATGCGGAAGGAACCGTCTTCCTTGAGATCGATGAGCTCATCGAGGATGAGCTGCGCATAGCGCGGCTCGCCGTAGGGCGCGAGTCCCATGACCTTGTACTCGCCGGAGTTCACGCGGAATCCGGTGTAGTATGTGAAGGCCGAGTAGAGCAGTCCGAGGGAGTGGGGAAACTTCAGGTCGGCCTGGATCTCGAGATCGCGGCCTTCCCCACGGCCGAAGCTCGCGGTGGTCCATTCGCCGACGCCGTCCACGGTGAGGAAGGCGGCCCGCTCGAAGGGCGAAGGGAAGAAGGCCGAGGCGGCGTGGGATTCGTGGTGCTCGGGAAAGAGCATCTCGCCTTCGAAGTCGAGTTCCCGCGCGATGAGATCCTTGATCCACAGCTTCTTCCTCAGCCAAAGGGGCATGGACTTCAGAAACGAAGGCAAGCCTCTGGGCGCGGTGGCGAGGTAGCTCTCCAGGAGCCGCTCGAACTTGAGCAGCGGCTTCTCGTAGAAGACCACCGCATCGAGCTCGGCGCGCTCGATTCCCGCCTGGGACAGGCAGCTATCGATGGCATGGGATGGGAAGTCGAGGTCGTGCTTGCGTCGCGTGAAGCGCTCTTCCTGCGCGGCGGCCAGAATATCGCCGTCCCCCAGGAGGCAGGCGGCACTATCATGATAGAAGGCCGAGATCCCCAGTATCTTCATCCGCACCTCACCAGGATTCACGCTGTCAGCACAAAGGCATTTTAGCACAATTACTTGGGCGGATTGGCCTGTGAGCCGGAAAATACTGGCTACTCCCCTAGCTTGAGGAGTTTCAATCGGATAGAATCAATCACTGATTGGCGTACTCCCCGCAAGGAGTGATCCATGGGCGGAAGAGGGGCAAGAGCCTGGATGATGCGAGGCGTCCTGCTGATGCTGGGACTCCTCTTCGGACTGCTGCTCGCCGAGGTCCTGCTCCGCCTCTACTTCGAGATAGTTCCCGATCCCGGCGATGCCCCCTATCTCGCCGAGGAGAAGGCCGACTACATTCGAAGGCCTACCCGGGAAGGCGAGGCCCTCGCCAACGCCGACGATCGCATCAACTCGCTGGGCTTTCGCGACCGCGAACCGATGCATCCCAAGAGCGAGTCGAGCTATCGCGTGCTGGGCATCGGGGACTCCTTCGTCTTCAGCCTCGTACCCCTCGAAGAGAACTTCCTGCGCGTGGCCGAACGCGAGATCGACGCAAGAGTCGCGGAATCCTACGACGGGGCCGAAATGATCCTCATGGGCATGGGCGCATGGTCGCCTGAAAACGAGGTCGGCGCCCTCGAATCCATCGGCCTTCAGCTCGACGCCGACTTCGCCCTGCTGAACTTCTTCGTGGGAAACGACGTGACCGACATCCCGCTCAAGGGCAAGGTTCTGCGGGGTCGCCTCTACTATGTCGGATCGCCCTATCCCGCCTTGAACCTGCTGCGCAAATCCATGGTCTATCTTCTCGTCGAGAGGAATCTTCTCTATCGGCTGCGGGACCGTCTCGTGGAACGTCACGTGGACGCCAAGGTCGAGACCACCCGGGAGCTGGTCATTCCCGCCTCGCGGGACAGCGAAGCCGTGCTGCCATCCCACTACCTTCACCATCAATTGAAGAGATTGTCCGTCTACGAAGCGGATCCCGATGCGCGCATGGAGAAGCTTTGGAAGCGTGCCGAAGCGGCCATCGAGCGATTCGATTCGCTATGCCGAGGGGCGGACCTCCCCTGGGCCCTGCACCTGATACCGGCCGAGATCCAGGTTGACCGGCTGGTTCGCCATCGGGTGCTCGAAGCTCTCGGTCGGAACTCCGCGGCCTACGATTTCGACTATCCCCAGAAGCGTCTGCGGGCCTTCGCCGCGGCGCGCGGCATCAGGGTCATCGATCCGATGCCCGCGATGCGCGAAGCTCACGATCCCGCCGACCCTCTCTACATCCAATTCGACACGCATTGGAACATGCGCGGCAATCGTCTCGCCGGCGAAGCCATCGCGGACTCAATACTGCTTTGGATGGCTGAGTGAGTGGGCGGGGCGGCGGGAAGCCCTATTTCTCCTGCCCCAACTCCCTCAGGCGCTCGTAGGTGAAGATGCCCGTGGAATGTCCGTCGCTGAAAGCGATCTGGATGGCGTAGTGGCCCACCGCGTCGATGCGAAGGGGATGCACGTTCTCGGCGACGGTGTCGGGATCGAGCAATGGCCGGCCGGTCATCTCCTCCACGCACTGGGCGCAGGGACAGGCCAGGCGCAGGAAGCGCGCGGCGTAGTGGCTGCGGTGGCCGTCCTTCCAGAGGATACTCACATCGTGGTCGCCTTCGCGCGAAATCTCGACGGGTGTCGTGCGCTCCATGTTCCCCCTAGAAGCTGATCTTCACGGCGTCGCTCTGATCCATGGAGCGAATGCTCACCTGGGCCGCCATCTGGGCGGCGATGGCCTGGAAGGCGCGGGCGAGATCGCTGTTGGGATCTGCGGCGACCGTGGGCGCGCCGGCGTCGCTGTCCTCGCGGATCTTGGTGGACAGCGGCAGCTCGCCGAGGAATGGCAGGCCGAGCCTCGCGGACGCCTTCTTGGTGCCGCCGGTCCCGAAGATGTAGTCCTTCTCGCCGCAGTGAGGGCAGGCGTAATAGCTCATGTTCTCGACGAGTCCGAGCACCGGAGTCTTGAGCGAATTGAATAGGCTGATGGCCTTCTGGGCCACCTTGAGGGCCACGTCCTGGGGCGTGGACACCACCACGGCGCCGGTGAGGGCGATCTTCTGGCAGAGCGAGAGCTGCACGTCGCCGGTGCCGGGAGGCAGGTCGACGATCATGTAGTCCAGTTCGCCCCACTCGACGTTGGCGATGAACTCGTCGATCATCTTCACGAGCATGGGTCCGCGCCAGACCACGGCCTGCTCCTCGTCGAGGAAGAATCCCATGCTGATGAACTTCACGCCGTGCTTTTCGGCGGGCAGGATGCGGTTCTCCTCGACCTGCGGCTTGGCCTCGGTGCCCATGATGGTGGGAACGCTGGGGCCGTAGATGTCCAGATCCATGAGACCCACCCGGGCGCCGGTCTGCGCGAGGGCGAGCGCCAGATTCACGCTCACGGTGCTCTTGCCCACGCCGCCCTTGCCGCTGGCCACGGGGATCATGTGCTTCACGCCGGGAATCATCTGCGGGCCCGCGGGCTGCGCGGCGGCCTGGCGAACGCTGGCGGTCATGTTCACGTCCACGGCGTCCACGCCGTCGAGGGCGAGAACCAGGGACTCGGCCTGCGACTTGAACTGATCCTTCACGGGACAGGCCGGCGTGGTCAACTCGATGTCGAAGGCGACCTTGCCGCCTTCGATCTTCAGGTTCTTGACGAAGCCGAGGGCTACGATGTCGCGCCCCAGGTCCGGGTCCATGATCTGACTTAGGGCTGCGAGGATGGCTTTCTCGTCGGCGGGCATGTCGCTCTCCTGATTTCGGGTCGCGTGTAAACTGCTAAACCCCTGGCGTCGAATCAATGCCGCGGGCTCTCTAACTGATGAGAATTCACTGATAAAACCACTCAAACCGATCTAGAATTCGCCTATAATCCAATGGCGCGGCAGGGGGCCGCAGATGAAGTGGAGGATGTGCCGATGAAGATTCCGATCCCAATTGCCACGAACTGCCACCGGTGCCGCCCTGGTTGCAGGACTCGGGCATCCCTCAATTGACCGAAGTCCGGCCCGATGGCGAGATTCAGTTCACGGTCAGCCTGGAAGGACTGCTTCCAGATCCACCGGACATCTACGTGGTCGCCTACGTGTCCTCCTGGTGGGTCGAGGAGGGTGGTCGCGACTACAACGGTACGGGCGCGGCGACCTATACACAGTTGCACACCTGCGAGATGCAGACTCCCGCGGATGTGGAAACATGGAGCGAAGTCAATACACGGTACGAATAAGGGAGGGTGAAATGGGATTCACGAAGGTTCTAGCGGCCGTCGCAACGGCGATGCTTGTTTCGCCGATGGTCGCGCAGGCTTTCACCTATTCGGTGACGGCCAGCCATGCGCAGCAACTTCCCATGGACAATTTCGAAATCGTCGTGCGTGATCACAATGGCTACGATCCCGTATTCCCCAGCGTACGATTGCCCCAGGGGCTCGGTTGGAGCTTCGAAAACGTCAGCGGAGGCGAGCCAGGCGTGGCGATCGCGCGTTTCTATGGAGGCACGCCCATTCCATCGGGCGGAGCATACGTCTTCGGCTTCGATAACGATGACTACGAGGGCATGACCCAGGTTCAGGAGGTCTACTGAACACTGGGCGAGGTCCAATTCAAGCTGGCACAACCCGCGGTGGAGACGCGTTACGATGCCGACGCCTTCATCGCCACGGTGAAACTGAAGAACAACGACGACGCCATGACCATCGTCATGAACGCCGTGAAGTACAAGGTGGTCTTCGAACCGGAGATCCTGGAAAACCTCGACTACGATCATCACCCCCAGGAGACATTCACCTACATGGGGACGATGCCGGCGATCATCGAGCATGGCCAGTCCATCGAATTCACGGCGACCGTGGATCCAGGAGCCTATCTGATGCTCTACTTCCAGGGGGTTTTTCCCATCGGCAATCGGGACTACTGCACGGTCCCCTTCATCGCGCATCTCCAGTTGCGCACGGACGAGATGGTCACCACGGCCGCGGATACCTGGAGCGAAGTCAAGACGCTCTACGAATAGGAATCAGAGACCGAGTTCGGCGCGCTTCTCGGCGGCCGTGGGAAGAGGATCTTCCTGATCGCTGACCACGGGCAGTTCGGGAGCGCGCTCGGCGTTGATGGCGATCCATTTCTGCTGGTCCGCCGGCACTTCATCTTCCTCGTAGATCGCTTCCACGGGGCACTCGGGCACGCAGGCCGCGCAGTCGATGCACTCCTCCGGATCGATGTAGAGCATCTTGTCGTCGCCGTGGAAACAGTCCACGGGACACACGGTCACGCAGTCGGTGAAGCGGCAGTTCTCGCAGTTTCCGGTGACGACGAAGGCCATGGCGTCTCGCTTTCGATGGGGGATGATCATCCAAATAGCGAGTGGAGGGCTCAGAGTCAAGAGCCAAAGTCCTTGAATTAATTGGAGTTCCGGGTATGGAAATTGCCTAGTCGGGCAGCGTGAAGCGCCAGGCGCAGAACCATTCCTCCGGATGCGCGTCCGGCGGGCATGCCACGCACTCGCAACGGATGCGCGGATCGATGGCCTCGGCGAAGGTCGTGTATTCCACCACTCCTCCCGACTTGCAGGGATAGTCCTCCAGGCCCTTTCGTTTGCGGGCGGCCTGCACTCGGCAGTTGATCATCTTGAAAAGCAGGGAGCCGCCGTCCTCCCATTCGATGGCCTGCTCGTTGATGCGGGCGTAGAGCCGGAACTGAAGAGCGGTGGCGAGAGCTTCGAGGCCTCCCTCAACGGGCAGGTCGAGAAGCCTCTTGATGCGCCGCGCTTCGAAGGGCGAGTAGCCGCTCCAGGCGGCGTCGTTGCAGGCCTTGGCCGTGTCCATGTCGTGGGTCTGCTCCACGGCCTGGAACCAGACTCCGTCGTTCACCAGCCAGTTCACCGAGAGCGCGTCGAGCAGACCGAGAAGCTGTTCGCGATTCATATCTCGAAGGACTGAGGGCAAGCCGTCCTTAGTTTCGAATCCGGCATTCTTGCCGAGCCGGTCCACCTGGATGGGCAGACCTCTTTCGAACGCCCTCTCCTCGGCCTCGAAAGCGCCCTCCAGACCTAGCTTCATCTCGGCCTCGCGGAACCAGAGCGCGTGATGGGTGAGCGTGCGGCGGAAGGCGTCCACCGCGAATGCGAGAAGTTGCTGCTGATCGAGATCGTCGAAAGAGCGGGGCACTTCGGCTTCCTTCCTGCATGAGATCATCGCGCGCCATACTAGCGCCGCTCGCCAGAGCATTACCACAAGCATCCCTCGGCGACAGATGCCGATCAAATCGACAACCGCAGTTTACGATGCGATCACCAGACCGCCTCATCGATAAAATCTAATGGCGCAGGCCAAGGGCCGACCACCACCTTCGGGGATCCAGCGCTTAATCATTATCACTCAATCAGTTAATAGCTTCAAGACAAGGCTCTCGAACCCGCTCATCATAATCGATGACCCTGCCGAAAGCCCATGCCGGCCATGGCTCAGATGCTGCAATCATCATTGGACATTCCCCTAAGCCAAGGAGTGTTCCATGAAACAGCAGAGTCCCTTGACACTCGCTTTCTTCCTCACGATCTCGCTGTCGATTCTGGGTTGTTCCCAGGATCCCGCGAGTCCGGATGCGATCTCCCACGTGGATCGCGACGGACTCTCGCAGAGAAACCGCTCTGTGGCCGTGAAGATCACCACTTGCGACAAGGACACCGGAGTGGAAATCGCCAGCCACACCATGACGAACATCCCCGGCTGCGAGGCCGTCATCATTCGCGGTGATGATTTCTACGACAGGGTCTGCGGAGACGATGACTGGATCGCCTTCCCCGACCATCTTCAGTACTGCGACGAACCGATCTACTACCAGAACGACGACGGCAAGGTGGCCATCTGTGCGGCGGAGGATTGCGACCTGTCCCTCAGACAGCAGTTCGAGCTCTACCAATACGCCTCCGGAACCGCCAGCCTCCCCGGCGACGGATCCTGAACTCCGAGGCCTGCCCACCCTATTCACATGGACATGGGCCAGGCTTGCCGCTAGAGTTTCATCATTGATCGATTCGAAGTGGGAATGATGGTGAAACGACAGGCATCAGCAGTTTCCTCTTCTGCACCCTGCGGTCTCCTCGCAGGGTGCAGAGCCGTGGTCATCCTTGCGATTCTTCTCTTTGCCTCGGTTGCGTCTGCCCAGACCCCCTCCCAGGCCAGCTTCTCGATAGGCATGGCCACCCATGGCTACTGCGATTCCCGAAAACCCGACAGCTATACGAAGGACCATCGCTCCAAACACAAGCTCGGCTGGACGGTCGGTTTCTATTTCTCGAGTCACGAAGGCGAGCTTCCGAAGAACGGTCTGCAGATCCGATATTTTGCGATCGAGGAAGTCCATGCTGATTCCCCAGACGATCGCCCCTACGACCACTCCATGACGAGTCTGCTCTATCAGTACCAGCGCCCGGTCTATTCCTTGGGAAAGCAGACTCTCATGGGCAGCGTCGGCCTGGGCATGGCAGTCCTGAGCTACGACGATCGTCATTGCGTCTCGGACTGCGGATCTCCGGGAATCACTGGGGAGTTCGTCCTCGGCCTCAGTTACCAGCGCCACCTGAGGCACTCCACCTTCGTCGAGATGCGCCTATCCTACGACTACCTTCCGGACCTGGACGCGAGGATGTTCCCATTCTCTTCCGGCTACCTGCTGGAGGTCGGCATCCGAATCGTGGACAGGGATGGGCTGCTTCACTGATTCGACCGTGGAACCAGCTCCAATCTCTCCGGCGCGAGGCAGCGCTTGTCGTCGCATGGCTGGAAGTGCAGGGTGAATGCTGGCGAATCGCCTTTCACCCGGCCGCGAACCGTGAACTCCCCCGAGTAGACCCGCAGAATCTCCGCGCTCGACTCGACCTGGAAGTCCTCGCCCGCGGGCCACTTCTCCGATTCGAGTTCGCCGCCCTCCACCGTGAGCGCGCAGGCGCGCAGATACTCCTGCCGCGGCTCGTGGGAGTTCACGTGCCATCCCTCGTCGAGTGCGACCTGCAGCACGAACTCGCCGCCCTCGATTTCGAGCTTCGCCCGCAAGGGGCCCTTCCGTGTCCATTTCGACTCGTCGCGGCCGGCGAGCAGTTCCATGCTCGCGAGCAGCAGGCTCTCGGTGCCGCGTGGCGCCTGTCCCATGTGCGTGGCGAATCGGGCGATGCAGGCTTCGGCCCGGGAGCGCCAATGCGACTCGCCGGTGAGGTCGGCGAGCCTCAGCATGAGTCGCGCGGCCACGCCGTTTCCGGACGGCAGCGCGTGATCGTAGGGATCCATGTTGCGAAGCAGCAGATCCTCTGCGCCGTCGGCGGTGAAGTAGAAACCGCCGTCCTCGTCCTCGAAGTCCTCGAGCATCGTCTCGGCGAGAGCAAGGGCTTCCTCGCGCCAGCGATCCTCGCCGCTGGCCTCGTGCAGGTCGAGCAGGGCGAAGGCGAGGAAGGCGTAGTCGTCCAGGTAGGCGGGCAGTTCCGCGGAACCGGCCCGCCAGCTTCGCAGCAGCTTCCCGTCGCGACGAAGTTCGGCCAGCAGGAAATCCGCATTGGCCGCGGCGAGGTCCAGCAGTTCTCCTTCGAAAACCCGCGAGGCCTTCACCAGGCCCGTGATCATCAGCGCGTTCCAGCTCGTGAGCACCTTGTCGTCCAGATGGGGACGCACCCGCCCGGCCCGCAAGCCGAGCAGTCGCTCCCGCGCCGCGTCGAATCGCGCCGTGTCCGAGGGCGCCCCTTCGGGCAGATGGAGGATGTTCGTGCCCGGCCGATGACCCGAGGCTTCCTCGTAATAGTTTCCCTCGGCCGTGGCTCCGCAGCGTTCGGCGAACCACTGGCCGTCTTCGCCGAGAGCCTCGAGCAATTCGTCCAGTGACCAGAGGTAGAACTTGCCTTCCTCGCCTTCGCTGTCTGCGTCCAGGGCGGAGTAGAATCCACCGGAGGCGTCCAGCATCTCGCGCTTCAGCCAATCCACTATGCCGGCCGCCGCGCGCCTGTGGCCCTCGTCGCGGGTGATACGGTAGGCGTCGGCGAGGGCGCCGAGGAGCTGCGCGTTGTCGTAGAGCATCTTCTCGAAATGGGGCAGAAACCAATTCGAGTCGGTGGAATAGCGATGGAAAGCTCCGCCGAGAAGGTCGTGCACACCGCCATCGATCATGGCGTCGAGCGTCCTCGTGGCCATGTCCAGGAGCGCGGGATCGCCCTCGCGATCGTACTCGGCGAAGATGAGCGAGAAGCTGCCGTGGGGCGGAAACTTGGGTGCGCTGCCGAAACCTCCCCGCGCGGGGTCGTAGCTCGTGCGCAGGCTCTCGAATGCCCGGTCCAGCAGCACGCGGTCGATCTGCCCCGCCGCGCCCACTTCGCTCACCTCGCGCATGGCCTCGGCGAAACGATCGGCCTGCTCCTCGACCTCTCCCCGTCGATCTCGCCAGGCATCGGCCAGGGAATTCAGCACCGTGCGGAAGCCCGCGCGTCCGGCCGCGTCCTCGGGCGGGAAATAGGTTCCCGCGAACCAGGGACGTCCGTCTGGCGTCAGCCACAAGGAATTGGGCCAACCGCCGCGTCCGCTCATGAGCTGCGTGGCCTTCATGTAGATGGCGTCGATGTCCGGACGCTCCTCCCGATCCACCTTGATGCACACGTAACGCTCGTTCATAAGCTCCGCGATGGAATCGTTCTCGAAGGACTCCCGCTCCATGACGTGGCACCAGTGGCAGGTGCTGTAGCCCACCGAGAGGAAGATGGGCTTGTCCTCGCGCCGGGCGAGCTCGAGGGCCTCGGCGCCCCAGGGATGCCAGTCCACCGGATTGCGGGCGTGCTGCAGCAGGTAGGGGCTGCGCTCGAAGACGAGGCGGTTGAATTCGGGGCCTCCGTCAGCGGGCAGCTGGGCGATTTCGGGGTGACTGGGCAGCTTCATGTCACTGGCCTCGGCTCGAAGGGGAATCGGCACCGGCAGAGCCAGAGCCGTCAGAAGGGCGAGGAGGATGGCTTTCAAGGAGTCCGTCCTGGTGAGGGTCGGGGCAATATCCGATCCGGCAGGGCGGGCGTCAACGCCCCAAGCCGTTTAAATTAAAGGAGTTCAGGAACCTGAACTGTCCCGGAGGTCGCGCAGCCGCCTCTTGGCCCAGGGAAAGGCGAGGGCCAGGAAGACGAGCACCAGGCCCAGCACCACGAAGTGCGTCACATTCAGTCCCTCGCCTCGAAAAGCCTCGGCCAGGGCGTCGCCCCCCACCACGTAGAAGATGGTGCCCGGTAGCATCGCGATGAGGGTCCAGGCCATGTAGGTACCGAAACGAATGCGGGAGAGGCCGAAGCCGAAATTGAGCAGGGCGAAGGGAACCACGGGAAACAGCCGCGTGAGCACCACGATCATGGCGCCGCTCTCCTCGGTTGCCCGCTGCAGGCGAGCGTATCCCGCCCGGCGGGAGAGCCAGCGCGAGATGGAGTCGCGGGCCAGATAGCGAGCCAGCAGGAAGGCCGCTCCGGCGGCGACCCAGGACCCCAGCACCGCCATGGCGGTTCCCAGCACGCTTCCCCAGAGAGCACCGGCCAGCATGGTGAGAGGTAGACCCGGAATGGCCGCCATGGCCGCAAGGGCATAGGCGGCCACATAGCCGATCACGCCCCAGACGCCCTTGCTCAGCACCCAGAGGCGCAGATCCTCGAGATCACCCTGCAGGCCCAGCTTCCGACCGAGCAGGAAGAGCCCCACCACGGCCAGCGGAAACAGGATGAAGCGGATCCAGCGCCATCTACGGCGCCAGATCACCGCGGTGCGCGGGTCCATGGATCCTCCTTGCCGGAACCGGCGAGGAAGCTAGCAGGACGGACTCATAAAGGGAAGTGTCGAAGCGGATTCTGTAGTTGAATAGTATTCACCGGCCTGGCCGATCCCTCGAGGCCGATTCTCCGCGCCCCCGGCTGCCGAGCCCAAAAATGTATCAGGACAAGTTAACCCTGAATTCTGCAACTTGTTGGTAATAACGCCCTTAACTCCGTTTGCCGTTGACTCTACGAGGGGGCCCGGCTATTCTGCTCCCTTGCAGTCAGGATTCCTGGGTCTTCTTTTCGCCCTAGGTGCACATGCCCTCCGCGGATTCTCCATCCATTATACCCGGTCCCGGCGCCAAGCCGGGCCTGTGCATCCATTGCGGCAATCCCCTCGAGAGCTCCCATCGCGATGAGGACGGGCCCTTCTGCTGCGCCGGTTGCCGAACCGTGTACCACCTGATCCAGGGCGAGGGCCTCGATCGCTACTACGACCTCAAGCCCGACGTCGTCCCCCCCGCCAGCAAGCTCCGGCCCGACAGCTACGCCTGGCTGGACTCGGTGCTCGACGGTCCCGAGGCGGAGGCGGGGCCCATCAGTCTGGACATCCAGGGCGTGCACTGCGCCGCCTGCGTCTGGCTCATCGAGGAGCTTCACGAGCGGGAAAGCGACGGCGGCAGCCTGCGCATCAACCCCAGCCTGGGCAAGGTCGACCTCTCCTGGCGCGGGGATCGCGAGAAGCTCAAACAGTGGCTTGCTCTGGTGGAGAAGTTCGGCTACCGCTTCGGTCCCAGCCGCAAGCGCGCGGCCGGCGCGTCCCGCGAGTTGCTGGTGCGCATGGGCGTGAGCATCGCCATCGCCATGAACGTGATGATCTTCTCGGCCAGCTACTATTTCGGTCTCAGTGCCGACGACGGGCTTGTCTATCGCTTCTTCGGCTGGGTGAACTTCGCCCTCTCCACCCTCTCGGTGCTGGTGGGCGGCACGGTTTTCATGCGCGCGGCCTGGCAGGGTCTGAGGCGACGGGTGGCCCACCTGGATCTTCCCATCTCCCTGGGCATCGTGCTGGCCTACGCAGGCTCGTCCCTGGCCTACTTCCTGCGCGGTCCCGAAGCCGCCTATTTCGACACCCTCACCATCTTCGTGGCGCTCATGCTCGTGGGCCGCTGGACCCAGGAGCGTATCCTCGAACGCAATCGCAATGCCCTGCTCGAGGCCGACGGCGTGGAGAATCTCTTCACGCGCCGCTATCGGGACGGGCGCCTGGAATCGGCCCCGGCCACGGACCTTCGTACCGGCGACGAACTCTGGATCGCGCCCGGCGATCTGCTGCCGGTGGAGGCCGTACTCATGAAGCGCCCCGCCGAGCTGGCTCTCGACTGGATCACCGGCGAGAGCGAGACGCGCAGCTATCAACCGGGAGACCGTCTTTCCGCCGGCGCCTTCAACGCCGGCCGCGCCGGATTCCGCGCGGCGGCGAACCAGAACTTCGCCGAGAGCCGGCTGGGTGACCTGCTTCGTAGCCCTGCCGGAAGCGAATCCGCTTCGATGGAAGGCGGGAAGTGGTGGCATCGCGTAAGCACCGTATATGTGGCGGCGGTCCTCGTTCTGGCCTCGGGCGCCTTCCTCGGCTGGATGACGAGAGATCTCGCCAAGGCTCTCGAGGTCACCGTGGCCGTGCTGGTGGTCACCTGCCCCTGCGCTCTGGGACTTGCAACGCCCTTGGCCCACGAGATGGTCCAGGCCGCGCTGCGCAGACGGGGCGTGCTCGTCCGCCGGGGCGGCTTCTTCGACCGGGCGCTGTCGGTACGGAAGATCCTCTTCGACAAGACGGGCACTCTTACCGCCGGGCAGCTCGCCCTCCGCGACGAATCCCGTGCCGAACTCGAGAAGCTCGACGAGAATGAGCGCGAGGTGTTGCGGAACATGGCAAGCCGCAGTCAACATCCCGCGAGCCGGGCCCTCGCCGTGGAACTGGGAGATGGCGTCCTCGACGCTGCCAGCGAGGAAGTGATCGAATACCCGGGCATGGGCCTCGAATGGACACGCGGCGGCGCAACCTGGCGCCTGGGTCGGGCCTCCTTCGCCTGCGGCGAGTCGGCCGAGGAACTCACCTGCCTGGGCCGCAACGGCGAGACTCTGGCTCGATTCGCTTTTCAGGAGGCGGTGCGGCCCGGCGCCGCCGACGAAATCGCCGGCCTCGCCGCTCTCGGCTATGAACTCCACCTGCTCAGCGGTGACAGTCCCGAAAAGGTGGCCGCCGCCGCCCCACGCCTGGGCATCGATATGAAAAACGCTCAGGGCGGGCTGAGCCCGGAATCCAAGGCCGAGAGAGTCGCCGAACTCGACGCCGCCGACACGCTCATGGTGGGCGACGGTCTCAACGACGCTCCCAGCTTCGAGGCCGCGCTCTGTTCGGCCACCCCCGCCGTGGATCATGCGGCACTGCCGGCCAAGGCCGATTTCTACTACCTCGGCGACGGCATCGCGGCACTTCGACGCGCCTTGCTCGCCGCGCATCGGCTTCGCGGAATGATAAAGCTTAACCTGATCTTCGCCTCGGTCTACAATCTCGGCGCCGTCATCCTGAGTATCCTGGGCTACGTCAGTCCCGTCGTGGCGGCCATTCTCATGCCGATCAGCTCGGTGCTGATCGTGAGCTTCACCGCCTGGCGCCTCTCGGGAAGGAGGCTGCGGTGGATATCGTAATCGTCCTGGTGTTTATCAGTCTGGTCCTGGTGGTTGGCGGACTCATCTTCCTTTTCCGCACGCTCAAGGAGGGGGACTCCGAGCACGCCGATCGCCTGAGCCTTTTGCCCTTGGCCAATGATGAGAAGACCAGGGCAATAAATCTCAATTCTCAATCCAAGCCCAAGGAGAACTCATGAGCGCCTCCGTTCAGACCAAGCATGTGGTCTATGACGATGGCATCGTGCGGGCTTTCACCCTGGCGTCGATCATATTCGGCGTCGTGGGCATGCTCGTCGGAGTCATCGTCGCGGCCCAGCTTTCCTTCTGGCAGGCAAATTTCGGGATAAGTTGGCTCAGTTTCGGCCGACTGCGCCCCCTGCATACCAACGCGGCGATCTTCGCCTTCGTCGGTAACGCGCTATACGCGGGGATCTACTACTCGATGCAGCGCCTGCTCAAGACCCGGCTCGCCAGCGACTTCCTCAGCTGGGTGCACTTCTGGGGATGGCAGGCCATCATCGCGGCCGCCGCGATTTCCTATCCCCTGGGTCTGACCCAAGGAAAGGAGTACGCGGAACTCATCTGGCCGATCGACCTCGCGGTCGTGGTGGTCTGGGTGGTCTTCGCGATCAACTTCTTCTGGACCATCGGCAAGCGCAACGAGAAGAACCTCTACGTGGCGATCTGGTTCTACATATCGACCATCGTCACCATCGCGGTGCTCTACATCGTGAACAACCTGGCCCTGCCCACCAGCTTCCTGCACAGCTACCCGGTATTCGCGGGCGTGCAGGACGCGCTCGTGCAATGGTGGTACGGACACAACGCGGTGGGATTCTTCCTGACCACCCCCGTGCTGGGCCTCATGTACTACTTCATGCCCAAGGCGGCGGAGCGCCCCGTCTACTCGTACCGACTGTCCATCGTCCACTTCTGGGCGCTGGTCTTCGTCTACATCTGGGCCGGCCCCCATCACCTGCTCTACACGGCCTTGCCCGACTGGGCCCAGACCCTGGGCATGCTCTTCAGCGTGATGCTCTGGGCGCCTTCCTGGGGCGGCATGCTCAACGGCCTGCTGACACTGCGCGGAGCCTGGGACAAGCTGCGCACGGACCCGGTCATCAAATTCTTCGTGGTGGCCATCACCTTCTATGGCATGTCCACCTTCGAGGGACCGCTGCTCTCCGTGAAGAGCGTCAGCGCCCTCGGACACTACACCGACTGGATCATCGGCCACGTGCACGGCGGAACCCTCGGCTGGAACGGCTTCCTCGTGGCGGGCATGTTCTACTGGCTGGTGCCGAGGCTCTGGGACACCAAGCTCTACAGCAAGGGGCTCGCCGAAGCGCATTTCTGGATCGGCACCCTCGGCATGCTGCTCTACGTGGTGGCCATGTGGGTCGGCGGCGTCAGCAACGGACTCTTCTGGCGCGCTCTCGGACCCGACGGCTTCCTGCAGTATCCCGACTTCATCGAAGGCCTTCGCGCCCTCCGCTTCCTCTTCCTCATGAGGCTCGTGGGCGGAACGCTCTACCTGGTTGGCTTCATCATCATGCTGGTCAACGTCTTCATGACCGTGGCCCGCGGCAAGGCCGTGAACGTCGAGACCGAAGTCACGACCTACGAGAAGACCCCCGGACCCAACACCTGGAAGCTCCTCGCCGGCGCCCCGATGGTCTACTCGGCCATCGTGATCGTTCTGTCGATCCTGCTCGGCGTTTCCGGAGTGATCACCAGCGCTGCGGTGCTCGCGGCCGGCGCGGTGGTCGTGGTGGCGGCCATTCTCGGCATCGGCATCACTCGACAGAATCAGGGAACCACCTGGCACCGATTCCTCGAAGGGAAGCCTCTGGCCTTCACCATCATCGCCCTGGTGGCGATCCTCATCGGAGGACTGGTGGAGATCGTGCCCATGGTGATCATCCGCAACGAGGTGCCCATGGTGGCCAATGCGGATGGCGAGTTGGTGGAAAGCCCCTTCACGCAGCAGACCTACAGCCCGCTCGAACTCGCGGGACGCGACATCTACATCCGCGAGGGCTGCTACACCTGCCACAGCCAGCAGATCAGGCCTTTCCGCCACGAGACACTGCGCTACGGCGAGTACTCGAGGGCGGAGGAGTTCCGCTACGATCACCCCTTCCAGTGGGGATCCAAGCGCATCGGACCGGATCTGCACCGGGTCGGCGGCAAGTACGCCAACCTCTGGCACTACCTGCACATGATGGATCCGCGACAGACCTCGCCCGATTCCAACATGCCCGACTACGCGTTCCTGATGAATCGTCAGGTGAGCACTGACATGATGATGGGACGCATGGAGGTGCAGGCGAAGCTCGGAGTGCCCTACAGCGACGAGGACATCAAGTCGGCCGGCGCGAACATCCTGAGCCAGGGTCAGTTGATCGCCGACGACCTCATGCAGCAGGGCGTGCCCATCGATCCTCAGAGCGAGATGGTGGCGATCATCGCCTACCTGCAGCGCCTTGGACGCGGTCCGCAGCCCCTCACGGCTGAGGAATCCGTGGCGACGGCGGAGGTGAACTGATGCATCAGGAAGAGTTTTTCGCCTCGCGCATCGACTTGATGCTTGGACCGCAAATCGCATTTGCGCTGTTCCTGCTGGTGTTCCTCGGCATCCTGGTCTGGGTCATTTTCGGACTCAAGGATAAGAAGGAACTCCACCGCATCGCTTCACTTCCGCTCGAAGACGATACCAAGGGAGGTACCAGTGATGAGTGAGTACAAACACGATGTCGTCTTCGATCACGAATATGACGGCATCCAGGAATTCGACAATCGATTGCCGAACTGGTGGCTTTTCATTCTCTACGCCACGGTGATCTTCTCTCTGGGCTATTGGCTCTTCCTGCATACCTACGGCATCGGAGACCTTCAGCTCGAAAAGTACGATAAGGAGATGGCGGCGGCTCAGGAACTGATGCTCGCGCAGGCTTCGGCCGGCGGCATCACCGACGAGTCGCTGACCCTGGCCGCGAGTCTTCCCGACATGGTCGCCGAGGGCAAAGCGCTGTTCACCACATATTGCGTCGTTTGCCACTCCGCCCAGGGCGAAGGCCTTGTGGGACCCAACCTGACCGATGCATATTGGGTCCACGGCGGCAAGCCCACCGACATCCACAGGATCATCACGGATGGCGTGCCCGCGAAGGGAATGGCCGCCTGGGGCAGCCAGCTCGGCCCCACGCGCGTGGAGAAGCTGTCGGTCTACGTCGTCAGCATCATGAACACGAACGTACCGGGCAAGGCGCCCGAGGGGGAACTGGTGGAGTGACGCGGGGATGACGCCCGAAGCAGGAAGCAGGATCCATCGTGAGTGAGAAGAAAAAGCGGCTGCGCCGCCCGGATCTGGAAACCGTCTACACGATCAACGAAGACGGTTCGCGAAACTTCCTCCACCCCGCCGACGTCGAGGGACGCTGGCAGGTGAGGAAGAACATCATCTTCGCGATCCTCGTCGTGGTCTACGTTGGCCTTCCTTGGCTCCAGATCGGCGGACACCCGGCCGTGCACGTGGACATCCCGGGAAGGCAGGCGCATCTCTTCGGCCTCGCCTTCAGCAACCAGGATTTCTACCTGCTCTTCTTTCCGCTCGTGGGAATCGGCTTCTCGCTTTTCGTTCTGACCGCGCTCTGGGGACGCATCTGGTGCGGATATGCATGTCCCCAGACCGTTTTCATGGAGGGCGTCTTCCGAAAGATCGAGCGGCTCATCGAGGGTCCTAGGGATCAGCGCATCAGACGCAACCTGGGGCCCTGGACGGGCGGCAAACTCGGACGGAAAACACTGAAGTGGATCATCTTCGTCGCGCTGTCTTCGGGCATCGCGCACGTGTTCCTGAGCTACTTCATACCGGCGCGTGAGCTCTACACCGTGATCTGGAAGGGGCCGGGCGAGCACATGGTCGCCTTCGGCTGGACGGTCTTCTGGACCGTGATCATGAGCTTCAACCACCTCTGGTTCCGCGAGCAGACCTGCATGATCCTCTGCCCATACGGACGTCTGCAGAGCGCCCTCATCGACGATAACACCGTGATCATCGGCTATGACGAGAAGCGCGGCGAACCTCGCGAGAAGGGCGTGGACAAGGGCGGCGACTGCATCGATTGCTACCGATGCGTGGCGGTCTGTCCGACGGGTATCGACATTCGCGCGGGTCTGCAGATGGAGTGCGTGGGTTGCGCCAACTGCATCGACGCCTGCGACGACATGATGGAGCGCATCGGCAAGCCCACCGGGCTGGTGCGATACGACTCCCTGAAGGGATTGACCGGACTGAAGCGGAAGTTTCTGCGTCCCAGGGTCTACGGCTACATGGGCTTCGCCCTGATCTGGATGATCGGCGGATTCCTTGCCATCGGCCAGCGCACGAACTTCGAGGCCAAGAGCGTGCGTTCCCAGGGATTGCCCTTCCAGCTGGTCGAGGGGAACATCCGCAATCTCTACACCCTGCATATCCAGAACAAGACCGACGAGAATCGCGTGTATCTGGTGTCCTTCGCCGGAGCCGAGGGGCCCGAGCCCGAAATGCTCATCCCGCAGACGCGGCTGTTGCTGTCGCCCTTCGAGGTGGCCAACGTGCCCATCTTCGCGACCCTGGCGCGCGATGAGTATCCCGGCAATTTCCCCATGGAGATCGCCGTCACCGACTCGCTCAGCGGCGAGGTCAAGCCCGTCACCTTCCGATTCAGGGGGCCCTGATCATGCGCGAATGGATTCGAGAACGACCCTGGATCTGGATTGTTCTGCTGCTCACCTTCTTCGTGATCCTCGACATCATCTTCGTTGTGATCGCGGTGAAGAACCACCCGACGGTTCTGAACTGAGAACTGAGAACTGAGAACGAAAACCCTCCCCCGGCGCCGGGGGAGGGTTTTTCTTCGCCCGAGGATCGTACACATGTACAGTCTAGGGGATTTGCGGGATACCAATCATCGGGGAAGCAGTCATGAAAATCGGCCTCCTGTCCGACATCCACGCCCATCGCCATGACCAGGCCCAAGAGATCTCGGACCTCCTGCTGCATATCAACGCATCCCCCAAACCCGACTATTGGTTCTCGCCGGAGATATCTCGCATCGCACTCAGGAAAACCGAGGATTCCTCGATGGGATCGAACTGGATTGTCCGCGCTGCTGGGTACCGGGCAATCACGACATCTGGGTGATCGATGCCGAATCGAAGGACGACACGCCCGAGTACCGCTACCGGACGCTCTTCCCTAGATTGTCCGAGGAATCGGGCTGGTGCTATCTGCCGAACGGACCCTTGATGCTCCGCGGGTTCGATCTTGCACTGGTGGGCAATCTGGACTGGTTCCAGGGAGTGGGATATTCCGAATGGTTCGACCACGAGGCCGGCCCGGCCGACGAGAAACTGGCCCGGCGTCTTGCGAAGGATCTGGACGGTCAGCTAGGTCAGCTTCCAAAGGGCATGCTGGCGGTCGTCGTCACCCACCACCTCGCACACCAAGCATCTCCCGCCATGGATGCCACGCGCGGCGACATCTTCAATTCCTTCATGGAGGAGGTGATCAACAAGCATCGCCAGCGCGTCATCGGCCATTTCCACGGGCATCGCCACGTGCGATACGCGCCGCGGGAAGTGGACGGCCTGCACTTCGCCGCCAATCCTTTCGGCTACCCGCAGCAGCACGATCGGGCGGAAGAGGGCTACCTGCTTTTCGAGTTCTAGTCCTCGGCCATCTGCTCCCAGACCACTTCCGCCGCCAGCCGCATGCCGATGGCGATGGCCTCCTCCGGCGGATCCAGATCGCTGCGGTGCAGGGTCATCCCGGGACGATCCTCGCGGCCGATTCCCAGCCTGAACTGGATGCCCGGCACTTCCCGACCGAAATAGGCGAAGTCCTCGCCGCCCATGCCGGCCGGATAGATGATCTCGTTCTCCGCGCCGAGCACGCGCCGGAAGACCGCGCGGCAGTCTTCCACCAGCTCCGGATCGTTGTAGCCCGCCACCGTGCCGAAGTAGTACTCCAGCACCGGCTCGGGGGCGCCGGCCGCGGCAGCGAGGCCGTTCACCATGCGCTCGATCTTCTCTGGAAGAGCCTCGCGAGTCTCGTCGTCGAGGCTGCGCACCGTGGCCTCGAGCACCACCTCGTCGGCGATCACGTTGCTCTTGGTGCCGCCCTCGATGCGTCCCACGGAGATCACGCAGTGATGGTTCACGTCCATCTCGCGGGCGACGATGGATTCGAAGCCCAGGATCATTTTCGCCGCCAGACTCACCGGGTCCACCGTGCGATGGGGATAGGCTCCATGTCCGCCGCGGCCCTTCACCGTGAGCACGAATCCGTCCACGTTGGCCGTGGCCGGGCCCGGATGCGAGCCCACCTTGCCCAGGGGAATCGTGGTGTGATCGTGCAGGGCCAGCGCGCATTTGGGTTTGCGACCCTCTTCGAAAATGCCGGCCTCCAGCAGGGTCAAGGCGCCGGCGCCGATCTCTTCGGCGGGTTCGCCGATGAAGAGCAGGGTGCCCGGCATTTCATCGCGCACTTCCGAGAGCATGCGCGTCATGCCCAGGGCCACCGCCATGTGAAGGTCGTGGCCGCAGGCGTGCATGACGCCGGTCACCCGGCCGTTGCGAAGCGTGTCCACGCGCTGGCATGCGAAGTCCAGGCCCGTCTCTTCCGTGATGGGAAGCCCGTCCATATCGGTGCGCCAGGCCACGATGGGGCCGGACTTTCCGCCCTCGAGCATGGCCACCACACCGGTGGCCCACTCGCCCTCCACGAGCTCCACGCCGGGAATGGCCGCCAGGGATTCGCGCAGCCAGGCCTGGGTCTCGAACTCCTTCATCGACAGCTCGGCGTGCTCGTGGGCCCAGCGCCGATCGGCGATGGCCTGGGCCTCGTACTTGTCGGTGAGGGCTTCGAAATCGGGACGATCCGCCAGGGCGGTCGTGGCGACGATCAGGGCGAGCAGCATCAGGACGATTCTCATTCGTCACTCCTCTTGCGGGTGCTGGAAACTTTGCGCAGCAGGGCCAGGAAGAATCCCTCGAACACTCCGTCGGGCAACACGCGGCACGCGGCGGCGATCTCGGGGGAATAGGTTCTCTTCTCCCACTGGGCCAGTCCACTTTGCACGTTTTCCAGCGGCAGGTCCAGTGGCAGGATCTCCAGGGCCCCCTCGAACTTCGACAGCAGCTTGTCCAGAACGCCTTCGTTCTCTTCCGGCGCGAAGGTGCAGGTGGAATAGGCCAGTATGCCGCCGGGCTTGAGCATGTGCAAGGCCGACTGGGCCAGGCGCAGCTGCACGCGGCGCATCTCGCGGATCTTGCGGGGGCTCCAGTAGGCGTAGCTCTTGGGATCGTCCTCGCGGAAGCGGCCCTCGCTGGAACAGGGGGCGTCCAGGAGCACCTTGTCGAAACTCTCCTCGCGACCTCGCCAGAAACCCGTGCCGTCGGCCAGGCGCGTCTCAACTTCGAGAGCGCCCTGGCTCTTCAGGTTGGCCTTGAGCTTGAAGAAGCGGCCGCGGTTCTTCTCCACGGCGGTCAGGCGGGCGCCCGTTGCGGCGAGTTGCAGAGTCTTGCTGCCCGGAGCCGCGGCGAGATCGAGGACCTCTTCCCCCGGCCGAGCATCGAGAAAAAGCGGCGGCAGCATGCTCGAGGGATTCTGGATCCAGAGGCGTCCCTCGTGCCAGGCCGGATGCTCGGTCAACGCGCGTCGCTGTTCGGAAGGAACGGAGTATGTTCCAGGCGGGAAATCCAGTGGCGCCAGTTCGAAACCCGAATCGGCCAGCTCCCTCTGGAGAGAATCGGCGTCGGACTTCAGCCCGTTGACCCGGAATATCGTGGGCGCCTCGGTGCCCATGGCTCGAAGGGCCGCGGGCAATGCAGTCGCAGGAAGGATGCGCTCGAGTCTCTCGAGAAAAACTTCGGGCAGGCTCATGAACTCATCCTAGCACGAAGGCGGGAGCCGGGATAGAATCCAGGCATGAAAGCGCTGCTGGAATTCGTCCAAACCGAACTCGCCGCCCTGGCCGATCCGACGAAGGCCGGCCCCATGGCCGCCTACATGAAGACCGACATGCCCTTCTACGGCGTGCAGAAGCCCGCACGGGCGAAGCTCGAAAAACGCCTGCTTCGCGATTTCCGCGCGGAGAACCGGCGCGACTACGAGGGCGCGGTCCTTTCTCTATGGAAGCTTCCCCACCGGGAAGAGAAGTACCTGGCCATTCACTTCGCGGCGGGGCATCCCGAGTTCATCGACGCGAACTCCATGAAGCTCTACGAGCGTCTCGTTCGGGAAGGCGCCTGGTGGGATTTCGTGGACGGCATCGCCACCGCCCTGGTCGGCGTCGCCCTGCGGGGGCAGCCCGAAAAACTCTGGCCCCTTATGGACGCCTGGATCGAGGACGAGGATTTCTGGATTCGCCGCACGGCGATCCTCTGCCAGCTCGGCTGGAAGAGCGACACCGATCATCGCCGCCTCTTCGACTACTGCCTGCGCTGGGCCGACGAGAAGGAGTTCTTCATCCGCAAGGCCATCGGCTGGGCGCTGCGCGACTACTCCTACGCCGAACCCGAGCGCGTGAAGACCTTCCTTCTGAAACATCGCGGCCGGCTTTCCGGTCTCAGCTTCCGGGAGGGCGCCAAAGCGCTCAAGCGCAAGGGCCTGCTCGACTAGTCCCTGGGCGCGGTGATTTCCAGGAACTGTGCATCCTCCCACAGGGGCTGCAGGTCCGTATCCGTGCGAGCGCGTTCGCCGAGGGACGGGTCTCGCTCCACCGCCTCGGCCAGACGGAAAAGGGCCTTGCGGTAGAGCTCCGCCTTGGAGAAGAAACAGGCCAGGTGGAAGTAGGGCTCTCCCTTGTCCGGGTTGAGCTTCACGGCCCGCTCGCCCAGATGGATGGCCTCGGTATAGAGCCCCTTCTCGGCCAGGGTATAGCCTTCGAGAATCAGGGCCCATTCCTGCCACATGTCGAAGATGCGCCGCAGTTCGGCGATGGGGTCAGCATGGTCGTCCACGCGAAGGTCGCAGTAGCGGTCGTTGAAGCCAGCATAGCCGCCGTCTTCTCGCACGATGAACATGGCCGCCGACTGCATGCCCCGGGAATCGCCGCCCGCCGCCTGTCCGGCTTCGAGGGCTCGCATGAGGCGCTCGCCGAGGATCTCGCCCTCGGCCGCCTCGAAGGCCGAGGCCATGTCGGCCACCACCGCCTCGCCCGCGAGGATGTTCCCCTGGGCCGTGTAGTTCGCGCCGCTCTTGTGCCCTGCCCAGACCATGCACTCGGCGCCGGTGTGAGCGGCCGCGCGGCCTTTGGCGTCGACGATGCCCACCTGCCGCTGCTCGCGCCCGTCGTCGGCGGACAGCAGCGCGGCGAGCGCCTCTTCGGGAGCGAGCCCGGCTCCTAGGAGATCGAGTCCTTCCGGCCCGAAGGTCGTGTTGGCGAAGGCCTGTGTGGCGATGGCCCCCACTCCGGCCTCGGCCCAGGGGACCACGGCGCCCACGCCGAAGAACTTGGACTGCACCGCGATGCCGAGATCGCCGGTGTCCGGATCGAATCCCACGATGGAAAAAGTGGCCACGGGTTGGGCGGCCTGGGCGTTGGATACCGCGACGAAGAACAGAAGGGCGACGAGGAATCGTTTCATGGGAGCCTCCTTGGCTGGAGCCAGTCTACACGGCAGGTCGCTCTTCGCCAATCCCCCCGCCTTGACCCGCCCGGCGCCTTGGCCTAGGCTGCCCGCCATGAAACCCATCTATCTCGATTACAACGCGACCACGCCGGTGGATCCTCGGGTGGCCGAAGCCATGCTGCCCTACCTCACCGAGCGCTTCGGAAACCCATCCAGCTCGCACGCTTACGGACGCGAAACCCGCGCGGCCGTGGACAGGGCCCGCCGCCAGGTGGCCGATCTTCTCGGCGCCGCTCCGGCGGAAATCCTTTTCACCAGCGGCGGATCGGAGTCGAACAATCTCGCCATCAAGGGCGCGGCGGAAGCCCGCGAAAGCGAGGGGAGGCACATCCTGACCTCGTCGGTGGAGCATCCCGCGGTGACCGAGGTCTGCGCGAATCTCGAATCCCGCGGCTGGCGTGTGGACTATCTGCCGGTGGATTCCACGGGATGGCTGGATCCGGCCACGGTGGAGAAAGCGCTCAGGAGCGAGACCGTGCTGGTCACCGTGATGCACGCCAACAACGAGGTGGGCACCGTGGAACCCATCGTCGACATCGCGAAGCTGGCCCATGCCCGCGGCGCGCTCCTGCACTGTGACGCGGCCCAATCCATCGGCAAGATCTCCGTGCGGGTGGACGATCTCGGCGTCGACCTGCTCTCGGTGGCCGGCCACAAGCTCTATGCGCCCAAGGGCGTGGGTGCGCTCTATATTCGGAAGGGCGTGAAGCTGGCCAAGCAGACCCACGGCGCGGACCACGAGGGCAACCTGCGCGCGGGAACCGAAAACGTGCTCGAGATCGCCGGGCTCGGCGAGGCCTGCGCCATCGCCGCGGGCGCAATCTCGGAAACGCCGGCAAAACTCGCCGCCCTGCGCGACCGGCTCGAAGGCGGCCTCCGCTCGAAGTTCCCCGGCCTCGTCGTCAACGGCAAGCTCGACGCACGCCTGCCGAACACGGCCAGCGTGTCCTTCCCCGGCCTTGAAGCCTCGACGCTGCTGGCCGGACTGGAAGGCGTGGCCGCCTCGGCGGGCGCGGCCTGTCACGCCGACGGCGTCTCCGTGTCGGCCGTTCTCGCGGCCATGAAGGTGCCGCTGGATGTGGCCAAGGGAACCCTGCGCCTCTCGGTGGGCCGCTTCAGCACCGAGGATGAAATCGATCGCGCGGTCGAGCTGATCGTTCAAGCTCTGCAATCCACCTAGAAGACCCTCCCCCGATGTCAGGGGAGGGTCTGGCCGGCAGCGCGTAGCGGGCAGCGGGCCGCCCTAGTGCCACACGATGGTGGTTTCGTAGTCCTGATAGAAGTCGGCGGGCTCCGGCGGCCCTTCAGTGGGCGGATTCGAATTCCAGGTGTTGTACATGGCGTAGATCGTACCCTCTTCGTTGCGGACGGAGAGACCGTAGCTCGTGTTGTTCTGGATCACGTTGCCGCCTAGGCTTCCACGCGCGCCGCCGCCGAGATCCGGGTTCGTCACGGGCGGCGGTTCCCCCGATCCACTATATGCGGTGATTCCCGTATTGTTGTCCGTGATGGTGCATCCTTCGATCAGGGGATCGGAGTTCGTGTTGGCGAAAACACCCTGCCACCATCCGGACACCGTGCAGTTCCGCAGGATCGCGTGGGAGTCGTCGATGAGCTCGAAGCCGCGATCCTCGCCGGGATGGCTGGTGTTCACGATCTCGCAGTCCTCGACCAGCGGATAGGCTCCCACTCCGCCGATGCGGATAGCCGAGTACCTGAAGGTGTCGTTGATCTTGACGTTCCTGATCGTCGCGGTCGTGCCGCAGAAGATGCCGATGGACGACAACTCGCCCCCCGATGCGACACCCGCGTTTCCCAAGGTGATGTTCTCCACCGTGGATTCGTACCAGAGGTCCATGGTGAAGTACATGTCCTCCCCGCCGTAGAGGATGACCTCGTCGCGGCCCGAACCGCGAAGCGTCACTCCCAACGGAATCGTGAAGACATCGCCCTCTCCCAGATCGCCGTCGTAGGTTCCGGGCGCCACCAGAACCACATCCCCTTCATTGGCCTCACCGAGAGCGTAGGTGATGGTGCGGAAGGGATACTCCCAGGTTCCGCCCCCGTTCACGTCGACGCCGGTCGACGCATTCACGTACTTGATCGTGAACTGCACGTCGACCATGCCCGTATCGAAGATCTGCTCGTCGCCGCGGTAGATGGCCTTGATCTCCACGCTTCCGCCCGCGGGCACCGCGCTCGGAGCCGTGTAGATCGCGGGGTTCGTCTGGGTGATGGTTCCCGTCATGGAGTGGCCGCCCAATTCGTCGTTCACGTACCAATCGAAGTGGTCGTCCTCGCGTCCGGGCCAGGAGAGTTCGGCCGTGATCGTGATCTGCTCGGAAACCTCGCATTCCTGGGCACTGAACTCCAACTCCACCGTGTTCGGCGAGATGATGCCGAGGGTCGCGCTGTCTTCCCACTCGTTCGAGTCGTCGGTCACGGCCTTGATCTCCACCTCGTCCCCCACGGGGGCGATCAGGGGCGCCGTGTAGACGGCTGGGTTTTCCTGGGTGATGGTTCCCAGCTCGGTCGAGCCTCCGAGCTCGTCATTCACGTACCAGAGGCAGTCCGGCTCTTCCGATCTGCCGTCCAGCAGGTAGATGAAACTCGCCGTCGCCTCCACGGTCTGTCCGCTGTTCACCTCCTCGGCATCCAACTGGATCATGATCGCCGAAGGCGTCGTAATGTCTCCGTCATCGCTTCCGCCACATCCGATGAAAGACACGAGGACCGCCAGCAGGATTCCGCCGGCAATCAGTCTGCTCATCGAATATCCACTTCCTGCCTTCACAGCAAACCTCCTTGTTCGATGTCGAGAGAGCGTCATGCATTCAATCCCAGATCCCGGTTGCACTCCGATCTGCTGGGCGAGCCTAGCGGATCCTCGAATCGAGTTAAAGATGAAGTCGAACAACTTGCATCAATAGAGAACGGGGAGGGAAAGGTCCCTCCCCGTTCATTCTGCGAAACTCTAGCGAGAGGAAGGAGATCTCCCTCCCCCAGTCATTACTTGAGCATCAGCATCTTCCGCGTCAGCACCTGACCGTCCGAAGCGATGCGGCTGAAGTAGATTCCGCTCGATACCGGACGGCCGGCCTCGTCGGTACCCAGCCATTCCAGTTCGTGATAGCCGGCGTCCATGTGTCCGCTGGCCAGGGTCGTCACCCGGCGTCCCTTCACGTCGTAGACGGCCAGATCCACCTCGCCGCCGGCCGGCAGGGCGAAGCGGATGGTCGTCTTGGGATTGAAGGGATTGGGGAAGTTGCGGCCCAGCTCCACGCGGGCGGGCAGAACCTCGTCGCCCAGGTCGGTGGCCAGGGGCACGAAGGCGCTCAACAGCACGTCGTCCACCGCCGCCTCCACCAGGGAGCCGCCGGAGCCTTCGTCCGCCGCCACGAAACGCACCTGGACCATGTCGGTGAACTCGACGTAGTCCCCCAGCTGGAAGCTGTGGAATGTCCATGAGGCGTCGGAGGCCTGGGTGTTTTCGAGACTCACCCAGTTGCTTCCGTCGTTCGTGACGTCGACCTTCCACCAATCCTCATTGGGATTGTTGCCCCGGTCGTTGGTGTACCAACGCCAGTAGCTGAACTCGGCGCTGGTCGCTCCCTGAAGCGCGAAGACCGGGCTGAGCAGGGTGGTCACGCCGCCGTCCACGTCGTTCTCGCCCGCAGAGCCGCCTTCGGAACCCTGTCCTGTCACGAAGCACATCACTCCGGGAGCGGGAGTGTGGTCATCCTCGGGTTGGATGGGATAGCCGTCGTACTCGGTGCCGAAGGGATCCACGCGGGTCCAGATTCCCGTGCCCGCGTTATCGCCTGGCACGCCGACCGTCCAGCCCCGATCGACCTCGAAGTCGTCGAACCAGCCGCCCACGGGCAGCTCGAAGGACAGATCGGCCGCGAAGGCGCCGTTGCTCACGTTGAAGACGAATTCGATGGTCCAGGGCTCGGGACATCCGGGCAGGATCTCCACCACGAAGTCCGTCATGATCCCCTCGCCGCCCACCGGAACCACCGGGCAGGCGCCGCCGCCGTCGATGATGTTCACGTTGAAGTCGTAGCTGCCGATGACGCCCACCAGATCCTCGGCGTCGGAGTGGCCCGAATTGGCCATATGGACGCGCAGGGTCACCGTCTCGCCGGCGTCGGCGTTGCCGCTACCGTCGCCGTAGGGAAGGTCGATCACCGTGAGACCGGCGGTGGAAAGCACCGGAGCCTGGGCGGTCAGGTAGAAGGTGGCCTCCCAGCTGCCCTCGTTGGCCACCATGTCGATGGTGAACTGGATCACGCGCTCGTCGGGCACGTCACCCGCGACCTCCACCACGAAGGGGAAGAGGCAGGTGCCCAGTTCGCCGGCGGGAATGTCCGGATAGTCCTGCACGGCCTCGACGATGGTCACGTAGGGATCGGTGCAGCTCAGGGTTCCGACCACGCCCGTGGTGGGATCCACGCCGACGTTCTCGAGGCAGATGTCCAGATCGACCGTCTCGGCCTCGTCCAGCATGCCGTCGTTGTCGCCGTCCTCATCGAAGATCAGGGAATGCTCGAAGACCAGATACGGGCCTTCCGGCGGCAGGATCGGCACCATGCCCGAGTACTCGAAGAAGTCGTGGGCGATGACCTTCACGTTGAGATCGGCTGGAGCCGTGGCGCCCGGTTCCAGCACCGCCACGCCGAATCCGTTGGTGTAGGCGGTGTCGTAGACCGAGTAGTCGTCGGTGTAGATGCAGACGCGCGCGCCGACGATGGGCGCAGCGCCGTCCATGACCGTCACTTCCATCTCGGGCTGGCCGATGAACACGACGCCGGGCAGGGTGACCTGCAGGTTGCCGGGCTCGTCGGTCCAGAGCTGCATGGACGGATCGCCGAAGAGGTTCAGTTCGTAGAAGCACCAGCGATTGGCGCCGTAGTCGAGGTTCCAGATCACGTCTTCCTTGGAGTCGTTGTTCATCTCGGCCAGGGGATAGATCTCCTCGGCGAACATGGCGTCGTAGAACTCCCGGTCGAAGTACTGGGAGGAGCCGTTGGTGCTTTCATGCATACCCCAGCCGTAGCGGGAGTTGGTGACGAGGGCGACCGCACCGTGCTCGTCGTTGTTCAGGTTCTCGCTGATGGAGTCGTAGTCGAAGCCGCCGCACATGCAGCCCTGACTGTAGATGAAGTTGTAGCTGTGGTTGATTCCGTCGTTGGTGAACTGCGGAATGCTGCTGTTGTAGAACTTCATCATGTAGGTGTAGTCGCAGTGGCCCAGATGATTGATGATGTTCAGGCCGTTGTTCATCATGTTGATGAGGGTGCTGGCGCTCCAGGTTCCCTCGCGGTCGTAGAGCGTGTCCACGTTCATGTGGTCGGGGAATCCCACCGTGGTGTAGCCGTGGTTGCTCGAACCGTAGAGGATCTCGTCCTTGTAGTCGCCGCCCCAGGTGGGCTCGCTCCAGAGCAGCTCGGCGCACATGAGCGCTTCGTCGCACTCGTCGGCGACGGGAGCGATCTGGTAGCGCATCTGCTTGGTGATCCAGTTCTGGATCTCGGTCGGAGAACTGACCGCCGCGCGGCCCACGCCCAGCTCGTGATAGAGGTCGGCCTCGCCGACCTCGCCCCAGTATCCGTCGCCGTCGTCGTTCCATGTTCCGTCCAGACAGGCGTAGTAGAGGTCGCTGGGCAGATTGGTCTCGGTGGTTCCGTAGGCGTAGGCGTACATGCCACGATGTGGAATGCCGTCGCTGGGACCGCTGTCGCCCACCAGCAGCACGTATTCCGTGTCCCAGGTGGCGTAGGCGTCGATGATGAAGTTGCGGATGCGCGTCTGCTCATCGCTGCCGGTGTACTCCGAGTTGATCCAGTCCTTCAGGAAGACGCCCGCCTTCAGGCCGCGCTCGGTCTGGAAGGTGACGAAGTCGCCCAGGTAGGGCGCGTAGGCATCGGAGGTCACGATGACGTACTTAATGCCGTCGGCCGGATCCAAGGCGCGGCTGCCGCCCGTGGCCTGCAGGTGCGCGTAGCCGGCGATTTCGTTGTGATTGTGAACAATCCGCTCGAGGCGCAGCAGGGTGCCCTCGTCGTGACGGATCATGGCCCGATTCTCCTCGAGCAGGGCGGCGTCGAACTCGGTGAAGATGCGCAGTTCGCAGCCGGTCATGTAGCTGACATGTCCGGAAGCCGCCCGATACTCCACTGGATGCAGGGCCAGATCGGCGATGCGATAGCCGCGGTAGAGACCGACGGTCGGAGCGTCCGCATAGCGTCCGGGGAAGGGATCATCGGACGAGTAGACCGCGGAAGAGGGAAGGTCGGGCTCAACCGCGCCCTCGAAGCTCAGAGGGTACTGGCTCTGACCCGGCTCGATGATCCAGCTGCCCTCCATGGTGATCCAGCTCATGGGGATCACCTCCACCGAAACGATGCGTTCGCCCGGCGGCAGGAGCACGCTCGCACCCATTCGCGGCAGAACCGGCATGCCCGGTTCCCCGACGCTCCATGCGCCTTCCATGGTGATCGTGGAGTAGTCCTTCGACGCCGTGATCCGCGGCGCCTCGAATTCGTAGTCGACCGTGATCATCGCCGCGCCGGCGGTCCCGGTCATGAAAAAGGCCGAAAGGATGATCGCCATCGCAAGGCGCCTTCCGGCAGTGCCCCAGTGAGATTTGAGGTGCATACCCCTAGCCTCCCGTCCGGTGGATTCCCCTACTCCGACGCGTTTCGCCGGTCCTCCGGCGGATCGGAGTTTCAGTTTTCTGAATTTTACCACAATTCAGACAAGTAGCTCAAGAATAGAGGGCTCCTGGCCTCCTCTCCCGGCTCCCGCTCGCAGACTCGCAAGTCACCGCTCGAGGAGCCACTTCGCTTCACGGAAGAAGATTGTACACGTGTACAATCTCGCTTCAGGAGTTGGAAACCCATCGTCGTATGCTCAGATCGATTGCGAAGTCGGAATCCATCGGAACGACCGCCGGCTCAATGTATTGGAGCATGTACGCTGACGATCGGAGACAAGCGTGATTTCGTGCCGCACATGCCTACTGGCGCTAGTTGGAGCGATCCTCCTACTAGGTATTCCTGGATCAGCCAGGGGTGAGTACACGACTCTCAGGCAGTTCATGAATGAGCTTGAACTGGCGATTGAATCTGGAGTCACTGCGGAGGTCGAGTCACTGCTCGCTCCAAATTTTGAGTTCGCAAGCGTTGGCGATGTGAACAGGAGCAAGCCCTGGATTCATGACCCAACAATACTACTAGAATGTCTCATTCGCCCCATCAATGAAGACAAGGCCAAGATCATCTACATCGATTGGACGAGTATAGACCAAGTTGACAACAGTTGGGATCTCGGCGGCTTCGCTATCCACTACCACAGCCCCGGGGATGAGATAAGTAGCACTTGGTACTATCCAGGGAAGCACAGCTCACTACTCGTGAGAGTCAGTGAGTACGACGATCGGTTGATGATATCAAATATGAGGTTGTTCACCGGTTTCTACTGATCACATCATCTCAGCCCTCGAAAAACCGAATCGCTCTAAAAGAAGAGATTGTACCCGGGTACAGTTTCACCTCGCTAGGCGGTTTCACTAGGGCGGATATGGGAAAAGAGTTCGGGGAAGGGAGATCCCCTTCCCCGAACGATTTGCGAAGCTCTAGTGAGGGGAAGGGGGTCGCCCTTCCCAGGACACTATTTGAGCATAATCATCTTCTGGGTCAGCGACTGGCCCTCATAGGCGAGACGGCTGAAGTACACGCCGCTGGCCACGGACTTGCCGGCCTCGTCGGTGCCATCCCAGATCAACTCGTAACGTCCCGGCTCCATCACGCCCGCGGCGATGGTCGCCACTCGGCGTCCGCGCACGTCGAAGACAGCCAGATCCACCTCGCCCTTCTCGGGCAGCGCGAAGCTGAGGGTCGTCTTCGGGTTGAAGGGGTTCGGGAAGTTGGCGCCGAGAGCCAGGCGCGCGGGCACCGCATCCTCCGTGTCGGTCTGGATGGACCAGCTCGCGCGCAGGAAGACGTCGTCCACGCCGGCCTCGACCAGCGAACCGTTGATCTCGTCGGAAGCGACGAAGCGCACCTGAACGTTGTCGGTGAGCGTGATGTAGTCGGTGAGCTGGAAGCTCATCTGCGTCCACAGGTTCGCCGAAGCGCTCGTGTGCTCCAGACTTACCCAGTTCACGCCGTCGCTCGTGACGTCCACGTCCCAGTAATCCTCGCCGGGATTGTTGCCCAGGTCGTTGGTGTACCAGCGCCAGTAGCTGAACTCGGCGCTGTCGGCGCCGTCCAGGTGGAAGACGGGGCTGAGCAGCGTCGTCTTGCCGCCGTCCACGTCATTCTCGCCGGCCGTGCCGCCCAGGGATCCCTGACCCGTGACGAAGGCATTCACGCCGGGCGCCGGGGTGTGGTCGTCCTCGGGCGCGCAAGGACCGCCGCCGTACTCGGTGCCGATGGGATCCACGCGGGTCCAGATGCCGCTGCCGGCGTCATCTCCCGTGTATCCCACGGTCCAGCCGCGGTCCACTTCCATGTCGTCGAACCAACCGCCGACCGGAAGTTCGTAGGCGAGCACTTCGGAGAATCCCGAAGGGCCCTCCACGAGCAGTTCGAATGCGATGCTCGAAGGCTCGGGACATCCGGGCAGGATTTCCACCACGAACTCGGCCATGAGGGCTTCGCCGCCCATGGGGATCTCGGCACATTCCCCGAGACCGTCATGGATGATCACATTGATGTTGCCGCTGGTCAGCGTTCCGGATGCCGGCGCGCAGTCCGAGCTGCCCGTATTGCCGACCATCATGCGCAGGTTGATGGTTTCGCCCGCGTCGGCCGTGCCGCTGCCGTCGCCGTAGGGCAGGTCGACCACGGTGAGCGCGCCGCCGCCGAGAATCGGAGCCTGGGCCGTGAGCGCGAAGTTCGCGTCCCAGATGCCGTCGTCGGAGTGGGCCTCCACCGCGAACTGGACCAGATGACCGTCGGGAATCGTGCCGGCGATCTCGAGTTCGAAGGGATCGATGTTGCTGCCGAATCCGCCCGCGGGAATGTCCGGATAGCTCTGCCCTCCGGCCGTGATGGTCACGTAGGGATCGTCGCAGCTGAGATAGGCGTACACGTTCGTGGTCGCGTCCACGCCCACGTTCTCCAGGGTCACGGTCATGCCCACGCTCTCGCCCTCGTCGAGCTCGCCGTCGGCGTCGCCGCCGCCGTCAAGCACGATGCAGTTCTCGAAGACCAGGTAGGGACCGCTGGGCGGCAGCACTTCCACCGCTTCCTGGGCCGTCACCTTGTTGTAGGCCGTCACCGTGAGGGTCAGGCTCATGGGCGCGTCCGGAGGCTCGACCATGGAGATGGTCGCCATGCCGCCGGCGTTTGTGAGAGCCGCGCCGTAGAGCACGCCGTCCGCGTAGAGGGCGCAGAGAGCGCCTTCGAGACCGGGAATCGTCACTTCGTACTCGCTCATGCCGATGAAGAGCGCGCCGGAGTGGTTCAGGGCCATGACCTCCGGCTGCTTCGTGCGCACCGCGATGGAAGGATCGCCGAAGATGGTCCAGTTCTCGAACTCGTTGATGCCGCTCGAACCGTACTCGTCCATCATCTGGCAGGAACCGTTGAACCAGAGGCCGCCGATGGTGCGCATCTGGTCTTCGACCAGAAGATCGATGGCTTCATCCTGTCCGCACATGGGCGGATTCCAGCTCTGGCTGATGTAGGACATGTAGCTCGCGATGGCGCCCGTGGGCACGCCGTTGTTGGTGGCGCGCTGCCAGGCCTCGGCGTAGCAGGTCGTCGAGGTGAAGGTGCCGTTGTTGCAGGCCACGCTGCAGATGAAGGGCAGCATGTTGTCGTTGACCAGGGCGTTCACGTGGGTGTTGGAGAACCCGGTGGTGCTCCAGGACGTCGTGCTGCCGTGGCCCGTGTAGTTCACGATGCCGCGCCCGGCATTGAGGCCGGCCGAAACCTGGGCCGCCGTGCCGGTGGGCTGATAGATCTGATCCACGCCGAGGTAGCCGTAGGCCAGCAGCTTGCCGCGGATCACGTCGGAATGTTCGTCGTCGTACTCGCCGTCGTCACCGGGGCCCTCGTTTGAGGCCACGCCCATGCCGTACTGCATCCAGCTTTCCGATGCGGTGACGTCGCGCTCGTAGTGGATGGTCCTCTCGACCTGGGTGGCCACCTGGGTGGCGTTCTCGGCCGAGAAGCGTCCCACGAAGATGTCCGGATAGCTGTCGCCGCCGGCCAGCAGCGAGTACATGGGATCGGATCCGCCGCTGGGAATCGGAATCTGGGGACCGTCGCCCACCAGCAGCACGTATCCGAGATCGCCCGTGTCGTACTCGTTCTGGATGTAGGCCTTGATCTGCGTGGCCGTGGTGCCCGTCTCGCTGGTGCTCACCAGCTTGGTGTCGATGCCCTTCTGCATCTTCCACTCCACCAGGGGCAGCATGTTCGCGTAGAAGGCGTCGTAGGCCACGATGAGCAGACTGCCGTCCTCGAGCACCGGCGTGTAGCGGTCGCCGGCACCGAAGTTCAGGAAGTGACTCGAGTAGAGCTCGGCGAACTGCGGGTCGAGCTTCTCCGGCGCCGCGGCCCGGTCGAGCACGTTGATGTCACCGGCGCCAACCGGCTTCACTTCCAGCACCATGCGCTTGTGGACGCGCAGGGTCTCGCGGGCGGGCAGGTACTGGAAGACGTTGGCGTCGACGATCACTCCGCGATAGTCGCGAAGGATGTGCGGCGCTTCCAGGTCTACAGGCGAAACGGGCCAGGCCTCGTCGCCCCGATAGACCTCGCCGAACTCGTAGGGCACCGTGGCGGGATCCACCGAACGAAGCAGATTGCCCTTGGACGGCATCACCGGCATGAAGGGAAGATCCACCGATTCGACCTCGAGCAGGCTCACGGCCACCTTGCGGTCGTCGGGAATGATCACCGCGCGACGCACGTCCGGCAGCGAGGGATAGCCCGCCGCCAGGTCCACGCTCTCGCCGGCCAGGCCGATGGAGAAGTAGGTCTCACCCCCGATGAGAACAGGCTCGGCGTCGAAGCCGCCCACCGTGATTTCATACACCGTCCGCTGGCCATCGGACTCGAGCATGCGCACGGCGAAATCGTCGCCGCCCAGATCGATCCACATGGCGCTCGCAGGAAATGCGAGACCGACCAGCAGAATCATGCCCAAGAGGCCGGAAAAGAAACGGGGCCTCCGACTTACGAGACGTTCCATGGGGAACCTCCATCCATGAATTTCACCCTGAGGAATGGGAATTTCGCAGGACAATTCTACCATTTGAGGCCTCTAATTCCAAAAAGAATCGGGATTTGCGCCTTCGCGGAGCTCATTCCTAAGCCGTTGTAGTCAAGGCATCTGCCGTGTTAGAATGGGTTTGCGACTTCTCAACCCGATACTCGGGACCCTGCACCCACAAGGGGGATCATGAAAGGTCTGACTCTAGCCGGACTGCTCTGCGCGCTTCTGGCGCTGCCGACCTTCGCGGCCGACGTTCAGGTGGCCACCGGCCAGGACGCCTGGAATCTGCAGGTGCTGGACGCCAGCGCCGACCAGACGCGTCTGCAACTCAATCTGGGCAGCTTCCAGATCGACGGGCTCAAGATCGACGGTGCCCAGTGGACCGTCATCGCCCTGGAAGACCTAGCCCTCCACCACCAGCGCGGACTGCCGGCCCTGCCCACGGTGCGACGCAGCGTGGTCATCCCCGATGACGCGGCCATGCGCGTGAACGTGCTCGAGGCCAGCTACCGGGATTTCCCCGGCATGGACATCGCGCCCTCGAAGGGAACCATCAGCCGAAAGATGGATCCCGAAATGGTCAGCTACGAGTTCAGCCGCTTCTACGAGACCGACGCCTGGTTCCCCGGCGAGGTCGCCGTGCTGGACGAGCCCTACATCATGCGCGACGTGCGCGGCATGGTCGTGGAACTGAACCCCTTCCAGTACAATCCGGCCACGCGCACCCTGCGCGTCTACACGGAACTGATCGTCGAGGTGGCGACCGACGGCGAGAGCTTCCTGAACCGTCTGGAGTCGCGTCCCGAAGCGCTGGACTCTGAATTCGCCAAGATCTACTCCAGCCACTTCCTGAACTACGACCTGCTCCAGGATCGCTATGTGAGCATCCCCGAGATCGGACCCATGCTGGTGATCAGCTACGGGCCCTTCATGGGCTCCATGCAGCCATTCGTGGACTGGAAGAACCAGATGGGCGTGCCCACGACCATGGTGGATGTGTCCTCCGTCGGTTCCACAGGCAACCAGATCAAGGACTACATCCAGGGCATCTACGACAGCGAACCCCTGACCTTCGTGCTGCTCGTCGGCGATGCGTCCCAGGTCCCCTATTTCAACAACGGCGGCGCTTCGGACCCGTCCTACGGATTCCTGGCCGGCGACGACTTTTACCCCGAGATCTTCGTGGGCCGCCTCTCCGCCGAGAACACCTCCCAAGTGGACACGCAGGTTCTGCGCAGCATCGAGTACGAGCGCGATCCTCAGATGGGCGCGACCTGGTACGCCAAGGGCATCGGCATCGGCTCCAACGAAGGTTCGGGCATCGGCGACGACGGCGAGTCCGACCGGGACCACATGGACAACATCCGCGACGACCTGCTCGCCTTCACCTACACCGAAGTGGATCAGGTCTACGATCCCGACGCCTCCGCGGCCCAGGTCGCTGCTGGCTGCAACGACGGCCGCAGCATCATCAACTACTGCGGTCACGGATGGCTCACCGGCTGGGTCACCTCGGGCTTCGAAAACGCCAACGTGAACGCCCTGGTCAACGACAACATGCTGCCCTTCATCAACAGCGTGGCCTGCAATACCGGCGAGTTCCAGAGCGGAACCTGCTTCGGCGAAGCCTGGATGCGCGCCACCAACGCCGGAGAACCCACCGGAGCCATCGGATTCTACGGCTCCACCATCAGCATGAGCTGGGCGCCGCCCATGAGTTCTCAGGACGAGACCGTCGACCTCCTGGTCGCCGGCGAGAAACGCACCTTCGGCGCCCTCTGCTTCAACGGTTCCTGTCTCATGATCGACGAGTACGGTTCCAGCGGCGAGAATGAGATGAAGTTCTGGACCATCTTCGGCGATCCGAGCCTGCGCGTCCGCACGGATACGCCGGCCGCGGTCTACGTGGATCACTTCGCCACGGTGGATCCGCTCATGGACTACTTCACCGTGAACACCGACCCCGGCAACCTCGCGGCCATCAGCTTCGAGGGCGAATACATCGGCTCGGCCTTCGCCGACGGCGGCGGCGTGGCCCAGGTCTACTTCGAAAACGACCTGCCCACCCCCGGAAACGAGATCACCCTCACGGTGACTGGATTCAATCGCGACACCCACCAGGATCAGATACTCGTGGGCGACGGGCTGCTGCCCACCTGCGAGGTGTCGCCGTCCTTCTTCAACAAGGTGCTGCAGCAGGGCGAGGTCCAGACGGACTACCTGTCCATCGGCAACTACGGCGAAGAGGGCTCCACGCTCTACTACTCCATCAGCATGGAGGATCCGAACTTCCCGCGTGACGGCGGGCGCAACATGACCGGATCCTACGCCTGGACCGAGCCTTCGGCGGTCTATCCCGAATCGACCCTGAATCTGGATCTCTTCGTCTACAACGGCAGTCCCGACATGGAGTGGATCTCGAGCTTCGACATGCAGCTGCCCGCGGGTGTGGTGCTCAACAGCGCCTCGGACATGACCGGCGGCGGAGCGGGTGACCTCGTATATTCAGGCGGAACCGGCGATGGCGCCTTCTGCGAATGGACCGACCCGGACGGTGGCTGGGGGCAGATCTACGATGGCGAAACGGGCCACGCAATCCTCAACCTGACCTTCGCCAGCATGGGCGACCAGGTGGTCATCCCCTATACCATCTACGGCGACATCTACGGCAGCGATCCGCATCAGGTCAGCGGCGAGATCGTCATCACCACCCTCGGACCCAACGTGACGGTGCTCTCGCCCAACGGCGGCGAGATGATGGCCATCGGTTCCATGATGGACATCCAGTGGGCGGCCGGCGGCGGTCCCGAGAACGTGATGATCGAGCTGAGCCGCACGGGCATCGGCGGCTGGGAGACCCTGGCGCCCTCGGTGCCCGCCGACCTGGGTCACTTCGGCTGGATGGTGGACGGAGTAATCAGCTCCAATTGCCGCATCAAGATCTGCGACGTCGACGATCTCGCGATCACCGACACCAGCGACGACGCCTTCACCATCTATCGCACGATGACCTGGGTGCAGATGGCGACGACCTCCGGCGCGGTGCCCGAAGGCCAGACCGAGATGCTCGAAGTGGTCTTCGACGCCACGGGTCTTCCCGAGGGCAGCTACGAGACCATCCTCACCATCAGCAGCAATGCCGGCGATCCGGTGATCGTGCCCATCAGCATCGAGGTGTTCTTCGATCCCACCGACGCCGAAGAGACGCCGGCGACCTTCGCGCTCGGCAAGAACCACCCCAACCCTTTCAATCCGAAGACCAGCATCGCCTTCTCCCTCAGCCAGAGCGGAGACGCGAAGCTGACGGTCTTCGACGTTCAGGGGAGGGCCGTGCGAACCCTCGCCGAGGGCTTCATGACGGCCGGCGAGCACCTGGCCGAATGGGACGGCCGCGACGCCTGGGGTCGTCAGCTCTCCTCGGGCCTCTACTTCTACAAGCTCGAGGCGGCCGATCAGGTTCTCACCGAGAAGATGTTGATGCTCAAGTAGCCGGCGACAGGAGACTGCTGGCAGGAAAACCCCCTCCCCCGAATTCGGGGGAGGGTTTTTTCGGCCCATGCGTTGTGGATTTGCGCCTTTTATGGCAAGATCGCTGAGTTCCCCGCCTGTCAGGTCCCTCTCATCGGAGATTCCCGTGAAAAACATCGCCCTCGGCATTCGCGCTGGAGCGCGTCAGCATGGCGACACCGTGGCCCTGCGCCACAAGATCGTCGGCAGCTGGCATGAGATCAGCTACGGCGAGATGGACGAATCGATCGAGGCGGTGGCCCGCAAACTCGTGGAGCTCGGCGTCGACGAGGGCGGCAGGGTGGCGATCTTCGCGCCGAACTGTCCGGACTGGATTCTGGCGGACCTCGGCATCCAGAGCATCAGGGCGGTCACGGTTCCCATCTTCGCCACGAGCACGGTGGAACAGGCTCGCTACATCATCGAGGACGCCGAGGTGCGCGTGGCCTTCGCGGGATCCCGCAGCGAGATGGACAAGCTCGTGGAAGTGCGCGAGCTCTGCGGACAGCCCGAGATTCTCGTAGCCCTGGACGGCAGCACCGAGGCCGGCGACGAGAGCGACATGCTCATGGCCGACTTCATCGAGTCCGGCCGCCTGGCCGACACGGCCGACGAGTGCCGGCGCCGCGAGGGCGAGGCCTCAGGCGAGGATCTCGCCACCATCATCTACACCTCGGGAACCACGGGCGAGCCCAAGGGCGTGATGCTCACCCACGCGAACTTCCTCAACCAGTTCGAAACCCTCGAGAGCCGTTACGACGTGACCGGCGATGATCGCTCCCTCTGCTTCCTTCCCCTCAGCCACGTTTTCGAACGCGCCTGGACATTCTACGTGCTGCTCAAGGGAGCGAAGAATTCATTCCTCCCCGATCCCCGACGCATCGCCAGCTACCTGGTGGACGTCAGGCCCAACGTGATGGCCAGCGCTCCGCGCCTCTACGAGAAGATCTACGCGGGCATCTACGACAAGCTCGAAATCGCGCCTTCCTATCGGCGGAAGCTCTTCTACTGGGCCCTGGACGTGGGCGGCAGGTACCAGGCGAAGATTCGCGATGGCGGAGCCGGGTCCCTGCTCAGGGCCCAGCACGCCCTGGCGGACCGCCTGGTTCTCTCGAAGCTGCGCGAGGTCATCGGGGGACCCAAGAAGTTCATGGCCTCCGGAGGAGCGGCCCTCTCCCAGGAGATCGAAGAGATGTTCTTCGCGGCCGGCCTGCTCATCTGTCAGGGCTATGGCCTCACCGAGACCGCGCCCATGCTCACCGCGAACTGTCCCGGGGATTTCAAGTTCGGAACCGTGGGCAAACCGGTGGTCGGCGTCCAGATCAAGATCGCGGAGAACGGGGAGATCCTCGCCAAGGGACCCAACGTCATGCCCGGCTACTTCAACAAGCCCGAAGCGACCGCCGAGGTCTTCAGCGAGGGATGGTTCCACACCGGCGACGTGGGACACATCGACGAGGACGGCTTCCTGGTCATCACCGACCGAATCAAGGATCTCATCGTCACCTCCGGCGGCAAGAACGTGGCGCCCCAGCTGGTGGAGATGGTCGTGGGCAAGGATCCCTTCATCGAGCAGCTCGCCGTGCTCGGTGACCGTCGCAAGTACATCAGCGCGCTGGTGGTTCCGTCCTTCGATGTGCTCGCCGACTGGGCCCGTCGCCAGAAGCTGAACTTCGAATCCCACGAAGAGCTCGTGAAGATGCCCGAGGTGATCCGTCACATGACCGAGCGCATCACGGCCCAGTCGCGTCAGCTGGCGCCCTTCGAGAAGATCAAACGATTCACCCTGCTGGCCAAGGAGTTCACCATGCAGGCCGGCGAGATCACGCCGACCCTGAAGGTGAAGCGGCGGGTCATCCGCGAGAAGTACAAGGACCTCATCGAGCGGATGTACAGCTAAGCTGCCCGCCAGAGACTAGCGGGCCAGGACCAGCTTCGTCGTGGCCGTGTAGTCGCCGGCGATGAGCTTGCAGAAGTAGATTCCCGAACTCAGCTCCTCTCCCGAATCTCCACGACCATTCCAGTCGAACTGGTGGACGCTCTCGGTCTGGCCCACGATCTCGCGGCCCCAGACACGCCGGCCTCCCAGGTCGTAGATGGCGATGTCGACCTCGGCGGCGTCTTCAGGCAGGGCGTAGCGCAGCGTGGTCTTGGGATTGAAGGGATTGGGAAAACTGCTGAGCATCAGGGCTCCTGCTGGCGTCTCGTCCGCGCCGGTACCGACGGGGTAGAGCGGGAAATCCAGATCGATGAGGCTGCCTCCCACCACCGACACATTCTCGAACACCGCCTCCTGATATCCGGGGAGGCTCGCGGTCGCCGTATAGGTTCCGGGCAAGAGCAGACGTACATAGCGTCCGTGCACGGGCTCGCTCATGCGTGGGTGGTTGATGACCGGCTCGCCGATCACGGCCACTTCCGCGGCGAGGGGTTCCAGGGTCGTCGCGTCGTAGACATTCCCGCGCAGGCCGTCGCCGTGCACCCGGTTCAGCAGCACGCGGATACCCTTCAGATTCTCCTCCACGATCTCCGCGATGCGCACGATGCCCGTGGGGAAGAACTCGGTGGCGGTCTCGATGAGATAGGCCTGGGTGCCGTGCTCCCAGTACATCCAATTGTAGGTTTGTCCGTTGCCGTAGAAGAATTCGGCCCCGTAGTAGCCGCTGCCCTCCTTGTGGATCGCGGCGGCCATGTCGTAGCAGAGGTCGATGCCCGCGGGATCGTCCCCGCAGTATCCCACGTACTCGCTGTAGCTGTGGAAACTGATGCCGGCCACGAAGTGTTCGCGATCGAAGAGAGCCTGCTGCAGCTGGGATTCGTTCTCGGACATGGGTCCGGGGCCGCGGTAGACGATGCTGCATTCGAGGGAGCTGCCCGCCGTGCTCCAGCCCTCGGCGTAGTTGCGGTTGAGATCGACTCCGTCGGGATAGCTGGGATAGCTCGAGCCGCAGTATTCGTTCACCACGCCTTCGAAGATGCCGTCCTCGTCGTTGTCGCGCTTGTTCTTCCGCCACCATGGGCTGTCGATGCCCGTCTGCACGTAGAGGTAGCCCTCGGGATTCAGGATGGGGATGATCCAGATCTCCGTCTCGTCGATGAGGAAGGTGATTTCCGGATCGCTGCCGTAGCCGGCCACCATCTCCAGGATGAACTCCGCCATGACATTCGTGTTCACCGGCTCGCGGGCGTGGATCACCGCGTCGAGGCTGACGTCGGGCTCGTCCTCCTGAATCTGGGGATTGTCCGACAGCTTCAGGGCCCAGACCTCCACGCCGTCGCGGGTCGAATAGCCCAACAGCTCCATGGCGGCGATCTCGGGATGATCGGCCACGGTGTCGGTCATCAAGTCGTAGATCTCCTGATAGGACCAATAATAGTAGTCGCTCCACACGGCCCGGGAGGGAAGGACGAGCTCGTGCCGCAGTCCCTCGGCGACGAATTCATCGTACTCGCTTTCGGGAACCGCGAAATCGTAGCTTCGCCCCAACCGATGAGCGGGAATCTCGGAAACCGCGTACTCGGCGTAGGCCTTGAGAAGAGCCAGATCCTCCCGGCTCTCGGGCGTCACGCGCAGGGTCAGGATGTCGGCGGCGAGAAGGGTAGTGGCGGAAAGGACGACGGTCAGAACCGTCAGGACGGCGAAAACTCGGCGCATGGCTCACCTCGCTTGTGAGCCTCAAGTCTAGCACATTCCCGACGAAGGGCTCCAGAACCCGCTAGGCCTCGGCCCTGAGCCGGTCGATCCTGCGCCCCATTCGGATTCCCAGGATCGGCATGACGATGGGCAGCGTGGCGTAGGCGAAACCGGCCCAAACCCCCACCTTGTACGGGGTGAGCCAGGCCACCAGGAAGGACAGCAGCCCGATGAGCGCCATGGTCCCGAAGGTGACGATGCCCGATTGGGTGATCATGCGCTCGACTGCATTCAATTGCAGCTCTTCGGAGACGATCTTCGCCCTCAGGTAGAGAAGCACCACGCAGGCGTTCATGGCGAAGAATCCCAGTCCGTAGATGATGAAGAGCCCGGTGAGGTCGCTGTTGGACTCGAGCACGAAGTTGGTAGGCAGCCAGCCGCCGCTTATCCAGTAGAAAAGGGCGGCGAAGAGCATCTTGAGGGGATAGACGAAAACCAGCATGACGAAGATCAGGGACATGCTGATGAGCGTGCTGGGCATGTCTTCCAGCCCGTAGTAACGGCTCCACTGACGATGGGTGTACCAGTAGCTCACCACCGAGGCGAAGCTGGCGGCGAATGCCGGCGTTCCCTTGAGGGCGTCCACGAGTTCCGCGTAGCTGCCGGGAATGCCGCCCAGGGAGATCACCAGCAAGGTTGTGGCGAATGCGAAGGCCGCGTCGGTGAAGACCTCCAGGCGCGTCATCTCCAAGCCGCGCAAGCGGAAACCGTTCTTCCGCGGCAGGTCCGCCAACTGCGTTTCGGTCCAGGCCATGCTACCTCCCGGCCGCGATCCTAGCCCTCGGATTTCCTTCGTTCAAGGACACAATCCCCTTGCCTTTTCGGGTCCGTATGGCTAGATTGAAAGTTAGGCATGCCTAACTTTAGAGGGGAAACGCGAAATGCCCAGCGAATCGGTGGAGAATTACATCACGGAGATTCTCCGCCTGGAGGAGGCCGCCACCCCCGCCAGCACCAGCGAACTCGCCGAACGGCTGCAGGTGGCGCGTCCATCGGTGACGGGCATGCTCAAGAAGCTCGAGACCGAAGGATACATCCTGCGCGAACCCTACCGAGCCGTTCGCCTGACTCGGCGCGGGCGACGGGCGGCGCGCACGGTGATCCGGCGTCATCGACTGATCGAGACTTTTCTGGTCGAGACCCTGGGCATGTCGCCGCATGAGGTGCACGAGGAGGCTCACCGCCTCGAGCACGCCATGTCCGAAGAGGTCATCGAACGTCTGGACCGCTGGCTCGGGCGGCCCGAACTCGATCCTCACGGAAGGCCCATTCCCGGCCGCCCCTAGAGGACCCATGCGCGGAACGACCCGCGCGATATGCTGCCCTGCAGGGCGGAAGGAGAAGATGAGGATGCGCAAATCACTGCTGCTGGTTCTGCTCGTCGTCCTGTTCATCGCCTGCGGCGAGAAGGAAGAGCCCGAGCGTACCGGGATTCTCGAACTCGTGGCCACCACCGGACAGGTGGGCGATCTGCTTCGCAAGGTCGGCGGCGAGCGCGTGAAGGTCACCGCCCTCATGGGCCCGGGCATCGATCCCCATCTCTACAAGGCCAGCGCGGGCGACGTGGAAAGGCTGCGCAGGGCCGACGCCGTCTTCTACAACGGCCATCACCTCGAGGCCAAGATGGGCGAGGTCATCGAACAGATGGGAGCCAGCAAGCCGACCATGGCCCTGGCCGAAGTCATCGACGATTCGCGCCTCCTCTCCCCCAGCGAATTCCAGGGACACTTCGATCCCCACGTCTGGTTCGATCTCGAACTGTGGCGCGAGGCGGTGCTGGCCGCCGGCGCCAAGCTCGGGGAACTCGATCCCGCTCACGCCGCGGAATACGAAGCCCGGGCGAATGCCTACGCTTCCGAACTGGACGCCCTCCACGCCTACGCCCTCGAGGCCTTCGCCCGCGTGGCCGAAGAGCAGCGCGTGCTCATCACCGCCCACGACGCATTCGGATACTTCGGTCGAGCCTACGGCCTCGAAGTGCACGGTCTCCAGGGCATCAGCACGGCCACCGAAGCGGGCACCGGCGACGTGCAGGACCTGGCCGCTTTCATCGCCGAACGCAGGATCCCCGCCCTCTTCGTGGAGACCTCCGTATCGCCCCGCGCCATCCAGGCCGTGCGCGAGGCGGTGCGATCCCGTGGATTCGAGGTGGAGATCGGCGGCGAGATCTTCAGCGACGCCCTGGGCGACGCGGACGGTCCGGCGGGCACCTTCCTCGGCATGTTCCGCCACAACGTGGACACCATCGTATCCTCGCTACTGGGAGAGGCCGGACATGGCGAACACTAGAGACCTCGCGGTCGGCGTCAACGACCTCACCGTGGCCTACGGCGAGCGTCCCGTGCTCTGGGACATCGACATGGACGTGCCGGCCGGCCATCTCATGGCCATCATGGGCCCCAACGGCGCCGGCAAGACCACGCTCATCAAGGCCATCCTGGGGCTCATTCCCATCGCGGCCGGACGCGTGGAGATCCACGGCAGACTCTACCGCGATCAACGGCGCCTCGTGGGCTACGTGCCCCAGCGGGGAAGCGTAGACTGGGACTTCCCCACCACCGTTCTGGACTTGGTGATGATGGGCCGATACGGCGCCCTGGGCTGGCTCAAGCGTCCCGGCAAGAAGGAACGCGAACTGGCGCTTTCAGCCCTGGACAAGGTCGGCATGGCGGAGTTCCGCAATCGCCAGATCAGCCAGCTATCGGGCGGACAGCAGCAGCGGGTCTTTCTGGCCCGGGCCCTGGTGCAGGACGCCCGAGTCTACTTCATGGACGAACCCTTCCAGGGCGTCGACGCGCGCACCGAGCGCGCCATCGTGGACCTGCTGCAGGAGTTGCGCGAGCAGGGGCGCACGGTGGTGGTCGTCCATCACGATCTGCAGACCGTCGAGGAGTACTTCGACTGGATCATGCTGCTCAACGTGCGGCGAATCGCCTGCGGCCCCGTCCGCGAGGTCTTCACGCCCGAGAACCTCCGCCTGGCCTACGGCGGACGCGTGGAGTTCCTCGCCCGTCGCGCGGCCCGCGACCGCGACGAACTTCCCGGCGACGACCCCCGAACCTTCGACGGACATCGCCCATGAACCTTCTCGCGGAACTCTTCACCGACTACACCCTGCGCACGGTCTCCCTGGGATCGGCGGGGCTCGGCTTGGTGGCCGGCATGCTCGGCGCCTTCGCCGTGCTGCGCCGACAGAGCCTGCTCGGCGACGCGGTGAGCCACGCGGCCCTGCCCGGCATCGTGCTGGCCTTCATGCTCACCGGAGCCAAGACGCCCCTGGTGCTGGTCCTCGGAGCGGCCCTGGCGGGCTGGGTGGCTTCGCTGCTGGTGATGCTCATCGTGAGAAGCACGCGCATCAAGACCGACACGGCCCTGGGCCTGGTGCTCTCCACCTTCTTCGGCCTGGGCCTGGTGCTGTTGTCCATCATTCAGCGCAGCTCCGGCGCGGGACAGGCCGGCCTCGACCGCTTCCTCTTCGGACAGGCCGCCGCCCTCGTGGGCGATGATCTCGTCACCATGTCGGCATTGGGCGCGCTGGTATTGCTGGCCCTGCTCGTCCTGTGGAAGGAATTCAAGCTGCTGAGCTTCGACCCGGCCTTCGCGGGCTCCCTCGGTCTGCCCCTGCGCGCCCTGGACATCGCCCTGACCAGCCTGCTGGTCATCGCCATCGTCATCGGCCTGCAGACCGTGGGCGTGGTGCTCATGAGCGCCATGATCGTGGCCCCCGCCTCGGCGGCGAGGCAGTGGACCGACCGGCTGGGCCGCCTGGTCCTGCTGTCGGGGCTCTTCGGCGGCCTCAGCGGATTGGCCGGCGCGCTCATCTCGAGCCGGGTGCCGCGACTGCCCACGGGGCCCACCATCATTCTCGTGATCATGGGCATCACCCTCGTCTCGCTGCTGGTGGCTCCGCGCCGCGGACTGCTGGCGGCGGCCCTCCGCAGGCAGCAGCAGCGGCGTCAGGTGCGGGTGGACAGCGTACTGGCCGACCTCTATCGGCTGGCATCCCAGCATGCCGATCCCCTGGGCGCTCCCCACGCGGTGGATGCCCTGCGCGCCATGGGCGAGGGACACGGGATTCGCGCGGGTCTCGCCCGTCTTGCCGAAGAGGGCCTCGCCGCCGCCGATGAGGACGGCCACTGGCGCCTCACCGGGCCGGGCCTCGCCCGCGGGCGCGAGATCGTGGAGGGATCGCCATGAGCGGACCCCAGGTGGAGATCCTCGCCATCGCCATGCTCACCGCCGCCGCCTGCTCCCTGGTGGGCGTCTTCCTCATGCTGCGTCGCATGGCCATGCTCTCGGACGCCATCAGCCACGCCATCCTGCCGGGTATCGTCATCGCCTTCTTCCTCACCGGAAATCTCAGCTCCCCATGGCTGGTCATCGGCGCCGCCCTCACGGGCGTGCTCACCGTGGCCCTGGTCGAACTGCTCACGCGTACGGGTCGCCTCAAGGAAGACGCCGCCATGGGGCTGGTCTTCCCCGCCCTCTTCTCCCTGGGCATCGTGCTCATCACCCGCTACGCCGGCGACGTGCACCTCGACGTCGACGCCGTGCTCCTGGGAGAATTGGCCTTCGCCCCCTTCGATCGCTTCGTGCTCGGCGGCGTCGATCTGGGCGCGCGGCACCTCTGGCTCATGGGCGGCATCGCTCTCGTCAACCTCGCGGCCATAACGCTCTTCTTCAAGGAACTCAAACTGTCCGCCTTCGACGCGGGACTGGCCGCCTCATTGGGCCTCGCGCCCGCGCTCATCCACTACGGTTTGATGACTCTGGTCTCGGTGACGGCGGTGGGCGCCTTCGATGCGGTGGGACTCATCCTCGTGGTCGCCCTCATGGTGGGACCGGCCGCCGCGGCCTATCTGCTCACCGATCGTCTCGGCCTGCTGCTGCTTCTGGCCGCCCTGCTCGGCATGCTGTCGGCTGCCCTGGGCTTCGGCATGGCCCTGCTGCTGGACGCATCCATCGCCGGCTCCATGGCCGTGGGCGTCGGTTTCGTTTTCGGACTGGTCTTCCTCTTCGCTCCGGGGCGCGGACTGCTCGCCGAACTCTTTCGACGCCGGCGCCAGCGTTTGGAATTCGCGGAACTGATGCTGGCCATCCATCTGCTTCAGCACGAAGGCGAGCCGGAGGAGGAGATCGAATCCCGCGAGGATCATCTCCACGGCAAGCACGTGGGATGGACCCCCGAGTTCACCCGGAGAATCGTGGAGGGAGCCGTCCGGCGAAGTCTGATATGGCGGGCCGATGAGCGTCTGCACCTCACGGAAACGGGTCGAGGGGCGGCCGGCCGCGCCCTCAGCGGCGTTCCTTGAGGCCCGGACCGCATCCGGGGAATCGGCACCTACATATTGACGATTCTCGGGAAGGCCCTAGATTAGACCCTGACAGTTAGGCGGGCCTAACTGCAAATCCTGGCTCGTAACTGATTCAATTTCAAACGCTTGGGAGAAGGTTGCCTCATGTCCAGACTCCGTGGATCCTCCGTAATTCTATGTGCTCTTTCCATTTCTCTGCTTCTGCTCGCCGGGCCCGTTAGGGCCGCCGACACCACCGAACCCTTCGACCTGGGTTTCAGCGATGTCGACTTCTATCTGAGCGGAGAGGGATTCGGACTCGAGGAGGATGAGCGATCCCATGGCGCGGAGCTCATGCTCGGCTACGGCCTGGCGTCCCGGCTGTCGGGGCACCTCGGAGTCGCCATGAACTCCGACAGTCACCTCCTCAGCGCATCCACCGAGCTATCATTCGGTCTCTACGGGACTGTGCTCGACGGCGAGAATTTCGACCTCGACCTCTTCCTGGCCTTCGGCGCTTCGGGCGAGGGACTGGACGAGGTCAGCGTCAGCCCCGCCTTCGAACTGAACTGGGATGCCGAACCTGAACTCGATTTCTGGGGGCTCTACACTCGAGGCGGAATGACCATGACTGGTCACGAGGGAGAAAGCGGTCCCGAGCGCTACGGCGAGTACGATCTTACCCTGGGATGCTACTGGACGCTACGTCCCGGACAGCAGCTTCTCCTGGAATATGACGGCGCCTCCATCGAAGCCGAAAGCGGAGATCGCGAATGGATCGGCGGCGCACTGACCTTGGGCTACAACCGCTCGATGAACGAAACCATGGAGATGATAAGCTCCCTGGGCTTCGACATCGGAGATGACGAACAGGACGGAGGCATGTCCTTCACCCTCGGATTCATCGCCACCCTTCCCGCCGGCACCTGAGTCGTCGAAACGGGTCGTGGGCTATTCCATCTCCTCGAGAAGGTCCTCGATGTGCCGGATGTCGCCCTCCTCGGAAAGCCGCTTGGCCTCCTCCCAGTCGGACCAGAGCCTGTCCGCGTACTCCTGTCCATCCTTGTGAACCCGGGCGCCGCTGCTCATGCGCTGATGCCGCATGTGGCGGAGGAAGGATCGATAGGGATCCTCGCAGGTGTAGTACTTGAGCGTGTACCGCGCCACGAATTCACCGCAAGCCGCGCATTCCACGAAAACGCAGGCGTCCTCCCCCGGGCGCACCATGACCCGATTCTGCATCTGATAGCTCTGGCACTTGGGACAGCATTCGCGTTTGGACTGCGGACTCAGTGGCATGGCGCACCTCCGGCGCTCAGGACGTCGCCGCCGCCAGCATGGGCAGGGCTTGGAAGAGGAATCGCTCGAAGAACAGTGTAAGCAAGACACCGACGAGAGTCACCAGCACTCCGACCTTGGCCATGTCCTTCACGCGGAGCATCTCCGAGCTGTAGGCGATGGCGTTGGGCGGCGTGCTGATGGGAAGCGCCATGCCCAGGCTGGCGCAGAGCGTCACCGTGACGATGATCGGCACCGACTCCCCCGCCGCCGCCACGGTCATGGCGATGGGCAGTATGGTATTGGCCGCCGCGGAATTGCTCATGAAGGTGGCCACCAAGGCGATGAGCAGGCTCATGCCGAGGGTGAGAATCAGCGGAGAGACGCCCCCCAGGTCCAGGGCGGCGACCAGGCTGTCGCCCAGGCCCGTCTCCTTGATGCCTGTTCCCAGCGCCAAACCACCGCCGACCAGAAGGAGGATGTCCCAGTTGAGGTCGCGCAGCTCCCGCTTGTCGAGCAATCCCCCCGCCGAAAAGGCGATGACGGGGAGCAGGGCCACCAGCGCGGGAGGAATGTGGTGGAAGGCGTCGGTCACCCAGAGGAGCACGGTCAGGCCGAAGGTGGCGTAGACCTTCTTCCGGTGCATGGTCCGGGGGGCTTTGGGTATCTCCAGGTGAATCGATCCGCCCTTCACGGGAAAGAAGTAGCGCAGCAAGACGAAGACCAGGGCCAGGAGAAGGGTGGCCACGGGCAGGGCGGCCACCATCCAGGTGAAGAAACTGAGACCCTGCCCGCTTTCGGCGAGGAGGCCAAGGGCGATGGCGTTGGGCGGCGTACCCACGGGGGTGGCGATGCCCCCCACGTTGGCGGAAAAGGCGATGCCGATGAGGAAGGCCTTCGACAGGTTCGACCCCTCCGGCAGGCTGCGCACGAGAGGAAGGACCGCCGCCACCATGATGGCCGTGGTGGCGGTGTTGCTCATCCACATGCTCATGAAGGCCGTCAGCAGCATGAGCCCTCCGAGCAGTCGGCTCGGACTGCCGCCCAGGCGCGAGAGCACGGTCTGGGCGAATTCCAGATCGAGGTTGAGCTTGCTGACGATCTTGGCCATGACGAAGCCGCCGAAGAGCAGCACCACCACCGGACTCGCGAAGGGATGCAGGAACTGCCGGTAGTTCATGACCTCGCCGCCGAAGTGGGGCGCCAGGGGGCCGAGGAAAAGGGCGGACAGGAAGGCGGCCAGAATGCCGGTGACGTAGAGTGGGATGGGCTCGGCGATCCAGTAGAAGACCGTCAGCGTGAAGAGGCCGCCCATGATGCGCTGTTCGGGCGGAAGTCCGCCCAGCAGAGCGGCCGTGCCGAGCCCCAGCAGTGGTCCTGCCAAGAGGAAGAAGACGCGGCGGAAGCGACCGAAGGCCATGGATTCCCTTTCGACGCGAGCATTATAGCCTGCACTCCCGGCCCCTGCTATACTAGTTCCGTCCGTGGATCGTACCGGGAGGAGGGCGTGATGCATCGATGCGAATTGACGCTTGGCCGTTCCAGTTTTCGGGGAGGAGTCTTAGGATTCCTCGGACTCTTGATAGTCGGGCTCTCGATCCTGCCCTACCCAATGCAGGCGGAATGCATCGACTATATGGACTTCATACACCGGGCGAGCAGCACCGCCATGCCGGGAGAGGTCTACGACGTCGCCGTGAACGGCATCCACGCTTTCGTCGCCGATGAGATCGGCCTGCACATCCTCAACATCTCCGATCCGGACCTTCCCGTCTTCGTGGCGGACCTGCCCCTGTCGGGGGCGCGAAGCGTCGCGGTGCAGGCGGGACACGCCTACCTCGCCAACGACGAGTTCGGCTTCTTCGCGGTGAACCTGTCGGAGATATCGGCGCCATGGATCGAGGGAGACCGCTTTCTCGCCGGCAGCCCCTGTCACGTGGAGCTCGATGGCGACCGGGCCTTCGTGACGGCGGAGCTGGAAGGCCTCTACGTGCTGGACATCTCAGATCCCGCCGATCCCGTCCTGCTCGACCATCACGACACGCCCCATCGGGCCATGGACGTGGAGGTCCAGGGCCACTACGCCTTCATCGCGGACTTCCAGAATCTTGTGGTCGTGGATCTGAACTCCGGGGCCATCGTCAAGGTACCCGGCGACCGGCCCGGTCCCAGCCTGGTATCCATCGCCCTGAGAGGCGACCGCGCCTATCTGCTCGACACGACCTTCGGCGTCTTCGTCTACGACATCAGCGATCCCCTCGCCCCGGAGTACATCACCTACCTCCATTCCGGGGGATCCGGCGGCCTCGAGGTCGCGGGCGACCGCCTCTACGCGGGATCGGGATACGGCCTGGAGATCTTCGACCTCGCCGACCCTGACGAGCCCGCGCTCATCGGCACCCTCAACACGAGTTGGGCGCCGAGGGGGCTGGACGTGCAGGGCGACTTCGTCTATCTGGCCATCGCCGAGCGCAATCTCCTGGACATCGCGGACATCTCCAATCCCGCGCATCCGGAGCCCCTCGCGTCAATCTGGCTGACCGGATCGGTGGAGAACCTCGCGGTGAAGGAGCCCTTCGCCTTCGTGGCCGCGCGGTGGGCCGGCCTCTACACCCTCGACATCAGCGACCCGACTTCCCCCGCCATCATCGGGGATCACGACATTCTGGACTACGCCTACCACATCACCCTCGCGGACGATCTCGCCTACGTGGCCGCCGCGGACGACGGACTGCTCGTGCTCGATGTGGCCAAGCCGCCGATCCTCCAGGTGATCGGAGGAGTCGACACGCCGGGCGACGCCCGATGCGTGGATGTCCATGGCGATTTCGCCTACGTGGTCGACAGCCAGGGCTTTCGCGTCATCGACGTCAGCAAGCCCGACGCGCCCATGATCGTGGGCAACATGGAAACGCCCGGTTACCCCATCCACGTGGCGGCCTGCGAGGACTACGCCCTCATCGCCGATATGCAGCAGATGCTGGTCGTGGACATCTCCGATCCCGCCGATCCCTGGATCGCCGACAGCGCGGAAGTTCGCGCCGAGATGCTGGCCATCGAGGACGGATTCGCCTATGTGCTGGGGCTGCCCGGGCTTTCGGTCTTCTCCATCAGCGAACTCCTCGAGGCCGAACCGGTCGAGAGCATCCTCCTGCCCGGCTACCCGCTGGGGATCGCCTTCGGCGAGAACTACGCCTACGTCTCGACGGGCGGCGGCGGTCTGCAGATCCTGGACTATACGGATCCCGCAAACCTGGTCGGAGCGGGCAGCGCGGCGAGCTACATCTTCGGCGCCGAGGTCGGCGAGGACTATCTCTTCGCCGTCGAGTCCTCCCGGTTCAGCGTCTTCCCCTTGCAATGCGAACCCACCGGACTCCCCGACACGCCGGACGAGTCGCTGCCGCGGCGGGCGGTCCTCCATCCGAACCTGCCCAACCCCTTCAATCCGTCCACCGAGATCCGCTTCACGCTGCCGGAGTCCGGTCGCGTGCAGCTGGCGATCTTCGACGTCTCGGGGCGCAAGGTTCGCGACCTATTCGACGCCCGCCTGGACGCGGGGGAACATCGCCTGAACTGGGACGGTCACGACGCGCAGGGGCGGAATCCTGGCTCGGGATGCTATCTGGCGAGGCTTCGTTTCGAGGATCGGGTGACGGCCCGCAAATTGGTTCTGCTCAAGTAGTTCGGGAGATCATCCCCCCATTTGTCGACGGTGCCGGTTAACGTTCGCATCCCGCTTGCGAAATCCCTACGATTGCACCTTCTTCGAGGGCACAAATCCCCCTTTCACATGGACTTGCCACGAGGAGACGAGATGGGAAACGCGAAGATCCACTGGACGAAGATCGACGAAGCGCCGGCCCTGGCCAGCTACTCGCTGCTTCCGATCCTCAAGGCCTTCACCAAGGGAACGGGCGTCGACATCGAAATCGCCGACATCTCCCTGGCCGGACGGATCCTGTCCCTTTTCCCCGAACGTCTCGCCGCCGACCAGCAGGTGCCCGACTTCCTGTCCCGGCTGGGCGAGCTGACCGGCGATCCGGCGGCGAACATCGTCAAGCTTCCCAACATCAGCGCCACGGTGCCCCAGCTCCAGGCGGCCATCGCCGAACTGCAGAATCAGGGCTTCGACGTACCGGAATACCCCGAGGAACCGAAGAACGACGAGGAGAAGGCACTGCAGGCCCGCTTCTCAAAGGTACTGGGCTCGGCCGTCAACCCCGTGCTGCGCGAGGGCAACGCCGACCGCCGCGCCGCCGCTTCGGTGAAGCGCAACGCGCAGAAGAATCCCCACAGGATGATGAAGGACTGGCCGAGCTCGGGATCCAAGACCCGCGTGGGCCACATGAACGGCAAGGACTTCTTCGAGAGCGAAAAGTCGACCACCCTGCCCGCTCCCACCACAGCCCGCATCGAGTTCGTGGACGACAGCGGCGCGAAGGTCCTCAAGGAGGGCATCGCCCTGCTCGAAGGCGAGGTCATCGACTGCTCGGTCATGAACGTGGCCGCGCTCCGAAAGTACTTCGCCGAGCAGATCGACATCGCCGAGGCCGAGGGCCTGCTGCTTTCCCTGCATCTTAAGGCCACCATGATGAAGATCTCCGATCCCATCATGTTCGGACACTGCGTCTCGGTGTTCTACGGCGAGGCCCTGAGCAAGCATGCCGAGGCCCTCGAGGAGATCGGCGCCAAGGTGAACAACGGCCTGTCCGACCTGCTCGAGAAGCTCGACCGCCTGCCCCAGGAGAAGCGCGCCGAGATCGAGGCCGACATCCAGGCCGTCTACGCCGATCGTCCCGCCCTGGCCATGGTGGATTCGCGCAAGGGCATCACAAACCTGCACCTCCCCAACAACGTGATCATCGACGCCTCCATGCCCAACGTGGTGCGCGACGGCGGCCGCATGTGGAACGCCGAGGACCAGCTGCAGGACACCCTGGCCATGATTCCCGACCGCAGCTACGCCACCATGTATCAGGCCATCATCGAGGACGCCCAGAAGCACGGGCAGTTCGATCCGGCGACCATGGGAACCGTGGGCAACGTGGGTCTCATGGCCAAGAAGGCCGAGGAGTACGGCAGCCACGACAAGACCTTCACCGCGCCCGGAGAGGGCGTGATCCGAGTTGTCGACGAATCCGGCGCGCCCCTACTCGAGCAGGCAGTCGAGACCGGCGACATCTTCCGCATGTGCCAGAGCAAGGACGAGCCCATCCGCGACTGGGTGAAGCTGGCCGTCACCCGCGCCCGCGCCACGGGCACGCCCGCCGTGTTCTGGCTCAACGAGGCCCGCGGCCACGACGCCGAGCTCATCGGCAAGGTCAAGGCCTATCTGCCCGATCACGACACCGATGGGCTGGAGATCGTGATTCTCCCGCCGGTGGACGCCATGAACTTCACCCTGGAGCGCATCCGCCGCGGCGAGGACACCATCGCCGTCACCGGCAACGTGCTGCGAGACTATCTCACCGACCTCTTCCCCATCCTCGAGCTGGGAACCAGCGCGCGCATGTTGAGCATCGTACCCCTGCTCAAGGGCGGCGGCCTCTTCGAGACCGGCGCCGGCGGCTCGGCGCCCAAGCACGTGCAGCAGTTCCTCGAGGAGGGCCACCTCCGCTGGGATTCCCTGGGCGAGTACTGCGCCCTGGTTCCCTCCCTGGAGCAGGTCGCCAGCAGCGCGGGCAACGCCAAGGCCCAGGTGCTGGCCGACACTCTCGATGCGGCCATCGGGCAGTACCTCGACCAGGAGCGCTTCCCCTCACGCAAGGTGAACGAGATCGACAATCGGGGCTGCAGCTTCTATCTGTCCCTCTACTGGGCCCAGGCCCTGGCCGGCCAGGACGCCGACACCGAACTCAAGGCGCGTTTCGAGCCTGTGGCGGCCGAACTTGCCGAGAAGGAAGCGGCCATCGCCGGCGAGTTGCTCGCGGCCCAGGGAGAGGCGGTGGACATCGGCGGCTACTACCATCCCGATGATGCGAAGTCGGAGGCGGCCATGCGGCCCAGCGCCGTCTTCAACGCCATCATCGACGGCATGTAGAATCGCTGTTAATGGGGAATCGAAGCCGGCCGCGCGGAAGCGTGGCCGGTTTTGTTTTGGAGGAGCGGGGAACTCAGCGGGAGGAATCCTTCTTCACGATCTTCACCGGCTTGCAGACCAGATCCTTCTCGTTGGCCGCCCGGGCGCAGGCCCGGCAGAGGTAACGCGGATCATCCACCAGGCGCATGACCTTTTCGAGCTTCCCTTCGATGTACTTCTTGTCCAGGTCGCAGAGGCAATCCATGATTCCTCCCGGATTCCTTCGGGAACGAGCGAGTCCGGTGTCAGGGCGGCTCTATGAACCATCGTGGCCCCAGGACCGGAAGCCCATTTCAGTCAATTTCTGTCGTTATATCGCTGTTAGTATGGTATAATCAAGTCCCAGTATCGACCCCATAGTCTCAGTTTCTTGCAATCCAATAACATGGAGAGTCCCATGCGTCTGATCAGACCCCTACTCGGGCTTGCCCTGCTGATGTTCGCCCTTTCGGCGAGCGCGGCCGGAGTGGCCACCCCCACCGCCAACCAGTACGTCGTCCTCGATGTGGATGCCATCGATCACATGGCCATCCCCAGCGTGGATCGGGAAGCGAGGATCCTGGAGGACGAGATCCGCGAGCTGGACGGTCTGCCGCCCCGCTTCGCCATTCCCTTCGAGACGGCCACTGCACCCGATGCCCGCGGCAGCTGGGAAGACCTCGGCGACGGCAATCATCTCTGGCGCCTGCGCATCGCTTCCCCCGGTGCCCTCTCCATGAACTTCGGATTCACCCGGTACAATCTGCCCGAGACCGCGAGCCTGCTCATCTACTCGGCCGACCAGAGCAGCGCCACCCGCGCCTTCACCGAGCGCGACAATGCTGACCACGGAGAGCTCTGGACTCCGGTCCTGCTCAGCGACGACGTCATCCTGGAACTGACGGTTTCCGAGAAGGCCGCCGGTCGCGTGGAACTGGAAATCGGTTCCGTGAACGTGGGCTACCGGGGCTTCGGCGAGGACCATGATCGCAGCGGCTCCTGCAACAACGACGTGGTCTGCCCCGAGGGCGACCCCTGGCGGGCCGAGATCCCCTCCTCGGGCGTCTACACCATCAACGGCACCTGGTACTGCAGCGGCGCCATGATCAACAACACGTCCCAGGACGGAACGCCTTACTTCCTCACGGCCAACCACTGCGGCATCAGCACCGGCAACGATCAGGCCGTGGTCATCTACTGGAACTTCGAGAGCCCCAATTGCGGCGATCAGTGCTGCGGCGACCTGAGCCAGTTCAACTCCGGCGTGATCCATCGCGTGTCCTACTCCGGTTCGGACGTGACCCTGGTGGAGCTGGAAGAGCCGCTCAATCCGGCCCACGAGGTAACCTACTCCGGCTGGGACCGCGGCAGCGGCGACTTCCCCTGGGTGGTGGCCATCCACCATCCGAGCACCGACGAGAAAGCCATCAGCTTCGAGGACGACGCCACCACCACCACCAGCTACCTGAGCAACAGCGTGCCCGGCGACGGCACCCACATCCGCGTGATCGACTGGGACGACGGCACCACGGAGCCCGGCTCCTCGGGTTCGCCCCTCTACAGCCCCGATCACAAGATCGTCGGACAGCTCCATGGCGGCTATGCCTCCTGCAGCAGCCAGACCAGCGACTGGTACGGTCGCTTCTCGGTGTCCTGGAGCCATCTCAGCAGCTACCTGGATCCCACGGGCACAGGCGCCATGACCGTGGACACCTGGGATCCCTACGCCACGGGCATGCAGGTGACCCCGGCCAGCGGACTGGAGTCCGAAGGCGATACGGGCGGACCCTTCACGCCGAGCAGCATCGTCTACACCATCGAGAACGCCAGCGACTCCGGCTTCAACTACAGCGTGAGCGACGACGCCGGCTGGGTGGACATCTCCAACACCGGCGGATACCTGGTGCCCGGCGCTTCGACGAACGTGACCGTGAGCATCAACGCCAGCGCGAACAGCCTGCCCCAGGGCACCTACGAGGCTACGGTGACCATCCTCAACACCACCGACGGCGACGGCGACACCACCCGCCCGGTGAGTCTCACCGTTGGCGTGCCCGCTCTCCAGATCGCGGAGAACTTCGACAGCGATCCGGGCTGGACCACACAGGGTCAGTGGGACTTCGGCGATCCCACCGGACAGGGTGGCGATGCTCACGGCAACGCCGATCCCAACTCCGGCTTCGACGGCCCCAATGTCTACGGTTACAACCTGAACGGCGACTACACCAACAACATGCCCGAGTATCACCTGACCAGCACCGCCTTCGACTGCTCGAACCTCTCGGCCACGAGCCTGAAGTTCCGTCGCTGGCTCAACGTGGAGCAGCCGGCCTACGACCACGCCTACCTGCGCGTGTCCAATGACAACAGCAACTGGACCACGGTCTGGCAGAACGGCGGGGAGATCACCGACAACGGCTGGCAGTACGTGGAGTACGACATCTCCGGCGTGGCCGACGGCGAGAGCACGGTCTACCTGCGCTGGACCATGGGCACCACCGACGGCAGCTGGCTCTACAGCGGCTGGAACATCGACAACGTCGAGATCTGGGGCCTCGGCGGCGACGCCACCTCCGCCGAGGGCGGACAGGTTCCCCTGCGGAGCGCACTGCTCGGCAACCTGCCCAATCCCTTCAACCCGAAGACCGAGATCCGCTACGCCCTCGCCGAATCGGGCGCGGTGGAGCTGGCCGTCTACGATCTGAGCGGACGCAGGATCAACACCCTGCTTTCCGGTCAGCAGAGCGCGGGCACTCACAGCGTCGTCTGGAACGGCGACGACGCCAGCGGTCGCGCCGTGGCTTCGGGCATCTACTTCGCGCGCCTGATCACCGATCAGGGTGTGAGCGACACGCAGAAGCTGACGCTGCTGAAGTAGTTCCGATCGATTCTGTTTATGGGAAAACCCGGCACGGATTCGTGCCGGGTTTTTTTGTCACGCGGCGCTCGGCTGAGAGTCATTCCGCCTAGCTCAACACTCCCCTGCCGGCCATGGCCCGGGAGTACAGGACCATGAAGAGCGCCCAGACGAAGATGATGGCGCTGAAAACGACTCCCACCGTGCCGGACACTTCGACCCCATTGCTGAATCCGTAATTGTGGATGCTGGTCACGACCATGCAGAGGAAGGAAATCAGCAGCACCGTATAGGCGAGTTTGCGCCTGAGCAGAAGCAGCAGCGCGCCGATCACGCCGCCCCCAATTCCTATGTGCTGAACCAGGCCGGCAACAACGGCCCGAGCATGCCGGGTGACCACAATGCCTTCATGTACAACACGGCCCATGCTATCGGCCTGACGCTCAAGCAGTCCACCGCGGTGGGCAGCGCCGTCCCCGGCGACGTCTTCTACTCCTTCGACCTGAAGCTGGACCAGGCCGACGTGGGCGGCGTGCTCTTCGCCGAGATCTTCGCCGAGCAATCCGGCGTCGGCATCATCGGCGGCTCGGGCCTGATGGGTCCCTTCTGGGCCTGGGAGTGGACCAACTACGAAGGTTCCTTCGTGGCTCCCGCGGGAACGGATTTCCTGACCATCCAGTTCGTCGCGGTGACCGGAGCGGCCGACGGAACCAGCTGCATCGCCCACGTGGACAATGTGGACGTCAATCAGGGAGCGGTGCCCGCCGAGACCACGAGCTTCGGTGCGATCAAGTCCCTCTACTAGATTCAGGCAAGGTTCAGCGAGACGACTACTTCGTATGATGTGCAAAAGCCCTTCCACCATTCGTGGAAGGGCTTCTCTCATCCGAGGCTAGCGGATCCTCCCGCCTAATTCGATTCCCTGCCCAGGGCCTTGGCCGCTTCGCCCATGCGCGATTCGAGTTCCAGAACGCGACGCTCCAGGTCCGATCCGATCCCAGGGGAAGATGATCCTTCGACTCCCGCGGCGGCCATCCGTTCCTTCCTCACGAAGCGCAAGTAACCGAGACCGATGGTGATCGCGAGTGCGGCCGATATCACCAGGAATCTCGAGATCGACGTGTCCGTTGCGATGATCCAGCCGATTCCGTAGAGCATGGAGAAGACGCCGCCCAGGAGCAGCCCGTTGCTGATCACGGGAATCTGTTCGGCGCGCACCAGCGACAACACCATGTAGATCGTCGCGAAAACGATCAGGATGATGCTCGTACTCCGCCCCCAGGGTCGTTGGGCTTCCATCCCCGCGTCCTGAAGCTCGTTTCGCTGCTGGTTGATCTCCTCGATCTGCTTGAGGTCATCGGCCGTCAGTCTCTCGGGCGCTCTCGTATCTCGAATCGACTGCTCCCGTTGGTTGAGCTCCCGGATCTCCTCGTTGAGTCCTTCGGGCGGTGGATAGAAGGTATAGACCCCGACGCCCACGAAGGCCGTCAGCACCAGACCCAGAAAGAACGAGAAGATGATCTTGAGTCCGCCTCCTGTTCGTGCCGAATTCGTCATCCCGATCCCTCCTTTCTAGAGGTTCACATTCACCAGCGGAAGCAGGCGCAGCCATCGGGGATTGTTGCCCGCGTAGTTGATCAGGCCGATCTGCACTCCATTGAGATTGGCCGAATAGTTCACGAGCCCGATGGAGAGCCCGGTGAATTTTTCATTGGCGAGCTTGAAGTGGAGGAAATCCTCCAGGTCGATCCGGTCGACGTAGAGGCCGTTCATCCCGCCCACCATCACGCCGGTCACTTCGGGAGCGAAGGCGAGCAGGCTGCCGATGGCGATTCCGCGGATACGTTCGCTGGCCCCCAGGCCCAGGCCGGCCACGAAGATGCCGTCCATGCGCGCGCCGCCCATGCCGATGCCGGTGAGCATGATGCCCTTCACGTCCTCGCCGCCGGCACCGAATCCGCTTATTCCGATGCCGCGGAACTTGGTGGCGAACACTCCGCCTCCGGCGAGGGCCAAACCGCTGAGGCTCTTCTCGCCACCCGCGAAGAAGCCTGCGATGGCGGCGCCCCTGACCTTCTTCGCCATGGTGGAGCCCAGGCTCAGGGCTAGGCCGTCCATCTGCTGCGAGTTCAGCGACCATCCGCCGCTGATGTTGATCCCCGTGAAGCGCTCCCGAACGTCGACCAGGATCAGGCCGACGGCAAGGCCGGTGAAGTTCTTGGTGCCCACACCCAGTGTGCCGGCCGCGATGCCGCGCACCCGCTCGCTGGCGTTGACCCCGATGCCGCTGAGCGCGATGCCGTTGATCTCGCGGCCCTTGGTTCCGATGAGCCCCAGGGCGAGGCCGTTGTATTGGCCCACGGGGTTTTTCTTGGGATTCCAGAGGGTCAGGTTGAGACCGTTGATTCTCTCCACCTGGCTGTCCACGGCGTTGAGTCGAATGCCGGTGAAGCGTTTCGAGTTGCCTAGGCTCAGTCCGTATCCCCGTGGGCCGATGTCCACTGACTGAGCCGTGGCACTGCCGATTCCGATGAACAGGAGAATGGCGATGAATGCGTTCCTCATGTCTCATCCATCCTTTCTCGATGATGTGTTTTCCCGGCGAGTTCGTCGCATGAGCAGGACGAGCGTGAAGCCGGTGATCGCTCCGTTTAAGGTTCCCAGGACGATCCAGCCCGAAGGGAAGCTCGGATTCGCGTCCATGTTCAAACTCTCCATGGCGATGGCGAAGCCGCCGAGCACCCAGCCGAGGATGCTCGCGAGAATCCAACACCATGCCTTGCTCAACCGCTTCTTGAGGAGCCGCCATTGGAGCAGGCCGAGGGTTGGGCCGAGCAGCGTCACGCCCAGCAGGCCGGCTTCACTGCCGAAAGAGCCGAGGGCGATCGCCAGGACGACCATGATGACGACCGAGGCGACGCTGGCGAGGACCCAGGATCCTGCCGGCAGAATGCGAGCCACGAAGTAGGACTGAACGATTCCCGCCAGCAAGGCTCCCAGGGCGTAGGCCATCAATGTGACCACGATCAAACCCCCGGATCCGCCTGCGATCACTCCCAGCGGCCCCCCGATGCCCCATGCGAAGGCGGTTCCGAGTGTCCAGGCGAGCCAAAGCCACAATGCGGATGGCGTCCTTCGCAACTCCGTCTCATTCGGGATCCGATTCGAACTCATGGACAGCCTCCTTCTCTATGCGATGTCGATGTTGACAGTGTCAACTTTACCCCCGGGTGTTGACATTGTCAACATTTTTTCGTATAAATTTCCCATGAGCAGTTCGAACGGCAGATATCACCATGGTGGCCTGAGGGCCGCGCTCCTTGCGGAAACCGCTGCAATGATTGCAGATGAGGGCGTAGAGAGCGTGACCATGAGAGCCCTCAGCGGACGACTCGGCGTGTCACGTGCCGCTCCCTATCGGCACTTCCCCAGCAAATCCGCGCTTCTCGTGGCCGTGGCGGCCACCGGATTCGAGCGTCTGCGGGGCCGCATGCTGTCCATCGACGCGGGAGCCCCACGCGCGAGCGTCGAGCGATTCCGCCGCATGGGCGAGGAATACATACGCTTCGCGGTAGAGAATCCGGCGCACTATCGATTGATGTACGGCAAGGAAGCCTTGAGCCGTCAGGACCTTCCCGAGCTTCGGGAGGCGGCCAACGCCATCTTCGATCATCTCGTGGAAGTGATTCGCGCTCAGCAGAAGAACGGCGGCATCAAGCGTCAGGACCCCCGCATGCAGGCCTTCGCCGCCTGGAGCGCCGTGCACGGTCTGGCTTCCCTGGTGATCGAGGAGCAGATTCTGGGCGACGTGGATCTCGAGGACCTCATCCGTCAGACCACACGCACCTTATTGGAAGGTCTGCGAACCAGGCGCTAGCCCGGCGCCGATCCCTCAAGCCCCGGTCGGGGCGGGAGTCTTCCCGACTCCGTGTTCCTTGAAACTGGCCACCTCTTTACCGATGTGACCGATCCACCAGCTCTTCAAGAACTTCAGGACGATAGCCGGATCCTGATTGACCCAGTAGTCGTCGAGAACCTTGATCGTGCTTCTGCGCAACTCGGCATGCAGCTGCTTGTGTTCATCGTAGAGCGGGTAATTGGAAGCGGCCTGGATGTACTCCTCCGTCTTGAAGTGCACGTCGGTGTACTCCTTGACCAACTTGAAGACATGCTCCGCCTTTTCCTCGGCCCGCTGACCCCGAAGGTAGTAGAAGATCGAATTGATGGCGCTCACGATTCCGCGGTGCTGCGAATCGATGATGTTGATTCCCGAGTTGTAGCTGTCCTGCCAGGTGATGTAGAGGCCCAACTTGTCGCGAGCATTGTCGGAGTTCGACCGGAGGTGTCCGACGTAGTCCTTGTCGACCCCGTGCATGTGGTTTAACCACGCTTCCCTGAAGAACTGCATCAATTCGCCCTGCTTTTCGCCTATGGAACTCTCCTCGAGCAGCGCCGAGAGTTTCCGCTCCTTGGCCCTGTGCATTTCCGCGTGGGCTTCAAATTCCGGAAACCCGCTCTCACGCATGAGATCCTCTTCGGTGACCATGTGCAGATCGATGAATGCCGCCATCAGGTCGAGGGTCCTGCGCTTGTCTTCCTCGCAGAAGTCGTGTTCGCTGAAGAAGGCGAAGGAATTCATCGCGCTTCCGATTCCCAGATGCTCCTCATCAATAACGGGAAGGCCCAGAAAGGCCTGCTCTTCCGGTTCAACGAACAAACGATTCAGCATGGTGATCTCCTTTAGCGGCGAAACAGGCACAAACCATTCCAATTTGATGCTTGAATCACTTGAGCCTGTGCGTATGCGCGGAAAAAGAGAAGGCGGCAATGCGCTGACTCGGGGATAAGGAAGGCCCCTACCGGAAACCGAATACGATCGGGAAGACGGCCACCACGATCCAGGCCCAGATCGCGAAGATCGGAATGTAGCTCGTCTGCCAGCGCTCCAGTGCGGCGAAGGTGCCGCGCTTCGTCAGGAATCGCAGGTAGAGTAGAGCCGATCCCCCGAGATTGACGAGCAGGATCAGGTTCTCGCCCAGGGCCGCCACCTTGTTGGGACTGAAACCGAACTCGGCGATGCGGGCCGTGATGGCCCAGAGGGCGAGGGCATCGACCAGCAGGGCGCAGAGAATCAATGCGAGCTGCAGCCGGTCGAAGAGCCCAGGAGGCGCTTGCGGATCCCGCGCCGAGATCGAGTAGAGCAACAGCGCCAAGACCAGGACCAGGAGCAAATCGAAGCCGATGAGCAGTTCGCGCCCCACGTCGAGGGCGTTGCCCGTGATCATCATGGTGACCACGAAGAAGAGCAGCAGGATGGCGAAGAGCGGCGTGAACAGACGCGTGAGCACGGGCGCCATGTTCTCGATGACGCTTTGCTTCGACTCCACGAGCCAGGCGCTCACGAGCACGGCTCCCCCGATGCCACAGGGCAACATCCACTCCGATACCAGGACCTCGGGATCCAGACCGATGGCCTGGAAGAGGAACGCGGTGAAGCCCATGAGGACGCCGCCACCGAGGCCGATCAGAACCAGGTAGATGAACCACTCGCCGGAGAAGCGGACGAAGTTCATTCGTTGCGAAAGGTCTCTCCATCGTCCGCCGACGTAAGCGAAGCCGATGGAGAGCCACAGGGCGATGGGAAGGTGAAGGGCGGACAGGGCCTCTGTGTGCCCCATGCCCTGGAAGGGCATCAGGTTCATGACCAGACCGGCTGCGAGAAATGGCGCCGCCAGCCAGAGCCACGCATTTCGCTGCAGATCTCGCTTCCATGCGAAGAACGCAGCAAGGTATGGCAGAATGAAGAGGGTCATGTTCCGAAGGTAAAAGGAATTGGCGGCATTGTCCGACAGGTGGCGCCCGAAGAGTTCGGGAAGCTTGATCGATATGCCCGCGGCGATGCCCAGGCCGATAGCCACCGCGGCGCTCCGCGACGAAGCCGCCGATGTCGCGCCAGGACTCGGCGACACGACCAGCTGCTTCCAAAGACGTTCGGAATACTCCTGGGCGAACTCCTGCGACAGGGAATCCAGATCGCCCAGACGCTTCACGGCCACGAGGAAAGCCTCGTCCTCGTCCAGTCCGGCTTCGCTCAGGGCTTCCACCTGACTGCGAAGATGGTCTTCGAGCTCATCGACATCGACGGCCTCGAGGGCCTGGCGCCGACGAAGGTAGTTCCGCCATTCCCCGATGCGTCCTTCCAGAGAGCTGATGTCGTTCATCCCCATTGTCTCCTTCGCGAGAACCGTCAGATCGGCTGCAGAGCCGAATCGTTCGAGTCAAACCAGATTCCCCGCATCGCCGAATCGACGACTTCCCATTGACGGCGGTGGCTGACGAGCAGTTCCACTCCCGCCTCGGTCAAGCGGTAGTACTTCCGCCGCCGCCCCGTCTCCGACATCCCCCAGACCGCCTTCACGTAGTCCTTGCGTTCGAGTCGGTGAAGCAGGGGATAGAGCATTCCATCGGTCCATTGCAATTCGCCGCCGGACAGTTCCCCGACCCGCTTGATGATGGCGTAGCCGTAGCTCTCACCCTCGCTGAGGATGGCCAGCACCAGCGGTGTCGCCGACGCGGCGACGAGGTCTTTGCCGATATCCATGGCGAATGCCCCTTTCCCTAGAGGCACTATACATTGTTGTTCTATGTATGTCAACAGGCAGGGGGGTGTCAGCTATAAAGCATTGCATTTAAATAATTTACGGAAGAAGCTCTACTCCCGCCAGAAGGTCTTCAGGGTGCTCCAGCTCTCCAAGCGCGCAGCGGTGTTGGATTCGACCCTCGTCTGGAATTCCTGGATGGTGATGCCCGCGATGGTGTCGAGATCCAGAAGCGCGCGCTTCTCGGACAGGGCCCTGGCCAACTCCGCACTGCCTAGATCCTCGAATCTGGATCTCCAAACTCATGTGAACTACCTGAGTTCGGGAACCCTAGCATGCGGGCTTTTCGGAGCGTCAATCCCCGGTCGAAGGCTCGAGGGTTCAGCCCTCGCCATGCACCTGGTAGATCATGATGAGGTTGCCGCAGGTGTCGTCCAGGGTGGCCATGGACGTTTCCCCCTGACGCACGGGCTCGCCCCGAAACTCCACGCCGAGGTCGACGAGTCGTTTGAACTCCGCGTCGATGTCGTCGACGAGGAATGCAGTCAGCGGAAGACCCTCTTCGTAGATAGCCTTCTTGAATACCTTGGTGGCCGGATGCTCGCCGCAGGGCTCCAGGAGCAATTCCGTGGCGTCGGGCTCTTCGGGACTCACGACCGTGACGTAGCGGGTTTCGCCCATGGGGATGTCATGCTTCTTCACGAAGCCCAACTTGCCCGTGTAGAAGTCGAGCGCTTTGTCGATGTCGGTGATGAATACGCTTTCGAGTCGGATCTTCATTCTCGTACCCTCGCGATGAGTGGTTGATGAACGGGGCTGCTTCCATCTGGATAGATGGCGAAGCAACGCCATCGGACTCCGCCCTAACCAACACGTCGACGAACAGCGTAGCACATACCCAGGACGCAAGTCAGCCTAGCCGATGGAAAAAGCAGTTAAGACCGCATCCCTTGAAGATTGGAAGACCGCGGCGATCTCGAAGGTTTCTTTGACCGCATGCTTACGCACCAGAGGGAAAGTATATTCAAAGTGGTTTTGGGACCTCGGCGACCGAGTTGAATCCAACGATTCACCTCAGTACAGGTATGCATCGCCTCCCTGGCCTCCGCCGGCCAGGATCGGCTGGTTTTCCGGATGCCTGTCCTCGTTGGCGCTGACCACGCGAATGGCAGCCGCGTCCTTGTACACGCACTTGGTCTCGCAGATGCCACAGCCGATACAGCGCTCCGGATCCACGCGGGGCACCTTCAGGTTTTTCATCTTGCCTTCGCGGGTCGTCACCTCGCGCAGCTGGAAGGTGATGGCCTTGTCCGGCACCGGACAGTGCTCCTCGCAGACGATGCACTCCCTGTCGTAGGCGTAGGGAAGGCAGCGCGTCGTGTCGAACACGGCCATGCCGATCTTGGCCGTTTTCTTTTCTTCCAGCGTCAAGGGGACGATCGCCTCGGTCGGGCAGACCTGTCCGCATGCGTGGCATTCGAACTCGCACCAGCCGATGGCCGGCACCAGCATAGGCGACCACAGGCCCTCCAACCCGGCCTCCGACCAAGTGGGTTGCAGTCCACCCGTAGGGCAGGTCTGCATGCACAGCCCGCACTTGACGCAACGCTCGAGGAAATCGCGCTCGGCCCTGGATCCCGGCGGCCGGATGAGCGCTGGCTCGAAGGTCTTGGCATTGGCGGCGGGCGTGATGCGCATCATCGAGAGGGCCGCCACGCCCCCCACCATGGAGGCCAGGGCGCGGCGCCTGCCGATGTCGACGCGGCCGGTGGAAGTCCGTTTCCATGGCGTCGACCATGCGAAGTCAAGGCCCTGGTTGCTGCAGGACGCGACGCAGTTCCAGCAGCCGAAGCATTCGGTCGAGAGCCACTTGTCGTGCTTCTCGGGTTGGGCCGCCGCGGGGCAGGAAAGCGTGCACTTGAAACAGCTGTTGCAGGCATCGGGATCGCTCTTCAGGCGCAACAGGGGACGGAATGCGAACAGTCCCAGCAATCCTCCCAGCGGGCAAACATATCGGCACCAGAAACGGTTGCGGAAGAGGTTCAGAAGAAGAGCCGCCGTGAAGATCAGGAAGATGACGCCGGTACCCGAGAAGACGCGCAGTTCCGTGGCCGTGACCCGCTCCTGCCACCAGGCATAGAAGGGTTCGGTCATATCCCTCAAGTGCAACGATCCAAGGTGGGGATCGTTCATGTACACCGTGTTGGAAGCATGGCGCACGGCGACGTCCAGAGCGGGCAGCACGGTCAGGGACACGCTGCGGTAGAGCAGCGAAAAGGGGTCCAGGGCACCGACCCACTGGGCGCCGAGAGCCGTCATGACCAGCAGGGCGATGAGGACGAAATACTTGGCCCTCTGCCAGCGGCTGAATTCCTCCGTCCGTTTGACCACCCGCCGGAACTGCCTTCGCAGGCTGGAGACGGCATTGTGCAAGGTGCCCAGAGGGCAGAACCAGCCGCAGAAAACCCTGCCGAAGATCAAAGTGATCACCAAGGTCAAGAGGCCGAGCAGGGAGATCCCCACCATGCTTCGGCTCGCCAACCATGCGCCGATCATCGCCAGGGGATCGAGGTCGAAGAACAGGTCCACGGGCGCGGTCGGCGCGGCGCCATCGGCCGGGCGATTGGCTGCGAGGAGGGCGAGGAAGAGCGCCAACGCCGACACCTGGACCGCGCGGCGGATCCAGATGATCAATCGCGCCTTGGCGATGACCGTCATGAAAGGATCCTTTCCACCGGATCGAGCGATGCGAAGTCCAGGGTGCCGAGTCCCTTCTCGGCCGCCGCAGCGATGTAGGAGATCTCGCCGGGATCGTGGCCCATGAGGGATGCGCCGAAGGCGTCCAGCGCGACGATGTCCGTACCCGCCGCGACCACGCCTTGCAGATCCACGTCCTCGGGATCGCCGCCCTGGGGACCGTGATCGGTCAGCACGCGTACGGCGTCGAGCACGGTCAGCCGAGGTTTCATGAAACGGGTGATGTCCGCCAGGCAGGCGTCCATGTTCTGATGCCACGCGCTGCGGTTGCCGGCGATCAGGCCCATGTAGTTCTTCATGGCGATGGAGCACTTGGTCAGGCCGTGGTGCTTGAGCACCGGCACGTTGATCACCAGATCCGCGTCGATCGCTTCACGGTAGACCGGCCATTTGTCGAGATATTCGCCGCCGAGCTCCATGTCCTGGAAACGCTTCTTGTCCAGATAGACCATCTTGCCGCCGGCCTCTTCCACCGCACTGGTGATGCCGCTGTTGCGGTAGGCCTGGCGTGCGGGCTGACAGGGATGATCGCCCACCTTCACGGTCTTGGCGCCGGCGGCTCGACACAGGCGGACCAGGGTGCCCACCACATCGGGATTCGTATTGGCCGCCAGTTCGGGCCGGCGATTCCATCCGATATTCGGCTTGACCCAGACCGTGTCCCCGTCGCTCACGAATCGCTCCATTCCACCGATGGAGGCGATGGCCGCTTCGGTAAGGCCCACCGCCGCGTCAGCCAGGTCCGCTCCCGCGAGCGCGGCCGGATCCCAACGGGCGATGGACATGGCGGGCAAGGGATTCGCAGCCTGCGCGGCTCGCGAAAGGGTGAGGAAATCGGCCAATAGCAAGCCGCCACCGACCAGGGTGGAAGTTTTCAGAAAGTCGCGTCGCGTGAGAGAAAACAAGACAGGACCTCCGGGGTTGGCAGAGGAATCGGGATCGATCTGACATGATCAGGCTACAGGACCTGGCTGATGCCCGCAATGGACAAGACCACCGCCGATCCGTACCATGCTTGCGTGGCCAGGCAAGCTGCAAGTAGAATCCTATCGAGCTATGTCCCAATTCGAGCGAATCGAGTGTACATGAGTACCGAGCGAGTACAGATCATGATCGAAAGGCTCGAGCGATGGTTCGCCGAATGCGAATCCTGCGTGGTGGCATTCTCCGGCGGAATCGACAGTTCCCTGGTGGCTTACCTTGCCCGCAATCATCTCGGTCGCGAACGTTGTCTAGCGGTGGTCGGCAACTCCGCCAGTTTGAAGACCAAGGACCTCGCCGACGCCCGGCAGTTCGCCGACCGATATGACATCCCGCTGCGGATCATCGAGACCGAGGAGCTGTCCTCTGATGACTACCGCATCAATCCCGAGAACCGATGTTTCCATTGCAAGTCGGAGCTGTTCAGCAAACTCGATGAAGTTCGAAGGGAATTGGGCTTTCGATACATCCTCGGCGGGGAGAACCTCGACGATCACGGGGACTATCGCCCTGGATTGCAGGCGGCGGCGAAGTTCGAGGTGCGTGGTCCCCTGGCGGAGTGCTCCATCACGAAAAACGATCTTCGGGCCATCGCCCGATCCTTGGAATTGGAATGCTGGGAGAAACCAGCAAGCCCCTGTCTCAGTAGTCGCATCCCCTACTTCCAGGAGATCACCGCGATCAAGCTTCGACAGATCGAGGCCGGAGAAAGCTTCCTGGCCGAACGGGGATTTCCCGTCTCGCGTGTGCGGCACCATGACAGCTACGCCCGCATCGAGGTGCCCCACGAACAGGTGCCCGATCTGCGTAGCCAGGAAACAGTTCTGGCCGAGGCCTTCGCTGAACTCGGATTCACCCGCATCGAGATCGACCCGGAGGGTTTCGTCTCCGGCAAACTGAATCGAGAGTTGGAATGAACGACCACCACATCGATTTCGAGCGCAAGGATCGGCAGGGATTCCCGGAGTTCGTCTACGGCGAGGCGAAGACCCTGGAGCAGATCGCCGAGATCCTGGAGCTGTTCCGACAGAAGCAGCAGAGCTGTTTCGTGTCCCGCCTGCAGCCTGAAAAGGGCGAGTTGCTCGCGGCTCAGTTCGACGATTGCCGATACGATCCGGTTTCCCGCAGCCTTCAACTCGGACCGAATCACAAAGCGGACACGCCCGGTGTAGTGGCCATCATCGCAGCCGGCAGCTCCGATGCCCCGGTGGTTGCAGAGGCAGAGGCCGTCCTGACTTTCCTCGGAGTCGCTACCCGCGTCCTGTCCGACAAGGGAGTCGCAGGCCTTCATCGAACGCATGGGGCACTGCCGGAACTCGATGAGGCCGACGTCGTCATCGTCGTCGCCGGTTTCGAGGGAGCCTTGCCTTCGGTGCTCTCGGGTTTGATCCGTCAACCCGTCATCGGTGTTCCAACAAGCGTGGGCTACGGTGTGGCAGTCGGCGGCACCACCGCACTTCACGCCATGTTGTCCAGCTGCGCCAGCGGACTGACCGTCGTCAACATCGACAACGGATTCGGCGCGGCCATCGCCGCCAAACGCATCCTCAATCTAGGTCGGAAGTGAGAATGATACTCAAGATCGAACCTTTCTCGGGCATCAGCGGCGACATGATGCTGGGCGCCCTGGTCGAATTGACTGACGGCTCATCACTTCTTCAAGCACTGCCCGCACAACTGGGCTTGAGCGGGGTATCGGTGGGTATCGAAAAAGTCAGCAAGAGCGGGATCCAGTGCACTCAGGTGTCCGTTGTCGATGAATCTGAGCCCAAGGCACGCTTCCTGAGCGAGATCAGGAACATCCTCGATGCAGCCGAACTGCCACGGGCCGCACGGGACTTCGCCCATGATGTCTTTACGATTCTCGGGGAAGCCGAGGCCGCCGTTCATGGCTGTTCCGTCGAGGAAGTGCACTTTCACGAGGTCGGCGCCGTCGATGCCCTCATCGATATTACTGGCACCGCGCTACTTCTCGCCGAGCTGAACATCTCGGCAGCATGCGCCACACCGGTCTGCGTTGGATCTGGAACCGTGGACTGCTCCCATGGTCGACTTCCCGTGCCCGCACCGGCCACCGAACGGATTCTTCGGGGGATGCCCACCTATCCCGGACCGATCGAGAAGGAGATGACCACACCCACCGGGGCGGCGATCCTCAAGGCCCTGGGGCCGTCCTGGCAGATCCCGGCCATGACGGCGAAGGCATCGGGATATGGAGCGGCCCAGCGAGATCTCGAGCAACCCAATTGCCTGCGCCTGAGCCTGGGACAGCCACTGGACGAATCATCGCAGTCGGAACAGGCCTGGTTGATCCAGACCAATCTCGACGACAGCACCGGCGAGCTCCTCGGCGAACACCTGCAGGGGCTCTTGCTCGAAGCCGGCGCCTTGGACGTGAACCTCTGCCCCCTCTTGATGAAGAAGGGGCGACCCGGGCAGCGCCTGGAGCTCCTTTGCCAGGCGGCGCAGCTACCGAAGCTCATCGAACTGGTTCTGACGGAGACCAGTGCCATCGGGCTGCGCTACTTCCCCATCAATCGCACGGTGTTGGCCCGCTCGATGGAAACCGTCGTAACTCGATACGGTGAGATCTCAGTCAAGTGCGTCGTTCTGCCTTCGGGTAAACTTCGCAGGACGCCCGAGTACGAGGATTGCCGACGCTGCGCCGCCGAGTCAGGTGCAAGCCTGCAAGAGATCATGCGCGAGGCATTGCGCCATTGCGACAAGGCATAGATGAGACAACTCCCATCTCGATCATGTAGGAGATCCGATGAAACTCGCCATAGAAGGAACGGTTGCACAATCAGCTCAACTGACTTTCGACCCGGGTGAGTCCGCCTGGGCCTCCAAAGGTTCGATCATCGGCTACACCTCGGGCTTGAAGTGGGACATCAGGGTTCCAGGGGGAATAGGTGGCGCGGTCAGACGTTCTCTATCGGGCGAGGGAATCTCACTGACCCATATCGAATCAACGGGAGAAGGCCAGACCATCACCCTCGGTGCCAATTCAGCCGGGCACATCGTGGAATGGGATCTGGAAACCTTGGGACCGGTACTCACCACCCGTGGTGCTTTCTTGGCTGCGTGGGGAAAAGAAGTAAACATCACCGTATCGGTTGCTCGTCGAGCGGGCGCCGCCTTCTTCGGAGGGGCAGGCCTTTTTCTTCAGCGCATCGAGGGGCAGGGGAAAGTTTTGATTCACGGTCGTGGGGATTTCAGAGAACTGCGCCTGGACGAAGGTGAGGTGTATCGCGTGAGCACTGGAAACCTGGCCGCCTTTTCCGATGGCCTTGACTACGACATCGAGTCCGTGGGCTCGATAAGAAAAAGCCTCTTCAGCAAGGAGGGCTTCTTCTTAACCCGCCTGACCGGTCCAGGATCAATCTTCCTGCAAACCATGAAATCTTTGAAACTAGGGCACCCCAGCGGTCAATGACACGACCTTCCAGACCCGAAAGAGCCGAGCCCACGCGAGTGGACTCGGCTCTTCAATCCAGCGCATAGCGCGATGCTACTTCAGGAGCAGTACCTTCTTTGTATCCGCGAAGTCGCCTGCGTTCAACCGAAGGAAGTAGACGCCCGCGGTGAGATCCTGACCGTCGAACTGGGTGTGGAAGGAGCCCGCTGCGTGGTCGTCCGACACTAGCGTGCTTACCCTTCGCCCGAGCACGTCATAGACATCCAGGGTCACGTGGACGTCCTGGGGAACGATGTAGCGAATGGTGGTGCTCTGACTGAAGGGATTCGCGTCGGCACTCAGGAGAGCGACCGAGACGGAGGATCCCTCGCCCACGGCGGTGCCGCCCAGGGTCTTGCGCCCGTAGTAGACGTCCTGCTCGCCATTGAAGGTCGCAGCCCAGGCGAGGCGGAAACCCCCATCGTCGGAGACCATGTCGAAGTAGTCACCCATCTTGTCCTGGTTCGGCCAGCCTAGGTGCGGGTTGAAGGCGTCGGACAGTCGTTCGTTCGGCGACCAGGACAGACCACCGTCTTCCGAATAGGAATAGTAGAGCGAGGACAGGTAGGTGCCCGGGTTGTCGCGCGTGTCGAGCCAGACCACGTCGATACGGCCCGAAGGGCTGGCGGACATGGTCCCGAACCACTGCCAGTTGTTGCCGATGTCATCATTCACCCTGACGGCATTGCTCCAGGTGAGACCGCCGTCGGTGCTTCTCGCGAAAGACACATCGAGGGGATCGCCCCCGGGAGGATTCACGGAACAGAGCACGCAGACCGCGTAGCCGTCCGGATTCGCGTAGGGAATGGTCGCGACGCAGGCCTGTCCCAGCAGTCCGCCGGGGTTGGGGCCCGAGCCCGAACTGATCGAACCGTTCAGATAGACGTCGGTGGAGAAGTCCCATGAGACGGTCTGTCCCGAGTTCTGCGCGTTGGACGAACGTGCCACGACGAAGTTGCTGCCGCCCGATCCCATGGAAAACAGCCTCCCATCAGGCGCGACGATGAGCGTGCCCCAGTAGGGATTGTCGGGAATCTGGGTGCAGTTCTCGTAGGAGTCGTTGCCGTCGGTGGAGCGCGTGAAGAAGCCGGGCGAGCAGCTGGTGTACCAGCTGTTCCAGTTGGAGTAGATGTGGCCGTCGCCGACGCCGCCGGACCGGTCGATGGCCATCCACTGTTTGTCGCCGCCCCAGGCCGGAGTGCCCGAATCCCAGGTGGATCCGCCGGTGTCGGAACCGTAGACGTCGCAGAAGAAATCGCCGTCGTAGGTGAGGCTGTTGTAGAAGAGTTTTCCGCTCGAATCGGAATCCAGCACGGGATCGGAGCGGAAGATGCCCGGGTCGATCACGCCGGGGAAGGTCCAGTTCAGGCCGTCGTCGACGGTGAAGCCGTAGCCTGCCTGACGGAAGTTACTGGAGATGGTGTCGAACTGTCGCCAGCCGATCACCATTTTGCTGGGATCGGTCCAGTCCACGCCGATGGACGGCTCGTTGGCCGCGTCCCCCACGATGTTCTGTCCGAGGGCGTCCACGTTCACCTGCACCGCGAAGAAGGAGTCCCGTGTGAATCGCATGGCCGGGGATTTCTGATGTTCGGAACGTGGCGAGGCGACATAGGGGTCGTCCGGCACCTCATTGTGAACCTGGGCGGGAGCTTGCCCCGTTTCATCAGCCAGGCTTGGAGTTATGAGGAGCAGAAAGATCAGGATTGGGTGAAGGCGCGACATGACGTCCCCCTAGTGAAATCGGCAACAGAGCTTATTTCGAAACCTCGAACATTATAACACATGCATGTTTTCGGGTAACTCGATTAGGATCGTCGCCATGTCGGATTTCGCCGGCTTCCTGGGATCGGCGATCGTGCGCACTCTATACGGAATAGTCGGCCGGTCGCATGCGGCCGGAATCGATCCCGGTCGTCAACGGATGAGTTGCAGCTTTCGAACGCTGCTGAATCCTCCGGCTTGCAGACGAGCGAGGTAGATGCCGCTGGCCACGTCCCGGCCCCGGGCGTCGCGTCCGTTCCAGACGGCCTCGTGGTAGCCGGGATCCTTCTTGGCGTCTACCAGTGTGCGGACCGAGCGTCCATCCAGGGTGACGATCTCCAGAAGAACCGGCGCCGCGAGGCGTAGCTGGTATCGCAGGTTGGTGCGCGGATTGAAGGGATTGGGAAAGCAGGGAAGCAGAACGGTGGCCGTGGGCAGGCCGTGTTCGTCATCGATGGAGGTGCCCGTTTCGCGATCGACATAGATGTCGGCGGTACCGTAGAGTGCACCGCCTTCTTCGCTCAGCGGGATGATGCGATCGGCGGCGTCGGGATGACTCGCCCAGGGATCGTCCGGAATCGCAGGATCGCCCTCGAAGTAGATCTGTGTGACCAGGGCATCGCTCGATGGCGGAGCGACGATGTAGTGGAAGTGTCGCGGTCGCGGAACGTAGTAGCCCGGCCAGATGGTCTCGAATGCGTAGCGACCTTCGGCGTCGGTAAGCATCTGGCCACGGCAATTGAAGGGATCTTCGGCGGGGCAGTCCTGCACCACGCTGTAGCAACCGTCATCGTCGGCATGCCAGACGTCGACGATGGCACCGGTAATGGGATTGCAGTTTCCGTCCCTCACCACTCCCTCGATGAAGATGCGTGTGCCGGGCTCATCGGCGGATGCCAGAACCGTGCGGAAGGGCGCGTCTTCCACATGATAGGGTCCGGTCGGATCGGTCGTAGTGAAGTCGCAATCGGCCAACAGGCGGCGGGGTATGAGAAGCTCACCCGCCAAGGTCAGACTCATGCCTCCAAGAAACTGACGGCGGGTGATCCTGTTCGACAGGGATTGATCGGTCACGGCGCCTCCTGGGTTGATTCAGATTTAATGCATTAAAAGTCATATAGCAGAATAACGCAACTGGGATTACGCAAACATTCTTCGGAGAAAGGTTCAGACTATTCGGACGATAGCTACCGAGCTGCCTCTCAACGAGATTCGCTCCAGCCACACCTGAATGCCAGAGAACCCCGAGCTGCCAAAACACCTCTCAACAAAGAAGTTACAAGCTGAATGAAATCCCCAAAGCCGAGGTAGAGGTCGTCGGCCTTTTATCGCCTTTCAGGCCTGATTTTGCTACAATCTGAAGGGTCCTATCAAAAAACCCGAGCAACGATAGACGAATTCTCATCCTCCATCGTCCGAGAGGGATAAACGGACCGAACTCAAGGAGCGCGCCATGAATTCACGATACAGTCTCCTGCTGTTCATCATGATAGCTCCGGTCGTTCTCATAGGATTCGCGAGAGACGCTGATGCCTCCACTGTCAGGTCGTGGCCGGACTCGAGTGTAGTGGCCCTCTGGGCCGACTCACTCGCCGCGATTCCCGAAGGCTGGCAGCCGGTGGATGAGCTCGCCGATCGATTTATCCGCGGAGCCGATGAGGTGGAGGTTCCCGGTACAAGCGGCGGAGGCCCGCATGGCCACAATGGCGGCGAGATGGTTCTGTGGACCGAGCTCTCAACGGAATCTTTCCTCATCCCCCAGTACTACGACACCCCATCTTCGCATGATGGCAATCAGGAGTCTCATGATCATCAACTGACCATTGATTTCGGATCGAGCAGCCTGACTGACGCTCTTCCCGCTCATGTAAGATTGACACCACTCGCCACGGAGCAGCTGGACGAAATCCCGCATGGACTGATCGCGATGTGGTCCGGATCCTCTTCCTCGATTCCCCAGGGTTGGACTCTCTGCGACGGAGGTGACGACCGTCCCGATCTTCGCGACCGCTTCGTTCGGGGAGCGACATCCGGCGAGGAACCGGGTTCACCGGTCGGAAGCACGCGGACGCACACGCATTCACTGGTGCCGCCCCCCCAGCAAGGGATGGAGCCAGCCCCGTCCGTCCAGGTCGAGAACGGCTATGCCAACTATGCATTCTTCGTGCACACGCATGACCTGGACATCCCCGCCTTCGACACCCACGAAGAGACCGCCGACATGCCCCCCTTTCACGAGTTGGCTTTCATCAGGTTCGAGGATTCAACCCCTGCACCACCGCCGGAGGGCTTGATCTTGATGTGGACAGGTTCGACGACAGCCCTGCCGACCGGTTGGGCGCTCTGTGACGGCAGCGAGGGAACGCCCGACCTTCGTAGCCGCTTCATCCGCGGCACCGCATCCGGTGAGGATCCCGGTGCGCTCGGCGGCGGCGAAGCTCATAGCCATACGGCCGGTCCGCATTCGATCACTACGGAGACTGCAAGCCACACAGTTTATCAGGGCGGCTTCCCTCATGATCCGCCGTTCGTAGCCCCGGGCACCCATACGCACGAGTTGAACATTCCCGCCTTCTCGACCCAGGAGGCGGCACCGCTGCCGCCCTACACCACACTCGCCTTCATCATGTACCAGGGTGGAGTGAGTGTCCCGGAGGAAGAGGACGGTGACGGACTACCGGCTCGCCTGAGAATCCTCTCTTTCGTGCCCAACCCGTTCAAACCCAGAACTACAATCCACTACGAACTCACGGAGCCGCAGCGACTGTCCCTTCATGTCTACGATGTCTCCGGACGCCTGGTGCGCACCTTGAAGCGCGATGTTCACGAGGGTGACGGCCGTCATGAAGTGATCTGGGAGGGACTGAACGAGTCTGGCCGCCAGGTTCCAGCGGGAATCTACTTCGTTCGATTGGACGGAGAGTTCGGCAGCGAGGTGCGAAAGGTGACGCATATTCGCTGACGACGCGTTCGGCTGCATCAACTAAGAAACCCCGAGGGCTCTCGCTCTCGGGGTCTCTGTTAACTCCATGGCTCGGTTAGACCGCCGCCATTGTTTAGGCTCCCC
>CAYFNT010000011.1:0-82358 GCA_964344565.1 uncultured bacterium
ATGGAGAGCGAAGAGGCCTGAGCGATTTTACAGAAAGGAAGTTGCTTTGCCCTGCTCCAGCAGGTCCATTCGCTCCCATTGCCGCAAACACCTGCTTCGAAACTTCCATCCGGAACAAGGCTGCGGCTAGGAATGTCCTCATGAATGATTCCAAGGTTTTCGTCGGAGATCGTCAGGAGAGATTGGGAATGAGTGAGCGCAGCAGCATGAGTTCCGCATGTGAAAGAGACCAGTAGGACGATTCGAGTGAGTTTCATGGTCCTCCTTCAATAGAGGGCTTTCACCACGCTGAAGCTGCTGACATCCGCCGGCGAGTCGCAGTTCGCTCCATAGACATAGTCGATGATGACGCTGTCGTTCTGGGTGTCCGGAAAACCGTCGCCGTCGGTATCTTCGCCGCAGGCGGTCCACTCGAAGCAGAGTTCGCCGTACCAACCGAACCAGGCGGAGGTGTCGAGCCAGCCCCAAACTGCGGACGCTTTGTCCCAACTGCCGTAGTTGTGGTCCTCGGCGGTGAAGACGTGTTCGAACCTCGTGTAACCGTCGACGGAGACCCTGAGGGTTCCGCACTCGGAACTCACATAGGACATCCAATAGAAGTCAAGGTAGTAGCAGTAGAAGAAGAGTTCCTGACAGTAGGAATTGCTGTTGCCCATGCCATCACAGAATCCGCCGAGCCAGGCCACGTATACACCGTCTTCGGCCGGGTAACCCCAGATGTCGAAAGCGTCGATGATCCATTGGCAATCCGTGGTGCTCCAGCAGGTCCACTCGCTGCCCAGGTCACACTGCCCGTCTTCGAAGCTGCCGTCATTGATCAGCATCCATCGATCCTCGTGCCAGACGGGATCACCCGAGCCGGGATTGATGAATCCATCTTTCGTGAGAGTCTGGCCCAGGGCCGGGCCAAGAAGCAGGAGCAAGCCGATGGCTGCGACACGGATCCGCATTCCGCACCTCCCTGTACACGTGTACAATCGACAATAGTGTAGCAAAGTAGGTGGCGGGCGAACAAGGGCTTAGAGTGAATACTCATATGCGCATGATTCGCGTTCCTGGGAGGCAGGCAGACTCCGGAGGGATAGTAGTGGGAAAGAGGGCCCGCCTTGCGGCGGGCCCTGTGCAGCTAGCCGTGAGCCGACATGACCATCTTGTAAACCGTCTGGGCGAAGTCGCGATAACGGGTAGGCGTGCGGGTTTCGGGTCCGCGCGCTTCGAGGAAGGCCACATGATTCGACTCGAGGCCTTCGGCCAATTCGGCGAAGAGTCCGGCGATGTGCGGGCTGGCGCCCATCTGCCCCAGGCTCTCCTCGAGCTGCTCGGAGCTCACCGTCGTATGGACCACCGGCGTCTCCAGCACTTCCGAGAGAATGCCGGCGATCTGGCCGTAACTGATGTCCTCCGGTCCCTGCAGCTCGACGATCTTCTCGCCTTCCCAGTCCAGGCGCGTGAGCAGTTCCGCGGCGCGCTCGGCGATGTCGCTTGTGGCGATCATGGGAATGGCCGTGTCGTCCTGGAAGCTGGTGAACATGGATCCGGCCTGCTGGATGCTCTGGGCCTGCAAGAGCGTGTTCTCCATGAAGTAGGCCGGCCGCAGCTGCACGATGTTCTCGGCGGCTTCCGCCAGGATCTTCTCGTTGTGATGCAGGCCGAGAATGGGGCCCGTGCCGCCGTCCTTTTCGGCACCGAAGCTGGAGAGGTGAACGACATGGCCGATCTTGTTGGCGCGGATGGCCTCGGCGGCCGCCTCGGCGAAAGCCCGATACTCGGCCACGAGATCCTCGCTGATCATGCTGGGGGGGGCGACCTGGAACAGGGCGTCGGCTCCGCGGGTCGCCTGCTTCATGGTCTCTGCATCGGCGTGGCTGCCCACGACCACCTCGGCGCCGCGCTCGGCCAGTGCCGCGACCTTGGCGGCGTCGCGTGCCACGACCACCAGGTCCTGGCCGGCCTCGAGAAGGCGCTCGCTGAGTTTCGATCCGATGTTTCCGGTGGGGGTGGTGACGACGATTCGCATGGTGTCTCCTTGGTTTGGGTTCGATTTCCTTCCCCAATATGTTACCAGTCCCCTGGCGGAACAATGATGAATCGTCTATATTGCTTGTCCAATCATCCAACATGCATGGAGGAATCGAACAAATGGATGCACTATCGGATGTTCTGAGATCCGTCCATCTGAGCGGAAGCCTCTTCTGCCGAAGCGAGCCACGCGCGCCCTGGGGCATGGAGGTGCCCCAGCACGACTCCGCCCATTTCCACATCATCCGGCGGGGTCGATGCTACCTGCTGGTCGAAGGTCGGGAGGCTCAGCTTCTGGAGGCGGGCGATATGGTGGTTCTTCCGGGAGGCTCCGCTCACAATCTGGTGGACGAGCCCAGCACGCCCACCCGGCCCCTGGGCGACCTGCTCGCGGGCATGAAGTCCGGCGGCGAGTCCTGCTCGCTGATCTTCGGCGGCGGCGGCGAGGCCTGCACGTTCATCTGCGGCTACTTCCGCTTCGACCCCAGCCAGGTGCATCCGCTTCTCGCGGTGCTGCCCTCCATGATCCTGCTCAAGGGGGAGGGCGGGCGCGCCCAGCCTTGGCTCGAGTCGACGCTTAGCCTCATCGCCGAGGAATCCTGCGCGGCACGGCCGGGAAGCGAGGTGCTCATCGATCGCCTGACCGAGACCCTCTTCATCCGCGTGATCCGCAGCTATCTGAACGATCCCGCCTCGGACGAAACCGGCCCCAGCTGGTTGGCGGGGCTAAAGGATCCGAAGATCGGCGAAGCGCTCGGCTACATCCATCATCTTCCCCAGGAGAACTGGACCGTGGACGCCCTCGCCAGGCGGGTGGGAATGAGTCGCTCGGCCTTCTCCGGCCGATTCAGCGAACTCGTCGGCGAACCGCCCCTCAAGTACATCACGCGCTGGAGGATGCAGCTCGCGGCCGATCATTTGAGAAACGAGAAGCTGAGCCTGGGGGAAATCGCGGCCAGGGTGGGTTACGGAGCGGAAGCCGCGTTCAGCAAGGTGTTCAAGCGGATGTGGGGAGTGTCGCCCGGTAACTTCCGCCGCCAGCACGCGAGCTAGAAGTTGACCACCTGGCTGCCGTCTGCCATGGCCAGGAAGGCGGTGGCGCCGCTGAAGTCGTCGACCTTGTCTTCCAGGTCCCGCTCGCTGAGGCCGAGCATCTTCATGGTGGCCGTGCAGGCGTAGATCTTCAGGCCGCCGGCTCGCAGTTCGGCGAGCAGCTGGTCGGGGGCGGGCTGCCCGTCCATGGCCGCGCGAACCGCGGCATCCTCCAGCATGGTGGTTTCGGGGAGGGGCGCTTCGCCCAGGCTGCCTTCGCTGAGCCTGAGCAGGGGTTCCCATGAAAGGAAGAGGTCGACGCGGCGGCCCATGGCCACGCCGCTGGCCGCCAGGTAGCAGGCGGAGACGATCTTGTCCAGGGTCCCGCTGGTCAGGAGAATGGCCAGTGCGGATGATTCGCCCATGCTAGAGGTTCTTCATCACCGCGCCCTGTACCTGCGCGAAGTGCAGCGTGCCGCGGGTGATCAGGTTCAGATCGCGGCGCTGTTCGCGCGGGTTGCGGCGGTTGCGAAGGGGATAGGCCTTGCCGTCCAGACGCATGTCGAGAATGACGCGCTCGTCGGAGACCACGGCCATCTCCAGGATGTCGTTGATCACCGGCTTGATCTCGCCCTTGGGAATCGCGAACTTGAACTCGCCGTCCGAACCCGATGCCAGGAAGCGGTCGCCGTCGTTCTGGATGCGGCAGATCATGCTGATCTTCTCGCCGAGCATCCACTCGTAGCTTTCCTCGTTGCGGGGATCGGCGTCGTTGACCTTGCGGTAGCCCACGCGCTGGCTGGTGGGATCGATGCGCAGGGGCAGCGGCGAAAGGGGAATGCGGGTGATGTAGTGCAGCTCTCCCTTGTGGGCCACGATCTCGTCGCCCACGTGCAGGCTCGTCATCTTGAGCTTGCCTTCCCGGGCGTCGATGCGGATTTCCAGAGGAGCGCCGCCACGGCGTTCGATGGATGCCTTCAGGTTCTGGACGCCCTCGATCTCCACGAAGTATCCGCCCTCGAGGATCATCTTGTTGCCGCGGATGTAGAGGGGCTTCTTCACCTTGAGCAGCGAACGGTGGGTGTAGACCGGCTTGGCGAAGTAGCTGAAGTAGGTCTGGGGCTCGAATTCCCTGTCGAGGGTCGACAGCACCGCGGGGAAGCTGCGCGAGGTGTAGTGGTCGGAATTCTTCAGCGAGATGACGCGGGCCGCGATCAGAATGACGACGAGGATGCCCAGGCGTATGGCCGTTCCCATGATGAGAGCCTTGGGTCCGCGTTTGTAGAAGGGAAGGTTCTGGTCGAGCAGGTGGGCCAGCTCTTCGCCGAAAGCGCCTTCGCGCTCGAGGATGCGCTTGGTCTCTTCCTCGTCGGGCAGAAGATTCTCGCCCTCGCGTACCGCGATGCCCTCCTCACGCATCATCTCGGCGATGAGCGCCAGGCGGCCCTGCTCGCAACTGAAGCAGATGTCGCCGTTGGCCGCGGCGAAGTAGTCGTCGTTGCGGAGGTCGGCGTAGTCGTCCATGCGCGCCAGGGCGTCCTTGGCCGAGTCGATGTTGAGACCCTCCCGGAACAGCTTCGCGCCTTTCGAAGACGCACGCACCTGGTAGTTCTCACCGTTGGAATAGACTTCGACCCAGATCCGGGAATCGGCCATCGGGCACACCTCCGCCTTGCCTCTTTTTGATCAAATGCCGGTGGGGATGATAAAGCCGGGACAGTCTAGCGCAGGGCCCTGCCGAATGCAACCGGTCAGCGGGCCCCCGGGCCCCCTCCGCGACCCAGGCAATCAAAGCCCTAACTGGCGCGAAGTCAAGGGTTAAGAAGTCTTCCGAAACGCCCTCCTCATCGGATGAGCACCAGCCGGCTGCTCCTCTCCTCCCCGAGTCCATGGAGCCGGTAGAAGTAGATGCCCGAGGAGGCCGGCCGGCCACGCGAGTCCCGCCCGTCCCAGGAGATCTCGTAGTTTCCGGCGGGGAAATCGCCCCGCGCCAGGCTCCGCACCAGGCGTCCGGAGATGTCGTAGATGCGCAGGCTGATGTCTGCCTTGCGGTTCAGGCTGAAGCCGATGAGCGATTCGCCCCGATCCGGTCGCCAGGGATTGGGATGGCTGCCCGCCAGGACCAGGGCCGGTCCCCCGGACGGATTCCAGTCGGCCGCCCCGGTGCTGGTTTCCCGGTAGGTCTCCACGGAGAAGTCGTCCACGGCCGCGTCCAGCAGGGAGGGCAGTCCGTAGTCGCAGATCACGTAGCGGACCAGGACCTGGTCGGTGAAGGGGATCACTCCGTCCAGGTCCACGAAGGTCTTCTTCCAGAAGTTCTCGTTGACGCTCTGGCGCTCCAGGGGCAGCCAGGTCGAACCGCCGTCGGAACTGATGTCGGCCACGAATTCGTCGTCGGCCGTGACCAGCACGTTGGCGAACCAGCGCCAGTAGCTGATGAAGGCGGCGTCGGCCTCGCTGAGATCGAAGACGGGGCTCTGCAGGGTGGTGCAACCGTCGTCCACGTCGTTGGCGAAGGCGTTCTCGCCGGGAGTGCCGCTGCCGGTGACGAAACACTTCACGCCGGGATCGGGGGTGTGGTCGTCCTCGGGGTTCACCGGCGCGCCGCTCTGCTCGGTGCCCACCGGATCCACGCGCACCCAATGTCCGCCGGTGGCGTCGTCGCCGGGCATGCCCAGACGCCACTGGAAGTCGGGCGGGTCCTCGCCGTCGTAGGCATAGACCTGCTCGGTGGCGAGCAGGGTGTAGTGCTCGCCGGGAGCGCCGGCCGGGCTCGTGCTCTCATGGCCGAGACCGTCGGTCGCCTGCACATAGTAGTCGATGGCCGTGTTGGGCGGCACCGAGGGCAGATCGCCTTCGTAGGTGTCGCCGCGCAGGCTCATGGCCGATGCGTTCCAGTCGCCGCCGTTGAGCCGGAAGTGCAGGATCGCCGAGCTCACCGTGCTGTAGTCGAGGATGTCGGCCGCGATGGGATCGGCCTGCCCGCCGCCGGGCAGGGTGATGGGCTCGCTCACGTTCGTGATGATAGGGCCTGCGATGTCGCTGAGCGCGAAGTGGAACTCCAGGGCCAGATCGCCGATGACGGTGATGGAAATCTCCTGGGGCTCGAAGCCGGGCATCGATGCTCGCAGGGTGTAGTCGCCCGGCGCGGCGAGCCCGCTGTAGTTGCCGGACTCGTCCGTGAACCAGGTGTAACCGTCGCCCACGAGTTCGATCGTCGCACCGGGAAGCGGCACGTTGCCCCAGCTCGAGTTGACCACGCTGCCCTCCACGGTGCCGAAACCGTCGATGACGATGCTCACCGCCGCGTAGGCGTCGACGATGCCGTGGCCGTATGTGTTCTCCTCGCCCGGATCGCCCAGGTCCACGGCCGTGTCCATGATGATCTGCTTGATGCTGTCCACGTCGAGGTTGGGATCGGCCTGGCGCATGAGCGCCGCCAAGCCGGCCACGTGGGGGCCGGACATGCTCGTGCCGCTGTTGTATCCGTAGATGCCGCCGGGCAGTGAGGAGTAGACGTCCTCGCCGGGGGCGACCACCTCGGGTTTCACCTCGAGGCCGGGGTCCACCTCGCAGGTCGTGGGCCCGCGGCTGGAGAAGTCGGTGATGGGCCAGGGCCAGTCGAAATTGGTGGCGTCCACCGCGCCCACCGAGAAGCAGTTGGTCAGGCTCGCCGCCCGATCTGCCGGGGAGCCGATGGTCAGCGAATCGGGTCCGCGATTGCCCGCCGACCAGACGGTGACCACGCCGGCCGCCTCGCAGTTGTCGATGGTCGTCCACCAGAGGTCGTAACAGGACGGATAGCTCAGGTGCTCGCCCACGCCCCAGGAATTCTGCACCACGTCGGGCACGTCGTCGATGGTTCCCGGGTCGCCGTCCGGATCGGTGAACCACTCGAGGGCGGCGAAGACGTCGTTGTCGAAGTCCTCGCTCACGGGCTGGTCGATGCCGTTGCAGGCGATCCATTCGGCGCCCCAGGCCACGCCGATGCTGTCGCCCTCCGCCACGCCCGCGATGGTGCCGCAGGTGTGGGTGCCATGGCCGTCCAGGTCCAGGGGATAGTCGGTGCCGCTTTCCACCTGATCGAGCCAGCACTCGTTCCAGGGCGCGTGGTTGCCGCGCCAGCGTTCGGCCAGGGCGGGATGGCTGCCGTCCACGCCCGTGTCGAAGCTTCCCACCAATGTGGTCAACCCGTTGTAGCCCAGCTCGTACCAGACCTCGGGCGCGCGGATGGCGCGAAGACCCTCGGTCACGCCGATCTGGCGATCGCCGCCGGGCATGAACTCGCCCATGGGCGCGATGAGTTCGGGGGTGAAGTCGGGCTCCACGCGCAGCACGTCATGGCGCGCGGCGATGGTTTCGATTTCCGCGCGGGTGGCGACCACGACGACGAGGTTGGCGATCCAGTGGCTAGTGTAGCCGCGAACGCCGTTGGAAGCGTCGAGGTAATCGAGTAGGTCGGACTGGGAACGGGAGGCCTCCTGCAGCGCCTCGACCACTTCGCGGTGGCGGTCGCGCAGCTTGGCCTGTCGCGATTTCAGCTCGAGATTCAGCTCTGCGATGGGGGCCTGCTCGGCCATGAAGACCACGGCCTTGATGCTGTCGTCCTCGCCGAGTTCGGCGAGACGATCTTCCAGCGCGGGGTGTATGTCGCCGGCGATGGCTCCCGCGGCGATGAAGAGAATGGCCGATACCAGAACTGCGAGCTGCCTCATCTCGATGCCTCCCTTTCGTGATAGGCATCGATTTTACCACGCGAGGGCGGGCTCGTTCAAACGGGCCCGGCGGCTATCCCAGATCACCCGCCTTGCCGGCAAGAACCACCACATAACCGTCCGGATCGCGCAGCCAGCACTCGCGATGTCCGGCCCTGGGATTGACCTGGGGCTCGTGGAGGATCTCGGCGCCCAGTTCGCCAATCCGACCCATGGCGGCGTCGAAATCGTCGATCTGGAACCAGAGAAGCACGCCGTTGCCGTAGGGTCTGTTTTCCGCCTCGCCCAGGTGCGGATGCTCGTGGGCATCCCAGTGGTGAAGTTGAAGGATGAGCTCGTCGCCGGAGTACAGTCGTTCGTATTCGGGCCCGCCGTGTCCGCTCCGGCAGCCGAGCAGGCGCTGAAACCATCGGCTGCTGGCTTCGACATCGTGGACCGCGATCAAGGGCTGGGGACGCATGGGATGACCTCGCTGGTGGCTATTCCTCGGGCTCCTGGCCGGCCCGCTGGCTCCAGTAGTAGATGGCCTCGGCGAACTCGCGGGCCGTGTACTCGCAGAAGGTGCCGCCGGGTTTCTCCAGGAGATTGCGGGCCATGGTGAGGGGGTTCATGGGCTCGTCCTTCACCGGGCTGGCCACGATGGCCACGATCTCCCAGTCGAAGTCCCCCGAACGTTCGCCAGCATTCTCTTCCAGCGCCGCGGCGCTGTAGAGCACCACGTCGGCGAATCGGGCGGCCTCGGCTTCGCCGTCCGCGGTCACGCGGATGTGGGCGTCCTCTTTGGCCTGCCGATTCTCCAGTCGCGCGAAAAGCCGCGTGTTGCTTTTCACCAGAACGGTGGCGCAGGCGAACTGCTCGGGCGGGCAGGGCACGAGCACGACCTTGTCGAGATCCTCGCGCCCCGCGCCGGGACGGCGGCGTTCCCAGTTGCGTGCCACCAGATCCACGAGCTCATCGTCGCTGCCTCGGAAGAAGCTGCGCCCCTGACCGGGACGGCACCTGTTCCGCGCGAAGTCGCTCCAGCCGATCCTGGGAGTGCCGGTCATGCCGTCTTGCCGAGGATGGCTCGGCGGAAGCGCTGGCCGATGCCCTTGTGCCGCCGCATGGCCCGGCGCAGTTCAGGCAGGGCTTCACGCGCGGCGAGCTGGCCCTGCTTCCGGATCTCCGGCGCCGCGCTCATGTTGGCCCAGTGGAACTGACCGACCTGGGGCGTGATCACGAAGTCTGCCATCTTCAACACGAACTTGTTGAGGCGGTTGCGCGCGATGGCGTCGCTGCGCATGACGATGTCGAGGCCCCGATCGAATCCCGCCAGATCCTTTTCGAAGGTGGGGATGTCCACCGCCAGCACGAAGTCCGCGCCGAGATTGCGGCAGTCGCTCACCGGCACCCGGTAGCTGCCGCCGCCGTCGGTGAGCAGCTTGCCCTCGTGGGCGATGGGAGGGAAGACGCCCGGAATGGCGCTGCTGGCGTAGATGGCTTCGGTGAGTGGACCATCCTTGAAGACCACGTGGTCGCCGCTGATGAGGTCGACGGCGATGGAGGCAAAGGGGATCTCGAGTTCCTCGAAGCGCGTGTCGCCGAGCAGTTCGGCCAGGGGCTCCATGAGCTTGTCCGAGCCTCGCTGGGCCGGCGAGGTGAAGGTCTTGAAGGTGAGGACCTTCCGCTCGATGGACCTTCGGAATTCCTTGAAGAAGCTGCTGTCCTCTCCGAACTCGTCGTCTTCCACGAAGGGCGCCCAGACTTCCTTGAAGTCGGGGTTTTCCCAATAGCTGCGAAGTCGTTCGTCCACGACGTCCGCGTCGATGTGCTTGGCGTAGAGCGCTCCCACGATGGAGCCCATGCTCGTGCCGGTGATGCAGTAGGGGCGCAGTCCCTCCTCTTCCAGAACCTCGAGCACTCCCACATGGGCGAGCCCGCGCGCGCCGCCGCTTCCCAACGCCAGTCCGAAATGCATCAATCGTCCTCCGCGAAGGCGGGCACGGCGGTGAGCGAATGCTGGAAGCCCAGCCGCTCGAAGAGCGATTCGGTGTCGCCTCGCCGCGCGCCTTTCCAATTCAGGTCGTCCATGGTCGCGTCCAGATCCATGTCGCATCGTAACGCGACGAGCTCCCGGCAGGTTTCGGCCAGTTCGCGATGTTCTTCGAGTTTCGCGCCGAGCTTCTTCGCGCCGCGGATGGGCAGGTCGGCGACCTTGTCGAGACTGGCGTAGATGCCGTCCAGGCTTCCCAGCTCGTTCAGCAGGGCGCTGGCCGTCTTGGGTCCCACGCCCGGGATGCCGGGGATGTTGTCGCTGCTGTCCCCGCACATGGCCAGATAGTCCACCATCTGTTTCGGCTCCACGCCGAAGTGCTTGGGGACCGTGCGCACGGTGAAGCGCTTGCTGCGCGAGGGATCGATGACCCGGGTACCCTCGTCCACGAGCTGGGCCAGATCCTTGTCGCCCGAAAGGATCGTCACCTCCAGCCCCTCGGCGCGAGCCCGTGTGGCCAGGGTGGCGATGATGTCGTCGGCTTCGTGGTTCTCCACCTTGAAGCGCGCGAGGCCGAGAGCGTCCACGATGCGTTCGCAGTGCTCGAACTGGGGAAGCAGTTCGGGTGGCGTCTCTCCGCGATTGGCCTTGTAGTCGGGATAGATCTCGTTGCGGAAGCTCTTGGGCCCCGCGTCGAAGACCACGGCCACCCGCTCGGGCTTCTCGCGGTAGAGGAAACGCAGCAGGAAGTGCAGGAAGCCGAAGCTCGCGTTGGTGGGCGTGCCGTCGGGGGCGTGGAGTTCGTCCTCCGAATAGAAGGCGCGAAAGATCCAGGCCATGGCGTCGATGAGGAAAATGGGTTGGGACATAGTCGGTAGAGGATATTCGGGTGGAGGGATTACTTCAAGGAACGGATGGCAGGAAACCAAACCCCCTCCCCGAATGAAGGGGGCGTCCGGTTTTTTGGCTTCCCGCCGAAAGTCGTGGTCACTCCGGCAACTCGAAGCCCTCCGGGCCCCAGAGCATCAGATCGTATTCCGTCCGGTACTCGGCGAGCTCCTGGGCGTCGTGGTTCCACTCCATGCCGCTGCTGCGCTCCCTCACGAGCCCCACGCCGGCGCAGATCCAGAGCGTGTCGGCCCCCGAGCGGAACACGGTGTTCGGATCGCCCAGGTATTCCCCGGTCAGCGTGTAGTCCATGGCGAGGATCGCGCAGTCGGGCAGGATCATATCGCCGGGGCCATCGCCCTCGTCCTCCAGCGTGGAGATGTAGGCCACGAGATCTTCATGGCCGACGACCTCCACGTCGATATCCATGGTTCCCGGCACCGACCCCTGGCCGAAATCGATGGAGACGGTGGATTGCTCCTGCCAGCTGCCCTCGGGCTGGAAGAAATGCTGCGGAGGTTCGAAGAGGTTGTCGGTCCAGCCGCTGCCGTGCCAGTAGCTGAAGCCCATGTAGTCCACGTCGTTGAAGTCGCCCTGGAAGTAGCGGGCCCAGTCGCCCTGCCAACTGTCCGGCCCGATGGGGAGCTCGGTGGTGATCTTGAAGTCGCCGATGGACGAGGACTCGGCCACGTTCCGGAAGAGCTCGGGTTCCTCGCGTTCCGCCAAATGGTTGACGTAGTACCAGAGGAATCCCTCGTCCCAGAAGAACCACTCCTTCTCGCCGCTCACCTCGAGCAGGTAGGGCTCGGGGTTCTCGCTCGAGTTGCCCTCGGTATCGAGAAAGGGACCCATGTCGATGTACACCTGGGAGCCGGGCGGCAGGCCGCCCAGATCCACGGTGAAACGGGAGCTGTCGGCGTTCCATACGCCGGGATCGTCGAAGCCGCTCACCCAGGCCATGGACATGATCAGGCGCGCGTCGGAGCCCTCCGGCTCGAAGGACTCCCGCAGGATGGACTCGGAGAAGTCGATGACGATCTGGCTCAGGTTCGGACTGACCGTGCTGCCGCTGGCAGGAGTCCAGGAGGCGATGGACGGCGGATCGTCGCCGCCTCCGGTGGGGGAGCCGCTCTCGCCGCAGGAGGCGAGGATCAGGATCATGGCGGGGAGCGCAAGCAGTAGGATTCGTTGCATGTCGGGCCTCGAAAATTGGGATATCAGATTGATTCCGGGATTCTTGCACTCGGGCGAGAAGAATTCAAGAGTCTGAATGTTCCTCAAGATAGAAAACCCTCCCCCGGGGCCGGGGGAGGGGTCTGGCCGGGAGCCGATGGCTACTCTTCTTCGAGTCCAGGCAGTTCCCCGCCCTTCTGCATACCCAGGGCGGTCATGCCGCCGAGGTGACCGAGACCCATGGTCTCCACGGCCGAGGAGGGCACGATGACCATGCTGCCCTTCTGCTTGAGCCCTTCGAAAACCATGTTCATCGCGCGCAGGTGAAGCGCGACCGGGTTGTCTCGATAAGATTCGCTGGCCTTGGCGAACTTCTCGGCGATCTCCGTCTCGGCGGTACCGAGAATCACGCGGCTCTGGCGCTCGCGTTCGGCCTGGGCCTGACGGCTCATGGCGTCCTCGAGGCCGGGCGGAATGATGATGTCACGAATCTCGATGGCCTGGATGGTGATGCCCCAGGGATCGGTCTTCCGGTCGAGGGCCTTCTGAATCTCGGTGCCCAGGCGCTCGCGTTCGCTGAGCAGTTGGGCGAGATCGTGACGTCCGATGGCGTCTCGCAGGGCGGTCTGCGCGCTGAGCGCCACCGCCGCCTCGAAGTCCTCCACCTCGAGCACGCTCATCTTGGCGTCCCAGACCAGCCAGAAGGCGATGGCGTCCACGTTCACCGGCACCGTGTCGTGGGTCAGCGTGGTCTCCGCGCGGAAGTCGGTGACGCGCACGCGGTGGTCGATGAGCTTGTCCACCCGATCGATGAGCGGGAAGATGGTGAAGTAGCCGGGGCCCTTCAGCGCGCGGAACTTGCCGAGGCGAAGCACCACGCCCTTCTCCCACTGCCTGGCGATCTGTACCGAGGACGAGATGAAGATCCCGAGATAGCCGCCGACGTAGAGCGGCCATGCGTTGATGTCCGGGAACAGGAAGTGGATGACCAGCCAGTAGGCCACGCCCAGGGCGATGACCTTCATCCAGTTGGGGAAGAGGTAGAGGGAGCCGCCCATGACCAGTCCGGCGATGACGCCGAAGGTGGTGAGGTCGATGGGCAGGACGGTTCCCGAGGGAACCCCCAGCGAACTTTGAATCGCTCCTCCCAGGCTGGCCAGCGCGACCATGATCAGGAAGTTGATCGCACCGAAGCGGAAATCCGGTCGGATGGCCGGCGCCTTGGGGGCCTTGGGCAGGTCCAGTGTGGGTTTGGGCACGTTCATGATTCCTCCTTGGTCACGGAGATTCGGTGGTTCATCTCGTCGATGACTTCCTCGGGGCTGAAGCCGAACTCGCTGGCCCGAGAGAGCATCTCACTGACGATTTCCTTGAGCTTGAGCCCGCGGACTACCTGGTCCATGGGCACCTCCTTCTCCGCGACGAAGGTGCCCTTGCCCTGAAGCGTGTTGACGAGATCCATGCGCTCCAGTTCGAGGTAGGCGCGGGAGACGGTATTCGCGTTAACCCCCAGATCCACAGCAAGTTGGCGCACCGTGGGCAGCTGCTCGCCGGGCTCAAGGAAGCCGGCGGCCACCCGGAACTTCACCCAGTCGACGATCTGCCGATAGATGGGCACTCCGCTCCGGGTATCGAGCTGAGGGGTGGCGCTGTCCTTGGGATTCATGGGCTTATGCCTCCCGTACTAGTGTTACAATGAACTAGTGTATTAGGACAATCTGGATATGTCAAGGTGGAACTGTGAACTGAGAACTGAGAACTATGAACTGAGAACTGAGAACTTCAAGATTGGGCGAGCTGGCCCATCTTTGGCTGAGTAACAAGAAGCCATTAATTGGGAGAGCCGACTTAAATGAGGAATTACAAAGAGTATCCGGTCTGGCAACAGTCGTTGGAACTCGTGGAATGTGTCTACAGGGTAAGCGAGTCCATGCCCCGAAAGGAAACCTTCGGGATTCAAAGCCAGATCCGGAGGGCAGCCGTATCCATATCTGCAAACCTCGCTGAAGGAGCCGGGAGGGATACAGAGTCAGAGTTTCGGCGCTTCATCGACATTGCCTTGGGATCGATCAACGAGGTGGAGACGCTGACCCTGATAGCAGGAAAACTCGGGTACTTTGGTCTGGAGCAGGTTGATCAGCTAAATCGAGTGCTCGTCGAGGTGCGAAAGCAGCTTATCGGTCTGCACAAGAGATTGCGGCCAAAACGAAAGGCGAGCTAAGAGCTCGCCCTCCTGAGTTCAAAGTTCACAGTTCTCAGTTCACAGTTCACAGTTCACAGTTCAGCAAGATCCACTTCTCGCTGCACCTCGTTGGGGATGTACTCCTCGAGATGCTTCAGATCCCGCGCTCCCTTGAGCACGTGGCGGGCGGTGACCATGCGCTGCACCTGGTTGGTGCCCTCGTAGATCTGGGTGATCTTCGCGTCGCGCATGTACTTCTCGATGGGATAGTCCTTCATGAAGCCGTAGCCGCCGAAGATCTGCACCGCGTCGGTGCTCACGCTCATGGCCGTGTCGGTGGCGAAGAGCTTGGCCTGGGCGGCCAGCTTGCTGATGTTGCTCGCGCCCATGTCGATGTTGCGGGCCGCGGCGTAGACCAGGTAGCGGGCCGCCTCCACCCGGGCGCTCATGTCGGCGAGCATGCCCTGGATCATCTGGAAGCTGCCGATGCTCTGGCCGAACTGCTTGCGCCGGTTGGCGTAGACCGCGGCGTAGTCCAGAGCGCCCTGGGCGAGCCCGACGCCCTGGCCGGCCACGCCGGGACGGGCGCGGTCGAGGGTCATCATGGCCTGCTTGAATCCCTGGCCCGTCTTGCCGCCGAGAAGGCGATCCTCGGGCACCTCGCAATTCTCGAAGTCGAGTTCCACCACGGGCACCGCCCGGATGCCCATCTTATCCTCGATCTTGGCGATGGAGAATCCGGGATCGCCCTTCTCCACGATGAAGCCCGAGATGCGCGAGCGCTGGCTCTCCGGGTCGGTCACCGCGTAGACCGTGTAGATCTCGGCGATACCTCCGTTGGTGGTCCACTTTTTCTCACCGTTGATGGTCCAGCCGCCGGCGCTCTTCTCGGCCCGCGTGCGGAGACTGCCCGCGTCACTTCCAGCGAACTTCTCGCTGAGCCCGAAGGCGATGAGCTTCTCGCCACGGGCGATCTGCGGCAGGTAGTGCTTCTTCTGCTCCTCCGTGCCCGAGAGGATGATGGGGAAGCTGCCCAGGGCGTTCACCGCGAAGGCCACGCCGATGCCGCCGCAGGCCTTGCTGAGCTCTTCGGTGACCAGGCAGAGATCCAGTACGCCGGCGCCCTCGCCGCCGTATTCCTTGGGGATCCAGACGCCCAGGAGTCCGGCCTCGGCCATGGCGTCCTTCACCTCCCAGGGATACTCCTGCATCTCGTCGTACTTCGCGGCCAGGGGCCTGACCACCTTCTCGGCGATCTCGCGGGCCTTGTCTCTCCACTTCAGGTTCTCTTCGGTAAGGAAGGGCGTCATTTCGGACTCCTAGGGCAATGTGGGAAAGAGGATAGTCCGGGCCAGTATAGCAATTTGTCCCCGCAGGTAAAGGGCTGCGAGTACTTGGGCCGGATGCTCGGAATCTGGTATAATTAACGACCTTCACGCCGCTCGGGCGGCCTCGTTCCCATCCTTCTCGGAGGCCTTCATGCGATCGTCGATTACCCTGATTCTGACCCTGATATCCCTTTGCCTTTTCACACTCGGCGCGGCCGCCGAAGTGCAGCTCCACCGGCTCGACCTCGAGGGCGGAGCCGCCGCGACGAAGCCGGAGTTCCGCATCCTGTCCCAGGACGAAAGCGGAGTGCGGCTGTCCTTCGTGCTCGACGCGCTCAACCTCGAGAAGTTCGAGGCGGACGGCGAGCTCTTCGATGCGCTCAGCATTCCCGGAGGCGGGATGCGCGGTGCGGACGGACACCCCGGCCTGCCGGTGATCAGCAAGCTCATCGCGCTTCCCGCGGGATCGAGCGCCAGGGTGAAGGTGCTGTCCCGAGAGGAGCAGGTGCTTCCCGACCTGAGGCTCTTCCCCGTGCAGCCCGACGGCGCCGAGCGTTTCGTCATGGACGAGGGCGCCTATCTGACCCCGAGCCTCGACGCCGCTCCCGACGTGGAGATCGGCGAGCCCGGCATGATGCGCGAATTGAGCGTGTCGGCCCTGCGCGTGAATCCGGTGCGATACGATCCGGTGAGCCGGGAAGCGCGCGTGGCCACCAGCATGGAGATCGAGATCGAGTTCGCGAGCGAAGCCGTCGAGGCGGCGGAGTTCATCCCCGAGTCCTTCCACCTGCTCTACAAGGACATGGTCCTCAACTACGAGGACTCCGGCTACTACCGCGAAGGCGTCACCGAGGTCGGCCCCGGCACCTACCTGCTCATCTACGACAACACCGCCGGTGTTCTGACCCGCTTGGCTCCGCTTATCGAATGGCGTGAGAAGCAGGGCTACAAGGTGGTGGCGGTGTCCACCGACGAAACCGGCGGCAACAACTGGCAGGTAGAAGACTACATCGACGATTTCTACGCTACCGCCGATCCTCCCCTCGAACATATCACATTGGTCGGCGACGCCAGCGGCTACATCACCGTTCCCTGCTTCTTCGAGAGCGTCTCCGGTTACGGCGGCGAAGGCGACCACTACTACTCGACCATCGTGGGCGGCGACGTGCTGTCGGACGTGCACATCGGACGCCTCTCGGTGACCAGCACCACCGAGCTGGAGGACGTGGTCAGCAAGCTCGTCACCTACGAGACCAGTCCTCCGATCTCCGATCCCGGCTGGTTCACCCGCGCGGGCCTCACGGGCGATCCGTCCAGCTCCGGCATCACGACCATCTACGTGAACCAGTGGCTCAAGGAGCAGCTGCTCCAGCACAACTACACCCAGGTCGACACCATCTGGGGCGGCAACTTCCTGAGCGCCATGACCGCCAGCCTCAACCAGGGCCTGAGCGTCTTCGGCTATCGCGGATACTGGCACATGAGCGGCATGAGCTCGGCCCACATCATGGCCCTGGGCAACCAGAAGGAACTGCCCTTCGCCATCATCGTGACCTGCGACACGGGCAGCTTCGCCAGCGACGCCAACTGCCGCTCCGAGGCCTTCTTCCGCGCGCCCAACGGCGGCGGCGTGGCCTCGGTGGGCACGGCCACCATCGGCACCCACACCCGCTACAACAACTGCTACTACATGGGCGTCTGGCACGGCGCCATCAACGGCGAGGACCACCGAACCGGTTCGGCCCACACCCGCGGCAAGTACGAGCTCTATCACAACTATCAGATCTCGCAGCCGAACACGGTGGAGGTCTGGTCCATGTGGAACAACCTCATGGGCGACCCGGTCACCCAGCTCTGGTCCGCCTATCCCGAGGACCTCACCGTGGTGCACCCGGCGAGTCTCCCCACCGGCGTGGGTTCGGTGCCCGTGACCGTGAGCAATCCCGGCGGCCCTCTGGAAGGCGCTCGCGTGGCGCTCTTCAAGGACGGCGACATCCGAGTGACCGGCTACACCGACGCGGCGGGACAGGTGAACCTGCCCATCGAGGCCGCCGGTTCGGGAACCCTCTACGTGACGGTCATGTCCCACAATCACATGCCCTACCTGGGCTCCCTTTCCCTGGGCAGCGTGAGCGCCTACGCGGCGGCGGAGAACCAGCTCATCGACGACGACATGAGCGGCGACAGCCAGGGCAATGGGGACAATCGCGTGAATCCCGGTGAGGCCATCGAGCTTTCCATCTCACTGCGCAATCTGGGGACCAGCACCGCCAACAACGTGAGCGCGACCCTGTCCAGCAACGATCCCTACGTCACGGTGGTGGACGACACGGAGACCTACGGCAACATCGCCTCCGGCGCCGAAGTCTGGTGCGCCGAGGACTTCGACGTGTTCATCGCCAACGACGCTCCCGGCGGATACGCCATCGAGCTGGATCTGACCGCGAGCGACGGCTTCCAGTCCTGGACCTCGCTGGTCGAACTCGACGTGCAGAGCGCGGCCTTCACCTACGAGGACTTCACCTTCGCCGGCGGCAATCCCGAACCCGGCGAATCCGGCACCCTGAGCGTGCAGATCCGCAACGACGGAAACATCTCCGGGACGGCCATCAGCGCGGAACTGAGCAGCGTCAGCCCCTGGATCGTCATCAACGATCCGAGCGGCGGTTTCGGCAGCCTGCCCATAGGGGGCTCGGGCGAAAACACCTCCGATCCCTTCAGCATCACGGTGACTTCCGATTGCGTTCCCGGCCATCAGGCCGCCTTCGCCATGGAGCTCACCTTCAACGACGGCGCCACCGATGTGGTGAACTTCTCCTTCACCGTGGGATCGGCCGGCGCGGGCGATCCCACCGGCCCGGACAGCTACGGATACTACGCGGTGGACAACACCGACACGGGCTACGAATACGCGCCGGTCTACGACTGGGTGGAGGTCAATCCCAACCAGGGCGGGCCGGGCACGGATCTCGGACTGGGCGACTTCGGCTGGGAGCAGGACGACACCAGGACCGTCGATCTGCCCTTCGAGTTCAGCTACTACGGCGAGCCCTACGACAAGATCAGCATCTGCTCCAACGGCTGGGTCGCCATGGGCGAGACCGAGATGAACTTCTACCGCAACTGGAACCTGCCCTGCGCGGGCGGCGCGGACAATCTCATCGCGGTCTTTTGGGACGACCTCTATCAGCAGGCTTCGAACATCGTGAGCAGCTGGTACGACGAGGCCAACCACCGCTACATCATCCAGTGGGACAACCTGAAGAACCGCGCCACCAGCGCCTTCCAGGACTTCGAGCTGATTCTCCTGGACCCGGCCTATCACCCGACGAGCACGGGCGACGGCATCCTGCTCATGCAGTACAAGACCGTGAACAACACCGACAGCACCAACGGCTACGGCACGGTGGGCATCCAGAACAAGGACAGGACCGACGGTCTGACCTACACTTACTGGAACTCCTATCCGAGCAGCGCCGCCACACTGACCACCGGCCGGGCCATCGCCTTCATGCCGGTGGCCTCGGTGCCTCTGCCCGCCTGCGTCGTGACGCCCGAGTCCATCTCGAAGATCCTGCCCCCGGACGGCACGAGCCTCGAGATGCTGCACGTGAGTAACCAGGGCGAAGAGGGTTCGGTGCTGAACTACAGCCTCGAGATCATCGATCCGAATCTGCCGCGCAGCGTGGCGGGCTCCTGGCTCTCGCTGGATCCGTCCACCTACGTGGTGGGCTCCACGGTGGACTTCGGAGTCACCGTCTACAACGCCAGCACCGACGTGGAATGGCTCAGCGAAGTCACCCTCGACTTCCCGCCCGGGGCCGTGGTCAACAGCGGCACCGATCTCGTCGGTCCGAGCGGCAGCCTCTCCTTCAGCGGAACCGGCGACGGCGCGATGATCACCTGGTTCGATCCGGACGGCGGATGGGGGAACATCTACGACGGCGAGACCGCCACTGCGAGCATCAACGTGAGCTTCCCCGACGTGAGCGGCGACCTGCCCCTCACCTACGGAATCCAGGGCGACATCTACGGCGACGATCCCCACTACATCGAGGACGTCTTCACCCTCGTCATGGACGGTCCCGCGGTCCACGTGCTCGCGCCCAACGGCGGCGAAGTCTGGACCGTCGGCGAGCAGCAGACCATCAGCTTTAGCGCCGGCGGCGGATCGGGTCTGGTGGACATCTACCTGCGCCGCGGAATCCTGGGCAACTGGGAGCTTCTCGCCAGCGACGTGGACGCGGGTTCGGGCAGCTTCCAGTGGAACGTCGACGCGCCCGGCAACATGAACTGCAAGGTGAAGGTGGCCGACAGCGGCGATCCCTCGGTCTTCGACGAGAGTGACGACTTCTTCACCATCCAGAACTCGCTGGACTGGATCTCCCTGGACATCACCGAGGGGCAGCTCCAGGCCGGCGAGACCGACGACATCCGCGTGACCCTCGACGCCACCGACATGGTGGAGGGCACCTACGAGGCGGAGGTACTCGTGGTGAACAACGCGGGGCCCTCCATCGCGGTGCCGGTGACCCTCATCGTCAACGAGACGGGCACCGAGGTGGAAGTGGTTCCGGCCAGCGTCTTCCTCTCGAGGAACCATCCCAACCCATTCAACCCGAAGACCTCGATCAGCTTCGGTCTGCCCGAGTCGAAGAACGCGCGGCTGGCCGTCTACGATCCTGCGGGACGTCTGGTGCGCATGCTCGTGAACGGTCCTCTGGCCGAGGGCATCCATGCCTACGAGTGGGACGGCCGGGACGAGTCCGGTGAAGCGGTGGCCTCGGGCGTCTACTTCGCCAAGCTGAACGCCGGCGAGATCAAACTGCATCAGAAAATGGTGCTCTTGAAATAGAGGTTGGGGAGGGATGAGCTCCCTCCCCTCCTTCCGCTTCGAAAGTCAGTCGGGGAGGGACTCATCCCTCCCCGATCTCTATTTTCACGCATACGACAGCACTTGGTCACGTCAATGACACCTGCAGAAGTTTAAACTTCAACGATCTCCGTCACGGTCGGCGCGGTCGGGTGTAAGCTTAGGGACAGCCGGTCAATGTTGAATTCGCCAGTGGGAGGGCGCGAGATGAAGCCGATGCGACTGATCAAAGCGGGAATCTGCCTGATGCTGCTGATCGCCGGAAACGCACTCGCCCAGGGAGCGCCCGACATCATCTGGCAAAGGGACGATCACAGCGCCAGCGTGCGGGGCGTGGCCTTCACCTCGGATGACCAGCATGTCATCTCGGGAGCGGACCTCGGCGATAGCACATTCCGGCTCTGGGCCGCGGGCGACGGCGCTCCCGCCGGCGAGTTCTCGCTGGCGCCCCACGCGGTCATCTCGGTCGCCCACGTTCCCGGCAGCGATTGGGTGGCCGTGGGATACATCGTGTCCGGATATCCCCCGGGCGGCGTGTCGGCGGTCTGGGATCTGGAGACCGGCCAGGAGCGATTCACTTCGGGCGGCTGCTTCGTGGACGTATCCGCCGACGGAATGCTGCTAGCCTCGGGCGGCGGCGGAGTGAACCGCTACGTTTCCATCTGCCGCCTGTCCGACGGCCAGGAACTCCATTCCATCTACACCGGCGCCTACATCCACGACCTGGCCTTCGCGCCCGACGGCAGCATGGTGGCGACGGCCGGGGGCGACAATGCCGTGAAGTTCTGGGACGTCGAAAGCGGAACCCTGATTCGAAGCATCTCGGCTCACGACGATGACGTCAGCGCCCTGGCCTTCTCTTCCGACGGTGCCATTCTGGCCAGCGGCGCGGGGGGCTGGGACGGCAGCGACGATTCCTCCATCAAACTCTGGAACGTGGCCGAGGGCACCCTGATCGACACCTTCGAAGGCCACGGCGATTGGGTCTATGCTCTCGACTTCTCCCCCGACGGAGGCATCCTGCTGTCCTCGGGGCGCGACGGTTCCCAGGGCGACATCAGGTTTTGGAGCGTCGCTAGCGGCGAACTGATGCGCTGGTACTCGGCCTCCGCCTACGATCTAGAATTCTCCTCGGACGGTTCGACATTCGCCTACGGCAGCGCCTTCAGCGAGGTGGTCCTCGCCGCCAATCCGCTGATGCCGACCTCGGCGGCGGACTTCCTGCCAAGCTCCCTCGCCCTGCGGGCCTCGCCCAATCCCATGCGCGGCAGCACGCGGCTGAACTTCAACCTGCCCACGGCCTCGGCCTTGCGATTGAGCATCCACGATGTGAGCGGCCGCAAAGTTGCGGAGCTGTTCGATGGTCGCCGCGAGGTTGGAGATCATCATCTAGATTGGGACGGCCGCGACGCCGCCGGCCGTGTCCTGGTTCCCGGTGTCTACTTCGCGCGCCTGTTCGACGGTCGCTCGGTGACTTCGAGCAAACTGGTCCTGTTGCGATAAACTTTCGGGACAGGCCTGAAAGAAAACCCCCGGCCCTCGCCGGGGGATTATCTGGTGACTGGAGACTGGTGACTGGAGACTGGCGACTGGAGACTGTCGCCTGGCGACTGGCGACTGGTGACTGGAGACTGGCGACTGGAGACTGTCGCCTGTCGCCTATTCCCCCAACAGCGCCCGCCTGATCGACCCGTCCAGCATGCCCGGCATGGATGCGTACTTCATGAAGGCGCCCTTGCCCGCGTCCCAGAAAAACTGGTCCATGCGGAACATCTCCTTGGCGCTGCGCACCTGGATCTCGTCGCCGTCCAGGTAGATGAGCACCTCGATGGGAAAGGCGCAGACGTGATCGAGGCCCGGCGAGCGCCAGTCGCCCTCGGCGCGCTTCATGCCGGCGATGTGCATGGCTAGGGCTTCGGTGCGCGGCCGCGTGATGCCCAGCAGGATGGCCTTGCCCGGCACCTCCTTGCGCGCGGCGAGCTTCCACTTGAGATCCGCGTCAGGATCGGGAGTCCAGCGGTATTTCAGATCCTTTCCATCGGGAGTGAAGGCCGCCAGGTTCGCGGTGATGCGATCGGCCAGCGCGTTCATCTGCAGGGTGGCGTCGTCCACGACGGCTTCGGAATGGAGGAGGGGGAACTGACCCTCGCTGCGGAAGTAGGTCATGGGTCCGACCATCATGAACATGTCCTTCTTGCCTTCGCGCAGACGGTCCCGATCGCGAAGGGGAGGCATGGGCTCGTTCGCGGTGGGCTTGCCGAATGCGCTGCTTACCCGGTCCCGAATCCTTCCGGCCAGGGCCGCGGCCTGGCCCGCCATGGCGGCGTAGAGGGTCTCGTCCTCCAGATCGTTGCCCACGATACGGGCCAGTGTTTCCGGCTGCAGCATGGTGATCCGGAGGCCCCCCGGTTCCTCGCTCAGACCCAGGCGCATCATGCCGGCGGCCGCGTACTTGGGATGCAGATCCGCGAGAGCGTTCAGGTAGGCTTCGTCGATGAAGACGATCAGATAGCCGCGCCGGCCGTCCCGATCGCCTGCGTCCTCCCGCACGTGGTCGGGGGGCGTCACCGGCCCCCGATGGAGGAGTTCGAATCCCTCGTCGTACTCCAAGGCTTCGCTGAGGGTCAGCACGGCCGCTTCCAGGGTCATGCCCTCCGGAGCGAAGCCGAGATTCTCGTAGATGCCGTAGAGAGGCCCGTCCGCCAGGGCGGCGAAAGCGAAAATCATGAAAACCATGGCGAGGCGCACGATCATGATGTCCTCCATTCAGGGGATGGTTGATGGGAGCGAGTATTGGCGATCTGAATATCCTCTAGCAAATCGTTTCGTTTTCCGCGAACTTTGTGCAGGATGTCGGAGGGGGACGCCTTGAAGCCTAAGATCAAGATCTGCTGCATGCTCGACGCCGAAGAGGCGCGGCTCGCCCTGAAGGCGGGGGCCGACGCCCTGGGCTTCGTGTCATCCATGCCAAGCGGACCGGGAGTCATTCCCGAAGTTGAGATCGCCGAGATCATCGCCGGCCTGCCTCCGGGCACCGACAGCTTCCTGCTCAGCTCGAAGACGGATGCCGATGTCCTGCGCGCACAGGTCCATCGATGCCGTCCTGCGACCCTGCAGCTCTGCGAGACGCCCGAGCCGGCCCTGCTGCGATCGCTGCGCGAGATGCTGCCGGACCTGCGGCTCGTTCCCGTGATCCATGTACGGGGGGCCGACTCGGTGGGGGAGGCTCTGGCTCTGGCCGAGCTGTCCGACGCGCTGCTGCTGGACTCGGGCCGTCCGGATGCCGAACGGAAGAGCCTCGGCGGCACCGGTGAAGTGCACGACTGGAGCATCAGCCGCGAGATTCGCGAGGCGGCGACGGTGCCGGTCTTCCTCGCGGGCGGACTGAATCCCGAAAACGTGGGAGAGGCGCTTCGCGTGGTTGAGCCCGACGGACTGGATGTCTGCTCGGGCGTGCGCACCGGCGGACGCCTCGACGAAGCCAAACTGCAAGCCTTCCTGAAGGGAGCGGCATGAAACCGCCCGAAGCAGTCCCGACGAGTTTTCTAACTGGATCTCCGTGAGCGGCCTCATCGCGGCCGGAGAGCTGGTGCAGCTCCGTGACCGCGAGCCCGCCGACCTCGAAGCCTATCTCCGCTGGATGCAGGAGGGCCAGTGGCGCGACTTCGACGCGCCCTGGGAGCACATGCCCCTGGATTCGGACGAAACTCGCATCAAGCAGAAGCTCGCCTTCCTGTCCAAATGCGAGAACCTGCCCGAACCGAGGAACTCGGCCATCATCGCCGATCGCGAGGGCCGCGCCATGGGCTGGATCAACCGCTATATCCGCCGCAAGGGCATGGAGGACACCTGGTTCCTCGGCATCAACATCTGCGAGGACGCGGAGCTCGAACGCGGCTGCGGCACCGAGGCCCTTCGACTGTGGATCGACTATCTCTTCGGCCATTCAGAGATTCATCGACTCGCTTTGGACACCTGGTCCTTCAATGGGCGCATGATTCGCGTGGCGGAAAAGGTGGGTTTCAGGCTTGAGGGATGCCGGCGGGAGGAGATGCGATGGAAGGGCGAGTGGCTCGATCACGTGGAGTTCGGATTGCTGCGACGGGAGTGGGGAGAAAGCGCCTAGCGTTTCATTTCCCGATACAAAGCTTCGGTGGCCCCCGCCACCGTGTCCCAGCTGTACTCGGTCAGCGCGCGCCGGCGCGCCACCATGCCCGCCATGTGCACCTTTTCGGGCCTTTCCATCAGCGCGCGCAGCTTCTCGCGCAGGGACTCCACGTTCTTCGTCTCGAAGCTGAAGCCCACGCCCTCGACCAGCTCGAGGTTCTCGGGGATGTCGCTGCTCAGCACGCAGCAGCCGTAGCTCATGGCCTCGAGCAGGGCGATGGACAGTCCCTCGATCTCGCTGGGCTGGCAGTAGAGGTAGCAGTTGCCGAAGAGCTCGTCGAGGGTGGCGCCGGTGACGAAGCCCGTGAAGACGATGCGGTCGTCTCCTTCGGCCAGCTTATGCAATTCGTCCACGTATCGTTCGCTGTGCAGGCCCTCGCCGGCGATGACAAGCTTCATGTCGGTGCCCATCTCGCGGAAGGCGCGGATCAGGTGATGGGCGCCCTTCTCGGGAGTCAGGCGGGCGATGAAGAAGATGTAGCCGTCCTTCGCCAGTCCCCACTTCTCGGCGATCTCCTCGGGCATGCGCGCCGGCGGCTCCTGGATGCCGTTGGGTATGGCGTCCACGTCGGCCTGGAACTTCTCCTTGTAGTACTCCCGCAGGACCTTCGACACCACGATGCTGCGATTGGGGAATCGCACGCTGAAGGTCTCGCACATCTTCAGGTAGAAACGCGCGAAGCGGTTCCACTTGGCCCGCTGCCAGTCCAGCCCGTGCACGGTGACCACGGTCTTGTGGCCGAAGAGTCGCGGCAGCCAGGCGAAGATGCTCGGACCCAGCGCGTGGTAGTGCACGATGCCGCGCTTTCGGAAGAGCACGTCGAAGGTGGCGACGAGGGCGTAGATCCAGGTGTCCAGGTGCTTGGTCTGAAGGGTGCGGAGGCGCCGCACCCGCACGCCCTTGTAGTCCTTCATGGGCGGCACGTAGTAGCTGCGGGCGTAGACGGTGATGTCCAGGCGATCGGCCAGGCGCGTGGCGATCTCTTCGATATGCTTCTCGATACCCCCCTGAGTCGTGGGGATGCCCCGGGTGCCGATGTGATAGATGCGTAGAGGAGCCTCGGGCATTTTGCGATACCACCGCCGATTCGGATCAAGTAGGCTGGACTTTAGAAGGGGCCTAGGATGATGTCAATGAATGAGCTACCCGCCTCCCGGAACTCTCTCCTCCTGGGAATCGCCGGTTCCGGCAAGACCCATGAGTGCATTCGCCGTGCCAGCGAGGCCCTGGCGGCGAATCGGGCGGTGCTCTATCTGGTGCCCAATCGCGACGAGGCGGCCCTGGTCCGATCCCGCCTGCTGGAGGCCGCGGCTCGTCGGGCGGCCTTCCTGCCGGACATCCTCACCCCCGGCGCCCTGGTGCGGCGGGTGCTCGAGGCCGCCGACCCGGGATGCTCTCCCCGAGGTCCTTTGAGCCGCCGCCTGGCCCTGTCCCGCCTGCTTGCCCATCGCCGCGGAAGCCTCGGCCGCCTCGAGGACAGCGCCGCCACCGCCGGCTTTCCCGAGGTCCTGGACCGCCTGCTCTCCGAACTCGTCGAGGGCGGGCTCGGTCCGGACGATCTTCGCTCCCTGTCCGGCCCGCGCCCCGCGGCCCTGGCCGATCTCTACCAGGCCTACCTCGAGGAACAGGCGGCATCCGCGCTCTACGATCCGGCGCCGGCCATGCAGTCGGCCGCCGAGCTGCTGGAGAAGCGGCCCGAACTGATTCCGGCCCTGGACCTGCTCGTCGTCGACGGCTTCAGCAATCTGAGTCCACTGCAGCTGCGCCTGCTTCGCGCGCTCATGTCCCGCGCGGAGGCCAGCACCTTCAGTCTCTGCATGGATCCCGCCGATCTGGACGGCCCGCCCCGACCGCCCTTCGAGCGTCTCCATCGCCTGGCCGCCCGTTTCGCGGGCCCGGAAGGCTGGCAGGTGGAAGCCCTGGACGCGACGCCCCGCTTCGCCGGCGATTTCCCCGCTCGCCTGGCCCGCGAGCTCTTTCGCAGACTGCCGGGCGAGGCCAAGGGCGAGCCGCCCGTCGAGCTGCGGCTTCTGGAAGCCGCCTCCCGCCGTGACGAGGCCGAGGCCATCGCCCGCGAACTGCGCAATCTTCTCGCCGAGGGCGTGGATGCCGGTCGTCTGGCGGTGCTCTACCGCGACGCCGAACTGGGCGAACTGATCGCGTCCACCCTCGAGCGCGCCCGACTGCCCTTCCTGAGCGGGCGCCGAGCGACTCTCGGCCGCAGCGCCCTGGCCGGTTTTTTCGCGGCCATGCTCGACTGGCAGGCCGGCGGCGGAGGCGTCGATCTGCTTCGGAAGCTCAGGGGAGGCTACCTGGGCATGGACGACGAACTGCTCGTCGAGTTGCAGTCCGAAGGCAGACGGCGCGGACTTCCCGCCGAGGCGAGCTGGACGGAATTCCTGGAAGAGGCCCGGCGCGAGCATCCCGATGCCGACTGGGACTGGCTCGACTGGCACCTGTCCGCGCCCAAGGGCGAGCTCGACGGCCGCGCCTGGTTCGACGACCTTCTGCGGCCCCTCGGCGATCTCGTGTCCGCGAAACTCGACGGGGCCTTCGCCCGCGGCGAGGGCGGAGGCGTCGCGCTGCTGGCCTCCGAACTTCGCGACCTGGAAGACATCATGGCCGCGGCCGGCACCCTGGCCGGCGAGGCATTGCCCCCCGGAACCCGGCAATCCGCGGCGGCCTGGCAGGCCGCCTTCGCCGCGGCTCTGGATTCGGTGGAGACTCGCCGCGCCTGGGGCGGCGAGGGTGGAGGCATCCTGCTGGGCAATCCCTTCGAGATGCGGCTGCCCGAACTGGACACGGTCTTCGTGGCGGGGCTCAGCCGCGGCAGCTTCCCGCCGCCGCCCCGCGAGGATCCTTTGCTGCGCGAGAGCGAACGCCAGCAGCTCAATCGAGGCTTCGAGGAGGAAGGTCGAGCCGCGCGCCTGACTCTTCGGGCCGATCGCCAGGCGGAGGAGCGCTACCTCTTCTACATCGCCATGACCCGCGCCTCCCGCAGTCTGGTGCTGAGCTGGTCGGTGCGCGACCTGGAGGGGCGGGTCACGCCGCCGTCCTTCTTCCTCGACGAGCTGGAGCGCATCGCTCCCCTTCCCGTAGCGCGCTTCGTTCCCGGCAAATCCCTGGACGAGAAGTTCGCGCGGCCGGTGGGTCTGCGGGACCTCGTGAGAAACGTGCTGGTGGCCAGGCATCGCAGACTGTCCGGTCCGCTCCTGGAGGAGGCCGAGGCCTTCCTGCGGGAACAGGCGCTCGGCGGAGTGCTCGACGCCTTCGCCGCCCGTCCCGAGGTGGAGAGCCTACAGAAGCATCCCCGCCTGGCCATGCGCATGGCCCTGGAACGAAACTTCAGTCCCACGGGGCTGGAGACCTTCGCCCACTGTCCCTATCGCTATCTCATGGAGCGCACCCTTCGCCTCGAGGAGGACGAGGTCCTCGAAGCCGGTCCTCGCGAGGAGGGCGTGCTCTATCACAAGGTCCTCGAGCTCTTCTTCCGCCGTTGGGACGGCGATCCCGCCCTGGACGAGCTCGACGAGCGCCTGAAGGAACTCTACGCCGAGGCGGTGGAAACTCTCGTCGAAGACGGCGAAGCGGCCCTTCGCTCCCGTCGTTTCCGCCTCGAGGATTCCCGGCGCCTCCGCCTTCTCGCGGGCTACCTGAGCCGGGATCTCGAGCGCCTTTCGGTCACGGGCATGCGTCCCGAGGCGGATTCCCTGGAAACGGATATGCTCATCGAATCGGCCGCCCTCCCCGGCGAGGGCGGCGATTTCCGGCTTCGGGGCAGGGCGGATCGGGTGGACCGGACAGGCGACGGCCGTCGCCTGGTGATCGACTACAAGCGCAGCGGCCGGAGCCTGGAGAACCCGCAATCCGAATCGCCCAGGAGCTTCCAGCTACCCGTCTACGCCTGGGGACTTCCCGAGAAGGATCGCCTCGGCGCGGCCTTCGCCTCCGTGAACGACGCCGACAAGACCCTGCGCGGCTACTTCAGAAAGAGCGAGGAGGACCCGGCCCTGGAGAAACAGCTGAAGGGCAAGTGGCTCGAGGCCGGCGAGTGGGACGCCTGGCTCGAGAAGGTGGCCGCGCGCATCCGCGAGCTGGTGGACGAGATCGTCCGGGGACGCTTCGATCCCGCTCCCGCCGACGGCGGCGAGAAGTGCGAGAGCTGTTCCGTGCGGCAGCTCTGCCGCTGGGAGGAAGGCGAGAAGCCGCGGAAGGGGGGCGAAGATGAGCCGTCCTGAGCTCAACGCCGAGCAGCTTCCCGCGGTGGAGCGGCATCAGCGCGATCTTCTGCTCTCGGCCGGCGCGGGCAGCGGCAAGACCCGCGTGCTGGTAGAGCGCTACCTTCGCATCCTGGAGGACGGCGGATGGGATCCCGCGCTGCCTGCGCGACTTCTGGCCATCACCTTCACGGAGAAGGCCGCCCAGGAGATGCGCGATCGCATCTATCGCGAGGTGACCCTGCGGGCGGCGGGAGCCGAGGCCGAGGTGGCCGGGCGGCTGGCCGAACTGGGCCGTGAATTGGAGACCGCGCCCATTTCCACCATCCACGGTTTCTGCAGCAGGCTCCTGAGAGAGAACGCGGCCGAGGCGGGCCTGGATCCGCGTTTCCGGGTGCCCGATCCCGTGGAACTCCGCGAGCTCGAGGACGAGATCTTCGCGCGCATGCTGTCCGAGGAGAACGCCGATCTGCAGTTGCTCGGCGGCGAGATGGGCCTGGACAAGCTGCGCCAGGGCCTCGCCGAGCATCGCGAGCTGCGGCGCAGCCTGGGTCTGCCCTCCGACTCCGGGGAGGAGGCCGAGGCCCGGGTGAAGAGTCAGGAGGATGCGGCCCGAAGGCTCTTCGAATCTCATTGGCTGACCTGGCAGTGGAGCCTGCCGGATCGTTTCGCGAATCTTTGCGCGCACCTGCCCGGAGGCGCGCACCCCAAACCGGCTTCCGCCGAAAAGATCCAGGCGGCCCTGGTCCTACTGACCGGCAGGGACAAGCTTGACGCCGATCTGCCCGGCGGGCTGCTCGATGCCATGAAACGCCTCACCGTCGGCGCCAAAACCCTGGGCGACGAAGGCGAACTGGAGCGCAAGTGGAAGCCCTTCAAGAAGGAATTGGAAGAGGCCCGCCGCGCACTCGCGCCCCTCGCGGCCGAAGCCGTCGACCGCCCCCGCGGACTGCGCGCGGCCTTCTTCAGACTGCAGGCGGAGTCGGATCGTCGGTTGCGGCAGGCCATGCGCGTGCACTCCTGGCTGGACTTCGAGGATCTGCAGCTGTCGGCCCTCGGTCTGCTCGAAGGCGATCCGGCTCTTCGCGATCGTCTGCGCTCCCAGTATCGGCAGATTCTCGTGGACGAGATGCAGGACACCAACCACCTGCAGCTGCGGCTCATCCGGCAACTCGCCCCCGAGAAGAAGGACGAGGCGCGCGCGCTCTTCCTGGTGGGCGATCCGCGTCAGAGCATCTACGGATTCCGCAATGCCGACGTGGAGGTCTTCCGCCGCGAGGCGCGACGGGCAGCCGACCAGGGAACCGGCCACTCCCTCAGCACCAACTACCGCAGCCATCCGGCGCTGCTCGACTTCTTCAACGCCTTCTTCCCCTCGATGGATTTCCCACCCATGGACAGTCCCCGTGAGGGCGACGGCGAGGCGCGGGTGAGCATCCAGCTCACGGTGAGCGGCGATCTCCATACCCAGGGCGCGCGGCACATCGCGGCGGAGCGTCTGGCCGACACCCTGCGCGAGGCCTTCGACGCGGGTCTCGCGGTGCGGGACGGGGAGGGCGAGCGGCCCCTGGACTGGAAGGACGTGGCCATCCTCGTCCGCAGCGGCGGCGCCATCTCGCCCCTGGTGCGCGCCCTCACGGCCCGGGGAATTCCCCACGAGGCGGCCGGCGGCAAGGAGTACTTCATCCGCCAGGAGCTGCTGGATCTGGAGAACCTCATCGCGGCCCTGGACGATCCCTATCACCGCTTCAAGCTGGCGCGGGGGCTGCGCAGCGAAGCCATCGGCTTGAGCCGCCGGGATCTCGTGACCTTGATGCTGCCCGCCACCGGCGAAGCGCTGCCCGCCGATATGGGACAGCGACAGGGCATGCAGTTGATCGAATCGCTGGAGGCCGCCGCGGGTCCCGACAGCGAACTCAGCGAGACCGGCCGCCGGCGCGTGGATCGCTTCCTGAGCCTGCGCCGCGAGATCGGACCGCGCCTGCACCGCCTGCCCATGCAGGAGCTCGTGGAGGAGATCGTTCGGGCCAGCGGTTTCGACCTGCGAGCGGCCACCGAGCGCTACGGGCTCAAGATGCTGCGCAATCTGCGGCAGCTCTCCGAACTTCTCGGCGAGCTGGAACGGCATCGACGCATGAGCGTGACCGAGTTCCTGGAGCACATGCGTCGCATCCGCGAGATCTCTCCCAAGCGCCAGGAGGCCTGGGTGCCCGAGGAGGGCGAATCCCTGGTGAAGATTCTCACCATCCACGCCGCCAAGGGTCTGGAATTCCCCCTCGTGGTGGTGGCCGACCTGGAGCGCGATCTCTCGAGCATGCGCAGGCCCGGCGACCTGGCCAGCCTGCGTCTCGACGGCGAAGGGGAGCAGGACGCGCTTCTCGGCCTTCTCTGGCGCGACGGCGAGGGAGGTCGGCATCCGGATCTCGTGCACGAGTGGATCCGCCTAAGCTCCGATCGGCGCGAGGAGGAGGAATCGCGACGGCTTCTCTACGTGGCCATGACCCGGGCCAAGGACTACCTGCTGCTTTCGGGGGTGATGCGGAAGAAGAGCGTGGAGAAAGCGCTCGAGGAGTTCGATCTGCCGCCCGCCAGGCCCGGCGCCCACTTCCTGGCCGAACTGCAACGGGGACTGCGGGATGTGGATGCCGCCCTCTACCGGGTGGACTGGCATCACGAAGGTCCTCCCGGGCCCCTCGGTCGCGCGCTGGGACGTACGGAAGGGGATGCGCCGACCCCTGCACCCTCGCCGGAGTGGGCGCCCCTGGCCTCGAAGGTCGAGGCGCCCGCGGAGCTGGAGCTGCCGGTGACCTCCCTGGCGCTGCTGCATGCCTGTCCCCTGCGTTGGCTGCTGGAGCGCCGCTACGATCTGGACGGCTCCTCCCGCGGCCTCGCCGAGCCCTTCCACGCCTGGGAAGGCGCCGGCGACGATGGGCCCGCCGGAGCTTCCTTCGGCACCGACCTCCATCGCATCCTCGAACACTGGGATTTCCGCGTCGAGGCGGAGGCGGCCTTCGAAGCGGCCTGTCCCGCCGATCTCGACGAGGTCCGCCGGAAGGCCGCCCGCGAGACCCTGCTCGAGTTCTTCGCAACCGAGAACGTCTGGACCCGGCAGCGACTGCCCGAGGGAAGCGAGATCCGACGGGAGGAGTCCTTCGTGCTGAAGCTCGAGGGACTGCGCATCACCGGGCAGATCGATCTGCACTTCATCTGGGATGATCAGCGTTTCCTGGTGGACTGGAAGAGCGACCGCGTGGACGAGGCCACCATTCCCGACCGGCTTCATCATCACCAGCTGCAGATGGCTCTCTACGCCCTGGCCCTTCGCGAGGCGGGGCGCCCCGCCTCACGCGCCTTCATCGCCTTCCTGCGCGCGGGGCAGTTCCGCGAGGTGGACGCCGACGAGCGGCACCTCAAGTGGGCCGAGAAACTGGCCATCAATCTGGCGCGGAAGGCCGCCGAACTCACCATCCCCGGGCAATTGTCCGGAGGACTGGAAAGCCTGCCCGCGCCCAACGAGCCTCCCTGCCCGGGCTGTCCCTGGCGGGATGGGCCCTGCACCCGGGCCTACCGGAAAGGTGAGCTGATTGGCTGAGTGCTTGCTTATTCTTCCCCGTGATGACCGATAGTTCCTCACGTCAAGCGCATGAAGGAGATAAGATGAAGAATGTGAACGTGTTAGGGGTTTTGATTCTCCTGCTGCCGGTTCTGGCCCTGGCGGATTTCACGCTGCTGGACGCCAGTTTCGACGATAAAACGGTCGATGCGCCCATCGGCACCGGAGGCCCCGATCTGGGTGAACCCATCGAAGTCCATGCGGGTCTCAGCGCCACCGTGAGGGATGAGCCCTTCGCGACGCCGGCCCTGGAGATCGTGCGGGTCAGCGAAGGCAGCACCGCGCCGGTGGTCTTCGAATTCGTGGACGAGGCTTCGGTGGACGTGGGGAAGGTGACCGTGAGTTTCGACGTCATCATCGTGACTCCCGACAACTACGAACTGATCACCGTCTACGAGCAGGGCTTCTGGAGCAGCACCTTCGCCAAGATCTATACCGATTCGTCCGGGAATCTGCGTCTCAGCGACGCCGCCGGCTACTACGGCATACTCGGCTTGTATGCCTCCCAGCAGTTCTACAACTTCAGGCTCGTTTTCGATTGCGTGGCCGACACCTACGACCTGTTCATCGACGACGTTCCCATCATCGAGGGTAGGGGGCACGGCAAGAGTGGCGTCGGTATCGGCCGCCTGGCCTTCAAGATCGTCCACTCAGCAGGCCTGGATTCCGGATTCATAATCGATGAACTGCTGGTCACCGCCGACGAGTACACCGCCGCAGAGAACAGCAGTTTCTCGGAGGTCAAACCCATCTACTAGGATCTCTGGACAGATCCCCGAGCGGCGCGTAGAGTATCGGGAACTCGCGCCGCTCTTTTTTGTGCATGCCGCATCACCCGATCCGGAACGTCATGAGAATCCTAATCGCCTTCCTTGCCACCCTTCTTATCGCCTCGTGCGCCCTGGCCGCCGGCGAATACGAGTCCGCCCTGCTCATGGAGGCTCGGAGCGGGCAGATCCTCTTCGAGGAAAACGCCGACGAGCGGTGGATCCCCGCCAGCGTGGTCAAGCTCATGCTCCTGCTCCTGGCGGATGAGGCCGTCCAGGACGGACGCGTCAAGTCCGAGACCCTGCTCACGAGTTCCAAGTATGCCAAGGGCATGGGAGGCAGCCAGGTCTACCTGGCCGCCGGCGACGAGACCAGTTTCCAGAAACTCATCGAGGCCGTGGCCGTGGGATCCGCCAACGACGCGGCGGTGACCGTGGCCGAGGGAATATTCGGCAGCGTGCCCGCGACGGTGGCGGCCATGAACGAGAAGTGCGCCGAACTCGGCATGACGAGTACCACCTACGCCAACGTGACCGGCCTGCCCGAGAACGGAGGCAGGGCCGAGAACTTCACCACGGCGCGGGATCAGGCCATCCTCGCGAGGGAAGTGGTGCTGAATCATCCGCTCGTGCTCGAGTGGACCGGCAAGATCTACACCCGCTTTCGCAAGGGTCTCGACCTGGGCACCACCAACACCATGATGAAGGTCTACGAGGGCATGGACGGCCTCAAGACCGGCTACCACGACAAGGGACGGTCGAACCTGGTGGCCACCGCCCAGCGCGGCGGTCGCAGGCTCATCGCCGTGGTCCTGGGTTCCCCCGGGCCCAAGCAGCGCAACGCCGAGGTGGAGCGCCTTCTGGATTCCGGCTTCGCCGATTGGGACATGCGCACGGCCTTGCGCAAGGGCGACGGCCTGGGCATCGAGTTCAGGGTTAAGCGCACCTGGCGCGGGAAGCTGCGCGTGGCCGCCGCCGAGGATCTGGTCTATCTCGCCCGTCCCGAGGACATCGCCCGCGTGAGCATCGAGCTGGAGAATCCGAGCGATCTCGCCGCGCCCTTCGATGAGGGCGAGGAAGTGGGCCGTATCGTGGTGAAGCTGGACGGCCAGGTGCTCAGTTCGGTGCCGGCCCTTGCGACCAAGCGCATGCGCGCCTCCTGGCTGAGCTGGCCCCGGGGCGAATAGGCCCTGGATTCCCACCCTTCGATCCTCTACATTTGCCGGAAATCCCCTCAACCTGGAGCGTCCCCATGAAGATCCGGAAGATCCTGCCCCTGCTCGCCATCGCCCTGTTGCTGGCCGGCTGCGGAGAGAAGTCCGACGAGACCGCCAAGACCGATGCGGCCGGTGAAGCCGAAGTGGCCGAAAGCCATGAAGGCGTGGACTGGTACGACTACGAGACCGGCATGGCCAAGGCCGCCGAAGAGGGCAAGTACGTGGTCATCGACTTCTGGACCACCTGGTGCCACTGGTGCAAGGTGCTCGACGAGAAGACCTACTCCCAGGAAATCGTGCAGCAGCGCCTGGCCGACAGCTTCATCGCCATCAAGGTCAACGCCGAGAGCAAGGATCCCCAGGGCGGCGAGACCGCCGCGCCCGGTACCCAGCTCGCCCGCATGTACGGCGTGAACAGCTATCCGACGACCTGGTTCGTGGATCCCGAAGGCAATCCCATCAGCCCGCTTCCGGGATTCGTGGAGGCGCCGCAGTTCGCACGGGTGCTCGACTACGTGTCCACCGGCGCCTACAAGACCCAGAACTTCCAGGAGTACATGGCCGCCGGCGAAGAGGGTTAGTCATGCCGGCCAAAATCCCGCCCATCGACTACAACACCTACATCGGGGTGCCGCCCGAGCGCGTCTACGAAGCGCTCACCACCGGCGAGATCTGGGACGCCTGGTTCACCCAGGGCACGACCGTGGATCCGCGGTCGGGGGGGCAGATTCACTTCAAGTGGGTGAACTTCAAGGTGGACAAGTATACCACCGAGGCGGAATGCCCCGTGCTGGAGGCCGAGCCGCCCCAGCGCTTCGTCTTCCAGTGGAAGGCCGGCGATAGCATGACCACCATCGAGTTCGATCTGGAAGCCCGCGGCGAGGGGACGGTGCTGCGGGTGAAGGAGTCGGGGCACACGGACTCGGAGAAGGATCTCGCGGCGCTGGTGGAATGCGCCAGCGGCTGGGGCGAGGCCATCACCCTGCTCAAATTCTATCTGTAGCACGGCGTGACCTTCGGGGAAGTACCGGAAGAGTAGCCGGTTGTAATCGTGCAAGGTCCCCCTCTCGACCTTGACATTGCAGAAAACACCCCTATATTTTATGCAGAATCTGAAGGAAATACAGGCATAATACATGCATTGTCTGCTGAAATTCAGTGGCTATTGGAGGTCTCAGGTTGAAGAGGAAAGCGGAAGTCGAGTTAAAACAATGGTATTCATCAAGATACAGGAAGCCCATGATAGTTCGTGGTGCCCGACAAGTGGGCAAATCCACGCTTGTACGTCTCTTCGCGCAAAGCATGGGACTGCACCTATATGAAGTGGACCTGGAGCGATATCCGGCGCTACAGCCCGCATTCGCGAGCCGCGACCTGGCGAGAATCCTTCGAGAGATAGAGTTCCTGCTTGGTGAAGGCACCATAGAAGGCGAGAAGACGGTGCTCTTTCTGGATGAGATCCAGGCAATACCGGAGGCTATTCCGGTGCTGCGCGATTTCTATGAAGAGAGGCCAGACCTTTCAGTCCTTGCCGCGGGCTCTCTACTGGAGTTTGCCCTTCAAGATGCGAACTTCTCGATGCCGGTCGGGCGTGTCGACTACCTGTATCTGGAGCCCATGTCATTTGAGGAATTTCTTGAAGCATGCGGTAACGGCGATCTTCTCAAGCTCGTGCAGGGATACAGCCTGTCTGACACCTTTCCCGAGACCGCCCACTCCCGTCTACTCAATTGCCTAAGAGACTACGTACTGGTCGGAGGCATGCCGGAGGCAGTTCTTCGATTCGTTGAAACACGAGACTATTCCGAGGCGCGCAACGCACACCGGTCAATTCTTCAAACCTACCGGGACGATTTCTCCAAGTACGCCACGAAAGCGGAACTTCGAAGGATCCAGAAGATCTTCGACTATGTGCCGAGGGGTATCGGTGAGAAACTGAAGTATGTTCGTGTGGATGGCGATGAACAGGCGAGGGATTTACGCCGGGCGATCGAACTGCTAACTTTGGCCCGTGTCATTCGAATTGTATATCACAGTGACGGAACCGGTGTCCCCCTCGGTGCGACGATCAACGAGAAGATTTACAAGCCATACTTCCTCGATATCGGGCTGGTGAACACGGCCTGCGGCCTGAACTGGATCTCCGATGATGAGATTCGTTCCGTTCGTTTCGTCAATGAAGGGATGCTCGCCGAGCAGTTTGCTGCTCAGCACCTTCCCGCAATTCAAGGAACCAGTCAGTCAGAAGTACTTTCCTACTGGCTGCGAGAGGGGCGAAGTGGAAATGCAGAGGTGGACTTCCTGATGCAGCAAGGAGGCGAGGTCGTTCCAGTCGAGATAAAAGCTGGGCTGGCAGGATCTCTGAAATCCTTGCACCTATTCATGAAGTCCAGAAATAAGAGCGTTGCGATCCGATTGAGCCAGCACCTGCCACGTTCCAGTTTTGTGCAGGTGAGTGGGCAGTCTGGAAACGAGAAAGAGAGGCACAGCTTTCGTCTATTATCCTTGCCACTCTATCTGGTCGAGCAATTGCCGCGGCTTCTGGCGAATATCGAGGAAGCTGTTCATGGAGGTTGGATGAAGAGGGAGTTCGCAATCGAGGAAGTAGCCAAGGGAGCGGTAGGGATTCTCCAGGACAAGTACATCAAATTGTTCATGAATGCCGGTTCGCCGAAGAATGCGGCGCTTTTCGCGAGCTCTGATCTTGCTGAGGGCGGCGATTCTACTGTTTACTTCTCGCCAGATGCCACAGCAATCGCGAGTGAGCTAGTGACCGAGTATGGGATGGAAGCTACTATCCCGCCATCGGGAGAAGTGGTCTTGCTTGTGGGGTGGGGGGCCGATTCAGAGTTGGATTTCGGCTAGCCCGGCCAGCGCTCGTCCTCGAAGCGCTGGATTTCCACGAGATAGCCGCTCGGATCCCGCAGGAAGCAGTGATAGATCTTGTATTCGGGATTGTAGGCCGGATCCTTCTCGAAGGGCACGCCCGCCTCGCGCAGCCGCGCGGCCCAGCCATCCACATCATCGGTGACGAGGGTCAGAATCACGCCCGCAGGCGCTTCGGCGTTCTCGCGGTGGCAGAATCCGAGGAAGCCGCCGCCGGCCACCCGCCAGATGCGGCAGCCCCCCTGATCGAGGACCAGGGGGAGCTGGAGCAACTCTTCGTAGAAATGCCAGGTCTCGGCCGGCTTCTTCGTGTAGCCGAAGGTGAGAGCCGCGTCGAAGGGGGCGGGGCTCACGAAGCCGCCATGGCCGCCGTGGCGAGTTCGGCGCCTTTCGCGAAGGCGGCGAGGTTGCCGTCCTCGGTGCCCTTAGGCACGCGGGCGCGGATGACCTTCTCCCAGATGGCCTCGTCGAAATCGAGCTGCGCCGACAGCGCGCCCAGCAAGAGCACGCTCACCATCTTCTCGTTGCCGAGTTTGCGGCACTCGTCCAGGGCGTCGATTTCGATAACCCGCTCCACGCGATCCCGCAGATCGCCCACGGGATCTTCCGGATAGGCGAACTTCTTGCCCGAGGCGATGGGCGGAATGATGGACTGGCGATTCACGATGGCCACCCCGCCGGGGGCGATCAGATGGCCCGCGCGAAGGGCCTCGGCTCTCTCGAAGGCCAGGAGTACGTCGGCCTCTCCTTCGGGCACCATGGGGCTCCAGACCTTCTCGCCGAAACGCACGTGGCTCGAAACCGTGCCGCCGCGCTGGCTCATACCGTGAACTTCGCTCTGCTTGGTATCGTACCCGGCCTCCATGGCGGCCTGGGCCAGAATGGCGCTGGCCAGAATGACTCCCTGTCCGCCGACTCCGACGATCAGCAGGTTGGTGTTCTCGCTCACGACGTCACCTCCTCGTTCACGAGCATGATCGCATGATCGTCGCAGGTCTGGGGGCAGAGCCCGCAGCCGGTACAGGTTTCCGTGTCGATGACCGCCCGCTGGCGTCCTTCCGCAGTGAGGGTGCCGGTCAGTGAGATCGAGGGACATCCGGTCTGCAGGCAGAGGCGGCAGCCCGTGCAGGCGTCCTCGATGATGTGATAGGGGGTCTCCTTGATCTTGTAGGGCATGAGCGCGCAGGGCGCTTCGGCCAGGATCACGCTGACGCCCTCGTACTCCTGGGCCGCCTGGAGCGCGGCCTTCACATCCTCCAGGTCGTGGTTCATCACGTTCTCCACGTGCTCCACTCCGAGGGCCTTCACCAGGTTTTCCAGGTCGATGTCGAAGGCTTCCTCGCCCATGAGCGTATGACCGGTGGAGGGATGCTCCTGCCCGCCGGTCATGGCGGTCACGCGATTGTCGAGAATCACCACCGTGATGTTCGCCTTGTTGTAGACCGCGTCCAGCACGCCGGTCATGCCGCTGTGCAGGAAGGTGGAATCGCCGATGGTGGCGAAGATGGGCTTCTTGCCGTCCGATACCTTGCTCGCGCCGATGGCGTTGCTGATGGATGCGCCCATGTCCAGGCAGGTGTCCATGGCCGACAGGGGCGGCAATGCTCCAAGGGTGTAACAGCCGATGTCGCCGAAGACGTTCCCCCGCTGCTTCTTCAGCTCGAAGAAGACTCCGCGGTGGGGGCATCCGGGGCAGAGCACCGGCGGTCGCGGAAGAACTTCTGCGCCCTCGGCGATTTCCGTCGAGGAATCCAGATGTCCTTCACGAACGAGACCCGCGCCCAGGCGACCGGGAGTGAGCTCTCCGAGCAGGCCCGTCACGTTCTTGCCCTCGCAGTCGATTCCCGCCGCCCTGAGCTGCTCCTCGAAGAATGGATCGAGCTCCTCGATGACCAGCAGCCGATCGACCTGGCGCGCGAACTCGCGAATCTTTTTCAGCGGCAGGGGATAGCTCATGCCCAGCTTCAGGAAACTCGCATCGGACAGTTTCTCGCGGGCCTGCACATAGGCGGCCCCGGCGCTGATCACGCCGAGCTTCCTGTCGCCCCACTCGATGCGGTTCAGCTCGGTGGTCTCGGCGAAGGCCCGCAGCTTCTCGAGGCGCTCCTCGACGTAGGCGTGGCGCGGACGGGCATGCCCCGGCACCATGACGTACTTGAGCGGATCCTTCTTGAAGCCCGGCACCTCGCGCTTCTGGATCTCGCCCGCCTCCACGATGCCCTTGCTGTGGCTGATGCGCGTGGTCATGCGGTAGAGCACCGGCACGTCGAACTCCTCGCTGATCTCCATGCCTTCGGCGAGGTAGTCCTTGGCTTCCTGACTATCGCTGGGCTCGAGCATGGGCAGCTTGGCGAAGCGAGCGAAGTGGCGATTGTCCTGCTCGTTCTGGCTGCTGTGCAGCTCGGGATCGTCGGCGGTCACGACCACGAGCCCGCCCGAAACGCCGGTGTAGGCGAGGGTCATGAGCGGGTCGGCGGCCACGTTCAGGCCCACGTGCTTCTGGGTGCTGATGGCCCGGGCGCCGCTGAATGCCGCGCCGGCGGCCACTTCGAGGCCCACCTTTTCGTTGGGCGACCACTGCACGTACATCTCGGGCACCATCTTGGCGATGGTCTCGAGAATCTCCGTGGAGGGCGTGCCGGGATACCCCGCGCCCAGGTGCACGCCGGCCTCCCGGCATCCCAGGGCGACGGCCTCGTTGCCCGACAGCAGATATCGCAGCTTCTCTTCCGGCTTGCGCGACGCTTCCATCTCTCTCCTCAGGAATTCGCTTCGATGCGGCTTTGGTAGTAGGCGCCCAGCGCCAGGCTGAACAGGCGTGTTTCGGGACTGTCGCTGCGCGAGAGCAGCACGATGGGGACCCTGGCGCCCAGCACCAGCCCGGCCACCTTGGCCTGGCGCAACTGCAGGAGCGCCTTCACCACGAAGTTGGTGGTGCTGATGTTCGGACCCAGGAAAATGTCGGTCTCGCCGGCGAGGCGGCTCTCGAGACCCTTGATGTCGGCGGCCTCGTGACTCAGGGCGACATCGAGGGCTACCGGTCCTTCCATGAAGGCCTCGCCGAGGGCGCCTTCGTTCACCCAGTTCGCCAGCTCACGCATCTCCACGGTCTCGGGGATATCCGGATTCACTTCCTCGGTGAGGGCGAGGCCCGCGATGCGGGGCTCCTGGATCTCGAGCTGCCGCGCCAGATCCACGGCGTTGGCCAGGATGCTCTTCCGCGTGTCGAGATCCTGCACCAGATTGATGCCCCCGTCGGTGTGCAGCATGAAGCGCGGATAGCTGGGGCTCTCGGTGACCGCGACGTGGCTGAGCACGCGCCCGGCGCGGAGCCCTTGCTCCTTGTCCAGAGCGGCGCGCAACAGCACGGCGGTGGGCACGCTGCCCTTCATGAGCAGTTCGGCCCGACCCTCGCGCACCTCGTCCACCGCCGCGGCGGCCAGCGCCTCGTCGTCGCCGTCCACATGGACCAGCGTGCAATGTTCGAGGGGAAGCACGTGCTCGATGCAGAGTTTGCGGATGACCTTCTGCGGTCCCACGAGCACGGGCTCCACGAGCTTGCGACGCACCGCCTCGCGCAGGGCCTCGATGACGCTGGCCTTGGCGGCTCCCGCCACGGCGACCCGTCGGCTGGGATCATGCTCGACCCGGTGGAGCAAGTCTTCGAAACGTCGAACGGCGAAGCCGGGCTTTTCCGGGCTGGGGGCGTCCCAATAGGTCTTGGCCTTTTCGTGCCCCTCGAGTACGCGAATCGCACCCTGGGCCAGAGCCTCCATCTCGCGCTCGCCGGGGTAGTGGAAGACCTGCCCGAGGTAGTCGATGTAGGGGCGCAGCTCCTGCAGCAGGAAATCGCTGCGGCTCATGCCGCCGGTGAGGATGACACCGTCCACGCGTCCCTTGAGCGCGGCGGCCACGGCGCCCATCTCCTTGGCGATCTGGTAGACCATGGCGCGGAAGGCGAAAGCCGACTTCTCGTCGCCCGCCTCGGCCCGGCGTTCGATTTCCTTGAGGTCGGCGGTGCCGAGGTAGCTCATGAGCCCGGCCTCGCTGGACAGGTACTTCTCGAGCTGCCGGCGTTCGGCGCCGGGCGCGAAGGCGAGGTCGAGGAGTCCGCGAATCGGCAGGGCGCCCGCGCGGTTCGCGCTGAATGGCCCCATGCCCAGCAGGGCGTCGTTCACGTCCACGATGCGCCCGCCCTTCATGGCGGCCACGCTGATGCCGCCGCCCAGATGCGCGGCGACGAATCGCGACTGTTCGAGGGGTTTGCCCACTCGCGCGGCCGCGAGGCGCGTGACGGCCTTGAGGCTGAGGGCATGGCTCCGGCCGCTGCGCTCGATGCCCTTCACGCCGCTCACGCGGGCGAGCGGATCGAGCTCGTCCACGGTGACCGGGTCCACCACGAATGCGGGAATGCCTCGGGCATCGGCCGCGCCTCTCGCCAGGAGTCCGCCCAGCAGGCTGGCGTGCTCGCCGTATTTGGCCGAGCGTAGATCTTCGAGCAGGCCGTCGTCGGCCTCGTAGGTGCCGCCTTCCAGGGGCTTGAGGGGGCCGCCCCGTCCCACCACGGCGTCGAGTTCGGGATCGCCCGCCCGCGCGAGGAAGTCCTTGAGAGCCTGTTCCCGCAGAGGCAATTGTTCGGCGATATTCGAGAAGAGGGCCAGCTCCTCGGCCTCGTGTTCGAGGTTCTCTTCGAGCTGCGGCCCCTCTTCGTTGAAGAGCGCGATCTTGGTGCTCGTGGAGCCGGGATTGATGACCAGGACGGTCGGCACGGGAAGCCTCCATTGGGGAGCAGGACCTCTTGAATATCAACAAGTAACCCCTTCCGGGGCCGGTCGTCAATGGACGGCGGGCATCCTGACCACAGGGCCTAAACGAAATCGGCAGCGAGACGACGTAGCCGCTTGAGACACTCGTGCAGGCGCACCCTGAGGGTACCCTCGCTGGGGCCATCCATTTCCCGGGCGATGTCGCGATAGGAGCGCCGCTCATAGAAGCGTTGCCGGATCAACCTGCGGCATGAGCCTCCGAGGTCGAGCAGGGCCCGGCGGATGCGCTCGCCGGTCTCCTTGCGCGACAGCCGCTCCAGGGGATCGTCATCGGCTTCGGGCCAGTCGTCGTGCAGCGGCAGGACGACCCGGCGCCGGCGGATCCAGTCGATGCAACGGGCCAGGGCGATCTTGCGCACGAAGCCGCGGAAGCTGCGGTTGAGCTGGAAGCCCTCCCTAGCGCTGGCGACCAGCAGACTGGTGAGGGTGTCCTGGATCAGGTCGTCTCGCTCTCCTGGAGGGATGGACAGGCGGGCGCTGCGCACGGTGATGGCGATCCAGGCCTCGACGGTGTCGCAGGCTTTCGACTCGCCGCGCATGAAGGCGGCGAGGAGGCGGCGTTCCTCGTCGTGGTCGATTGCCTGGCGTTCGGACAGGGCAGCCTTCCTTCGAGTTATGAGGACGGCACGGATCGCGAGCCATTAGCCTATGGCCAAGGCTGCGGCAGGTCAACGAAGAAAGGTCATTTCGTCTTTACCCTTGAGAGAGTGGCGGACTTGCCCTAGGCTTGCTCCACCTTAGCAGCGAGGCGGGATGAGACACGAGGAAGCCCAATTACTTTTAAGCGATCTGGTCCTCGGCGAACTGGAAGCTGACGCGGCCGCGAAGCTGCGAGACCACCTCGCCGAGTGCGCCGCATGCCGCCGCGAGCGTGACTTCATCGAGGTCCTCGTCGAGGAGCTGCGGGAAGGGGGCGAGGAGATCCTCGCCGGCCATCCAGACGTCGAGGACCTGGCCGCCTTCGGCCTCGGCGACACGCCCATGGAGTCCGAGCGCCGTGCCGGCATCGAATGTCACCTGAGGATCTGCCGCCACTGCCGTGAAGAGCTGGACTTGGTCAGGCGCGCGGCGCGAGCCGCCTATCCGACCGCCGCCAAGCGCCCCGGGTCCTGGCGCAACTGGCTGGTGGCGGCCCTGCTGCTGGTGATCGTCGCCCTGGCCTGGCCGGCCTACCGGGGCATCTTCAATCAGGAGCGGCCGCAACTGGTAGTCCACTCCGGCCAGCTGCTCAATCTGCCCGAGCCCGGCCTGGCCCAGCAAGGCGAGGTGCCGGTGCTGGCCCTCGCCGACGATCTCTCCCACTTGCCGGTGGCCGTGGCCTGGGACCTGGAGATACGCGGCGACCAGGATTTGCTCTTCAGCCTGGCCGAGTTGCCCTCGGGCAGCGAGATCTGGAGCGAGCGAGGCCGGGCCTCCCGCTTCTTCGACGCGGGTCTGAAGGCCCTGTCCCTCATGGTCCCCGCCGGCGGCCTGGGTGCCGGCACCTACCAACTCGTGGTAAAGAACCCGAGGGACGGATCGGTGCTGGGCAGCTACCGGTTCCGCCTCGGCCTCGGCGGGCGTTCACGGGAAGGCGGCGGCGCCTCGGTGCCGACGCCGGACGGGGGCTTCCTCATCGCCGGCGAGACCTATTCATTCGGCCTGGGGCAGTCCGACGGCTGGGTCATCAAGACCGACGAGATGGGCCTGGTAGAGTGGAGCCGCAGCTACGGCGGCCTCGGCTGGGATGGCTTCGCCGACGTCATCCGTGTCGAGGACGGCTATGTGCTCTGCGGCTGGGCGGGCAACGCCTATGCCCACCTGTGGCTGTTGAAGATCAGCGAGCAGGGGGACATCGTCTGGGATAGGCGCTTTGGCACCGAGCGCGCCTGGGACAACGGCCGCGAGGTCGTACAGCTGAGCGACGGCGGCTTCGCAGCCGTGGGCTACACGAATTCCTACGGCCCCGGGGCCTTCGCCGTCTACCTGGTGCGCACCGATGCCCAGGGACGCCGCCTGTGGCAGAAGACCTACGGCGGCGAGAACAACGACGTGGGCTACGGGTTGGTGGAAGCGCCGGACGGTGGGCTGACTCTGGTGGCCCGCACCGGCTCTTTCGGGGCCGGCGGCATGGACGCCTGGGTCGTTCACACCGATGCCGAAGGCGAGATCCTATGGGATCGGACCTTCGGCAGCGAGGTCCAGGACCACGGCACCGACCTCGTCCTCTTGCCGGAGGGCGGCTACCTCCTCGTCGGCTCGAGCGAACTGGCGGGCATCGGCAGCAAGACGAGCTGGCTGCGCCACCTGGACGAGAAGGGCGATGAGATCTGGTACCGGGGATACCCGGAGGGGGACTACGGCTATTTCCACTCAGCGATGATCGCCAGCACGGGCGATCTTGTTATCGCCGGCTCTCGTGCTGATCAGCGCTCCGGGGAGACCAACTATTGGGTCGCCGCTTTTGACCTGCTGGGCGAAGTGTTGTGGAGCCACCAGTACGGCGGCGTGGGCGAGGACATGGCTCAGGGCTTATGCGAGGGCCGAGCCGGCGGCTACCTTCTCAGCGGTACCACCAGTTCCTGGGGAGCCGGTGACAAGGACTTCTGGATCATCAAGACCGACGCCGAGGGCCACTGGGAGCCTGGCAATCCCAGCCGCGAGATCTGGGACCGTGTGCTCGCGCGCATGCGCGCCGAGGACGGCGGCAAGCCGCAGCTGTAAGTATTTCCTAACAAGTCAAGTCTTTGAACGACCAGTCATGCGCGTCGAAGTGGTAGGGGTGTTCCATGCCTGATCCCCACATTCGGCAGCTTACAGGGTCGAAAGGAGACTCAATGCGTTCGCTCGCTCTCATCACGCTGCTCGGCATCGCGGGATCCACTTCCGCAGCCGTTCTGAATGTGCCTGAAGACTTCGGAACGATTCAGGAGGCGATCATTTCCGCAGAGGACGGCGATCGCGTGGAGGTCGCTCCGGGTGTCTACTCCGGGGAGGGCAATGTGAATCTGGACTTCCTGCAGAAGTCGATCTCCCTGTTCGGAGTCTCGGGGCCCGAAGTGACAAGCATCGATTGCCAGAATGGCTCCAGGGCCTTCGACCTTTCGGGGGATAGGGCGATACAGTGCAGCATCGAAGGCTTCACGGTGATGAACGCCGATCCGGGAGGCGGATACCCCAGTGGCAACGGCGGAGCGATGCGTCTATCCGGACTCACCCTCACGCTCGAAAACTGCGTGTTCACCCAAAACAGGTCGGGCTACCACGGGGGAGCGATCTGGCTGAATCACTCGGACATGATCATCAGAGGCTGCAGTTTCGTCGAAAATCAGGCCCCAAGCGGCCCACACGCCCATGCTGGGGCAATCCTGGTCCAGGACTATTGCAACGTCCTCATCGAAGATTCGAGCTTCATCGGCAACATCGCCCATGAGAATGCAGGGGCCTTGTTCGTGAATGGGAGCGACGATGTGCAGGTGGTCAATAGCCTCTTCAGCGGCAACACCGCGAGCACCGGTTCTGGTGCGGGGATATACGCCGGTGGCCCTGTCCACGCGATCAATCTGACCCTGGTCGGGAATCATGCGGGTTCGGGGACTGGTGGCGGAATCTGCGTGTCCGATGGAGCCAGCCAATTGACGCTCGAGAACTCGATCATTGCCTTTTCTACGGCGGGAGAGGCGATCTACAGCTCCGATCCGGGAAACACAACCATTCTCTGCAGTGATCTGTACGGGAATCTCGGCGGCGACTGGACGGGAAACATCGCGGGCCAGCACGGTTCGGCGGGAAATATCTCGGAGAACCCCCTGATCTGCGATTTCGAATTCGCCAACTACTCGCTGGAGACCGTTTCGCCATGCGCCCCCGCCAACAACGAATGTGGAGTGCTGATTGGTAGCTCACCCGTCGGCTGTTCCACTCAGGCTCGAAACAGTACCTGGGGAAAGGTGAAGGCCAGCTTCTGAATCCTGGAGGCCGAGAGTCGATGGAGCTCATTCCTGTGGCCCACATTCTTGGTGCGAACCACCCGCGAGAAATAGATCCCTTAAAGACATCGGGACACAACGGTAAGGCGATAGCAAAGTGGAGGGCTTAAAAGTGAATCGAATCGAACAGATGCTGATGCAGATCACCAGGATGCTGGCTCTTGTCGGAAGTCTGCTGATTCTGGTGCTCATCGTCGTTCTGGCCTTCTCTCTGAGCGGAGGGAGTGGAGGGTCGAATGAGGTCACCCTGGATGAAGTCCTCGCGATCGCTCAGCCCGCCGGGCAAGCCGAAGACATGGATTCAGGGGAAAGGGCGGATGAAGTCGAGATTCCCGAGTCAGTGAGGCAGTACCTGGATGGTGACAATGCCGAAATCGTCCTTGCCTGGGTCGTGGACATGAGTGCGTCCGACCGCGCCGATTTCTTCGGCAACCTCGACGAAGTGCTGAAAAAGGCGCACCGACAGCATGCCGAAATCGACGTGGCAAGCCTGTTCAACACCTATCACTCATTGAAGCTCGAGGAGATGAGCCAGTCGGAATTCGAAAGGCTTGGCGGCCAGTACAAGGAGATGGCTCGTAAAGCCGGCCTGCTCGCGGCCATTCTCGGTCTCGCCGTTCTTTTCATGCTCGCGACCATGATCATCATGCTGAAAGCCATTGAAACTAACACCCGCCCTTCCGCGGAAATCTAGACCTGGGGGGAATCAGTGGAATCGGACTACGCGTCCGCTTTGCTGGTCCTCGCCGGCACACTGATGGGCGGGTTCGAGGCCGACGAGCTGCGCAGGCTCCTGGTGAGGGTCGGTGACGTCCGCGTCAAGCGCCCCGACGGCGGTGAATGGTGGTATCTGGTCGGCCGGGAACCCGTGAGGATCGCCCGTCTCGAGGCTCGGAGACAGGCGCAGGATGAGGTGAGGGCAAGCTGAGCGCAGGCTCATCCTTCCCCCATTCGAACACGACTTGATCCCGCCGCGGGCATCCATTAAAGTCGCCCCCGTCCGGAATCCGCCGACCGCGCGGGTTCCCTCGCATCACATCCCGGGAGAGTCCGAATGCCAGATCTCGAAGTTCTTCAGCAGGGCCTAGGAGAACTGCTCCAGCCGCCCGATCTCGCCGCCTTCCGCGCCTGGAACCGCGACAACAAGTCCATGGCGCTGGAAGACAAGCTCATGTCCGAGAAGGAAGCCGTCAGCCGATTCGTGAATGGCGGCGACTACATCGGCTTCGAACTCTACGGCACCTGTCGCGCGCCGCTGAACGTGGTGCGCGAGATCGTGCGTCAGGGCCCGAAGGATCTGCGCCTGGTCGGCCAGGGCCTGCAGGACGTCGACTTCCTCGTGGCCGCCGGACTCGTGAAGGCCATGGACCTGACCTACGTGGGATACGAAGTGCACGGTCTCTCGCCGGTACTCCGCACGGCCGCCGAGAAGAAGGGACTTCAGCTGGTCGAGTGGAGCAACGCCGCCATCGCCTGGCGTTTCAAGGCCGCGGCCATGGGCGTGCCCTTCCTGCCCATCAGCAGCATGCTCGGCACCGACACCTTCAACTACTCGGCGGGCATGGTGTCCGAATGTCCCTTCACGGGAAAGCGGGTCATGCTGCTTCCCGCGCTGATTCTCGACTGCGGCATCATCCACGTGCACAAGGCCGACAGGTACGGCAACTGCTTCCTCGAGGGAATCAGCGGATTCGCCCTGGAGATGGCTCGCGCGAGCAAGCGCGTGATCATCAGCGCCGAGGAGATCGTGGACACCGACGAGTTCCGTACCTACCCGGACCGCAACGTGATTCCCTACTTCCTCGTGGATGCCGTGGTGCACGGTCCCTTCGCGAGCCACCCGGGCGAGATGCCCAACCTCTACGGGCGCGACGAGCCGGCGATCATGGAATGGCTGAAGCTCGGCAAGGACGAGGAGGCCGTGAACGCCTACCTCAAGAAGCACTGCTACGACCTGGAAGATCACGCGGCCTATCTCGAGATGATCGGCGGCGAGGCCAAGATGGCCGAGCTGCGCGACATCGCCGTGGGGAGGGAATAATGGCCAGCGAATACAACGCCAACGAACTGCTCATCTCCCTTTCGGCCCGGCTCATGGAGGATCGCTCGAGCGCCTTCATCGGCACCGGCGTGCCCATGCTGGCGGCGGCCCTGGCCAAGCGCCTCTACGCGCCGGACCTGGTCAGCGTCTTCGAATTCGGCGGCATCGGTTCCACCCTCAAGTATCTGCCGCGGGGAGTGGGCGAATCGAAGACCTTCTACCGGGCGCTGGTGGCCACGGGCATCTGCGACGTCATGGAGAACGCGGCCCGCGGATTCGTGACCTACGGCTTCCTCGGCGGCGCGCAGATCGACATGTACGGCAACCTCAACAGCACGGTCATCGGCGACCACGACAAGCCCAAGGTGCGCATGCCCGGCAGCGGCGGCGGCAACGACGTGGGGAGCTTCTGCTGGAAGACCATCGCCGTGATGCGCCACGAGAAGACGCGCTTCATCCCGAAGCTCGATTTCTACACCACGCCGGGATACCTCACCGGACCCGGTTCACGCGAAGCGGCCGGCCTTTTCCCCGAAACCGGGCCCTATCGCGTGGTCACGAATCTGGCCACCCTGGGATACGACGAGGAGAGCTGCCGCATGAAGCTGCTGGCGCTGAATCCCGGAGTCGAACTAGAGGAGGTGGTGGAGAACACCGGTTTCGAGTTGGTCATCCCCGACGAGGTGGGTCGCAACGACCCGCCCAGCGAGGAGGAGCTTCGCGCCCTGCGCGAGGACATCGATCCGGACGGGCTCTACATCTAGCCGAATCGAAAAGGGCCGGCGGAAATCGCCGGCCCTTCGTGCATCTAGGATGTCTGCTTGGGCCCTCGGGTCGGCGCGGGCGGTTCGCCGGCGGTCTTGCCCGCGTCGAAATCGAACTCGGGTTCGGCCTCGTCCAGCTGGGGCGGCCCGTCCACGGGCAGCGTGAAGCTGAACACGCTGCCCTCGCCGACCACGCTTTCCACCCAGATCTCGCCGCCGTGAAGGTTCACGTAGTGGCGCGCCAGGTCGAGTCCGAGGCCGGTGCCGTTTTCCATGAGGGCCATGGGATTGTCGCTGCGATGGAAGCGCTGGAAGACCTTGTCCAGGTCGCTGGCGCCGATGCCGATGCCCGTGTCGCTCACCTCCACCAGCACGTTGTCGCCCCGCCGCTGGCAGCTGATCTCCACCTCGCCCCCCGGCTTGTTGTACTTCACGGCATTGGTGAGCAGGTTCCAGATGACCTGCTGGATGCGGAAACCGTCCATGCGCAGGGAGGGCAGGGTCTGACGCTCGCGGACGATGAGCTTCACGTCCTTCTTCTGCGCGCGGGCCTGCACCGTGCCGATGGCCTCAGCGATGACTTCGCTCAGCTCGGTCCGCTGCAGATTGAGGCGATTCTGGCTGTCCTGGTTCGCGGAGAAATCGAGCAGATCCTCGATGAGTTGCTGCAGCTTGAGGCTCTGATCGTAGACGACCTTCGTGAATTCCTCGCGCACCTCTCCCGGCAGCTGGCTGGTGTTCAGCTGCTCGGAGTAGGCGATGATGGAGGTCAATGGCGTCTTGAGCTCGTGGCTCACCTTCGCGAGAACGTCCAGCTTCTTCTTGCTCTCTTCGATCATGCGCAGGTTGGAGCGGCGCAGCTCGGTGAGCAGCTCGTTGCGCTGGCGAAGGTAGATGCCGCTGATGGCGTTCTTGCCCTTGTTGAGAAGTCGGCTCAGGCGATTCAGATTGTCATGGAGCAGTTCGGGATCGCTGCGCAGGGCCACCTCGTCCCAGATGAGTTCGCCCATGAGGTCGAGCACCTGCTGCATGGCCTCGATGGGCTCGCCGCCCTTGGCCCCGCGGTCGCCCGCGAAATCGATGAAGAAGGTGTAGAGGAAGTCGTTCTCGTAGCGCAGAGACTGGAGGATGGGGTCCAGGTAGCTCCAGGCCAGCTTGTCCAGCTCGGCGCGGTCCAGGTCGTGGAAATGCCCGTGGCCGGATTCGGCCAGGGCCGCGGCCATCTTCGACTGAACGGCGGGAAGAGACTCCTCGAAAATTTCGAGCAGAGAGGCAGTTTTTGCCACGGTCGCTCCTGCACGGCGGTTAGAATCCCCGAGAACCCTCACCGAGGGTGCCCCATGCTTCCTTTTGATTCCCGATCCTTCCCGGTGTAATCTCCCATCCGGCGCGGCTCCGGGAGGCGCGCCCATCCGGGAAGGATGAAGCAGAAAGCGAGCAAAAAGCATGTCAGGACTTTCTCACATGGATGAGCGTGGTCGAGCCCGCATGGTGGATGTGGGAGGCAAGAAAATCAGCGCCCGCAAGGCAGTCGCCTCCGGTCGCGTGGAACTGGGGGAGGCGGCCTTCGAGGCCCTTCGGGAGAACCGCGCCGGCAAGGGCGACGCGCTCTCGGTGGCCCAGGTGGCCGGCATTCTCGCCGCGAAGAGGACCGGCGAATTGATCCCGCTCTGTCATCCACTGCCGCTCACCCATGTGGGCGTGGAGTTCGAACTGCTCGAGGACGATCGTGCCGTGCGAATCGTCGCCTCGGCGGCCTGCGAAGGGGTCACGGGCGTGGAGATGGAAGCGCTCACGGCGGTGAGTGTGGCCGCGCTCACCCTCTACGACATGCTCAAGGCCCTGGACAAGGGTATCCGCATCGCCGAGGTGCAGCTGCTCGAGAAGTCCGGTGGCAAGAGCGGACACTGGAAGCGGGAGGGCGCATGAAGGGGCCGTCCAAGGTCTTCGTGAGCGTGGCCGAGGCGCTTTCGCTCATCGAATCCCGGCTTCCCGCCCCCACGCGGGAGCGGATCGCAGTGCCGGATGCGGCCGGCCGCGTGCTGGCCGAGGAGATCAGCTCGCCGGAGCCCCTTCCCGCCTTTTCCAACAGCGCCATGGACGGCTACGCCCTTCGGGCCGTCGACGTCGCCGGCGCCCAGCCCGAGACGCCCGTGGACCTGCCCCTCGCCGGCGAGATCGCCGCGGGAGAAGTGCCGCCGGCGGACTGGCCCGCGGGCACTTGCCTGCGCATCCTCACCGGCGCGCCGGCGCCCGAAGGGGCCGACGGCGTGGTGCCGGTGGAATCCACCGAGGAGTTGGATGGCGCCATTCGCTTCTACGCCGACCTCGACGCGACGGGCAGCAACATCAGGCCCGCCGGCGAGGACGTGAGGGCCGGCGACCGTCTGCTCGCGCCCGGCCATCTGATTCGTCCGGCCGAGATCGCACTTCTCGCAGCTCTGGGAATCCTGGAAATCGAGGTGACGCGCAAACCCCGCGTGGGTTTTATGGCCACCGGCGACGAGTTGCTGTCCCCGGGCGAAACGCCTCGCCCCGGCGCCATCCGGAACAGCAACACGCCCATGATTCTCTCCCTGCTCGCGGATCTCGGACTGGAGGGCGTGGATCTCGGCGTGGCGCCCGACGACGAGGCCGGCCTGCGAACCAAACTGGAACCCGCGCTCGCCGACTGCGACCTGCTCATCAGTTCCGGGGGCGTTTCGGCGGGCCGATACGATCTGGTGGGGAAGGTGCTCGAGGACCTCGGCGCCGAATGGGTCTTCCACAAGATCGCCCAGCAGCCGGGCAAGCCCCTGGCCTTCATGACCTGGCGCGGCAAGCCCATTTTCGGACTGCCCGGCAATCCCGTATCGGGATTCTTCACCTTCTGGTACTACGCTGCGCCCGCAATCCGGAAGATGATGGGCCTGACCGACGCCCATCCGCGGCACGTCATCGCGCGCCTCAAAGGCGAAATCGCCGGAAAGCCGAAGAAGGCCTTCTTCGGGCGCGCGCAAACGACGTGGGTGGGAGATCACTACGAAACCGAACCGCGGCCGCCCCACGGAAGCCACGTATTGAGCAGCCTGACCCGGGCCAACAGCTTCATCATTCTGGAACCGGGAACGGGACAGCTTGGCAGCGGCGACCCGATTCGCGTGGCGCTCCTGGACTGATGCCTGGAGCCTGGCGACTGGCGACTGTAGACTGGAGACCGGAGACTGGAGCCTGGCGACTGGCGACTGTAGACTGGAGACCGGAGACCGGAGACTGGAGCCTGGAGACTGTAGACTACTCCTCCAGCTCCCCCAAGGGCACCTCGCTGAGCACCGGCACGGGCTCCTCCGCGTCGAAGTCCACGGCCAGCCTTTCGACGCCGTAACCGCGGGCGATGAGCTCGAGGGTCTGCCTCGCCGATTCCTCGACCTTGGAGCGCAGGGCCCTGGCCTGATCCACGGCGAGCACGTGCACGTCCTCCTTGGCGCGCTCCTTCAGCTGGTTCTTCACCTTCACGTCGAAGCGGTCGCCCAGAACCTTGCTCAAGAGCCCGGGCAGCGCCCAGCTGAGCAGTTCGCCCTGCTGTTCGTCGTAGAAGGACAGGTCGCGCAGGCGGATCTCCGGCTTCACCGGCGGCATGCTGATGCGATGCAGACCCGCCTCCTCGCGTATGCCGAAGGCCGGATCGCGCAGATCGTATCGGAAGTCCACTTCGAACTCGAAAATCATGACCATCTTCTTGGGGCCGAGCAGCCAGCTCCAGTACTTCTCGCCGGATTCGCCGAAACGATGGTCCTCGGCGCTCACGATCTCCTTGGCCAGGATGCGAAACACCGACAGCTCGCCGATGGACTGCATCTGCTTGATCTGCCGACCGATGCTCACGCGGGCCTCCCGCGGCGTCTTGCCCCGCCGGCTCATCCGCCAGAGGACGCCGAAGGCCGCCGCGACGACGAGCCCGAATATCAGTCCGAATCCAAATCCGCTCATGGTTCTCCTAGGCAGGCTCCGGCATTTCGCCGATCTGCCGCAATTCGCGTTCGGCCCTCAAACGTTTCAGGGAAAGTACGGCCTCGGCGATGAGCCAGAGGTCGAGCAACAGGATGGCCACACCCGTTCCCACCAGCGGCCAGCTCACGGGATCGCTTCGCAGGAACTGCCAGAGGCTGTAGGGCAGCGCCGCCAGGGTGATGGCCATCATGAAGAGCATGGGAAGCAGGAAGTAGAGGATGGGCTTGCCCGCCCGATAGAAGTAGAGGGTCATCACCAGAAAGCCGAGGGCTCCCAGCAATTGATTCGTGATGCCGAATAGCGCCCAGAGGGTGATGCCCGCGGGCTTGCCGCCCACCTTGATCAGTGCGAAATAGCCGATGGCCAGCACGGCCAGAATGCCCGCGCCGTAGCGATTCCTGGTGATCCACCCCAGAGGCGCGAAGTGGCTGCCCAGTTCCTCGAGATTGTAGCGCAGCAGGCGGGTGCCCGAATCGAGGGTGGTCATGGCGAAACCCACGGCCACCACGGCAATGAAGATGCCGGCGAGGGCGGGGTCCAGGCCCAACTTGGCCGTGAAGCTGGCGCCGCCCTCCACGAAGGCCTTGAGCTTGGCGCCCAGGCTGCCCGCCCCGGCCCAGCTTGAGTAGTGCTGATTCCACTGGGCTCTGGTGGCGAAACCGGCCGTGGTGGCCAATATGGCGAGCACCGCGAGCAGGCCCTCGGTGAGCATGGCGCCGTAGCTCACGAAGAGCGAGTCTCGCTCGCTGGCCAGCTGCTTGGCCGTGGTGCCGCTGGACACCAGCGAGTGGAATCCGCTGATGGCGCCGCAGGCGATGGTGATGAAGAGGAAGGGAAAGAGCGGCGGCAGATCGGCAGGCGCGCTGTTGAGCGCCGGCGCGACGATCTCCGGCCGGGTGACCACCAGCCCCGCGTAGAGCAGGCCCATGCCCAGGTAGAGCTGGAAGCTGTTCAGGTAGTCACGCGGCTGAAGCAGAAGCCAGACCGGCAGCACCGAAGCGATGAGCGCGTAGCCCATGAGGATCCAGACCCAGCGGTCCACGGTGAGTTCCATGCCGAAGAGTGCGGTGACCGGGTGTCCCGCGCCGTACCAGGTGGCCAAGAGCATGAGCGCTACGCCGATGAGGGTGGCGGGGGTGAGACCCACCCGGAAACGATAGACCAGGCTGCCGATGATCATGGCGATGGCGATGAGGCTCCAGACGGGAATCACCGCCTCGGGATAGAAGTTCAGGGGTCCGCTGCGGATGAACAGAAGGCTGATCACGTAGGCGAATGCGCCCATGGCCAGGGCGATGAGGAAGAAGATCAGCAGCAGAAAGAGCGTGCGTCCGCGAGGACCCAGTAGATCGCCGGTGATGTCGCCGATGGAGCGTCCCTGGTGTCTGAGCGAGATGTAGAGCGCTGCGAGATCATGCACCGCGCCCATGAAGATGCTTCCGAAAATCACCCAGAGCAGGGCGGGGAGCCATCCCCAGATGACCGCGATGGCGGGGCCGAGGATGGGGCCGAGGCCGGCGATGCTCGCGAAGTGGTGCCCGAAGAGCACTGCCTTGTGGCTGGGCACGTAGTCGATGCCGTCACGCTTCTCCTGGGCGGGCGTGGGTCGATCGGGAATGAACCCCAAGACCTTCGATCCCAGGCGTTTGCCGTAGGTGAAGTAGGCGGCCAGATAGGCGAAGAAGGCGAGGACGGCGATGAGGAGTGCGGACATTGACTACCTTCGGCGATGAACTTTGCGATTTCGAAGCATAGTCGCTGGGAAGCCGGCTGTTAAGGGAGAAAGCCCTTGAGCACGGTATCCGGCGACGGGGTCGGGTAGCGGGGGAGCGGGTCCGCGAATCAAGCGAGAGGGATCACGATTCAAGCGGACGAGTTCGCGAATCAGGGAGGCGAATCAACGGATCCGGCGGTTGGGCCGGGAAATCGACCGCCGAAGAAGCGAGCACAAAAAAACCTGCAGGAGCTTCGCCGAGACGAAGACCCCCGCAGGAGGGTGAGAGAAAGTCCAAGTCTAGTCGAAGCCGGAAAGGGCTGTCAAGACCCCCGGCTCAGGAACCTCTGGGCCAGTAGAGGATCCGACCGCAATTCTCGCAATGGAGGATTTTTTCCTGATTCTCGGCGGACGTGTAAGCCGTTGGAATTACGGCGAAACAGCCGAGGCAGATATTCCCGGTCACGGGCACCACGGCCCGACCCAGGCGCTTGACCGCGCGTTCGTAGCGGCTGAGCAGCACCTTGTCGATGCCGACGGCCAACTCGTCGCGGGCGGCCTGGAGATCCTCCAGTCCCTCCATGGCGAAGCCCATTTCCTCGAGCTTCTTGGCGTGGACCTGATCCTTGGTCTCGCGAATCATGTCGTCGAGATCCTGGAGAGCCACCAGGCGCAGAAGGTGTTCGCTCATCGGGGACATCATTCTTCCTCCAGGATGGCTTTGAACTCATCGAACTTCTTCAAGGCCATGAGCTTCTCGCGGGAAGCGTCCTCGCGGATGAGTTCCACCACCTGTCCGAGGGCGGGCAGGTAGCGATTGTCTTTCTCCACGGGTGGGGCGATGAACATGAAGAACAGGTGCACGGGCTTGCCGTCGATGGCGCCGTAGTCCACGCCCTTCTGCGAGACGGCCAGCAGGGCCATCAGTTTGGGGATGGCCAGCGAGCGGCCGTGGGGAAAGGCCACGCCGCTTCCGAGCCCGGTGCTGCCAAGGCTCTCGCGGTTTTTGAGCATTCCCAGGATGACGTCGCGGTCGCGAATGACGCCGGCCTCGACGGCATGATCGACCATCTCCTGGAGCGCGTCATCGCGATTCTTCGCTTTGAGTTTGGGAATGAAGAGATCGGGACTGAACAGCGAAATGAGTTCTTCGCGTGTCATGGGGGGGAACTCCCTTGGCTATCGATATCGGTTTGGGTCACCGGCCTCCCTTCCCTGGACGGGAATGGCAAGTCTGTACAGGCTAACAAACAGTCCCCAATCGGACAAGCCTCTCCAGAAGACTTTTCCCCTTCGGGCCGCTCTGCTAGGATGCCGCCATGTGCGCCTCCCATCCTGAGTTGACCGGACGCGTGGTCCGGGCCGAGAGCGGCCGCTTCACCGTGGTGGCCGGGGGGCTCACCGTGCCCTGCCGCCTGAGAGGCCGCCTGAAGAAGGAGAAGCTGGGGCGCAAGCGGAACCTGGTGGTGGGCGACGAGGTGCGCATCCGCCTGACGGGCCCCGAGGGAGCCCTCGACAGCGAGGGGGTGGTGGAGGAGATCCTGCCGAGGCGCAACATGATCTCGCGCCTAGCCGCCGGAAAACGCCGTCAGGAGCAGATTCTCATGGCCAATCTGGACCGCATCTTCCTGGTCATGTCCGTCCGCGAGCCCACCTTCGCCGCCATACTGCTCGACCGTTTCCTGGCCGCGGTGGAGCATCGGAAGCTCGAGGCCCATATCTGCATGAACAAGTGCGACCTGGATCCGGGCGGCGAGGCGGAAGCGGCCCTGGAGCCCTACCGCAAGGCCGGCTACGAGTGTCACATTCTTAGTGCGGTGGAGGAGCGTGGCCTCGAAGAGCTCGTCGCGGCCATGAAGGGCAGGGTGAGCTTCTTCCTGGGACCTTCCGGCGCGGGAAAGAGCACTCTTCTCGCGGCCATCCAACCGGGACTCGAGCTGGCCACCCAGACCGTGAGCCGGGGGTCGGGCATGGGACGGCACACCACCACGCGCACGGAATTGCACGCCCTTGATTTCGGAGGCTACGTGGCCGATTCGCCGGGAGTTCGGGAATTCGGACTCTGGGGCGTGGAGGCCAGGGAACTCGCCGCCTGCTTCCCGGAATTCCGAGAGCTTCTCGGCACCTGCCGATTCCCCGACTGCAGCCACTCCCACGAGCCCGATTGCGCCGTTCTGGAGGCCTTAGGCGAAGGCCGGCTAGATGCAAGCAGGCATTCGAGTTACCTCAGAATCCTCGAAGAGATCGATGCCGGCGACTTAACTTTCTGAGGCGGCTGTCTTGACCCGCAATTGACTGTCTGATAAGGTTGTTAACCGGAAGACCCTGTCTTCCGTGCAGTTTTGTACTTTTTTCAAGGGGGCCTGTTTTGCGAGGCAAAGTAAAGTGGTTCGACGAAGCCAAGGGATATGGTTTCATCGAACAGGAGTCCGGTGAGGACATTTTCGTCCACTTCTCCCAGATCCAGGGCGAAGGCTTCCGGACTCTCAGTGAGGGCCAGGAGGTCGAATTCGAAGTCAGTCAGGGCCCCAAAGGTCCACTGGCCACAAATGTGACCAAGATGTAAGCTCGGCCGAATCAAGTCCTTGACCCCCGCGCTCTGCGGGGGTTCTTTTTTGGCATGCAAAGCCTACCCTCTCCTTACATTCTCGTCGGCGACGAGATCTTCGCCCACGACGAGGCCAAGGTGTCCGCGAGCGACCGCGGATTTCTCTACGGCGACGGCATCTACGAGACCCTGCGGATCTACGGCGGCGTGCCCTTCGAAATGGAGGAGCACCTCGAGCGTCTGCACGAATCGGCCGAAGCCCTCTACATGCATCTTCCCTGGAGCGATGGGGAACTCGCGGACAAGATTCGCCGCACCCTCGAGGCCAACGAAACGGCGGAAGGGCGTCTGCGCATCACCGTGACCCGCGGCGAGGGCGACGTGCGCGCGAGGCCGGAGGAGTTGCGCAGTCCGGAAATCGTCATCCGCGCGCAACCCTACGAGCCGCCCGGCGACGAGTTCTATCGCCGGGGCGTCGGCGTGGAGATCAGCGAACGCATCCGAAATCTTCCGGGCGCGCTCGATCCGGCCATCAAGAGCGGCAACCTGCTGAACAACCTTCTGGCGCGGTTCGAGATGCGCCAACGCGACACCTTCGAGATCCTGCTGCCCAATTCCCGTGGCGAACTCACCGAGGGATCCCTGTCCAATATCTTCCTGGTGGATGGCCATTCGCGCTTGCTGACCCCTTCGGCGGAGAGCGGCATCCTGCTCGGCATCACCCGCAAGTGGGTCATGGACCTGGCCCGTGGCCTGGGCATGGAGGTGGTGGAGAAGGCGGTGATGCCCGAGGAACTCTTCGAGGCGAAGGAGGCATTCATCACAGCCAGCACCCTGGAGATCCTTCCCGTGAAGGAGGTTGAGGGAAGGACCATCGGCGCCGGCGAGGCGGGTCCCGAAACCCTCAAGCTGCTGGACGCTTATCGCCAGCGCGTGCGCGAATACTGCGCAAACTTCCGCTGGCCTGATCCAGGCGAATAGGCGTGCAAAAAAAAAGAGCCCTGTCCCGAAGGACAGGGCCTCTTTTTCTCTACCCGAAGCGGCCGCCCGGTAGCAATTCTCGATTCCGACTAGTTGCCGGTACCCATCTGATCCTTGGGATCCGTCGTGTAAGGATCGGAGGTATTGAGAAGTACTTCCACGCCACCGGAGAATCCGCTTTCATTGCCGCTCTGGTCCAGCGCGGTCACCTTGTAGGTCACGATCATCGGGCTGTCAGCCACGATACGATCGTAGAAACCGGCGCTGGGAATCTCGCTGAGCGACTGGAAGCCGGGCTGACCGGCCTGACGATAAACCTTGTAACCGGCCAGGTCCGCCTCATGGTTCTCACGCCAAGTCAGGTGGACCGTGTTGCCCGAAACCTGCACCATCACTTTGCCAGGTGCGGAAGGGGCGACAAGATCTCCCCCGGGATCGGGTTCGATCGGGGTGGAGCTATTGCCAGAACAAGCTACCACCAGAAAGGCGGACACCGTTGCCAAGGCAATTAGCATCAGAGTCTTACGCATTGTCCGTTCTCCTTTCAAATGCTCAGAACGCGCGTCTTGCGTTTGACAGAGAGAGGCCGCGGGGAAACGGGAGGTCGAAACTAAGTCAGCAGGTCAGGTCGTCCCCCCGCAGCCGAGCCCCCATCAGCAAACCCGGTGCCAGGGTGAAAACGGCGTTTTGCGGACCGCTAAGTCGTTGGAAAACAAGCAAGAAGCGAGGATGGTCAGAACTCAGAAACCCTTCTCGGGAAGCTTGGGGACCCGGAGGAAGCCCGGGATGGGAGGCGGCCGGAAGCCGAATGGGAGGGGAAGAATGTTCCTCTTGCCCCTTCCACTTGACAATTTTGGCGCGCCTTGACTAATCTGGTATCCGAGAAGGACTTGTGAGCAGTTCCTAATCAGGGGAAGGAGTAGGTCCATGACGAAGGCTCAGATCGTTGAGGAAATCGTCCAAAAGACCGGCCTTACGAAAAAGGATGTCGCCGAGGCTGTGGATCAGTTCCTGAAATCCATTTCGGATGCATTGGCCGAGGGCAAGCATTTGGAAATCAGGGGATTCGGTACTTTCAAGGTGAAGCGTCGCAAGGCGCGCATGGCCCGCAATCCCCGCACCGGCGATCCCGTTCCCGTGCCCGAGCGCTTTGTTCCCGTTTTCAAGGTGAGCAAGGAGTTGAAGGACATGGTGGCCACCGCCAATCCCATCGCGGAGGAGGGCGGGCTCTAAAGCCGTCCGTCCTTTCCAGTTAGAATTGAAAGAGCCTCCCTGGCGGGGGAGGCTCTATGCTATCGGGACGCGAAGGCCTTCTAGTTGTCGAGCAGGTAGGACAGGGTAAGGCTGAAGTCCAGGTTGTGAGTCAGCGTGCTCTCGTAGAAAGCGCTTTCGGGTTCGGAATCCTTTATCCAGGCGCCGGTCCAGCCCACGTCTCCCCGCAGGTACAGGTCGTCAAAGAGGTTGCGGCGCGCGCCCAGCCCCAGCTGCACGCTGTTGCTGTTGCGATAGTCTTCGGCGGTGTAGCGATTGAAACTGCCCACGCCCGCGAGAAGGTGCACGAAGAAGCCGCGCATGGGGAGCAGATCGTAGGTCAGATTGAGTTGCGTGCGCGAAACGTAATCGTCGGCGCCGAAGGGGAATCCCCCGATGCCATCGTGGTTGGTCGAACGCGCGTAGTGGAACTGCAGTCCCAGGTAGGGGATGAAGCGCATGTCGGCGCGGAAGCCGTAGGCCAGCGCGTTGTCGTACTCCAGGGCGCTGTCGTACTTCAGGAATCCCACGTAGGGAGCGAGCTCGAGGCTGGGCAGTTCCTGGAAGGCGAAAGCCCCGCCCGCGAAGGCGAGGATCAACAGGGCGGACAGAGCCGCGACATTCATCTTCATGGATCGTCCTTAGGGATTCGAGTCCTGGGGCCGGGCAGGCTTAGATTAGGGCAGCGAGGTCGGGAAATCAAGCCCTGCCCTTCACCACCCCCCGGCCTCGGGCAGCGAGCCTCGGGCTGTGGGCCTCGGGCCCCGGGCCTCGGGCTGCGGCCTCGGGCCACGAGCACCTTGCCTAGTGCCCCGGGCTTCACTAGACTCGGCGGGTCTTGAAAGGAGTCCCGTGAAATTCACCGTCGCCATGGCGCAGATCGATCCGGCCCTGGGTCTGCCCGAACAGAACCTCGAGCTTCACCGGCAGCGGGCCGACGCGGCCCTGTCCGAAGGCGCCGAGTTGCTCATCTTCCCCGAACTCAGTCTCACGGGATACCTGGTCAAGGACATGGTGCCCGACCTGGCCCTGGCGCCGGAGGATCCATTCCTCGCGCCCCTCTACGAGCTGTCAGGCAAGCTCGATCTGGTCTTCGGATTCGTGGAGGATCTGCCCGGCGGCAACCACTGCAACAGCCTCGCCTGGCTGTCCGGCGGGAAACTCCTGCATGTGCACCGCAAGCTCTACCTGCCCACCTACGGCATGTTCGAGGAGGGCCGCTACTTCGCCCGCGGCCAGCGCATGCAGGCCTTCGAGACCCGTTTCGGACGCATGGCCATGGCCGTCTGCGAGGATCTCTGGCATCCCTCGGTGCCCTACCTGGCCTACCTCGACGGCGCCCTGGGACTCGTGGTGGGATCGGCCAGTCCCACCCGCGGGGTGGAGGAGGGGCCGCTGCCGCCCAACGCCGAGTTCTGGCGGCGTCTCCTCGAGCATGACGCTTCCCTCTACGGCGGCTTCCTGGCCTTCGCCAACCGCTTCGGCGTGGAGGACGGCATCAACTACTGGGGCGGCAGCCGGCTCGTCGGCCCTTCCGGAGAGACCCTGGCCGAAGGCCCACTCCACGAGGAAGCCCTGGTCGTCGGCGAGATGGACATGTCGGCCCTGCGCCGCCGCCGGGACGAGTTCTCGCTCCTGCGCGACGAGAATCCCGAACTCACCTTCCGCAATCTCGAACGCATCCTGCGCGAACGGGCCGGGACGGAGGACGAGTCGTGACCGACCCCTTCCAGCGCATCGATTACGAGCTGGTGCGGAAGATCCTGCTGCAGTTCCTGCGCAGCGAGGTGGGGCGCACGGGCATGGAGCGCGGAATCCTGGGTCTGTCCGGTGGACTGGACTCGGCCCTGGTCTGCTACTTGGCCGCCGAGGCTTTGGGGCCCGAGAAGGTCATCGCCGTGTCCATGCCCTACAGCGCCAGCTCCCCCCAGAGCCTGGAGCACGCGAAGCTCGTGGCCCGGGAAACCGGCGTGGAGTTTCTCATCCGCGAGATCACGCCCATGGTGGACGCCTACTACAAGCGACAGCCCGAGGCCAGCAGTCTGCGGCGGGGCAACAAGATGGCCCGGGAACGCATGAGCATCCTCTACGATCTGTCGGCTGAGCGGGGCGCACTGGTGCTGGGCACCAGCAACAAGAGCGAACTATTCCTGGGCTACGGCACCGCATTCGGCGATCTGGCCAGCGCCGTCAATCCCATCGGCGACCTATTCAAGACCGAGGTGCGACACCTATCCCGCCTCATGGGGGTACCCTCGGAGATCGTCGACAAGGCGCCCAGCGCCGACCTCTGGGCGGGCCAGAGCGACGAGGACGAACTGGGCTTCAGCTACGCAGAGGTCGATCCCCTGCTGCGCATGATGCTCGACGAACGGCGCTCCGAACGGGAGTGCGTGGAGGCCGGCTACGACGCGGCCATGGTGCGCCGCGTGCACGAGATGATCCGCAAGTCGCAGTTCAAGCGGCGGCTGCCGGTCATCGCCAAGGTCTCGCGGCGCACGGTGGACCGCGACTTCCGCTATCCCCGCGACTGGGGAAGCTGATGGCGGGCAGGCTCATCCTCGTGCCCACTCCCGTGGGCAACCTGGAGGACATCACCCTTCGCGCCCTGCGAATCCTGAAGGAGGCCGACCTGGTGGCCGCCGAGGACACGCGCCACACGGGACGGCTCCTCGCGCACTTCGAGATCAAGGCCCGCTTCATGAGCTTTCACGAACACAACGAGGCCCGGCAGAGCGAGGAGATCGTGAAGCTGCTCGCGGAGGGAAAGACCGTGGCCCTGGTGAGCGACGCGGGAACGCCCGGGGTCAGCGATCCCGGATTTCGGGCGGTGCGCGCGGCGCTGGCGGCCGGACACGAAGTGGAGGCCCTGCCGGGACCCACGGCCGTGATCCCCGCGCTGGTGATCAGCGGACTGCCCGCGTCCCGATTCATTTTCGAGGGATTCCTGCCCCGAAAGGCGGGTGCTTTGCGCCGCAGCCTGGAAGCCCTCGAGGGCGAAACGCGCACGGTGATCTTCTACGAGTCGGTGCACCGCATCGCCAAGAGCGCCGCCATGCTGGCCGAGATGTACCCCGACCGGTCCGTGGCCCTCGTGCGCGAGATCAGCAAGAAGCACGAGGAGGCCATCCGCGGAAGCGCCGCCGAACTCCTGGCGCGATTGGAAGCGAAACCCGTGAAGGGCGAACTGGTACTGCTGGTGGGTCCCGAATCTTGACTTCCCCTCCGGGGAGGAATAGTCTCGCAGCTTAGGAGGAGGGCGGATGTTCAAAGAACGCGTCCAGCTGATTGGCAGAAAACCGCTCGAGCCCATGGCGGTGCTGCTGCTGCGCATGGGACTCACTCCTAACGCCCTGACCATGACCGGCGTGGTGCTGTCGGTGGGCGCCGGTCTGGCCATCGTGCGCGGCCGCCTGATCAGCGCGGGCATCCTTCTGTTGGCCGGCGGTCTTTGCGACATCCTCGACGGCAGCATGGCCAGGCGCGGCGGCAAGAGCACCGTGCGCGGCGCCTTCCTGGATTCCACCCTGGACCGCATCAGCGAGATCGCCGTCTTCTTCGGACTGCTTCTCTACTGGAACGGCAACCTCGCCTTTCAGTCGTGGACCTTCCTGGCCCTCACCGGATCGCTCATGACCAGCTACGCCCGCGCCCGTGCCGAGGGCCTGGGCCTCAGCGCCAAGGTGGGGCTGCTGGAGCGTCCCGAGCGCGTGATCCTGCTCATCCTGGCCCTGCTCCTGAACTCCTGGACGGTGCTCGGGCGCGGTTCCCTGGAGTGGGTGGTCGTGCTGCTGGCCATCCTCACCTGGTTCACGACCATGCAGAGGCTCGTCCACGTGCTCATCCGCAATCATGAATCCTGATTTCCGACGCCTCGAGGGCGGTCTCTTCATCACCCTGGAAGGCGGCGAGGGCAGCGGCAAGAGCACCCTCATGAACCGTCTTCGGGAATTCCTGGAAAGCGAAGGCTACGAGGTTCACGAGACCCGCGAACCCGGCGGCCCGCCCATCGCCGAGCGCGTGCGCGAGATCCTGCTCGATCCGGAGTGTCGCGCCATGGACGCGCGCACGGAGCTATTCCTCTACCTGGCCTCACGCAGGCAGAACGTGGTGGAGGTGATCCGTCCCGTGCTCCAGCGGGGTGGCGTGGTGCTCAGCGACCGTTTCCTCGACGCCAGCGTGGCCTATCAGGGCGGCGGCCGGGAGCTGGGCTTCGAGCTGGTGGACCGCCTCAATCGCGATGCCGTGGAAGAGACCCTGCCCGACCTCACCCTGCTCCTGGATCTGGATCCCGAGTTGGGACTCGCCCGCGGACCTGGAGTTTCGGATGAGAATCGCGATAATGGCGACCGCATCGAGCGGGAGGGCTCGGCCTTCCATCGACGCGTGCGAGCCGCATATAAGGAAGCCGCAAGCAGATCACCGGAACGCTTCGTGCATCTCGATGCGACTGAATCGGCGGAGAAGGTCGCGGATTCGGCCCTGGAAGCGCTTCGGAACCTTCTGTCCGCCAAACCGTAAGCCGGCCAATCTTGCCGCGGTCGCTGCGCTCGCCTACATTTAAGCCAGCATCCCGCCCAATCGACCGGAGAATCCCATGAAAAAGCGACTGATCACCAGCGCCCTCTTCATCGCCGCACTTCTCGCCGCGGGTCTCGCCTTCGGCTACCCGCGCGGGCGCAACAACGAGGCCTACAAGGATCTCGAGCGCTTCACCCTGGCCTATCAGCGAATCCTGACTGCCTACGTGGAGGAAGTCGACAGCGACCTGCTCGTGGACAAGGCCATCGAGGCCATGGTCGACGAGCTCGACGCCTTCAGCGCCGTCCTCGAGGAAGACCGCTACGACGATCTCATGACCCGCTCCAAGCAGGAGTTCGGCGGCCTCGGCATCGTCATCGGTCTGCGCGACGATTTCCCCACGGTCATCAGTCCCATCGAAGATACCCCTGCCGCGCGATTGGGCATTCGCGGCGGCGATCGCATCGAGGAGATCGAGGGCGACTACACCGAGGGCTGGAAGATACAGGATGCGGTGGACCGCCTGCGCGGTGAGAAGGGCAGCGACGTCACCATCGGCATCCGCCGTTTCGGCGAGGACGAGCTGATTCCCTACACCATCACCCGCGACATCATCGTGGTGACCAGTGTGCCCTACTCCTTCAAGGTGGATGAGAACCTGGGCTACGTGCGCGTGAGCAACTTCGGCGAGAAGACGGCCGACGAGATCCAGGAAGCCGTGGAGCAGCTGGAGGAGGGCGGCATCGAGGGCCTGGTCGTCGACCTGCGCAACAATCCCGGCGGACTGCTCGACGCAGCCCGCGAAGTCAGCGAATTCTTCCTGGAATCCGGACAACTCATCGTGAGCACCCGCCATCGCGACGGCGTGCTGGGGCAGGAGCTCTACGCCCGGGGCGGCAAGCACAAGGCGGGCGAGTATCCGGTGGTGGTGCTCATCAACGAGGGATCGGCCAGCGCCAGCGAGATCGTGGCCGGAGCCGTCCAGGACTGGGACCGCGGGCTCGTGGTCGGACGCAACTCCTTCGGCAAGGGCAGCGTGCAGAGCATCTTTCCCCTGTCCGAAACCGAAGCGCTCAAGCTCACCACGGCCAAGTACTACACGCCCAGCGGCCGCTGCATCCATCGCGACGAGTACAATCACAAATTCAGCGATGCCGAGAACGACACCCTCACCTGGGAGCACATCACCTCCGTACCTGAAGAGGAATTGCCCCCTTACGCGACGATGCGCCTGAATCGCACCGTGCGCGGTGGAGGCGGCATCATGCCCGACCTCATCGTGGAGGCGGACGAATTCTCCGACCTGGCCCTTGATCTGGAACGACGCGCTGCCTTCTTTAATTTCGCCGTGGAACTGGCGGCCGAACGCGAGATCGGCCCGGACTTCGTCGCCGACGATGAGATCCTGGACCGATTCGAAGCATTCCTGGCCGGGCGCGAGATCGAATACGAGACGGAGCAGTTCGAGACTGAGCGCGAATACCTGTCCATGGCGATCCGGCGCGAACTCTTCTACAACCAGTTCGGCGCCGCCGAGGCCTACCGCTCCACCCTGGAGAGTGACCTTCCCCTTCAGGAGGCCCTGAGACTGCTTCGCGAGAACCGCACGGTGGACCGCCTGCTGGCCTCCGTGGAGCAGCAGAAAGAGAAATAGGCTCCCCGCCGCCGGCGGCGGAAGCCGCCCGGAGGCGAGGGATGTACCAGGCCACACTCATCATTGACGCCGATGCCGGTGTCCTCGCCCTTCGCGAGGACACCCACGTCGCCAATGAGCTCGCCCTCCGCGCCTGGAAGGAATGGAAGGAATCCGGTTCCTGCTCCTCGGCCTTCGAGACCCTCGACATGGACATGGTGGACGACTACATCCGCAGCCAGTCCGTGGATCCCTACTTCCTCGATTTCTACGACTTCGTTTCCGAGCGGAAGATCCTCTTCGGCGTGGCCACCCAGAGGCTGGGGCGCATCGTCGAGACCATCCTTCGCCGCGAGGGCATGAACGGCGTGCCCGTCTTCGCCAACAAGCTGGACGTGGAGCCCTTCACCATCCGCCTGAGCTTTCCCCACTACAAGGTGCTGGGCTGCGATCTCTGTCCGAGCTGCAACGTCTACCACCTGCGCCGATTCCGCCGTCCCGACGCGCCTCTCATCTTCGTGGGCGACAAGGAACACGACTTCTGCAGCTGCGTCGAGGCCGACCTGGCCTTCGCGCGGAACGGCCTGCATCGGAAGCTCGAAAGAGAGGGCGTTGAGCACATCCACTTCGAGCATCTCCGCGACGTGGAGCGCACCCTCATGAACATGATCATGTCGGGGGAGTTGGCCGAACTTCCGCGCAAGGAGATCGAACTGCTCAGTCCGCCGCCCGTCGATGCAGATGGGAAGCTGCGCGGGCCAGAATCTCGTAGTTGATGGTTCCCGCCAGGCCCGCCAGGGTCTCGGCGCTGATCTCCTCGCCATCCTGTCCGCCGATCAGCACGGCTTCGTCGCCGCGACGGGCCTCGGGTATGTGGCTGAGGTCCACGAGGGTGAGGTTCATCATCACCCGGCCGCGGATGGGAGCGCGCTTGCCGCGCACCAGGGCCCAGGCGCCGCCGAGTCCGCGATCGTAGCCGTCGGAGTAACCCACCGGCAGCACGCCGATGCGGGTCGGCGCTTCGGTCTTCCAGCTGCAGCCGTAGCCCACGTAGCTGCCCGCGGGCAGATCCTTCACCTGGATGATCCGCGCCTTCCAGGTCATCACCGGTTTCAGATCCAGATTGTTGCGCCCCTCGGCCCGCGCGCTCACGAGGGTTTCGCGGCTGGGCCAGTGTCCGTAGAGCGAGATGCCCACGCGCAGCAGGTCGCCCCGGGTATCGGGGAAGAGGATGCCGGCCGCCGAACAGGACTGGTGCAGCATCTCCGGCCGCAGCCCACCGTCCCCGAGTCGAGTCACCGCCGCCTCGAATCGACGCATCTGCTCGAGGGCGTAGCTGTGATCGGTGGTATCTTCGATGTTGGCGAAATGGCTGTGCACGCCTTCCACGCGGATGTGCTCGCAGCCGCTCGCCCGGGCGGCGAGTTCGTCGAGACTCTCTTCGGGGAATCCCTGCCGATTGACGCCTGTCTCGACCTTGAGGTGGATGGGAATCCGGGCCCCGAGCTCCGAGCCCCGGGCCTCGAGTTCGTCGAGGCCCTCGAAATCGAAGACGGTGAATCGCGCGCCGGCCTCGAGGAGTTCGGGGAGCATCTCGGGCGGCGACCAGGACAGGATCAGCGTCTTCAGGTCATGATCCGGATTCGAATCGGCAAGGGCCAGCGCCTCTTCGGGGGAGTGCACGCCGAACCATCGCTGCCCTTCTTCCGCGAGTATGCGCGAGACCTCGGCCAGTCCGTGCCCGTAGGCGTTGGCCTTGAGCACGGGCAGCAATTCGGCCGGCCCGGCCAGGTCCTTGAAGATGCGGTAGTTGTTCAGAAGGCTGGATCGCGAGATCTCGATCCAGGTGGCTCTATTCATGGGGCTCCGCCTGGCTTGCTTCCCTTTCGCCGCGAGAGTATAGTGCTCGAACCCGCGCGGGAAAACGACTATCTCGCGCCATCCTACGAAGAGCCCATGAACGGATTCCCGGATAAGCAAGGGCGCATCGACGCTCTCAGAAGCCTGCTCCGCGGCGGCGGCGCCGCCTGTGCGCCCATGGCGGGCATCACCGATCGCCCCTTCCGGCGCATCTGCCGGCGCATGGGATCCCTCTACGTGACCACCGAACTGCTCTCCAGCGAAGGCTGGAGCCGGGGCAGCGAGAAGACCCTGAAGATGGCCTCCTTCGGCGAGGAGGAGCGGCCCCTGGGCATCCAGCTCTTCGGCGCCGATCCGTCTGCCATGGCCGAGTCCGCCCGGTGTGCGGCGGAGCTCGGTCCCGACTTCATCGACATCAATTTCGGCTGTCCCGTGAAGAAGATCGTCAAGAGCGGCGGCGGTTCGGCCTGCATGAAGGATCTGCCCCTCATGGAGGACATCGTGCGCGCGGTGGACGAGGCGGTGGACCTGCCCGTCAGCATGAAGATCCGCGCGGGATGGGACGAGCATCACCTCAACGCGCCGGAGGCCGCGGTCATGGCCGAGCGCGTGGGCCTGGCCTTCGTGACCGTGCACGGCCGCAGCCGGACACAGTTCTTCAAGGGACTGGCCGACCTGGGCATCATCCGCGAGACTCGCGAGGCGGTGGACATTCCCATCGTGGGCAACGGCGACGTGGTCGACGCGGCCAGTTACGCGCGCATGATCGAGGAGACCGGCGTGGACACGGTGCTCGTGGGCCGCGGCTGCATCGGCAATCCCTGGATCTTCGGCGAGATAGAGGCCTATCGTCGGGGCGAGAGCTGGAGCCCGCCGGGCTTCGGAGAGCGCATCCACCTGGTGGTGGAGCATCTGGCCGCCAAGGTCGAGATGTTCGGCGAGAAGCGCGCGGTGGTGGAATTCCGCAAACAGGTGAGCCAATACCTCAAGGGACTGCCCGGCGCGGCGGAACTTCGCGCCAGGCTGTTCATCGAAGAGACCTTCGCCGCCGTGGAGGGCATCCTGCTCGACTGGCTGGCGCGGCAGGAGGGTCCATGACCGTTCGTTCCAGGTTCGAGATGCCGAAGCGGGCGAGAGCCGGGCGCTTGAGTCATGGCTTGTGGATCGTCCTGCTCCTGGCGGCCTGCACGCCGAGGGTCCCGCCCCCCGGCGATCGCGAGTCCGCTCCGCCGCCGCCTTCGCCGGCCGCGGCCATGGTGAACGAGGGTCTGGATCTGGCGCGCGAAGGAGACTATCTCGCGGCCATCGGACGCCTGCGCGATGCCGTCGAGACCGACGGGAGATTCGCCGAAGCCCACGCGCGCCTGGGCATCCTCTATCGCCGGATCGGAGAACTGGACCAGGCCCGCGAATCCCTGACTCGCGCCTTGAGCCTGGATCCTCGGAATTCCGAGTACATGTACGCCATGGGCACCGTGCTCTTCGATCAGGAGCACTACCGGCGCGCGGCGAGTTCCTTCCGCGAAAGCTGGAAGCAGGACGGGCGGCTCAGCTCGCTCTTCTCCCTGGCCGAGACCTATCTGCGAATGGGCAAGAAGGACCAGGCCGTCGATGCCTGGCGCGAATACCTGCGGCGCGACGCCGACAGCGTCTGGGGCAAGGAAGCCGCCCGCCGACTGGAGGAGTTGACCGCCGAGGATGATCCGCGTGGGCGATGATGTCCTCATACGCGCGCGGGGTCTGTGCCTTGAGCGCGGAGGGCGAAACCTGCTCGAGGGCATCGATCTGGACCTTCGGCGCGGCGAGCACTGGCTCATCTGGGGGCCCAGCGGCGCGGGAAAGACGAGTCTGGCCCGGCTTCTCGCGGGGCTCGCCACTCCCACTTCAGGCGAACTGAGTTTCGCCACGCCGCCGCCTCACCCCATGCTCTTCCAGGATCCCGACGCGCAACTCGCGGCCGCCACGGTGGAGTCCGAGATCGCCCTGGGCGCCCATCGTCCGGGGGACGCGCCCGAGGCCGCCCGCGATCGGGTTCGCGACTCCCTGGGACGTTTCCGTCTCGAATCCTTCGCCTCGCGCAATCCTCACTCGCTCTCGGGCGGAGAGAAACGTCGGCTCGGTCTGGCCGCACTCATGGTCATGGACCGCGACCTTCTGATTCTCGACGAACCCGAACTGCACCTGGACGAGCCCAGCTGGGACGAGTTCCTTCGCTCCCTCGACGCATGGCGCGCCCGATCGCCGCGCCTTCTCCTGGAGATAAGCAGGGATCCCGCCCGGGCCGAGTCGGCCGACGGCATCATCCTGATACGCGAGGGTCGGCTCGTGGCCGAGGGTTCCCCCCGCGAGGTCTACGAATCCCATCGAGCTCCCGATTTGCCGAGGGTCGAGGCCTTCGAATCAGGATCCCTTCCACCCGCGAATCAAGCCACTGGCGTTCCGGGTGATCCGCTCATCGAGGCCCTCGGTCTCGGCCTCGGACTGCCGGGCGGCGGAGTCCTTTTCGAGGACCTGCGAATCTCGCTGCGCCGGGGCGAGCGCGTTCTGCTAAGCGGCGACAACGGCAGCGGCAAGAGCACCCTGCTCTTGATCCTCGCCGGGCTGGCCGACGCGGACCGTGGCGAAGTGCGCCGCGTCGAGGGCCTCGAAACGGCCCTGGCCCTTCAGGATCCCGAGCGCACCTTCTTCGCCGAGACGGTGGGGGACGAGATCGCCTTCGCTCCTTCGCGTCGCGGCCTCACCGGCGAGGAGCTCGAACAACGAGTCCGCGAGGCCATGGCGGCCCTGGGCCTGCCCGCGGATCTGCGGCAACGCGATCCCATCAGCCTTTCGGCCGGCGAGATGCGCAGGCTGGCCCTGGCCTCGCTCTTCGCATTGGATCCCGACTTCCTCTTCCTGGACGAACCCGTCGCGGGCCTGGATCCGGCGAACGCCCGACTCTTCGCCGAATCGCTCTTCGGCAGCGGGCGCGGCTTCCTCTGGGCGGACTGCAGAGTTCCGCGGGACCTTGAAGCGAGCTTCGATCGTCGCTATACCTTACGCGAAGGAAAACTGGCGGAGGTGCACTCGTGAGGGTATGGCTCGCCCGGGCCTGGAAGTACCTGAAATACCTCAAGAACGAGTACGGCCGGGATCGTTGCGGACAAGCGGCTGCGGCCCTGGCCTTCGGCACTCTCCTGTCCATCGTGCCTCTGGCGGCGCTGCTAACCTGGCTGCTTCGTCCCTACGACTGGAGTCTGGACGGCGTGCTGGAATTCCTCTCGCGCTACTTCCTGCCCACCCCCGAGTTTCAGACCATCATCACCGAGGCCATCGAACGCTACGCGGGAAACGCCGGCGCCATGGGTCTGTTCGGGCTCGCCTTCTTCCTCTTCGTGGCCTGGGGCATGCTCATGAGCGTGGAGTCGGTCTTCAACGACATCTGGCATGTGCGAAATCGCCGCGGACAGGTTCACAAGCTGGGCACGTTCTGGGCGGCGGTGATCTTCGCGCCAATGCTCTTCATCGCCAGCGCCACCCTCAACCAGAACCTGTCCCGCGCCGCGATTCTCGGACCCCTGGTCGAGAACGGGAACTTCGAATGGCTATTCGCCGATCTGGTGCCTTTCCTGCTGCTCGTCACGAGTCTGGGTCTGGGATACCTGCTCTTGCCTCACACATCGGTCCGGAAGCGGGCGGCGGGGATCGGCGCGCTGGTGGCGGCGGCGCTCTACCAGGTGGCCAGGTGGGTTTTCGTCTGGTACCTCGATCGCATCGCCACTTTCGACACGATTTATGGAATTCTCGGAGTGATCCCCGCATTCCTCATGTGGCTCTTTTTCGTCTGGAGCGTGGTGCTCATCGGGGCGGAGGTGTCCTACACCGTGGATCGGCCCTGGGAAGAGCTGGAGCGGGGCTGATTTCGCCGCGTGCATGTGTTAAATTGTGGACGCCCCCGCACTTCCCTCCCAAGGAAGGTCTATGGAAAAGATCATCGAACGCATCCGCCAGGCTTCGGATTCCCACCGCAAGGACCTGAACGAACTCCTTCGCGTGCCGAGCATCAGCAACGATCCCGAACACAAGTCCGACATGGAGACCGCGGCCAGATGGCTGCTGACGCGCATGCAGGAACTCGGCATCCGCAGCGAAATCATTCCCACGCCGGGCCACTCCATCGTCTACGGCGAACATCTTCAGGCGGAAGGCGCTCCCACGGTGCTCGTCTACGGGCACTACGACGTGCAGCCGGTGGATCCTCTCGAACTCTGGGATACGCCACCCTTCGAGCCCGACGAACGTGAGGGCGCGATCTTCGCGCGGGGAAGCTCCGACGACAAGGGACAGCTGCTCATCCATCTCCTCGCCACCCAGGAGATACTCGGCGAGACCGGTGCGCTGCCCGTGAACCTGAAGTTCCTGCTCGAGGGCGAGGAGGAAGTGGGCAGTCCCAACCTGAAGCCCTTCATCGAGTCCAATGTGGACAGGCTGGCCTGCGACGCGGTGATGGTCAGCGACACCAGCTTCTTCTCCCGCGAGGTGCCGAGCATGCTCTACGGCCTGCGCGGACTCTGCTACATCGAAGTTTTGCTGAGGGGCCCGAATCGCGACCTGCACAGCGGCGAGTTCGGCGGAGCGGTGGCCAATCCCGTGGACGCGCTGGCGCGCATGATCGCAGCCCTCCACGACGAGGAGCGTCGCGTGGCCATCCCCGGATTCTACGACAAGGTGCGCGCCCTCGAAGACCGTGAGCGCGATGCCTTCGCGGGCCTGCCCTACGACGAGGCGGAGTACAAGGAAGAGTTGGAAGTGGAGGCCCTGGAGGGCGAGACGGACTACACGACCCTGGAGCGTCTCTGGGCGCGTCCGACTTTGGAGCTCAACGGAATCTGGGGAGGATTCTCGGGCGAGGGCGCCAAGACCGTTCTGCCTGCGGAAGCCGGCGCGAAGATCTCCTGCCGGCTGGTTCCCGATCAGGATCCCGACGAGGTCGCCGATCTGCTCGAAGCGCGGCTCCGCGAACTGGCGCCGGCGGGGGTGACCCTGGAGTTCATCCGGCATCACGGCGGCAATCCCTTCCTGGCCGAGCCGGACAATCCCTTCGTGGAGGCCGGCGCGAGGGCCATCGAAAAGGCCTTCGGCAAGGCGCCGGTGCTGGTGCGCGGCGGAGGCAGCGTGCCCGTGACCGAAACCTTCCAGAGCCTCTTGGGCGTACCCTGCGTCATGATGGGCGTTGGCCTGCCGGACGATCGTCTGCACTCGCCCAACGAGAAAATCGATCTGAATCAGTTCCACAAGGGCATCGAAGCGGCGGCCTGGTTCCTGCATGAGGCGGGAGGGGTGAAATGACCGAAGCTACCATCGAAAAGGGGAAAGCCGTGGGAAACATCGTCACCAATTTCGATCTGAGCGACGAGCAGAAGATGATCCGCGACATGGTTCGCGATTTCGCGGTGAAGGAAGTCGAGCCTGTGGCCATCGAACTGGACGAGAAGGCCGAATTCCCCAAGGCCGCCATGGACAAGCTCGCCGAACTCGGCATCCTCGGCATGACCGTACCCGTGGAGTATGGCGGTGGCGGCATGGACTACCTGAGCTACGCCCTGGTGGTGGAGGAACTCAGCCGCGTCTGCGCCAGCACCGGCATTTCGGTGGCGGCGGCCACGAGCCTGGGCATCGGTCCCATCCTCATGAACGGCACCGAAGAGCAGAAGCAGCAGTGGCTGCCCAAGCTCGCCGCCGGCGAGTACCTCGGAGCCTTCGGGCTCACCGAGCCCGGAGCGGGAAGCGATTCGGGCAGCACGAAGACCACCGCAACCCTCGACGGCGACGAATGGGTGATCAACGGTCAGAAACAGTTCATCACCAACGCGACCTACGCGGGGTTGGTCACGATCACGGCGCGCACGGATCCCGATTCGCAGCGGAGCCACGGCATCAGCGCCATCGTGGTGCCCACCGATGCGCCGGGCTACAGCCTGGGCACGAAGGAGAATAAGCTGGGCATCCGCGCCAGCGACACCCGCGAACTGATCTTCGAGGACTGCCGCGTGCCGGCGGCGAATCTGCTCGGAGAGAAGGACACCGGTTTCCCCACCTTCATGAAGACCCTGGAAGGCGGACGAATCAGCATCGGCGCCATGGCCCTCGGCATCGCCCAGGGCGCTCTGGACAAGGCCGCGGTCTATGCCCAGGAGCGCGAGCAGTTCGGCAAGCCCATCGCGAAATTCCAGTCCATCGGAAACAAGTTGGCCGACATGGCCACCGAGGTATCGGCGGCGCGGCACCTGGTCTATCACGCCGCGCGGCTCAAGGACGCGGGCCTGCCCTTCGGCAAGGAGGCCTCCATGGCCAAGCTCTACGCCAGCGAGGTGGCCAGCCGCGTCTCGAGCCACGCCATCCAGATCCACGGCGGATACGGGTACTCCAAGGAGTATCACGTGGAGCGCTACTACCGAGACGCCAAGCTCTGCGAGATCGGCGAGGGCACCAGCGAGGTGCAGCGCATCGTCATCGCGAGGAAGGTGCTGGAGGAGTACCAGATTTGAACTGAGAACTGTGAACTGAGAACTGTGAACTCAGAACTGCGAACTCGGAACTATGAACTGGCCCCCGAAACTTCGGGGGCTTTATCTTGTTCACAGTCCCCAGTTTACAGTTTATAGTCCATTGGCCGTAAACGAGTTTCCCGTATCGCGCGTCATTGCTGTGAACCGAGGAGAGCGACGGTGAATGCGAAACGGAAACATCGGCAAGACCTGGACCTGGCGGCGAGAGCGGCGGGCGGCGATCAAAGCGCCTGGCGCGAGATCTACGACGACAGTTCCGATTCCCTCTTCAACTTCCTTTGCTACCAGACCGGCGACCGGGAGGCCGCCAAGGATCTGTTGCAGGAGACCTTCGTCACGGCCATGAGGGCCGTCGACAACTATCGAGGCGAAGGTCCGCTGCACGCCTGGCTTCGCAGCATCGCACTGCGGAAGTCCCTGGACTGGCGAAGAAGTCTCGCGCGTCGGGCCCGCAAGCATCTGCGATTCGCGGAGGAAGCGGCGAAAGAGACGGCGCAGGCATCCGACCCGAGCCTCAATTCCGAAACGGACATCCTTCAGAAGGCGCTCAACTCGCTGTCGCCCAAGCAACGGGCGGCCATGCTGTTGCGCGAACTGGAGGAACTGTCCTTCAAGGAAGTGGGCGAGGAACTCGGCTGCGCGGAAGCCACGGCGCGGGTGCATTATCACCGCGCCGCCGAGGCGATGCGCCAGAAACTATCGGGATCGGAGTTCGGGGAACTCGTCGATGGAACGGAAGGAATGCGGCCATGAAAAAGCTCTTCGATCCACACCGTCACCAATTGAGCGAAGGCGAGAAGGAATTCATCTGGCGCCGGATCAACGAGCCCGAGGATCTGCGCGCGGCCCGACGAACCACCCTCTGGCGCCGATGGGGATACTCCGGCGCAGTGGTGCTAGCTGCTTTGATGGTGGCCATTCTCTGGCGGCCCGAGGATCAGGTGGACAGGCTCCACTCGGTGCCGGTGCCCAGCGAGGTGGCGCCTCAGGGGAAGGCACCCGGCACCCTGGGGATGCCCGAATTCAAGGATCGGGAAAGCCCCGAGAATTCGCAGGTGAGGAACATCGATCCTGACGACAAGGCCCCCGGCACTCTCGAGGAAACCGTCGCGGAACCGATCAATCTGGACGACAAGGCTCCTGATACGGCGAGGGAAGTCTTGGCCGCAGCAAAATCCGCGGCCCCGGTGGAGCCGGAAATGAACTCCGCCGTCGCCCCTACGGAGCCGGCTCGCCGGGACGCCGCGGGTTCCATGCACGAAGACGCGGCGAGGAAGGATCTTGCGGCGGAAATCTTGGAAGTCGATCAGGCGCCCGTCCTTGCGGAAATCAAGGTGGATCCGGCGCCGGTGGAGGGCTTCAAGGCGAAATCAAGAGGCACCCGATCCGAAGCGGCGATTCGATTTGGAGCCGTGAGAGGCGTCGTCATCGATCGCGATTCCGGGACTCCCCTTCCCTACGTGAACATCGTTGTGGTGGGGACGAACTACGGATGCGCCACTCGGGAAGACGGCAGTTTCGAGATGCGATTGCCCGAGGGCAGTTACACACTCAAATGCATCTATATGGGCTACGAGGATTTGCTGGCCGACAACATCATCATTCAGAGCGGATACGTGGATAGCCTGGAGTTCGCCCTGGTCGCCGCTTCGAATCTGACCGTCGATACGATCATAGTAGAGGGAGAGGAAGCCATCGTAGACGTCGGGGCCAGCGTCGCGCGGAAACTCGATTCCAGGGACGAAGCGCATGTGCGCGGTGGGCGATCAGGTGAAATCAAACTGATGGCACAAGCGCCCGGTGTAGCCGAAGCCTATGGATTCAGAGAACGGGACGATCGCTACACCCTTCGCCACCGTCCCCGTTGCTGGGTGCCGCCCTACTATCACAACCCGAACGGAGAGCCCTTCGACGCTATGTACTTCGAACACTACGGCACGAATCCCTTTGTCGTGACCGAGGAGGATGCCCAGTCCACCTTCGCCCTCGACGTGGACAACGCCTCCTACACTCTCGCGCGCAGCTATCTGGAGCGCGGCGAACTGCCGCCGAAGGATGCCATCCGCGTGGAGGAATTCATCAACTACTTCGAGCAGGGCTACGAAAGTTGCGATGGTGAGACATTCTGCCTGAACATCGACGGCGCGCCTTCACCCTTCGGCGAGGGCTACCACCTTCTCCGAGTGGGGGTGCAGACCCGCGAGATCAGCCAGCGCGAGCGCAGGCCCGCGAATCTGATTTTCGTGGTGGACACCTCGGGCTCCATGGATCGGGAGAATCGTCTCGGCCTGGTGAAGCGGGCGCTTCTCATCCTGTTGGACGAATTGCGCGATTCGGACACTGTGGGTATCGTGGAGTACGGTTCGCAGGCACGCATGGTGCTCGGGCCCACCGCGGTGGAGGATCGTCGGCGCATCGAGCGGGCTCTGAATTCGCTAGTGGCCGGCGGTAGCACCAACGCCGAGGCCGGTCTCTGGCTGGGCTACGAAATGGCGTCGAAGCTCGATACCCGCGACACGAACACTCGCCTCATCCTCTGCAGCGATGGAGTGGCCAATACCGGCGAGACCCAGGCCGAGAAGATCCTCGACCGGGTGCGCATGGAATCGGATCGCGGCATCGCGCTCTCGTCCATCGGTTTCGGCATGGGGAACTACAACGATGTGCTCATGGAGAAGCTGGCCGACAAGGGTGATGGCAACTACTTCTACGTGGACGCCCTCGATGAAGCCTCACGGGTCTTCCGCGAGAATCTCACCGGCACGCTACAGACCTTGGCCCGCGACGCTAAGATCCAGGTCGAGTTCGATTCGGAATACGTTCTGCGCTGGCGCCTGATCGGCTATGAGAACCGCGACATCGCCGACGAAGATTTCCGTAACGATGAGGTGGATGCCGGCGAGCTGGGATCAGGCCATCAGGTCACGGCCCTCTACGAGATCAAGTTGTCGGATGAAGCGGTCGAGAGCCGAGCGAATCGGCGTAGAAGCCCGCACCTCGATCTGGGCGAGATCCACCTTCGTTACGAGCATCCCAAGCACAGCCGGAAGGCCGGCAAGGTCGAGGAGCTGTCCGAGCCCATCGAACTCTCGTCCTTCCAGGTCAGCTACAACAGGGCGGACTCCCGCCTGCAGCTGACGGCTCTGGTCGCGGAGTTCGCGGAGATCCTGCGAGGATCCTATTGGGCCAAGGACAGCGAGTTCGAGGATCTGCTCTATCAGATCAGTTGGCTGCGCGAGGAATTCCCGCGGGACGATGAGATCGAAGAACTCCACGATCTCATTCAGCGGGCGGCCCACCTCGACTACGGCATGGACAGGTAGTCGTCGAAATCGTCACCCCGGATTGCACTGCCCTCCCTCCTGGGGAGGGCAGTCTCCCCGGGAGACGAAATGACGTAGCGCCCTAATAATCAAAGGCTTGTGGCACTTCAATGTAATACTGGTAACTTTCGGGGTGCTTGTCCGAATGAATGAGGCGGGCAAAAACCGTGTCCGCCATCCCGGTCTTGGAGGATTTTCATGTTCGAACTCGGTCTACTCATCGTCGGCATATTGGCCCTGGCCCTCTTCGGCGGCCTGATTCTCACGCTTCTGGGTCTGGTCTTCAAACTGATCCTGCTGCCATTTCATCTACTCTTCTGGATCTTCAGAGGAATGCTCGGCGTCGCGGTGGGATTGCTCCTGCTGCTCATCTTCCTGCCCATGCTGGGCGTCGTGTTGCCGATATTCCTGCTCATCTTCGCCTGGCCCCTGGCCCTGATAGCCTTGATCGTCGGGCTGATCAAACTGGCCGGAGGAGCCTCGGCGGCATAGTGCGGCGATAGCAAAAACAGACCCTCCCCCGGAGCGGGGGAGGGTTCATTTATTCCGGCCAGCGATTCCTGTCGTTCGCTACTTCAGCAAGACCATCTTCCGGTTCAGAAGCAGTCCATCGGCCTTGAGGGAAGCGAAGTAGACGCCCGAAGCGAGATCCTCACCCGCGTCGTCGCGGCCATCCCAGGTCACGCCGTGCTCGCCCGGGCCGAAGTTCGTGCCCGTGATCAGGTCCCGCACTTTGCGACCGCTGAGATCAAAGACCGCGAGATTCACGTTCATGTCCGCATTCAAGGTGAAGCGAATCTCGGTCTTCGGATTGAAGGGGTTCGGATAGTTCCCCACCAGGCGGGCCGCCGACGCGCTCTGACCCTCATCCACCGAAGTCGGATTCCAGGGCTCGCCAAAGAAGTTCTCGAGGATGTACTCCACGTTCGACCTCAGCGCATCGTGATTCATGCGGTAGGGGCGTCCGGAGATGTAGACCATCTGCGCGCCTTCGGGACGATAGGTTCCGCCGCCGGGAGGCTGGGCGTGCACGCCCGTGCCGCGATCGGTGGAGAAACCCGCCGTGTCCTTGAAGAGCAGCGTGCTGTTGGGACCGACGTTGGTGTAGAAGACGTCGTTCCAGCTCTGCGATCCGGTGAAGGGAATGTTCACGAGGCCAAGCCAGTTCGAGGTGCAATTGCCGAGAGATTCCTGAGTCTCGGCCCAGGTCACGCCCAGGAAGTCCGTGAGTTCGCCTTCCAGGAAGGACAGTCCGCGCCGGCTCATGAGCAGCACGTTGCCGCCCACCTCGAGGTAGGAGGCGATGGGAGTCTCCTGCCAATCGGCCAGGTCTCCATTGTAGTGATTGCCCACCCATATCACCGTGGAGTAGTCGCCGATGACATCGGCGGTCACGGCTCCGTTGCCGATGGGCTCGGGCAAGGTACTTGGGTATCCGCCCGAAGGCGCGGCGAAGGTGTCCCAGAAATCGATGTCGTTGTCGCCCCAGAAGGCCTTGGCCTCGTAGGCGTTGTGAATCTCGGGGTCGTAGGTGTCCCAGTCCACGCCGTTCACTAGCAGGATGCCCGATTCGAAGGTCGGGTTGGTCACCGTCGTGCGCAGCTGCCGGAGTATCCACTTGTCGGGATCCAGCAGCACGGCTTCCACGGTGCCGCTCACCTGGAGTTCGTAGCTCTCGAAAGCCTGGCTGTTCTGAACGGTGAAATCCTCGCTGCCCTGATCGGTGATCACGCGCACGGGGATGGGCATGGTGAAGAGCCCGGTATTGGTCTGAACCTGACTCACGTCGAGGGTCACGGTGCCGCGCTCGACGCTCCAAAGGTATTCGTAGACGGGGAAGTACTCGCCGTAGATCCACTGGGTGAAGAACTGATCCAGCTCGAGGCCCGAGACGGTCTCCATCACGTCGCGGAACTCCTCGGTGGTGGCGCTGTCGTGACCGTAGAGCTCCTGATACAGGGTCAGTCCCGCGAAGTAGTCTTCGTCGCCCATCATGCCGCGCAGCATGTGGGGGACCCAGCTGGCCTTGTTGTAGCTGAGGTTGCCGTCGAAGATGTTTTCGGTGTAGGGATCCTCCACGATGATCGTGCCCGAACCGTAATAGGCCGCGCCGTCCATGTAGTCGCGATAAACCTCGACGCCCTCGGTCTGCTCCTTCCAGTAGGCCTCGCACCAGACAGCGAAACCTTCATTGAGCCAGATGTGGCTGAAGTCGGAGCAGGTGATGTAGTCGCCGAACCACTGGTGGCCCGCCTCGTGGCTGATGATGTCTTCCCACCAGCCTCCCATGCTCGTCATGGTCTGGTGCTCCATGCCGCCGCCCCAGGTGAAGCTGGCCATGCCGTACTTCTCCTCGACGAAGGGATACTCTCCGAAGCCTTCGGCGAAGACCTCGAGCATGGGGACGGTCTTGGCGTAGTTCGTTTCGACCTGGCCTACCCAATCGGGGAAGATGTAGAAGGCCACTTCCATGGGGTCGCCGCCGGCCAGGGGCGTGTACCAGTCGGAATAGATCGTGTAGGGGTGGATGGCAAGCGAGACCAGGTAGGTCACGATGGGGTAGTTCGTCTTCCAGTGGAAGGTGCGCGTGGTTCCGTGGTCCACGTCGCTGATGAGCAGGCCGTTGGAGGCGACGATGAGGTCGTCCGGCACCGTCACGCGGATGTCCATGGAGTCGGCCTTGTCGGTGTTCAGATCCTTGCAGGGCCACCATTCGCGGGCGCCGTAGGGCTCGCTGAGGGTCCAGATCATGTGCTCGCCGCCATAGTAGTCCCAGCCGAAGGATCCGCCGGAGGGATTGCCGCTGTAGTCGACGCTGACGGTGACCGTCTCGCCCAGGTTGTAGCTGCGGTCGAGATCCACCGTGAGCATGCTGCTGGCGTGGTTCCAGGTGGTGGGGGCGCCGGCCGAGGTGGCCGCGCTCACGGACATGTTGTACTTGAGGTTCAGTTCCACCGTGGAGATGGGATCGCCCACGACCTCTAGCGTGGCGGTGACGGTTCCCGAGAGGATGCGCGTATCCGGATCGAGATCGATATCCAGATCGTAGTAACTGACATCGAACTGTTCCTGATTGAAGCTACGCTCGGATTCGAGCAAGAGCATCTTCTTCGCGGCGATCTCCTTGGTCTCCGCCTCGCGCAGTCGATGCTGCGTGAGTTCGCGATGCAGGACCTCCGAAGGATCCTCGTCGATCAGCTCGGCGGCCAGGGGTGCGGAAATGGACATAACGAGAAGAACTGCAAGCAGATAGCGGCAGGCCTTGTGCATGCTGACTCCCATATCGAAATGGATGGGCCGCCCTGGGTACCGCGGCGAGCGGGACCCGCCCGAGTGAGCGGCCATTTGAACAAACTTCATTCTAACACAGCGCTCGCGGCCTTTCCACTCACTCCGGCTCGCAGACTCACAGTCGTTCGCTGGAAAGCCGCTTCGCTTGCCTAAAAAGAAAACGGGGAAGGGAGATCCCTTCCCCGAACGATTTGCGAAGCTCTAGTGAGGGGGAGGGATCTCCCTTTCCCTTACTCCTTGACCTTGAGCTCCACGCGGCGGTTCTTCGCCATGCCTTCGGGCGTGTCGTTGTCCGCGATGGGCTTGCGCTCGCCGAAGCCCATGGTGGTGATGCGCGAGGCGTCGATGCCCTGCTCCACCAGGTAGGTCTTCACCGAAGCGGCGCGGTTCTTGGAGAGCTCCATGTTGTATTCGAAGGTGTTGCGGTTGTCGGTGTGACCGCGCACCTCGATCTCGATGTCCTCGTACTGGGCCAGGGTCTTGGCCACGTCGGCCAGGATCACCTTGGCGCGGGGCGAAAGCTCGGCGCTGTCGCTGGCGAAATTGACGCCCTTGAGGATGATGGCCGGGCGGGCTTCCTTGACGACCTTGGCGCAGCCCTTGGAATCAACCTTGGTGCCCTTGGGAGTGTCGGGGCACTGGTCGCGGCCGTCGGGCACGCCGTCGCCGTCATTGTCCGGATCGGGACAGCCATCGCCGTCCTGGAAGCCGTCGAAGTCCTCGGGCTTGTCGGGGCACTGATCCTGATGATCGTAGATGCCATCGCCGTCGCGGTCGCTCACGGGCTTGGGCTTGCTCTCGGGGCGGGGAGGCACCACCGGCGGCACGGGCTTCGCGTCGCCGCGATCACCCCAGAAGATGGTGAAGCCGATCTGGGCTTCGAACATGCCGGTATCGGCGTCCACGTGGTTCTTGCCCCAGATGTAGGGATTGCTCAGGCCCACCGTGTCCAGGTTGTTGCCGGGGAAGAAGTGGTAGCGAGCGCCCAGGTTCCAGGCCCAGTTGGGGGTCATGAACCATTCGAGGCCCAGTCCCGCGAATCCCACGAAGTTCCAGGAGTCCAGTTCCTGGAGTTCGCCGTCCTCGTCGTAGCCGCGGATGCTGCGGCCCTCGATGAAGGGACCCTTCATCTCCGAGTAGCTCCGGCGGTCCACCACGTAGTTGCGGATCATGCCCGCGGAAAGCTGAGCGTAGGGGGACAGGCTCTTCTTGGGAGTGAAGTGGTAGAGCAGACCCACACGTGGCTCGTGGAACACGCTGTAGAGGTCGTGGGTCGAGCCGAACTCGAATCCCGCGTCCTCGCCGCGATCCCAGATGCCCGGACGGGACCAGCCGCCCTTGTATCCCAGCTCCAGCGACCAGTTGGGCTTGAGCCCGTAACGGATGTGGGCGGAGATATTGTGATGGATATCACTGTAGTCCCTCTGGCCCCCCACCATCTTCTGTGTGCCGAACTCGAAGCCGACACCCAGCTTGCCCGTCACGTCGTCGGCGCCGGCGACCAGCGGCAGGAGGAGAAGGATAAGCCCGAAGGCCAGAACGGAATTTTTCATGAGAGCCTCCCCATGAGGATTTGAATTTCGCGCGACAGAATACTTCTCTCGCGGAATCCTGGCAACCATAACTCGCAACGTTGCAGGCAGAAACCCCTTTTTTGGGGCCTCCCGCCCCGGCGCCAACGGGTCAGTGCAGGGATGATTCCAAGCGATAGCAAAAAGAAAACCGGAAAGGGCCTGCGATCCCTTCCCGGCCGGGCGCTGCAGAGCTATGGATGCGTGCCGCCCCTTTGAATAGTGCGCCCGGGGGGAGCGGTTCGATGGTCCAAGAAGATCAAATCCCCCCGGGCGCGTGAGGCGGAAGGCCTGCTTGGGATTGATGAAAACACCCCTCCTTCCGCGCTCGACTCCTAGACACGAAGACGAGCGCGGAAGTCACAGATTATTTGCGAACTTCGTATTTGCTTTCTTGACAACGGATTGCGGTCGGATACTCTTCCCGAGGCCCGAGGCCCGAGGCTCAAAAGTGACTCCCGGGCGGGAAATTGTGTCT
>CAYFNT010000011.1:82458-96818 GCA_964344565.1 uncultured bacterium
CCCGAGGCCCGAGGCCCGAGGCTCAAAAGTGACTCCCGGGCGGGAAATTGTGTCTCTAGCAGCAGGAATTCGAGGAAGCGAAGATGAATGAGCGCGATCGCGACGATTCCCTGGTCGATAGGGCCCAGGCCTCACCGTCGGGAGACCTGAGGGCCTTCGAAGGCCTGGTTCGCCGGCACCAGGAAGTGATCCTGGCCAACTGTCGCTACATGACCGGATCGGCCGACCTCGCCGAGGATCTGGCCCAGGAAGTCTTCGTGAAGGCCTATTTCGCCCTGCCCCGTTTCGAGAAACGGGCGAGTTTCGGCACCTGGGTCAAGCGCATCAAGGTGAATCACTGCCTGAACCACATCCGGAAGGCCAAGAAGGGCTCGTTCGTGGACCTGGACGACCCGGCCCTCCAGTCCGAGCCCGAGCTGCAGGTGGCCGCCACCGGGCAGGCCGATCTCGAAACCCTGGACGAGCGGGCGCGAATCCGCAGAACCCTGGACCTGGTGCCCGAGAAACTGCGCCTGCCCCTGATTCTGAGGGATCTGGACGGATTGACCTATCAGGAGATCGCCGAGCACCTGAACATCGGCCTGTCGGCGGTGAAGATGAGGATCAAACGGGGCCGCCAGGAGTTCAGGCGGCTCTACGACCCCGAGGGCGGCCCGGCCGCCGAGGAGAAACCATGAGTGACGAAACCCGCGGACCCGAAGACGATTTCGCCGAGGAGCCCGTCGCCGAGATCGCGGCACTGAGGGAGGAGGCCTCCGAGCGCTTCCTTCTGCGCATCCGCTCGAGCATCAACCGCCGGCGCCTGGCATCCGAGAGCCTGGATCTCTCCTTCTCGGCCCTGGCTCGGGTCTTCATGCTGTACCTGTCCATGCTATTCGAATCGGTCACCTCCATCGGAGAAAAGGAGCGCCGCGATGAACGATGATTTCAGCATGCGAGATACGATCATGGAGGTCTTCCGCAGCATGGGCGAATCGGTGGCCGACTTCGTGCCCCGGGCGGTGGCGGCCCTCATCGTCATCCTGCTGGGCCTGCTGGTGGCCAAGCTCATGGAGAAGGCCATCCGCGTGGCCTTCGAGCGCTTCAAGCTCAACGAACTGCTCGATCGTGTGGGCCTGAGTTCGACCTTGCAGAAGTTCGGCATGAAGGACACGCCGGGCCGGCTCATCAGCCGGGCGGTCTACTTCCTGCTGGTGCTGCTCTTCACCCAGAGCGTCACCCAGGCCGTGGGGCTCATGGCGGTGGCCGGTGCCATCTCGGCCTTTTTCGCCTACCTGCCCAATCTCATTTCGGCCTTCCTGGTGCTTCTGCTGGGCATGATGGTGGCGCAATTCCTGGGACGTTCGCTCACCCAGGCTGCCGAGGATTCGGGTGTGGAGTTCGCGCCCATGCTGGGGCGCATCGTCTCGTCCATGGTGCTCTTCGTGGTGGTACTCATGGCGGTGAGCCAGCTCAAGATCGACACGCAGATCGTCCTCGGCATCGTGCTCGTACTGCTGGCGGGGCTGTCCCTGGCCTTCGCTCTCACCTTCGGACTGGGCTCACGCGAGGTCACGCGCAACATCGTGGCCGGCTTCTATGCGCGGAAACTCTTCCAGGTGGGAGAGCCCGTGGAGGTGGGCGAGGTGAAGGGCACGCTGGCGGGCATCACCGCGGTGCAGACTCTCGTCGAGAGCGGCGAGGATACCCTGGCCCTGCCCAACCGCGTCTTCATGGACGAGGTTGTGAAGCAGTAGCTAATCCGCTTCGCGAATCAGTATCGAGAATCGGGGGTCATGGGCGTGGCGCATGGCCCTTTCGTTCACGCGGAAACGCCGGCGTGCGCTGTCGATGTCGCCGTCCCAATCGATGAGCCCTGCTTCCATGGCCAGTTCGTCGGAGTATCCCGTGAACACCAGCTTCCAGCTCTGGGGCACCTTCCCCGGCGCGATACGATTCACGTGGTCGCGCAGGGCCGAGGTGCAGTTCATGGTGAGGGTGTTGTAGAACTCGGGCTCTTCCTGCAACTCGACGGCGCGGTCCAGTACGTCGAGCAGGAGTTCGCGGGCCTTCTCGGGACTCGTTCTCGCCGGATAGACGAAGACGTCGTCCTTCCAGATGTTGGTACGCAAGGGAATGAGGTCGCGCTCGTCGCCGATCACGTAGGTCAGCTCGAAACTGCGGACGAGCCCCTTCCAGATCGAGTAGCTCTCGCTGACCTCCTTGCGCGCCTCCACGGACACGGCCAGGTAGGTCGAGTCGGCGAAGCCGAAGCTCAGGAAGCTGTGTGCCGGGCCCCGCCAGTCTTCCCGGAAGGGCGAGAGGATGTACCAGACGCTCTCCAGTTGTCCCAGGTCGAACTCGCGATCGTAGTGCGACACCGTGGCCCGCGCCTGCCCATCGTAGCGCGAGTTTCGGATGTTCCGGATGCTCAGCCGGTCCCCGTCGATTTCGATGGCGGGCAACACGGCGAAGTCGGGCATCCAGTCGCGCTGATTGCTGGGGCGACGAGAGAAGAAGACCAGGGCCAGGACGATCAGGGCGAAGAGCAGCAGGCGCAGAGATATCTTCAGGATCTTTCCCATGTTCCTCCTTCCGCGAGCTTAGCGGGCCCGGCGGACGGGAGCAAGGTCGTCAACGACCCGCGGGATTCATCGAAGTGCCGATATGGCAGGGGATTCCCCCGATTTCACCCCGCCAATCAAGGGTTGATTCCACCTCATGCTTCCCTTAGCTTCGGGAAGGTTGAGCGGCTGGTAATCGGTTCATTCAGCGGAGGAATCCATGACAAGGCTATGGGGCCGAGCGCTTTGCGCGGCGGGGTTGGTTCTGATCGCCATGGCGGGCATGCCGCCCGAGTCTTTGGCTCAGGACGAAGCGGAGGTCGCCGAGAACCTCGAATCCCTCACTCCCGAGGAGCGGGCTGCGCTTCTGGAGATGCTCGGGCAGGCTCCCGTCGACGATGGCAGCGTCCAGCGCGACACCTCCACGCCCGATATCATGATCCTTCGCGCGCCGGAAACCGATGCCCTGGTCGAGGATGAAGACGCCGCAGCTCTCGAGGACACTCTGCTCCTGGAGGAAGAGGTCGAAGAGGGGCCCATTCCCGCCTTCCGCGATTTCCTCGAGGAGGAAGGCCCGCCCGAGGAAGAGCTGCTCCCCTTCGGCTACGATTTCTTTCGCGCCGTGCCCAGCACCTTCGCGCCGGCCACCGACATTCCCGTTTCACCGGGCTATCTCATCGGTCCCGGCGACGAACTGCACATCCGTCTCTTCGGCAAGGAGAAGGCCGCCACCAGTCCCGTGGTGGACCGCGACGGGCTTATCGACTTTCCCCAGCTCGGACCCATTTCCGTGGCCGGCCTCAGCTTCGGCGAACTCCGCGAGAAGCTGAAGAAGGACGTGGAGGACCGCCTCATCGGCACCGAGGTGTCCATCACCATGGGGCGCCTGCGCTCCATCCAGGTCTTCATCTTGGGCGATGTGGTGCAGCCGGGCAACTACATGCTCAGTGGCCTGTCCACCATGAGCCACGCGCTCTTCACCAGCGGCGGCGTGGGCGAGATCGGCAGCCTCCGAAGCATACAACTCAAGCGCGGCGGCGAGTTGGTGGGCGAGCTGGATCTCTACGACATGCTCCTTTCCGGCGACAGCTCCGGGGACATGCGCCTGCAACCCATGGACGTGCTCTTCGTGCCGCCGGCCGGACCCCGCGTGGGCATCCGCGGCGAGGTGAAGCGCCCGGCCATCTACGAGATCGACGAGGGCATGACCGCGGCGGAACTCATCGAGATGGCCGGCGGGCTCCTTCCCACGGCCCATCTGGATCGCGCCCTGCTGGAGCGGGTGGAGAAGGGCAGCCGCACGGCGGTGGATCTATCGCTGAAGAACACCGAGGCCGTGAAGCTGCAGGATGGCGACCTCCTGCGAATCTACGCGGTGCCCGATCGCGAAGAGGGCGTGGTCTTCCTCGAGGGCAACGTGCAGCATCCGGGCATGCGCGGATTCAGCGAGGGCATGACCCTCTCGGATCTCGTGGGCTCCCGCGACCAGCTGCTGCCCGAGAGCTATTACGACTACGGGCTCATCCAGCGCGAGGATCCACAGAGCCGCGAGCCCATCTACCTTTCCTACCACCTCGGCGAGGCTCTCGACGGCGCGGACCCGACGGCCGATCCCGTGCTCGCGCCCCGCGACCGGGTCTTCGTCTTCCATCGCGGACACTTCCGCGAGACGCCCAAGGTGATCGTGACCGGCGAGGTGCGCAGCCCCGGCGAGTATCGTCACCAGGAAGGCATGCGCGCGCTGGACCTGATCCTGGCCGCCGGCGGACTCACCCACGAGGCCTGGACGGGCCGCGCGGAACTGCTGCGCACCGAGCCCGAGAGCAAGGAGATCCTCGGGCGCAATCTAGACCTGTCCGCGGTGCTCCAGGGCGATCCCACCGAAAACCTCGTGCTCATGGATCTGGACACCCTCAAGATCCACAGCTTCCTCGAGATCAAGCAGCGCCCCTGGGTTGAGGTCATCGGCGAGGTGAACAACCCGGGACGCTATCCGCTCTTCGACGGCATGCGCGTGGGCGATCTGGTCTTCGCGGGTGGCAACGTGAACGAGCGTGCCTACCTCACCAAGGCCGAGCTGACGCGCTTCACCGTGGTGGATGGCGAGCGCCGCGAACTCTGGCGCCTGGACATCTCCCTGGACGACGCCCTGGCCGGCGACCTCGACGAGAATATCCAGCTTCAGCCCTACGACAATCTGCTCATCCGCCGGCTCTCCAACTGGCGCACCGCCGAACGCGTGCGCGTCACCGGCGAGGTGGCATTCCCGGGCACCTATCCCATCGAGGAGGGCGAGCGGCTCAGCGACCTCATCGAGCGCTTCGGCGGATTCCTCTCCGACGCCTATCTGCCCGCCGCCGTCTTCACCCGCACCAGCGTGCGCGACGTGCAGGAGGCCCAGTTCCAGCGCATGGCCGAGCAGCTCGAGGGCGACCTGGCCCGTCTGAGCGTGGCGGACCCGGGCAGCGACGCCTCGGAGATCGCCAAGAAGAAGGCCGCCATCGAAGCGGGGCAGAATCTGGTCACGAGCCTGCGCGAAGCCCAGGCCATGGGCCGACTGGTCATCACTCTCGAGGACGTGGCCACCCTTCGCGGATCCGAATTCGACCTGCTCCTGCAGAACGACGATCATCTCTACGTTCCCAAGCTCAACGAATTCGTGATGGTCATGGGACAGGTTCACAATCCCATGGCCTTCAAGTACCGGAGCGACTGGAAGGTGCGCAAATACATTGACCAGGCCGGCGGCAAGACCCGCTTCGCCGACTGGAAGCACACCTACGTGGTGCGCGCCGACGGATCGGTGACCGATCGAGACGCTGAACTACGGCCCGGAGACGTCATCGTGGTGCCGGAAACCCTCGAGCGTTTCGACGCCATGAAATTCGCCATGGATCTCAGCCAGGTGCTCTATCAGGTCGGACTGGCCGCCGCGGCGGCGCAGTCGGTGGGCTTGTTCAACTAGGGGGGCTCTCTTGAGCGATTCGGAATTCCAGATGGAAGATCTGCGCGCGCTCCTGCGTCGCGTATGGAAGCCCGTGCTGATCCTGGGCATCGCCGGCGGCATCATCGGCGTGCTGCTCACCTTCGTGATTCCCAAGGCCTGGCGCGCGCCGCTTCAGATCCAGCTCGAGGACCCGCCCAAGAATCAGTCTGCGAGTCTATTCAGTGCCTATGAAGATCTGCTTCCTGGCGGATTGGGCGGTGCCACAGGTGTGCGTTCTCTGGCCCTTCTGGAGTCTTCGGATCTGGCCTTGCGCATGGCAAAGAGCCCGGAGGTCGCCCAGTACCTCTTCAAGAGGAAATGGGACGCCAAGAAGATGGACTGGAAGAAGGAAGCCCCAAGCGATCAGGACTTCCTCGAAGAGTTTCTGGACGCTCTTCATATCGATCAGCACGAGATCACCGGCTTGATACGATTGAGTATAAATGCTCCAGGCCCAAAGGAGGCGATGGCCTGGCCCATGGAATATCTCGACCTGGCCACGGTCTATGCCCGCGACCTGGAAATCGAGCGCATTCGATCCACAGCAGCCTCCATCGAAATCATCGCCGAGGAGCAGGACAATCCTGAGCTCCGCGCCCAGCTCTATGAGAACTTGATCACCAAGACCCTGAACGCCCAGTTGCTTCAGGCCGAGAACATATTCACCTACAGACTCATTTCCACGCCGGTTTGGCCGGACTTCGCCGCCTATCCGAAGAAGAAGCTCTTTGGATTCTTCGGCGGGCTGATCGGCGGTTTTCTGGGCCTCGGCATTGCCTTCCTGCCCCGCAAACCTTAGTGCGGGGCGCGCGCAATGTTGTCTTTCCTGCCAACCCTGATCATCCTGATGGCTGGAGGGCTGCTCAGTGTCCTGAAGCCGCGCTGGTTTCTCGCGCCCAGTATCGTGATCATGGTTTCATGGCCGAACTCCGGCGTAGCCTCGGAAACCTGGCGCTGGATGGGTCTCCTGGGACAGGACGGCTTCTACCTAGGCGTCCTGTTCGGGCTGGTGCTCACGATCATGGTCGGGAAGCCGAGCCGAACCCTGAGGGACTTTCCGGTTAAGAGTCTTCTAATTCTATCGGGGCTGCTGCTTCTCTTCCTGATCCACCGCGCGGACTACCGATTCATTCGGCATTTCCTGCTCGATCTTCGGGTGGCCTTCCTGCCCATGCAGGTGCTGTTTCTGGTGCAAATGATCCGCCACGCCTTTCCGGGTGAGAAGGAGCGATCTGATATTCTCGGCGCACTGATCGTCGTGAACGGAATCGTCGACTTCGTGATGATGCTCATGCGACTGGTTGTCGGTAGCGAGATCGGTGTGATGCCGCGCTATCGCGATCAGAGCACTGTTCTGGCCGCCCTCTACCTGGCCTACATGTGGAAGCTCGGGGGCAAGCACAATCGAACCTGGCCCATAGTCATGGCCATGGTCACCCTCGCAGTGAGCGGTTCGCGTATCTTTCTCGTCCTGGTCGGAATTTGGAAGTTTGTGCAGCTGCTGCGCCGGGCGATGGGCAATCGCCGTTATGCCTTCGGCGTCATATTCTTCCCCCTGGTGCTGATTCTCGTCGGCTGGGCATGGGCCTCCATGGAGGAAGCCCGCTCCTTCGACGCTGCGGTCCTGACCGAACAGGCGGGCTTTCGCTACTTCCCACTCATCCTTAAATGGATGGGCATGACTTCCCTGGAAAAGCTATTCGGCGAAGGCACAGGCGCTTACTTCTTCATTCCCTGGTTCGAGTACTGGGGCAGGAATCCCTTCAATCCGAGTATGGACTTCAACTATGGAACTCTAGTGGTGAAATACGGCCTGATCCTGGGCCCCATCGTGCTCGGCTTGCTCATCCTGGCACTTGAGCTGGCCAAGATCCGCTTTCGGGGTTGCTATGTCTTCCTGGCCCTCTTGGGAATCACTCAAGTTATTCCCTGGCATCCCCAATATCATCCTCTTCTCGTTTTCGGAGCCTTGGGCGGGGTCAGTCTGGTCGATATAAATCCTCGGCGATCAACGGAGCCCGAATCCCGAGAGGATGAGCGATGACCGGCCTACTCACACTCTGGAATCGCGTTGGGGGAGTGCTATCCTCGGGTTTCGTGCTCGGCTTGGTGAACCTGTCCTGGTTCCTGTTTCTGAGTCTGGCGGGAAGAACGCTCAGCGCGGCGGATTTCGGTAGGCTCGCCCTGCTTCCGACCTTCGTCAATCTCGTGGTCAGCTTCTCGGACCTGGGCCTTTCGCCCGCGACTTTCAGGCGCCTCAAGCGTAGCGACGCCTCCGACCTGGAGCTGCGCGAGGTGGGGCGACTGGGCCTTCTGATTCCGCTTCCCCTCGCCCTCTTCTTAGGAGCACTGGCTCCCTGGCTCTATGGGCTCGACGTACGGTTGAGCATGGCCGTCTCGGTCGCTTCCGCGTCCCTGGTCATCACGCGCCTCGTTTCCATGGGGGTACTTAGGGCCGTCGGAAGGACGGCGCTGGCCGCCCTCCTTCAGCGTGGAAACCGACTGCTAATTCTTCCAATGGCGCTTCCTCTGTTTTTCCACAACAGCGGGCTCGAGAACTGGGCGTTGGTCTACCCCCTTTCCTGCATTCCGCTGCTGATCTGGAGCCTCTACTTCGCGCGAATGCACGTACGGGGACGGGCTCCGAGAGAGTTCTCGATGAAGCTCAGAACCGAGATGAAACCGGGTCTGATTTTCTGGGTCCTCTCCTGGATGCAGATCGCGATGATCGAGTTGGATCGACTGCTCATCGCGGGACTAGCGGACTTCGAGCAGCTCGGCCTCTACTACGCCATCGTCAACATCATGGCTGGCTTTCAGCTCCTCCAGACCGCGCTTGCGCTGAGCCTTCCCGCAGAGATGGTGGCCGCTACACGCGGTGCTCTGAGAAGGGCAACCCTAAAGGCCTTCCTCTTCAGCGTAGTTTTCGCCCTCATCTACCTGATGGTGGGTCCTCTTCTTCTGGACCTTGCCTACGGCGGCCGATTCTCCGAGGGCAGGGATCTCATCGTGCCCTTTATCTTCCTCGGCGTGCTGCGCTCTGTCTTCATGGGGCCATCCTCGAAGATCCTTCTCGGTGCTGGGTTTCCCATCCTCCGGAAGCTCCTTGGGATCACGCTTCTCTTCGCGGTGCTTCAGCTGTTGGCTGTACTCGTGGGTTTCGGCTGGAATGGGCTCGAGGGCGTCGTCTGGTCCCTGGCTGTCGTAGCGTTGTTGAGATTGATCGCGGTCTACTGGCTTGCCGATCATGAGGACACGGATTCGAGGAAGAAGGTACTGTTCCTGGGAAGTTACGGAACGGGGAACCACGGAGACGACGCGTTGCTTTCTGCCGCTGAAAGCCTTATAGACAAGAGGCTTTCCGAGGTTAGGAAGGTGGCAATAAGCCGACAGCCAGGACTGACCACTTTGCAGGGCATGTCGGTTTTTTACTACGGGAAGCGCTCTCCCTGGAAGGTGCTCCGCAGTCTCATGCGCGAGCTCGTCCAATCCAAGGCCCTAGTGCTCGGTGGCGGAGGTCAGTTGAACGATCACTACCCGGGCAATCTCGTCTACTTCGCCATTCCCACCCTTTTAGCTCGACTGCTGGGATGTAAGGTACTGATCCTCGGCCTGGGGGTCGGACCGTTCAGGAATCGCCTGCGTCGCGCCCTTGCCTCGTGGATTTTGGCCCGAGGTGATGTATTGACGGTGCGCGACGAAACATCCTTCTGCAAGCTGCTCGGAGCTGCCAGGAGGAGGGCCAAGGTCGCGCCGGATCTCGCCTGGTGTCTGCCTAAGGCTACCCCGGTGTCGAGTGAGCCAGCCATCCTGCTATCATTGAGGCCTTGGGAGGATTGGAATGAGGATGAGGTGATACGGCACGTGCTGGAACTCATTGCCAGGTTGCCTGCGGAGCTTCCAGTGGGGCTCATCGCTATGGACGACAGGATGGATCGCAGCATTCTGAAGCGGGTCGAGTCCGAGCTCGCGGGCATACGCGAATGCCGCTGGCTCAAAATCGAAAATGAGTCGCCGGGAGTGCACTTCTCGCCCGTCCAGTACGTGATCGCCATGCGCTATCACGCGGCGCTTTTCGCGGCTCGCGCGAAAGCGCGAATTCATATCATAGCCTATGATGACAAACTCAAATCACTGTCTAAAACTCTCGGCCTGGACTCGGTGTGGACGCCGGACATGGAAATGCCGGTGCGAGCCTTCGACCGTCCACAGGAGGATGCCCTCGAGGGGCTGGTCGAGGACTCGAAGATTCATGAGGAGGTGGTGTTGGAGTGCTTACGCGAATCCTGATGGTCTCCATCAGCGATGTGCGCTATGACGGGCGGGCTCAGCGTGCGGCGGAAGCTCTCGTCACGGACAACCGTCGCGTGGACCTGATCGGCTTCACCCGCTCCGGCGACAGCTCATGGAAGGACTCCTCGGAGCTGATGCGCTACCGACTATTCCGCATGCGTTTTGAGGGCATGGGGCGAATCGGGAGAATGCTGGATCGCGCCCTTTTTACATTCTGGGCCGTGATCCGGCTCCTGGTCTCGCCTTGGGATATCGTCCACCTTCATGAACCTCACTTCCTGCCGGCGGCCAGGCTGCGCATAAAACTGCGCGGAGGCAAGATCGTCTACGACGTTCGCGAGCTCTATCAGAGTCGTTTCGGAAGCGACACGCTGGAAGGAAAGATCGAGCGGAAGTGGCAAGACCGGGCCGATGCCGTGGTCATCACCAGTGAGGAACGCAAAGAGCACTTCTTCAAGAGCTTTCCGCTTGCGGAACGCCCTGTGGCAGTGGCTCGAAACCTGCCCCGGAAACGACCGTCTTCGCGTCGCCTGGCCGATGAGGCGGGAGCTAAGAAGGCCGCGCGCTTCGTCTACCATGGTCGGCTATCCCGAGCCAATCGACATCTGGAGGAGATGCTCCTCGCCTTTCGCGACCTGAACGCCTGGCTGCACGTCATGGGCGCCGACTCCCAGGGTACGCGGGCGGAACTCGAAGAGATAGTGAGGAAGGAACGCATGGGCAATGTGAGCTTTCATGAGCCCTGTGCCCCGGAGGAACTGATCGCAATCTGTGACGGTATCGATGCGGGTCTCATGCCCTATCGCGAAGTGGATGACAACACCAGCCTCGCCAATCCCACGAAAATGGCCGAATACGCAGGCGCAGGGATGGCTCTCATTGCATCTGACTTTCCCCTCATGCGCCAGGCGATCGCCGAGCACGGCGTAGGCCTCATCACCACATTCGATGATCCCGATTCTCTTCATCGCGTATTGGCCGGGCTCATCGAGGATAGGGAGCGCCTTGAGAAGATGAAACACGGCGCGGCATCCTGGTACGCTTCGGAGTGTGACTGGGGCAAAGAGAGTCGAGCCTATCCGGAGATCTACTCCCAACTAGAATAGAACCCCGTAGCAAATGCTGTTCGGCAATGGGAATTGGCGAAGATTGTGCTGCGCGAAAGGTGCCAGCAGTCGATAGGTCCAGGATTGTCCCCAGACCCGACTGCGCGATTCCAGAACAATGAGCTTCCTTCCGCGCAATCGGCCGAAGAGAGCGGCCGGCAGGCATCCTCCGGCGCCGAGCGCGATGAGCACGTCTCCGGAAGCCGCATCCTGGTTCATCCTTCGGGACTCGCTTCCCAATGCCCCGCGGAATAGTGGCACGATTCGAGCGAGGGGAGAGCTCTCTTTCCCGGAAAAATGCGGGAGTGGGTTGAAGTTCTCGCCCTCGGCATCGCTGAAGATGCGAATGTCGGCGGCAAGGCCTTCGTCCCGAAGTCCTGCGGCGAGCAGTCTAGCCTGGGCGACGTGCCCGCCCTCCGTGGCGAGAATGTGCAGGGACTCGGCCGCTTCAAGGTTCATGTCGGCGATGAAAGAAGCGGTGTCGAAGGGCTTCTCGTCGAAGGGGTGGGGGGTGAAATCGGCTTGCCTTTCGAAGAGTTCTTCAAGGTCTTCGAGAGTCCGTGACATGAGGCAATAGGACTTCGACTCGAAATACCCGGCCAACTCGGTCTGGTGATGGTCAGCCCGCTCGAGATTGGGAACCACGATCGCCCGGATCCGCTCTCGGGCGAGCGTGAACATCGTACCGGCCCCCGCATGGGAAATCACGAGATCGGCGCTTCGAAACTCGTCCTCAATGCGATCGCTGAAGGTGAAACACTCGCCGCCTCGGGGTCGGAAAGGCGTGTGTCCGACCTGGAACAGGAACTCCCAGGCGGGCTGCTTCAGGGCCAGGTCGTCGGCGGCCCTCAGAAGACCCTGGAATTGCGTTGTTCCGGTGGTGACAAGCGCTCGGGGCATTTTCTCCTCGGCTCGGTCGGTTGAAGGAGTGTATCGCGACTGCCATCCTTTCGCCAGCGGAACCGCGACAGCGGGAAGTGTTCAGCCACTCCTGGCTGGACTCTTGATCCTCGGCCTTGATAGGATCGATCCCTGACCGATGAAAGACGAGGACCATGAAGCAACCAACCCCGAATCGTGGCAGACACCTTTTCACTTTCCTAGCCCTAGCCCTGCTCATGCGATTGGTTTTCGCGCTCTATTGGGGCGGCGAGATTCGCTGGCCGGACGGCCGCGAGTATCATCGTCTGGCGCTCGGGCTCGTGCAGGAACAGGCCTACCTCTCCGAAACGGGAGAGGCCTCCGCCTATTGGCCGCCGGGCTACCCGGCATTCATGGCAATATTCGGCGCGAAAGTCCGCTTCGTGAAACTGGTGCAGGTGGTATTGGGCACCCTGGTGGTCTTCCTGATCTATTCGATATCCAGGCAAAGATTCGATGAGAAGACGAGCCTGCTCGCCGCCGCCTTTGTGGCGATCTACCCCATCTATGTCTTCGCCAGCGCGGCTATTCTCTCGATCACCCTGCTGACCTTCCTGCTGACTCTCGGCATGAAGCTCTCTCTGGGTACGCTCAACACGGGGAGCGCGCTGAGAGCCTGCCTGACAGGCCTGACGGGAACCGCCGCGGCCCTGACCAGCGCATCGGCGCTTCCGGCCTTCATCCTGATCGCGCTTTGGTTGCTCATCGAGGGCGAACGGCTCGCGAGGGGGCGGGGTCTTCGCACGGCCGCCATCCTCCTGCTCACTCTGGGCATCTCCATGGTTCCCTGGACGATGCGCAACCATCAGGAGTTCGGCAGATTCGTACCGGTTTCCCTCAACGGCGGATTCAACGCCTGGCTCGGCAATCACCCCGACGCGCGAGCCGAAATGGGAAACCGCATGTCCGAGGCGATGCAACTCGAGTATGATAGCATCATCGAGGAGTACCCCGGGGAAGGCGAGCAGGACCGAGCCTATTGGGCAAAAGCCAGGGAGTACATATTCGAGGATCCAGGCCGCTTCATTCGATTGAGTTTACAGAAGGCTATAAACCTGTGGAGACTCTATCCCCGCCCCATGACCAATAACGGCGACAACCCGACTCTTCAACGTCTCGCCAGTATATTTAGCTATGGATTGGCCCTGCCCTTCGCGATACTCGGACTGGTGCTATCATTTCGCCGATGGGCCGGCGCGCGCCTATCTCTTCTTCTGTTCCTCTCCTACACGGTGCTGCACGCGGTCATTCTCTCGAAGTACCGATTCCGCTTGCCCCTGGACGCGCTTGTTCTGCTCTTCGCTGCTGTAGGAGTGCTGTTTGCCTTCGGAAAAACCCCTTATAGCGGGGACACTTCTTGACTTATCTTGGGTCTTGACGCCTGCCACTATATTTTTCATGATGGGCCAAGTAGTAGGTGCTTATTGATGGGTAACTGCAAATGCAAGGAAGGCGACAAGTAAGATTCTGATAGGAGGATGTATGCTTATCAAGTTTGAAGGGGTAGCTCGGGATGCAAACGGGGAGCCGGCGAACAATTTCCATGTTTGGGCAAAGAACCGAGAGACAGGGGCAACGATAGCGGTTTACTCCGATGCTAGTGGTACCGTTACAAAAGCCCAGCCAATTGTATCAGGCGAAGATGGGGTTGACGGGAGGTTTTGGTTCTATGCCCTCGATTCCTTAATAGATATCTCAGTAGTAGAACAAGGATTGTCTGGGTACAACTATACAGAGCATGCTTACACCTCAGCGACACCTCCGTTGCCCATCAATGTTAGAAATTATGGGGCGAAGGGTGACGGCACTTCTGATGATACCCAAGCAATTCAAAATGCTCTCAACTCGGCAGCAGAATTCGGGGGAACTGTGTTTTTTCCGGCCGGGCACTATAGGATTAGGAATCTATACCTTGGCTATCATGTGAGTAAGAACAATGGTTGGCCAAACAGTGAGCGTAACTTTGGGCGAATTGAATTGGTTGGTGAGGGACCCTGTTTCCGAGGAGATATTGATACCCCGGGGGCGGGGAAAGGGTCGGTGTTAGACTCAGACACAACACTGGACGGATATGACACTTCGGATCCAGCGATCTCCATATTGCCGTTTGATAGCAACCCATTCAATTCTAGTAGTTTTTTAAATCTCCGCAAGCTATCGATTAGGTCAAACTCAGCACGATGGGTGATAAGTGGAAGTGCAGTTTCTATCAGTGTGAATCTTGAGAACGTACAGATTTACCCCAACAATCAAGACTCTGAGGGTGGCGTGGAGTTTCACTCTACATGGTTGATAAAGTGGGAGAGTGTGAACATCCGGGGGCATGATAATACCTCTGAGGGTGTTGGTGTGAAGATGATAAACGATGATAGCCATGGTGGGGGAATACTCTCATTTTACAACTGTGATGTGACTAACATGGACCAAGGCTGGCAGTTTGGTGATACAGACTATCTTCAAGGGTCGGAAACTACTAGTGCCCCAATAACGAATATCAATCTAGTTGGATGC
>CAYFNT010000012.1:0-96748 GCA_964344565.1 uncultured bacterium
GACAGCCTTTTAATCAGGTGGTCGTAGGTTCAAGTCCTACGCGGGTCACCTAGAGCTAAATCCCCGCGATCATTCGCGGGGATTTCAATTGCCTCCCTTGGCGACCTTCAATTGCAGCAACAACGACGCAATGCCCCGTGGCACAAGATTCTCGCCCGCAATAGCGTCACCAGCGTATCCGCAAGCGAGCTGAGAATTCCTTCAACTGGATAGAGAATACCGATCCCTCCCGTCTACCCCGCCAGCCCCGGCAGATAGTCGATCAGGCCATCCTCCGTCAGTTGCGGCGTGCCCGCACGGAAGTTGGTGTAAAGATCCGCCTGAAGCTGGAGCAATCAGGTCCTCAGGTGCGCGACTCCGAAATGAGGAGGGTGATGTTCACCGGGTCTGAATCCTGGATTCCTTCGCGATCCGCCACCTGCTCGGAGTTACTTCACCAAGGTCATCTTCCCCGATGCCCGGCGCATGCCCTCGCTCAGCCTATAGAGATAGACGCCCGAAGGCAGGTCCTCGCCCTGATCGTCTTTTCCGTTCCATGCGACCTGCTTGTCGCCCTCGCTCTGATATCCGTCCACGAGCGTTCTGACACGACGACCGGCGAGATCGTGGATCTCCAGGCGCAGGTCGGCGCCGCCCTCGGGCACGCGGTAGTGGATCCGCGTCGAGGGATTGAAGGGATTCGGCACGTTGCCCAGCAGGGCGAGTCCGGAGCCGGGCGTCGACTCCTCGGAAGACGTACCCGCGCCTTCGCCCACCTGGAAACGATCATCCCCGCGATTGCTGCCGGCCATGTCCGTGAAGATGCTGCCCGGGGCGCCTTCGAAGGTGATCTGGTAGAAGACGTCGAAGAAACTGTCCACGTTGAACATGCCGCCGCCCAGATCGGTGATGGCCGTGTGGCCAGGGCTAGGCATGTTGTGATCGCGACCCGCCACGATCTCGAGCAGGTCGAAGTCGGGATCGCCGAAGAGAGTGCCCTCGAGCATGACCATCTCCGTGGAGAACTCCTGCACGGGATCGCCGATTCGTGGCGCGGTCTCGGTGACGCCTTCCACGTACATGAAGATGTTCCGATTGAAGCCGTCCAGTTCGCCCGTGCCCGTCATGTCGAGATAGAGCAGGGCGCTCCAGGTCTGCACCTCTCCGCCCAGGTCGCCGCCGGGCACCCGGATCACGTCGTAGTACTCGGTGAGGGTGGCATCGATATGGATGCTCGACTCGGGAGGCAGGCCGCTGGTGATCTCGATGACGCCCTGATAGCCCTCGGGGCAGGCGGGCGGGAAGTCGATGGTCGCATTGCCGTTGTCCGGGAGCTCGCATGATTCGGCGAGTGCAGGGGCGGAGAGGGCCAGCAGGGCCGCGAAAGCGAGGAAGGGCTTGATCTTCATGATGGGATCTCCGTGGTCTGAGAAGAGCCGTGTTTGTCTTAATTATACCAGGAATGAAGACTATCGGGGCGCGGCTTCCGGCCAGGTCGTAAGCGGGCTTACCACTTGGACCTGATTAATTCAGGTCTGGAGATGCGAAAATCCGGAATATTCTTGCATTCCCTGGCCAATTAAGATACCCAGGTGGGAGTTGGGTGAACACCATTCCCCGACGATTGACGTTCCGCAGGAGTAGGGAGCCGGGCTCCCGTGAGAAAGCGCTGAACAGAAAGAAGGTCCGGATGAGGAAGAGAGCCCTAACACCGATCGGCTTGATCGCAATCCTGGCACTCGCGGCCTGCGCCGCGCAGATGCAGTCCACGGTGCAGGTCGTTCAGATCGACGGCGTCGCCGCCGAGCACGTGGACCTCGACGAATGGGAGATGCTGACGCCCTGTTCCGATTGCCATCGCGAAGAGACGCCGGAGATCGTCGACAGCTGGTACGCCTCGACCCACGGCATCGCCAATGTCAAGTGCTACCAGTGCCACGGCACCTACGAGGAGATGCAGCGCGTACCCGCCATGAAGCGATGCGCCGCCTGCCACGAGGACAAGGTCAGTTCACCCCTGCAGGGCAAGACCTGCTGGGATTGCCATCCTGCTCACAACTTCTCCGGACACCACTAAGGAGGTCGATCATGGGAATGACGCGTCGTGAGTTCATCAAGAAGACCGCGGCCCTTTCGGCGGCCTCCTTCGTGGGAATGAACCTTCCCTTTTCCCAGCTGGTCGATCAGGCCGGCGCCGCCGACGCCGAGAAGTGGGTGCGCGGCAGCTGCCGTCTCTGCGGCCTTGGCTGCCGTGTCGAACTCGGCCTGAAAGGCGGACGCCCCGTGGCCATCCGCGGCGTGGCGGAATCGCGCACGAACTTCGGCTACCTCTGCATGAAGGGCATGCTCTTCTACAAGGTCATGGAGCATCCCGATCGATTGAAGATGCCTCTCTATCGTGAGAACAAGGATGAACCCTTCCGCGAGATAGGCTGGGACGCGGCCCTGGACATCGCGGCGGCAAAGTTCGCCGAGGCCAAGACCCAGCACGGCCCCGATTCCTGCGCCTACTACGGTTCGGGCCAGGCCCTCACCGAAGAGACCTACCTCTTCCAGAAGGTCATGCGCGGCGGACTCGAAACCAACAACGTGGAAGGCAATCCCCGTCTCTGCATGGCCAGTGCGGTGGGGGGCTACCTGACCAGCTTCGGCGCCGACGAACCCATCGGCGGATACGCCAGCATCGAGCAGTCCAGCTGCGTGTTCATCATCGGCAGCAACATGGCCGAAGCCCACCCGGTCTTCTTCCGCCGGGTCATGCGTCACAAGCTCGACAACGGCGACAACGTGAAGGTCATCAATGCCGATCCGCGGGTTTCGCCGACATCGCGCATCGCCGATCTGCATCTGCAGTTCCGCCCGGGCACCGACCTGGCCCTGCTCAACGCCATGGCCTACGTGATCATCGAGGAGAAACTCTACGACGGGAAGTTCCTCAAGGACTACGCGGTTTTCAAGAACGCCGATGGAGTCATCGATCTGAACCGGTTCTTCGCCGAACTCGCGGACTACGCCCCCGAGAAGGCGGCGAAGATCTGCGGCGGAAACATCACGGTGGACAACATTCGCCAGACCGCCCGCTGGTTCGCCACCAGCAACGGCACGGTGAGCTGCTGGTGCATGGGCATAAACCAGCGCAAGCGCGGCGTCTGGGCGAACAACCTCATCCACAACCTTCACATCCTAACCGGTCAGCTCTGCAAGCCTGGCGCCGACAGCCTGTCGCTGACGGGTCAGCCCAATGCCTGCGGCGGCGTGCGCGAGGGTGGGGGGCTTTGCCACATCCTTCCGGGACATCGCCTGGTCAAGAAGGAGAAGCTGCGCAATCAGGTGGAGAAGGCCTGGGGCATACCGGCGGGCCGCATTCCGCCCAAACCCGGGTACCACACCATCGCCATGTTCAAGGCGGTCAACGAGGGCGCGATCAAGGCCATCTGGATCAACTGCACCAGCCCGGCCCAATCGCTTCCCAACGCGGATCTCTACCGGGAAGGCATGAAGCGGGAGGACGTCTTCATCGTCTGCACCGACATCTTCCCCACCAAGACCACCGAGTTGGCCAACCTGATCCTGCCGACGGCATTCCACTTCGAGAAGACCGGCGTGTACGGCTGCACCGAGCGGCGTTCGCAGATCACTCCCAAGTGCTGCGATGCGCCGGGCGAGGCCATGCCCGAGGTCTGGATCGTTCGCGAATGGGCCCTTCGCATGGCCGAGAAGCTGAAGGATCCGGTCCTGCGCCGCTGCGTGAGCGACTACGAGGGCCTGGAAGAGGACTACGCCCTTCCCAAGGCCATCTGGGACGAATACACGCAGAAACTCACCGCGGGTCGCGACAACGATCTGACCGGCGCCACCTATCCGGTGCTCGAACAGATGGCCGACGGCGTGCAGTGGCCGGCGCCCAGCGAGGAGTTCGCCCTCACCGGCGGCACCGTTCTAAAGTTCGTGCGGGGTGTGGATCCCATGGCCGATAGCGAGGCCAAGGACGACAAGCCCCTGCAGTTCTACGGGCCGGCGCATCCTGACCGGAAGCTCTGGGTCTGGAGCCGTCCCTACAAGGGCGCCGACGAGGAGCCGGACGCGGATTACCCCATGTACCTGTCCACGGGACGCATCATCGATCACTGGCACACCACCAGCATGACCGGGCGCGTTCCGGAACTGCTGAGGGCCAATCCATACTCCTTCGTGGAACTCAATCCGAAGGACGCGGATCGCCTCGGCATCGGGCCGGGCGACATGGTCGAGATCGAATCCCGGCGCGGGCGCGTTGAGATGCCGGCGAAGATCGTGGAAGGCCCCATCGAGGGAATGGTCTTCGCCTACTGGCACGACATGCACGAGGACCGTATGATCAACAAGGTCGTCAAGGACGCCTTCGATCCCGGCTCCAAGGAGCCTGAGTTCAAGATCTGCGCGGTCCGCGTGCGCCGGCTTTCCGGTCCCAAGCGGCTCAAGCCCCACGTGGCCCAACTGTAGCGAAATGGGGCGGACGGGAATCGTCCGCCCCGCTTTCCACTGAAAAGGAGTTCGAATTGCCCATCGGCGGATTCGTCATCACGGTCGCCCCCGAGGAAGGGGATAGCTACGCCGGGCAGTTGGCCGAGCGTTCCGGTTTCGAGGTTCACGGCTCGGACGAGCGGGGCAACATCGTGGCGGTCATCGAAACGGAGACCTCCGACGAAATGGACCAGCTCGTCGCCGAACTCGAGAAGGATCCCCGTGTGCTCTCGGTCGGATTGACATACTTGAATGCCGAAGATGAAATCGAGAAAATCGCCAGCGGCGAAATCAAACCCGGCTTCCCCTTCGGGCGAAAGAAGCATCAATCGTAGGGAGGCCCTGCGCTTGCTTCTGGGCGGGGCCCTGGTCCTGCCATTCGCCACGTTCGGCTGTGCCGCCTCGCCCTCGCCTGTGGGGATCAACCGCCTGCGTCCCCCGGGGGCCGTCGCCGAGAGCGACTTCTCCGCCCTTTGCATTCGCTGCGGACGCTGCAGTGAAGTCTGCCCCTTCTTCTCCGTCAAACTGCTCGACGCGAGCTATGGCAGTCAGGCGGGTACACCGCTGATCCTTGCCGACGATGTTCCCTGTTATCTCTGCATGCAGTGCGTCGATGTCTGCCCCTCCAGCGCCCTGCGATCGGTCGAGATGGAACAGACGCGCATGGGTCTGGCCGTCATAGACCGCGAGAGTTGCGTGGCCTGGACCGGGGAGGCTCTCTGCCGCACCTGCTACAGCGTCTGTCCCCTGCGCGACAGGGCCATCGAACTCATCGAACTGAAGCCGGAAGTGATCGACGATGCCTGCACGGGCTGCGGCATCTGCGCCCAGGCCTGTCCGATCACCAATTCCGAGGGCAAGCGGCCGGTGGTCATCGATCCGGAGCGCCGATCATGATCGCCCCCTGGCGGAGGTTCGCACAGGTATCCTCGCTGCTGTTGCTCGTTGTGATTCCCGTCCTGAACTACATGGGCTTCCACTTCATTCAAGGCGGCTATCAGTCCCTGGGCCTCGGCGCATTCTGGATCGTCTCGCCCCTGGAGGCCTTGGAGAGCATCCTCGCATCCCGCAGTTTTTACTTGCCGCTCCTGATCGCCATGATCCTGCCCATCCTGATCACGGTGTTCTTGGGGCGGGTATTCTGTTCCTGGATCTGCCCCGTGAACACCCTCCAGGCGCTCAGCGATCACATCTTCCGCGGGAGTTCCCGAGTCCATCGGGAGCGTTTCGCGATTCCCCTCCGTGTAATCTGGATCGTGCTCGCCCTCGATCTGCTCATCGCATTCCTGTTCCGGATTCCGCTCTTCGCAGCCTACTCACCGCCCGGAATCTTCGGGCGCGAAATCGCCCGGGCGGTTTTCTTCCATACCCTGGCCCTGGAAGCGATCATCCTGCTTGCGATTCTGATCATGAACCTCTTCACGCGTCGATGGTTCTGTCGGGCATTGTGCCCCCTCGGCGGCCTTCTGGCCGCAATGGGGGCGAAGCGATTGCTGAGAGTTTCGAGACCCCAGGGCGAGGGTCTGGGCTGTGGAGTCTGCGATCAGAGCTGTCCCTTGGGCCTTTCGCCAAGTCGCGGTGAAGCCGACTCCTCCCATTGCTGGAATTGCGGCCGCTGCGTGGACGTCTGCGCGGATTCCGGCCTCAAGCTGGGATTCGGGAAATCGGTCAAGCCAGCTCGAAGCGTTCCCCGAGTTTCGGGATCTCGACCTGGATCCTGCCCTGGCTCCTGAGCCCATCGGCCAGTGCTGCGGTCTGGCTCTCCTCCCCATGCACGAGGAAAATCTCCCGCGGCGGGCGGTCCATGCCCCGCACGAAGTCCAGGAGATCGTCGCGGTCGGCATGGGCACTGAAGGCGTGCAGACTCTGCACCTCCGCCCGCACATCGTGTTCTCCACCGAGAATGCGCACCCGCCTGACGCCCGACTCGAGGCGCTGTCCCAGGGTGTGCGCGGCCATGAATCCCACGATGAGCACCGTGTTCTTCGAGTCCTCCACGTTGTTGCGGAGGTGGTGGAGTATGCGTCCGGCTTCCGCCATGCCCGAGGCCGAGATGATCACGCAGGGACCGTGGCGGAAGTTGAGCTGCTTGCTCTCCTCCACGTTGGTGATGTAGTGCATGCGGTCGAAGCCGAAGGGGTCGTTGCCCTCGTGCAGGATTTCCCAGGTCTCCTCGTCGAAGCACTCCTGATGCTCGCGGAAGATCTTGCTGGCCTTCACCGTGAGGGGACTGTCGATGTAGATGGGAATCTCGGGAATCTCTCCCGCGTTCATCAGCTCGCTCAGCTCGTAGACGATCTCCTGGCTGCGCCCAACGCTGAAGGCGGGAATGATCACCTTGCCGCCGCGGGATGCGGTGCGCCGGATGATCTCTCCCAGACGCTCCTCCGAGTCGAGAATCTCATCGTGGAGGCGATTTCCGTAGGTCGACTCCATGATGAGGGCGTCGGCCCGGTCCACGGGCTCGGGGTCCTTCAGGATGGGCAGGTTCCTGCGCCCCAGGTCTCCCGAGAAGACCAGCCGGTAGGGCGTGTCCCCGCCCCGATCGAAGTCCAGCAGGCTGATTGCCGAACCTAGAATGTGGCCGGCGTCCAGGAATCGGCAGCGCAAGCCCGGCACCACGTCGAAGTCTTTCCGATAACGCTGCGGCGCGAGCAGTTCGAGCAGCCGCTCGGCATCCTTCGAACCGTATAGCGGTTCCACGGGCTTCTCGCCCCGTTTCAGCCGCTTGTTCAGCCAGGCCGCGTCGTGTTCTTGGATGTGCGCGCTGTCCAGAAGCATGATCCGAAGCAGATCCGCCGTGGCCCTGGTGCAGAAGACCTTTCCCTTGAAACCGTGCTTCACCAGAGTCGGCAGGTTTCCGCTGTGATCGATGTGCGCGTGGCTGAGCACCACCGCGTCGATCTTCGAGGCGTCGAAGGGCAGCTTGCGATTCAGTTCGCGGCTCTCCTGCCGTCGTCCCTGGAACAGCCCGCAATCGAGGAGGATCTTCCGGCCGTCGAACTCCACCAGGTGTCGACTGCCCGTAACCGTGCCCGCGGCTCCGTGAAAGGTGATGGAAAGTTTCTTCAAGCCAATCTCCTCGGGGGAAAACGGAACGGCAGACAATTGTGAGTTCTCAGGCTAACAGAATGCCGTGCAGTCCGTAAAGTCGAAGCCCGACACTCCGCGCCGAACCCGAAGACCGAACCTTCCTTCCCGCTCGAAAAACATCGCTAAACTGGTAATGGCGCTTTCGACACGAATCCCCGATCGGGGACACACTCCATGCACGAAGGGAGGACGGGACGACGAACAGGAGGCGTGCCATGCAACACCCAATCCATGGAATTGGAGCTCCCGCGATCAGGTCCCTCGGAGGTCTGGTCGCCGCGGAAGCCGCTTTCATTTTGCTCACGACCTTCATCGAAGTAGCCATGGCGCGGTGACGTAACCGGCATCACCATGAACTTCCAGGGACTCGTCCGGGAAGCCCTAGCCCTCGCCGACGCCATCCTCAACTTCTCCCAGCACGACAACGATGCGGACGACTCGTGGAGATCCTCTTCGAGGGTCGACAGGAAGCGGGTCTCCAAAGACTCGGCTGGTCGGCCGAGGCGCGGGCCAGCGGCATCTACCTGCTCGGGGTCCAGACCGACCACGAGTTCCTGAGTCACAAGATGGCCCTGATCAAGTGAGCGAAGCGACGAACCCCCGGCGAGTCGCCGGGGGTTCTCTATGACGCAAGTCTAAAAAACACAATACGAAAAGTTGATCACTTCACGTATCGATCGAGCCACTCGCTCTGTTCCCAGAGCATGTGCATCACCGATTCTCGAGCCCGGTAGCTGTGGCTCTCGTGGGGCAGCATCACCAGGCGCGCCACGGCTCCATGTCCCTTCAGGGCGCCGAAGAGACGTTCGCTCTGCAGGGGGTAGGTGCCCGAGTTGTTGTCCGAGTCCCCATGGATGAGGAGGATGGGCTCGTCCACCTTTTCCGCGTGCATGAAGGGGCTCATGGCGAAGTAGATCTCGGGAGCCTGCCAGAGGGATCGCTCCTCGGCCTGGAAACCGAAGGGAGTGAGGGTGCGATTGTAGGCTCCGGAGCGTGCGATGCCGGCCTTGAAGAGGTCGGAGTGCGCCAGCAGGTTCGCCGTCATGAAGGCGCCGTAGGAGTGTCCGCCCACGGCCACGCGATTCGGGTCGCCCACGCCTCGCGCGGCCACCGCGTCGATGGCCGCCTTGGCGCTGGACACGAGCTGTTCCACGAAACGATCGTTGGGCTCCTCGTCGCCCTCGCCCACGATGGGCATGGCCGGCCCGTCGAGCACCGCATAGCCTTCGAGCAGATGCACCAGGGGTGTCCACCAGCCCACGCGCACGAATCGATGGGGGGAGCCGCGCACCTGTCCGGCCGCGGCGGCGTCCTTGAACTCCCTCGGATAGGCCCAGAGGATCAGGGGCAGGGGATCGTCGCGACCGGGTTCGTAGCCGGGAGGCAGGTAGAGTGTGCCGCTGAGCTCGACTCCGTCCGCCCGCGAGTAGCGGATCAGCTCCTTGCTCACTTCGGCCAGCTGTGGGGTGGGATGGGGGAAGTCGGTCACCGCCTTGATGCGATCCCGCTTCAGGTCGCGCACGAAGTGATTGGGGGGCGAATCCAGGGATTCCCGTCGGGTGAGGATGCGCCGCTTCTTCGCGTCGAGCACGTCCACCGCGGTCTCGTAGTAGGGCGCTTCGGCGCGGAAGAGGCGTTTCTTCTCGCCGGTCTCCAGATCGAAATGATCCAGGAAGGGGAAGTCTCCCTCATCGGAGGCCCCACTGCCCGCGAGATACATGGCTTCGGGGCTTTCCCCGCGACGCAGCAGATTTTGGCCACGCGCGTCGCGCTCCATGAGGGGCCGACCCGGATCGCCGTAGCGGTCTTCTCTACTCCGGTCCACGAGCAGCTCGGGTTCGGAGTCGGGCGCATCGGGCCACAAGCGCCAGGTCTTCATGCGCCGGGTCTTCCACCACATTTCGTGCAGGAGGGCCAGTTCGCCGTCGCCCCACTGCACGAAACTGAAACGAGATCCGAGCTGGGCGAGCAGGCGTCCCTCGCCCGTGTAGGGGGGCGGCAGCAGATAGACGGCGTCGCGGTGTTCGGCCTCCCGTCCCGCGTCGCCACCGTCCAGGGCTTGCACATAGTAGAGCGTCGCGTCGGCGTCGGCCCGCCAGCCGATGCTGCGGCGTCCCTGTCTCACCGAGCCGAAGGCCATGGGTATGTCTTCGGCCAGGGGGAGGTCGGCGATTTCGGCCACGCGGCGGCCCTGCAGATCCCAGAGCTCCACGATCAGGGGGAAGCGGTAGTAGGGCTGGGAGTAGGAGAAGGGTTTGCGCAGGCGATTCACGAGCAGAAGGCTGCCGTCCGGTGAGGGTCGGAAGCTGGTGATGAGATCGGGCCCTCCCAGGGCCCGGGTATTGCCGTCGAGCCCCACCAGGTGAAGCCGCGAGAGCCCGTAGTGCACGAAGACGGCCTCGTCGACGGGATTCTTCAGCAGGTCCTGGTGGGTTCGCGCCGGACGTTTTCCGCCGAGATTCTCCTGCACCACCGGGCCCAGGGGCGCGGCCTCTCGGGACGGCGGATCTCCTCGCTCGGGAATCACGCAGCGGGCCACCAGGCGCCGGCTGTCGGAAAGCCAGAGGTAGGGCCTGCCGAAGGCGGCGTTCAGGGGCGGGCAATCCAGCGCGCGCGCCTCTCCGGATTCCACCTCGATGACCCACAGTTCCAGGCGCTCATCGAACTCGAGCACGCAGGCCACCTGCTCGCCGTCGGGGGACCAGTCCAGGTCGCGGATTCTGGCGCCCTCGGGCCAGCCGCTCGTCTCGAGGGTCGGTCCGCCTCCCAGAGGCTTGAAAGCCACCCGATGATAGGGACGCACGCGACTCGGCCCGTTGTTTCTCGGATTGATGCGCAGACCCGCCAGGCGGAGTTCGGACTGGGAGAGGATGTCGATGTCCAGGAGGGAATGCCGTTCGTAGATCATGAGGGTGCTGCGATCCGGACTCAGATCCACCGAGGGCGTGGCCGGGGCATCCACGAGTTCCACCAGTTCATCCGGTGGCAACTGATAGACGAGCTCACCGGCGAAGCTCGGGCCGGCGAGAAAGGCGAAGGTGAGAAACAGGAACCTGGACATGAAAAGCCTCCGGGATCGGGTCCTTTCCAGACTATCCCGGAGGCCTTTCTCTGGCAAGCGTCGAGCTATTTGAGCAGGCTCACTTTCTGAGTGGTGGCGAATTCGCCTTGCAGGAGATTCGCGTAGTAGACGCCGGAGGCCGCGAGCTTGCCGTGGTGATCCGTTCCGTCCCAGGTGATCTCATGGCGTCCCGCGTCCAGGGGCCCGTTCACCAACGACTTCACCCGGCGTCCCTGCACATCGTAGATGAGCAGGCGCACCGGCTCGCCCTCCTGCACCGTGATGGGAATGGTGCAGCGTCCGTTGAAGGGATTCGGATAGGCGGCCATCATGGCGAAGGCCGGCGCGGGATCCTCGCCCACGCCCACCGCGAGGATCTCCTCAAGAGCCGTTAGGAAGCCGGCGATCTCCGCTTCGGTGCCCGTGGAGACGCGCAGATGGGTGGGCATGCCCCATCCCGAGCGAACCTGATAGCCGTAGCTCAGGAGTTCGCTGCGCACGGCCGAGGCGTCGGTGCCCACGTCGATCATCAGGAAGTTGGTGTGGGAACCGATGTACATCAGGCCCATGTTCACCACGCCGATCTCGAGCTGAAGCCGCGTCCAGTTGTTCAGATCCACGGTGGCGGTCAGGTGGGCCGAGTCGCCGATGGCGGCGATGGCCGCGGCCTGGGCGGGCCTCGATACCATGGCGAAGGGCTGGGAAGCGCCGATGAGCGAGGTCTTGTCCGAGGAGGCGACCGTGTATCCCACGCGCATGCCGGCCATTCCGAAGGCCTTGGAGAAGGTGCGAATCACCACCACGTCGTAACCCTCTTCCACGTAGCGGATGCAGCTCTCGTAGTCGCCGGACTCCACATAGTTGTGATAGGCCTCGTCCACCACGAGGATGATGTCGTCGGGCAGCGATTCCACGAAGCCCTGCATCTCCACCTTGTTCACGATGGTGCCCGTGGGATTGTTCGGATTCACGATGTAGATCATCTTCGTGTTCGGCCCGATGGCCTCGTTGATGTGGAAGAGATCCACCATGTGGTTCGTCTTCAGCGGCACCTGCAGCACGGTGGCGCCGCGGGCCATGGCCTCGCTCTCGATCTGGTTGTAGCTGGGATAGGCCGTGATCACTTCATCGCCGGGCCCGAGAAAGGCCTCGGCCACAAGATGGATCAATTCCGTGGCGCCGACTCCCGCGCAGATCTGCGAGGAGGACAATCCATGATGAGCGGCGATGCTGCCCTCCAGCCCGCTGCTGTACCAGTCGGGGTATCGATGTCCGAGGGTGGCGGCGTCCTGATGGGCCGCCAGGGCCAGGGGAGAGGGGCCGAGGGGGTTCTCGTTGTAGCAGAGACGACCTTCGTAGTCGTCGGCCCGACCGGCGCCTTCGAAGGGGCGCGCCTGCACCCGACCCATACCGGGCAGGTAGACGAAGCTCAGGGCCGCCGCGCCGGCGGCACCCAGGAAGCCGCGTCTCGTCAGGGAGAATCCGCCATGGTCGGCATTCGGATCATTCTTGCGGTGCATGCAGCACCTCGCTTCCTGTCGCCATCGAGGAGAGGAGGGTGGGGACTCCCTCTGCGACCCGAGAAGTATAGCACGGCAAGCTAGCCGCGCTCACCCTCATCATGAAGGAGTCGCTGGAGGGAGAGACTTAAGGTGTCCAGGCCGTAGGGCTTCTGGATGAATCCGGCCAGGCCCTTGCCCTTGAAATTCCGGATGGACTCCTTCTCGGTGTAGCCGCTGCAGAGGATGACCGGAACCTCCAGACCCGCCTTCTCGATTTCCTCGATGGTGGCGATGCCGTCCATACCGGGCATGGTCAGGTCGAGCAGCACGACGCGAATCTCGTCGGCGTGCTGCTCCAGGATCGCGAGCGCTTCTCGGCCCTGACTCGCAAAGAAGGGGGTGAAACCGAGGTGTTCGATCATGCGGCCACCCACGCGCCGCACGGATTCCTCGTCGTCCACGAGGAGTATCGCTCCCTCTCCCCTCCAGGCGCGATCGGGATCGACTTCGGTCGCGGCCGCGACGGATGCGTCATCCTGAGCTTCAGGGAGGGGAAGAAGAATCCTGAAACGTGTTCCCACGCCCGGCTTGGAATCGAGGAGGATGCCACCCCGGTGCCCCCGGACGATGCCCTGCACCACGGACATGCCGAGCCCCCGACCCGTGAATTTCGTGCTGAAGAATGGATCGAAGATCTTCTGTCGCGTGATCGCGTCCATGCCGTTGCCATCGTCGCGCACCTCGATGAATCCATACTCGCCTTCCTCGAGGTCATTGAGGGCGTCCTGTCCCAGGGGCGAGGCGGCTTTCGTGAGGGTTGCACGGTCGCATTCCATGATGCCGGTTTCGCAGACGATGCTTCCGCCCGCATCTCCAAGGGCTTCGGATGCGTTGGTGATCAGATTGAAGACCACCTGCCGCAACTGCGTCTTGTCGCCGAGAAGCTTCAGGGCCATGGGTGAAAGCTCGAGTTGGAGTTTGGCCTGTTTGGAGACGGCGGCGTAGAGGAGCGGCGCCAGATCCTCGATAAGTTCGTTGAGATCCAGGCTCCCGATCTCGAATCGCCCTCGGCCGGAATAGGCGAGCATCTGATTGGACAGCTCGGCCGCGCTGCGAGCGGCCAGGCCGATTTCGTCGAGGTGCTCCCTGGCATCGCCGTCCGCGGGCAGGGTCGAATCGAGCAGGTCCACGTTCCCCAGGATCGACATGAGGATGTTGTTGAAGTCGTGGGCGATGCCTCCGGCCAGAACTCCGAGGCTCTCCAGTTTCTGCGCATGCTGAACCTGACGTTCCAGGTTCAGGCGCTCCGCCTCGGCTTCTCTCAGTTTCGTCACGTCTGTAGCGATGCCTTCGATGGCCGTGGGATTCCCGTCCTCGTCGTGAACGAGCACGTTTCGCTGATGGATCCAGCGGGTTTCTCCGGTCACGGCGTGTATGATGCGAAACTCGAAGACGGGAGGCACTTCTCCCGCAATGAGCTTGTCCCGTTGCTCCATGATGTAGTCGATGTCCCGCGGATCCACGACTTTCAGGAACAGCGAGGCATCCTCCAGGAAGGCCTCGGGCGGATATCCGCTGATCTCCAATGCCGCGGGGCTGAGGTATTCGTAACGCCGTTCGGGAAGGCTCATGCGGTAGATCAGATCCGGAGCGTTTTCCGCCAGACGCTTGAAACGTTCCTCGCTCTCCTGGCGGCTCTTCTCGGCCGTCTTGCGCTGGGTGATGTCCATGAGGGAGGTCACGCGCAACTTCTTGCCGTCCAGCTGCTCGATCATCTTCGCCCGGATCTCGCAGGGGAACAGGCTGCCGTCCTTCCGAAGGGCCCTCACCTCGTAGGGGCCTTCGAAGCCCGAGAGCATGTGGTTCATCACCGTCTCGCGGTCCTCCGGAACGATCCACTCGGTACCGGGCCGGCCCAGAGCCTCCTCGCGGCTGTAGCCGAACATCTTCTCGGCCGTCATGTTCTGGTCGAGGCAGATTCCCTTTTCGGAGAGAAAGATGGCTTCGAAGGGGGCTTCGGAAAACGCCTGGAGCCGGCGTTCTTTTTCGTCGAGTTCCCGCTGAAGGGTATCGAGGTCGATGCTCATGGGGTTCTCCTCGTCTGCGCGAGCGCCGGTGGGCCAGTCTGCGGACATCGAGAAGCTTAGTCCGCCATCGAAAAATCAGGCAAGGAGTTTGAGGAGCTCAGGCTCCGATTAGTTCTTATGCTGGAGATCCATCGGGAAGAGGCTGCGGACCGCCTCGGGCATCGAAATGACCTTGCGCTGCTCATAGTCGAAGAAAACCATCCCCGTTTCGACCAGGGCCACGTCCCTGCCGCCTTCGAATTGTGTGAAACGATAAAAGAGCCGGAATCCGCTTCGGCCCGCCTCGCCCGCGGAAACTTCCACGCGCAATCGATCTCCCGCGAAGGACTCGCCGAGGAAACGGAGTCCCGCATCGGCCATGATCAGACTCGCGCCGCCGCAGTCGGACTCCGTGAATCCGTGGGAGGCCAGGTACTCCACTCGTGCTTCATGGGCCAGGGCGAGTACCCGATCGTTGGACAGGTGTCCGCCGTAGTTCAGATCGGTGGTGCGCACGGTCAGTTCGGTGGCGAACTCGTAACTCGGCAGGGCCTTCAGTTCCAGTCGCGGCATGAGACCTCCTCATGCGGATTGTTCCACTTGCCCATGGCTTTGACAAGCCCACCCTTGGCGCGCAACCCACGAATCGCTATGATCCGGATCCACTCCCACGAGCGAGGTCGGCATGTTCGGACGTATGACTGCGCTATTTCTGATGATCTTGACGCTCGCCGCAGCGGCCGAGCCGGTGGAAGGCTACTACCGTCAACCAACCCTTCACGGGGACCAGCTGATCTTCGTGGCCGAGGGAGACCTCTGGCGCGTTTCGGCGGAAGGCGGAGCGGCCCATCGCCTCACGACCCACCTGGAAGCCGAGAGCCATCCGTCCATCTCGCCGGACGGCGAGTTCGTCGCCTTTTCCGCGGCCTATGACGGCCCCACGGAAGTTTACCTCATGCCTCTGGTGGGGGGAATTCCCCGACGCCTGAGCTATGACGGCGAAGGGGCCCGGGTGGCGGGGTGGAACCTCGAGGATGAGGTGCTCTATGCCACTCGCAAGTTCTCGACCCTTCCCAGCACGCAGCTCGTGGCCGTGGACCCGCGAACCCTGGATCAGCGACTCCTTCCCCTGGCCCAGGCATCCGACGGAAGCTACGACCCTGAAAGCGGAGCCTTCTTCTTCACCCGGCTTTCGGCCCAGGGCAGCGCCTGCAAGCGCTACCAGGGCGGCACGGCGCAGAATCTCTGGCGTTTTGACGGTGAGGGCGAGGAGGCCAGGCCTCTCACGCCCGACTTCAAGGGCACGAGTCGACATCCCATGTTCTGGAAGGATCGTGTCTATTTCGTCAGCGATCGCGACGGCGCCATGAACCTCTGGTCCATGGACCGCGATGGCGAGGACCTTCGGCAACACACCCGTCATGAGGGCTGGGACATCCTCGAGCCCGATCTGGACGGCGGGCGCGTCGTCTACCAGCTCGGCGCCGATCTGCGGCTCTACGACATCGCATCGGATCGCGACGAGCTCGTCCCCATTCGCCTGCTCAGCGACCTGGATCAGATGCGCGAGCGTTGGGTGGACGAGCCCATGGACTACCTGAGTTCCGCCCACCTCAACGAGGACGGCTCCCGAGTGGTCACCACCAGCCGCGGTCGGGTGCACGTGCATCCCGTGAAGCAGGGGCGCCGCGTGGAGTTGAGCCGGGAACAGGGCCTGCGCATGCGGGACGCCCGTTTTCTCCCGGACAGCGAATCCCTGGTTCTACTCTCCGATGCCAGCGGTGAGGTGGAGTGGTGGGAGTATTCCTCCGAAGGCGCTGGCGGGGCGCGGCAGATCAGCGAGGACGGCAAGGTTCTGCGATTCGGCGGCGTGCCATCCCCCGACGGCAAGTGGATCGCCTCCTGGAATCAGGATCAGGAAATGCGGCTCATCGACCTGGAGTCGGGCCGCTCGCGCCTGGTGGCCTTTTCCCAGGATTGGGGCTTCGAGCCTCCGAGCTGGTCACCCGACAGCCGGTTCTTCGCCTACGGCATGCCCGGCAAGAACGGCATCGGCCGACTCTTCGTCTACGACATCGATGCCGAGGAATCCTTCGCCATCACCACCGACCGCTTCCACAGCGTGAGCCCCGCATGGAGCGCCGACGGCGACTGGATCTACTTCCTCTCCGATCGGCACTTCCGTTCCCTGGTCTACGGTCCCTGGGGACAGGCCCAGCCCGAACCCTTCCTGGACAAGCAGACTCTCATCTTCGCCCTTCCCCTGCGCGAGGGACTGCGCTTCCCCTTCGATCCCGACGACGAGCTGTGGGTAGAGCCCGAGGCCGACGAGGACGACGAAGAGGAGGAACTCGTCGTCGAGATCGAGCGGGATGGGCTTCTCTCTCGACTTCGCCAGGTTCCCCTGGAGTCCGGCAACTACCGGCAGCTGTCCTTGAAGGAGGGCCGCCTCTTCTACCTGAGCCGCGAAGCGGGGCAGTGGCGGGGCGGCGATCTCACGGCCCTGGACTTCGGCAAGGAAGACATCGAACCCGCGACCATCGCCGGCGGCGTGAACACCTACGAACTGTCCGGCGAAGGTTCCAAGCTGCTCCTGCGCAAGGACGGCGGCCTCTACGTCATCGATTCCGGCGCGGGCGCCGGCGCATCCCTGGACGATGGTCGGGTGGACCTGTCCGGCTGGAAGTACGTGGTGGATCCGCGGGAGGAGTGGCGCCAGATCTTCGTGGAATCCTGGCGGCTGGAGCGTGACTACTTCTACGATCGAAACATGCACGGCGTGGACTGGCCCGCCATGCTCGAGAAGTACCTGCCCCTGCTCGACCGGGTGACCACCCGCGACGAACTGGCCGACCTGCAGAGACAGATGGCCGGCGAGCTGTCGGCCCTGCACGTCTACGTCTGGGGCGGGGATCACCGACGGGACGAGAACGACATCACCCTGGCCTCCCTGGGCGCGGTGCTGGTTCGCGACGAGGACGCCGGCGGCTTCCGTATCGAGAGCATCTACCGCTCCGATCCCGACCTTCCCGAGCAGCGCTCGCCGCTGGATCGTCCGGGTTTGGATATCCGCGAGGGCGACCTCATCACAGCCCTCAACGGCGTGGACCTGAGCGGCGAGGAAAGTCCGGGACGCCTCCTGCTCAATCAGGCCGGCGAGCAGGTACGCCTCGCGGTGAAACGCGGCAGGCGCGGCGAGGTCCGGGAGTTCATCGTGGAATCCATTCCCGCCTGGCGCGAGGACGATCTGCGCTACGAACAGTGGGAGCTCCAGCGCCGCGAACGGGTGGAGGAGGCCGGCGAGGGCGAGATCGGTTACGTACATCTGCGCGCGATGGGCAGCGGCGACTACTCGTCCTGGCAGCGGCACTTCTTCCCCGTATTCGAACGGCAGGGCCTCATCATCGACGTGCGCCACAACGGCGGCGGCAACATCGACAGCTGGATCCTCGCGCGCCTTCTGCGCCGGGCCTGGATGTACTGGTCGCCGCGGGTGGGCGACAGCTACTGGAACATGCACTACGCCTTCCGCGGCCACATGGTGGTGCTGGTGGACGAGTGGACCGGTTCGGACGGCGAGGCCTTCGCCGAGGGATTTCGCCGACTGGGCCTGGGCAAGGTCATCGGCACGCGAAGCTGGGGGGGAGAGATCTGGCTGACCTCCAGCAACACCCTGGTCGACCGGGGAATCGTCGCGGCGCCGGAGTTCGGCGTCTACGGACCCGAGGGCGAATGGCTCATCGAGGGAGTGGGCGTGGAGCCCGACATGGTGGTGGACAACCTGCCCCATGGCACCTTCAGGGGCGAGGACGCCCAGCTCGACGCGGCCCTGGTCCATCTGAAGCGGCTCATCGAAGAGGATCCAAGACCCGTGCCGCCGCCGCCGGCCAGGCCCGACAAGTCCTTCCGGTAGAAGGACTCGGGGCTCCAAAACCAAAACAGACCTGACATTCAACTATGTAAGATTTCCCTTCATTATTGGGATATCTCTGGTATCCTGCGCCTCTTCCACCATCCAGAGAGGTCGATCATGAAGCTGGCTAAGGCTTTATTCGCGTTCGCGGTTCTGGCGATGGCGCTTTCCGCCTCCGCCAATCCCGAGAAGATTCCCTACGACACGGGTAGCGCAGGAGACAGGGTCGAATGTCCCGTCGATGGATACACCTACTCCTCTATGGCCCTCGGCGACACCTTCGACGATATCGACGCCCTATGGGCCTATGGTCCGATTTCGACCGTCCCCGGCGGTGCGTTCAACGAAGTCGTGCTCGAAGTGAATATCGACCAGACCTGGATCGGGGACCTGACCATCCAGCTCTACTATGACGAGGACGGAAATGGCACCTACGACGCCGGCCCGGTCAGCGCGCTCTGCCGACCGGCTCTGGATGATTGCCCCCTCGACGGATGCTGCGGCTGCAGCGGCGACATGTCCGGCTACTACACCTTCGGCGACGGCGGCGCGGATCCCATGGGTGAGGTCGATTGTCCGGCCAGCATCCCCAATGGTTGCTACCAGCCCGCCATCGAGTCTTCGCCGGCGACCTTCGCCGCGGCCTTCAACGGCCTGAGCTCCGGCGGTGACTTCTGGCTACTCATCAACGACGGGGCCGGTGGGGACCCGACCACCCTGCACTCCTGGGGCGTCTACTACTCCGCCGGCTCGGACGTCCTCACCGTGAAACCGGACGGTACGGGCGACGTGCCTACCATCCAGGATGCGGTCGATCAGATCAATCCGGGCGGAACCATATACCTGACCGACGGCGCCTACTCCGGGCCGGGCAACTGGGACATCGAGTTCTACGGAAAGCCTCTCGAGCTTCGCTCCCAGAGCATGAATCCCGAGGCCTGCTACCTGGACGGGCTGTCGCCTCCGATCAGTAGTGCCAGAAACTTCTCCGGCGATTTCCGGGGAGGGTTCCCGGGTTTCGAGGGGGATCGCGAATCGAACATGAATCGCGACTACGATGACTGGGGACTTATCTTCGCGTGGGGAGAGGGTCCTTCGACCATCGTTAGAGGCATCGGCTTCGTGAATTTCTGCACCGAGAGCTGGTATGGCTCGGCGGTGTATATCGACGATTCCTCGCCTACCATCGAAGATTGCGTTTTCGCGGAGAACTGCTCAGCGGTCGGCGGCGCCATGGCCGTCATCAACCTAAACGGGCCCTCCTCGCCGGTGATCCGGCGCTGCCGTTTCCAGCATAACGTAAGCGAATGGGGTGGGGCGGTGGCCATCCTCGCTACCGGCGCCAATCCGCTATTCGAGGACTGCGTTTTCCATGAGAATCTCGGATTCGCTGGGGGAGCGGTCTACACGGAATACGATCCCGGACCGGATTTCCGATTCTGTCTCTTCACGGCGAACCAGGCCCTGGGCGGCGCCGGCATCGCCATCTTCGACGAGGGCGACGTGGACATCCGCTACTGCACCTTCAGCGAGAACTATGCCGAGTTCGGTTCGGCCATCTACTCCGAAGGGGGCTACCGGTCCTGGTACAACTGCATGGTCTACGCCTATGAGGGAAGTGCCATCGCCATCGACGGCCCGGCCGTGCCCGATTTCGCCTGCACGAACATCTTCGGCAATTCCGAGGGCAACTGGTCCGACAACATCGCACCCCTGCTCGGTGTGGACGGCAACTTCTCCGAAGACCCCCAGTTCTGCGGGAGCGTGGGGTCTTGGGACTACCGCCTGCAGAGCGATTCGCCCTGCGCTGCGGAAAACAACGTCTGCGCTCAGGATATCGGCGCCTTCGGCTCGGAGTGCGGCAGTTCGGCCTCCGCCATCACCACTTGGGGGGAAGTCAAGACCCTCTATTAGAGCTCTCGCTCGGTCCGGCTGGGTCAGATTGGTGGAGGATTCCATTGCGCCCCTTCGTGTTCGAGGGGTGGCACTTGATTCCGATATCCGAAACCGCATATGATCTGTCCCCATCCTCAAACGAAGAGGTTCGATCATGCGACTCGCAAAGATGATGTTCATTCTCACCATGCTTGTGGCGGTCCTTCCGGCATTTGCGAATCCCGAGAAGGTTCCAGGTGAGGAATCCGGCTATGCCCTCGATCGTGTTGAGTGCGACCTGTCCGGAATGGATTACTACGACATGTTCGTGGGAGACACCTTCGACAATACGGGCGGTCCGATCACCTACGGACCCCTTCCTGCACCGGGATCTGGATTCCTGAGCAAGGTCGTCCTGAGCATCGACATCGATCAGACCTGGATCGGCGATCTCGTCATCGATCTCTACTATGACCACGATGGAAACGGCACCTACGATGCCGGCCCCGTCAGCGCGCTCTGCCGCCCGAATCTGGATGGATGCGCCTACGACGGCTGCTGCGGCTGCAGCATGGACGTCCTGGGCGTCTACACCTTCGGCGATGACGGCGCCGCTCCCATGGGAGATCCCGACTGTCCCGGAGCTGTGGTTCCCAACGGCTGCTTCCAGGAGGCTCCTGAGTCGCCCTTCAGCTTCGCCGGCGCCTTCAACGGTTTGCCTGCAGGGGGCAATTTCTATCTCGAGATCGCCGACGGTGCTGGGGCCGACGAGACTACGCTGTTCGGTTGGGGTGTGTATGTGAACGGGAATCCCACGGAACTCACGGTCAAACCCGACGGCACGGGAGACGTGCCCACCATTCAGGACGCGATCCACGCGATCGCCGAAGGCGGAATCATCTATCTCACCGACGGCGTGTTCCAGGGGCCCGGCAACTGGGACCTCTTCCCGAACGGAAAAAACTTCGAACTGAGGTCAGCCAGCCTCGATCCTGAAACCTGCATCATCGACGGAAATGCCGGACCGGGCCCCGCATCCTTTCCTGCGGGTTCCTCGTCCAGCCTGGCGGACCGAGGTCCCGTGGATCGGGACTATGGTAACTATGGAATCTATTATGTCGGCGGGGAAACGACGAGCTCCATTTTGAACGGCATCACCTTCCGGCACTTCTCCACCGCCGGATACGGATCGGCGGTCTATATCTTCGGAAGCTCACCGACCATCGAGAACTGCCGCTTCGAGTGGAATAGCTCTTCGGCGGGTGGCGCCATCATGATCGAGGAAGGCGATGCCCCCAACATCATCGGCTGTGTCTTCGATAACAACATGACCTCCGCCTTCGGATTCGGCGGAGCCGTGTGCGTCTGGAAGCCGCCGGCCAACGTAACCATCGACGGCTGCACCTTCCACAACAACAACGGCTACTACGGCGGAGCGATCTATCTCGAGGACGCACCCATGGTCGTGGTCGAGAACTCCATCCTTTACGATAACACCGGGGAGTGGGGTGGAGCGGCGATGTCCCAGTTCATCGGAGCGAGTGGAACGCCCGAATTCCGATTCTGCACCTTCAGCGAGAACATCGCGGCTCTCGGTGGACACTTTCACATTCAGGACGATGTTCGCTCCTGGTTCAATATCCTGGCCTTCGCCAATGGCGGCGGTTCTGTCTATTGGGACGGATTCGGTATCTTCGACATCGCCTGCACCGATATCTTCGGCAATGTCGAGGGCGACTGGATCGGTCCACTAGCGGGGATGGAAGCCAGCGACGGCAACATGCACTCGAACCCCGAGTTCTGCGGCTCCCTGGGAACCTGGGACTACCGACTGCAGGAGGATTCGCCCTGCGCCCTGGGCAACAACGGCTGCGGCCAGAACATCGGCGCCTTCGGTGCGGAGTGCGGACCTTCCGCGACCGCGGAAACCACCTGGAGCGAGGTCAAGCTTCTCTACTGACCCATCGAATTGTGGTCGAGCCCGGCGCCTTGGAGCGCCGGGTTTTCATTTCTCCAATGCGTTTCGAATGCCCTTCAGTTCTTCGAGGATCTCTCCCAGACCAGCCTCGCCGGCGACCTGAACCCCGCCCTCGCTGCTCGCCGCATCGGGGCTCATGGCTCCTCGATACTTGCGCAGCCGTGCCGCCACGAGATCGTAGATCTCGTGCACGTTCTCCAATCCCACCAGACTTTCCTCGGCGCCCGTGGATCCGCTCATGCCGGCGGTCTGGATGTTCAGGCTGCCGATGTTGAAGAGGTAGCGGTCGAAGAGCCCCCGGTTGATCTTGATGTTCGTCACCGTGCGGAAGGGCACGTGCTTCACCGATTTGGTGATGATGCCCACATGCACGATGACCTCGTCGTCGTGGATCTCGTATCGCAGGCTGCGGCAGTAGGGGCCCAGCAGCACGATGGCGCCCACCCAGAACAGGGCCGCCGCCGCGCCGAAGATGCTCGTGAAGACCGCCCCGCCTCGCGGCTCGTCCAGTGAGATGAGCCCTCCCAGGGAGAAGGCGAAGATGAGGATGAGCACCGCGATGATGCTGTAGATGAGGATGAGCTTGCTCAGATAGCGCCTGCTGGGTTTGAGTTCCTTCATGGTTCTCTCCTTGTCCGAAGCGATCTACCGGGGAACGCGGGGGCCGAGAATGATGTCCATCAGGGCATAGAGATACTGCTGATCGAACGTGATGGGCTCATGGTGCGAGGGCCGGCGAGGCGAGCAGCAGCGACAGGGCGGCGAGCGAGACGAGGATGCCAGGGCTCGATATGCGCATCACTCCCTCCCGAATGGATCTGGGCTCAGAATGACCACTTGCGTCGTCGGAATCAAGTCGAAGCGAGTCCTTGACCGGAGCGAGCGCGACTACTTGAGAAGCGTCATCCTTCTCGTGAGCACCTCGTCCGCCGTGAGGAGACGATACAGATAGAGTCCACTGGGAAGACTGCTTTCCCTCTCGTCCCGGCCATCCCAGACGAACTCGTGGGTACCGGCATTCATGCGAACCGAGTCGAGCAGGGTCTTCACTTTGCGGCCACGGGAGTCGAAGATGGATAGCGTGGCTCGAGAAGAGCGTCGTAGTTCGAATCGGATTCGTGTGGAAGGGTTGAATGGGTTGGGACTGTTCGGATGGAGAATCGAGGCCAGGTGTCCCGCCGACTCTTCAGGAACGGAAGTTGAGGAGGGCATGCCGAAGTAGAAGTCATCGGAAAAGACGTAGTACCACTCGTCACCGGGAAGAGCCTCGGTCTCCGTGATCTCGACGCTGAGGAAACCGTCGGTGTCGATGACTCCATAGAACTGGTGCGCGTAGTCCAGGGGCCGGTCCTCGAAATCCACCACGGTGCTTCCGTCGAGGATCAGGTTCACTCGGGCCCCGTAGGTATTGGTCTCCAGCCATCCGCCGGCTCCGTACATGAGCTCATCGCCGGTCATGATCCAACCGTCGCTGATGCCGGCGTTCCAGTCTCCGTGGGGCAGTTCGAAGAAGCCGTAAACTCCTGTGCGAACGGGGCCCGGGCCCGTGGTGACGCCCGAATTCACGTTATTGGCCGTCCAGGTGATGCCCTGATTGTAGACCGTGTAGGCCGTGTAGGGGCTGCGCACATGGCCCCAGGCAGCGTCCTCTTCGAAGCCCTCATGAATGGGTGTGATTCCCAGGGCAGCAAGATCCGCCTCGAACAGGGCCTGGTTGCTGTACTGGGTGATCAGGGCCTGAGCTGGGCCAAGGATAATCAGGGTCAACAGCACGGCGGCAAGCTTCCTCATCTCATTCCCTCCACGATTCGATAAGTTTGGATACCTACAGGTAGAAATTATGACATTCCGGGTTCGAGCGATCAACTCGGATTGAGATAAGGGAAAAAAGGATCCCTGAGTCCTGCATCCCGCCAACACCCATGGGTAACAAAAACCCCGCCCTCGATGAGGGCGGGGCCGTGGAGCGGTTGCTTGCGCTAGTACAGACTCTTCACGGTGCTCCAGTCACTGCTGTCGGCGGGGGTGCTGTCGTCGCATTCGGCGAAGACGTTGTCGAAGCCGGCTTCCCAGCCGTTGTTCAGGGGATCCACCTCGAGGCAGAGCGAGATGCGGTGGTAGCCGCAGGGCACGAGCAGGGTGATGGTGGTCCAGTCGATCCAGTCCATGCCCGCCGGCGACACGTACTCGACATTGCCATCGATCATCACGACCACGCGGCCTGTTCCCGGAGTGGCGTCAATGATGTGCAGGAAGTAGTCGAAGGTGATCAGACAGTTGCTCATGCCGGTGGGATCGTCCACGCCGCACTGGAAGTCCTGCTCGAAACAGGCGATGCCCGCGCTGTCGCCCCAGGGGCTCTGGATGTGTCCGTAGGCTCCCGGGTTGCCGCCGGCCGCCTGGGCGCCGATGGTCCAGGTGGGGGGCGCCGACAGGGTCCAGTCGGTGTTGCCCAGGTCGAATTCGCCGTTGCTGATCTGGGCCGAAGCGCCGACGGCGGCGAAGAGGGCCAGGCTGAGAGCGAGAGTTCTGATTGCAGTTTTCATGATGCGTCCTTTCGATGACGGTTATCTGTCGACTTCTGGGCACAAGTCTAGGAATTCATCGAGATGACGGCAACAATGCGACAATTGACTTGGTGAGCCGGCTTACCATTCCGGCGATTGCGAAGAACTACTTGAGCAGCAGCAGCTTGCGCGAGAGGGAGCGATTTCCCGCCCGGAGCCTGGCGAAATAGACACCGCTGGCGCGATCTCCTGCATCCCAGCGAATCTCATGGAAACCCGCTTCGAGCTCGCCGTCGAGCAAGGTCGCGAGGCGCCTACCCTGCAGGTCGAAGATGTCCAGCCGCGCCCGCGTAGCTTCCGGCAGCGCGAAGCGCAGGCTCGCCGTTGGATTGAAGGGATTGGGCCAGGGGGCCGCGAACTCGAGGGCGCCAGGCGCCGGGGTGTCGACGGCCACCGGATCGAAGGCGCTGTTGCGCGTGCCCGGAGTGCCCAGGGGCGCCGCGGATGAGGCCCAGCTCTCCGGCAGGGAGTTGTCGAGATCCGGGTGGATGAGCTCCAGGGTGGGACCGAAGCCGTCGGCCAGCGGCGGCCAGGGAGGGCCGTCCTCGTAGTCCACCCGATCGATGAGTCGATCCTGCGCGTCGTAGAAACGCACGGCCTCGCCGTTCCCGCTGAATCCGAAACCCAGGTCGCCGAAAATGTTCGTCACCTCGGGAAAGGCCTGGGTGAAGAGGGACAGATCCTCGCAGAAGATCAGATAGCTGCCCGACTGGATGTAGGAATCCTCCGGAAGGCTGAAGACGTGAAGATCATCGCCGTCTTTCAGGCTCCAGCCCTCCAGGTCGATCTTCACGGGAGTCGGGTTGTAGATCTCGATCCAATCGCCGGGATCTCCCGCGTCGGGTCCGTGGTAGTTGATCTCGTTGATGACCAGACGCGAGGCCGCATCGAGTTCGAAACGCGCGACGAGACTGCTGTCGCCGAGGGCGTCCACCACCGCGAGGCTGTCGCTCAGCATTTCGTCGGACCATCCTGCGAAGCGGAAGCCTGGCGCGGCACGCGCCTCGAGCCGGACGGGCGTGCCGAGGAAGTAGTCGCCGCTCCAGAGGGAGTCGACCTCGATGCCCTCCAAGATCACCGAACCCGCTCCCGGAGGATCCATGGACAGGGTCAAGCGCCAGTCTTCGCCCAGTTCGAGGTTCTCGCGCAGATGCTCCCGCGCCACCCCTGGCCGCTCCTGGATGAATTCGCTCACCACCGCTAGTTCATCGAGCCAAAACTGATAGTCCCGGTCCCAGCGCTCCATGTGCGTGGGGATCTCGGCATCGATTCGCGCGGCGAAACTGTCGAGCAGGGCGCTGAAGTGATCGGGCCTGAGCACGCTGTTCAGATAGTCGGCGTAGCGGTTCACGAAGCGGCTTCGCCACTCGGCGTTTTCCAGAAGGCTCCTCAAGAGGAAGGTCGCCCAGGGCTGGTTCTGTTCGCCCCAGCCGCTGGGATCGGTGGCCCAGGCGAGGGTGTCGAAATCGTAGTCCTCCCAGTAGCCGAGGCTGACGTCCAGATCGTAGAGCAGCCAACGCCAGCGGCTCGCGGGCACCCGAGTGCGCCAAAATTTGATGTTCCCGCCGGGCCAGTCCGTGTTGCCCACGTAGATCTCGAAGATGCAGTAGGAGGCGTAGTTCTCCACGTCCATCTGCGTCTCCACGAACTCGTAGTGCAGGGAGTCGACCAGGCCATTCGTCTCGATGTAGTCGAGCATGGCCAGGTAGTCGTCGGCGCTCCCTTCCTGGGCCTCGTCGCGGAACTCGATGATGTCGAGATTGTCCGGATCCACGCCGAAGTGGTCGGCCAGGTAGAATCGGTCCAGTCGTTCGCGCAGGTTGTAGATGCCCCAGTAGAGCGCATTCAGATAGACGCGCACCGGTGTGCTGGCCTGACGCTCGAGGCCCGCGACCTCGGTGATGCGCTGGGCCAGCGCGTCCCGGAGCACAGTGCCCGGCCATTCGTTGCCCGAATTGCGCAGGATGAGTCTCTTGAAGCTGCTGAGCTCGCGCTCCTCGAAGAGGGGATAGTCGATGGTCGACTGGCCGTAGCCGCCTCTCGGAACCAGTCGCAGGGACTTCTGGGAGAAGGCCCGGGAATAGCCGCCGTGGATCTTCAGGCCCAGTTCCATCCCGAAACCCAGGCTGCCGTCGGGGAGCACGTAGTCCAGGTGGAAGGGCTTCTCCCAGTCCTCCCAGAAGTTGGCGCCGAAGTAGGGCCACTCGGGGTCGTACTCCTCGCCTAGCACGTAGAAGCCCTCCTCATCGTCCCAGATGTTCCTCTCGTCGCTGACCAGCGTGATCATGGGCAAGGTGCTGGGCTCGTCGAAGATGAAGCTCTTGGATACGACGGGGCTGGGCAGTTTGCCTTCCTCGAAAGCCCGGGCCATCACCGCCTTGTTTCCGCTTATGTAGACGGCGTGCTGATAGAGAAGCGACGAATCGGTGGGCGTGGTGCCGTCGTGGGTGTAGTAGATCACCGCATCGGGGGAGGGGCTCGTGAGCCAGAAGTACAGCTCTTCCGAATAGTATCCGCTTTCGGCCGAGAACTCGGGCGCCGCGGCGATCTCCGGAGCGCCGCTTCCGTCATTGGAGCGCTTCGGAGTCGGCGCCGGATAGATCAGCCAGTCTTCTCTTCCGTCCGGATACCTTCCGTAGGAGTGATCGATGGGCAGGGCGGGAAGATCGACCCGGTCCTCGAGAGCGCCGCTGGGTCGAGTGAGGAGGATGGACTCGCCATCGGAGTCGATGGCGAACTCGGCATGGAGGAAGGGAAGGAACTCCCCGAGTTCCTCGGACAGTCCCTTGGGATCCGTCGGCGCTTCGCTCAGGCCCATGGAGAGGAAGGGGATCAGGCTCATGTCGTTCCAGGGCTCTTCGTTGTGAACCTCGATGGCGAGGAGGTTGCTGCCCTCCTGCAGCGGGGATGTCGGATCGACGAAGAGCTGGAAGTCGGGCCACAGCCCCCGGTAGAGGGTGGCTTCGTGTTCCAGGTCGCAGGTGGTGTCGAAGAACACCTCCTCGCCCGGATAGCCGAGATTGCGCCGGGCAAGCTCCACGCCGTTGAGGTAGGCCACATAGCCGTCATCGTAGTCCACATGCATGAGCATGGCCTCGACGATGCTCAGGTCCGCGATATCGAAGAAGCAGCGAACGTAACAGGTGATGGCGTCGGCGTTGATGAAAGTGGAGTCGTCGCCGTCACCGTTGCCGAAGCCGCTGGGGCCTTCGGACCAGGCGGAATCGTTGAATTCGGGGAGCATCCAATCGGAGGGCGGCGCTTCCAGGCCTTCGAGATAGCGCCACACCTTGCCACGATCGATCTCCGTCTCCCAGTGGGGAATCCAGAGCCTTCGATTCTTGCCCGAGGCCATGACCAGGAGCATGGAGTCGGGGGGCAGGGAGAGGTCCGGAAAACTCCAGCGATAGGGATCGTCGGCATCGTCCGACAGCCACCATCCGCCGAGCTCTACCGTATCGGCACTCGCGTTGAAGAGTTCGATCCAATCCACGAAGTCTCCGTCCTCGTCCCGGTAGGTCTCCAGGTTCGAGGACTGGACTTCATTGATGAGTACCTGCGCCGAGAGCAGCGCGGGTAGTGTCAGCAGAATGACGACAAGGATCGTGCGAGGCATGGTGTCCGATTTCCGAGGGTGAATGCACCATTATACCCCATCCGCGGGGCGGCCATAAATGAACATATTGAAAAGCCTCCCCCGAGAATTCGGAGGAGGCGGTATGAGGAAGAACGTGGAATCTAGAAGAAGGTCGCGAAGCCGAAGCCGGCGTGCAGTCCCTTCATCTTGTAGGTGTCCGGATCCACGCCGAGCTCGGTGAGACCGAAGTAGTAGTCCACGCCGAGATCGAGGAAGAAGTAGTCGGTGATGGGGTAGAGGTAGCCGCCCTCGAAAATCAGCGCGGTCATCGCGTCGTACTCGGTGTCGCTGGAGTCCGACATCTTCGAATAGTCGTAGCCCGCGCCCACGTAGAGGTAGTTGATGAAGTACTTCACGCCGCCGGTGAATCCGGTGGTGCTCATGTCGTTGTCCGAGTCGATGGTGTACTTGGTGTAGTTGAGGCCCGCGTAGACCATCAGATTGTCCATGAAGAAATAGCCGCCGCTCGGAGCAATGGTGATCTGGGAATCCTCGGCGTCCTCGGTCATGTTCTTGTAGTAGTTCACGGTTCCGCCGAGGCCCTTGGTGCCCGCGGCGAACTGCGCGGTGGCCATTCCGGCCGTGAAAGTCAAGATCACCATCGCAAGCAGGATTTTTTTCATGGTTCTCTCCTCCGAATTGGCCTTTGGCCAGATAGCACCTGATCAGGATGCAGTTGCGCCCCTCGATAGGAGCATCCGAGTTGACTGTCGTCGCCTCGTATTCTGATCAAGGGAAGGACAAGCGGGATAATCCGTCAAGGAAAACCGTTGCAAAAAAACGCATCATCTCTAATCCCGGAAATTGACTGAGATTGCGTCAGATTCAGACGCCGGACAGGGAGTCGACGGCCGCTCGGAATGCGCGGATGTGTTCGGGGGTCGTACCGCAGCACCCTCCGATGATCTGCGCGCCGGCCCGAATCATTTCGCGGGCCAGGTTTGCCATGAACTCCGGGCTCTCGCGGTAAACCACCTTGCCGTCCTCGATTTCCGGCAGTCCCGCATTGGCCTGGAAGATGAGCGGCAGCTCGCAGGCTTCCCGGAAGCCCCGGGCGATCTCGAGCATGCGTTCGGCGCCGTTGCCGCAGTTGGAACCGACGAGGTCCGCGCCGGCCTCGGCCAAACCCGCGGCGGCGGTGGGGATGTCCTGTCCCATGATGGTGAAGTAGCCGCGGGGGGTGGCATCGAAGGTCATGGTGGCCATGACGGGCAGATCCGGCGCCGCGCTCTTGGCCGCCGAGATGGCCAGCCTGGCTTCCGCGAGGTCGGTCATGGTTTCCACGCAGACGAGATCCGCGCCGCCGGCGGCCAGGGCTTGGATCTGGCGACGGAATCCATCCTCCACTTCCTCCGGATCGGCATCGCCATAGGGCGCCAGGATTTTTCCGCAGGGTCCCACGGAAGCCGACAGGTAGGCTCCATCGCCGATCAGACCGCTCACGATCTCGGCCGCTCCGCGGTTGATCTCCTCGCATCGATCCGCGAGTCCGTACTCCGCGAGCTTGAGCGGCGAACCGCCGAAGCTGTTGGTCTGCACCAGATCGGCGCCGGCTTCCAGATAGAGGCTCGCCACCTCTTCGAGAACTTCCGGACGGGAGAGATTCCACTCCTCGGGGGGATCGCCGGACTTCAGGCCCCGGGCCATGAGCAGCGAGCCCATGGCGCCGTCGGCGACCAGCAGCTCTCCGGCCGCGAGCCTCTCGAGGAGTGGGGGCTTCATCCCTCGACCTCCATGAGGGCGCCCACGCGGTCCACGGCGCTGACGCCGTCGAAGGCGTAGGCGTCGGCGCCGATCTCCTCGGCGAACTCCTTCGATACCGGCGCGCCGCCCACGATGGTGCGGATCTTCCCCTTGAGTCCTCGTTCCTCCAGGATGCGCACCACCTCGCCCATGGCCGGCATGGTGGTGGTGAGCAGGGCGCTCATGCCGATGACCCTGGCGTCCCTCTCCACAGCCGTGGAGACGAAGGCTTCCGGCGCCACGTCGTTGCCCAGGTCGATGACCTCGAAGCCGGCTCCGCGAAGCATGATGCCCACCAGGTTCTTGCCGATGTCGTGAAGATCGCCCCGCACGGTTCCGATGACCGCCGATCCCCGATGAGCCCTGTCGCCGGCCTCCATGAGCGGCGTCAGCAGATCCAGGCCCGCGTACATGGCCTTGGCGGCCAGGAGCACGTTGGGCAGGAATATCTCTTGCCGGCGGAATTGCTCGCCCACCACGGCCATGCCGGCTATGAGAGCTTCGTCGAGAACTCGTTTTGCCTGCACGCCTTCGTCCAGTTGTCGCTGCACGCCCTCGGCGACCTCGGTCGCATCTCCGCGCTCGAGAGCCTGGGCGATATCAGCCATCTTCGTCATGCCGGTCTCCTCGGTTGAGACTGAGAATGCGGTTCCTGCACTCCCTCGATTCGCAGTCCACGCAGAACAGGTAGTCGTCGTCGAAATCGTGGATGGACGCCTCTCCGCCCACGATCACGCCTGAGATCGACTTGAGAGGTTCCATCAGAAAACTCGGACGAAGGGTGATGCCCACCCGGCCCGGATCGAGAGCCTCGAAGAGCTTGCCCTGTCCGCTCACGTGCCATCCGCAGTAGCCCGGCGAGTAGCGCAGGCATCGGTTCTCGGCATCGTGGGCCCCGCTTCCGTTCCAAACCCGCTGAGCTTCCGCCTGCAGGCGCGTCGCCGCGATTTCGGCACCCTCCGACGCGGCGCTGTCCAGCATGGAGGCCAGGGGGAACTCTCGATCCTCGAAGAGTTCGTCGATCTTTCCGCTCACCTCGGCGCCCAGGGTGAGTGCGAAGAGGGCCAGGTTCTTCGCTCTTGGATAGATTTCAGCGAGGGGGCTGGACTCCGCGTTGTTCCCGGTTCCGGGGTAGATCTCCGCGAACTCATCTCGGGAGATTTCCTGGAAGGTCCCGCGGCCCTCGGCGCAGCTTCGCAGCAGTTCGAGGGCCTCTTCGGCCAATCCACGAAAGGAGTCCGCCGACCGATGGCCGGGATCGACCCCCTGAGCCCGGAGCAAATCGTCGACGCCGGGGCAGAGCTCCTCGCCGGTCCAGTCCAGCACTATCGCCACGGTTCGCGCTCCGGAAGCTTATCCATGCCGTGCCGGCGCGCCTCGGCCTGCATGAGGTCGATCAGTTCATCCTTGGTATCTGCGGGCAGCTCCGTGGGCTGCCAGGCCTCCACCTTGGCCTTCACCTCGGCATTGGCACGCTGGCCCAGGCTGAGCGAGCCCTCCTCCTTCCAGCGGGAGAGGTTGGCGCGCGCGATGGCGGGGCCGGGCCAGTAGTGCTCCTCGCGCATGTACTTCATGGTGTGCTCGGAAATGAGCAGGTGGCCTTCGGAGAGCATCTCCTCGAAACGCGGAAGGGCGGGGAAGTCCTCTCGAGGCTCCACGCCGCGGATCATTCGCAGGGCCAATCCCGCGATCTCGTTGTCGACCACGAGCTTCTCCAGGCTCTGGCAGCTCTCGAAGTCGAGCATGCCGGGACCCGAGATGCTGTTCACGCCCGACAAGGCGGCCAGGGTCACGCCCATGGAGCTTTCCAGTCCGGCCTGGGCATCCAGATCCTTGGCGTCGCTCAGTCCGATGTAGGCCTGGGTGGGCAGGCCCAGATGCTTGCCGATCTCCGAGTAGGCGCAGTCAATCATCTGGGTCTCCACGGCTCCCATGGGCGTGGTCTCGTATCGGATATCGAAGGCCGCCGGCGATCCTCCATAGAGCGCGGGACAGCCCGGCGCGGCCAGCTGGCTGATGACGATGCCGCTGAGGGTTTCGGCGGTGTGCTGCACGATGGAGCCCACCAGGGTGATGGGGGCCATGAATCCCGAGAGCGGCATGGAGATGTACTCCACGGGGATTCCCGCCCGCGCGCAGTCGATGAGGTTCTGCGAGGTGACCTCGCTCCACTTCAGGGGCGCCGTGGGACAGCAGGAGAAGACCGTCAGGGGCTTCGCGGTCAGCGCCGCTTCGGATCCGCGCACGGCCAGCTGCAGATTCTTCATCAATTCGAAGGACCCGATGGTGAAGGCGCCGGTGACCACGGGTTTCTCGCCGTAGAGCAGACTGAGGAAGAGGCGGTAGCTGTCCGAGATTCCTTCCTGAACGTCGGCGGGGATGAAGGCCGTGCTCTGGGCGGCGATGTTGTCCAGGCCCTCCACGAGTTTCACGTGACGCACGTAGTCGGCGCTGTCTGGCTTGCGGATCTTCCCGCTCTCGAAATCGAGCAGGTTGATGGCGGCCGAGCCCGGCGTGAAGTGCACATTGTCCCCGGACATGTCATGGCTGCGCCGTCCGCGGGTATCGAATAACTCGAAAGAGGAGGGGGCGGTGCTCAGCGCCTTGTCGATGAGCTCGCCGGGGAAACGAACGCGTCCGGCCGCCTCCTCCACCTGGGCGCCGTGGTCGCCCAGGAGCGCTTTGACCTCGTCGTTGTGGATGGCCATTCCCAGCTTCGCGAGGATGTCCCTCGCCTCGCCGAGAATGCGTTCGATCATGGCCTCGTCGAGAAATCGCAGCTTCGGTCTCACACCGGCTCCTTCCGCGTCGGGAAGCGAGCATAGGGGAGTGGATCCTTTGGATCAATAGAAGCGGCGCTTCAGTTCACCCCAGGGGAGGTTCTCGCGGACCTCGGGCGCGGAAGTGGGGCCCAGACAACTGACCGGCCAGGCGCCGATGAGGTCGCAATCCGGGTTCGGCGGCGTATGGGGGCCGCAGGGCGAGCCTTCCCACAGGCCGAAATCGCCCGATTCGGGATAGCAGAACAGGGGATCCAGTCCGATGTTGCCGTCCACGCCCAGGAGTTCGGCCAGGGGACCGATCCAATTGCCGTCGGGATTGCCAAAGAGATCGCAGCACTCCATCTGCGGAGCGCTCTCGCAGAGGATCGCTTCACTGCCCGTATTGTGCATGAAGATGCAATTCTCGAAGGTGTAGTCATCTCCCTCGTGCAGATTCACCGCGGCTCCGAGATTGCTGCTGTTGCCGTAGAAGCTGCAGTTCCGGAAATCCGCGGAACCGTTGATGTCGGCCACCGCGCCGCCGAGCTCCGCCGCGTTGCTCCAGAAAGTGCAGCCCTCGAAGCGTGCATGGGAGTCGTCGATGGCGACGGCGCCGCCCAGAAGGGCTGAGTTCTCTTCGAAGACGCAATCGCGGAAGACCAGGTCTTCGCATCTCCAGATGGTCGCTCCGCCGCCGTCGTTGGCCACGCCGCCCTTGATGGTGATGCCCTCGATGATCGTGGGGGCGCCCGACAGCTCGTAGCAGATCAGGGCGTTTCCCTGATTCCAGGCATCGACGATCACGCAGGACGGATCGCCGGTCTCGCTGCGCAGGGTGATGCCCGAGTCCATGTTGATCATCCAGGTCTGGTAGTAGCCGCAGGCGATGAGCACGGTGTCGCCGGGCTCGGCCACCATGATGCCGGCCTGGATGCTGGGAATCTCCCCGGGTACGTGAATGGTGTCGGATGTAGCCGGAAGGATGATGAGCAGGGCCGCGAGGGCCGTGATGCATGCGCGCTGGGACATCCCAATCCTCCTGAGGTATCGCTCCCAATTCCCACTAAACATGGATTTTACATGATCGTGCCAGATAATACTAGACCCCTTGGTGTTGATCATGGAGGATTCTCGAAGAGAAGATTTCGAAGGATCGTGGTGTCCGCTCAGGGAACTCATCCCAGGAGGTGGAGGATGGAAAGTCGCAGAAACGAGATGGTATTCGGACCTCTGGCGTTTTTCATCGGGGTCGTTCTCTTCCTGCTTCAATTCCCTTCCGAGGCTTGGGGCGATCGATTCGACTTCGAGTACAACACCTCCGGAGTCCTGGACCAGAAGCACGATAGCTGGATGGGTGGCGATTACATCGTCGCGACCATCGAAAACAAGTCGGGTCAATGGCTCAGACTGCGTGAGCTTTCGCTGCCCCTGGGCGTCGATACGCGACTCGATTCCGAGTGGATCGTGTTCCTGAACGTGCCTTCCGGAGATCCCCCCGGAAATCCCGAGTTCGCGGACTACTCCGGTACCTTCGATCCGGACACGCCACCGCCAGCCTACACCGACATCGATCTCTATCCCCATGGCATCCTGGTGGAGCCCGGCACTGCCTTCTCCGTCGGCATCCGAAGCGCCTACATTCCCTACGATCTCTATGTAGGCACCGTCAAAGCGACCTTTTCCGCCTATACCTTCCGCTGGATCCCGAGGGGCTGGGAATCTCTGGAAGGGGTGCACGCAGTCACGGCCCTGATCCAGGTCTATGCGGACTACGTGGACATGTCCGACATCCTCGTCTTTCCGGACGGCAGCGGTCTTTTCCCGACCATCCAGCACGCCATCGCGGCGGTGGATTTTGGCGGCACCGTACGACTGGCCGACGGTGTTTTCAAAGGCGAAGGCAACAGCAAGCTGACCTTCTTCGGCAAGGACCTGACCCTGAAATCGGTCTCGGAAGATCCGAAGACCTGCATCATCGACTGCGAAGGGGATCTGCCCCTTTCGGGGCCATCTACCGGCACGGGCATCATCTTCAACGAGGGCGAAGGTCCCGGTGCGGTGGTGAGCGGCATCACCATTCGCAATGGAGTCTTCGAAGTGGGGGCCGGCATCCTGGTGGACAACTCCTCCCCGGTCATCCACAACTGCGTCTTCGAGAACGGATTCTCCGCCGCCGGCGCGGGAGTCTACGTCTACAAGGGATCGCCTGAGATCGTCGCTTGCGTGTTCCGCGACAACTACGCGGAGTGGTCGGGCGGCGGTCTGCAGATGGAGTTATCCGACGGCGTGGTCTCGCACTGCCGATTCGAGAGGAACCACGCCGGCAATTACGGGGGCGGCGCGCTCTTCGGCGATTGCGACGGCACGAGCCTCGAGCACTCCGTGTTCTACGCGAATTGGTCGGATATCTACGGAGGAGCGCTGCTTCTCGGAGGCACCGCCATTTCCATGAGCCAGTGCACTCTGTCGGAGAATTCGGCGCCCAAGGGAAGCGCCATCTACTTGGAAGGCCAGGGCCCTGACATCTGGATGAGCATCCTCAGCTTCGGAGACTCTCCGCCCCTCTTCATCGACGGGCCCCGATCCGTTCCGGATTTCGTCTGCTGCGACATTTTCGGCAACACCGGCGGAGATTGGGTAGGAGAGATCGCAGATCAGCTGGGCACCGACGGCAACTTCAATCTCGATCCCCAGTACTGCGGCGAACTGGGCACGGGGGATCTGACCCTCCAGGACGATTCGCCTTGCGGGCCCGGCGGCAACGACTGCGGTCTTCTCATCGGCGGCGAAACCGTGGAATGCGACGACACCGTTGCGGCCCCGACCACATGGAGCAGATTGAAACAGCTTTATTGAGATCGGGATGAAGTCACTCGACCCGGGAGGTGGTCATGGAGGATCGCTCTCGCCCTAGTCTTCCCCTTTGTATGCTGTCCTTGTTGATTCTGCTCGTTCTCATCCCATCCCTCTCCTGGGGCGAGGTCGTGCAGCTTTCCTCCGGGTCGCCCGAATCGGCGGATGCTCCGCGTGAGCTCCGCTGGGATTTCGAGCACAACACCTCCGGCGTGCTCGACATGGACGCCACCCACGTCGGAAATGGAAGCAGCTGGCAGGAAGTCACGGCCACCATTCACAACGATTCGGGTCATTGGCTGAGGCTGAGGGAACTGTCCTTCCCGGCCATGATCATGGATTGGAAGGGCGAATGGCACTGGCATATCTGGACAGGCATGTCCGGTCCCGGGCCGCCGCCCACAGAACCCGGCAGTCCTGATTTCACCGGCAGCTTTCCGCCCCCCGAGGGGATCTGGGACTACACCGTCCTGCCTCTGGATGCCTGGGAGATCTACATCGCCCCGGGCGAGTTTTTCTCCGCGGGATACGGATCCCCGGAAGGCCACCGTGGCCTACGCGACGTGGTCACCGGCGATACCTACAATTGGTGGAACGATGACTGGCAAAGATGCGAGAACAACGGCTACACGCTGCTGATTCAGATCATGGCCGAGTATGTGGACACGGGCGAGATCGTCGTCTATCCCGACGGTACGGGCCTCTACCCGACCATCCAGAAGGCCATCGACGCAGTGCTGCCCGGCGGTACCGTGCTGCTGGCCGACGGAGTGTTCAGCGGTCCGGGCAACATCGACCTGGACTTCGGCGGGAAGCACCTGACCCTGAAGTCCGTCTCGGAAGATCCATCGACCTGCATCATCGATTGCAGCGACCCACCTCGCGGACGCGAAGCGAGAGGACTGCGTTTCGTTTCCGGGGAAGGGCCCGATGCGGTGGTCGAATACATCAGCGTGCTCAACGGATGGACCGAAGGCGGACCGGGGATCCGGATCTCGAACAGCTCGCCCACGATCCGACACTGCGTATTCGACAACGGATACTGCATCGATGGGGGAGGAATCCTGATCAACAAGGGCTCACCCGAAATCGTCGGATGCACATTCCTGAATGGGGATGCGGGATACGGGGGAGGCATCCTTTCCCGCTTGGCCTCGCCCAGCATTCGCCATTGTCGATTCGAATCCAATCAGGCGGGTGTCGCGGGAGGCGCCATCTACATGGTCGGCTGTCCGGATGCGCTGATCGAGCACTGCGTCTTCTACGACAATACAGCCAAGGACGGCGCGGGCATCTTCCTGGGGAACTCGCCCCTGCAGATCACCTCCTGCACCTTCGCGGAAAACGAAGCCGCGAACGGAAGCGGAATCTTCGTGGAAGGTGAGGGCCCCGAAATCTGGACGAGCCTCATCGTATTCGGACAAGGCGATGCCCTTTACTGCGTTCCCAACGGACGAGCCCTGCCCGAACTCGTATGCTGCGACCTCTTCGGCAACACCGGAGGAGACTGGACCGGGTGCATCGCGGACCAATGGGGAGTCGACGGTAACTTCAGCGACGATCCACAGTTCTGCGGTGAACTGGGCACGGGAAACCTGACCCTGCAAGATGACTCCCCCTGCGCTCCCGGCGGCAACGGCTGCGGCCTGCTCATCGGCGGCGAAACCGTGGAGTGCGATGACACCTACGCCGCTGCGACCACATGGAGCAGATTGAAACAACTCTACTAGTAGGGGAGGGATTCGGCTATAATCTGATGCGTGGGGACCCCCGCGAACCGGGGCGATGACGCCGGGTACCCGTGAACAGGGGAAAGCCGAATGCGTCCTGCGCAGCTCAAATCGATCCTCGCAGTCGCCCTCCTGGCGACCTTCGCGATCCTGCCCCTCAGGATCGACGTCGAGCCCGACGCCTCCGACCCGATTCCGAAACTCCCAGCCCATCACAACTGCCGTTTCTGGGGGGGCGTCTCCACGGTGCTCGACTCGCTCATGCTCCACGACCAGATCATCGTGCAGCCCCAGTCCCTCGAGAATCTCAGTCCCAGCAATCCCAACGGATGGGCGCTCGCACATTTCCCGGGAGAGGGCGAGCATCCGGTGATCCGGCGCGGACCCCACCCGGCCATCGAGGATCCTCTCTACGACATGGCCGTGGCGAGGGCCGGCGCCGATTCGGCGCGCATCGTCATCGGACACGTGCGCAACTGCACCAGCGGACTCTGCGACATTCCCAATCCCCATCCATTCTATCGATTGTTCGGAGGGAAGCACTGGTTCCTGGGGCACAACGGCAGCATCGACAAGGAAGTGCTCCTGGACCTGATCCGCCCCGACTTCCTGGCGGCCAATCCGCCGGTGAACGGCTCGGACTTCGAGGAGTGGGTCGACAGCGAGCTGTACTTCCTCTATATCCTCCAGACCCTCGAGGACCACGACTGGCAGATGGCGCCGGCTCTGGGCGAGGTGGTGGAGTGGCTCAGGGTTCGCATCATCGGCGACATCGAGCAGCTCAATTTCGTCATGACCGACGGTGAGACCCTCTGGGCCTATCGCGAAGGCATCGCCCTCTTCTACCACTTCAACACCGACGGCATCGTCCACTCGGCGGTGGCCTCCAAGCATCCCCCCGAGGAGCAGGGTCCCTGGACCGAGATGGTGGACGGCCAGCTCATCACCCTGCGGCGGGGCATTCCGCCCATCCTGCAGAACGTGGAGGATTTCTTCACCCACACCCAGGCCGGCGAAACTCCCCTGCCGTCGGCGAAGCTTTCGGCCTGGCCCAATCCCTTCAATCCCAGCACCACTCTGCGCTGGACCCTGCCCGAGCGGGTCCATTGCCGGGTGAGCATCCACGAGGTGAGCGGCCGGGAAGTGGCCGAACTGGCCGAGGGCGTCATGGAGGCGGGGGAGCACGAGCGGGGCTGGACGGCCCGGGACGAGCGGGGCCGGCCCCTCTCCAGCGGGGTCTATATCCTGCGGCTCAGGGCGGGACAGCTTTCCGCCTCCGAGAAGCTCGTTCTTCTTCAATAGAAAGCCTTTCATTCCCGGGCCGATTGCCTATACTGCGGCCATCCGATTTCTCCCCCAAAACGCACGGAAGGAGCAGGGATGGCCCTGGAATTCGGTCCTCGCCGCGCCCGAACTCTGAAGGTCCTGGACGCCATGGGCGGGATGGATCCCGCGCTGAACCCTCAGGACGCGCCTCACTGGGAGCGCTTCGATCTCATCTACCGCTCTCTCTGCGCCGTGCTCTTCAACTTCGTGCCCATGAGCGGCCATCCCGGCGGCTCGATCTCATCGGGCCGATTCGCCGCCTCCCTGCTTTTCCGCTGGATGGACTACGACCCTTCCGATCCCGAGCGGGCCGAAAACGATCTCATTTCTTACGCCGCGGGACACAAGGCCCTGGGCGTCTACGCCATGTGGGCCCTGCGCGACGAGGTGATGCGCCTGGCGGCTCCCGAACTGCTTCCCGGCGACGTCCGCCAGCGACTGCGCCTGGAGGACCTGCTCGGCTTCCGCCGCAATCCCGCCACCGATACGCCCTTGTTCAGGGAGTTCGGCAGCAAGGCCCTGGACGGACATCCCACGCCCGCCACGCCCTACCTCAAGCTGGCCACCGGCGCCTCGGGCATCGGTTTCGCCTCCAGCGTGGGCCTGGGCTTCGCCGCCCGCGACGCCTGGGGTGCGCAGGCGCCCAAGGTGCACATCGTCGAAGGCGAGGGCGGCATGACCGCCGGACGGGTGAGCGAATCCCTGGCCGCCGCCGGCACCGCGTCCCTGGACAATCTCATCCTGCATCTGGACTGGAACCAGGCCTCCATCGATTCGGACTGGGTCTGCCGCGAGGGCGATCGTCCCGGCGACTACGTGCAGTGGGATCCTCGCGAGATGGCCTACCTCCACGACTGGAACGTGCTCGAGGTGGCCGACGGGAGCGACCTCGCTCAGGTTCACGCCGCCCAGCGTCTTGCCCTCGACATGGACAGTGGGCAGCCCACGGCCATCGTCTATCGTACGGTGAAGGGCTGGCGCTACGGCATCGAGGGGAAGGCCTCCCACGGCGGTGGACACAAGTTCGGATCGGAGGGCTACTACGAAGCCCTCCAGCCCCTCTCGGAGGCCGCGGGCGTGGCCTTCCCGGCCTGTCCCGACACCAAGGACCCGGCGGATGTCGAGGCCGCCTACTGGGCCACCCTCGAGAGCTTCCGCGCCCTCATCGAGTCCGAAGGCGACATGCTCGCCTTCCTGGGCGGGCAGCTCGCCGAATCGCGCCGCCGTCTGGAAGACCGGTCCCGCGACTCGGCCAAGAACGAAATGCGCCTGGACTCGGTTTGGGAGCGGGCCGAGGCCCAGGGACTCGAGGCGCCCGAGGAGCTCAGCCTTGAAATCGGCGCTTCCGCCACCCTGCGCGGACAGCTTGGAAAGATCCTCAACTGGTACAACCACGCCTCCGGCGGAGCCATCCTCTCGGCCGCCGCGGACCTCCTGGGATCCACCAGCGTGCTCACCGCCGGCAAGGGGTTCGGCGAGGGCTTCTACCACAGCGCGAACAACGCCGGGAGCCGCATCCTCTCGGTGGGGGGCATCTGTGAGGACGGCATCAGCGGCGTCATGAGCGGCATCTCCGCCTACGGCTCCCACCTGGCCGTGGCCAGCAGCTACGGCGCCTTCATCGCGGCGCTGGGGCACGTCTCGGCCCGCCTGCATGCCATCGGCATGCAGGCCATGACCGAGCGCATGCCCGAGGAGCCCCTGCGCCCCCTCATGCTGGTCTGCGCCCATGCGGGCATGAAGACCGGTGAGGACGGTCCCACCCACGCCGACCCGCAGGCACTGCAGCTCCTGCAGGAGAACTTTCCCGCGGGATCGGCCCTTACCCTGACGCCCTGGGATCCCCAGGAGCTCTGGCCCCTGCTCACCCGGGCCCTTCAGATCCGACCGGCGCTCATCGCGCCCTTCGTGACCCGGCCGGGCGAGAACATCCTGGATCGGGAAGCCCTCGGCCTGGCGCCGGCCGCCGAGGCGGCTCAGGGGCTCTACCGACTGCGCGCGCCCAAGGGTCGCCCCGACGCCACCCTCGTGCTGCAGGGAAGCGGAGTCACCTACGCCTTCCTGGAAGGGGCCCTGCCCCTGCTCGAGAAGGAGGGGGTGGACCTCGAGCTCTTCTACGTGGCCAGCGCCGAACTCTTCGACGCCCTGCCCGTGGAGAAGCAAAGGGAGATCTATCCGGAGGAGAAGGCCCGAGCGGCCATGGGCATCACCGGCTTCACGCCGGCGACCCTGCATCGCTGGATTCTGTCGGAAGCGGGACGCGCCGCGACCCTGCATCCCTTCCGGGGCGGGCACTACCTGGGCAGCGGTCAGGCCGACAAGGTCATCGCCCAGGCCGGCATGGACGGGAAGAGCCAGGCTCAGGCGGTGCTGCGCTACGTGGAATCCCGGGCGGGGACGGCCTCCCGGAATTGATCAGCTCCTCACCTTGCTGACCTCGCCGAGCTTCACCCGGACCCGGTGCTTGGCGCCGTCGTCCTCCAGGGGCAGGACGTCATCCTGCAGACTCCGGCCGTCCAACTCGATGGACTCCACCCGGCCGCTTCCCTCGACCTCGATCTCGTAGATGGCCCGCCCGAAGCGGTAGGAAAGCTTGAAGCCCTTCCATTCGGCCGGGATGCTCGGGGACAGGCGCAGGCGCGAACCGGCCAGATCCAGTCCGAGCACGTCCTCCAGCCAGACGCGGAAGTACCAGCTGGCGGCGCCGGTGTACCAGGACCATCCGCCCATGCCCAGGTGTCCCTCGAGGCGATAGACGTCGGCGGCGATGACGTAGGGCTCCACCCGATAGCGGTGGGCGCTCTCGCCGTCGTAGGCGTGGCTGATGGGATTGAGCAGGTCGAGGATCTCCACGGCCTCCTCGCCCCGTCCCCGCAGGGCGAAGGCCTTGGCCAGCCAGGTGGCGGCGTGGGTGTACTGTCCGCCGTTCTCCCGCACGCCCGGCGGATAGCTCTTGATGTAGCCCGGGTCCATGTCCCACTTCTCGAATGGGGGCGCGAAGAGAAGCACCAGTCGGTCCTCCCGGCGCACCAGTTCCTCCCGCGCCGAATCCAGGGCGCGGTCGGTGCGTTCCGGATCGCCGAGTCCCGAGATGGCGGCCCAGGACTGGCTGAGGGAATCCAGGCGGGCCTCCTCGCTCCACTTGGAGCCGAGGGGAGTGCCGTCGTCGAAGAAGGCGCGCAGGTACCAGTCGCCGTCCCAGGCGCTCTTCTCCACGTTGGCGGCGAGCTGTTGCGCGCGACCGAGGTAACCTTCGGCCTCGTCCTCCCGGCCGAGGCGCCGGCAGATGCGCGCGAAACTCTGCAGCACGTCGCCGAGGAACCAGGCCATCCAGACGCTCTCACCCTTGCCGCCGATTCCCACGCGATTCATGCCGTCGTTCCAGTCTCCGCTGCCCATGAGGGGCAGTCCGCGCTCGCCGAGGTTCAATCCCTTCTGGATGGCCAGACGGCAATGCTCGAAGAGGGTGGCGCTCTCCACGGTCTCTGCGGGCTGCACGAAGATCTCGTGCTGCTCCTTGGTGAGAGGCGCGGCCTCCAGGAAGGGCACCTGTTCGTGGAGAATGGCCTCGTCGTCCATCATTTCCACGTAACGCGCCGTGACGTAGGGCAGCCAGAGCAGGTCGTCCGAACAGCGGGAACGGATGCCCGCGCCGCTCTGGGGATGCCACCAGTGCTGCACGTCGCCCTCCCGGAACTGGCGCGCGGCCGCACGGAGGATCTGCTCGCGCACGAGCTGGGGCGAGTTGTGCAGCAGGGCCATGGAATCCTGGAGCTGGTCGCGGAAGCCCACCGCGCCGCCGGACTGATAGAGGGCCGAGCGTCCCCAGATGCGGCAGCTCAAGGCCTGATAGGGGAGCCAACGATTCAGCATGATGTTCGCGCGATCGTCGGGGGTCTCCACCTGCACGGAGCCCAGGAGCTTGTCCCACCAATCGGTGGTGGCCTCGTAGCTCTCCGCCCGCCTCTGCGCGTCGGCGAAGCGGGCGACCAGAGCCATGACCTCTTCCCTGGACGCGCCCTGTCCGAGGAGGATGCAGAGCTCCCGGTCCTCGCCCGGATCCAGTTCGAGGCTCAGCTGCATGGCGGCGCAGGGATCCAGGCCCGCGCCCGTGCGCCCCGAAAGTCCCTCGCCCTTCAGCGCGGCGGGGTCGGCCGGGCGACCGTTGCGGCCCAGGAACTCCACCCGGTCGCCCGTGTGATGCTCGGCCCGCGGGCTCATGGCCGCGAAGGCGAGGCGATGTCCGAAATCGGAATGGTAGCGGTTCCTCGCGAAGAGGATGCCCGCCTTCTCTTCCCACTGGGTGACCACGTGCAGCTGGGTGTCCTCGCGGTTCTCGCCGAGGGTCCACTCGGTGTAGTAGGTCACCGAGAGCTTGCGGCGACGGCCGCTGTTGTTGCGAAGCCGCAGTCGCTGCACGCGCAGGGGCAGTCCTCCGGCGTCGTCCATGGGCACGAAGGTGAGCAGGTCCTGCTCGATGGCGTGGCTGTTGTGCTCGAAGCGGGTGTAGCCCGCTCCGTGTCGGATACGGTAGGGCTCGATCTCGCGGATGGGCAGGGGAGTGGGGGACCAGAGCCGTCCCGACTCCTCGTCGCGAATGAAGATGGCGTCGGAGGGAGGATCCGAAACGGGATCGTTGGCCCAGGCGTTCAGACGATTCTGCTGGCTGTTGCCGAACCAGCAGAATCCGCCGCCCGACTCGCTCACCATGGCGCCGAACTCGGGATTCGCCATCACGTTCACCCAGGGCGCGGGGGTCTGCTCGCCCTCGTTCAGGGTGATCACGTACTCGCGCCCGTCTGGAGTGAAACCGCCCAGGCCATTCTCGTGGACGAGTTCCTGATAGGGCAACTTGAAGGAGGGTTCTTCGGGCAGGGTCTTGAAGCTGCGGGGAGCCGTCTCCGCGCTCCATTTCACGGGCAGGCCGAACTGCTGGGGCAGGGGACCGCGGGCCGCCACCAGGTGCACGTGGGACGCGGAGAGCAGCAGGTGAAGGTCGTCCTCCGAAAGCTGATCGGCCCTGCGCAGGAAGACGCCGCCGGGGGTGTCCACGCCCGTGTACATGCTGTTGGCCTGCACCAGGCGCATGAGCTGTTCCTGGAGCGGCTTGTCGTAGCTTGCGCCCTCTTCGTTGAGGATGACCAGATCGGCGACGAGCCCGTTCTTCCTCCAGTAGTTGTGAGCGAGCAGGAGCTGGCGCACCAGGGACATGTCGCGCACCTGCCCCACGCTCACGGCCACGATGGGCAGGTCTCCCGAGATGCCGTGGGCCCAGAGGTTCCGCTGGCCCAGGCGGTTCTGCCGCAGACGATCCTCGGGGGCCCGGAACTGTCGGCTGGGATAGAGCACGTGTGCAGCCAGCTGCTGGAAGCGGCGGGCCTCGTCGGGCTGGATGCGCAGGTGACGGAGCTGAAGCTGGGCGTGCCGCCAGGCCAGCTCCAGTTCTCGGGCGATGGCCTTCTCGTCGCCGTAGCGATCCAGGACGGCCAGCACGCCGTCGCGGGTCTCCGAAGCCGCGAGCAGCAGATTGAATCGCACCCGCGCCTGGGGCTCGAGCACGATGGACTTGCGCAGGCTGAAGATGGAGTCGAGTACCCGACCCTTGCCGCCGGAAAGGGGCGCGCCCAGTGCGGCAGGATCGGAGGCGTCCCGTCCGCGCCAGAGGAAGCTGCGACGGTCCGTCTCGTACTGGAGTCCGGCCTCTGTCCGGTGTTCGAAGACCAGACGGTGCCCCGCCCAGATGGCTTCGCCGTCCGCGTCCTTGGGACGCCGCTGGGCCAGCAGCGCTTCCGCTTCGGGAAGGAATTCCGTTTCCACGAAGAGCTTCGAATAGGCCTGGTGCTGACGATCCGCCCTGTGCTCGGCCAGGGCGAGTTCGTAGAAGCTCGTGATCTCCAGGCGGCGCGTTGATGCCGTACGATTGCTCAGGGTGATCTGCCGGATTTCGAGATCGTCCTCGGGCGCCACGATGATCTCGGTCTCGCAGTGGATTCCGTGATCCAGGCGCCGGAATCGCGCGCGATCCGCGGCGAAGTTCACGCTGAACTCCCCGCCCTCATCGCCCAGCGGCTGGAAGGTATTGCTCCAGACCTCCCCGCTTTGCTCGTCCCGGAAGAAGCAGAAGCTGCCCCAGTGATCGCGGGTTCCGTCGGCCCGCCAGCGGGTGAGATTGACGCCGTTCCAGCGCGAGTACCCGCCGCCGGCCGCCGTGAGCATGATGTTCATGTTGCCGTTGCCCAGCAGCAGGGTCTGGGGCGTGCGCGTGTGGGGCGTCTCGAAGTTGCGGGTGGCCGGAGCCACGTCGGCCGGAAGCATGCGCGTGGCGGTCCACTGGCGCAGGGGAACCTTGTAGAGTGGCGGAGCCACGGGGATGCGCTCGTAGAGCAGGGGCTCGGTGGCCTCGACCCGTGGATCGGCATGGAAACGATCCTGGAGGATGCCGTCGAATAGGAAGTTGCTCAGGGCCAGGAAGCCCATGGCCTGATGATGGATCATGTAGGCGTGCACCACCACGCCGTGTTCTCCGGCCCGGCGTCGCTGGCGTCCGTAGTCGATGGATTCGAAGAAGCCGTAGTGCCCGTAGAGGTCGTTGGCCTCCAGCTTGCGCAGGTTGGCGATGGACTCCTTGGGCTTGAAGGGCACGGCCAGCAGGGTCGAATAGGGGGAGACCACGAGGTCATCGTCGAGACCGCGCTTGAGCCCCAGGCCGGGGGAGCCGAAGGCCTTGTACTGATAGGTGTTCTGCGCGTCCAGATCGCTGAAGGCCGATTCGGAGATTCCCCAGGGCACCTTCTGCTGGTTGCCGTAGTGGATCTGCTGGTCCACCGCGTCGCTGCAGGACTTGTCCAGGAGCGATTTCTCGAAGACCCGCTGGAAGAGCGTGGGCATGAGGTACTCGAACATGGTGCCGCCCCAGCTGAGCAGCACGCGTTTGCGATTGACCATGCCGTAGGGCCTCGAAAGGGACAGCCAGTGATCGGCGGGCACGTCGCCCCGGGCGATGGCCACGAAGCTGGTGAGGCGGGCCTCGCTGGCCAGCAGGTCGTAGTAGGAGCCGTCCAGGGTCTCGTCGCCCACCTTGTAGCCGATGGAGAAGAGGCGCCGCTCGCGATCGTAGAGGAAGCGCATGTTCATGCCCGAGGCGAGTTCCCGCGCGCGCTCGATGAGGCGCTCGGCCTGCTGCATGCGCAGGGCCGCCCTCTCGTGGCATGCGCGGAAGCTGGCTTCCAGACGTTCGATCCAGCGGCGACTGCTGTCCTGGATCTCGTCCACCGTGGCCAGGGCGAAGATGCGGTTCAGCGCGGGCACCGAGGTGCTGGCCAGTTCGGCCATGGAGGGCGCATGGTCGAGCAGGGCTTCCCAGTCCGCCTGCCCTTCCTCGCCCAGATGGGGAAGAAGTTCCTGGGGCACTTCGGCCAGCAGTTCCATCCAGGCCAGGTATCGGTCGGCGAGGATGGACAGGCTCTCGAGGTCTTCCCGCAGCTTGCCGTTCCAGTAGGACGCCTCGGCCACCTCTCCGCGGCTGCCCATGCCGGCGCCGAGGATCAACTCGCCCGCATGGCGCGAGGCCTCGCGGATCTGTCCGAGGCGGCTGAGCAGCTTGCCCGATGGGCGCGAGAGCAGGCGGTCCAGAGCGTCCAGCACCTGCAGGGGTTCGGCGGCCAGGCGCGAAGGATCGATGCTCTCCATGAGCAGTCGCAGGGAGTCGTTGGGTCCGCTGAAGGAGGCCTCGCGCAGGAGCGGCCGCTCGTAGATCTCGCGAATGCCGGGACCCAGGGCCCAGAGGCTGCCCAGGAGGTTTCCGCTGTCCACCGTGGACACGTAGCGTGGCTCCAGGGGATGCAGGTCGTTCAAGTCGTACCAGTTCAGCAGGTGTCCATGGTAGCGTTCGAGCTTGTCGAGGCTGTCGAAGGTTCTCTCGATGCGATCCACCGCATCGTCGGGGCGGATGAAGCCGAAGTCCTGGGCGGCCAGGGAGGACAGCATCCAGAGTCCGATGTTGGTGGGACTGGTGCGCATGGCCAGTCCGCCGTCGTAGGAGACCTGGTAGTTGTCCGGCGGGAGCCAGTGGGTGTCCTCGCCGATGAAGTCGTCGAAGTAGCGCCAGGTGCGGCGGGCGATGCGGCGGAGGTAGAGGTGATCCTGGCGAGAGAGCTTGCCGAGGGACTCGTTGGTCCGATCGGGACGGTTGAGCCTGAGCGCCAGGACGGGCCCCGCGAACCAGAGTGCCAGGAAGGGCAGGGCGGGCCAGAGGCCGGGCGCGTCGGTCAGCAGGATTCCGATGAGGAGCAGCAGGGCCAGGGCCGCGCCCACGGCCACGCGAAGGAGGAAGCCGGCCGACTGTCCCCCCGAGTGGGCCTTGGCCATGGCGGCGGTGGTCCACTCGAGCATCTTCTTGCCGCTGATGAAGCGGCGGTGCATGGCGCGGAGGGTGGCGTCGAGGGTCATCCACGACTGGTGGGGGAGCAGGGCCGTGTCCGAGAGGGTCCGAACGAAATCGTAGCCCAGCTCGCGGCGGGAGAGTTTCATCCACTGGCTCGGGGTCAGAAGCCAGGTGCTCAGTCGCGTGAGCACCGGGAAGAGCAGGACCAGCGCCGCCAGGATCGCCGTGGCGGCGGCGAGGGCCGCACCGGCGAACCATGACAGGGGCAGCAGGGTGAGCAGGGCGGGCAGGGCCATGCTGCGGCGTAGATTGTCGAAGACCTTCCAGCGGGACAGGGCGTCCAGGGGGTTGGCCGTCTTCTTGCCGTCGCCGCCGGGAACCCGGGGGGCCGACCAGTCTGCGATCTGCCAGTCGCCTCGGATCCAGCGGTGCTGGCGCATGGCGAAGGAACGGTAGTCGGCGGGGAAATCGTCGTAGAGCTCGATGTCGGTGGCCAGGCCAACCCGCACGTGGGCGCCTTCGATGAGGTCGTGGCTGAGGATGGTCTGCTCGGGGAAGCGATCGGTGAGCACCTGATGGAAGGCGCGAAGATCGTAGATGCCCTTGCCGTGGTAGGAACCCTCGCCGGCGAGATCCTGATAGACGTCCGAGACAGCGCGGGTGTAGGGATCCGTGCCCGTGGGATCCGTATAGATGCGCGAGAAAAGGCTGGTCATGGCGCTGGGCAAGCCGGTGCTCACCCGCGGCTGGATGAGCGTGTAGCCGTCGATGACACGCGTTCCGTCGTCGCTGAGCCAGGGACGATTGAGGGGGTGGGCCAGGGTCTCCACCATGCGCCGCGCGGTGTCGCGGGGCAGTTCGGTGTCGGCGTCAAGGGTGATGACGAAGCGCACGTTGTCCAATAGGCTCGGATCGCCGGCCTGGATGAGCCCATCGCCGGCCCGGGGTCTTTCACCGCTGAGCAGACGGTTCAGCTCCTCGAGCTTGCCGCGCTTGCGTTCCCAGCCGATGTATCGACCCTCCGATTCGCACCATTCCCGATCCCGGTGGAAGAAGAAGAAACGGTTCTCGCCGTGGCGGCGAGCCAGTTCATCCACGGCCTTCTTCGCGTGGGCCAGGATCTCCGCATCCCGAGGCGTGGTTTCCTCGTCGGCGTCGGTGAAATCGCCGAAGAGACCGTAGAGCAGGTTGTCGCCGGGATTGGCGAGGTATCGGATCTCGAGCTTGCGGAGTTCCTCGTCGATGACCTGCTCGCTGATGGACAGCATGGGCACGACCACCAGGGTGCGGAACTCGTCGGGAATGCCCGTGCGCTTGAAGGACATCTTCGGTAGGGCCCTCGGCGTGAGGCCCCGGGAGATGGCGTAGTTGAGCAGCTGCAGGGAAAGCTGACTGGCCGGGAATGCCGCCAGGATCAGGATGGGCAGGAGCCAGCCGGCCCCGACGCCGGAGGCCAGACCGACCCAGGCCAGGGCGACCAGGAGGGACAGGGTCATGAGGCCCAGGGAACCCAGGTAGATCGGCGAGGCCCTGTGGGTGATTCGCCTGCGGGCGCGACGGCGCCAGGAATCGCGGGTGAAGAGGCTGTCGAGCAGGGCGGGACGGCCCTTGCCCACGAGCCACCAGCCCACATGGCCGAGCCGCTCCTCGTTCTCCTCGCCCTGGGCCGCGGCGGCCAGCTCGGTGGCCTTGCGCGCCACTTCCTCCTCTCCGAGCTTCGAGGCGCGGGCGACCTCTTCCACCGCGTCGCGGTAGCTGTCGCGGGTGGAGAAGTCCATCTTGGAGAAGTGTCCGCCGGGATCCTGCACCAGTACCTTCTCTACCATGCTCTGCTGCTCGAAGATCTCGCGCCAGTCCAGCAGGGTGAGCTGCCTCAGGCTGGTGATGGCGTTGCCGATGGAGGCCCGGTCGGCGGCTTGCTCGGACTGCTCCCTCTGCAGCATCTCGGCCAGGGGAATGGCCATCTTCTGTTCCAGCCAGGTGCGCACGGGCACCAGGGCCGCGTCCTCGTCGAAGAGGTGGCTGGTGATCTGCGAGGCGAAGTGGGGGCTGGGCTCGGGATGCTGCTCGGCCATCTCGGCCAGGATTCGCAGCAGCTGATTCGGATCGCGCCGGCTCGCGGCCAGCAGGCGGTGGGCCCAGAAGTCGGCGCTCTCGCGCTCGTGGAGGCGACGGTCCACCCGCTGGGTGAGGCGGCAGAGCCCGGTGAGCAGGGCGATGCGCAGCATCATGGGGAAGGCCCAGAGCTCGCCGATGGTCAGGGGCGAGACCGATTGATAGGCCTCGAGGAAATCGCCGATGTTGTGACGATCCAGCCAGCCGTCGGTATGCTGGATCATCTCCTTGGCCATGTTGTAGATGCGCGGCAGGCCCCGGTGGGGGTCGCTATCCAGCACGGGAAGTTCCCGGTAGAAGCCCTTGGGCAGGTTCAGGCGCACGTCGTTGATCTGGCCCTGCACGATGTAGGCGTTGTCGAGGATCCACTCGGCCGAGGTGGAGATGCGCTGGTCGAGCTTGGAGACGTCCTCCAGGCCCCGGCGGACCTCCTGGATGACCCGCTCGCAGCGATCCAGACGCTTGAGCAGCGACTCTTCCTTGCCCCGGCTCGGACGCACCTTGTGGCGGGTGGCCAGCTCTCTGGAGTGTTGCCGGAACTGATTGCTTGTCAGGGGGGTTTGGCGCGTCTCTTCATCCGGAATCTTGTGCTTTCGGTCCGGATGGAAGGTGAAGATGGAGGGCTGGACCTCGCCGATTCGGCGCAGGATGGGCAGCTCGCCGGCCAGGGAGGAGAAGCGGGCCTGGAGCATCAACATGTTCTCGCCGGTGACCAGGTAGCGGGCGTAGGTGTTCAGGGGCGCGCGGGCCAGACCGAAGGGAGCGCCCAGGCCGCGCTGGATGCGGACCTGTCCCGATCGGGATTTCCTCAGAACCGCCACCTTCCGGTAGCCCCGTCGCCTCAACTGCTCCAGCGCCCGCGCGGCGTCCTCCTGCTCGCGGAAGAAGCCAAGCAGCACTCCCTGCTTGTTCCTGGATAAACTCATCTCACCTGCCAGATTGCGTGGGAATTCGACGGAAAGCACTATCGGACGCGATTTTGCGCCATGTCCCCGAAATGAACAAGCTCCAAAACGCCGGGACTCGCCAGGGGGCACGAAAAAGGCCCCGGCATCGCCGGGGCCTTTCGCAGCGGGCAAGAATCGGTGCTAGTTCTCGTTCTCGTAGGCCTCCCGGCTGCGGTCGGGGGCCGGTCCGAAATCGGGCTTTTCGGGGGGATGCTTCTTGTGGAGCTTCATGACCTCCTCGATGCCCCGTTCCAGCTGGGCGTCGATGCCGCGGGCCAGATCCTGGGGAAGGTTGTCCACCTCGATGTCGGGATCCACGCCGTGGCCCTCCAGTCCCCAGCCGTCCTTGCTGTCCCACCACGCGAACTCCGGATGCGTCACCGCGCCGCCGTCCACGAAGGGCTTCACGCCGCGGATGCCGACCACGCCGCCCCAGGAGCGCTTGCCGATGACCGGCGCCAGTCCTTCGAGCTGCACGGCCGCCGGGAAGATGTCGCCGTCGGAGCCGGCGTTCTCATTGGTGAGAACCACGAAGGGTCCGTTGAGCACCCGGTAGGGGTAGGTGCTCATGGTGCCGTAGCGCATGCGGTCCCAGCTGATGATGCTGCGTTGGAAACGCGCGAGGATGAGCTGGGACACGAAGCCGCCGCCGTTCCAGCGGGTGTCGACGATCATCCCTTCCTTTTCCAACTGCGGGTAGAACCAGGTGTCGAACTCGACCATTCCGCGTCCGCCCATGTCGGGGATGTGGATGTAACCGATCTTGCCGTCGGTCTTCTCGAGAACGTACTCGCGGTTCTTCCTCACCCAGTCGGCGTAGACCAGCTGGAAGTTGTTGTAGATGGGACGCACGACCACGTGGCGCGTGTCCTCCGAGCCGAGGCTGTCGACCACCGTGAGCATCACCTCGCGGCCCGCCAGATTCTCGAAGGCCGCCTCGAAGGGTCGGTCCTCCGGGAAGGACAGCAGGTTCACCTCGAGGATGTAGTCGCCCTCGTCGACGTCCACTCCGGGCTCGTCCAGGGGCGAGCGCACGCGATCGGGGTGGCCGCCGCGGTAGATGTGATCCACGCGGAAGGCATCGCCCTCCCGCGCGAACTCGGCGCCGAGCAGCCCCGTGCCGCGCCATTGCGCGCCGGGCTTGTTGTCCCCGCCCCAGACGTAGGTGTGGCCAGTGGACAGTTCACCGATCATCTCGGCGATGAGATCGCGCAGGTCGGTGCGTCGGGCCAGGCGGGGCAGCATGCTCGCGTACTGGTCGCGGACGGCTTCCCAATCGAGGCCGTGCATGTTCTCGTCCCAGTAGAAGTCGCGCAGTCCGCGCCAGGCTTCGTGGAAGATCTGCTTCCACTCCTCGCGGGGATCCAGATCGATGACCGCGCCGCTGAAGTCCACGGCCGCGTCGGAGAGGTCTCCGGGAGGAGCGGCGGTGCCGACCACGAAGATCTGTCCGCGGCCCTTGCTCACGGCCATCTTGCCGGCGCCGGGCTGCAGGTCGTAGCTGAAGACGCCCGGCATGAACATGGAGGGCTCGTCCTCGCCGATGCCGTAGCTCATCAGATTCACGCCGCCTCCCGGTCCGCTATCGGCCCAGCTCGTGCCGGCCAATCCAGTCATGGGCGCGGAGTGGTAGAAGATCTTTCCGGAAACGGCGCCCAGGCCCCAGTAGCCTCCGGCGGGGATGGGAAGCTCGACGAATCGATCCGCGATTCCATCGAAGTCGATTTCCACGGGCTCGAGTTTCTCTTCCTCATCCTCTTCATCCTCGGCCTCGTCGTCCTCGCCTTCGGCCTCTTCACCTTCCTCGTCATCGCTGTCGGCATCCTCGCCATCGGCATCATCGCCGTCGGCGTCTTCGCCCTCGCCTTCCTCGGCATCACCTTCTTCGCCTTCGGCCTCGGAGTCCTCATCCTCGGTCTCGGCGTCTTCTTCCTCCTCATCTTCTTCCACGGGAGGGATGCCGGCCTGATCCAGGAAGGGATTCTCCACGTCGGGACGAAGGAAGAGCATGTATGCCTTGGTGGCCTGGTCGATGATGGTCTCGAAGTCGCGGTTGCCGATCAACGGATCGATACTGCGATTGCTCAGGAAATACAGGTACTTGCCGTCGGGATCCCAGGCGGGGGAGTAGTCGTCGGTCATGTCGCCTGTGACGATGTGATCCTCCTGCTCCTGGGTGTCGTAGATATGGATCGTGCCGTTGCCGATCATGTTGTTGGTGGTGTAGGCGAGCCAGCGTCCGTCGGGACTCCACTCGTATTCGTGGATCTCCCAGCCCTCGCTGTGGGCGATCTCGATGGGATCGGATTCTTCCGCCTCGAGGTCGATGAGGAAGAGGCCGTGGGTGATGTCGCCGTAGGCCAGCCAACGATCGTCCGGCGAGATGCGGGGCATGAAGTATCCGCCCCGTTCGCCCGCCGGCTTGATGGTCTTCAGATCGCCTCGGCCCCAGGCGTCGGCGTTGACGAGGGCTTCCTCGCCGCTCTCGTCGGTCACGTAGACCACGCGCTCACCGTCGTCCATGTAGTTGAAGCGACTCTCGCGAGCGCCGCTGCCTCGGGTGACCGGCAGGGTCACCCCGTCCTCCACCGGAATGGTGAACATCTCGCCGCGACTCACGATCATCACGCGCTCGCCGTCGGGGGAGAGTCCGTACTCGGTGAGGTAGAGGCCAGAGTTGGGGTAGCGCTTGCGCGTGAAGCTGCGCTCGCTGGGCAGGTCGATCTCTAGCGTGGTCTCCTCATCCGTGCTCGGATTGTAGAGGTGGATGTCGCCGGCCAGCCCGAAGACGATGCGGCCAGAAGGACCCATAGCGGGGAAACGGGCGTCCCAGGTGTCGTGGTCGGTCAGACGCTTGCGGCGGCTGCCGTCGGCCTTCATGGACCAGAGGTTGGCCGTGCCACCCATGTCGCTCAGGAAGTAGATCTTGCCGCCGAACCACATGGGAAAGAGGTCGATGCCGTCGAAGTCCGTGACTTCCCGGTAGTCCTGCTTTCCGGGATCGCCCACCCAGATCTCGGGGGCGGTGCCGCCCCGGTAGCGCTTCCAGGTGCCGCCGCCCCAGGTGCGGGTGAAGGCCCAATCGCCGCTGTCCGGATCGATGGCCAGGAAGTTGGCGCGGCCGATGGGCACCTGCATCGCGTCCCCGCCGCGGGCGGGAATCATGTAGATCTCGGGATCGAAGTGTGCGCTGTGACGCGAAGCGCGGAAAAGGATCTTCTCGCCGTCGGGCGACCAGCCCACGCAGGTGTCGCCTCCCGGATGCCAGGTCAGGCGTCGAGGCTCTCCGCCTTCCACGGGAATCACGTAGAGATCCATGTTGCCGTCGTACTGGGCGGAAAAGGCGATGGTCTTGCCGTCCGGAGAGATGTGGGGGCTGAACTCCCGTCCCTCGTGGGCGGTGATGCGATGGATGGATCCCACCCTGTCTCCGTCGATGCGACCGGTCCAGAGATCACCTTCGGCGGTGAAGACCAAGAGGTCTCCGTGGATGTCCGGATTGCCCAGGTAGCCCGGGCGCGCCCAGGCCGTCAGCGCCGTGGCGAGGATCAGAAGCAAGGCCAGATGGATCCGCATTGAGCCGCTACTCATCGTTCCTCCTTGGAGAGGCTATGGGGGCGAACACAAGATGGGGGGACGCGAAGGAGCGCCGTTCCCGGCGGGAACGGCGGAATCGCGAAATGGGATGATCCGGAACGACCGGATGCTGCGCTCCCCCGTAAGAGCGATACGATAACGCTTCCCGTGAAAAGAAGTTACCGGAATGCTGGGGTTATTCTCAAGAAGTCCGCCAATGTGCTATAATAATGATCTCGAAATCGAGGCGGGGTCTTCGATACCGGGCATTCAATACAATCGCAACCAAAGGTCCACCAATGAGTTCGGCGCGTATTCTCAAGTCGATTCTTGGGGCGCTGGCGCTTCTCCTTCTGCTGGTGCCGCAGACGGAAGCCCAGTCCGCCCCCCAGGACTATTTCATGAGCATCGATCCGGACAGCCTCGATTACATCTACGAGAACTATTGGTTCGACCACTACGTGCCCTGCACCATCACCATCGATGGACAGCTCTGGCCCGACTGCCGGGTGCGAATCCGCGGAGATTCCTCCCGCGAGCTGCCGAAGAAGTCCCTCAAGATCAAGACCGATGGCGCTCTCTTCCCCAACGGCAACGACGTGATGAATTTCAACGCCGACTGGTATGACCCTTCCTACATGCGGGTCGTGATGGCCTCCCGATTCTTCGAGTCGGCGGGGGTGCCTTGCTTCTCGGCGGAGCACGGGCGGCTCCACCTCAACGGGAGTTTCTGGGGTCTCTACGTAGTCATCCAGAACATGGACGAGCTCTTCCTGCTGGAGAACGGGCTCGATCCCACCGGAAACCTCTACAAGGCGACCAAGGACGGCGCCTCCCTCTTCTACGGCGAGCCCGTGGAGCTGCGATGGGAGAAGAAGTCCAACGATCTCGGACCCTGGGACGATCTCTACTCGCTCATCGACAGCCTGCACTTCGTGCCCGACGATCGCTTCGGCAGCTGGGCGGTGGACAATCTCGAGATCGACGAGATCGCCAGCATCCTGGCCTCCAACGCACTGCTGGCCAACGGGAGCACCTACTACCACAACTACTACATGTACCACGACATCAACGGCACGGGTAAGTGGTCCATGTTCCCCTGGGATCTCGACAAGATCTTCGCCCAGTACGGCGAAAGCTATCCCTATCATCGCTCGAGCACTTCCTGGCTCCACGACAATCCCCTGGTCGAGAGGTTCTTCGTCACGGATTCCACCTTCGACCTCTTCCACGCGCGCCTGGACGAACTCGTGGACACGAGCTTCAATCCGGATTTCTTCTACCCCCTCATGGACAGCCTTCAGCTGGTGCTGGAGGAGTCGGTGTTGAACGACGACACCGACGACATCCAGAACATCGAGGACTGGTACTGGGTCCTCAACAACGAACGGGTCGTGGGCATCGAGGGGCGCATCGTGGACACGCAGGACCAGCTGGACCATTTCCCGCGGCCCATGCGCGTGGAGCCCACGCCCCATTCCTACCAGGATTCGATTCCCTTCAACTGGAATTCCGCCACGGATCCCGACGGGGATCCGGTGACCTACACCCTCAAGTACTCCCTGAACTACACCTTCCCCGAGGGTTCGACCTACGTGCACGAGGACATCGCCGACACCACCTACACCCTTCGCATGGCGCCGCCGGAGGGCAACTACTACTGGCGGCTCTACTCCTGCGACGGCGACTCCCTGCACAATGTCGAGGGATGGGACTCCCACGGAACCTTCCGGGTTGACCAGGGCACCGTGCTGCCGCCGGTGATTTCCAGCAACATGACCCTCACCAGCTACGGCTCGCCCTACTTCGTCAACGAGGATCTGGTGGTGGAGTCGGGCGTGACCCTGACCATCTACCCCGCCGCGGAAATCCGGCTCGCCGAAGACGCGAAAATCACCGTTCGCGGCGTCATGGATGCCGAGGGGACCGCGATCAATCCCATCATGTTCCGCCGCGACATCTTCCAGGACGAGCGTTGGGGCGCGCTCTGCTTCGACTGGGCCGACGGACCGTCCCTCCTGAAGCACGTTAACATCGAGGGCACCTCGGTGGGGGGCGACTACGTCTGGGAAAAGTCGGCCGTCTCCAGCTATCGCACCGATCTGGTTCTGGACCACGTGACCTTCGACAACTGCCGGCAGAGCGTCTACTCGCAGGAGGCCGATCTCGTCCTTCGCGATTGCCTCTTCCTGGACACCAATCAGCTTGAGATCCTCAACGTGAAGTACGGAACCGCGGCCATCGAACGATGCGAGTTCCACAACGCCGGGGTCGACGGCGACGCCCTCGACTTCGACACCGTCGACTACGGGCTCATCAGGGACTGCCGCTTCACCGGCCTTCCCGGCAGCGACGATCTCATCGATCTGGGAGACGAGTGCGTGGAGGTCGTGCTGGAAAACAACGTGATCGTCGGCGCGCCGGACAAGGGTGTGTCGGTGGGCGAGAAGTCCCACGCGCTGCTCTTCCGCAACTTCATCGCCGATTGCGCCATCGGCGTGGCCGTGAAGGACTCGTCCGTCTGCGATCTCGATCGGAACACCTTCCGCGAGAATCTCACGGCCCTGTCGGTCTATGAGAAGATCTTCGGATCGGGCGGAGGATTCGCCTACGCGGACAACTGCATCTTCTCGGCCAGCATCAGCGACGACGTGGCCGTGGACGCCCTCTCCACCGGAGAGGTGAACTACTCCCTATCCGATACCGAAGCCCTGGAGGGACTGGAAAATCTCTTCGAGGATCCCCTCTTCCGTGATCCGGCCGGTGGAGATTTCCGACTGCAGCCGAACTCCCCCTGCGTGGATTCGGGCGATCCGGCCAGTCCCCTCGATCCCGACCAGACCCGGGCCGACATGGGAGCCTACTTCTACGATCAGGCGCCCCTGGCCCTCGTGATCAACGAGATCAACTACCACTCGGCCCCGGACTACGACTGTCAGGACTGGGTGGAGCTCCACAATCCCCTGGACATTCCCGTGGAGGTCGGCGGCCTCAAGTTCAAGGACGCCGGACACAGCTTCGTCATTCCCGAGGGTACCCTCATCGGCGCGCACAACTACCTGGTGATCGCCGAGAACCGAAGCGCCTTCGAAAACTTCCACGGCAGCCTTCCCAACCTTGTGGGCGATCTCGGCTTCGGTTTCAGCGGAGCGGGGGAAATCCTTCTGCTCACGGGCGCCGACGACACGGTCTACGATTGGGTCATGTACGACAGCCAGCCGCCCTGGCCCCTGGAACCGGACGGGCAGGGGCCCACCCTGGAGCTCATCGACTACGCCAGCGACAACACGCTCCCGGAGAGCTGGGGCGCGTCCATGGGGCACGGCACGCCTGGAAGAATCAACAGCCTCACAGATCCCACGGCGGTGGAGTCGGACCCGGTCCCAGGGGTGACGAGTCTCGCGGAGGTCTTCCCCAATCCCTTCAATCCCCATTGCACGGTTCGCTTCAGTCTGGCCGACGATGCGAAGGTTCGCCTGAGCGTCCATGATCTGCGGGGCAGACGGGTGGTCACCCTTGCGGACGAGTCCCTGCGAGCCGGTCGGCACGAGCGGAGCTGGGACGGTCTCGACGAGCGGGGGCGGCCCAGCGCCAGCGGCATCTACTTCCTTCGTCTCCAGGCGGAAGAGCTCCGTTTGTCCAAGAAGCTGGTGTTGCTGCGATAAACCGTTGATTCTGCGGCCATTAACCGACCTATCATTCTTTTTAAGACAAATCTCTCCAGATCCGCTAGACTTCTAGTGGGGACAAGGATTTCCCCAGTGTCTCATGCGGAAAGGAGAACCATGAATTCCGCGGTTCCTACGACTCCCGAACGGAAACTGATTCTCAAGGACGGCAGCGAGGTTTGCATCCGTCCCATCCTTCTGGAGGACCTTGACGCCATCTGCGAGTTCTTCGCGGCCCTCCCGGAGGGGGACCGCGCCTACCTGCGCTTCGACGTCACCGATCGTCAGGTCGTGGAGGATCGTCTGCGCGAGATCCAGAACTGGGGGCGCCTGAAGCGCCTCGTGGCCTGCGCGGGCGAGAAGATCGTCGGCACGGGAGTGCTAGAACTCAAGGATTCCGAGAAGGAGTTCGATCTGGCCGAGGTCCGTCTCATCGTGGGCCATGACTATCAACGACGGGGCCTGGGCATGCTTCTGGCGCGCGAACTCTACTTCCTGGCGGCCCGAGAGAGGATCCGCGAGGTGCGCGCCCGCGCGCTTCGTCCTCAGGAGGCCGCGCTCTCGATCCTGAGGCGACTAGGATTCCATGAAGTCGAGGTTCTCGAAGACGCCGCCGTCGATCGATATGGCAAGAAGCAGGACGTGATCGTTCTCGCCTGCCCCCTGGAGGGTCTCTGGAACGAGATGGAGATCCTCGTCGAGGACTTCGATATCCAGCATGGATAGCCGCACTTGAACCGAAGGCCCTTCCCATCTAGAGTGACGTGGCCGTAACCGGCCCGGGCGCCGAAGGTCCGGGCCGTTTTCTGGGGGAAGGGCATGGCGGACTCCGATACCACGAAAAGCTCCGGCACATCCGCGCCGAGAGCCGCCCAGTACACCGAGGGGAGCGTGATCCGCTCGGTGCTGAACATGGGCTTTCCCTCCATGATCGGATTCGCCGCCACCAACGTCTACGACATCGTGGACATGTTCTGGGTGGCCAAGCTCGGCGCATCCAGCGTGGCCGCCGTGACTCTCTTCTTCTCATTCTACTGGGTGATCAGCTCGGCCAACATGATCGCCGGGGCAGGATCCGTGGCGGTGATTTCGCGCCGTTTCGGCGAGGACGACATCCCCGGCACCGAAGCGGCCATCAAGGAATCGATCCTGCTCAAGCTGGGTCTCGCCTTGATCGTGGGCTTCGTGGGATACGGATTCCTCTGGCCCGTGCTCAGGCTATTGGGCGCGGAGGGCGAGATTCTGAGGCTCTCGGCCAGCTACGGCAGCGTGCAGCTCCTGGGCCTCGGCGTGAGCTTCTCGAGCTTCACCATCTACACGGCGCTCAGGAGCGTGGGAGAGCCGCGCAAGGCCATGGTGCTCATGATCGCGGGTGTGATCCTGAACATCGCCCTGGATCCCTTCCTCATCTTCGGCTGGGGGCCCTTCCCGCGGCTGGAAGTGGCCGGCGCGGCCTGGGCCTCGATCATCTCCTACGGCTTCACCTTCATCGCCGGCCTGTTCATGTTCTACGGCGGGTTCAGTTCCGTGCGCCTGCATCTGCGCGGGGCCGACCGCGTGAGGCTGAGCCGCATGATGCACATCCTGCGCATCGGCCTGCCCGCGGGCTTCAACAGCTTCTCCTTCTCACTCGGCCGCGCGGTGATCATGCCCATGGTGGCGGCCTTCGGCGCCAACGTGGTGGCGGTCTACGGCATGTCCATGCGGGTGACGGCTCTGGGCATCATGATCATCGTGGGCATGGGCCTCGGGCTCTCGGCCCTCATCGGCCAGAACCTCGGCGCCGGCAAGCCGGAGCGGGCCTGGGACACATCCATCGCCTCGATCCGCTTCCTTGTGGGCGTGACCAGCGTATTCTCGCTGATGGTGATCCTGCTGGCGAGGCCCATCACCGGGGCCTTCTTCCAGGATACGGACATCCTCGCCATGGGCGTTCCCACCCTTCGCATCTTCGCCCTGGCCCTGCCCTTCGCCGCCCTGGGCATCACCTTCGACATTTCATGCAGCGGCGCGGGCGAGAACCGGGCGCCCATGCTCTTCTCGATGCTCCACACCTGGGTCCTGCAGATCCCCTTCATCCTCATCGCGACGAAACTGCTCGGGCTAGGTTATCAGAGCGTCTGGTGGGCCATGCTGCTTTCGGGCGTGATCGGACCGGGCTTCTTCTGGTTCACGTATTTCCGGAGAAGGACTTGGCTGGCGAGGAAGGTTTGAATTACGAACTGTGAACTATGAACTGTGAACTATGAACTGTGAACTATGAACTATGAATAAACCCTCCTCGAATCTCGAGGAGGGTGTTTCGTTCTCAGTTCTCAGTTCTCAGTTCTAGTCTTTTCCTTCAGGCAACGGCCTTACGCTATTGCTATGGCACTCCGGGCAGGACCTTTCCTTGGGCACCTTGGGGTCGTAGGGACCCTGGTACTTATGCCCGCAGCTCAGGCAGTGGAAGGTCACGGTGGACTCAGCCAATGGGCACCTCCTTCCCTTCACCCTGGCGACGCTCGAGGATCTTGGCGCGCTGTTTCTCCTTGCGGGCCGAAACCTTGCCCATTTCCTCGTCCAGGATGCGCTGGGTCTCCTCGATCTCCTCGAGGGTGACGAACTTGCGCATGCGGTCCAGGTCCTTCATCACCTTGGCGAACTTGCTTCCCTGGGCCGCGCTGATCCACTCGAGCTGCAGGCGTTCGGGCCTGATGCCGAGCTTTTCGAGGCGGTTCCAGAGCTTCTCCACGCGTTTCTGCGTCCACTGCACCGCGTTGATGTAGTGGCAATCGGAGAAGTGGCAGCCGCTGACCAGCACCATGGACGATCCCTGGCGGAAGGCTTCGAGCACGAAGTCCTCGTCCACGCGACCCGAGCACATGGTGCGGATGAGCCGCGCATGGGCCGGATACTGGGAGCGATTGGTTCCGGCAAGGTCCGCGCCCGGATAGGAGCACCAGTTGCAGGCGAAGGTGACCACCTTCTCGTGGGCCTTCTCCGCGCAGATGGCTTCGATCTGAGCGTAGATCTGGTCATCGTCGTAGTGACGCATCTTGATGACGTCGGTGGGACACTCCGAGGCGCAGGTTCCGCAGCCGGCGCAGGCTGCTTCGATGACCTCGGGGAAGATCCCGCCCTTCTTGTCGGGCTTGGTGATGGCCCCGTAGGGGCAGACCGTGGCGCAGATTCCGCACTGGGTGCAGTAGGTGTGATCGATCACCGAGGTGATGGCCTCGATGGTCACCTTCCCCGCATTCAGCAGAATGCTGGCCCGGCTCGAGGCCGCGCTGGCCTGCGTCACCGAGTCCTTCACGTCCTTGGGGAACTCGTTGCAGCCCGCGAAATAGACGCCGCGGCTAGGAGCGTCCACCGGCTTGAGCTTCGGGTGGCTCTCCATGTAGAAGCCGTCCGAGGTGTTCGAGAGATTCAGCAGCTTCTTGATGATGCCGCCGTCCCGCCGCGGGATGAGCCCCGTGGCCAGCACGACCATGTCCAGTTCGTGCTTCTCGAGCTTGCCGGTGGTGGTGTTCTCCACGGTGATCTTGAGGTTGTTCGTTTCCGGATCCTCCTCGATGCCGCCGGGAAGACCGCGAACGTAACGCACGCCCTCGTCCTTGCTGCGCCGGTAGAGATCCTCGAATCCCTTGCCGAAGGCCCGAATGTCCATGTAGAACACCGAGCTCTCGCTGTCGGGATAGTGATCCGCCAGAAGCAGGGTGGACTTGACCGTGTTCATGCAGCAAATGTTGCTGCAGTAGGGATTTCCCTTGGGGGACAGGTCCCGCGAGCCCACGCACTGGATGAAGCCGATACGCTTGGGACGCTCCTTGTCCGAGGGTCGCATGAAGTGACCTTCGGTGGGGCCGCCCGCGCAGATCAGCCGTTCGAATTCCATCGAGGTGATGACGTTCGGGTAGCGCGTGTATCCGTATTCGTCGTACTCGGTGGGGTCGTAGACGTCCGCGCCGGTGGCCACGATGATCGCGCCCACCTCGACGTTGATGAACTCGTCCTCCATGTCGTAGTCGATGCAGCCCTTCTCGCAGACTTCCTTGCACTTGCCGCAGGCGATGGGATTGGTGCCCAGGCAGTTGTCCATGTCGATGAGGAAGGACGAGGGCACCGACTGCGGGAAGGGGATGTAGATAGCCTTCCGGCTGGAGAGACCCTCCTGATACTCGTCGGGAACGGCCACGGGACAGACCTCGACGCAATCGCCGCAGGCGGTGCACTCGGTCTCGTCCACGTACTTGGCCTTCTTGCGCACCGTCACGTGGAAATTGCCCACGAATCCGGTGACGTTTTCAACTTCGCTGCTGGTGAGGAGCTTGATCTTGGGATGCCGACCGACATCCATCATTTTGGGCCCCAGAATTCATATAGAGCAATCCATTGTGGGATAGGTCTTGTCCAACGCGGCCATGATCCCACCGATGCTCGCCTCCTTTTCCACCAGATAGACGTAGTGTCCCGCATCGGCCAGGTCGAGCGCGGACTGTATTCCCGCGACTCCCCCTCCAACGACCAGTGCGGCTTTCGTCACCGGAACTTCGGTCTCGATCTGAGGCTCCAGGAAGCGGGCCCGGGCCACGGATGAGGCGACCAGGTCCTTGGCCTTGGCGGTGGCCTCGCCTTTCTGCCCCGAGTGCACCCAACTCACGTGTTCGCGGATGTTCGCCATCTCCAGGAGGTAGGGGTTCAGTCCCGCCTCCTTCAGGCAATTCCGGAACGTGGGCTCGTGGATCTTCGGGGTGCAGGAGGCCACGACGACGCGATTGAGCTTGTGCTCGTGCACCGCCTTGATGATCTCCATCTGCCCGGGATCCGCGCAGGTGTACTTGTTTCCCACCACCGCCACCACATCGGGCAGGGTTGCCGCGAATTTCGCGACCTCCGCCGTGTCGACCGTGCCGGCGATGTTCTTTCCGCAATCGCAGACGAACACGCCGATGCGAAGGTCCTGCGGTTTTACCATGAACCATTACCTCCATCGATGGACTCGGCCACCACCGTGGCGAAGTCGCGGATTTGGAGACTGCTCAATCGATCATCCTTTTCGCTGGCCTGGGCGCAGCGCAAATGAATCTGGCATTTGGGACAGGCCGTGACGAGGGTCTCGGCCCCCGCGTCGGCCGCCTCGCGGAGACGCTCGGTCTGGATGCGCTTGGACACCGCGTTGCAGTGCATCCAGCCTGAGGTGCCGCAGCAGACGCTGTCCTTTCCGTGATGCTCCATCTCGTGGAAACTCTCGCCGAAGATCTCGCCGAGGGCCGCCCGGGGCGCTTCGTATTCGCCCAGGTGCCGGCTGAGACGACAGGGATCCTGGAATGTCACCTCGCCCTTCAGGCCGCCGAATTCCACCCCACCATTCTCGCCCTTCCGCGCGAGGTATTCGGAGAGGTGAAGCGCCTCGTAGGGCACCTCGCCGGCGAGTTTCGGGTAGATCTCCCGCAGCATGAAGACGCATTCGGGACAGGACGAGACCACCGTCTTCGCGCCGGCGGCCGCGATCTTCTCCACGTTCTTACTGGCGAGCCGGGCCGCGCTCCTCTCGTCGCCGCTCCAGTACAGGTCATGGCCGCAGCAGAGCTCGTCGGGCAGCAGCACGGGCTCTTCGCCCAGGGCATTGAGCACGCGGAGGGTGTCCTTGCCGATGCGCTGGGTGTCGGTGCCCAGATGCGTGTAGTAGCTGTCGTAATAGGGGAGGCAGCCGGTGAAGTAGAGCAGCTCGCCCTCGCCGGCCGTCTTCGCCTCCTCGGGCACCCATCCCAGGCGCTTCTGCTCGCGGCCGTTCTGGCTCATGATGCGCATCATGTGCTGGAAGACCGCGCCGTGGCTGCAGGCAGGGTCCGCGCCGTCGGCGCGCAATACCTCGCGTCCCTTGCGGGTGAACTGGGAATAGTCCACTTCTGAGGGACAGACCAGGCTGCAGAGCATGCAGGTGAGGCAGAGGTTGAACTTGGCCGGGGCCTGTCCTTCCGGGGCATGCACCGCATGGGTCACCACCATGCGCGGCGAGAACTCCTCGTCGTATCGGGAGACGGGGCAGACGCCCGTGCACTTGCCGCAGTCCTGACAGAGCGTGGCATGAGTCTCGCGGAGGGCTTCCCTGAGGATCATCACTTCACCTCCGTGAGCTGGGGGACGGCTCCGATGGGGCCGCGAGGTCCGCTGGCTTCGAGCTGATCGCGGAACTCCTGGACCGTTTCGAGGATCCGATCCGCCTTTCCCGGAGGGAAGAAGCGCACCCTGAAACGACTGGATTCCACACCGAGCATGTCCAGCATGGGATCCACCCGACCGATGGTGTTCTCGAGCATCGCCGTGCCCGTGCCGTAGTGGCAGTCGCCCTCCTCGCAGGCCGCGATGAAGACGCCGTCGGCGCCCGACTCGAAAGCCTGCAGCACGAAGGAGGGATGGATGCGCCCCGTGCAAAGACTGCGGAGCACCGCGCTGCCCTCGGGCAGTTCGCGCTCCTCCTCCAGACCCAAGGGGAAGCACCACTTGCAGGAGAAGATCATGAGGCGAGGTTTCCAGTTGCCTTCGATGGTTTTCATGAGCTCACCTCCACGCTCTCCCTGAGAAGGGCGTCGATCTCCCGGCGGACGAAGTCGTTCCGGAAGTATCCCGGAACCATGGCCTGGGTGGGACAGAGGGGCACGCAGTTTCCGCATCCCTTGCAGCGGTCCGCGAGCACCCTCGCCACCTGGACGTCCTCGCCCCGGTGCTCCATGATGATGGCCTCGTAGTCGCAGCCCTTTAGGCAGTCCTCGCAGCCGCGGCAGAGCTTCTCGTTCACCTGGCAGACCAGGCTCGAGAGCTTCATGCCCAGGCGTTCGACCACCTTCTTGCCTTCGCGCCGGCTCTTCCATTCCAGAGCCACCGGTTCGGGAAGGAGGGGGAGCGGGAACTGCTCGTCGTTGTCGGGAATGCGCAGGAAGAGCGGCACGCTGTGCTCGCTCTCATCGAAGGAGAGCAGGCCGATGCGGTAGCGGCAATCGCCCGCGCAGGTCTGGCACTCGTCGCAGGGCCCGCAGCGGAGGCAGCGTCCGGCTTCGGCCACCGCCATGTCCTGGGCGAAACCGAGTTCGACCTCGTCGAAACCGCCTCGCTTCTCCACCGGCAGTTCGGGTTGCACGGCCCGCCTGCGCTCGGAGGGCAGGGGAGGCTGCACGCCCACCTCGATGGGACGGGAGGATTCGTCGCCGAAGGCGCGCCCCTCCAGCCAGGCGTGGGCGGCCTTGGCGGCGCGGTGCCCCTGGGCGATGGCGCCGATGACCGTGTCGGGTCCCAGCACCAGGTCGCCCGCGGCGAAGACGCCTTCCACGTCGGTCATGAGGCTCGCGGAATCGGCCTCGAGGGTGCCCCAGCCGCTTTTCTTGAAGGGCAGGTCCTCGGGCAGCAGGTCGAGGTTGGCTTCCTGGCTGATGGCCGGAACGATGAGGTCGGCCTCCACCGTGAAGGTGTCGTCCTTGATGGGCACGGGACGGCGGCGTCCGCTCTCGTCGGGCTCGCCCAGTTCCATGCGCTGGCAGAGAAGCCCCGTGACCTTGCCCTTCTTGCCGACCACTTCCAGCGGTCCGGCCAGGAAGGTGAAGGTGACGCCCTCGTTCTCGGCCTCGACCACCTCCTCGGGCACGGCGGGCATCTCATCCTTGGTGCGCCGGTAGACCACCTCGACCTTCTCGAAGCCGAGGCGGCGGGCGGTGCGGGCCGCGTCCATGGCGCTCATGCCGCCGCCCACGACGATCAGGCTCTTCCCCTTTGGAATGGCCTTGCCGCGGCTGGCCATACGCAGGAAGGTGAGGCAGTCGAAGACGCCCGAGTTCTCCCGCTCGCCGGGCACGTTCATCTTCTTGCCCAGGGCGGCGCCCAGGGCGAGGATGACGGCGGCGTAGCCTTCGTCGCGGATTTCTTCCAGGGTGATGTCCTTGCCCACGCGCAGGCCGGTCTTGATCTCCACGCCCAGGGATTCGATGTGGGCGACTTCGCCCGCCACGATCTCGCGGGGCAGGCGGAAGGAGGGGATGCACTGAACGAGCATGCCGCCGGCGGTCTCGTCGGACTCGTAGACCGTGACGCCGTAGCCCAGGTGAGCCAGGTCGAAGGCCGCGGCCAGTCCGGCCGGACCCGCGCCGATGACGGCCACCTTCTCCGGTCTGCTACCGGCCACGCGCGCCGGCGCCGGACCCGGATTGTCCAGCTCCCAGTCGGCCACGAAGCGCTTGAGCAGCCGGATGGCCAGGGGGTCGTCCAGGTCGCTGCGTCGGCAGTTCAGTTCGCAGGGATGGGTGCAGACGCGTCCGCAGATGCCGGGCAGGGGACAGTCCTTGCGCACGAGTTCCACCGCCTCGCGGAACTTGCCGTCGGCGATGAGGCCCACGTAGCCCTTCACGTTCACGCCGGCCGGACAGGCCGCGTGGCAGGGGGAGGCGTCGATGCGCTGGAGCAGGCGGGGACCGTAGCGTCCTCCCAGATCCATTTGGATACCGCCCGTTTCCAGGGCCTGCCAGAAACTCTCCGGGAATCCCGATTTCCAGAGGGGCTTGACCAAGCTTCCTCCTCAGGCGGCCGGCCGGGCCGGCGCGATTCTAGCCCACGGGGGCCAGGAGTTTTTGTCCTTCCTCGAAGCCCGTCGCGAAGGCCTTGAGGTTGAGTTCGATGGTGCTTCCGGGCACCGAGCTCTCCACCGCTTTCTCCACCGCTTCCCGGTCGACGATGCCCGTCACGGCCGTGGTGAATCCCACCACGACGATGTTCTGGACGATGCGGTTGCCCAGTTCCTCGGCCAGTCGCGCCGCCTGAATGCCGTAGGCGTTCACTTCCGGACGATCGTGGGGGCTCACCAGGTCGCTGTCGTAGACGAGGATCGCGCCGTCCTTGAGCTCGTCGGCGTACTTTTCGTAACCCTCGCGACTCAGCGCGATGAGCACGTCGGTGCCGGTGAGATAGGGATAGGCGATGAACTCGTCGTCGACGACCAGGGCCGAGGCGCAGGCGCTGCCTCGAGCTTCGGGGCCGAAACTCTGCGTCATGGTCGAGTGGATGTTGCCGAAGATGGCCGCCGCCTTGCCGAAGATGTATCCGGTCAGAATGACGCCCTGGCCGCCGTAGCCGGTGATGCGAATCTCCGTCCTAGGCATGGAGCTCCTCCTTGCACATTTCGCAGGCTTCCTCGTGGAGGTAGTACTTCTCGCCGAGCGTGGCATCGTGCTGCTCCATGCTCTTCATCCTCCAGGTGGGACGATCCCGGTCGACGAATCTGCCCACCGTGATCTTGTTCTGATAGCCGATGTCGATCTCCCGCGGATCGGCTCCGTGCTGGATCTCGGCGTTGTCGTGGTAGAAACGCATGAGATCGTAGCCGCTGCCCAGCTTGTTGCGTCGCGCGTAGAGCGTGGAGCAGGGCGCGATGGCCTCCACGAAGCTGAAGCCCGGCTTGAGCAGGGCCTCCTTCAGGGAGTCGGTCAGTCGCCGCACGTGCAGGGAGGTCCAGCGCGCCACGTAGGTGGCGCCGCAGGCTTCCATGAGGTGGGGAAGGTTGAAGGGCTGCTCGTAGGCTCCGTGGGGAGTCGTCGAGGTGTTGGCCGTATGGGGCGTGGTGGGGGCCACCTGCCCGCCGGTCATGCCGTAGATGAAGTTGTTCACGCAGACCACGGTGATGTCCATGTTCCGCCGGGCGGCGTGGATGATGTGATTGCCGCCGATGGCGAAGAGGTCGCCGTCGCCGCTGAAGACCACGACCTTGAGCTTGGGGTTGGCCAGCTTCAGGCCCGTGGCGAAGGGGATGGCCCTGCCGTGGGTGGTGTGATAGCTGTCCAGCTTCACGTAGCCCGCCACGCGGCCCGTGCAGCCGATGCCCGAGACGATGGCCACGTCGTCGTAGTCGATGCCGGCCTTGTCGATGGCCTCGGCGAAGCACTTCACCACGGTGCCGATGCCGCAGGTGGCGCACCAGATGTGCGGCAGCCGGTCGGCCCTCAGCAGGTGATCCATGGGGTGGCGATCTTCCTCCACCGCGTCGTAGCAGGCGTCAATCGTCTTCTCGCTCATTTCGCCGCCTCCTCGATGGCCCGGAGAATGTCCTCCGGGTTGTGCACGGTGCCTCCCATGTGGGGGACCAGTATGGTTTCGGCCTTGCCCTCGGCGCAGCGTTCCACCTCGAGGCTGATCTGGCCGTAGTTGATCTCGGGGACCACGATGGCCTTCACCTGTTCGGCGAGTTCCTTCACCCGCCAGTCGGGGAAGGGCCAGACGGTGAGCAGACGAACCGTGCCCACCTTGATGCCCTTGGCCCGCGCCGCGTCGATGGCCGCGCGGGAGACCCGCGAGGTGATGCCGTAGGAGAGCAGGATGACCTCGGCTCCCTCGACCTCTTCCTCCTCGAGCATCACGATGTCCCGGGCATTGTCGCGGATCTTGTCGCAGAGCCGCCGGACCAGGGTGTCCTGCACATTGGCGTCCATGGCGGGATAGCCGCGATCGTCGTGGGTCAGGCCCGTGATGTGGTAGCGGTGCCCCTCGCCGGCGTGGGCCATGGCGGGGATCTGATCCTCTCCGACCTCGTAGGGCAGGTACTCGCCCTTGGGCTTGTCGGTCATCTTCCGGGGGAGGATCTTGATCTGGTCCGCCTCGGGAATGACCACCCTCTCGGTCATGTGGCCGATGCACTCGTCGAGCATCACGAAGACCGGCGTGCGGTACTTCTCGGCGAGGTTGAAAGCCTTGATGGTCAGGGTGAAGGCTTCCTGGGGACTCTGCGGCGCGAGGGCGATGATCTCGTAGTCGCCGTGGCTGCCCCAGCGGGCCTGCATGATGTCCTGCTGGCCGACCATGGTGGGCAGACCGGTGGAGGGACCGGCGCGCTGCACGTTCACGATGACGCAGGGCGTCTCGGTCATGGCCGCCAGGCCGATGTTCTCCATCATCAGGCTGAAGCCCGGTCCGCTGGTCACGGTCATGGACTTCGCGCCGCCCCAGGTCGCGCCCAGGATGGCGGTGACCGAGGCGATCTCGTCCTCCATCTGGATGAAGGTTCCGCCGAGGGTCGGAATGCGGCGGGCGTAGCGCTCGACCACTTCCGTGGAGGGCGTGATCGGATAGCCCGCGACGAAATCGCAACCGGCGGCCAGGGCGCCTTCGGTGCAGGCGTGGTCGCCGTCGAGGTAGTGACTGCCCGTGAGCACTCGCTTCGGATCAGCTAGCTTCACTTCGCACCTCCCCTTCCTTCTTCTCCGGCAGGACGAAGATGGCGAAGTCGGGGCAGATCACTTCGCAGAGGTCGCAGTCGACGCATCGATCGGCCTGCTTCACTTCCGGATAGTGATAACCCTTGGCATTGAACTCGGCGGACATGACGAGCACGTCCCGCGGACAGAACTCCGCGCAGAACTCGCAGCCTTTGCAACGTTCGATGATGATGTGGATGTCGCCACGCGGGACTTTGATATCGTGGACATCGAGGGGCTCGCGCCAATACCGCGGCATCTTGTCCTCTTCCCGGTGAGGGTGGAAGAGCGAGGTTAGTAACCGCTTACTCCGACCCTTACCCTGAGCTGGAAGTGATGCTTCCCCACAAGTCGAACCGAGGAGAAGCCGGGCCGACAGAACGATCCAAGGACCGTCTTTATTTAGAGTTAAAGATACACGGGTCTTGAGATCTTGTAAACATCAAAATGGCGCCAGGAATACGAGTTTTCCCCAATTTTCAGAGAAAGGGAAACTCGACGATGGCCCTTCGAGCGCTCCGTTTCGGTAGGACGAGATCTCTCACGATGGCAGCGTCTGGGGCCTGCCTCAGAGTCGGCAGGAAGGGCCCTCGGCAAGTTTCCAATTGGACCGTGGACGGTTCCTCAGCTCAGGCAGCGATGGCAGGTTTGTACACGTGTACACATCTGGCCGGTAGCGGGCAGCGGGCCGTGGATTTGCTATAATCGAATCCCAGCCCGAAAGGACACCATGCGCAAGGCACTGCTTCTCCTGTTCCTCGCCGGGGCGAGTCTGGCTTCCACCGGCGTCCACACGACCTACCTCTGGCACATGCATCAGCCCATCTACTGGCCGGACGAGAGCGTTTGGACACCCGGACGTTACCAAACCGCCTACGAAACCCTCCTTGGCGGCTATTGCCAGAACGACCTGGCCGAGATCTTCGGCAAGGACGACCGCATCGGCGACTACCAATGGTATCCCCGGGATGCGGTGGCCAGCATGCTGGACCTGCCCGAGGCGGGAGCGCAGGTGTCCTTCGCGGGGGCGCTGGTCGAGAACATCGAGAGCCTGGCCGAGGCAGGCTGGGACGGTGGGGTCTACGCGAGCGACTGGACCTCGCACTACCGCGAGGCGAGGGGCTGGACCACGAGCGCCGGCGAGCCCAGGCTGGAGCCGCTGGTGGTGGGATTCCATCACGCCATCGCGCCGCTCATGGACGATGTGGCTTTCCGCATGGAGCTCGCCTGCGCCAAGGCCATCTACGACGAGGCCTGGGGCGACTCGAATTTCTCGCGAGGTTTCTTCCCCGCCGAGATGTGCTTCAGCGAGCGCCTCATTCCCGCCCTGGTCGACGCGGGCCTCGACTGGTCGGTGGTGGGGGATCTGCATATCGCGCGGGCCTGCGAGAACTATCCCTATCAGGCGAATCTGGACAACTGCGACCCGCCCAACCGGGCCGACCAGGTGAATCCGCCCCAGAGCGACTGGACCAACCACAGCATTCCACGGGGCGTGACGCTCAAAGTGCCCTACCCTTACGGCTTCACGCCGCACCGGGCCGAGTACGTGGACCCGTCCACTGGCGAGGTTTCGAACCTGGTGGTGGTGCCGGCCGCCAACGCCATGAGTTGGGACGAGGGTTACGGCATGTTCGGCACGGGTTCCATCGACGCCATCGCCGGGAGCAACGATCCTGCGCATCCCATGCTGATTCTGCTGGCCCATGACGGCGACAACGCCTGGAGCGGCGGACACAGCTACTACTACGAATCGGTGCCCAACTTCTCCCACGCCGCCGCGGACGCGGGCTACACGCCGAGCACGGTGGCGACCTATCTCGAACATCATCCGGTTCCGCTCGACGACGTGGTGCATGTGGAGGACGGCGGATGGGTGAACGCCGACGGCGACTTCGGCAGCCCGCAATTCATCAACTGGAACTGGCCGCCGGTGGACGCGGCGGGGAACTTCGACATACCCGGCGGATGGGCGGAGGACGAGCGCAACTGGGCCGTGCTCACGGCGGCGCAGAACGTGGTGGAATCCGCCGAGGCCGTGGGCGGCGCGCCCGATCCCGAGCGCGTGGTCTTCCCCTTGAGCGGGGCCAGCGCCGTGGAGCGGGCCTGGCATTTCCTGCTGGCGGGCTACGAGAGCGGCTACATGTACTACGGCTCGTCGCTGGACATGGAAGTGAAGGCCACCCTCGCCTGCAATGCGGCCCTCGAGGCGGCCCTGCCCCTGGCCGAGAGCGGTGCCGATATCGTAGCGCCCAGTATCTGGCTGCCCCAACGCCTGCCATGGAATCCGGGCGGCAAGGGCGGCGGCAGCCTCTGGGGATATCCCGGCGGCGCGGGCGCGGACATGAGCCGCGACTTCTTCGTCTGGACCTTCATCCACGACATCTCGGGACTCTCGCGTGTCGAGATCATGGTCCGCGAGGATCTGGACGGCCACAACGATCCCGGCAGCCACGACAACGAAATCTACGCGGGGGGGCCTGAGGTGGGCGCCTGGTCGGCCCTGCCCATGAACCATCGCGCGATGCCCCTGGGCGAGCCCTGGGACATCCCGGGCATCGATTTCACGGTGCTGCCCGAGCGCATCGCCGACGAGTACTGGATCGAATTGACGGGCTACGGCGATGTGCTGCTGGACTACTACGTGGAGGCCGAGGATTCTCTGGGCAACGTGAAGAGGAGTCCCATCCAGCACGTCTACGTGGGCACGGGCGACGCGGGCGGCGACGGTTCGGCATGGTGGGAGCCCGAACTTCCGGAAGCCGGCGATTGGATCACCGTCTACTACGATCCTGCCGGTGGACCCCTGGACGGCGCGGCGGAGATCATCCTGCACCACGGCATCAACGGCTGGCAGGAAGTAGGTGATACGCCCATGGACTGGAACCTCGTCGACGAGCACTGGCATAAGGGCATCCAGCTGCCTGAGCACGCGTCGAGTTTCGAGTTCGTCTTCCACGACGGCCTCGGCAACTGGGACAACAACGGCGGCGCCGATTGGATCGTGCCCGTGAGCGGCGGAGGCGGCGGCTTCGTCATGGACGGCCTTCTCGATGAGGGCGTATTGCAGATCTCCGGCGACGGGATGAACCTCTGGGTCGCCCGCGAAGGCGACCAGCTCTATCTCGCGACCGAGGGTACCGGCGCGACGGGGCTCGATCACTTCCTCTTCCTGCTCGACGAACCGGGCGCTCCAGTTTCCGCACCCTGGGCCAAGGCGGGACAGGTTCTGCCCTGGGCCTACTATCTCGGGGCCGAGAGCTCCAACGGCTGGTTCGCTTGGTTCGATGCTGGCAGCAATGTGCAGATCGGTCCCGAGTTCTCATCGGCCCAGGGCGAGGTGCTCGAAGGATTGCTCGATCTCGACTCGCTCTTTGCATCCGTTCCGCCGGAAAGCCTCTGGGTGGCCGCCGCGGGATACGACGATCCCGACGCAGGTTCCCTGATTGCCCAGGCGCCCTTCGGCGACGGCGACGGCGACATGGAAGCGCACGAGTACTATCTACTCCTGGACCTGTCCACCCGGGTGGACGAGTCGCCCGAGGCGCCGCTCGCGGTCTCGCTTTATCCGAATCCCTTCAACCCGGATGTCCGCCTGAGTTTGGACAGCCCGGATGGTGACCTGACAATACGCATCTATGACCTGGAAGGCCGCTACGTCGCGACCCTCCACGAGGGGCTTGCTGCGGAGGGTCGCCACATTTTGGGTTGGAACGGACAGAATGCGCGCGGGTACCCCTGCCCTAGCGGGATCTACCTGTTCCAGATCAGCTGTGGAACGGAGGCTCGAAGCTTGAAGGGTCTGCTCCTGAAATAAGGACTCGGGATGAAAGTGGCCACCTGGGTGATTCGATCCTGGAAGAGAGAGTGGTTTTGCGGATTCTGATCCTGATAATATCAATGATGACAAGCGGATCTGTATACGCACTAACTCTCGATGCAGCGAGGGAGTTTCTGCAGTGCCTTCGATCATCCCCTGATTCAGCTGAGCAGTTTGTGCATCCCGACGACTTGAAGATTTCTCGTCGATTGGGAATCACCTATCCCGAATCGCAATCGAAGGCACTGATCTCCTGGGGATTGACCGAAGAAGAGAGGCGGCGATTGTCCCAGACGACAATCGAGCAGCAGATCCGAATCGATCAGCTGGAAGACGGCTACTCCAGACTCATCCTCTTTCCAGACGATACCATCGCGTCGCGCTCATGGATCTTCAAGGATGGCAAGCAGGTATCGTCCATCCTCTACAAGGTGAAGGATTGGGTGCTTCGCGAGTCGAAACATTTCAGGTTTTATCTGAGTGATCCGTCGCGATTCCATGATAAGAATGTCGAGGTGCTCGAGGCATTTCTGGTGGAGACGGCTGAGTTGCTTGGAATCACGGAATCCCGACTGGAGCGGCTCGAGGACGAGAAGATCATCTATTGCTTCTGCCAGAATCAGGAAGAGATCCGTGATCTGACGGGCTTCTTCGCGAGGGGGATGTACATTCTCTCCCATGATCTAATCGTGTCGACCTACAGTTCACACGCCCATGAACTCGCTCATCTCTTGATCAACTACAGACTTGGCACTCCGCACCTGTTCACTCATCCCATGCTCCTGGAAGGCTTCGCCGTCGCAAGGGGAGGGAGAGGGGGCAGGGCTCCGCGGATTCAGCATCAATTGGGTGCTTTCTTGCATCGATCCGGTTGGGTGACTCCGGATGATCTGCTGGATGCTGCCTCCTTCTTCCGGCTCAACGCATCCATTTCCTATCCGGGGAGCGCCCTGTACAACGAGTTCCTCATCGAATGTCTGGGCATCGAGAAGTACCTGAAGCTCTACCTGGAGTCGGGCGGCGATGCCGAACGAGTCTCATATCTACGGATCTCTTCAAAGGATTTGCCGGATGAATCCCGCTGGCTGGCCTATCTAGATTCTCAACCCACGATAGGGGCTGTCGCACCGTCGGCTGGTGCGTTTCCTTCAACTTCGGATCCAGTACTGTTCGAGAACGATCCCGATGCTGATCGCTATAGGTTCGTCCTGCCCGAAGTCGCGGTTCTGGTCGATGGCTCTGAAGTATCCGACTACAGGAGCTTCCTGTTCAAAGAACTGGTCCCGGACAGGCCCTACTCCGGAGGCCGGTACCTGTTGACCTGTTCACGTGCGGAAGTCGGGCTGTACGACCTATACACGAATACCATGATCGCCCACTATGCGGCTGCGTTCGCGGAGAATTCTATCGAGATACCCGAGAACGATGGTCGGTACAGCTTCACAATCGAGGCGGACTTGTTCGATCTGGACATCGATCCACCCCGTTTCGAGTTGGCGAGAGAGTAGGCCGCGCTACGTCGATTCAGTGAACCTGGCCTTCAGAGTTTTTCCAATCGCAGCCGATAGCCGAAGACCGCCGGCTTGCCCTTGCCGAGGGTCACGGGAACGCAGACGGCGATCCAGGAACCCTGGTAGACGCGCTCGAAGCCGTCCTCGGACATGCTCACCGTTTCGATGGGCTCGCGCCAGATTCTCAAGCCCTCACCCTCGATGATCACCGACAGGCCCGACCACTCGTCGCGCAATTCGAAGGTCGAGGACGGCGACTCCCAGCCGCGACTGCGAAGCTGCGGCTCGTCGGCCTTCGCGCCGTCCACGAGGAAGTAGCGATCGTGGGCCTCCGGCGCCAGGAAGTTGAAGTTCCATCCCGAGGCGAAGGTGAGGTTCTTCTCGGTCTCGCCGATGTATTTGAGCTGGTAATCCACTTTCAGGGCGCGGCCCTCGTCGTCCCAGCGCAGGCTCTTTCGGATCTTCAGGCTGGCATCGTCCAGCTCGCCGGATGACCTCAGCCGCAATTCTCCCTGGGGATCCTCCGGAACTTCGGCCGAGAAACACCAGGATCGCAGATCGAGCAGGCTCGTCTCGTAGGGGGCCGAATCCGCGCCCGCCTCGTAGATTCGATCCTCGAGACCGGCTCGGGTGTGCGGATCGTAGACGAGCAGCTTCTCGAGGCCGCGCTCCTTGGCGGCCTTGACCTCGTGGATGGAGAGGGAACTGTCTTCGTCCGGCGAGAGCGCGTCGGCGACATCGCGATGATAGAATTCGCGGCGCCTGGAGAGCGTGTTGGTCACGGGAAAGGGTTTCTCGAGGAAATCGAGTTCCCTGACCGTACCGCCGTCGTCGGGCTTCAGGAAGAGCTGGGCATGGGGGCTCGTCCAGTGGATCTCCTCGCGGCCGTCCATGTCGAGGTCGCGCCGAGCCATCGAATAGCCGTTCGCGGCCAGCATGGCCTCGGCGCGCACGATGCGCTCGAAGACGGCTTGCCGGAGGTGGGGCAGGTAGAGTCCGCCGAAGAGACCGTGCCAGTAGGCGCAGTTGCACTGGGACTGTAGAACCTGGTCGCGAGCCTGCTCGCGCAGGGCATTGGGAATGCCCTCGGCCGTCTCGCAGCGTTCGCTGGCCAGGAGCATTCGCTTGTGCATCCAGTGGCTTTCCGGGTACTTCACGAAGAAGTTGCGCCAGAAACCGCCGCGCAGGAATGGGGCGTCATCGGGACGGTCGCCGAGGCTCAGGCCCAGATTGTGGAAGCGCTCGGCCGCCTTTTCCGGCAGGGACCACTCGCCCATCTCCTGATAACTTCCCGTGGGAAGGTAGGCGCTGCCGCGGGGCTTCCGTTCGTCGAGCCATTGGGAATAGAGCACCGTGCGCGCGAGTTCGCTCTCCTCGAGGTAGGCGAAGAGCTCGTCGAGGTAGCCTTGCTCGTAGCAGTGTTCATGGGTGCCGCGCCAGAGTCCGAACTTCTCGCCGTCGTCGAAGAGCACGCCGAGACCGTTTTCCGGCAGGGCCGCGAGATGCTCGTTCAGCTCCGGGATAGGGCGGAAAGGGATGAGATAGCGCAGGGCCATGGAAACGGGAAAGATCGCTACGGCGCGGCCGCCTTCCTCGCTGAGGAAGTGTCCGTGCAGGGCCTCGGGCGCGAACCCCGCTCCGAGGAAATGACTGTCGTCGAGCAGGACATAGTCCACGCCCTCCTCGGCCAACACCCGAGGCAGGTGAGGTTCCCATATCCGCTCGGCCAGCCAGAAACCGCGGGGGCGAACGCCGAAGAGCTTCTCGACCTCGCCCTGCATGCGGCGGATCTGAGCGCGTTGATCCCGCTCGGGCAGCACGCTGAGGATGGGCTCCCAGTAGGCTCCGCCGACGACCTCGGCCTGTCCGGCCTCGACCAGAGCGCGCAGTCGTTTCAGATACTCGGGGCGCGCGTTCTTCATCCACTCCAGCAGGGGGCCGCTGGTGTGGAAGCTCATCTTCACCGAAGGATGCTTCTCGAGTACGTCGAAGAAGGGCCCGTAGGCGCGCTGAAAAGCGTCTTCGATCACATGACCGAAGTTGCCGACGGGCTGGTGGTTGTGCACGCCGAGGGCGAGAGAGGCGCGCGCCGGCATCATTCCCCGTCCTGGTCGATGGGGATGACGACGACTGAGCCGGGACTCTCGATAGTGCCGGCGGGAATCGGATCTTCCATGGCAGTTTCATTGGCGGCCGCGAGAATTGCGTAAACACCCAATCTAGAAAGCACCGGCACACTTCCTTCTCCGCCAAGTTCCGGGTAGAGCAGACTCCAGGGGATGGCAAGCTCAAAGGCATCAGTGGAGCGGTTCATGTTTACCACTTCCACAGGCGTGGCGTACCCAGTACTCGGATCAACTACTGCCATGGTCGGTGGACTATCTCCGTATGCACAGGCGATGAACTCGATGCCGAAATCCGGAACGGATGAGAAATCGATGTTCTTGTTCATGTATGAGAGTGGGGCCGTGTAGTCCTCTTCCCCGTTTAGCAAACCAAGATCATTCAGGCCAGTCTGGGCACCATAGTCTACGTCTAGATAGAAGAGGACGGCATTCGTCCAGGCGGTATTGAACTCACCTGAGAGACCCAAGTATAAAGTATCGCCAGTCCAACTGGTATGAAGGGAATCAAGCTCCCATCCCACTATCCACCAAGGGCTATCGACGTTGTTGCCGTCGAAGGCTTCCCAGCCCTCGTCGATGATTCCGTCGATAGTTCTCTCGTTCCAGGGTTGGTCGGGGTTGGCGCTCTCCAAGGGCTCGCCGAAAGCGAAATCGAAACTCGCAACCTGCCCGCCGGACACGCGCACCTGTTCGGTGAGGCTGCCGTATCCGTTGGCCGTGGCGATGAGCGTGTAGAGGCTGTCGGCGAGGTTGGCGAACTCGTAGTCGCCACCGTCGGCCTGGACCGTCCAGAGCTGGGCGTCGCCGTGTTCGTTCTCCGCCCAGATCTCGACGGTCGCCGCCGGCGGATCGGGACCCTCGAAGCTCATGCCGCCGGCGATGCCGCCGGTGGCCAGATCGAGTTCGTGGGAATAGCGCAGGGACTGGTCGTTCATCCAGATCTTGTAGAATCCCGGAGGACCTTCTGTGGAGATCACACAATGGGCGGGATCACCGCTCTGGAAGACCAGCAGGCCCTCTTCATCGGGGCTGGAGCCGAAATTCTCTGGTTCCCAACTCGCTCCCGTCGTGAACTTGAAACGGATCTCGGTGTCGCTCCCATAATCCGATTCCAGTACCGAAACCCAGATCGACCAGACATAGTCTGCCTCAAGGCTCAGATAGTGTCTCGGATCCGTCGGATCCCAGTTCACGCCTGAGAAATCGCCATTGATTTGAATGTCGGGGAACTCGGATACGTACTCCGAAGGCGGCGCGCCCGGGGCCTCCAGGACGGGACCCTCCGGATTGGGCAGGCAGGCAGCCATGAGAACCAGCACGATGAAAGCGGGTGCGATGCGTTGCATGCTCACTCCGATCACTTCACCACGAGCAGTGAGTTGGTGAAGCCGCCCTCAGAGGCGGTGGATGGATTGTTGGGATCGGTGTTCCAGGTGTTGTTGTCGATGACGAACTTGTACTGGTAGCGACCGGGGGGAAGGTCCACAACGATGGTCCAGATACCGTCCCCGTCGGCATCCTCCATGCGACCGATTGTATTGTCGTAGCGAGCGCTGGGGCTGGCCGTGCCACCCCACCAATTGCCCTCCCAGTTCCCCGCCAAGGTTACGATGGTCGCGGCGGGAGCCTCATAGGAGAACAATACGCCTCCGTCCACTGGATGGGGAGGTGGCAGGCGCTTCTTGACGATGTTCATGCTGCAGCCGGATGCCAGGACTAGCATCGGCAGAAGCAGGGGAAAGACTCTCTTAGAAATCAAAACGCGCCTCCAGGGTCAGCAACCTGGCCTCGCTGAGCGCCGTTTCAGCTCGATCGACCACGCGGCCGAGGCCCAGATAGGACTCCTTCATGGCCGTATCGTTCAGGCCGTTCTCGGCCAGAAACTCGCGTCTGCCATGGGGGAGGAACTGCTTGCTCAGGCCGTCGAGCCAGTAAGGATCGACACCCCAGCCCAGCGCGAGATAGCTGCGCTTGTTCAGGTGGTAGCTGATTTCCAGGAAGCTGGATCCGTAGCCGTGGGAGATGTCCAGGAAGTCCTGATCGTAGCGGGCCATCCTCTGATTGAACAGGAAGGACCATTCCTTGTGGAAACGCCAATCGAGCTCGACGATCACTTCCCAGTAGAGCGGTTTGCGATCGAGCCGAGTGGAGGCCACGGTGTGGGACAGGTTCAAGAGCATGTCGCCGGCGCTGCCCTCGTCCAGCAGCATCGCGATTCGCTGATTCAGCCGCGAGGTGCTTCCGTATCCCAAGGTGGTGTAGGCGTCCAGGGGAAGCTTGTCACCCGTGATCCAGCTGTTGCCGTATCCCACTTCGCCCGCGGCGAAGATGAACTGGTCACCCCAGCCAAGTCCCTCATCGTAGTAGTACTCCGACTGTTCGAGATCGATGCTGTAGTCCAGTCGTTTCGACTTCCAGGCGATCTCGCCTCCGTAGTGCAGCGCTCTCGCCGATAGCTCCTCGCCGCTTTCGACGAGGATGTTCCGATTCTCCTGGAAACTGTGCTTGGCGGAGACGTGGATTCCGAAGGGGAGGAGCGTGTGGCCGGCGAACACGAGGCCGCGGGTCTCCTGGATCTTCCAACTCACTTCGGCCTGCTCGTTCCAGTTGAATTCCTCCCCCGCCCTGGCTTCCCACTGACGGTCCTTGGCCTGAAGCTTCGACTCGCCCTGGATTCCCTCGATCTCCAGGTTCGACTCGCCCAGTTCAACTCGATAGCTGAGCGCGTGGAGAAAGTTGTTCTGGACCGTGCGGTAGTAGTAGTAATCGGCAAGGCCGACCATTTCCCCGTCCCAATCCTGGTACCAGAGGTTGCCCGGCGTGAGGCCGCGGGTCGCATGCCCGAGATAGAGCACTCGGCCGGGACCCAGGCCCCGTGAGAGCTGAAGAACCCAATCGTCCCGGAAGCCATCGTCCTCGTTGCGATTGTAGTTGATCACATTGTCGAGTTCCTCGCCCTCCTCGACGGTCCGGTCAGGATCTCCCGGACGCCAGGGATTGGCCACGCTCGCATCGGCCACCATCGCCTTCAGGTCGAGGCCGAGGGGCAGGGTGGCGCGCAGGAGTCCGCCTCTCGCCCCGTAGCCATAGTCATAGCCGTATGTGCTCACATCCCCGATCAGGGCGGCGGCTTCGTCGCTGAGGAATGTGGCTTCATTGTCGAATAGCGTGAAGGTGAAGGCCGGTCTCGTCAATACGAGGCGCGCGCGTTGGAAATTCAGGGCCGTCCGCCACATCTCCGACGGATTGGCGATGTTGTCGGCCGAAAGCTCGACGCGTCCCGCAAGGGATGGGTTGAGTTCCACGTCGAAAGCCATATTGAGGCTGTGAGTCGGTTTCTCGATGAGAACCCGATCGTTCTCGCTATCGAGAGCCTCGGCCTCGAGCCGGGCATAGTAGAATCCGTCGACGTAGAGTTTGCTGTTGAGGGGCGAAGGCTGAGGCCCGCCGCCCGCTTCGACGACTTCGCCCTGAGCATCGACCTTGATCATCGAGTTGCCGTAGTCTCCGCCAGTCTGGGTGTTCGAAGGGTCGGTGATCCAGTTGCCGTCGACCACGAACTTGTACTGGTGTTCTCCCGGTCCGAGGGGAAGCACGAGAGTGAAAACGCCATCGCCATCGTTTCCAAAGATGTTGGCGTTGGTGTTCCAGCCGTTGTACTCACCCGCCCAGGCCACGTTGCTCGCGCCGTCATCCCGGTAGGTGAAGAGGATGCCGTCATCGACCTTCCTGGGGAAATCGGAAGCCAGGGAAGGCAAGGCCAATAGGAGCAGGGCCAGTGACAGTAGTTTGCTCAGTCTGTTCATGTCGGACCTCAGAACCATGTCTTGAGGGTGAGCTTGAATTCGTCGCGCATCCGTCCACCCGACTCGAAATCGCTGTCGTTCACCAATTCGCCCCAGTCCCCGTAGTTTTCGGGACCATAGGAGAGGAAGAATTCGAGATTGTCGTGAGGACGGTATTGAATCTGTGTGTAGAGCATCGAACGCGCCTCGATGGCGTCGCTGGCCACCATGAACCTGTTGTACCATTTCCACTGCGTGGTGAGGTTCAGAGTGGTTTCGAGTCCATAGATGCGTTTCTCGCTGCGGGTGTCCCAGTCCTTGATCTTGAACTGGGTTTTCAGCCAGGCCAGGCGATTCTCCACGATGAGTTCCACGAGCCAGTCGTAGTGCTTATAGTGGACGCCCTGCCAGGTATCGTCGAAACGCTGGTGGCTGAGGTTCACCTTGAAGCCGTTGATGAACTCGACGTAGACGTTCTGGTTCATCCAGCGTTTCGGATCATTGGTCAAGAGCAGCGTGCGACCATCATCGATGGAATCGTAGATGTAACGATCCACGCGCCGCTTGGCGCCCCATTCGAGTGTGTAGGTGATCGCCCTCTGAGGCAGGATGTAGTAGCTGTGAAGGTTGTAGCCGACCTCGTTGGTGGCGTCGCCGCCCTGATAGTTCTTGTAGTCGGGCCCCAGGCGCCAGTAGCTGAGATTGACAGTGTAGTGGCCGAGTGCGTGATTGCCCATCTGGAAGTTGCGCATCTCGGCTTTGATCGCCGCGTCCCTTGGGACGGCGGCCTCCAGCCATGCGAAGGGCTTGCCGCCGTGCCAATCGGGTAGGTCCCAATGATCGTCGCCGATGGTCTCGGAGGGCACCCGGCTGGCAGCGTACTGGGCCGAAAAATCGGCCACGGGGCTGACCCATAGGAAGTCGCCGCTGATCACGCTGTTGTACTGCTTTGTGAAGTCGGTGTCGACGTCGGCGTAGTTCTTCCGAACATAGGACATGCCGAGGTAGGATCCCGAATCACCCAAACGCCGGGTTCCCCGGAGGAGATGGACGTCATCGGTGACTTCGATGGCATCGGTTCCGTAGTCATCCTGCGAGGAAAAATCGCTGAAGACGTAGACACCGTACCAGGGATCGGCCCACCCCTCCATGCGCAGGCCTTGGGCGTTGTCGCCGTCCTTGACGTTGTCTTCCTTGACCAACTCCAGCAGATGGTTTCCGATCCAGAAGCGCTTTTCGCGGGTGAAGAGGAAGGCTTCGGCGGCCTTGGGCCCGTCCTCGACGCGATACTTGAGATGCCCCTCGTAGAGGAAGAAGGCCGGTTGTGGCGCTGAGTTGTTCCAGCGGTCCCAGCGCGAACCCAGCTTTGCCCAGAGTTCGCCGCGATGGGACAGGTTCGCCCGCAGCTTCATTTCGAAGTAATTGCTGGGGCGCCAGAGGTCCCAGCTCTGGTCGTCGTTGACCCGCGTGCCGCCCACATTGCTTTCCCAGTAGCCCTCGAGCACCGTGGCTGCCTGCGCTGAGACCGAGCCGAGAAGAAGGATCAGAAGGAGCGCTCGCTTCATCTCGCTACCTCCCGGCTACCGAAGATGGGTGAGAGCGAGAAGGTTAGGGTGTTGCCCAGGCGCCCACGGCTCTGGAATGCGAAGTCCATGTTCCAGCGTGCTGCCCTCAGGCCGAAGCCGGCGGTGGCGTAGCGCCCGGTGGTGCCGCCGCGAATGTGGAAGGCGTCGAAGAAGCGAAGCTCGGAGCCGAAGATGAGTTCGGCTTCCCGTCCGGGGATCGACCTGTACTCGAAGAGCAAGGCGAGATTGCTCCTCCAGAGGTAGGTGGCGGCCAGGCGGCTCTCGCTTCTCGCCATGCCCCAGGATTCCCCTCCATCGAGCATCTCGATCTCGCTGGCTGCAAGACTCTTCGCCAGGATCGCGAAGGACAGGTTCCTGCTGTAGGGAAGCAGGACAGAGGCGTCGAAGGTGAAGCCGCGCATGGAATCGATGAGGTCGCTGCCGTCGTAGCCGGGTACGTCGAGGATCAGACCCCGGAACCGCATGCCAATGCCCAGGTTCCGTCCTAGGAACTTGATACTCCAACCCGCCCCCAGGCTGATCTCGTCTTCCACCCAGAGATCGCTCAGTCCGTATCGATGCCAGGCGACCGAGAGTCCTCCCGAGCGATAGGGCTGCAGCCAGGCCGCCGTCGATGAACGCACGCCACTGCCGTACCAGTCGTGCAGCAGGAAGTGTGCGCCTGCTCCCTGCAGATAGGGGAGCCGCGCCGGATTCGCGAGGGATGAGGCCGCATCGGTCTCGATACCCGTGGCGTTGCCTCCCAGGGCCTCCGAACGTCCGTCCAGTACGATCTGCGAGAAGAGCTCGGCTTGAGTCGATGAAGCGAGGGCCAGTACCCCGAGAAGGAGCAAGAGTCTCTTCATCGCAGAACCGCCATGGGAAGGAGGAAACGGTCCACGCCCTCGATCTCCACTCGCGCGTAGTAGAGGCCGGGTTCCTGCAATTCGCGCTCCTTGTTGCGCCCCTCCCAATAGAAGTCCAGCTGAACATCCGAATCGCCCAGAACGACGAACTCTCGCGTGAGGAAATGGATGCGTCGACCCGTGCCGTCGTAGACGTCTCCGAAGATTCGATCATGCACCAGTTCGAGAATCGACTCGGTAGTGAGGTTGTGGGAGATGAACATTCGGAAGTGGGCTATATCATGCAGCCCGTCGCCGTTGGGGCTTATGGCATCGACGAGGCTTTCGGGCTCGGTGGCGCCGATGCTCGAATTGCCCGGATTGAAGAAGAACTCCATGGGTGGGATATCGCTGATGACGTCCGCGCTGCGCCACGAGGGTGCCACTCCGATGTCGGGCAACCCATCCAGGTCGCGGTCGGGTCGGAGGATGATGAAATTGTCAAGGAAGGCGATCTCCCCGGAGTTCTCTGGCATTCCGGGCAGATCGAAGAAACTCGAATTGTCGGGTGCGCAGTCCGGGCCTGACTGTCCGTCGGAACCCGAAACCACGACCGCGACCAGCCCGATCTCGCGTCCGGCGGGGATGAGCCCGTCGTGGCCGGGGAAGACCTCGGCCCAGGGGATCGCCGCCTCCATCGAGGCGAAGGGTCGCCCTTGGTTGAAACTTGCAGAAGCGATGAATTGGCTGTTCACCACCAATTGCTCTGCGCTGGTCTGGTCGCCGGTCTGCACTCGCCACATCTGCGGATCGGTATTCGTGTCCCAGGTCGCGAGGAAGAGGTCTGGAGCCTGGTTCAGGAAGCGCAGCTTTCGTCGCCAGCCCGTGGTGACCAGGTCCATGTCGGGGATGCCGCTGGAAGGCGTGGTGTCGAAGAACAACATGATGTTGTTGCCCCAGCATCGACCGTCGACGGCGACGAAAAGGGAGTCGGTGTTCCAGGTGGCACGAATCTGATTGATGTCGTTGTTTTCGCCCCAGCGGGAATCGAAGGCGAGTTCTTCCCCGGGGTTGAAGAACACTTCCTCGGACTGGAAGTCCGAACTGTCGCCGTCGATGACTATGCTGCGATCGGTAGCCGTGTAAGCCTGGGCCGAAATCGCAAGTCCGATCAAGAGGCAGGTGGACAATCGCCGCATGATCCCTCCCAGGAAAGCGAATCGACAAGCTAACAGATCGCCTATCCATCATCAAGGGTGGTCGACACGGGCCTGGGAACTTGGTAGGAATAGGGGCGGGAGGCCCCATGAGAACCACCCTGATCGCTCTGATCTCGATACTGTCGGCGGTCCACGCCGAGACTCCGCTGGAAGGCGGCGTGCCCTTCGCGCCCCTGGCGCCCGGTGAGCTGAGCCGCGAGGTCATCCTGTCCGGCGGCGGGGCCACGCACTTCGCCTGCGAGAGCCACGACGAGCACCGCCGCGCCTACCACGGTCTCTACAATCGCATGCACGAGTTCCTAGACGGCTGGCGATTCCGCGTGGGGGAGCGGATCCTTCATCCCGCTGACGGTTCCCTCGAACTCTGGCCCTGGACCTTCCATCGCAGCTACGAAGGCGGGCCGATCGAATCGCTCTTCATGCCGAGGGGTATTCCCGGCGTGATCGTCTCGCTCTCCGGCGCGGCCGGAAACTGCGAGTTCGAACCCCACATCGACATGCGTTTCATATGGGACGTTCCCCGCCCCGACTACGAGGTCGAATGGAACGAACGGCTGGGCGCGCTCTTCATCCGCCGAGTCGAATTCGAACCGCCGGCGGAAGTGCCACGAGTCGTCGCCATCGTGCCGGGATTCTGGTCCACCTGGCGCTACGCCGACGCCTGGCTTCCCAACGACTACACCCGCGACAAGGCGCGCCGGGCCATGGAGAAGGCGAACCCATGGATCCCGGGCAGCTTTCACCTGGAGCTTTACGAGGGCGACGTGGCCGATTTCGCCGTGGGCCTCGGCGCCGATGAACGCGAGGCCTTCGCCGTGGCCCGCGATCTGCTCGACAGGCAGGATCTGCTGCGCGCCGAAGCCCGCGACCACTTCACGGAGCTCTCGACACGCGTCCCCCGCACCAGTGATGAACGCCTGAACAAGGCTCTCACCTGGGCGCGCTACTCCATGGACCAGCTCATCATGAACTCGCGGGGACCGGGCATCTACGCGGGCTACCACTGGTTCACCAACTACTGGGGACGCGACACCTTCATCTCGCTGCCGGGCGCCTGCCTGGTCAGCGGCGACTTCGAGCGGGCGCGCGCCATCCTGGCGAGTTTCGCAGACTATCAGCTCACCGATCCGTCGAATCCGCGCGAAGGGCGCCTGCCCAACATCGTGAATCCCGACAATCTGCAGTACGCGGGCGTGGACGGTACCTGGTGGTGGGTGAGGGCCCTGCGCATCTATCTGGACTACACCCGCGACCTGGACTTCATGCGCGAGATGCGTCCGGTGGTGGACCGGGCGATTGCGGGCGCGCTGCGTCACGCGGTCGACGAACACGGCCTGCTCACCCACGGCGATGGCGAGACCTGGATGGACGCCGGCGGCGAGGTCAATCCGCGCTCGCCCCGCGGCAACCGCGCCGTGGAAGTCGAGGCCCTGTGGATCGACGGCCTAGATTCGGCCGCCCTTTTCGCCCGTGTGGACGGTGACTCGGCCGCGATGCGCCGCTACCAGACCCTCGCCGACAAGGCGCGGGCATCATTTCTCGAGTTGTACACCCGGGTGGACGGATTGGGACTCGCCGACCATCTGAATGTTGACGGAAGTCAGGATCTGCAGATCCGGCCGAATCAGCTGCTTGCGATTACGATTCCAAGAGGCTCTCCACGGAAGAACAGGATCTGGGGAGCGGAATGGATTCCCGAGGCGATCGAACTCGATGTCGTGAAAACGGTGATGCAGCATCTCGTCAGGGAAAACGGAGTCACTAGTTTGAGCCCATCGGATGATTCGTGGATTCCTCGACATGTGGATTGGACCAGAAGTCATTTCGATGACGCATACCATAACGGTGACGTGTGGCTATGGCTTTCTGGCGCTGCGATGGAAGCTAGAGAGGTGGCGAATTGGAGTTTCTATCATCGCACGAGGGAGCAAATGAATGTCCTGATAGAGGACACCATTGAGCATGGGGCCCTAGGTAGCCTCCGGGAAATCCGTGATGGAGAGCTTTCCCTGAAGGAGGACTATGGGGGCGCTACCAGCCAGGCCTGGTCACTCGCGGAGTTGCTTCGGGTTCAGTTCGAGTCGGTTCTAGGAATCAAACCTCTCCTCCTGGACAGGTTAGTCCTGTGGGATCCGGCTTCGGTCGGTCTGCATGCCCGAGTATTCTTGGGTGGTCAGGAATGGAGTGTTTCGCTGGAGGAAGAGAAGCCTTCGAATATTGTACACGTGTACAATGGGTGGAAGTACGTAGGTGGAACATGGCCCGACGGAATCAATGGCTGGGAAGTACAATCTCCCAATCGTAGCCCAGAGACATTGACCGAGCAGGGGCTGCCCTACAGGGAGTCCGGTGAGGTTTGGTAGATTCGCAAGGAGAGTTACTATGAAGAGAGTTCTCGCAATGCTGCCTTCAGTGGCTGTTCTTCTACTTCTCGCCTGCGGCGGCGGAGGGTCCGACGGCAAGCTCTTCATCTGGGAGCAGATGGATCCCAGCGAACAGGAACTGCTCGATGAACACCTGGCGCGTTTCATGGAGATGCATCCGGACATCGTCGTCGAGCGCGTGCACTACGAAACCGAGCAGTTACGCACCCAGTTCCAGAACGCGGCCCTCGCCGGCGCGGGCCCCGAACTTGTCTACGGACCCGCCGACCAGGTGGGGCCCTTCTCGACCATGGGGCTCATCGAACCCCTGGACCAGCACTTCAGCCAGGCCAAGCTCGACTCCTTCTACACCGACGCACTGCCTCGCCTCGCCCGCCGGGGCGACGATACGGCCAAGCTCTGGTGCCTGCCCGACCAGCTGGGGAATCACCTCACGCTATGCTTTAACAAGGCGATGGTACCCCATGCGCCCCAATCGTTTAAGCACTTGGTTGAGATGGGAAAATACTGGACCAAGGACGAGGACGGCGACGGCCGCCCCGAGACTTACGGCCTGGTCTTCAACCAGAAGGAGCCCTTCTGGCTGGTGCCCTTCCTGGGCGGATTCGGAGGTTGGGTGGTGGACGAGCAGGGCAACCCGACCCTCGACAGCCGGGCCATGGCCAGCGCCCTCTCCTATGTGCAGTTCCTCAAGTTCGACGAGGGCATCATGCCGCGCGAGGCCGACTACGAGGTGGCCGACGCGCTTTTCAAGGAGGGCAAGGCGGCCTTCATCATCAACGGACCCTGGTCCTGGCAGCAGTATCTCGACGCGGGAATCGACCTGGGCCTGACGCCCATCCCGACGCTATTCGGCGGGGGATGGCCCGTACCCATGGTCAGCGCCAAGGGCTACAGCCTCAACGCCAACCTGCGGGGCGAGAAGCGCGAGCAGGCCCTGGCCCTGCTCGACTACCTCACCAGCGAAGCGGTGCAGGTGGAGAAATCCGCGGCCATGGGCATGATCCCCAGCCGCAAGAGCGCGGCCGAAAAGGCCGAGGGCAGCCATCCACTGGTGGGGCCCAGTCGCGCGCAGATCGAGAAGGGGCGGGCCATGCCGGTCATCCCCGAGATGCGGGCCATCTGGGACGTCATGCGTCCGGCATACCAGGAGGTTCTGGGCAATCGGCTGGAACCTCGCGAGGCGGCCGTCCAGATGCAGGAGCAGGTAATCAAGAAGATCGAGGAAATGGGCGGAAACTAGCCGCCGTTTGACAGGGGCAATGCGGGACCCTACTCTGTTCGGATTCCCGAAGCCCATTCCATGGAGGCCTCATGCGAAGCGCTATCCTGATTCTCGCCACGGCAATCATATGTCTGGCTCCCGCCGCGATGGCGACCACCGTCACCTTCCACATGGCGGCCCCGGCAGCGGGTCAGGTCTACCTGGCCGGCACCTTCAACAACTGGAGCGCCAACACCGACATGCTGAGCGACGAGGATGGCGACGGCGTCTTCAGCATCACGGTGGAACTCGATCCGGGCGAGTACCAGTACAAGTTCGTCATCGACGGCACCTGGAAGGAAGATCCCCATGCCGCCGACTACGTGGACGACGGTCATGGCGGGCGCAACGGCATCGTCGCGGTCGAGGGTGAGGCCATGGAGGTCGGCAACCAGGACGCTCCGGAGAAGAAGCCCGCGGTGAAGAAGCGCGCGCCGGCCGGATCCCGCGATGTGACATTCAAGCTCGAGCCCAAGATCGGTGGCGTCAGCGAGGTCTACGTCGCCGGCTCCTTCAACGACTGGAACGCCTCGGCCGATCGCATGACCGACGAGGACGGCGACGGCGTCTACGAGGTCACGATCTCGCTGCCCAAGGGCGAGCATCCCTACAAGTTCGTGGTGGACGGCAACTGGATGGCCGACGAGAACGCCGAGGACTTCATCGACGACGGATTCGGCGGACAGAACTCCATCGTTCTCGTGGGCCTGAGTTCGGAGGACGGCATGAAGCTGCGCCGAGTACCCTTCATCTTCACGACCGCCGACGAGTACGGAGCGGTCTATCTGGCCGGAACCTTCAATGACTGGAATCCCGGCAAGACCCTCATGGAAAAGGGAGAAGGCGAGTGGCGCCTGGACCTGCTGCTTCCTCCTGGCGAACATCTCTACAAGTTCGTGGCCGACGGCAAGTGGATCACCGATCGCGATCGCGGCGATGCCTTCGTCGATGACGGTCACGGCGGCGAGAACAGCGTGGTGATGGTGGACGACCGCTTCGAGGCCATCGACCGCAAGGTGGGCGACGGCAAGATCGAAGAGGGCTCCCTGCGCTTCACCCCCGACTTCCCCGATCTGAACCGGTCGGATCCCTCCATCATCGAGGTGAATTTCCGCACTGCGGCCGGCGACGTGGAGAAGGTGGAGATCGTGGTGGACGGCAAGGTCAAGGCCATGCGGAAGGCAGCCTCCGACGCCGCCGAAGATCTCTGGCGCGCCGACGTGCCCGTGCTCGACGACAACGTGTCCCTCGCCATGAGTTTTCTCATCCACGACGGAGGGGAAAAGGTGAAGTTCGGCTACGGCGGTCTGGGCGGCGGGCCCATCCGCGTGCGTCCCGGCCAGCTCGAGACATTCTACACCCCGGCCTGGGTCGCCGACGGCGTCTTCTACCAGATCTTCCCCGACCGCTTCTTCAACGGCGACAAAGCCAATGATCCGGACTTCAGCGAGGAATTCTACAAGGGTCTCAACAAGCTTCCGGCCAGCGGTAAGACCAACGACGAGTACTTCCACCTGGAAGAGAACTGGAACGACTACCGCGGTCTGACGCGCAGTGCCTATCGCACCGACGGCAAGCCCGATTACTACAGCTTCTACGGCGGCGACATCGAAGGCGTGCGCCAGAAGCTGGACTACCTGGTCGATCTCGGCGTGAGCATCATCTACTTCAACCCGGTCACCCTGGGCAAGAGCAACCACAAGTACGACGCCGGCGACTACATGACATTGGATCCCCACTTCGGATCGAAGGCGGACTGGAAACGCTTCATCGCCGAGGCCCACGACAAGGGAATCCGCGTGGTGGTGGAGGCCGTCTACAACCATTGCGGCGACACCCACTGGGCATTCCAGGACTGCGTGAAAAAGGGGCCCGACAGCGAATACTGGCAGTGGTACGAATGGAAGAACTGGCCTCTGCCCGAGCAGGGCAGCTACGAGGCCATCCAGTACTACGATTGCTGGTGGGGCTTCGGGCTTCACCCGAATCTGAACTTCGACAAAACCCGCATTGCCGAGCAGGAGAACGGCGTGCGGGACATCGCCGAGGGCGATCCCAACTGGCCGGTGGTGAACCACCTGCTCGACGCCACGGAGTTCTGGCTCACCGAGATGGACGTGGACGGCTTCCGCATGGACGTGCCCAACGAGGTGCCCTTCTGGTTCTGGAAGCTCTTCCGCGAGCGCGTTCGCTCCATCAAACCCGACGCCTACCTCGTGGGCGAGCTCTGGAGCACAGCTCCCGAGTGGGTGGGCAACGACACCTTCGACGCCGTGATGAACTATCGCCATTTCAAGGATCCGGTGAACAACTGGATCGGCCACGGCCGCGGCAACGCCCAGAGCTTCGAGGCCGGGCTAGCGCCGGGCCGCACCGCCTATCCCAGCCAGGCCGTGCGGGTGATGATGAACCTCATCGACAGCCACGACACCGTGCGCTTCATCACCACAGCCGGCGGCGACCGCCGGCGCCTGAAGCTCGCCGCGCTGTTCCAGATGAGCTACATGGGCGCGCCCCACATCTGGTATGGCGACGAGATCGGCATGGAGGGTCAGCGCGATCCGGACTGTCGACGTCCCTTCTACTGGACCTACGAGGAGGATCCCGGCCGGGTGGAGATGCGCGATTTCTACAAGAGCGTCACCCATCTGCGTCGCGACAACTCGGCCCTGCGCCGCGGCGACTTCCGTCTGGCCCTGGCCAAGGGCAAGGACTACGCCTTCATGCGCGAGGACTCAGCCGGCGCTTTCCTGGTGGTGCTGCACAATGACGCGACGCCCGGCTCGGTGGTCGTGGACCTCGGCGCCCTGGGATACTCGGACGGCATCCGGTTCGGTTCGGCCGCCGGCACCAAGCGCGCACCGGTCTCGCAGCGGTACAAGGTCGAGGGGGGTAAGATCAGCATCCAGATGGAGGCCCTCGAGGGCATCATCCTCCGGAAGCTCTAGGGGGCTCCCTTGGCCGGCACGAGCATGAGCGGAAAAGGGCGGGAGGCGCGGCTGGCCGCGGCCTTCGCCCTGCCCGCCCTCGTGGCCATGATGACCGTGGTGCTCTATCCCTTCCTCTACAACGTCTATCTGTCGATCACGGACATGGGCCTCTACACCTGGCGGGATCCGAGCATCCAGAGCCCCATCTGGAAGAACTACACCGAGGTGTTGCTCAATCCGGAACTCTACGGCGTCTTCCTCAAGACCGTGCTCTGGACGGGCATTAACGTGTTCTTCCACGTGGCGATCGGCATCTTCCTGGCGCTCATCCTGAACCAGGCCCTGCCGGGAAAGACGCTTTTCAGGGTGCTGTTGATCCTTCCTTGGGCCATGCCCCAATACATCAGCGCGCTCACCTGGAAGGGCATGCTCAACTACGAGTGGGGGGCGATCAACGCGCTACTCGGCAAGATCGGTCTACCGGCCATCGCCTGGTCCAGCGATCCCTTCTGGGCCTTCATGGGCCCGCTCATCACGAACATCTGGTTGGGCTTTCCCTTCATGATGATCATCGCCCTGGGCGGCCTGCAGGCGATTCCTCCCTCGGTCTACGAGAGCGCCGAGGTGGACGGCGCGGGGCCGGTGCGCAGGTTTTTCAGCGTGACCCTGCCCATGCTCAAGCCCGTGCTGGCGCCGGCGGTGATGCTCGGCACCATCTGGACCTTCAACAACCTGAACGTGATCTGGCTGGTGAGTAACGGAGGCGAACCGGGGGATCGCACGCATATCCTGGTGAGCTATGTCTACAAGGCCGCCTTCACCTACTACCGCTACGGCTATGCGGCGGCTTTCAGCATGCTGATCTTCCTGGTGCTCTTCGGATTCGTCTGGGCGCAGAACCGCCTGGGCAAGGCCTCGGAGGTGAGCTGGTGATGCGCGGGCGCGGACGAATCGTGAAGCTCTTCCTCAGCTATGCCGTGCTGATCCCCGCGGCGCTGGTGAGCGTGTTTCCGATTCTGCAGATCCTGAACATCTCGCTGAGGCCCTCGGACCAGTTCGCGAGCACCAGCCTGGGCTTGATTCCCGATGGGGCCACCCTGCGCGCCTACGCGGTGATGCTCTTCGAGAAGGACTTTCCCCTGTGGATGATGAACAGCCTCATCGTGTCCCTGGCCACGACCATCATCGGCATCGCCCTGGCCAGCACCGCGGGCTACGCCTTCAGCCGTTTCCGCTTCCCGGGGCGACGGGCCGGCCTCATGATCTTCATGGTGAGCCAGATGTTTCCCGCCACCATGCTGCTGCTGCCCCTGTTCATCCTGATGCGTCGTCTCGGCCTGGTGGACAGTTTCATCGGCGTGACCATCGCCTACGTGGTCACGGCCCTGCCATTCTGCGTGTGGACCATGAAGGGCTACTACGACACGATTCCCCGCGAGCTGGAAGAGGCGGCCTGGGTGGACGGCACCAGCGAACTCGGTGCCTTCTTCCGCGTGTCCCTGCCGCTGGCGAGTCCCGCACTCGTGATCACCGCGCTCTTCAGCTTCATGACCGGCTGGAACGAGTTCATGGTGGCGCGGGTGCTGCTGTCATCGAAACGACTCTTCACCCTGCCTCTCGGACTCGAAAACCTCACCGGCACCTTCTCCACCGAATGGGCGAACTACGCCGCCGGCAGCCTCATGGTCTGCATTCCTGTGGTTGTTCTGTTCGTGGTGCTCAGCAAGTATCTTGTGGGAGGGTTGACCCTGGGAGGAGTGAAGGGGTAGTCGTCAGTCTCCAGTCTCCAGTCGCCAGTCTCCAGTCTCCAGTCGCCAGTCTCCAGTCTCCAGCAAGATCAGTAGTATAGGTCGCGATACTCCCGGACCATGCGATCGGCGCTGAAGCGCTCGGGCAGGGTTGCGAGGGAGCGGCGGATGCGCGCGACCCATGCGAGCGGGACGCCGCTCTCATCGCGGTCGTAGAATTCTGGCAGGACCTGTTCTTCCAGTACGCGGAACAGGGCTTCGCGGTCGCGGCGATCCTGTTCGTCGGCGTCACCGGGCTCCTCCCGATCGCTGATGGCGAAGCCGTTCTCGCCGTCATAGGCCTCGTCCCACCAACCGTCCAGAATCGACAGGTTCAGCCCACCGTTCAGCGCGGCCTTCATGCCGCTGGTGCCGCTGGCTTCCAGGGGGCGGCGGGGCGTGTTCATCCAGACATCGACGCCGGCCACGAGCTTGGCGGCGAGCTCCATGTCATAGTTTTCCAGGAAGAGGATCTTGCCGCGGAAAGGGGCCTCGCCGCAGAGGGCGATGAGCCGCGCCATGATGTCCTTGCCCGGCTCGTTGTGGGGGTGGGCCTTGCCCGCGAAGAGGAACTGCAGGGGGCGTTCGGTCGATTCGAGCAGGGCGGACAGGCGCTCGGGATCGTCCATGAGCAGCATGGCACGCTTGTAGGGAGCGAAGCGGCGGGCGAATCCGAGGGTGAGGGCGTCAGGATCGAGTCCTTCTTCCGCGCCTTTCAGTACAGCGGGCACTCGCGCAGGCAACCAGTCGATGAGTTCGCGACGCAGTTCACAACGCCGATTCCAAAGGGCGGCATCGTCAAGGTCGGCTAGGTCTGCGGCCTTCGGGGAGGTCCAGGTGCTGCCGTGTACACCATTGGTCACGTGTCCTATTTCGGTCGATCCCTCAAGGCCGTCCCACATGCCGCGTGCCACTTCGCCGTGTAGCTTCGACACGCCGTTGGAACTGCCGGACATGCGCAATGCCAGCGTGGTCATGCAGAACTGGGAATCGTCGCCATGACGGCCGAGAGCCAGGAACTCATCCACGTCTGTCTCGCAGGATTCGATGAAAGGAGCGAGTAGCTCGGCGACCATCGTGGCCTCGAAGCGGTCGTGTCCCGCATCCACTGGAGTGTGGGTGGTGAAGTGCAGGCGCGATTGTACACGTGTACGGTTTTCGGCGAAGTCGCCGTCGAACTGCTGGGCGAGGGCCAGGGCGGCGAAGGCCACGTGTCCTTCGTTCAGGTGAATCTCGCAAGGCTCGATGCCGAGAGCCCCGAGAGTGTAGACGCCGCCGACTCCGAGCAGGTATTCCTGCAGCAGTCGCATGCGGCGGTCGCCGCCGTAGAGGTGATCGGTGAGTGCGCGCAGTTCATCCGAGTTCTGGGGATGATCCGCGTCGAGCAGGTAGAGCTCGCCGCCATGGCGCGTCTCTTCCCAGACTTTGAAGTGAAGGGTGCCCGCACCCGACTCGAGAGAACCCTCCATGATGAAGCGAAGTCCCAAATCCTCCGGGCTACGACGGTCGTATTCTTCCCGCTGACGTCCGCCTTCGCCAATGACCTGGCGAAAGTACCCCTCGTGATAGAAGAGCCCCACGCCGACCAGGGGCAGATCGAGGTCGGCCGCGGCCTTCAGGTGGTCGCCGGCCAGGATGCCCAGGCCGCCGGAGTAGGTGGGCAGGTCGGCCCGCAGGCCGAACTCCATGCTGAAGTAGGCGACGAGGTTCTCAGGATTCGACACGCTATGACTCCTCAGGGAAGAAGCGCTTTCTAGCGTAGATCATGCCGGCCGTCAAGGTCCTCGATGAGTCTGAGGGCTGCAGCTTTCCCGAGCATTTGATTCAGTGTATAATTCTAGGGTGCTGCCGAGGAGGATTGCGGTATGAACAAGTTTCTTTCAACTATAGCAATGATGCTGATTTTGGCATCACTAACCATGGCCGCTGATCGCATGGCCGTGGTCGATGGATACTGTTTCCTACAGGACCAGAGTGACCATAGCGGGAGCAAGGTGGTTTTTCTGGCAGATTCACCTTCGGCAGAATCAGATAGCGTATACACCGACCAGGAAGGTTTCTTCGAACTCGGTCTTGAGGAGGGGCTCTATTGGGTGTCTTACTCTCACGATGGATTCTCTTCCTATAGTATCCCAAACCATGTCGTCATCACCTCTCATGTGACCCTTCCAGATGTAACCCTTGCGAACATGGTAGAGGAGGTCTCAGGTGATGTCAGCGGCTATTGGGGAATGGAACACCAAACCTACTACGTCATCGGTGATGTGATAGTACCGGAGGGTGATTCGCTGTTCATTCTTCCCGGTACCGATGTTCTGTTCTTAGATGATACTGAGCTATGGATCGATGGATACCTTGAGGCTTGCGGGACACAAACAGATAGTATCGTGTTTTCTTCATCCTCAGAGAGTCCAGGGCCTGGGATATGGGAGGGGCTGAAGTTCAACCGCGAATCAAGTCTTGGGGGTGGCGGCAAGATTTCCTACTGCCTTTTCGAGTACGCGAGTTTGCATACTGCGACTAACTACGGTGGAAACTACGACTCACTCCTGGTGGAAAACTCAGCTTCTCGTTTTTGCGTCTATGGCTTGATCGTTGGCGGCGACAATCTGCTCGTACAGAGATTTCAAAGCAGGTATTGCACATACGGGGCCTACCTCAACCTATGGGGATGTGAGGTATCTGATTGTGAGTTCAGCTTCAATTCGACTGGCATGTTTTTAGAGGAAGGCCTGGCCACCCATAACTTGATCGCATCTAACAGCGGTCCCGGAGTAACGAAAATCGGCGGAGATCTTGTCGGCAATTCAATTGTCAATAATGGTGGACTAGGGGTTAGCGTTTCCTACGCATTCGGATCTATTCAGGGCAACAGGATCTCGAGTAATCAGGGAGGTGTCGGGCTATACAATCAGTGGGGAGTTGTCGACATTCGCGAAAACATCATCGATGGGAACATCGGCGCCGGCGTGGGCACCTACGAAGGTCCGGGATTGGTTCTCGGCAATACGATACACGGGAATGGGATAGGGGTCGTAACCGGGTACGCCGCTTTGGAGGTGCTGAACAACATCATTTCCGCGAATCAGACTGGTATCGATGGCGGCAGCTATACCGATCCCACAACGACAATCATGTACAACGACATTTGGGGGAACACAACAATGCTGGAAGGGGAACTTCCGGCTATTCTCGGCGAAATCGTCACCACCAACGCAAACGGTGACTCCTGCGATACCTACTTCAACATCTTCATGGATCCGAGTTTCGTAGACACCTTGGACTTCGAGTTGCAGTCCGATTCTCCTTGCATCGATGCGGGCGATCCGAATCCCGAGTACTACGATCCCGACGGTACCATCGCCGATATCGGTGCGAAGCCCTTCTACCAGGGCAATCCACTTCCTCCCGAAATCGACTTCAGCCCGTCGGTTTCATCAGGCCATTCGCCGCTCTCGGTGGAGCTCACGTCCACGAATTCGGGCGGTCCTATCTTCACCTGGCTCTGGACCTTCGGCGACGGCTCGACCAGCAGCCGTTTCGATCCCGTTCACACTTACTCAACCGACACGCCGACCTTCTACACTGTGAGTCTCTTCGTCGAGGGCCCCGGCGGCAGCGATTACGTGGAGTATCCCGATCTCATCGAGGTGCTCCCTACTGAGTACCCACCCATCGCGGACTTCTCGGCCGATCCCCTGGTGGGATTCGGAACTGTGCATTTCCAGGATGAGTCATCGGGCCAGATCGATACCTACAGCTGGAACTTCGGCGATGGCTTCGGTACCTCCACCGAGCAAAATCCCAGCTACGACTACGCCGTGCCCGGCGAGTACACCGTGACCTTGTCGGTCGATGGGCCAAACGGCAGCGACATCGAGATCAAGGAGAACTACATCACGATCCTCGAGCCCGACACGGTTATCGCCGGATTCGAGCCGTCCGCAGACTACGGAGTCGTTCCCGCAACCATCCACTTCACCAACACCTCCTTCGGCACCATTAAGAGCTACCTCTGGGATTTCGGTGATGAGGGCGGGAGCGAGGAAGAGAATCCGGTGCACACCTACCTGGAAGCGGGGGACTTCAAAGTCGTGCTCGTAGCTTCCGGGCCGGCCAATGCCGACACGGCCACCGCGATCATTGCGGTCCTCGATCCCGCGCCGGTGATCCAGTCCATCGAGGATGTTCCCGTGGATCAGGGCCTGCAGGTCTATCTGAGTTTCAAGCGGAGCGGCTACGACACCGACACGCCGAGGGAGGCCGAGCTCTACACGGTGGAGCGAAAGGACGGCGAAGTCTGGACCAGCGTGGCCTCCGGCGCGGCTTACGGGCAGGACATCTATCAGTTCCTCGTTCCGACTCTGGTCGATTCCACAGATGCAGGCGACGGCCTGACCGAGTTCCGCGTCGTCGCGGCCATGGACGAGGGGAACTTCCTGAGCGCGCCGGCATGGGGCTATTCCGTGGACAATATCGCTCCCGGCCCGCCCGGCGGATTCTTCATCTACATCGGCGACGCGGCCAATCATCTGTCCTGGGACCTGAGCGATGCGCCGGATTTCCAGTTTTTCAGCGTCTACGGGGGTTCAAGTCCCGACTTCGAGATCGGGCCTGAGAATCTGCTGCTCATGACAGCCGAAACTCATTGGATCGATTCACAACATCTGCCCGCTTTCTACAAACTCACTGCTACCGATGATGGGGGTAATGAGAGCCCGGCAGTACTCGCTGAAGAGACCACGGAAGTGCCCGGCGAGATTCCTCACCGCTACGCATTGTTCCCCTGCATGCCCAATCCCTTCAATCCGCGGACTACGATCCGTTACGCCCTACCAAAGGCTGCGGAAGTCACCTTGGAAATCATCAATCCGAGCGGGCGACGAGTTGCTGGCCTCGTCATAGGCGAACGCCGTGGGGCGGGCCTTCATGAGGTGATTTGGGACGGCGTGGACGACGACAACAATCGCCTCGCGTCAGGGGTGTATCTCTATCGCCTACGGGCTGGGGAATTCACCCAA
>CAYFNT010000013.1:0-88801 GCA_964344565.1 uncultured bacterium
TAGGTGCGCTGGCCGTTGCCGAACTCGTCGACGAGGTCGTCGAGCAGGACGGGATCCTGGCAGGTGGCGGGGCAGCTCAGAATCCACTGGGCGCCGCTGTTCATGTCGAGGGCGTAGAGTGTGTTGCCGATCTGGCCTTCCTGTCCGCCGACCCAGGACTCGGAAGCGGTGCCGAGGTCGACCGAGCCGCCCTGGCTGTTGTAGTAGCCGTTGGCGGGGCACTGACCGAGAGCCGGCAGGGCAAGTAAGAGGATCGGAAGTCCGATCAGAAGAAGTTTCGCAAGGCGCATTTCCCACCTCCGGGGATCCATCGAGTGCGATGGTCTAAGGATGCATTACCAACGAGCGGTAAAGGCAAGTATACCAGAAAACTCCCAAAGGACTCAATACGTCCGGGGAGTTCGGCTCGCTAATTTACACAAAATCAAGGTGATGGCCAGATAGAAATGGGAACTTCCAGGAATCGGAGGAAGTCCTTGGGCATGACTAAGCCCGCCCGGGATGGGCGGGCTCGGATCGATTTGGGGCTAGTGTAGGCCCTTGAGCTCCGACCAGGTGATCTCCTCGGCCGTGAAATCCTGGCAGCCCACCGCCCAGGCGCCGATTCCCTCGCCGGGAGCTGGACCGTTGGCACAGGGAGAATCGCTCTGGATGAAGTAGCAGTCCTCGTCCTGATCGAGGCAGAACTGCGGATCCGCGCAGATGTTGCCCTGGCTTCCGAGCTGGTCGGCCAAGATGCCATCCCAATCGCCATGCTCGTTGCCGTGGATGTCGCAGGCCTCCAGGCTCGGCAGGGCCGAACCGTAGATGAAGATGCCCTGGGACTGGTTCTCGGCGATCAGCGTGAACTCGAGCTGCGGCGAGGAGTGATAGCAGTAGATGCCTCCGCCGTCCCCGTCGGTCAGGTTCTCGGCGATGGTGCAGCGGTAGATGGACGAGCCGGTGTCGCCGGAGAAGGCCAGCCCGGCACCGCCGTAGACGGCCATGTTCGCGTTGAAGGTGCATTCCGCGAATTCGGGGGATGAGTTTGCGCTGCGCATGCCGCCGCCGTAGTAGCCCGCGCGGTTTCCCGAGATCCGGCAGTCCTGGAAGGCGGGGGAGGAGCCGTCGTAGCAGTAGATCCCGCCGCCGTAGAAGGCGGCGATGTTGCCCTTGATCACGCAGGAGTGAAGGGCGGGCGACGAGCCTCCATCGCAGCAAATGCCGGCTCCATTACCCGAACGGTTGTCGTACAAGATGCAGTTTTCGATGCTGGGTGATGTCGAGTTCCTGCAACAGATTCCGCCGCCCGCGTCTTCGGGCCAGGCTCCGCTGGTGTATCCGCCGGTAATGCAGATGCCGCGCAACACGGATCCGGCCCGTTCTCCGCTTTCGAACAGGAAACCCCGATGGGGTTCCGCTTCGCTTCCTTCGCAGTCGATGATGCAGCTCATGGGATCGTCCGAGGCGGAAGCGACCTGCAGGGCCTTGCCCCGGAAACTGAGATCACGGTTTCCGGGCCCTGTGTAGGTTCCGTTTTCCAGCTGGATGAGATCGCCATTGGAGGCCGCGTCGATGGCCTCCTGAATGGTCGGATAATCTCCGCTGCCATCGGATTTCACGAGGAGGGTTTCGGCCGAGGCCGTGAGGGCCAGGCCGACCAGAAGCGGAAACGCGAGTGCGAGGATGATGTGGGGCTTGTTCATGCCGAACCTGTCCGGGCTTCGTCCCGGAATCCGAATCGCCTTCATTTCAAGGCGCGAAACGGATTCAACGCGCGACGGTGAAAGCTGTCACCCACTGCGAGAGCAGCGTTCGTGCCAGCGTTTCCGCAAGTTGCCAGGTGCTTGAATGGGCTTTCCGAGTCTTGAAAGCAGGGGAAGGGATGCCCTAGTATCCACTCCCAACACCCAGTATAGCCGCGTTTCGACATCGTCCATGATTTCATTTCATGAAGCGCTTTGAGAACTTTTTAGCGTTCTGAAAACGCAACGCGGCACGACGAAGAACCAAGCGCTCAACCCTAGAGGTGTGCGATCGATGGAACTGGCCCTGGAAATCCTGAAGTGGGTCGCCCTGGTTTTCGTGGCCGGCGTGATCGGACAGCTTGGGAAATCGCTGACCCTTCGGATCATCGATTCGCGACGTCGTCGCCGTGAGGGGAAGAACGCGGAGACCAAGATGGTAGAGAGCCCCGCTGCCGCTCCGAGCCGGAACGATGCGGCCATGGGAAAGGAAGAGCGCAAGGCCCGGAAAAAAGAGGCCAAGTCCGATCTCAAGCGCCGGAAAAAGGAAGAACCCGGCTAGCCCGTTTGACACCCGTAACAAGCTCGACTAGATTCATCCCGCAACCAAGCGGGGGCGACCTGGTTTCGACGGGGTTACGCGAGGCTTGGACTGCATGCCGGGGAATCCGATTCAGCCCCGTCACCAAGTATCGGAACAATTTTATCTGCGAACGATAACTTCGCTCTGGCGGCTTAAGCCGTCTGCCCGCCCTCTTTGCGCCTCAGGATGAGGGGCCGGGTATCATAATCTGAGACTGGGCGTCGGTCGGGCCTGACTTCCGGCGTCGAGACTTTCCAGGCTGGCCTAAGGGTGGTGCGCCTGTCCCCCTCCCCTTCGGCGAGAATCAATGACGGGCTAAGCATGTAGAGGTCCTTGTCGAGGTTTCTTCGGACGTGGGTTCGATTCCCACCGCCTCCACCTTGCACGGCAACGAGTTATAAGCTCGTTGCCGCTTTATTTGCCCCCCCGATCCCGCGTAATCCCCGGGTAACGAGCCATGGCGATACTTCCCGTTGTCATTCGATGGGAGGCAATGGCCATGACTCGCAGACTCCTCTTCTTGATGTTGGTCGCCCTGACTGCCGCGCTTTTCCTGCTCATGCCGGCCTGCGGATCGAGCCCAACGGATCCGTCGGGAGACGATCCCGGCGACGATCCCGGGGATGATCCCCCCGGCGGCGAGTGGCCGGAGGGACTCGTCGGGCTGCGGGAGGAGATGGACGCGCTCTCCGACTCGGCGACCGTTCGCTACCACGAACTGCGCCAGAGCATGGGCGCTGCCGCGGCCCGCAACGCGCTCCTCGCCGAAATGGATGACTGGGACGACATCCAGGAGGCCAAGCTTCTCAGCGACGGCAGCAGCGTTCAACTGGCCTTCAGCGACACCACGCGCTGCGTCCTCGTCACCGACGAATACTACTTCGGCGGCAGGTCCTCCGAAGCCCGCCACCTCGACGTGACACCGGTGACGTCCGCTACGCTCGGCCGCGAAGTGGACCGCATCCTGGGCGATCGGCTCGACTGCGGCGACATCCGAGTGCCCGACAATCACAAGATCTCCATCGTCAACATGGCCGGCGGCATTCGCGAAGGCACCCATGATTTGGTCGATCTGCTCGTCCAGCGGCTTCTCTATCGAGGATGGGATATCGACGATATCGACATCAAGCAGCGCGATTCCTTCGACGATTTCAGTTTCACGCCCGACACCATGTTCGACCAGTCCGGCTACGGCATGGTCTTCATGCTGGGCCTGGGTGGCTTCACGGAGGCCGCCGACGGCACGGAGTACTTCGCCCCGGAGTGTTTCCGCGGCGGCGAATACGACGAGCGCTGGGAACCCTACGTCACCGAAGAGCGCTGGAGCGACTACAAGGATTGGTACTACGAGGACGGGACCCTGCTCACCAAGAAGGGCCGGCACGACGATGGCGAAGGCTGGTCCGAGATATACGTGCGCGAGGATCTGCTGGCCGAAGAGATGATCCTGGACGAGGGAGCCATGGTCCACGTGCTCTCGAACTACGGCCTGGAAGCCTCCGAAGAGCTTCTGGAAGCCGGAGCGGGATGCGTGACGGGCTGGACGGGTCCCACGAATCTCGAGTTCGGCGCCGACGCCTTCATGCGTCATCTGGATCTCATGATCGGCGAGGAGGGCGGCCCCCTTTCTTCGTGGGATGCGGTCCTCGGCATGGACTACCTGGACATGCAGGAGTTCGACGGCGAGTACAGCCTGTTCTCGTCCACGGTCTCCTCCCTCGATTTCATGCTTCCCGCTCAGATGAGTTTCGACGCGCCTTTCGACTGCCTGGAGGAGGGCACGGTCTACTACGACGTGAGCGTGAGCTACCCCGACTGTCCCGAGAACAACCATAGCTTCCAGTTCTTTCCCGGGGGCGAATTCGAACTCACGGGCCTGCCTCCGGTGGGGGCCGAGATCGAGTTCACCGCCCGGGACGCGGAGGGCGGCATCCTCGGCCGCGGAGATCAGAGCCTGGAACTCAAGGGCGGCCCGAACGCCGTGGATCTCTGCCCCTGCGAAGGCTTTTTCGTGGCCATCGTATTCGACAGCGATCTGCCTCCGGGCTGCGATGAGCTGGGCGCTGTGATCACCTACGAGGATCCCGAGATCGACAGCGTCACCTTGATCGAGTCTGTCGACGATCCCCGCTTCGACGATCTCATTCCCGGTTCGGCCAGCGTCGACTTCCATGCCTTCGGACCCGAAGGGATCTACGGCTCCAGCACCATGAACGTGGACATCACCTGCGACGGAACGGTGCCCACGCCCTGCTTCGGATGGTTCCACTTCCGCGTGATCGAAGCCCCCGTTTCCGTGACGGAGATCACCGTGGAGACGGTCTACGACACCAACTTTCCCAATCCGCTCCAATTCGGACCCAGCGATGAGGCCGACATGTTCGGCTTCTGGGTCGGCGACGATGTGACCTTCTACGCCTCCGCCCGCGACGGCGACGGCCGAATCATGGGCGTTCAGACGGTGGAGGCTAGCGTCGGTTGCGGCGCTCAGGAGGTGCTGCTGGAGTTCGATCCCTACGGCATCATCCTCGAGGCGGAGCCCGATTCGGTGGCGGCCCGGGAAGGCCAGTTCGCCGAGTTGACGGCCACCGTGCGCTTCTTCACCGACTACGACACCACCGAGCCCACCGGCGATCCGCTGCCCTACAAGACCGTCTTTTTCGAGAGCAGCTTCGGCGAATTCGAGGATGGCGTGTACTTCGGAACGACTGACGAAGAAGGCAGGATCAGCGTGAGACTGTCCAGCCTCGAGCCCGGCACGGCCGAGGTCCTGGCTACCTGCGACGGGGGCCAGGTGTCATCGCAGCCGCTCGCCGTGGAGTTCCTCGAGATCCTCTCGGTCTTTTTCGACAACCGCTCCTCGCATTTCACCGGCGACTGGGGCAACGACTGCTCGAGCTGGTGCTGGCTCGAGTACCACTGCCTCGAGCGCGAACTGCTCTGCGAGGACGAACGATTGAGCGGCGACGAGGGCGGGCCCTATCGATGGATCGCCCATCGGAAGACCTATCCCGTGGTGGGGGAGACCCTCTACTACACCTTTACGCCGAAGGGGGACTGCATCCACGATCTCATGGAGCCCCCCTACGACGTGCCGCTGCTCGGCCAGTTCTACATCCACTGGTACTACGGCACCGACTACGGCAACCAGATCACGCTCAAGGTGACCGATCGCATGGAGTACATGAGCGAACCGGTGACCTTCGCGATCACGCTCACCGATCCCATATCCGGTGATCCTCCCGTGGTTCGCCGGGTGGTCCGAGAAGGGGCGATTCCGAAGATGGCCGGGTTCGTCCACCCGAGCGACGACGCCATCATCTACGAGGCGCAATAGGAGGGGCCGCGATGAATAACCATCTTCCGGCGATTTCGATTCTCGTGGCTCTTGCGGTCGCCTGCCTGCTTCCCGGTTGCGGTTCGAGTCCGAGCGATCCCGGCGGAGGCGACGACCCCACCGGTCCGGTGGACGCCGAATGGCCCGAAGGCGGCCTCGGTCTGCCCGACCTGGGCGAGGCGGCCCTGGAATCACTGGTCATTCGATACCAAGAACTTCGCGCGGTCCAGGACGCGGCCTCGGCTCGAGCTTCCCTGCTTGCGGAACTCGAGGACTGGGATGACCTCCTGGGCGCCAAGCTTCTATCGGACGGCACGAGCATCCAGCTGGTCTTCATCGACAGCACCCGCGCGGGACTCTTCACCGATGAAGACTTCCTGGGACCGCCGCGGAGCGGATACGAAGGACCGATCTCCATAGCCGCGAAGAACGAACTCCCAGAGCTGATACGAGTGGCGGCCGGCCGCAGCGATTGCGGCAACATCAAGACGCCCAGCAGCCACAGGGTGCACATCGTGAACATGGCCGGCGGCATCAAGCAATCCACTTTGGATCTGACCGCGGAGGTCCGCCAGCACTTCATCGACATGGGCTGGGATCCGGACGACGTGGTCATCACCCAGCGCGAGGAGTGGTACGACCGCAGCTTCGTCCCCGATTCCATGTTCGAGCAGGAAGGCTACGGCATCGTGCTCTTCATCGGGCAGGGCGGCATGATCGAGGACGCGGCCGGCCAGGAGCACTACAGCCTGGAGTGTTTCTATGGAGGAAAGCGTCACGATGGCTATGAAGACTACGTGACCGAGGAGCGCTGGGATGAATACGTAGACTGGTTCCACAACGACGGCACCCTCCATGCCAATGCGGCATACAGCCCGGACGCAGGCCGCGATCTCAAGGAGGTCTACATCCGCGACGACCTTCTCGCCGAGCAGATCAAGCTCGACGAGGGCGCCATGGTGCACATCATCGCTTCGAGCAGTTGGGAGGCGGTGGATGCCATGACCGAGGCCGGAGCTGGGCATTTCACGGGCTGGAGCGGCCATACCGATCACGAGCAGGGCGTGGACGCCTACAAGCTCTACATGGAGAACATGGTACGCGGTGATGACGGCGCGCCCATGGATGCCTACAACGCCTCGGACAACCTTGACGGTCTGGACATCTACTTCGGCGAGAGCGGCATGGGCATGATGGTGAGCACGGTGGACGGAACCGATTTCATGCTGCCCGCCCAGATGCGATTCGACGCGCCCTTCGACTGCATGGAAGAGGGTACGGTCTACTACGACGTGAACGTGAGCTACCCCGACTGTCCGAGTCTGAACACGAGCTTCCAGTTCTTTCCCGGAGGCGAGTTCGAGCTCACAGGACTTCCTCCCGTGGGAGCCGAGATCGAATTGACGGCCCGCGACTCCGAAGGAAGCATAGTCGGGCGCGGAGACTACGAACTGGCTCTGCAAGGCGGGCCCAACGACGTGGATCTCTGCCCCTGCGACGGCTCGCTGGAATTCGCCGTGGGGGATCGTCCTCCGGGTGCCGACAACCTCGACGTCACCATCCACTACCACGATCCCGACATCCCCTCGGTGGAAGTCGAGACGGGTCTGGCCAGCCCCGTCATCGAGGGCCTTGTGCCCGGCGCGGCCACGGTGGACGTCATCGCCCGCGAGGGGGGATGGCCCGTGGGCGGCTACAGCCTGTCCACCGAGATCACCTGCGACGGCACCCTCGAATACGTCTGTTTCGGCTGGTTCACCTTCGAGGTCGTCGAGATTCCCGAGACGGCCGCCACCGTGGAGATCATGTCGGACTCGCCCGGCGCGGATCCCAATCCGCTGATCATGGATCCCTGGGAAATCGAGGACATGGTCGGCTTCTGGTGGCAGCAGGAGGTGAACATTCTAGCCGAGGCCAAGGCCGACGACGGCGAGGTGGTCGGCAGCGTCGAACTGACCGAGTATCCCGGTTGCGGATCGAATCTGATATCGCTGGAGTTCGACCGCTATGGCGTGGCGCTGACGGCGGTTCCGGACACGGTTCTCGCCAACGGCTGGAGTCGATCCACCGTCACGGCCACGGTCCGCTACTTCACCGATTTCGATACGAACGTGCCGTCCGGCGATCCGATCCCGGGGAAGACCGTCCTGCTCAGCACCGACTTCGGCGACTGGGTGGACGACATCTTCTGGGGCGATACCGATGAGAACGGTGAAGTCGTCGCGCATATCACCAGCGAAGTTGGTGGCATGGCGACCATCTGGGCTGAGATCGAAGGCGGCACCATCAACTCGGAGCCGGCCACCGTGGTCTTCAAGCCGCGTCTGGGCATCTACGTGGACAATCGCGCAGGGGACTACACGGGCGTGGCCTGCTACAACGCCGGCCTGCCCAGCTGTTTCCACGTGAACTGCGTGACCGAGCGCATCGACATCAACGGCGAATCCCTCTACGATATCCCCTTGGATGGCGAATACTTCACGTACTGGGATTTCGTGCTGCCGGAGATCGGAGACACCCTGGTCTTCGAATTCGATCCTCTCTATGGATGTCCCGATCCGGAAGCCGATCCGCCCATGAACGAGTCCTTCATCTCTTCGGTCCACCTGCACTACTACATCGAGGGGAACTACTCCCAGCAGATCAGCCAGCAGCTCTTCAATGCCCATGTTCCCCTCAGCGGCACCGTCGAGGTGGAGGTCATCCTTCAGGATCCGCGGGATCCCTGATCGGGGTATGGCATCGCTTGACTTCAGGCGGGAAATCTCCCGCCTTTTTCTCGACCTCCCTTGACTTCACGAACCCTCATGCTATTCTGTGAATCTGGATTCACGCATTGAATCAGGATTCAAGCCTCTTCAACCCTAAATCATTCAAAGAGATGCCCGAAGAGACCAACACCCAGCCCACCCGCCGAGAGCGGGAACTGGCACGCCATCGAAGCGAAGCTCTCGAGGCCGCCGAACGTCTGCTGGCCCGCCAGCCCTACTCCTCGATCAGCGTGCAGGAAATCGCCGTGGAGGCGGAGTTCAGCGTGGGCTATCTCTACAAACTCTTCCCGAGCAAGGACGAGCTCTACCTGGCCCTCGTTGAATTGCGAAAGAACGAGGTGCTCGAACTGATCCGGAACGCACTCGACAGCGGGGGCGACTTCACCTGCGCACTTCGCGAACTGGTGGAGTGCATTCTCGGATGGCTCTCAGACCATCACGGATTCGTCCGCGACAACCGCGCGGAATTGATGGCTCTATTCAAGCGCCACCGCGATGCCATCGTGAACCTGAATGAGAAGGACGTCGAGATGCACAGGCCGGTGGTCGCCCTCTTCCGAAGGGGAATCGCCGAGGGGATGGTCGAGGGAGAATCGCCCGAGCGAATGGCCAGCACGTTCAGGACCCTGATCTGGGGAGCTATCAGCGACGATTTTCATCGAGAAATGGAACTTCCTAACCTCGATGCCGAACACATCGTTCAGATCATCCTGCGGACCTACTCACCGCATTGGAAGGAACATGAATAGATCACTCGCAATCATCCTGATCGTCGCGTCCGCCGCCGGCGCCCTGGCACGGGAAGCCATGGTGCTTTCGCTGGATGAGGCCATCCATCTCGCCCTGCAGAACAACGAGACCGTCCTCGTGGCCGAGGCCAACCGCAGCAAGGCCGAAGGCGCGGTGGTCGAGGCCCGGGCCGGAGCGCTGCCCCAGGTCTCCCTGTCGGGAACCTATCAGGGCAACTTCAGCCTGCCGGTCTTCTTCGCTCCCGAGGAATTCGGCGGTGGACTGATCGAAATGGGTTCGGACATCGAGGTCGCCGGGCAGCTACGCGTGGATCAGGTGCTTTACGCCTTCGGCCGCGTGGGCAACGCCCTGGACTTCGCGGGCATCTATCGCGACATCGCCGATCGCGGCATTCGCATGGCCCAGGACGACGTGATCTTCCAGACCCGCGAAGTGTTTCTGCGCCTCCTCCTGCTCGAGGATGTGGTCGACATCACCCGCCGCACCCAGACGCAGCTCCAGGAGCAGTTTCAGTTGGTGTCGCAGCGCCACGAACAGGGCACGGCCTCGCGCTTCGAACTCCTGCGCAGCGAGGTGGAGCTCAAGAACCACGCGCCTGAAGTGATCCGGGCCGAAAACAATCTGGAGCTGTCCCGTCAGGATTTCCTGCGAATCACGGGGCTCGACGAGAGCACGGAGTTCGAATTGCTGGACATCGGCGAGGACTCGCCCGCCGAATTCGAAGAGACCGCGGCCTACCATGAGGCGATGGCCGCGCGGCCCGAGATCCAGGCCCTGGAGTTGAGCGTCGAAGGCGCCGAGAAGATACTCGCCATCCGCAGGGCGGGTCGCTTGCCGGTACTCGGACTCTATGGGCAGGTGCTGCTGCAGGGCGCCACCGATCGCCACCATCCGCTGCGGGCTTTCGACGAGGACCATCGCGCCGTCTCCACTTCCGCGGGCCTCGCCATTCAGGTGCCCATCTTCGACGGACTGCGCACCCGCGGACAGGTGCAACAGGCGGAAGCCGACCTTCGCCGCAGCCTCTACGAGCTCGAACAGGCCCGGCGGGGCGTGAGCCTGGAAGTGAACCAGGCCCTGCAGGAACTCGAGAGCCTGAAGCTGGAACTTGCCTCCATGGAAGCCACCGTGGATCTGGCCGAGGAGGCCTACGGCATCGCCCAGTCGCGTTACGACAACGGGCTATCCATCCAACTCGAATTGAACGACGCCCGCGTGGCCGCCGATCTGGCCCGCACGGGTCTCGCCGAAACCCAATACCGCTACAAGGTCGCGCTCGCGCGGGTCGATCGCATTCTGGGACGATCCATCGCCGACGCCGAGACAGCCGAGAAGGAGTAGAACGATGAGCCGAGGAGCCAAGATCATCCTTTGGATCCTGATTCTCGCCCTGGTGGTCGTGGTCTTCGTCTGGCAGGGGCGGCAGCGCCTGCAGAGGACCGAGGTGCTGAGCATCGAGGCCGTCCAGGAGGAGGAAGGCATTCCCGTGGACGTGGTCATCGCCCGGGTCCAGCCCCTCGAGGACTGGCGTCGCTTCACCGGCGAGGCCGAGGGCTGGGAGCAGGTGGACCTCATCAGCGACTTCCGCACACGGGTGGTGGCGGTACATGGCCGTCTGGGCGAGGAAGTGCCGGCGGACAGGCTCATCGTCTCGCTGGATCCCAGCGATCCCATGCGCATAGCCATGAACCGCGACGCCGCCGAAGCCCAGTACATGAGCGCCCGCGCCGACAGCTCGCGCATCGAGGCGCTCTTCGCGCAGGGCGCGGTGTCTCAGCAGCAGCTCGAGCAGGTGCGCACCATGACGACCTCGGCTCGGGTGGTCTGGGAGGGAGCCAGCAAGGCCGTGGATCTGCGAACCCCGGTGGCCGGCGTCATCACGGCACTCAATGTGGAGGCCGATCGCTACGCGGAGAGCGGGGAGGTGGTGGCCACCGTGGCGTCCCTGGACCGCATGCGCGTGCATATCGCCCTGAGCGGTGACGAACGGTCCGAGCTTCGGGAAGGGCAGCCCGCGCGCGTGGTCCTGAACGACGGCAGGACTCTCGAGGGCAAGGTCCATAAGCTCGCGCTCAGCGCGAATACCGAGACACGCCTCTACGACACTGAAGTCCTCATCGAGAATCCGAATCACAGTCTGCGCCCCGGTACCCTGGTGGGCGTGGAAGTGCTGGTGGCGGTCGACGGCAAACTGCCCCTGCTGCCCAGCTCCTCCCTCATCCGTCGCGACGGCAGGCTCTTCTGCTTCGCCGTCAGCGGTGACGTCGCCGCGCTGCGCGAGATCCAGCCCGGCATCCAGGTGGACCGGCTCCTCGCGGCACGATCCGGGATCGAGGCCGGCGAGCAGGTGGTCGTGGCCGGGCAGAACAAGCTCGAAGAGGGCGTGAAGGTGAGCGTGCAGCAGGATCTGAGCGACACTTACTTCGGCGGCGAGCGCTAGGAGGCCGGATGTTCCTGTCCAAGCTATCGGTTGAACGCCCGGTCTTCACCACCATGCTCGTGGTGGCCCTGGTGGTGCTGGGCGCCTTCGGATACATGCAGCTCTCCATCGAGCTCATGCCCGACGTCGAGTTCCCCGTGGTCATGGTGACCACCGTGTATCCCGGCGCGGGGCCCGAGGAGATCGAAACCCAGGTCACCAAACGCATCGAGGACGCGGTCAGCACCCTGGCCGACATCGACCTGCTGGAATCCTATTCCCAGGAGAGCGTGAGCTTCGTGGTGCTCCAGTTCGAACTGGAGGCCAGCGCCGATGCGGCGGCCAACGAGGTGCGGGCCAAGGTGGACGGTATCCTCAACTCGCTGCCCCAGGGCGCCGAGAAGCCGTTGGTCCAGAAGTTCGAGATGGGAGCCCGTCCCATCATCTCGCTGTCGGTGTCCAGCGACCGCGGCGTGAACGGCACCTACGCCGTGGCCGACAAGATCATCCGCGACAGGCTCAGTCAGGTATCGGGCGTGGCCAACGTGGAGATCCTCGGAGGCCAGGAGCGCGAGATCCAGGTGGCGGTGGATCCGGCGAAGCTGGATCACTACGGATTGCCCATCAGCGCCATCAGCCAGGCCATCGCCATGGAGAACATGAACGTTCCCGAGGGTCGCATCATCGAGCCCGACGAGGAGTTCACGGTTCGCATGGTGGGCGAGTTCGAGAGCCTCGAGGACATCGGCGAGGTGCCGATCATGCTACCCTCGGGCGGATTCATCCGCGTGAAGGATCTGGCGGACATCCGCGACAGCTTCGCCGAAGCGCGCAGCCGGGCCCGCTTCAACGGCCGCGAGGCCGTGCAGGTGAGCATCGTCAAGACTCCCGGCGCGAACACCATCTCCACGGCCGACGAGATCTACAAGGCCGTAGACCGGCTCAGAGCCGAACTGCCCAGCGACTTCGTCATCGAGTACGCCACCGACGACTCCGACTTCATACGCGACTCGGTGCGCGACGTGCAGACGAACATCATGATCGGCGTCATGCTCACGGCCCTGCTGCTCTTCGTCTTCCTGCGCAACTGGCGCGGGACCATCGTGGCGGCGGTGGTCATGCCCGCGGCCATCGTGGCCACCTTCCTGCTCATCCAGATGGCGGGATTCACGATCAACGTGATGACTCTCCTGGCCCTGGGCATCAGCGTGGGAATCCTGGTGACCAACGCCATCGTGGTGCTCGAGAACGTCCTGCGGCACCTCCAGAAAGGGGAGGATCCCAAGGAGGCCGCCCGCTTCGGCACCGACGAGGTGGCCCTCGCGGTGGTCGCCTCGGTGATGACCAACGTGGTGGTCTTCGTGCCCATCGCCTTCATGGAGGGCATCGTAGGACGCTTCTTCCTGCAGTTCGGCCTCACGGTGGTCTTCGCCACGGCCTTCTCGCTCATCATCTCCTTCACGCTCACGCCCATGCTCAGCTCCGTGATCCTGCGCCGCGTGAAACCCGGCGAGAGCAAGGCCGAGAAGAAGCCCAATCGCATGGACAGCTTCATGGAGAACCTGGCCGGCGGCTATCGCGGCCTCCTGGCCTGGACCTTCGGGAAGACCTGGCGCTTCTTCTTCCTGAGCTTCATCACATTCCTCTTCTTCGCCCTGGCCATCGTTCTCTTCGGACTGTCAGGCGGCGAGTTCATGCCGCGCATCGACCAGGGCTTCGTCTTCGTGAACCTTGAGCTTCCCGCGGGCAGTTCCCTGGAGCGCACTAGCCGTGCGGTGATGCAGGTTGAAGAAGCGCTCCGAAGCGAGGAGGCCATCGCCTCGGTGCTCAGCACCATCGGCGGATCGGGTCGCGGAATCAACGAGGCCGTGATCCAGGCGAACCTCGTGCCCAAGAACGAGCGCGAGTTGACGGCCTACGAGATGAGCAATGCCCTGCGTCCCAAGCTCGCCATGGTTCCCGGCGCGGACATCACCGTGCTCAGCGAGGAAGGGGAGGGCGGCGGCACCATGGCCGACATGCAGATCGAGGTGCTGGGCGATGACCAGGGCGAACTCGAGCGCATCAGCGCCGAGGTGCTGGCCATCCTGCGCGAGACCGAGGGATTGGTGGACATCGCCAGCAGCCACGAGGAAGGCGGTCGCGAACTGGTCTTCCGTCCCGACCGTCAGGAACTGGCCAGACGGGGCCTGAGCACCGGCGCCCTGGCCATGCTGCTACGCAACGCCTACGAAGGAGACGAGAATTCGGTCTTCCGGGATCAGGGCGAGGAGTACAAGATCCGAGTGCAGCTTGGCGACGAGTACCGTTCCAGCATCCGCAATCTGAACGAAATGCGAGTGGCGGCGGGGCCCGTCCTCCTGCCCCTCAATCAGCTGGGCGAGCTCAGCGAAGAGCGCGGCGACGCGGAGATCCTGCGTCGCGACCGACAGAGGCGCATCACCGTGACGGCCAACCTGGGTCAGGGCACCATCTCCGACATGGTGGCCGTCCTCCAGCCCAAGTTCGACGAGATCGACCGTCCCGCCGGCTATCGCATCGTCTTCGGCGGCATGTACGAGTTCCAGCAGGAGGCCTTCGCGTCCATCTTCCAGTCGCTGATCCTGGCCATCATCCTCACCTACGTGGTGCTGGCCATGATCCTCGAGTCCTTCGTGCATCCCTTCACGGTCATGGTCACCCTGCCCCTGGGTCTCATCGGTTCGGCCATGGGACTCTTCTTCGGCGGAGCGACCATCAACATCATGAGCCTCATGGCCATGGTCATGCTGGTGGGCATCGTGGTGAACAACGCGATCCTGCTATTGGACTACGTGGCCCAGCTTCGACGAAAGGGCCTGGGGCTCGAGGAGGCGCTCCTGGAGGCCTGCCCGCTCAGGCTGCGCGCCGTGATCATGACCAACCTGGCCATCGCCGTGGGCATGGTTCCCCAGGTGATCGGCACGGGCTCGGGAATCGAGTACCGCATCGCCATGGCAGTGGTGACCATGGGCGGCGTGCTGGTCAGCGCGGTGTTCACGCTGATCCTGATTCCCGCTCTCTATCACTTCTCGGAACGGACCATGGCGTGGATGAAGGGTCTGTTGTCCCGCGCTTAGCGGCCTTCGGCGCCGATGTGTTATAATTGTGCGGCCTCTTCGCGGAGGCCGCGTTCTTCTATGCCGGAAGGTCTCATGTTCCGCCTGCTCGCCATGGTAACCGTCATGCTCCTGTCGGCACTCCCGTCATGGGCCGAGCTGTGGGATCCTCCGGAGTTCGACGACATCGTCGATTCCATTCCTCCCGCCCGCGTGGAGTTCGTCCAGAACGGCGACACCCTGCGCATGCCCTACCTCTGCAACCTCGACATCGATCAGGCCCATGCGGGCGTGAACCATCTCATCTACATGGTGCACGGTACGCTCAGGAACGTGGAAGACTACTACCAGGATATCGTCACGGCGGCATCTCTCACGGGATTCCAGGACGAGGCCCTGCTCTTCGCGCCCCAGTATCTCACCGCCGCCGATCTGGACACCTTCTCCCTCGACGATTCGCATCTCTATTGGGAGTACATGGGCTGGCGGCAGGGCGACCGGTCCGACAGCACCGACGTGAAGCCCCGCCCCTGGCGCATGAGTTCCTACGCGGCGGCCGACAGCATCCTCCTGCATCTGGCCGAAGGCCTGCCTGACCTCGAACGCATCGTCGTGGCCGGCCACTCGGCCGGCGGACAGTTCGCCAACCGCTACGCGGCGGGCTCGGCGGCCATGGATTCCCTCGCCGGCGAAGGCATCGAGGTCAACTTCATCGTGACCAATCCATCGACCTTCCTCTACTTCAACGAGGACCGCTGGGTGCGCGAGGAGGGCTGGCTTTTCTCGCCGCCCGACGCCGAGACCATCGCGGAGTGCCCCGACTGGAACGACTACAAGTACGGCTTGGAGAACTTGAACATGTACATGAACCAAGACCTCCAAGTTCTGCGGGATCGCTATTTCGACGCCAGGGTCGTCCTCTTCTCCGGCGCCGACGACATCCAGTTCAACGACCAGTTCCTGGACAAGAGCTGTCCGGCCCTGCTCCAGGGGCAGATGCGCCTGCAGCGCATGCAGGTCTACGCGCGCTACCTGAACCACTACTTCGGACCCGACATCTTCCTGCGCCACCGCGTGTCCATCGTGAAGGGCGTGGGGCACAACCACCGCCAGATGTTCCTGTCTCCCTGCGGGCTGGATTTCCTCTTCGATTCGGGAAGCTGCGAGCCCCTGGATCCGGCCATGCCCTGGACAGAGCTCAGTCCGGACATCATCCAGGTCTCCTACGCCAACCACGCGGCCTGGGGAGACTACGACGGAGACGGTCTGGACGATCTCTACCTCTCGGGAACGGGTCCCGAGAATCGCCTCATTCGCAACTCCGGCGGTTTCGGATTCGTCGACGTCAGCGACTGGCCCCTGCACGACGACGGCACGGGTCTGGGCGTCAGCTGGATCGACTACGACGGCGACTCCGACCTCGACCTCTACCTGGTCAACCGCAACGAGGCCAATACGCTCTTCCGCAACGAGGGCGAACTGGGCTTCGCCGTGGCCACCGAGCCGCCTCTGGACCTCGCCGAGAACAACCGTGACGCGGCCTGGGCCGACTACGACGGCGACGGCGACCTCGACCTCTATCTGACCCGCGACGATCACCTGGACAACCTGCTGCTCGAGAACAACGGCGGGCTATTCACCGACGTTACCGCTCCGCCCCTGGACGGAGCGGGGTACAGCCGTCACGCATCCTGGTGCGACGTGGATCTCGACCAGGATCCCGACCTTCTCGTCTGCGATCTGGGCGGAACCCGCCTCTTCCGCAACGACGGGCAGTCGGGATTCGCCGATGTGAGCGATTCCCTGCCCGGGGATACCTATCTGGGATTCAGCGCCTCATGGGGCGACTTCGATGCCGACGGCGATCCCGATCTCTTCCTCGCCTGCGAGTCCGGGCCCGACCTGCTCCTTCGCAACGAAGGCGATTTCGGCTTCAGCGACGCGTCTTCCCTCTTGCCATACAGCTCCTCGGTGGCGCGCAGCGCGAGCTGGGGCGACTACGACAACGACGGCCTGCTCGACCTCTATCTGGCCGACTACCATTCGGAGAATCGCCTTCTCCACAACAAGGGAGAGGCGGGCTTCGAGTTCGACTCCTTCCCCATGCTGGACGATCCCCAGCCCACGGTCTCGGTGACCTGGTGCGACGCGGACCTCGACGGCGATCTCGATCTCTTCATCGGCAAGACCCTGCGTCTGAATCGTCTGCTTCGCAACGAGCTCGAGGCCGGCGCCCACTGGCTGCAGGTGGATCTGGTGGGCGATGCGCCCAACGTCTTCGCCCTCGGCGCGCGGGTGGAGTTGAAGTCGGCCATGGGCGTTCAGAGTCGGCAGGTGGGCTCGGACGGCGGCTATCTCTCCGAGAACAGCTACTGCGTGGAATTCGGTCTCGGCGACGACGCGGTGGTGGACACACTGCGCGTCTTCTGGCCATCCGGCGCCGTGCAGGACAGCCTGCTGGTGGACGCGGATCAGCGCATCATCCTCTACGAGAGCGGCGGCACGGCGGTTGGGGATCAGGCGCCGCTGGCCGGACCGGTGTTGCTCGCTCCCCATCCGAATCCCTTCAATCCGAGTACGAAGATCCGATTCCTGATGCCCGAGAGCGGGTTCGTGTCGCTCCGTGTCCACGACCTGGCCGGACGGCTCGTTCGCGAACTGCTGCCCGGAAGGCTTCTGGCCGCGGGCGAGCACCAGCTGAGCTGGGACGGGCGGAACGACGAGGGCGAAAGGCTGAGCAGCGGCGTCTATTTCCTGAGCCTGCGGACCGGCGGGAAATCGCTGTCCCGGAAGCTGGTGCTCCTCAAGTAGGCGATCCCGGGAGTCGAATTCCGGATTGGCAATTCCAAATTCTTTAGATGCATCTTCTTAGCGGATCATCGCTTAAGAGTTCAGGGATCCCCATTCCATGTGCTATAATTGAGCGGCCATTCCACGGCACACCCACGCCTGCCGCTCAGACTCGGGCAACCACCCAACCTCATCTGGCGCGCGGGAAGGCCTGTGCCCTCGATATCCACCGGGGGAAAGGAGACCATCTTGCGACTCGCGACCCGTCTATTGACGCTGGCTCTCATTCTGGCCGTAAGCGCGGCCAGCGCCGGCACCGTCCATCCCAAGCTCGAGGCTCTGCTTGCTGAAACGCAGACCGGCGAGCAGATCTCCGTGATCGTGCACATGCAGGAGCAGGCGCCCATCGCACAGCTCAACCAGGAGCTCAAGAACTCACGCGCCAGCTTGCAGGACCGCCACCGCGATGTGGTGCTGGCCCTGCAGTCCGTGACCGGCAGCCAGGAGCCCCTCAAGGCCTATCTGGATGAGGCCCAGCTCACCGGCGAGGTGTCCGGCTACACGAGCTACTGGATCAGCAACATGCTCGTCGTGAAGGCGACCAAGGAAGAAGTGCTCCGCATCGCCGACAGGCATGACGTCGACATCGTGGAACCCAACTTCACGGTCAGCGTGATCACTCCGGTCGAACCCTTCCAGATGTCGCCGACTCCCGGCGAGGCTGGAAACCGCGGCATCGGCGTAACCCCCGGCCTTCGCGCCATCAACGCGGATGACGTCTGGTACCAGCTCGGGTACACCGGCGCCGGCCGTCTTGTCGCGAGCTGCGACACCGGCGTGCTCGGTAGTCACGTGGCCCTCACGGATCGCTGGCGCGGAAACCATGCGCCGGCCGAAGAGTGCTGGCTCGATGTTCTCGGCACCGGCACCAGCTATCCCAACGACGGCCACGGACACGGTACCCACGTTACGGGTACGATCTGCGGCGTGGCTCCCGACGATACGGTCGGCGTGGCCTGGGAAGCCGAGTGGATCAGCACCAACGCCATCAACCAGGGCGTCGGCAGCGGATTCGACAACGACATCATCGCCGTCTACGAGTGGCTGGCCGATCCCGACGGGGATCCCTTCACCAACGACGACGTGCCCGACGTGGTCCAGAACTCCTGGCGCATCAACGAAGGCTTCGGCGGCGACTACACCGATTGCGACGACCGCTGGTGGGCGGCCATCGACAACGCCGAAGCTTCCGGCATGGTGAGCACCTGGTCGGCGGGCAACGAGGGTTCCGGCTCCCAGACCATCGGTTCCCCCGCGGATCGCGCCACTACGGAGTACAACGCCTTCTCCGTGGGCGCCGTGGACGCCACCAACTACAGCTGGCCCTATCCCATCGCGGGCTTCTCGAGCCGCGGTCCCACGGGCTGCGACGTGGATCCCGATCTGAAGATCAAGCCCGAAGTGGTCGGTCCCGGCGTGGACGTCTACTCGAGCACCAACGACGGCGGCTTCCAGGGCGGCTGGAGCGGAACCTCCATGTCCGGACCCCACGTGGCCGGCATCGTTCCGCTGATCCGTCAGGCCAACCCGAACCTCGATGTGGACACCATCAAGCAGATCATCATGGAGACCTCCATCGACATGGGCGGTGCCGGTGAGGACAACACCTACGGCCACGGCTTCGTGGATGCCTACGCCGCCGTCATCGCGGCCACCGTGGGCTTCGGTCAGGTGACCGGTTACGTGGGCAACGGCAGCTGGGGCGACGCTCCCATCGCCGGCGCCACCGTGGAACTGCTCGGCAGCGGCTACAACTGGGACACGGGCCTGGACGGAAACTACGGCGGTTCGGCCGCGGCGGATCTCTATACCGCCCGCGCCAGCGCGCCCGGTTTCGCGCCTCAGGAAGTGCTCATCGAGGTCATCGCGGAAGAGGCTACCATTCAGGACTTCTCCCTCACCGACATCGCTGGCCCGGTCATCGAGAACGTGAGCCAGCCCGGCACCACTTCCGACACCGGTGGTCCCTACACCATCGGTGCCGACATCAACGACTTCAGCACCGTTGACAGCGCGGTCCTCTACTACCGCACCAACAACGGTGCCTGGACGCCCGTGGCCATGAGCGGCGGATTCGGCTACTACACCGCCAACATCCCCGGACAGCCTGCCAACACCCAGATCGATTACTACGTCTGGGCCGAGGACGGTATCGGTCTGGAGAGCACCGATCCCATGGGCGCTCCCGGTTTCTACTACACGCTCTACGTGACCGCGGTCAGCTACGCCTATGACGCCGAATCGGCTCACACCGATTGGCAGCTCGGCGTTGCCGGCGACGGCGCGACCACGGGCATCTGGGAACGCGTGGATCCCGAAGCCACCGAGTACAACGGCGAGACCATCCAGCCGGGCGACGACCACACGCCGAACCCCGGCGTCATGTGCTTCGTCACCGACGGTACCGCGGGCACGGGCCCCGGCGACTATGACGTGGACGACGGCTGCACCACCCTGGTCAGTCCGACCTTCGATCTGTCCGGCGCCGACATGGCCTTCGTCACCTACTGGCGTTGGTGGGGACAGGACGGCTTCACGGTCGACGACGAGTTCGCCGTGGACGTCTCCGACGACGGCGGCACCACCTGGCACGCGGTCGAGCGCGTTCCGGGCATGGTCAACGAGTGGACCCGCGTGGTCGGCGATCTGAACGCCCTGATCACGCTCACCGATCAGGTGGTCTTCCGCTTCGTGGCCTGCGACAACGGCGGCGGCGGACTGGTGGAGGCGGCCATCGACGACTTCACCATCGAGACCTTCCTGCTCGACGCCACCAGCGCTCCCGGCGGACCCTTCGGTCCCTCGGTGCGGCTCTATCAGAACCAGCCGAATCCCTTCAGTCCCGAGGACGGCATGACCAGCATTCGTTTCAGTCTGGACAAGTCCACCGACGCCCAGCTGCGCGTCTACGACCTCTCCGGTCGTCTCGTGCGCACGCTGGCCGAAGGCAGTTTCCCCGCGGGCGAACATCAGGTGAACTGGAACGGCAAGAACGATCGGGGCGAGAATGTCAGCTCCGGCGTCTACTTCTATCGTCTCCAGGCCGGCAGCTTCGTGAAGAGCAACAGCGTCACGATCCTGCGCTAAGCAAGGCAAAGTGCTTCAGAGCCCGGTCCGCTTTCGCGGGCCGGGTTTTTCCTGTCTAGGAACTTCGCCCGCGGAGTCGCCGGCTCCTGATCAGAGTCGAGGCGATGAACACCGCCCCGGCCAGCAGGATGATGGTGGCGCCCGCCGGCAGGTCGGGTCCGTAGGACAGGGCCAGTCCGCCGGTGGTGAAGAGCGCGCCCAGCAGGGAGGCCAGGGCCATCATGCGGCCCAGGGATCGTGTCCACTGGCCGGCCACCGCCGCCGGCAGGGTGAGCAGGGCGATGACGAGGATGAGTCCCACCACGCGGATGAGCAGCACCACCGTGAGGGCCGCCAGAACGAGCAGGAAGAGATAGAGCAGGTCGGCGGGCAGGCCGCGCAGGCGCGAGAACTCCTCGTCGAAGGTCACCGCCTGGAGCTGGCGGAAGAAGAGGCCCACGGTGAGCAGCAGGAAGACGTCCAGGATGGCCATGAGGGTCAGGTCGCCCGCGGTGACCATGAGGATGTTCCCGAAGAGGTAGCTCATGAGCTCGCTGTTGTAGCCCGGGGTGCGCGAGATGAACAGGACGCCCAGGGCCATGCCCACGGCCCAGATGGCGCCGATGAGGGTGTCCTCGTGTTCGCGGGCGCGCAGGCTCACCAGTCCGATGATGAGGGCGGCGGCCACGGCGGCAACGAGTGCTCCGGCCAGGGGGGAAGCGCCGAAGTAGAGGGCCACGCCCATGCCGCCGAGCACGGCGTGGGCGATGCCGCCGGCGAGAAAGGCGATGCGGCGAACCACCACGAAGGTGCCCATGACTCCGCAGCCGAGGCTCGCGAGCAGGCCGGCCGCGAAGGCGTATTGCAGGAAGGACTGGCTTCCCAGGGCGCGGAGGAACTCGATCATTCCGGCGCCTCCGTGGGCAGATGGCTGTGGTGGTCGATGAGCTGCACGGGGCTGCCGTAGATTTCTTCCAGACCCTTGGCGTCCAGGTCGGAGGTCGCATGGCAGACCAGCCCGCGATTCAGACAGGCCACCCGGGTCACGTAGCGCGAGATGAACCCCACGTCGTGGGAGACCAGCATGATGGTCATGCGCGCGTTCAGGTCGCGCAGCAGATCGAAGATGCTCTCCTCGATACTGGAGTCGATGCTGGCGGTGGGTTCGTCGAGCAGCAGCATGTCCGGATCCGTGGCCAGGGCCCGGGCGATGAGCACGCGCTGGAGTTGTCCGCCCGAAAGCTCCGCGATGGGGCGGTGCTTCAGATCGAGGACGCGGGCGCCCTTCATGGCGCTCACCGCGGCCCGTCGATCGGCCGGGGAGTAGGGGCCCGGTCGCATGCGCCCCGAGAGGCGTCCCATGAGCACCACGTCGCGCACGGAGATGGGGAAGTCGCGACGGAAACCGCTGAACTGGGGCACGTAACCGATGTGGCGCCGGCTCTTCTTGGGCGGCTTGCCGAAGACCTCGAGGGAGCCGGAATCGGGTTCGAGCAGGCCCAGCACCAGCTTGAGCAGGGTGCTCTTGCCGCCGCCGTTGGGACCGACCACGCCGAGAAACTCACCCTCGCCCACTTCGAGATTCACGTTCTCCAGAACGGGCGGTCCGCCGTAGGAGAAGTTCAGCCCGGCGATCTGCACAGGTTTCATCGGAGCGCCTCGGCGATGGCCCGCGCGCTTGCGCGCAGGTTGTCCAGATAGTCTTCGGACAGGGGATCCAGGCTCCACAGTCGGGCTCCGGTGGCCTCGGCCACCGCCTCGGCGGCGTCGCGGCTGAACTGCCTCTGCACGAAGATGACCTCGATGCCCAGGGACTTGACCGTTTCGATGCTGGAGGCGAGGGAGCGGGCCCCCGGCTCCTTGCCTTCGCGCTCGATGGCGATCTGTTCGAGTCCGTATCGCTGGGCGAAGTGTCCCCAGGCCGGATGGAAGACCATGAAGCGGTGCCCCTTCGTCTCGGCGAAGAGGGCCTTCAGTTCGGCGTCGAGATCATCCAGCTCGGCCACGAGCTGAGCCGCACGTTCTTCGAAGAGTGAGGCGTGCTCGGGGGACAGCTCGCCGAGGGCCTCGCTCAAGCGCAGGACCATGCTTCCGGTTTCCAGGGGAGAGGTCCAGAAGTGGGGGTCCAGTTCATCCCCATGATGATGATGGTGATCGTGGTCGTGCACCAGGCCGGGCGGTGGCGAGACCTCGATGATCCTGAGATCGGACATGCTCTCGCGGATCTTGGGTAACCAGGCGCGCTCGAAGGGCACGTCCATGGTGAAGAGCGCCCGCGCTTCGGCGAGGCGCGCCATCTGCCGTGGACTGGGGTCATAGGTGGCCGGGCTCTGCCCCGGACCCACGAGAGCTTCCACCTCGAACTCGGGAGCCGCGAGTCTTTCGAGCACGAACTTCTGCGGCAGGATGCTCGCGAAGAGGCGCTCGGCGGGCTCGGCCCAGCCCGGCACGGCGGACATGAGTATCAGGCCGATGAGCATTCGCCTCATTCTCACGCCTCCCGGCAATCGGGGCAAAGCCCCTTGATGAGCAGTTCGTGATCCTCGGCCTGGAAACCCTTGGGCGCGAGCTTCTCGATGTTTCCGGGGCAGTCCTCCACCTCGAAGAGCTTCTCGCAGGCCCGGCATAGGAAGTGGTGATGATGATGCGCGGCGGCCCATTCGTATCGGTCCGGGAGTCCGGGCACCGGTACGCGCCGGATCTGCTCGCCCCGGAGCAGTCGTTGGATGCCACGGTAGACCGTGGCCTGTCCGAGCCCAGGCACCCTGGATCGTGCGGCCTCCAGGATCTCCACCGGACAGAGGGGACGACCCGCCGACTCGAGGATCTGTCGAATGGCATTCTGCTGTACGGTGGATCGGGTGCCCATTTCGCCTCCGGAAGCTCATATTGATAACGTATTCTCAGTAAAAAGCAAGGCGAAAGCGAGAATCCGAGGCTGTCTTTACAGCGGAGGGCAGATTGCCTATCCTGCAGGCGGCATTTCCACAGTAGATTCCCGGTCAGGGAAAGGAGAATAACCATGGCTGCAGGCAGTTTCTACGAAGTGCTCAAGGAATGGGAAGGCAATGAGGTGACCATCATCAATCCGCAGAGCTACACCGTTTCGAATATCAAGGATGGCATCACCTTCGAGTCCTACACCGCCACCCTGACCACCGTGACCCAGACCCACATCCAGGTCACCTTCCGCTACAAGAAGAAGGGCGAGGAGCAGCCCGTCGAGCAGTTCTTGCCCATGCAGTGGATCAAGCGCGCAAGCCTCTGGGGCGAGCAGAAGTACATCCAGCTCTAGACCGCGCGATACGAAATGAGAAGAGCCCGGGCCGCGAGGTCCGGGCTCTTTCCATTTCGAAATGCTTCGGTCTAGTAGAGCGCTTTGAGGGCGACCCAGGAGGTGGATTCGGATCCGCCGCCGGGTACGCTGGTGCCGTCGCTCTCCACGACGATGGTCACGTTCCGGCGTACTTCCAGATGTCCGGTTCCGCTGACATTCCCGCCGAACCAGGCGGCTTCCCAGGTGTAAGTGCCGGGCTCGGTGGGCGCGACGCCCGTGAGGGTGACGGGGAAGGTCACGTCGCCGCCGCCGCCGTCGTCGCCGGTGCCCGTGGGGCCGGTGGCCAAGTCGACGAGCAGGTCGTTCTCGTCATAGAGACGCGCACGGATCCAACCGTACATCTCGCCGCCGTTCAGGATGACGCTCAGGTCCTCGCCGGGCAGGTAGCTGTCCTGGTCGGCGTTGGTCACCAGGGCGCCACGATGCTCATGGCAGCCGTCGCAGGTGGGGCTGTCGTCGCTGTGGCAGCTCAGGCACCTCTCATCGAAGAGCGAGGGATAGGCGAAAGCGCTCAGGGCGAAAATCATCACCACGACGAAGAGGGGGAATCGTCGAAGAGTGGACTGGGACATGGGGGCTCCTTCCTTCTGGTTGCTTGGAGGGAGGGATTCTAACCCATGCAAAGGTCGATTACTAGAATAAAGGGCACAAATGTCCAGTTCATGTAGCGGGGTGATTATTCTTCATTTCGGCCGGAACGCCGGAGTTTCTTCTTCAGGCTCTGCAGTTTCTTTCGTCTCAGGCGATCCTCTTCGGCGGAAGCCGGGCGGCGGGTCTTCCGGCGCCGCTTGGGCCTGTGATTGAGCCGCCTCAGCCGCTCGATGAGCCTCTCCATGGCGAGGGCGCGATTGCGCAACTGGGACCGGTGTTCTGTCGCCACCACGATCACGCCGCTGGGCGGGTGCAGAATGCGCACCGCGCTCTCGGTCTTGTTCCGGTGCTGACCGCCGGGCCCCGAGGCCCGGTAGACCGTGATCTCGATCTCGCCGGCCAGGACTTCCGGATCGGTGCTGTAGGGCGGTTGACTGGCTTGCATGTTTGGCCTCATTTCGCGGGCGGAGTATCGGCGGATGCTCGCAATGGGTCAAGCGCGGGCAGGATGAGGCCGATAGCTCCCTTATGAGAAACTCTTTGCTACTGATTCTCGCCCTCGCATCCCAGGTCTCGGCCGACATCGTCGGCAAGGGGGGCGAGATACGACCCGCAAGTCCTCCGGGGGAGTCGAGCTCCTCCTCGATTCGCGGGGACTACGAGATCAACACGGCCGGACTCATGGAAGCCGCGCCCACCATGGCCGGCTCGGCCGAGGGCTGGGGCGGGTGGTTCGTCACCGTCCTGCACAACGACAGCGGACAGGCTCTTCGCCTCACCGAACTCGGCTTCCCCTGCACCGGTCCGCCCAGCGACGAATGGGGCTGGCTGGTCTGGACCGATCTCGGTGATTCGGGCGCTCCAGGCGGTGCCCCCGAGAGCGCCGATCACCACGGCCAGTTCACACCGGCGGTGGACGACGGCGCCGCGCCGCCCCAGGTCTACGCCTACGTGGACCTGAGCGGCGAGACGATCATCATTCCCGAAAGCGCCTGGTTCGGATTCGGTTATCAGGTCACCGATCTCGGCGGACAGGTCGAGGCCGGCGACCACGCCACCTGGGCCTGGTTCGACGGAGCCTGGGATCCCGACGCCGCCTGGGGACGCATGGCCGTGCTCCAGGTGAAGGCCGACTTCGACGAGGTCGCCGTGGGCGAGACGAGCTGGTCGGACCTGAAACGCCTCTACTGATCGCAATGCATCCCACGAAAAACCCGCCCCCCGAGGGAGGCGGGTTTCGCGTTTCCTGTAGGTCTATCGCAGCAGGGTCAGCTGGCTGCTGACGCGTATGCCGTCGGCCTCGAGCAGGGCGAGATAGACGCCGCTGCTGCATGAGTTGCCCCGGTCGTCCCGCCCGTCCCAGCTGATCCGTTGCTGGCCGGCGCTTCGGAAACCGTCGGCCAGGATGCGCACCCGCCGCCCGTCGGGATCGAAGACGCTGAGCCGCACCGGACCGTCCGCCTCGAGCGCGAAGCTGAGGGTGGTCTGGGGATTGAAGGGATTTGGGAAGCTCGACAGGGCCGAGGCCAGGGGCGCGCCGTCCTCGGGTGCGCCGGTGGAGCCGGATGTGTCGTAGTCCCAGATGCCGCGACCGTAGGTGCCGAAACGGATCGCGCCGATGGAGGGCACGGCCTCCACGCACCAGTAGGTGGTCAAGGGCGCTTCCGTGCCGCCGATGTACTGCCAGGCCTGGGCGCCGGGATCGAAGCGATAGGGTCCGTTCTCCGTGGCCGTGTAGAGCACATCGCTGCCCGGGCTCTCGAAGACGATCTCGAAGGCAAGGGTCGAGGGAAGGCCGAAGCTCTCGGCGGTCCAGGTGACGCCGCCGTCGAGGGTCCGGTAGACGGCCGGTCCGTCATATCCGCTGCCGCAGATCCAGGCTTCCAGGGGATTGGTGTCGGAGTGCTCGATACCCGTGCCGTAGAAGTAGTGGGCCGAAGGACCGTCGTCGTCCGACTGGGTCCAGGTGGCGCCCGAGTCGCTGGAGTACCAGAGATTGCCGTTGTTGGTCACGGCGATCCAGCGGCTGTGGTCGCCGGGCGCGATGGAGATGGCCGTCACGTAGGCCGCGCCGTCCACGGCGAAGTTCTGACTGGACACCTCCGTGTAGGTTTCGATATCACCGCCGCTCCAGTGGCAGCAATAGATCTTCTTCGCGCCGAAGAAGAAGTCCTGCAGGTTGTCCGGATCGCCCACGATGAAGGGCAGCCAGGGATAGCTCTCGCCGGGCGGAAAGTCGAGATAGTGAAGTGCCACGCCGTACTCGCCGTGGTGCACGAGCACGAATCCCGGATAGACCGAGAAGACGATGCTGTGGCTTCCGTCGCCGCTGGTCAGGTGGGCGTAGTCGCCGCTGATGAGCTGGTCGAAATCCATCTGGGGATCGCGGCCGAGGCCGTCGCCGCGCTGGTAGCCCTGGTCCTGGGAACCCGCCGCGATGCGGTAGGGGTCGAGGTTGCTGGTGTGAGTCGTGTAGTACTGGCTGACGCCCAGGCCCTCCATGGACAGGTTCAGCACCGAAAGCATGACGTCGTCGCTGCGATAGAGGCCGCCGTCGGTTCCGGGAAACCAGTGCTCGGAATCGTCGAACCAGATGACGTCCAGACCCGGATTGTCCGCGTGCAGCTTGTTCAGGGGATCCCCGTAGTACTCGCCCCAGCCGTTCACCTTGGTGAAGGTGCTGCCGCCGTTGTTCGAGCGCCAGGCCTCCACTCCCGCGAACATGACCACGTTCTGCTGAGTGATGGAGCAGTTCATGGTTTCCCAGAAGTCGTCGATGTCGTAGCGGAACTCCCAGTTCACGCCGCCGTCGATGGAGCGCCAAAGCTCCCAGTTGCCGGCCAGCTTCGCGGCCACGTAGAAGGTGGGCGCTCCCGCCTCGCTGCCCGCGAGGATGACCTGGCTCGGGTTGTAGGTGCTGCTCATGACGCCGATCTGGGTCCAGGTTTCGCCCAGATCGAGGCTGCGGTGCAGGGTCTTGTTGATCATCAGGTAGAGGTCATTGCCGTCGCGGCGGTCGATCCAGAAGTCGCCCACGCTGGCGTTGAGCATGTTGACCAGCTGATAGGTTCGCCCCGCATCGTCGGAACGATAGAGCTGGGTGCCGCCGGCGAAGATGGCCACGAGGGCGTAGACCCGGTCGGTGCTGGCCGGGTCGCGCAGGATGCGCTTGGCCTGCTGCACTTCTCCATTGAACCCCGTGGGCGTTTGCCAGGTGGCCCCCATGTCCTCGCTGTAGATCATGACCTGGCTTGCCGACTGGATGGTGATGACCTCGGGATCCACGCCCGCCGCCACCACGCTCTGGTGCACGCCGCCCCAGACATTATCCGAAAGAGGTCGCCATCCGTTGCCCCAGAGGTCGGCCTTCCAGAGCCCGCCCCGGTCGGATCCGGCGTAGAGGCTGTCACCCGCCACCGATATGGTGGCGCAGTGCATGCGTCCGGCCTGATTGCGGCTGCCGATCTCGCTCCACTTGTCGGTGTCGCGATCGAGCCCTTCACGATGGGCCTGCAGGGCCAGACCGTTGGCGCGCTCGATGGCCTTCCAGTCCGTGCCGGGCGCCGTGCGGTGCATCTGCGCGATCCACTGCTTGCGTCCCGCGCGGTTGTTCTTCTCCGCGTCGGTGTCCAGGCGGTGTTCGGTTGGCATGGGAAATCGTCCTGCGGGACGAGGGATTTCGCGGCTCAGATGCACATAGCTGAGTCCGGCGAAGGCTGCCAGCGCCAGGATGGGGAAGATCCTTCGCATGCTCGGTCCTTTCGAGGGGAGGTTCCCGGGATTATAGCATGCTCCGCGCCAGGGTTCATCGAATATGATTCATACGAAAAAGCCCGGCGGAGAACCGCCGGGCTCGATGGTCGCTGGAAGCCCTCTAGAACATGTCGCTGAACATGCTCTTGATCCGGCTCCAGGTGCTCTCCTCGGCGGCCGAGCCGTCGGGGTTCACACGGATGTTGATGCCGATGTCCTGGATGTGGCAGATCAGGCCATCGTGGAAGTAGATGATGTCGCAGGGCGAAACGACTCCGTCGCCGTTGTCCTCCCAGCCGATGACGTGGCGGACCACGCCGTGGTTGGGCCAGACTTCGATCCATTCCTCGCAGACCGGATCGCCGGGCTGGGAATCACCCATGGGCTCGGTGATGATTTCGCAATCGAGATAGTAGGTGGGACCCACCCACTCGATGTGATAGCGATCGCCATCCAGGTAGATGATGTCGCAAGCGCTGAGCATTCCATCGCCGTTGTCCTCGTAGTCGGACTGGTGATGGGGGGTGCAATGAGCGGGGTAGAGCTCATGCCAGGTGGAGCAGTTACCGGGGATGCCTTCTCTGAGCAGTTCGTCGAGCTCGAGGAAGACGGCTCCCTCTTGGGCGGAACCAAGCGCAGGAATCAGCATGAGGAACCCCGCCACCAGCACGGTCAGCTTTAACAGGTGTCGCATTGTGTCTCCTTTCCCGGGGCAGGTCTCCCGGAGGGTCTTGCCGCGGGTGTCTCCCCGCCGGCACGCAGAGTATAGGCGAAGGTCAGTTGATCAAGAAGGGCCTGGACTCCGCAGAAGTAACTGAGCTTACCAATCCGGATTTTCACAAACAAGCAATAATTTCGCATTAGTGAAATCATCGCCATCCTGCAGTACTTCAGCCGGGCGCGTATCAATATGAGGGCCAAGCGATCGGTTATTGCCGTTTTTCGGAACTTCATATCTTACAAAATTGCAATCGCTTGCGTCCCTACCTCTTCCCCGGGCAGGATTCTGGGGTCCCTTGCCGGCCTCAAGGCCTTCGTGCCGGCCGATCAGTCCTGAGACTTGTTACGGAGTCATGAGGAAGGGAAAGGAATTCTCGAGGATAGCTTGTTTCGAAGGGCACATTCTGCCAGCTTATGCCGCCTAGGAGGTCCCTTTTGAAGAATGAGAACGCCGAGAGCAAGATCGCTCTCTTCCTGGATTTCGACAACATCGCCATCGCCGGCCAGGGGCGGCGCAAGCAGAAGTTCGACATCGGACCGGTCATCGACCGGCTCCTGGAGAAGGGCAAGGTGCTGGTCAAACGGGCCTACGCCGACTGGTCCCGCTATTCCCGGGAGAAGGATTCCCTCCACGAGGCGGGCCTCGAACTCATCGAGATTCCCAAGCGCAAGATCTCCGGCAAGAACAGCGCGGACATTCGCCTGGTGGTGGATGCCCTGGAACTGGCCCATGCCAAGGAGCACATCGACACCTTCGTGATCGTGTCGGGGGACAGCGACTTCGCTCCGCTGGTTTCGAAGCTCCGCGAGAACGATCGCTGGGTGGTGGGCATGGGCCTGAAGGATTCCACCGGTGAGTTGCTGCTCACCGCCTGCGATGAATTCATCTACCTGGAAGATCTGAGCAAGAAACCCGACTCCGCCACGGCCCTGTCGAAGGTGCCCAAGAGCAAGCAGAAGGTCTTCCAACTGCTCATCTCCACCGTTCGCGCGCTGCTGAGGGAAGGGCGCGACACCCTCTACTCGTCCCTCGTCAAGGACACCATGAAGCGCAAGCGCCCCAGCTTCAACGAGGAGTCCTACGGCTATGGAACCTTCGGCGATCTGCTGGAGGATGCCGCGGCCCGAGGTCTGATCGAACTCTCCCGCGATGAGAAGGCGGGCGGGACCTATGTGGTGACGGGCTTGAAGTAGTCTCCAGTCTCCAGTCGCCAGTCTCCAGTCGCCAGTCGCCAGTCTCGAGTCTCCAGAAAAAGACCCTCCCCGTAGTTCCGGGGAGGGTTCGTTCTGTCTGGTGACTGGAGACTGGCGACTGGAGACTATTTCATCAGCACCAGCTTCTCCGTGGCGAGACTCTCGCCATCCTGCATCAGTCGCGCCAGGTACAGGCCCGAAGGCAGCTGGGCGGGACGCCAGTCGATGAGGTGCTCGCCCGCGTCCAGGCGGTTCGAGGCGATGCCGTCCACGCGGCGGCCGGCCAGATCGAAGATCTCGATGCCCACTTCGCCGGCGCGATCCAGCTTCACCTTGAACTGGGTGGCCGGGTTGAAGGGATTGGGGTAGGCCGCCAGACCCACGCCGAATGCGGGAAGCTCGGGACCGTCGGTGGGTACGAGTTCCACGCCATAGCTGTAGCTGCCGGTTCCGGCGGTGGTGGTGCTGGAAACGTTCACGATGACCTCGTCGTGGGACGCGCCCTCCATGAAGGTGTAGGATCCCGACTCGCTGCCGTCCAACTCCATCTCGACGACCACCGTGGGCAGGGCCACGTCGCGGCCGATGATCTTCACGCGGAAATCGTGGATGTCGCTACCGTCGATGGTGATGTGCGGCGCCGAGCCGTCGCTGCCGTCGAGGATGCGGATGTACTCGCCGGCCCAGTCCGACACGGATCCGCTGCCGCTAGCCGGGAAGGTGCTCAAGGTGCGCCAGGGGTTGAAGGGCGGCAGGGTGTCGCCGAGGTATCCGTAGAGACCGTCGTAGATGGCCGGCTCGTCCAGGAAGTTGGCCGTGGTCCAGTTCACGAAGATGTCCTGGATGAGATCGGGATAGCCCAGATCCGTGATCACGGTCTGATAGCTGTTGATGCCGTTGTAGGGGTGGTGGACCGTGTCCCAGATCACCTGCTGTCCGCCGAACTGCTCGTAGATGTAGAGCGTCCACAAGTAGGTCTGGATGTAATCGGCCCAACTGCTGCCCCAGGCCGTCAGCGGATTGTCGGGATTGGTGTTGAAGGACGAGATGTTATCGGGATTGCCGAAGAGCCACATGGCCAGCTCGCCCATGCCCTCGTCCAGCCAGATGTCCTCGTTCTCATCCTGGTTGAAGTGGATGAGGTGCTCGAACTCGTGGGCGCCCACGGCCATGAGGTAGTCGCTGGCGCAGTTGCCGCTGTCGGTGGCCAGGTAGATGACGTCGGCCTCGTTGCTGGCCCAGGGCTGGCTGCCGTCGGGATACTGGTCATAGATCCAGAAGTACCCGTCGGCCGAGATGTTGAACTCGTAGTACAGGAAGAAGATGCGCTCGAGCCCGTCGAAATCCGGCGGAGGACCGAAGTGGCCCGTGTTCAGGTCCCAGATTCCCTGATCGGGGAAGTCGCCCACGCTGACGTTGTCGAAGTGCTCGACGATGGTGTCCACGGCGGCCTGGTCGATGTTGACGTTCCATTGGGAATCTTCGACCACCACGTAGATATGATCGCCCATGCCGCGCACCGTGCAGGGAAGCAGGTCCGACACGGGCATGCCGCCCAGGTCCCAGATGTACCAGAGCCAGGTGTCGCCCACCTGGGGATCCGGCGGAGGCGTGCGGTCGCCGGCGAGAAGCCCCTCGGCCTCGAGCCGCGCCATGGTGGTGGAGTAGTCTTCCACGGGCGTGGGCAGCTTCACCGGTTCATGGGCCCCAGGTGCCGGATGCGCCTCGCGGGAATAGACGTAGGAGCTATCTGCCACCGCGGCCAGCGGCAGCAACACGAGAAGGACGATCAGAGCGGATCGATGCATGGCATTCCTCTGTTGGATTGGGTTGTGAGAAGCCCGATTTTACTCGATATGACGAGATTTCGCCAGCAAGAGAACCGCATTTACTTGCCCAACACGAACTTTCGATCTATTGAATAAAGCCGCAGGAGGTATTCGAAATGAACGGATTGCGCATTCCGGTGTGTTTCATCGCACTATTGACCCTGGCCGCGCCGGTATCGGCCACGGCGACCTCGGAGATCGATTCCCGTGAGATCAAGATCCTCCTCGATCCCGGAGCCTTCGAGGATTCCGGCGCCTTCTTCGAGGAATCCCTGGACATGCTCCGCAGCCTCGCCGCGGAGCGGGGCGTGCGGCTCCGGGAACCCGGCGGCGAAGCCAAGATCAAGACCCGCGAAATCCGCTACTTCGACACCGAAGACTTCGCCCTGCGCTCGAATGGCTGGGTGCTCCGGCAGAGGCTGAAGACCCGCGGCGAGAGAAAGGCCGACTACGCGGAGCTCGCCTTCAAGTTCAGTTCGAGTCTGCGCGGCATCGCCTCGGAAGCCTCCGTCTCGGCCCAGGGGAGCTACGACGCCGACGAGGAGTTCGAGGAGGATATCCATCCCGTCGCCGAGGACGGGCCCTGGCGCACCCGTTTCGCCCGCCGCTGCAAGGTGGACAATCTGCCGGTCTTCGAGTCGCCGAGGGTGGGCGAGGTGGCCGAGATCTTTCCCGGCATCGCGGCCACCGGTCTCTCGCCCGACACCCGGCTCGCGACCGTGGGCGGTCCGCTCACGGAGACGCGCATCCAGCCCGGCTACCTGGACTTCGGGGACGGCGTGACCGGCGACCTGGACCTGACCTGGCTCACCGACGCCTCCGGCGAGGTCCTGGCGGCGGAGATCTCCTACGACTATCCCTTCCTTTCCAACACCCGATCGGTGCAGTCCATCTGGGCTTCGCTTCAGTTCTTGCCCGCCATGCACCAGGCTCTGGGGGAGAAGTGGCAGCCCGGCTCCGGGAAGACATCCATCGTCTACGAAAGGGCCGGCTACCAAAATCCTTGAAGGTGTTGCCGCGGGGAGCCGATAATCCTCGGATGGGGCATGGAGGCCCCATGGAAGGTCGTTGCCCATGATTCCCCCCGCGTTCCCGAAATTCCTTCTGCTACTTATCCTGCTGGCCGGGCCATGCCTCGCGGCGGATGATATCCCGGACAGCCTGGCCGCGAGCCCCGACAGCCTGCCCCGGATCGTCGTCGCGGCCCCGGCCGAAGACACTCTCCGCCTTCGCCATCCCGTGGACGCCCGCAGCCGCCGCATTTCAGGCGACGGCCGCACCCTACTGAGCGGCGGCTCCACCGAATTGATCGCCAGGGTCATCGGGCCGGAACGCCAGCCGGTGAAGGACGTGGAAGTTCGCTTCCATCTGCTCAGCCCGGAGGACAGCCTCCTGGGCAGCGCGAGGTCCGACGCCATGGGACTCGCCTCCTTCCGCCTCGAGGCGGGTTCAGGCGAGGGCGACTACGCGGTCATGGCCTCGCTGCCGGGAAGCGAGGAGCCCGAGGCCAGGATCATCTTCCATCTGCCGGTGAAACGTCCCAGCTGGATCCTCTTCATGCTCTTCGGTCTGGCCGGCGGCCTGGGACTCTTCCTCTACGGCATGGACATGATGAGTTCCTCGCTGCAGCGCGGCGCGGGCCGGCGCATGCGCGGCATCCTGAGCGCTCTGACGCGCAACCGGGTCATGGGGGTGGCCATCGGCGCACTGGTGACCATGGTGATCCAGAGCTCCAGCGCCACCACGGTGGTGCTGGTGAGTTTCGTGCAGGCCGGGCTCATGAGCTTCGCCCAGACACTGGGCGTGATCCTCGGCGCGGATATCGGCACCACCATCACCGCCCAGCTCATCGCCTTCAAGCTCACCGACTACGCCCTGCTCATCATCGCCGCCGGCTTCATGCTGCGATACCTCGGCAAACGCGACCGGCTCCGGCAACTCGGCGACGCGCTGCTCGGCTTCGGCATCCTCTTCTTCGGCCTGTCGGTCATGGGCAAGGCCATGGAGCCCCTGCGCAGCTACAAACCCTTCCTGGACGTTCTCGCCGGGCTCGAGAATCCGGTCCTCGGCATCGTGGTGGGCGCGGCCTTCACCGCTCTTATCCAAAGCTCCAGCGCTTTCTCGGGCATCATCATCGTGCTGGCCCAGCAGGGTTTCGTGGGCCTCGAGGCGGGCATCCCCCTGATCTTCGGGGCGAACATCGGCACCTGCGTGACGGCCGCCCTTGCCAGTCTGGGGTCGAGGCGCGAGGCCAAGCGGGTGGCCCTGGCCCACACCCTCTTCAAGGTGCTGGGCGTGCTGATCATGTTGGCCTGGATCCCCCAGTTCACCGATCTGGTCAGGCAGATTTCAGGCGGCGCGTCCATCGCGCGTCAGGTGGCCAACGCCCACACGGTGTTCAACGTGGGCATCGCGCTGATCTTCCTGCCCTTAACGCCCCTGTTCGCGCGGCTGGTTCAAAGGCTGATTCCGGATCGTCCCGAGCCGGTCACGCAGAAGGTGCGCGCCCGGCATTTGGACAAGACCATCCTCAACGCTCCGGCCCTGGCCCTGAATCTGGCCAAGGTGGAAATCCTGCGCATGGGCGAGAAGGTGAAGGACATGGCCGAACGCATTCCCCCGGCCTTCTTCGACCGCGACCTGGACATGCTCGACGCCATCCATCACGGCGAAGACGTGGTGGACGATCTGGACGCGGAGATCTCCGACTACCTGCTCGACATCGGCAAGCAGCGCATCAACGAGGAGCAGGCCGAGGAGGTCTACCTGATGATGCACGTGACCAAGCAGTACGAGCACATGGCGGACATCATCGACAAGGAGCTGAGGCCCCTGGCCAGGAAGATGGCGGCCGAAGGCGTGGAATTCTCCGACTCCGGGGCCAAGGAGGTGCGGGCCTATCACCTGAAGATGCTCAAGCAGATCTCCCGAAGCCTGGAGGCTTTCCGGGACAGCAGTCTCGACGAGGCCCGGAAGATCAAGGCCAAGCATCGTCGCTACCGGGTGATGGAGGGCGACTATCGTCAGGCCCACTACGCCCGGGTTCGCAAGGCCGTGGCCGAATCGGTGGAGAGCAGCGAGTATCATCTGGATCTCATGGACGCCCTGCGCCGCATCGACAGCTATTCGACCAACATCGCCCGCGCTCTCCTGAGCGCCTACGAGAACGATAGCGAGAGTTCGCCGCCCAAGATCTAGGAGCGTCGTGAATCCCAAGGCCGTGTTCGACGTCGGCAGCAATTCCGTGAAGATGCTCGTGGCCATGAGCGGCGGAGGCGCCATGGGCGTGCTCGCCGACGAGGTTCGCATCTGCGGCCTGGGAAAGGGGCTCAGGGAGAACGGAGCCCTCGCCGAGGACTCCATGGCGCGCAGCCTCGACGCCCTGGAGGAACTCAGCGACATGGCCCGCGGCCTCGGCGCCGTCGAGTTCCGCGGGGTCGGCACCCAGGCTCTTCGGCAGGCATCCAACGGAGAGGCCTTCCTCGACCGTCTTCGTTCACGCTGTGGCTGGGAGCTCGAGATCATCTCGGGCGAGGAGGAGGCCCGCCTCTCCTTCCGCGCCGCGGGAGCCAGCCTCGGAGAGCTTCGGGGCGACCTGGTCACCTTCGATGTGGGGGGCGGAAGCACCGAATTCAACTTCGGCCGCCGCGGAAGCGTGGAGGGACGTGTCAGTCTTCCACTGGGATGCATCCCTCTCACCGAAGACTTCCTGGCCGTGGATCCGCCACCCCGCGAGGCCGTGGATTCACTCTTGGAGTACCTTCAGGGGGAGCTCTCGGGAATCGAAGGGAAGGACGGCGTCCTCGTGGGAATCGGGGGGACGGTGACGACCCTGGGAGGCGTGTTCCTGGAACTGGAACGCTACGAGGGCGACCGGGTCAGGGGCCTTCGACTCTCCTCCGCCGAAGTGGAGCGGCAGATCGAGCTCTTTCGCTCGCTCCCTCTCGAGGAAAGACGCAACCTCATGGGCCTTCATCCGGAACGCGCCCCCGTGATCCTCGCCGGCGCCTGCGTGGTGCGGGCGGTCATGCAGGCCCTCGGCCGTGACGAATTGATCCTCAGCGATTTGGCGCTCAGACACGGTCTTTTCCTGGATCTCTACCTCAGCTGACTTCCATCCTCCTTCTTCGTGTTCCCGCCCGGCCCGACTATGTTATAATTGTTGGCCTTGGAAGGAGTGCTCATGCATCGATTTGCGTACCGCAGCTTGCTCGTTCTCGTCCTGGGATTGTTCGCCGCCGGTGCCTCGGCGGAGATCGTCATCAACGAGATCATGTACAACAGTCCCGGCACCGACGTGGAGTTCGTGGAGATCATGAACCGCGGCACCGAGGCCATCGACATCACGGGCTGGTACATGCTCGACGACAACCTGACCCATCCACGTTGCTATCTTCACGGCATTCTGGATCCCGACGAGTACCTGGTCATCGCGGGCGATCTGACCATCTTCCAGCTCATCTATCCCGACGTGACGAATCTGAATCCCAACGACTTCGATCCGGGCGGCCTGGGATTTGGACTGGGCAACACCAGCGACACCGTCTTCATCTTCGATCCTCTGGGCACCGTGATGGACTGGGTGACCTATCAGGACGGAGGCGACTGGCCAGGCAGCGCCGATGGCGAGGGTCCTTCCCTGGAACTGGTGAATCCCTTCCTCGACAACACCCTGCCCACGAGCTGGGACCCGAGCATCCCCATGGGCGGAACGCCGGGCGTGGTCAACAGCACCTATCAGGAGAACCAGTCGCCGGTCTGCCGCGAGGGTGGGCGCGACATCGACCTGCCCACGAGCAGCGACTCGGTGAACGTCAGCGCCGAAGTCTGGGACAACGAGGGTCTGGGCTCGGTGACCCTCTACGTGGATCTGGGCGCGGGATACCTGCCTCAGGACATGTACGACGACGGCCTGCATGGCGACGGCGCCGCGGGCGATTCCATCTGGGGCTCGACCATCGGTCCCCAGGCCTCGGGTACCTTGGTGAGGTACTACGTCGAGGCCATCGACGACATCGGCCAGGAGAACCTCTGGCCGGACGAAGCGCCCGAAGAGTATCGGGCCTACACCGTGGATCATACACTGCCCGACCTTCTTATCACCGAGATCCTGGCCGTGAACAACACGGGCATCACCGATCCCTACGGGCAGTACGACGATTGGATGGAAATCTACAATGCGGGTGAAGAGGCTATCGATCTGGAGGGCTTCTTCCTCAGCGACAATCTCGAGGCCACCCACAAGTTCATCCTGCCCTCATACCTTCTCGAGCCCGGCGAGTATCTCATCGTCTGGGCCGACGCCGACACCATCCAGGGTCCGCTTCACACGAACTTCAAGCTCTCCTCCGGCGGCGAAGGCGCGGCCATCTTCGATACCGAGGATCACGGCAACGTGCTCATTCACGGCTTCACCTACGGCCTGCAGACCGCCGACGTATCCGTGGGCTTGAAGCCCCTGGACGCCGACTGGCCCGAGTATCTGAGCACCCCGACCCCCGGCGCGGACAACGCGAGCTCGTCCCTCTTCTCGGACATCTGCATCAACGAGTTCCAGTGCACCAGCGAGAGCGGCGGCATCGACGACTGGATCGAGATCTACAATCGGGGCCTGTCGGCGGTGGACATATCCGGATACTTCCTCTCCGACGACTTGCTCGATCCCATCAAGTGGGCCTTCCCGCCCGGTACCGTGATGGAGTCCGGCGAGTACATCGTCATCTATGAGGACGTGTTGGGATTCGGATGGTCTTCCTCCGGCGTCGAGGTGGCTCTGCTCACCGGTCCGGACGGACTCACGGGCATCGACTTCTACGACATGGGTCCCCAGCTTCCGGATATCAGCGAGGGTCGCTATCCCAACGGCGAGGCCTACTGGCATTTCTACGTCGACAAGACGCCGGGAAGCGCCAACGGCGCGCCCGTGGCAGTGGACGAGATTCCCGGAGCCGCGGGTCTGCAGCTGCGCGGGGCCTGGCCGAACCCCTTCAATCCGTCCACGCGCATCGCATTTTCCCTGGAGGAGTCCGCGCAGGTTTGCGCCACCGTCCATTCCCTGGAGGGCCGCCTGCTTAAGACCCTGGCCGAGGGCCCCATGGATGCCGGCGAGCACCAGCTCCAGTGGAACGGGCGAGACGATCGGGGACGGCCCTTGCCCAGCGGCATCTACTTCGTCCGGGTCGCGGCTTCGGACCATGCGAAGAGCACCAAGCTGGTGCTTCTCAAGTAAATCCGAATCGAATGAGATTCGATGAGAGAGCCCGGAGGAGTTCCGGGCTCTTTTTTTGTCACAGTCTCGCTATCTATTCTTATAGCAATGCGTTAGCCCTTGCCTATCCCTTCGGGAATGACTGCTTCGTAGCGCTCCCCGACATCCTCCCGCGGCTCCATTTCGGAGGTCCGGGATGTCTGCTACCGATCTTCACTCGCGTCTTCTTTCGACTCTCTCCGAACTCGCCCGCGTCGAGAAGCGGGCCGTGCCGCTCTTCGCCGAGATCTATGAGCGTCGGCTCTACCGCCAGCTCGGCTACTCGAGCATGCGGCAGTACGCTCGCGAGGCTCTGCAGCTTTCTGACGGGAAGTTCGACCAGTTCCAGCGACTCGCCGATTCCTTCAAGACCTTGCCGAAGGTGAAGCGCGCCGTGGCCTCGGGCGAGTTTCCTGGACCAAGGCACGAACCGTAGTCAGCGTAGCGTGCTCGCACATCGGACGGGCGCGCTCCGGCACCGGATCTCTTTTCCGAGGAGAGATCCGGGCCGGCGGCGCGTCGCGAAGTCACGGTGACCCCGAAACTCAGGCCCGAGCAGCTGGCCCAGTGGGAGGCCTTGGAAGAGGCCCTTCGCAAGCAAGGCCTGAGGGGTTCACGTGAAGAGGTCCTGCTTCAAGTTCTTGCTCATGCGGTCGGCGAAGATTGTACACGTGTACAATCCGCGCCCAAACAGGTGGTGATCTACCAGTGCGAGGACTGTACACCTGTGCAATCCGCCGTTCCGGTCGGCGGCAGGTAGCGGATTAACGCATCTTCAATTTCCAGAGGGGCTTGTCGGCGGAAAACCACGGCGAAAGGCGGAACCAAAGGCTACCTTGAAGCATCTTTCAGGACGAATATCCGAACCCCAATTCCCCGGAGGGATGTGATGAGTAACCTGAAAACCGTTCTGCTTCTCGCCCTTCTCACCCTCGCGATTCCCGCCGCGCTCCTGGCGGCCACCTACAACATCGACACCAGCCACAGCGAGGTGACCTTCAAGATCCGCCACATGGGCATCAGCAAGGTATCCGGACGATTCGACGAGTTCGAAGGCAGCTTCAGCTTCGACCCCGAGAACCTGGCGAACTCCACGGCTCACGCAACCATCCAACTGGCCAGCGTGGATACCGACAACGCCGACCGCGACGCCCATCTGCGCAATCCGGACTTCTTCGACGTGGAGAAGTATCCCGTGATGAATTTCCACGGCCACAAGGTCACCGATGCCGATGAGGACGGCTTCAAGCTTCACGGCGAACTCACCCTGCACGGCGAGACCAAACCCGTGGTCCTCGATGTGGAGCTCAACGGCCAGGTCACCGATCCCTGGGGCAACGAACGCGCCGGCTTCACGGCGACCACGAAGATCAACCGCAAGGACTTCGGTCTCACCTGGACCAAGAACCTGGGCACCGGCGAATTGATGGTGGGGGACAAGGTCAGCATCACTCTGGAAATCGAAGGCATCAAGAGCTGAGTCAGCAGCATCCCCCGACCGAAACGCCCGCCCCGGCGGGCGTTTTTTCTTTGCCCCGAAGCCCATCCGTAGTTACATGGCGAGGTGGAACCGCAAGCGAATGACGCGCCCCTCTTTCGCGCCCGGAATCTCGTGATTCATGCGGGCTGCAATCCCTTGCTCGAAGGCATCGATTTCGCCCTGGGCGAGGGCGAGGTGCTTTCGGTGACCGGACCCTCGGGCATCGGGAAGAGCAGCCTTCTGCGTGGACTGGCGGGACTGGAATCCTGCGGGACCGGATCCCTGGGACTGGAAGGCCGCGGTCCCGATGCATGGGGCTGGGCCCGGTTCCGCCGCCGGGTGAATCTGCTCTTCCAGAAACCGCTCTTGCTGGAGATGAGCCTGCGCGAGAACCTGGAGCTGTCCTTCGCTTACTCCAGCGCGGAGGGCGAGTATCCCGAAGATCTCGCGGACGACCTGCTCGACCGGCTCGGGCTGGCGGCCAAGCGTCCCGATGAGGATCCGCGCAGCTTTTCGGTGGGCGAACAGCAGCGGGTCTGCCTGGTGCGCTCCCTGCTGAACCGTCCTCGCGTTCTGCTCCTGGACGAACCCACCAGCGCTCTCGACGGCGAGTCCTCGCGGCTCGTTCACGCCCTCATCGATAGCGAGCGCGCCGAGCGTGGCATGGCCGTGGTGCTCGCGGCCCACGATTCCATCTTCGTCGAGCCCGACGCCGTTCTCGACCTGGCGCGGCATCGGGTGGGGGAGGGCGCCCCTTGAATCCCACCCTCGACCTGGGTTTCCTGGACCTCCTGCTCGCGGTGAGTCTGGTGTTGGGCGCGGGCATCGTGAGCTTCAGCCTGCGCTTGGGCCTGGAGAGGCGTCTGGCCGTGGCCTCCCTGCGTACCGTGCTGCAGCTCCTGCTGATCGGCTATCTGCTCAAGTTCATCTTCGCCCTCGATAGCGCCGCCGCGGTGCTGCCTCTTCTGCTTCTGATGATACTCATCGCCGCGCGCACGGCCCTGGGGCGTCCGCGTCGCCGTTTCCGAGGCGGCGGCGGCCTCGCCTTCCTCAGCCTGGCGGCCTCGGCTCTGATCACCACCTTCGCCGTGACCAGCCTGGTCATCGGCGTGGAGCCCTGGTACGAGCCGCGCTACGTGATTCCCCTCATCGGCATGGTCCTGGGCAACAGCATGAACGGAATCTCCCTTTCCCTGGACGAGCTTCTGGAGCGTCTGGCCGAGCGCGCCGACGAGGTGGAACTGGAACTGTCCCTCGGCGCGAATTCGCGGGAGGCCTCGAGGCGGTCGCTGCGCGAAGCCGTGCGTCGCGGCATGATTCCCATCCTCAATTCCATGATGGTGGTGGGCATCGTCTCGCTGCCCGGCATGATGACCGGACAGATCCTCGCCGGGGCCGATCCCATGCTCGCCGTGAAGTATCAGATCCTGATCATGTTCATGATCGCCGCGTCCACGGCCATGGGCGCCATGCTCATGTCCATTCTCACGGCGAGGAAACTGTTCAGCCGGGAACACCGTTTGCTTCGGGAGCGCATTCTCCGCCGCTGACGCGGCAGCCACGAAGGAGGCGCAAGGCATGGAAAACTCCGTCGAAGGAAAGAAGGGACTGCTTCCCCTGGGAGGCATCCTCCTCCTGGGCGCGGTGCTTCGATTCTTCCGCCTGGATCAGCAGAGTTTCTGGGCCGACGAGGTGACCTCCATCTGGAAGGTGGACGGCCTGCACGGCCCCATCTTCGACAATCTCATCCACACCTTCCACGGTCCGCTGCACATGGCGATTCTCGGTGTCTGGGGACGCATCGGCGGCTTCGGGGAATCCTGGACGCGCAGCCTTTCGGTGATCACCGGCCTCGTGGGCATCTGGCTCATCTATCTTATCGCGCGCAAGCTGGCCGGAGAGCGAACGGCACTGCTCTCGGCTCTGCTCATGGCCGTGGCGCCCTTCCACATCTGGTACTCCCAGGAAGTGCGCAACTACTCGCAGCTGATCACCCTGTCGATTCTCTCGATGATCCTGCTCATGCGCATTCTCGAACGCGGCGGAATCTGGAACTGGATCGCCTTCTTCCTCACCTCGGCGGCGGCTCTGCTCAGCAACCTGGCCGGGGCCTTTCTCATCGCGGCTCAAGGGATCTATCTGCTCATGCGCCGTCCGAAACTGGCCCTGCGCATCGCAATCGTGCTGGCGGTGATCGTGGTGCTGCTGCTGCCCTGGATCAATAACTTCGACATCGGCTGGCGCCCCGATCTGGTGGGCAAGCAGGGTGCGGTGAGGAACATCAACTTCCATCCCATGGCCTTCGGTTTCACCCTCTCGGTCTACGCCGTCGGCGACACCGTGGGGCCGGCCCGCGACGAGATGAACCGAGGACTGTCGGCGGGCATGTTCGTGAAGTGGCTTCCCTATTTCGCCGTCGCGGGCGCTCTCTTCGCCTTTCTATTCCTGCGGGGACTCCTCACGCGCCGCGGCAAGCCCGAGGGCGTCTGGTTCTTCCTGCTCTGGCTGCTGGCGCCCATGCTCATCACGGCGATGCTGGCCATCCTCAACATCAAGGCCTACAACGTGCGCTACGTCTCGGTGGGCTATCCCGCTTTTATCATACTGGTGGCGGCCGGGCTCTCGGCCCTGCGCCCGCGATGGAGGACAGTCGCCCTGGTCGGCGTGCTGGCCTGCACGGCGGTTTCCCTGGGCGGACACTACTTCAACTCGCGATACTGGAAACCCGACGCACGCGAGACGGCCGCGGTTCTGAGCGAGCGCAGCCGAGCCGGGGACGCCGTGCTGGTCTATTCCATCGAGGAGCCCATGCAGCACTACTTCTCGGGCGCGGGGGAACTGCGCGGGCTGAACTGGGCGAACCCGACCCACGATCTCTTCTGGGAGTACATGGAAGACTTCGAAGCGAACTACGACCGACTCTGGCTGGTCGACTACCGCGCCTGGTACGCCGATCCCCAGGGATTGACCAAGAAGGCATTCGCGGAGCGCTGGCGGGAAGTGGAGGTCCTCGACTTCATCGGCATCGAGGTGAGACTCTACGAGAATCCAAAACGCATTCCTGGTGAGGTGGGATATTGGCTAAGAGATACCTTTCCTCCAGTGCACTTGTACTGATCTTCCTCCTCGCCCTCCTGGCGAGAGTGGCCTATGTCTGGACCCTAGATCCGCAGATCTTCTGGTACGACGGACAGGAGTATCAGCGCCTTGCCCATGGCATCATGGAGCAGGGCGCCTACCTGGCCCAGGACGGCAGCCCCACCGCCTTCTGGCCGCCGGGCTATCCGGCCTTCCTCGCCCTGCTCGGCGCCGAGGTCACGCCTGTGCGCATCGTGCAGGCCCTTCTCGGGGCATTGACGGCGCTGCTCGTCTATGCGCTGGCCCGGCGCTACCTCGGACGGCGGCAGTCGCTTCTGGCCGCGGCTCTCGCGGCAGTCTATCCCCTCTACATCTACACGGCGGGCAGCTTCTATCCCGTGGCGCTGCTGGCCTTCCTCATCTGCTCCATCTTCCTGCTGCTGCTGCGCGGCGTGCAGCAGGGCGGACGCGTCGGCGCCTTCCTGGCCGGGCTTCTGGGCGGATACGCCGCGCTCATCAGCGCCTCGGCCCTGCCGGCCATGCTCCTGACCATCCCCTGGCTATGGATCGAGGGCGAACGGGAGAAGCGAAGCCGCGGGCGATCCCTGGCCTTCTTCTTCGCCCTGGCCCTGCTGCTGGTTGTGGGGGGATGGACCGCGCGCAACTGGTCGCAGTTCGGGCGTCCCATTCCCGTGTCGCTCAACGGCGGCTACAACTTCTGGCTGGGGAACTACCCAGGGGTGAAGGCGACCACGGGCAATCGATGGACAGAAGAAATGCAGGAGGAGTATCGAATCCTCGCCGAGGAGAATCCGGGAGAGGCCGCCCTGGACGCGGCCCTCAGGAGCAAGGCCTTCGACTACATCGGCGAGAGCCCCGGGCGCTTCCTGGGCCTCAGCGCGGCCAAGGGTCTGAACCTGTGGCGGTTCTATCCCCAGCCCATGACCGAGGACAGGCCGGGACTCAATGCCGAGAAGCTCATCAGCATCCTGAGCTACGGGCTGGCTCTGCCCTTCGCGCTCTTCTTCCTCTTCGTTTCCCTGAAACGTTGGTCCGGGGCCAGGCTGGCCCTGATCTTCTTCCTGGCCTACACGGCCATCCACGCGGTGGTGCTTTCGAAGTTCCGTTTCCGGCTGCCCCTGGACGGCATCCTGCTCATCTTCGCGGCGGGGGGATTGGGCGCGATGCTGAAGACCTTCGGCTGGAAGATCCTGGAGGATCCGAAGCGCTAGAAGAATCCCAGAGCGACCCGGGCGGCCTCGCTCATCTTGGAAGGTTCCCAGGCGGGCTCCCAGACCAGTTCGAGCTTCACGCCGGTGACTCCGGCCACGTTCGCCGCCTTTTCCTGAACCTCGCCCGGAAGTGTTCCGGCCACGGGACAGGCCGGCGAGGTGAGGGTCATGTCGATCTCCACGGCGCCTTCCTCGCTCACGTCCACGCGGTAGATGAGGCCCAGCTCCCAGATGTCCACGGGAATCTCCGGATCGTAGACGGTCTTGAGGACCTGCACGACGCGATCGCGCACGGCCGCCGGATCGTTGGTGCTCTTGTAGACGCTCACGCGAGGCTCCTATTCGGTCTTGGCCGCTTCGCCCGAGCGGTCCAGGGCGTTTTCCAGGGTGTGCCAGCAGAGGGTCGCGCACTTCACGCGCATGGGGAACTCGCGTACGCCCGCGAAGACGGCGAGCTTGCCGAGTCTGGAGTCGTCGGGCTCTTCGTCGGTGGGCGCGGTGGCCATGTCCACGAAGGCCTGAATCAATTCCCGGGCTTCCTGCTCGCTCCTGCCCTTGAGCACGCCGGTGAGCATGGAGGCCGAGGCGGTGGAGATGGCGCAGCCCTCGCCCTCGAAGGACAGGTCGGCGACCCTGCCGTCCTCGATTTTCAGGTAGAGGGTGAGCCGATCGCCGCAGAGGGGATTGTGCCCCTCGGCGCTGAGGTCGGCGTCCTCGATCTTGCGGTGGTTCCGCGGGCGCCGCCCGTGATCGAGGATGACTTCCTGATAGAGATCGCGCAGATCGCTCATGCTCCGAACATCTCCCTGACCTTGGCGAGGCCCGCCGCGAGGGCGTCCACGTCTTCCCGGGTATTGTAGAAAGCGAAGGATGCGCGGGTGGTGCCGCTGACGCCCATGGCGTCCATGATCGGCTGAGCGCAATGATGGCCGGCTCGGACGGCGATGCCTTCGGCGTCCAGAATCGTGGCGATGTCGTGGGGGTGGACCTCGTCCATGAGGAAGGAGATGGCGCCCACGCGCTCCGCTTCCGGCGCGGCGATGCGCAGGCCCGCTTCCCCGCCCAGACGCTCCATGGCGTAGGCCATGAGGTCGGAGCCGTAGGCGTGAATCGCCTCCATGCCCACGCCTTCCAGATAGTCGATGGCCGCGCCCAATCCCATGACCTCGCTGATGGCCGGAGTGCCGGCCTCGAACTTCCAGGGCAGCTCGTTGAAGCTCGTCTTCTCGAGGGTGACCGAGCGGATCATGTCGCCGCCGCCCTGCCAGGGAGGCATGCGTTCCAGCAGCTCGCGCTTTCCGTAGAGCACGCCGATGCCCGTGGGTCCGTAGAGCTTGTGCGCGCTGAAGGCGTAGAAATCGCAGTCCAGTTCGCGGACGTCCACAGGCATGTGGGGCACGGCCTGGGCACCGTCCACGAGCACGGGCACGCCCCGCCGCTTCGCTTCGGCGATGACCTCCCGCAGGGGCTGCACGTTGCCCAGGGCGTTGGACACGTGACCCAGGGCCACGAGCCGGGTGCGGTCGCTGAAGAGCTCGTCCAGGTCGGAGAGGTCCAGCTCCCCGCTCTCGTTCATTCGGATGAAACGCAGCTGCACGCGCTTTTCGGCGGCCAGCAACTGCCAGGGCACCAGGTTGGAGTGATGCTCCATCTCGGTGAGCAGGATCTCGTCGCCCTCGCGGATCTGCGAACGCCCGTAGCTCTGGGCCACCAGGTTGATGCCCTCGGTGGTGCCGCGGGTGAAGACGATCTCGGCGGATTCGGCGGCGTTCACGAAACGGCGAACCTTCTCGCGCACTTCCTCGAAGTCCAGGGTGGCCCGGGCGCTGAGTTCGTAGACGCCGCGATGGATGTTCGCGTAGCCCTCCTGCTGGAATCGGCTTATGGCCTCGATGACCTGCCGCGGCTTCTGGGCGCTGGCCGCGCTGTCCAGGAAGACCAGACGCTTCCCTCGCACATCCCGCTCGAGGATGGGGAAGTCCTTTCGCAGGTGGCTAAGGTCGACGACGTCGATCTTGGGGCTGTCGCTGGGAACGCTCATCCCGTCCTCGTCTCCTAGTTGGGAAGCCGCAGGCGCAGTTCCTCGCTGAGGCGGCTGCGCACCGGTTCCAGGTCCATCTTCTCCAGGATCTCCCGGGCGAAGGCGAAGGTGAGCATGGCCCGGGCCTCGCTCTCGCCGATGCCTCTCGAGCGAAGGAAGAAGACCTGCCGCTCGTCGAGCTGTCCCGTGGTGGATCCATGGCTGCACTTCACATCGTCGGCGTAGATTTCGAGCATGGGCAGGCTCGTGACCTTGGCGTCATCGGAGAGCAGCAGGTTGCGGTTGCTCTGCAGGGCGTCGGTCTTCTGGGCGTCCTGATCCACGAGGATGAGCCCGCCGAAGACCGCATCGGCCTCTCCGTCGAGGATGCCCTTGTAGAGTTCCTCGGTGCGACAGTCCGGGCTCGAGTGCTGAACCCGGGTCTGATGGTCCATGTGCTGCTTGCCGCGGGCCAGGTAGAGCCCGCCCAGGGCGCAGAAGGACTCGGGATCGGCCAGCTGAACCTGGGTGCCCCGTCGCAGCTGGGCTCCGCCCAGGGAAACTTCGTGGCTGTGGTAGCTGCCGCCGCGCCCCACGTTGGCGCCGGCCCATCCGATGTGCGTGGAAGCTTCGTTTTCGCGCTGAAGCCTGTAGTGGTCGAGTCGGCTGCCTGGCTCGCAGTAGATCTCGGTGGCCGCCACGCTGAAGTGGGGAGCATCGTCGAGGCTTCCGTAGGTCTCGATCACCGAGGCCCGCGCGCCTTCATCCACGCAGATGATGTTCCGCGGGAAGTTGGCCACGGGCTGGTCGCCCGCGCTCAGATGCAGCACCTGCACCGGAGCGTCCAGTTCCAGGTTGCGGGGCACCCGGAAGCAGAGGCCGTCCTGCATGAGGTAGGTGTTCAGGGCCAGAGGCGAGTGCTCGTCGATCTCCACGAGTCCGCCCAGCTTCTGGGGCAGGATCTCCTCATGCACCGATTCGCTGATGGGGGCCAGGTGGATTTCCTCGGGCAGGCCGTCCAGGGCGGAAAGCCGCGCCTGGAAGCGTCCGTTGACGAAGACGAGGACGGGGCCATCAAGGCCGGAGAAGAGGTAGGGAGCGATGTCTTCGGCGCTGAGGTCCGCGGGCGCTTCGGCTCCGAAACGGTAGTCCCGGTCGAAGGCCTCGCCCGGACGGAAGTGGCGCCAGTGCTCGTCCCGTCGCGTGGGGAGCCCGGCCTCCCGGAACCACTCCAGGCCGCGGCCGCGCAATTCGCCCATCCAGGCGGGTTCGTTCTTCGCGCCGGGGCGCAGGCTCGCTAGATGCTCCGGGTCGAAGACCCTGTTTGCCGTCACTTTGCTCATGCTCTCCGCCTCAGGCCTTCTGGGCGCTGCCCGCCCGTTCCACGATCCAGCCGTAGCCGTTCTTCTCGAGCTCCTGCGCCAGTTCCTTGCCGCCGGTCTTGATGATGCGCCCCCCATGCAGCACGTGCACCACGTCGGGAACGATGTAGTCGAGCAGTCGCTGATAGTGGGTGATGACCACCTGTGAGCGCTCCGGCGAGCGCAGGGCGTTGACGCCTTCGGCGACGATCTTCAGTGCGTCGATGTCAAGGCCCGAGTCAGTCTCGTCGAGGATGGCCAGTTCGGGCTCGAGCATGGCCATCTGGAATCCTTCGTTGCGCTTCTTCTCGCCGCCGGAGAATCCGACGTTGAGGGAGCGGATCATGAGCTTCTTGTCGAGGCCGAACTGATCCATCCTCTCCTGGGCGAGTTCCATGAAGTCCATGGCGTCCAGCTCCTCCTCGCCGCGATGCTTGCGAAGGGCGTTGATGGCGGTGCGCAGGAAGTAGAGATTGCTCACCCCGGGGATCTCCACCGGGTATTGGAAGGCCAGGAAAACGCCTTCCCGCGCGCGCTCTTCGGGCGCGAGATCCAGCAGGTCCTTGTCGTGGAACTGCACCTGTCCCTCGGTGACCTCGAAGGTCTCGTTGCCTGCCAAGACCTGCGCCAAGGTGCTCTTGCCCGAACCGTTGGGGCCCATGATGGCGTGCACCTCGCCGGGCTTCACCGTGAGGTTGACGCCGTGAAGAATGTCCTTCCCGTCCACGCGGGCCTTGAGATTGCGGATTTCCAGCATTCGCTTCCTCTCCTTCGTCGCTAACCGACGCTTCCTTCCAGGCTGACGCCCAGGAGCTTCTGCGCCTCCACGGCGAACTCCATGGGCAATTCCGCGAAGACTTCCTTGCAGAAGCCGCCCACGATCATCGTGAGGGCGTCCTCGCTGTCGATGCCTCGCTGGAGGCAGTAGAAAATCTGATCCTCGCCGATCTTGGTGGTGGTGGCCTCGTGCTCCACCTGGGCACTGGGGTGCCCGGTCTCGATGACGGGGAATGTGTGGGCGCCGCAGCGGTCGCCGATGAGCAGGGAGTCGCACTGTGTGAAGTTGCGCGCGCCCTCGGCCTTGCTACCGACCCTCACGAGGCCGCGATAGGTCTGCTGCCCCTTGCCCGCCGAGATTCCCTTCGAGATGATCGTGCTCTTGGTGTTCTTGCCCAGGTGGATCATCTTCGTGCCGGTGTCGGCCTGCTGCATGTTGTTGGTGAGAGCCACCGAGTAGAACTCGCCGATGGAGCCCTCGCCCTTCAGAACGCAGCTCGGATACTTCCAGGTGATGGCCGAACCGGTTTCCACCTGGGTCCAGGAGATCTTCGAATTCTCCCCAGCGCAGAGTCCGCGCTTGGTGACGAAGTTGTAGATTCCGCCCACGCCGTTCTTGTCTCCGGGATACCAGTTCTGCACGGTGGAGTACTTGATCTTGGCGTCCTTCTGCGCCACCAGTTCGACGATGGCTGCGTGCAGCTGGTTCTCGTCCCGCATGGGCGCTGTGCAGCCCTCGAGGTAACTCACCGAAGAAGCTTCCTCGGCGACGATGAGCGTGCGCTCGAACTGCCCCGTGTTGGCCTCGTTGATGCGGAAGTAGGTGGACAGTTCCATGGGGCACTTCACGCCCTTGGGAATGTGCACGAAGGAGCCGTCGGTGAAGACCGCCGAGTTCAGCGCCGCGAAGTAGTTGTCGGTGTAGGGCACCACCGAGCCCATGTACTTCCTCACCAGCTCGGGATGATCCTTCACCGCCTCGGAGAAGCTGCAGAAGATGATGCCCAGCTCCGCGAGCTTCTCCTTGAAGGTGGTGGCCACCGAGACGCTGTCGAAGACCGCGTCGACGGCCACGACACCGGCGAGCACCTTCTGCTCGTCCAGGGGAATGCCCAGCTTGTCGAAGGTCGCGCGCAGTTCGGGATCCACCTCGTCCATGCTCTCCAGCTGCGGCTTCTTCTTGGGAGCGGAGAAGTAGCTGATGGCCTGGTAGTCGATTGGATCGTAATCGACCTTGGGCCAGTGGGGTTCCTCCATCTTCTGCCAATAGCGGAAGGCCTTCAGGCGGAAATCCAGCAACCACTCGGGCTCCTCCTTCCTGGAGGAGATGTGGCGGATCACCTCTTCGTTCAGTCCGGGAGGAAGGGTCTCCGATTCGATATTGGAGACGAAGCCGTACTTGTATTCCTGATCGGCGAAATCCTGGATGATCTTCTCGTCGCTGGACAGGCTCATCGTTCGATCTCCATGGTTGTTCCGGCTACTTCGCCGCGATGGCGGGCCAGGTTGAGCAGGAGCGAGTCGCTCATGTCGGCCAGGGTGACTTCCCGAAGCGCGTCGATGACGCGCTGGTTGATCCAATGCCAACTGTCGCTGGCGCCGCAGGCGTCCACGTGCTCGCAGTCGCCGTCCACGCAGGCGGTCATGGAAACGGGGCCTTCCAGGGCGACGAGGATCTGGGCCAGGTCGATGGCCTCGGGCTGGCGGGCGAGACTGTAGCCGCCCTTGGCCCCTCGCTGCGACTGGAGCAGACCGCCCTTGGCCAGCAGTTTGAGCAGCTTGCTCACCGTGGGCTGGGGCAGGCCGAGTTCCGCGGACAGGTCTCGGGCGGTCCGACAGCCCTGATCCCGACGGCGGGAGAGCTCGGTCATGAGCACTACGCCGTAATCGCTTAGTTTTGAAAGCTTTATCATCTCGGCCCACTTATTCAGTACCAAATCGGTTCTATATCCCGCAGCCCCAAGTTAGTCGGGCTCGGGCCCCCTCGCAAGGGATAAAGGGACCAAATAGGTACTTTTTCTCGGACTGGAGGAAACCGATGGAATCCGATGCCCGCCAGGAGCTTGCATTCCGGCGCCGCCGCGGTTGAACCCGACCGCCCCGGCCGTTATGGTGGGACCTCGCCAAAGGAGGATCGCAGTGAAGATCGAAGTCACGAAGCCAAGCGCCCTGATAGGGGGCGCCATGATCATTGCCATGGGACTCGTCGGATGCGGAAGCGATGGAGGCAGCGATCCCCAGGTACCCACGGGGCTCTCCCTGGAACTTTCGGCGGAGGATCTCATCCTGGGAGACACGGTGGAGATCGAAGCGGGGATTCTCTACGGGCGAGAGTCCGCCGAATGCGATTGGTACGTGGAGGGCGTCCTCGGCGGCAGCACCGAGACGGGCACCATCAGTCAGGACAATCCCGCCGTCTACACGGCGCCGGTGGCCGATCCGGGACAGGCCAGCGTGGAGATCACGGCCGTTCTGCGCAGCGACGAGAGCGTCGACGGGAGCGCGAACCTCGGCCTGCTGATCCCGGAAGTCCAGGTCCATTTCCTGCAGGATACCATTCAGGTGGCCGAGACGGTGGAGGTCCGCGCGGGACTGGCCGCCGATCGCAGCATTCATGACTTCGACTGGTACGTGAACGGAGTGCTCGGCGGCATGGCCGAAACCGGCACCATCAGCCAGGACAACCCCGCCGTCTATTCGGCGCCCGATGAAGTTCCCGGCGAGGGACGCATCGAGATCCGCGCCGACTGGCGGGACAATCCCGACTTCAGCGCCGGAGACAGTCTCGATGTGCTCTTCACCATCAAGCACGTGAACGCGAGCACAGGCGTGAACGAGCCGGGACGCGGGCAGGTCGATGCGCCATTCAAGACCATCACCTACGCACTCGACGACGACGGCACCGTGGCGGGGGACATCGTTCTCGTCGCGCCCGGCGTCTATGACCACGCTCTGGGCGAGGACAATTCCATCTCCACGCCCTACAACGTCACCATTCGCGGCGTCGATCGCGACCAGTGCTTCGTGGACGGCAATCCCGCTCACGACGGCGCCATTTTCTACATGAACGGTACGACGATCGAGAACTTCACTTTGCGCAATCCCGGCTATCCTGAAAGCGGCATGCGCTATGGAATTCAGTTCCAGAGTATGGGGGCCGTGGCGAGGAACATCAAAATCAACGACGCCTTCCTGAACTCGGCGATCTACGTGACCAATACGAATCGGAATCCCTACATCACCGACTGCGAGTTCGTCTGTACCCAGGCGCCCGGAGCGGAAGACGGAATCAAGTGCAACTACAACACGCGTCCCTCCCTGGTGAATTGCGTGGTCAGCGGCTGGAATCGCGGAATCCAGGCCGCCGATTCCATGCTCATCGAAGGCTGTACCATCACAGACAATGGGACCGGAGTGCGCATCAACAGCGGGGCTGCCAGCCCCGATCTGGGCGGCGGCCCCTGGGGCGGGCTGGGAGGAAACACCTTCCACTCCAACGACTACGGCGTGAGCAACAATTCCGACCTGGACGTCTACGCGCGCTTCAACACCTGGAGCGCGGATCCACCCCTGCAGGGCCCCGACACGCCTTGCGATATCTACAACCAGGGTGCGGGGACGGTGATCTGGGAGTAAACGAACGAAGGAGGACCATGCAGGACTTCCGATTCTCCCACGTCATGCTCTGGAGCGAGAAGCTCACCGAGCTGGTGGACTGGTATCAGAGCAAGCTCGGCTTCGAGCCGCGCTTTCCGGTGAGCGAGCACTACGCTTCGTTCCGGCATTCCGCCTGGAACATGCGCCTGGACATCCACCCCTGCGAGCCGGGGGAGAAGAGCGTGACCCGCGGGGCCTGGATCTACCTGCACGTGGAAGACCTCGATGCCGCCGTGGCCGAACTGGCCGCGGCCGGCATCGACTGCGATCCCATCCAGGATGAGCCGAACATCCCCCGTCACACGCGATTCCTCGATCCCCAGGGAAACGTGTGGGGTCTGGAAGAGGAGTTCAGTTTCGGCGGGTAGCGGGCAGCGGGCAGCCGGTATTGACTCCGTCGCTCCGAAGTAGCACCTTGTTCATACCCGGGCCATTCGTGGCTGCTGGGGGGCGGGCGGGAGCGATTCACCCGATTTTGCGTTAGGTCGCCATCGCGACCCCGACACGGGAGGATCCCCATGTCCGTCGTACTCACCGGCAAGAATCTCACCGTCGAAGATCTCGTGGCCGTCGCACGCCATGGCGAGAAGGTCCAGCTGCATCCCGAGGCCCGCGAGCGCATCGTACGCTGCCGCGCCTTCATCGAGCAGCGCATCGACGCCCGCGAGATCATGTACGGCGTCAACACCGGCATCGGAGAGTTCAGCGAGATCGTGCTGGACGACGAGCAGGTGAAGGACTTCCAGCGTTACCTCATCTACAACCACGCGGCCGGCATCGGCGAGCCCACTCCCCTCGAGCAGGTGCGCGGCGCCATGCTGCTGCGGGCCAACGTGCACGCCCACGGCCATTCCGGCTGCCGGCCCGAGATCACCGAGACACTCATCGCCATGCTCAACGCCGGCGTCACGCCCCAGGTCTGCGAGAAGGGATCGGTGGGCGCCTGCGGCGACCTGGCGCCCATGAGTCAGATCGCCCTCTGCATGATGGGCGAGGGCGAGGTCTTCCTGGACGGCGAGCGCATGCCCACCCGCGAGGGGCTGGCGAAGGCGGGCATCGAGGTGCCGGGCCTCATGGCCCGCGACGGTCTTGCATGCATCAACGGCAGCAACGTCATCACCTCCATCGGCATGCTCACGGTCCACGATGCCGAGCGCTTCCTGCTGCAGGCGGAGATCGCCGCGGCCATGACCCTGGAGGCTCTCAAGGCCAACATGAAGCCCTACGACCGCCGGCTCCACGAGCTGCGCGGATTCCAGGGCGCGGTGACGAGCGCGGAGAACATCCGCAAGGTCATCGAGGGAAGCGACCTGCTCACCGGCAAGGAGAAGGTGAAGGTGCAGGACGCCTACTCGATGCGCTCCACGCCCCAGGTCATCGGCGCGGCCCGCGATCAGCTGCGCTGGACCCGCGAGCAGCTGGAGATCGAAGCCAACGGCGTGGGCGACAATCCCATCTTCCTGCCCGAGGACGAGATCGTGCTCACGGGCGCCAACTTCCAGGGCACGCCCATGAGCATGCCCCTGGACAACCTTGGCGGCGCCATCACCATGGTCTGCGTGCTCAGCGAAAGGCGCCTGAACCGCCTCACCAATCCGGCTCTCAGCGTGGGCCTGCCCGCATTCCTCACCAAGGGCGCGGGCATGTTCAGCGGGCTCATGCTCAGCCAGTACACCGCCGACATGCAGATCGTCGAACAGAAGACCCTGTCGACGCCGGCCTACTACCAGAGCATCCCCGCCGCGGCCGACCAGGAGGACTTCGTATCCATGGGCATGAACTCGGCCATGAAGACCCGGAAGATCCTCGACGTGGCCGCGGGCGTCCTGGGCATCGAGCTCATGGCCGCCGCCCAGGCCCTGGACTTCCGCGACTACGAACCCGGCGCGGGCACCAAGGCCGCCAAGAAGGTCATCCGCGAGAAGGTGGAGTTCCTCGACGTGGACCGTCCCCTCTTCCCCGACCACAACGCCATGATGGAGCTGGTGGACAGCTGGGCCATCCTGGATGCGGTTCAGGCGGAAGTGGGGGAGCTGATCCGTTACTAGCACCAAGGAGAAGAGGCCCTGAGCAGTCACTGGGTGCACGACCTGGATCCCATCGCCCTCCGGCTGGGCGACAGTTTCGGCCTGCGCTGGTACGGCCTGGCCTATCTGGCGGGATTCCTGGCCGCCTTCTGGCTGCTCACCCTCTATCATCGCCGCGGACGTTCGCCCCTCGATCGGGAAGGCAGCGCCGAGGCCATGATGGCCCTGGCTCTGGGCGTGCTCATCGGCGGACGTCTCGGCTGGGTGCTGCTCTACAATCTGGGACCGAGCCTGCGCGATCCCCTGAGCATCATCCAGGTCTGGAAGGGGGGCATGGCCAGCCACGGCGGATTCGCGGGGGTGCTGGTCGCGGCCTGGATCGTCTCGCGAAAGTCTGGCCTCTCCCTGGCCCGGCTCAGCGACATCCTGGTGACCCTCACCCCTCCGGGCTTCTTCTTCGGCCGCCTGTCCAATTTCGTCAACGGCGAACTCTGGGGGAAGGTCAGCGACGCCCCTTGGGCGGTGATCTTCCCCGCCAGCGCTCCCTTCGGAACTCCCCTGAGCGAGATACCGGCACGGCATCCCTCGCAGCTCTACGAGGCGGGGCTGGAGGGGCTGGTCCTGCTCGTCTACACCCAGTGGCGATTCTGGAGAACCGGAGCGAGCGAGCGCCCCGGGTTGCTCGCCGGGGAATTCCTTGCCCTCTACGGCATCCTCCGCGTGCTGGGCGAACTGTTCCGTGAACCCGACGCGGGACTGATCCTGGGCATGAATCGCGGCATCTTCTACAGCCTCTTTCTCGTCCTGGCCGGCCTGGCCGCGGTGGTTCTGGCCCGACGCGCAAGCTCAAGTCGTAATCAACGTTAACGCCAAGTTTTTCCGATTCGGTTGAAACCCGTGCGGGATCCTGCTACATCTTTCACGAGGACCTTTCCCCGAATCCAAAGTGCGAGGATGACATGCCTGAAAACAAAGAAAATTTCTTTCCCGGACTCGAGGGCGTGAACGTAGACACCACCCGTCTCAGTCTCGTGAACGGCCAAGAGGGGAAATTATACTACTGCGGCTACACCATCGAAGACCTGGCGGAGAACTGCATCTTCGCGGAAGTCACCTATCTCCTCCTGCACGGGGAACTCCCCACGAAGAAGCAGCTCGATGACTTCCAGCAGGAGCTTCTGGCCGAGCGATATCTGGATCCTCATCTGAAGAGTATCATCACCCTGACGCCCAAGGACGGTCACCCCATGGCCGTGCTGCAGGCCCTGGTCGCGCAGCTGGCCATGCACGACAAGGAGATCGCGGACCGATCCCTGGAGGCGAAGCGTCGCAAGGCCATCCGCATCATCGCGAAGCTGCCCCTGGTGGTCACCTACTTCGAGAACGTCCGCACGGGCATGCGAACGGTCGAGCCGCGCATGGACCTGGGTCACGCGGCGAACTACCTCTACATGCTCACGGGCAAGGAGCCCACGCCCGAGGCGGAGAAGGTCTTCGACACGGCCCTGACCCTGCACATGGATCATGGCTGCAACAACTCGACCTTCACCTGTCGCGTGGTCTCGTCCACCGAGGCCGACGTCTACTCGGCGGTCGTGGCGGCCATCGGATCGCTATCGGGGCCCCTGCACGGCGGCGCCAACGAGCGGGTCATCCACATGCTCGAAAGCATCGAGGAACTCGACGAGGTCGAGCCCTTCATCGACGCGAAGATCGCGGCCAAGGAGAAGATCATGGGCTTCGGCCATCGGGTCTACAAGGTCATGGATCCGCGGGCGAAGATCCTGCGTCAGCTGGCCGGCGATTTCGTGGTGGACGATCCCGAAATGGACAAGTGCCTGAAGAAGGCGAACCTCTTCTACAAGATCACCGAGGAGCGTTTCCAGGCCAAGGGCAAGATGGACATCTGGCCCAACGTGGACTTCTTCTCGGGGGTTCTCTACAAGGCCCTGGGCCTGCCCCGCGACTTCTTCACACCCGTCTTCGCCATCTCCCGCGTGGTGGGCTGGCTGGCCCATCACTTCGAGCAGATGGAGGACAATCGCATCTACCGTCCGCGCTTCATCTACGAAGGCGCGGAACTGGGGCGTGGCTTCAAGAAGATAGGCGATCGCTAGATGAGTGAACTGTGAACTGAGAACTGTGAACTGAGAACTGAGAACTGAAGAGAGGCCGCTCCCATCCGGGGCGGCTTCTCCTTAGGCGCAGAATACAAGAAGCCGCCTCGCGGGAGGCGGCTTTCTCGTTCACAGTTCTGAGTTCTCGGTCCTCAGCTATCTCTTGTGCGCTTTCTGCACCAGCACGAGGCCGCCGTTGGGACCGGGCACCGCGCCCTTGATGAGCAGCAGATTCTCGTCGCTCCGCACGCCGACCACCTTCAGGTTCTGGATGGTCTTGCGATCGTTGCCGAAGCGTCCGGCCATGCGCTTGCCCTTGAAGACTCGGGCGGGGGTGGCGCTCTGGCCGATGGATCCCGCGTGGCGCATCACTTCATGAGCGCCGTGGCTGAGGCTGAGGGTGCCGTGCATGCCGTGGCGCTTGATGACGCCGGCGAAGCCGCGGCCCTTGCTGTGGCCGATCACGTCCACGAAGTCGCCCTCGGCGAAGACGTCGGCGCCGATCTCGTCGCCCACATTGTAGCTCTCGAGTTCGGAAGCCTCCATGCGGCACTCGCGCACGTGGCGCAGGGGATTGAATCCCGCCTTGGCGAAGTGTCCCTGCATGGGCTTGGGGGTGTTCTTGGCGCGCTTGGGCTCGAAGCCCAGCTGCAGCGCGTCGTAGCCGTCGCTGTCCACGGTCTTCTTCTGGAGCACGTAGTTGGGGCCGGCTTCGACGACGGTGACGGGAACCAGCTTCCCGTCTTCGAGGAAGATCTGGGTCATGCCCAGCTTCTTACCGAGAATTCTCAGTGACATGTCTCCTCCTGTTTCTTACAGCCATGCGCCGAGACGAGCGCAGCGGGTTGCGGGGAGCAGGCTGTCGGAAATCTAGATCTGGTCGCGTTCGTCATGCTCTTGGCTCTCTGCAAGGAACAACGACGAACATGATGCCCATCATCATGGAGGAGGAGTGACGTAGCAGAGAGCCAAGAGCATGCGAACCCGGCGGGCTGGCCGCACTTGCTTCTCATCTCATCGTCACTCGTCGTCGATGATGCTAAGGCATCACCTTCCTTCTCGTTCCTCGATCTGCTCGCAAGTGCGAGCCAGCGCGACCGAGCCTAGATTTCCGACAGCCTGCTATGCCCTGAAGGTGGAATCGCGATTGATCCCAGGCGGGCCAAGTTAGTGGAAGGGCCCGGATTTGTCTAGAGGCCAGGCAACTATTGGCAGGAAACCATTGGCAGGAAACAAGATGTCCAGTCCCGTCTCCTGCCGACAGCATTCCTTCAGCGGCTCCTAGAGCCCCTTGACCCAGTCGGCCATCATGTCGATGACCGCCGGTTCCACCTCGCCGCGGATGCCGTACTCCTCGGGATTGGGCGCGCCCTCTCCCTCGATGAAGAGGTGATTGAGGCCATCGTAGACCTCCAGTCGCGTGTGCTCCCGAGGATTCTCGGCGAGGTGTTCACGCCAGAGCACCAGGTCGGTGCGGGGCACCTGGTAGTCGCGCTCTCCGAAGAGCAGCAGGGCCGGCGCGTCCTGGGCCTGGTAGTTGCGCAGGGGCTTCTGATAGACCACCGAATCCCAGTAGTTGAGGTAGGCGCCCAGGATGGTCTCGTCCAGGCCCACCTGCGCGTCGCGGATGCGGTTGCCGTAGTGGGTGTACTCGGCGAGCCGCTCCTCGGAGAGAGTGCCGATCTGGTTCAGATACTCGTACTGCTCCATCATGAGGCTGAGCAGATCCCGCGCGGGAGGAGCCATCATGACCAGGCCCTTGGCCGGCGTACCGTCCTTCTCCAGGTCGCGGGCGGCCAGGGAGGCGCCGATGGAGCCCAGGCTGTGGCCCAGGATGAAGCAGCGATCGGCGTCGATGCCCGGCTGTTCCCGGAGCAGCTTGAAGGCCGCCACCGCGTCGTCCACCACCTCCTCCTGGAGGGTCAGGGCCTTGAGGATGGAATCGCTGGCCGCTTCGGGATTCTGCTGGTAGTAGAAGGTGCGCTTGTCGAAACGCAGGGTGGCCACGCCCCGCTCGGCCAGGCCCTGGGCCACGTCGAAGAAGATGCGATTGGGGCCCACGGTCTCGTGGCGATCGGCGGGTCCGGAACCCTGCAGCATGATGAGCGCGGGATGGGGACCCTCGCCCTCGGGCAGGGTCAGGGTAGCGCCGAGGCCCGGTCCGCCGCCTTCCACGGTGAGGTCCTTCTCCTCGAATCGGCTCTCGTCGGGAATCATGGTCTCGGAGAAACGGAAGTCCGCGCGCCGGATCTCGAAGCCCTGGAGGGGAACGCGGAAGGCCATGAGTTCCCCGTCGTCGGTGATGTCCAACTCGCTGAGCAGACCGGTGATGCCGAAGCCCTGCCGCTGGAACTCCACCGGTTCGTTCCTCAGGTAGCCTTCCTGACGCGTCTCTTCGCGCCATGTGATGGGACCGGTGTACTGGGCCTGGGGAACCAGCACGGTGAGATTGTCCTCGTTGCCGTGCAGATGCCGGCGCTGGGCCAGGAGCCAAAGGTGCTGGGCCACGCCGTTGTCCAGGGCGATGACCGTGCCGTCGTGGGGCAGCAACACGTCGCGGCCGATGCGTCCGCGGTAGGCAACCAGGACGCTGTCGGGGCCCACGATGCTGAGCAGGGTGTCGCCCGTGCCCGTCACGAGCAGGGTGCTCACGAGATCCAGATCGGGCAGATGCACGATGGTGCGGGTGGTGAGCATCTGGGGCTGGGGGGCGCTGATCTGGGCTTCGCCCTGGATGACCAGGGTGTCGCCGAATGTTTCTACATGGAAGGCTTCCCGGCCCATGGACTGTCCGCCCAGGCCGAATTCGAAGAAATAGTCTCCCGTGGGCACGGCCAGGGCCGGCAGGGCGATCAGCAAGGCGAAAAAGACGAGCGGGGCTTTCATGGACATCCTCCGGTTCGGGACGGGGGGCAGAATAGGTCGGGTGCCTTGTGGAATCAAGCACATACCCCGCCGAGCGCTCTTGATTCCAGGGCTACCCCGTGATACTTCTGTCCATCTGGGCCACATCAGGAGAGTAGCGATGAATCCAGCGAGTCCGCGCATGAGGCCATCCCAGGCGGGATGGATCGAGGTGATCACCGGGGGGATGTTCAGCGGGAAGAGCGAGGAGCTGATCCGACGCCTGCGCCGGGCCCGCATCGCCCGCCAGCGGGTGCAGGCCTTCAAGCCCAGCATCGACCTGCGATTTTCCGCCAACGAGATCGTGTCCCACGACCGCAGCCGGGTGGATTCGGAGCCGGTGGACGACCTGGCCGCCCTGCGCCGCGCCCTCCATCCGGACACCCAGGTCATCGGCATCGACGAGGCCCAGTTCCTGGGCCCCGGCCTCGTGGAATTCTGCGAGGAGATGGCCGGACAGGGCCGGCGGGTCATCGTGGCCGGCCTCGACATGGACTACCGGGGCGAGCCCTTCGAGCCCATGCCCAACCTGCTCTCCGTGGCCGAAGAGATCACCAAGACCCACGCGGTCTGCCTGGTCTGCGGCGCGCCGGCCCTCTTTTCCCAGCGTATCGTGGAAGGCGGCGAGCGCGTGATGGTGGGAGCCGAAGAGGTCTACGAGCCGCGCTGCCGGGAGCACTTCGAGCGTCCCGGGCGCGAGGGCGAGTGATGGAGTCGGACTGGTCCCAGGTTCCCCGGCGCCTGGCCGAGGTGAAGGCGCGCATGGCGGCTGCGGCCGGGCGCGCGGGCCGTCCCGTGGAGGATCTGCGTCTGGTGCTGGTGAGCAAGAACTCGCCGCCGGAGGCCGTGCTCGCGGCCTACGAGGCCGGCCACCGGGAGTTCGGCGAGAACCGCGTGCAGGAGGCCCTGCCCAAGATCGACGCCCTGCCCGCCGACGTGCTCTGGCATCTGGTGGGACACCTGCAGAGCAACAAGGTGAACAAGGTCCTGGGCCGTTTCGACCTCATCCACTCCCTTGATTCCAGGGGTCTGGCCGAGCGCCTGTCCGAGAAATCCCTGGCCCGGGAGAGCGTGACTCCGGTGCTGGTGGAGGTGAACTGCTCCGGGGACGAATCCAAGCACGGCGTCTCCATGGGGGAGGCCCGTGATTTCACCCTGGATCTGGCCGGCCTGAAGGGCATCTTCGTGGATGGGCTCATGACCATCGGCCCCCTGACCGGCGGCGCCGAGGGCGCTCGGGAGGCCTTCGCCGGGCTGCGGGAGATCCACCAATCGCTTCAGCGGGAAGGGCATCCGTCCCTGCCCCTTCGGGAACTGTCCATGGGCATGACCGACGACTTCGAGATCGCCGTGGAGGAGGGCGCGACCATCCTCAGGGTGGGAAGGGCCGTCTTCGCGGGCTGATCTCGCAAATCCCGTTGCATTCGCGTACTAAGTCGAATAAATTGCGCGTCTTAGTAAAGGTGTCCACCGAGGCGGAGGCCCATGTCCCAGCTCTATTCCCGCATCCAGGATACGGCGCGCGCCCTCGAGGCGCGGGGGCTGAACTCCCCCGAGCTGCTCCTGCTCTACTATGGAGAAGAGCCGGGAGCCCTCATCGAGGGACTCGAGGAGTGGGGCGGGCCGGATCAGCTTCCCCACCTGCCCGCCCAGGGACGCCTTTTCGGCGACGGGAAACTCCTGCTGCTGACGGGAGCGCCGAGCTTCCATGATGGCTTCGCCATGGAGGCCCTCGCCCAGCTGCCCCGGGCCCTGAGCCTGCTGGGGCTGGGGCGAATCATCCTGGCCGGACCGGGCACCATGCTCGCATCGGAACTGGAGGGCCAGGCCCTGATAGCGGTGAGCGACCACCTGAATCTCACGGGGGACAGCCCCCTGGTCGGTCCCCACGAGCCGAGGCTGGGCAAGCGTTTTCCCGACATGGGCGAGGCCTGGTCGCCGCGCCTGCGAAAGCTGGCCCGGGAGGCCCTCGGCGGACTCGCCGAAGGCGTGCTGGCGGGACTGTCCGGCCCCGGCCTGATGACGCCGGCCCAGCTCGCCCATCTCGAAGAGATGGGCGCCCGGATGGCGGACTGGCGTTTCCTGCCCGAAAACCAGGCCGCCGTGCACGCGGGAATGGAAGTGCTGGGGCTCTGCTGGCCCCGCAGGAACGAGGAGGGCGAGGCGCCCTCCGCGAAGACGATGGAGGCCCTGCGTTCGGTTGTGAACGCGGTCCTCGAACATGGAGACGAATCATGAGCGACGCGAAGACCACCGAGCGATTTCCTAGCCTGTCCATCTACGCGAATCCCGTGGAGATGGAAAAGGCGATTATCGGCTGGTGGGAAGAGCATCGCATCTTCGAGAAGACCCAGGAGGAGCACAGGCATCTTCCGAGTTTCGTGTTCTACGACGGTCCGCCCACGGCCAACGGTTCCCCCGGCGTGCACCACATCATCAGCCGCCTGGCCAAGGACTCCATCTGCCGTTTCAAGAGCATGACCGGTCACCATGTGCTGCGAAAGGCGGGCTGGGACACCCATGGCCTGCCCGTGGAGCTGGAGGTGCAGAAGGTCCTCGGGCTCAAGGACAAGAGCGACATCGTGGAATACGGCGTGGCGAACTTCAACGCCAAGTGCCGCGAGAGCGTCTTCACCTACGAGAAGGAATGGCGGGAGATGACCCGCCGCACGGCCTACTGGCTCGACCTGGACAATCCCTACATCACCCTGCACCAGGAGTACGTGGAGTCGGTCTGGTTCCTGCTAAAGAGCTTCTTCGAGGCGGGGCTCATCTATCAGGGCTACAAGGTCATGCCCTACAATCCGCGGCTCGGCACGGTGTACTCGAGTCACGAAGTGGCCCAGGGCTACGCCGACGTCACCGATCCGTCCATCACCTTCCGGCTGCGTCTCAAGGATCGCGAGAACGAGAGCCTGCTGGTCTGGACCACCACGCCCTGGACCCTGCTTTCCAACGTGGCCGCCGCCGTGCACCCGGATCTGGACTACGTGAAGGTGCGCATGGAGGACGGCGAAATCCTCTACCTGGCCGAGGCGAGGCTCGAAGCACTGGGCGAGGTCGAGGGCGAGATCGTCGAGAAGGTCAAGGGCCGCGAACTGGTGGGGCTGGAGTACGAGCGTCTCTACGATCACATGCCCCTGGAGGAAGGCAAGCGGGCGGCCGTGGTCGTGCAGGCCGACTTCGTGAGCGCCGAGGACGGCACGGGCATCGTGCACATGGCCCCGGCCTACGGCGCCGACGACTACGACGTGGGGCGGAAGCAGGGCCTGTCCTTCGTGGCGGCCGTGGGAGCCGACGGTCTGGTGGACGAGAAGGTCGAACCCTTCGCCGGCCTCGATTTCAAGGCCGCCGATCCGCCCATCATGAAGGACCTGAAGGCCCGCGGCCTGCTCTACGCCCAGGCGACGGTGAAGCACAGCTATCCGCACTGCTGGCGGGACAAGGGCCCGCTCATGTACTTCGCCCAGCCGGCCTGGTTCATCGAGACCACCAAGCTCAAGGATCAGTTCCTGTCGGCCAATGATCAGGTGAACTGGTATCCCGAAGAGGTCGGTCGCCACCGCTTCGGCAACTGGCTGGAGGGGAACATCGACTGGGCACTCAGTCGGGACCGGTTCTGGGGCACGCCCCTTCCCATCTGGCAGACCGAAGACGGCAAGAACGTCTGCGTGGGCAGCATCGAGCAACTGCGCGAGCTGGCGGGCGGCAGCCTGCCCGAAAATTTCGATGTGCATAAACCCTTCATCGACGAGCTGGAACTGACCCATCCCCAGACCGGCGAGCCCATGAAGCGTGTGCCCGAGGTCATCGATGCCTGGTTCGACTCGGGCGCCATGCCCTTCGCCCAGTGGCACTGGCCCTTCGAGAACGAGGAGCTCTTCGAGGACCAGTTCCCCGCCGACTTCATCTGCGAGGGCATCGACCAGAGCCGCGGCTGGTTCTACAGCCTGCTGGCCATCGCGGTCTTCATGCGGGGCAAGGCGCCCTACAAGAACGTGCTCGTCAACGAGATGGTGCTGGACGCCAAGGGCAAGAAGATGAGCAAGAGCCTGGGCAACCGCGTGGATCCCTGGGAAGTGCTCGACAGCGAGGGCGGCGACGCCATCCGCATGTACATGGCCATGGCCAGCCCCGTGTGGCAGCCCCTGAAGTTCGACAAAGCCGGTCCCCGGGAGATGAACTCCAAGACCCTGGGCACCCTTCGCAACACCTATGGCTTCCTGGCCCTCTACGCCAATCTCGACGGCTGGACCCCCGGCAGCGCCGAGCCCGAGTTCAGCCTGTTGGACCGGTGGATCCGCTCCCGCTTCGAAACCCTGGTAGACGAGACGCGTCGGCACATGGAGGCCTACGACATCACCCGCGCGCTCAAGGGCGTGAGCTACTTCGTCATGGAGGAGCTCAGCAACTGGTACGTGCGCCGGAATCGTCGTCGCTTCTGGAAGGGCGAGATGAGCCCCGACAAGGCGGCGGCCTATGAGACCCTCTACGGCGTGCTGGAAGGCCTCTGCCGTCTCGCGGCGCCCTTCGTGCCCTTCGTCACCGAGGTCATCTGGCGGAATCTTCAGGGGCCCGAGGCCGGCAGCGTTCATCTCGCCGACTATCCGGAGAGCCGCGCCGAACTCATCGACACGGAGCTCGAGGAGAAGATGGAGGCCCTGCTCGGTCTCGTGGGACTGGGACGTGCGCTGCGCAACGTGAGCGGGCAGAAGGTCCGCCAGCCCCTGGCCGAGTTCCAGGTGGCGGGACCCTCCTCCCTGCAGAAGCTGCTGGAGGACGCAGAGCTCATGGAGCAGCTCACCGACGAACTCAACGTGAAGCGCATCAGCTTCCTGGTCGATCCCGAGGATCGCCTGCGCCTGGTGGTGAAGCCCCGCTTCAAGGTGCTGGGCCCCAAGCTCGGGGGATCCATGAAGGCCGTGGCCGCGGCCCTGGCCGGCCTGGACGCCGCGGCGGTGCAGCAGGCCTGGGACGACGGCGCCGTGAGCGTGGAGGTCGACGCTAAGCGCTTCAGCCTGAGCCGGGAGGAACTGGACTTCGCCGCCGAGGCCGCCGATCCCTGGGTGGGCGGCATGGAGGGCCGCATCCTGGGCGCCCTGAACACCGAGCTCGACGAAGCGCTGGAACGCGAGGGCGTCTTCCGCGAACTGGTCAACCGGGTTCAGAATCTGCGCAAGAGTTCGGGACTGGAAGTGTCCGACCGCATCGCCATCGAGTGGGAGGGCGACGCCCTCTTCGCCGAGGCCCTGGACGAATGGGGCGACCGGCTCCGCGAGGAGACCCTGGCCCTCAGCCTGGATCGGGGCGAGGCCGCCGCCGGCGAGAGTTTCGAGATCGCCGGGAAGGAGATCCGCATTGCCGTCCGGAAGGCCTAGGCCGAACTGGGGAGTCTTCTTCCCCGCGGTGATCCTGATCCTATTCATGGATCTGGTGAGCAAGGAGATGGTGGTGTCCGGCCGCTGGGTGGGCCCCATCATCCCCGGCCTGCTCGATTTCACGCCGGTGACCAATCCCGGCGCGGCCTTCGGACTGCTGCCCGGCGCGCGATTCTTCTTCGTGGCCATCAAGGGCCTGGCCGCCCTGGTCATCCTGCGTCTCGTGGCGAAAGGCCGCACCGGAGAGGGCGGCTGGATGCTCATCCCCCTGGCCATGATCATGGCCGGCGCCCTGGGCAATCTCTTCGACCGCTTCCGCGGCAACGGCGAGGTGGTGGACTTCGTGGACTTCCACATCGCCGGGCACCACTGGTACATCTGGAACGTGGCCGACGCCTCGGTGAGCGTGGGAGCAGCCCTGGTGGCCCTGCAGCTGCTCTTCGCCCACCGCCGCGAACGGGGCGCCTGATGTCCGTCGAGGAGCGGGATTTCACGGTCACGCCCGAGGCCGAGGGCCGACGCCTGGACCGTTTCCTCCAGGACGCCTTTCCCGACTTCAGCCGGGCCTACATCCAGAGGCTGATCCGCGAGGAGGCCGTCCTCGTGGACGGCAAGAAGAGCAAGACGGGCCTGGGTCTGAAGGCCGGCCAGCGCGTGACCGTGAGCATCCCCGAGCCCGAGATCATGGACCTCACCCCCGAGGACGCGCCCCTGGACATCCTCTACGAGGACGAGCACCTGGCCGTGGTGGACAAGCCCGCGGGCCTGGTGGTGCACCCCTCGGCCGGACACGGCAAGGGCACCCTGGTGCACGCCCTGCTTCATCATCTGGACAGCCTCTCGGGCATCGGCGGCGTTCAGCGGCCCGGCATCGTGCATCGCCTGGACAAGGACACCAGCGGGCTCATCCTGGTGGCCAAGAACGACCTCGCCCATCGCCGGCTGTCCGAAATGCTGGCCGAGCGGGAGATCCGCCGAGAGTATCTGGCCCTGATCTGGGGACGTCTGGATCGGGACGAGGGGCTCATCGAAGGAAACATCGGCAGGGATCCCCGTCACCGTCAGCGCATGGCGGTGCTGGAGGAGGGGGGCAAGCCCGCGGCCACCGGATACAGGCGGTTGAACCCGCTCGGCGATTTCGACTATATTCGCCTCGCCCTGAAGACGGGACGGACCCATCAGATCCGGGTCCACCTTTCGCACATCGGGCATCCCGTGCTCGGAGATCCCCTCTACGGCGGCCGGCGCCGCAAGACGGGGGCTCTGGCGCGGGCCGATCGCGAGCGGGTGAGGGAGATCCTGGAGATTCTGCCGCGTCAGGCCCTTCACGCGGCCAGTCTCGTCTTTCGCCATCCGGCCGAGGAACGGCAGATGGTCTTCGAATCCCCCCTGCCCGGGGACTTCGCGCGGGTGCTGGAGATGCTCAGGGAGAACGAAAACCGAAGCAAGGAGACTGCATGAATATCAAGGTGCGTGAAGAGGGAGCCGTCACGATTCTGGAGATCAGCGGCAAGATCATGGGCGGCCCCGACGCCGAGCAGTTCCATGGACTGATCAAGGAACTCCTGACCAACGGGAAGACCAAGCTCCTGGTGAACCTGGGCAGGGTGAACTGGATCAACTCCACGGGCCTGGGCATCCTCATCGCTGGCTACACCTCGGTGAAGGATGCCGGCGGACAGTTCAAGCTGCTCAACGTCTCCGAGCGGATCGACTCGATCCTCATGGTCACAAAGCTCGCGGGCATCTTCGAATCCTACGACGACATGAGCGAAGCTCTCGCCAGCTTCGGGGACTGATGAGCGCCGATAATCAGAACGGAACCATCCATCTGGAGATCCCCAGCGATTTCCGCTGGCTGGATGTGCTCAACGCCAGCCTCATGGCGGTGGCCGAAGAGATGCAGTGGGACGGCGACTTCACCAACGCCGTCTCCATCTCGGCCATCGAGGCCGCCAGCAACGCCGTGGAACACGGCAACGCCATGGACGCCGCCAAGCGCGTCTGCATGCGGATCCGTGTGAACGGGGGCAAGTTCGTCATGGGCGTCTGCGACGACGGACCCGGTGTGGACGAGTCCGTGCTGGCGCGCCCCCTTCCCAGTCCCGACGACCTCTCCCTGCGCGGTCGGGGCTTCTCCATCATGAAGGCGCTCATGGACGACATCCGTTTCCTGCGGAGTCCGGACGGGCGCTTCCTCCTGGAATTGGAAAAGGCCCTGCCAGAGCCCGGCGAGGCGGAATGAAGGGCCAGCTCTCTCGCGGGCGCGTGCTCGCCATCGACCCCGGCGAGGTGCGCGTGGGCCTGGCCCTTTCCGATCCCGAGGGCATCACCGCCCAGGGCCTCGACACCTTCGTGCGCGGACGGGGCGGGCTGCTCGATCACCTCGGCGGAATCATCGAGGAGGCCGGCGTCACTCTCATCCTGCTGGGCTACCCCCTCAACATGGACGGCAGCGCGGGCCCGCGGGCCGAGAGCTCCGAGCGCTTTCGCGACATCCTCGCCCAGCGCTTCGACCTGCCCGTGATCCTGCGGGACGAGCGCCTCAGCACGGTGGAAGCCAGGAAGGCCTTCCCACCGGGATCCAGGAAGGACTGGGACGCCATCGCCGCGGTGCTCTTGCTCCAGGCCTATCTCGATCAGGCGGATGAATCATGATACGCCGGCTGAAGGGCAAGCGTCTGGTTCTGATTCTCCTGCTGCTGCTGATCCTCGACCTGGCGGCGGCGCTCTGGGCCTCCTGGTCCCTGGTGCCCCCGGGCAGCGGCGAGGAGGTGCTGGTGCGCATTTCCCAGGGCCTGAGCTCCTCGGCCATCGCCGACAGCCTCGAGGCCAAGGGAGTGCTCAAGGGAACCCGGCTCTTCCGCCTGGCCCTGCTCTTCGGCGACGAAGACCTGAAGGCCGGCCGCTACCTCTTCCGCAAACCCCAGGCGCCGGGACGCGTGCTCTCGAAGCTGCGGCGCGGCGAGACCGAGAAGATCTGGCTCCGCATTCCCGAGGGCCTCTGGATGGACGAGACGGCGGGGCTCATCGCCCGTCAGCTGGATCTGGATTCCCTCGGCCTGGCCACGAGCATGCGGCGGGCAGGCGGCTTCAACTACGATTTCCTGGAGGGCGCTTCGGATCTGGAAGGGGTGCTCTTTCCCGACAGCTACGCCTTCGAGGATCCTGTGAGCGAGGTGGATGTCCTTCCCCGGCTCCTGGGGCGCTGCGACGAGGTGCTCCGGCGACTGCAGTCGGAGTACTCCCTCGAGGAGACCGGCCTGAGTCTGAGGGAGTGGATCGTCCTCGCTTCCATAGTGGAAGCCGAAACGCTGTTGGACTCCGAGCGGGAGCGGGTGGCGGCCGTCTACCGAAACCGCCTGATCAAGGGCATGAAGCTCGAAGCGGATCCCACGGTGATCTACGGCCTGGGCGAGCGAAGGAAGCGTCTCTTCTACAAGCATCTCGATCAGCCCTCACCCTACAATACTTATCGCAACGAGGGCCTTCCGCCGGGACCCATCTGCAGTCCCGGGGAACGCAGCCTGGAGGCCGTGCTCAAGGCCGACCTGAGCGATCCCAGTCTGTATTTCGTGGCCAGGGGCGATGGGGGGCACTTTTTTTCCGTTACCTTCCAGGAACATCTTGAGAAGGTTGAAATGGTCCGCAATGGCCGAAGAGATGCGGGGAATTGACGGCCCCGGCTCGCGGCAGGCCCCGTAGCCGCCCTTTCTTCATTTCGAGCCCTTCGCAAGCGAAGATGTTGCGGGACAAGGTGGAAGCTCGGTTCCTCGTCTGCCCGATCCCCGAGTTCCACCTGCTCATCCAATCCCCGGATCAGGATTCCCTCCTCCCGCCCCGGATGGCCCAAGATGTGCTACCTGAAAGATTTGCGGCGATTTTGGCCGATTCTCCATCCCTCTCCCCCCAGGAGAAGGGGGAGTTTCTGGCCTTTGCCGCGCAGCAAGGTTTCCCCCTGAGGAAGCTGGAATCCGGGTGCGGGGCCGCGGGCCTTCCATCCAGGATCCATGGCGAAAACTCAGCGACCGGTCCGACCTTCGGCCCGGAGCCGACCTTTGGCGTCGCTTCAGAGTCCGGGCCACTCTGTGGAGGCTGGACGGGTCAATGAGGGGATCGCCGCCTTGCCGGCGCGCAAAGCCAGTCGGACCGAAATCGTCCCGCCCGCGTCGACCTGGCCGGTGGAGTTCCTCGCTTCGGGAAGCCGAGGAGCGCAAGCGGGGCCGGGCGACGATTGCGGAGAGGATCCTTCGCGCCATGGGCTTTCGGACTGGTGGGCATACCAATTGAGGTGTCCCGCCTCCTGCCCAGGCGCCTTGGAACCGGGAACGCGCGGGTTGCATTCGGCAGGGAAAGAACCTAGCTTCCGGACTCTGCCCACTATTTGAAGAGGTGTCACAGGAATGAAACAGACGGCATTTTTCAGGTTATTCCTGGCCGGATTGGCGTCAATCGTCATCGGATACGTCACGCTGGCCGCCGGCAGTATGACCTGGGCCCCGTTCTTACTTGTTCTGGGATACTGCCTTCTGATCCCCTGGGCTCTCTTCAAATTGGGACATTCCGGCAATGGAGGCTCCAACGCGGCCTCCGGGGGCGAGTAGCTCAGCCTGGTTAGAGCACCTGCCTTACAAGCAGGGGGTCACAGGTTCAAGTCCTGTTTCGCCCACCTGGGAGGGCTGCACAATCATCAGCCAGACAGACTGTTAAGTTGTTTTTTAGGCTGATGAAAGGCGGTTGACCCTATTCAGATGCTCTGGTATAATTGCCGGACCACAGGAATCACTCCCTGCGGGGAGTTGCTCATCCCTTCGGGGATGGCTTCAAAGGTTGGACATCTTAAGGATTTCCACCGGCGAAACCCCTGCATTGCCCTTGCTTGTGCTACAACCGAGCGCGCCATCCGGTACTTGCCAGTCAGAGTCCGGGCGGTAAGCTCCATGCGACTCTTTGTAGGAGGTATTTCTGCCAATGACTAGCAGGAAACTTTTCGCGACATTCGTCGCTCTTGCGCTGGTAGGCATCGCGAGCTTCGCTTCCGCCGACATCATCGACCCTGACGAGTCATTCGCGACCATCATCGCGGATGGCGGCATGACGGCGTCGCCCGGCGGCTATGAAGCTATCGGTCCCAACCACACGATCGATGTCTACGTGAATGACCAGTTCGGTGATCCCGTGGAAATCCTCGCCACCGATATCTGGCTCCAGCACGAAGACGTGGTCTGGTGTGAAGGCGGCGTCGTTGCCGACAGCTCGACCTTCGCTCCCGATGAAGGCCACACCACTTTCACCAGCGTTGCCCGCGGCGGTGTCGATCAGGGTAACGACAGTGCTGGTTGGAACGAGTGCTCGGCTATCGCTCTCGACGTCATCGCCCTCGGATACGTCATCGATACCGTCGCTCTGTCCATCAACAGCCAGGATCTGAACGGTGACGGCACCGTGAACACCCAGGACTGGGCGAAGTTCGGCCGCTGTAAGGGCGACGCGAACGAAGGCCAGGCTGGTTGCTCTTGCGCCGATTACAACGAAGAATACTTCGATCCGGGCACGACGAACGTGGACATCGCCGACCAGGCGCAGTTCGCGAGCCAGTACAACCTGAGTGACTGCCCCTAAATCGATCGAGTAATCGGTCGGTAACTGGGGTTTGAGTTTATCTGGATTCCCGCCTGTGAGTGGGAGGCCAGCGGGAGGCACGCCTCCCAAACCTGACAGCAAGTGCTACAACCGGAGGTATTGCTCAATGCTTAAGAAAGTGATCGTCGTTGCCGCGATGGTGCTTTTCGCTGGCGTCGCCAATGCGGATGTCATCGGAGTCTTTGCGGATGACCAGGGTGGTGCATGCACTGCCATGATTATGCCCTACGTCCCGGTGGATATCTTCATCATGGCGATTCTGACCGAGACTTTCGACGGTGGTATCACCGCCGCCGAGTTCAAGGTGACCAACTGGCCCGGAAACCCCGGCTACCCGACCGGCATCACGAACATTGCTTACACGTCCGATCTCATCATCGGTGACATCGAGACCGACCTGTCCATCGCTTGGCCTGGACCCCAGGGCGCCGGCAACGGCTTTGTCCTGATCGGTACCGCCAACCTCACCATGTTCGACCCGGCCTGGATCGGTCCGGATCACATGATGCAGGTTGAGGCCGGCGACGAGTGCGCCTGCCTGGTGACCGTGGATGACATCTTCGAGATCCACGCGGCCCAGGGCGGCCTGTTCTGGTTCAACTGCTCGATCCCCGAGGAGTGCGTCTGCCTGCTGGAGACCGCCACCGAGGAGACCAGCTGGAGTTCCGTCAAGGCCCTGTTCTAGGTTGGTTGAGTAAATGCGATTGATGGGGGCCGTCGCCCGGCGGCGGCTCCCAAGAGTTCCAGCCGAACGGAAAAGAGACGTCTCCGGCTGGATTACGACAGAGCCTGCGGGATGCTTCGCGAAACCCGCGCCGGACTGTCACAATGAGAATCGAAGCGGGATAGCTTCAAGACTCATCACATCAAGGAGTTGCAACATGAAGAAACTGATGGTCGCTCTGCTGATGCTGACCGCCATGACCAGCTTTGCTTCGGCCGACTTCATCGGAATCTTTTCCGATGAGCAGGGCACGAACTGCTATGCTGACATCATCGAGTACGAGCCTCTGGTCGTGCACGTCATGGCTTACATCCCCATGGTTCCTGGGGGCATCACCGCTGCGGAGTTCAGCATCGCCAACTATCCCGGCAACCCCGGGTACCCCACTGGCACCGCCACCGAGAACTGGGACAGTGACCTGGTCATCGGCGACGTGACTTGGGACTTCTCCATCGCCTTCAGCGAGCCTGTCTACGGTCCTTTCGCGCATCTGGGAACCATCGAGTTCCTGATGTTCGATCCGCTGTGGATCGGCCAGGACTACATCATGACCGTGGCGCCCGGCAATGACTGCGCGTGCCTGGTCGTGGTGGACGACCTGTTCGAGATCGTCGATGTTGATGGTGGACAGTTCACCTTCAACATGGTCGACACCGATGGTCTGTGCCTCGATGACACTGCCACCGAGGAAAGCAGCTGGAGTGCCGTCAAGTCCCTGTTCTAAACTCGGACCTGACTTGAGTATCTGCCGCCGCCCTTCGGGGCGGCGGTTTTTTTTGTGCCCATTCACAATTCTGAACTTGAACGAAATAAGGAACTTAGATTAATTGACAGCAATTGGAGCCGGTGATATTTTACCTCACCGAGCAACCCGGCCACGCCTTCCACTCCTGATTTCGGAGGTCATTCAGGATGTACAAACTGCTCACTTTCGCTCTTATCTCGCTGCTTGCGATACCGGCTCTGGCGGCCGATCCCTTCATCGGAATCTTCGTCGACGAGCAACCCCATGCTGGGAACTGCTACGCCGATATCACTCCCTATGTGCCGACCATGGTCTACGTCGTCGCCACCTGGGATGTGGGCGCCATGGGTCAGGGCATCACCGCAGCCGAATTCAAAATCGACAATTTCCCCGCCAACGACGGCTATCCCAACGGAACCGTCACGGTGAACCACACCACGGATCTGATCATCGGCGACATCTGGGGTGACTACTCCGCTGCCTGGTCCACTCCCCAGGATGAGGGCAGCCAGTTCACCATCTGCTCCATCGAGGTTCTTGCCTTCGATGCCGCTTGGATCGACGGAGAGGTGGTCTCGACGGTCATGGTCGGCGACGATTGCGCTTGCCTGGTCCTCGTCGACGATCTCTTCGAGATCCACGATGCTGCCGGTGGCACCTTTACATTCAACTGCGCTGATCCGCCTTGCGATTGCGGCATCGTCGCTACCGAAGCTTCCACCTGGAGCTCCGTGAAGGCCCTGTTCTAGCTTCAACGACGACTCTGATCACGCCTCAGCGCACCCCGGCTTCGGCTGGGGTGCGCTTTTAGCAAACTCAATAACGGCAACAGCTTGACACTGGTTTTCAAGGGGCGTAGCTTCCCCCTTGATCGTCATCCTCCCCTGCCCCCTTTGGCCCCATCACGGAGGAATTCCATTGATACATCCGCGAGCGCTCTCCAGGGCTGCCTGGACCCCTGCCCTGTTGTTACTACTATGGGCCGCGCCCGCTCCCGCTCTCGATTCCGTTCTCGAAGTGCTCTCCAGCGACGCGGACGGCATCGAACTGCTATTGAAGTGGAACGAGACAAGCTTCCCGGGATCCGGCGAGGGATTGCGCCTCGACTTGCCGCAGTGCGGATTCTCGGGCGAACCCGGCGATCCCATGTTGCCTCGATTCCATCGACTGATCGCCCTGCCCCCCGGCACGCGCGCCGAAATCGAGTATCAGGTTATCGACAGCCGTCGGATCGATGGCGCGCCCTTGCCCTATCCCACGCCCCGTCGCGTGAACGGTCTCGAAGAGGATCCCCTCTATCGCGAGGAGTTCATTCGCGACGAGGAGGCCTTCGCCCTGAGTCGCCACATGGATGCGCGTCTCGAGGAAGCTCGCAGGATGCGCGATCTGCGCGTCACCTCCCTGGTGGTGGAGCCCATGTCCTGGAGTCCAGGCGCCGGCCTCCGCCTGGCCGCGGAGATTCGCGTGAGCGTGCGTTTCCTGCCCGATCCGGTCTCTTCCGACCGCAATACGCAGGCCGTTCACCGGCGCGAAAAGGTCTGGGATTCCCTCTACGGCGCGGCGCTGCTCAACGGCCACCAGGTTGACGACTGGCGGCGACGGGTTCCCGAGAAGAGCCTCTACGCCGAGAGGGATCGTCAGACCGAGGCCCTCTTCACTCTCAAGACCAATGACAGCGGTCTCTTCGGCCTGACGGGCGAGGAACTCATCGCCGCGGGAGTGCCGGCGGGAACCGATCTCGACGACATCGCCCTCTTCGAACGCCGCTTCGACTGGGACGAGTTCGAGCAGCCCGACTACCGGGAAATCCCCGTGGCGCGTACCTTCCGCGATGCGAACGGCGACGGAAACCTGGACGCCACGGACAAGCTCGTCTTCCTCGGGCGGCGCCTCAAGGACCAGCCCGACAGCCCCGATTTCGCCGAGTGGTACGGCCGGGAGGGCAGCACCTTCCTGGCCCTGGACTCCGATCTCGCCCTGGACATGGAAACCCGCGCCTCCTGGCAGGAGGGGGGCAGCTGGACCGTTCCGACGAGCTTCGACCGGCGATTCACGGACTGGGGAGAGGTCTACAACTTCAGCCTTCCGCCTCACTCCTACTATGCGGATCCGCCCCTGGATTACTGGCTGGAGAATCTCTACTTCTTCAATCCCTGGAACGTGCAGACCCTGAATCTCACGATTCCCAGCCCGGCCTACCTCGCGGGAAGCGAGGCCCATCTCACGGTGAAGAACTCGGGATATAACCGCGCCGATCCCCTGCGCACCTTCGACATGATCTTCACCAACTCCGACGGCACGGAGACCGTGCTCGAGCAGATGTTCTCCCAGTACAACTACGAAGGCATCTACGAGACCGATCTGGAGCCGGGAGTGCTGTCCGACGGGGAGGGCAATCTGCTCATCGACCGCGTCGACTCCTCGCTCTTCCGCACCATGGTCAAATGGTGGGATCTCGAGTACGTGTCGCGCTATGCGGCCTGGAACGACTCGCTGCTCTTCACCAACGGATCGGATCTGGGCGCCCTCGAGTTCCAGGTCGAGGGCCTCACGCGTGGGTACGGGAACTGGATCCTCGTGAAGAGTTCCGCCGACACGCCCGTCCTCTATGAACTCGGCGTCCAGAACGAGCAGGGCGGAGCCGGCGACTACAGCCTGCACTTCCGCGATCAGGTCGACGAGGCCGGCACCTGGTGGATCGCCGACGAATCCATGCTCCTGAGTCCGACCATCGAGGACAGCGCTCCGGTGGGGGTCCTGCAGGATCCAGGTCCCTACGATCTGCTCGTCATCAGTCACGAAGACTTCCTCGCGCCGGTGGAGGACCGCTACGTGCCCTACCGCGAGGATCAGGGCTACCGGGTCAAGGTGCTGGGCAGCCGGGAAGTCTGGGACATCTTCTACCGTGGCGCGCGGGAGCCCATCGGCCTGCGCAACGCCATCCGCTTCGCCTATCAGCAGTGGGGCGTGGAGGCCGTGCTGCTGGTGGGGGACTGCTCCAAGGACTCCCGGGTCGTCGGCGAATACGGCCGGGAAGACTTCATGCCGGCGCACTTCATCCACGAGTCCGTGGAGGGCGTCAACGAGGTCGTGGCCCTGGACGAATGGGTGGCGAGCTTCGGGTACAACCAGTGGCCCTCGGTGATGTTCGGGCGCATCCCCGCGAGCACCGTGGAAGACATGGAGACCTACCTCGACAAGCTCGAATGCTTCGAGGCCACGCAGTCCTACGAGAACTGCGAGGCCGGCGGCGATTGGCGGTCCAAGGGCTTCATGATCGCCGACGACGACTGGAGCTACTCCGGACTCGGCGAGCCCTCGGTGCCCGTCTACTCGGAGCGATTCTTCAAGATCGGCCAGGAGGAGGCCCTCGCTCGCATCGCGGGATCCGTGGTCAACGATCCCGATTGGGGATTCCCCGATGGATTCGTGGGGATACCCTTCTTCGAAGAGGTCATCACGGTGCCCTGGTACGAGGAGCATTCGCCGGCCAACTCCAGCGAGATCATCGAGGACCTGAGGCCCGAGCTCTGGCCCGTCTTCATCGATTCGCTGTCCCAGGGCTACCTCTTCGCCATGATCCAGAGTCACGCCAATCGGAACCTGCTCACCCACGAGGGGCTCTTCGACAGCAGCTCCAACTCCGATCACGGCGACCACGACTATCTCGAGAACGTGGGCATGCCCTTCATCTGGGCCGTGCTCGGCTGCCACGGCAACGCCTTCTGTCACGACGCGGAGGGAAGCAAGAAGGACTGCATGGGCGAGAAGTTCCTCTTCCTCGACCAGAACCGCGGCTCCATCGCCAGCTACGCCAGCGACGGCTACGAATTCCTCTATCCGAACAACAACCTCACCAACGACATCATGGAGATGCTCTTCTGGACGCCCCAGGAGGATCCCGGCATGCCCGTCTTCCCCCAGTGGGTGCTGGGCAGTGTGATCTCCGCGGCCGAGCTGCGCTACGGCGGATACCAGTCGAGCTTCCGATACAATCTGCTCGGCGATCCGCTCACGCGCATGGACGGCGGCCCTCCGCGCATCCGATTCTGGATGGACGGCGAGGAGATGGACGCCGAGGACGTGCTCACCGTCGACAGCGCCGAGGACACCGTGCAGGTGCGCGCGGTAGTCACCGACGAGGCCTACGTGACGAACCTCGGCTTCTACGATCCGGCCGGCGGCGCTTTCCCCTTCGAGGCTCGCGCCCTCACCGATTCCGTGGCGGCCGTGCAGGAGGGCCGCGCCCGCGCCTGGGAGATCACCGCCGAGGTCCCCTACGACTTCGACATCGAAGCCCTGGTCGTGGAGGCCACAGACCTCTCGGGCCGCCGCTCCACCTTCGAGCTGCCCAACGCGAAGTCCGTGGAGTTCTTCGTGGACGAGGGCGTCGCCCTGCGCGACGGCCAGTTCGTGCGCGCCGAGGGTCAGCTCAACATCCGCATCAAGGTGCCCCATCTCGGCGTGCCTCCGGGAAGCTTCAAGCTCTACGTGGACGGCGAATCCACCGGATTCATCGGCATGGGACAGGGCCTCGCGGGCACGGCCTTCGAGGATTCCCTGGAGTATCGCATCGACTATCCCTACGAGTGGGAGGCCGGCGATCACCGCGTCGAGGTGCTCTACCAGGGGCTTCCCTACGGCGAGATCACCCTCAGCGTGGACGATCAGGTGCGCCTGCTCTCGGGTCTGGTCTATCCCAATCCCTTCCGTGACATGGCGCTCTTCCGCTACTCGCTCACCGGCGAAGCCGTGGAAGGCCGTCTGAAGATCTACACCCTCAGCGGCCGGCTCATCCGCGATATCGAGATGGCCGAGCTTTCCGAGGGCAGCGACCATTGGCTGGAGTGGGACGGTCTCGACCAGGAAGGCGACAAGATCGCCAACGGCACCTATCTCTTCCGCATGGTGATCAAGGACGTCACCGGCGAGGAGCTGGTCTGGAAAGACCGCGTGGTGAGGATGCGCTGATGGGCGAAGAGCTGCTCAAGGCCCTCTCCGGACTGGTCACCGAGGCCCGAAACCCCGAGACGGCCTATCTGGATCAGCTCGACACCCTTTCCCTGCTCCAGCGACTGCAGGAGCAGGACGCCCAGGTGCCCGCCGCGGTGAACGCGGCCCTGGCCGACATCGCCCGCGCCGCCGATTTCGCGGCCGCCTCCCTGGCGGAGGGCGGCCGCATCATCTATGTGGGCGCCGGCACCAGCGGGCGTCTGGGAGTGCTGGACGCGGCCGAGTGTCCGCCCACCTTCGGCATCGATCCCTCGCGGGTGGTGGGAATCATCGCCGGCGGTCCACCGGCCCTGATCAGATCCCAGGAGGGCCTGGAGGATCGCGCCGAGTTGGGCGCCGCGGATCTGGCCGCCCTGGATCCCGGAGAGGCCGACACGGTCATCGGCATCAGCGCCAGCCATCGCACGCCCTACACCGTGGGCGCCGTACGGGAAGCGCAGCGGCGGGGCTGCCGCACGGTGTTCATCACCAGCAATCCCGAGGTGGAAGTGCCCGGGGAGGTGGCCATCCGTCTGGTGGTGGGCCCCGAGGCCGTCACGGGCTCCACGAGGCTCAAAGCGGGCAGCGCCCAGAAGATGACCCTCAACATGATTTCCACGGCCGCCATGGTGCTCACGGGGCGCGTCTACGGCAATCTGATGGTGGATCTGGTCCCCTGGAGCGAGAAGCTCGAGGAGCGCAGCCGTGGCCTGATCATGACCGTTACGGGAGCCGACTACGACAGGGCCGGCGAGCTGCTGGCCGAGGCGGGTGGGGTGAAATGCGCCTTGCTCATGGAACTGGCCGGGGTCTCTCGATCCGTGGCCGAAGAGCGTCTCGAGGCGGCCGGAGGGCAGCTGCGAAAGGCGCTGGAAACGCGGGATTGACGACCGCCTCCTCCGGATTGACAGGCCTCCGGGCCAAGGTGTAAATTGACTCTCTTCCGTCGAGCCGCCCCCCGTGGGCGGCTCCGGTATTCCGGGCGCGACGGGCGCGACCGGTCCACGAATCGAGAGGTTCTCCGTGTTCTTCAAGGGCAGAGATCTGCTTTCTCTCGCCGATCTCAACGACGCGGAGCTGAGCGAGATCGTCGCCTTCGCCCGCGAACTCAAGGGCCGATTCCATGCCGGCGAGCCCATGGACTTCCTGGCCGGCGCGCAGCTCTTCCTGCTGGATCCCCAGTCGCTGCTGGGGGGCTTCAATCCCCTGGCCATCGGCATGGTTCAGCTGGGGGGCGTGGCCACGCATCTGGACGCATGGGATCTGCGGGAGAAGCTCGGCGAGACCTGGCTGGACCGGGCGCGGCTCATCGACCTGTCCGGACACGGATTGGCCGCCGCGGGGATCGGCGAACAGCACGGCCAGGGCTTCATGGAGGACCTGGCCGGCGAGCTGAAGGCGCCGCTCCTGAATGCCCAGAGCGACCTGGCCGCGCCGCTGCAGGCCCTGTCCACCCTGCTCAGCCTCACGGAGCGCCGCGGAGACGAACTTGAGAACTCCCGCGCGGCCGTAATCTGGGCGCCGCCGGGCCAGGCCCAGAAGCCCATAGGCTTGCCCCTGTCCCTGTCCGAACTCTTCCTGCGCCGGAGCATCCCCGTGAAGATGGCCTGTCCGGCCGGCTTCCATCCCGGTGGGGAGATCGCCGAGTACCTGGACGCCTTCCTCCCCGGAGGCTTCGAGCTGAGCGAGGATCCCGGCGAGGCCCTCGACGGGGCGGACCTGGTCTTCTCCATGAACTGGACGCCCGAGTCCGGCGAAGAAGACCTGGAGACCCTCGCCGCCATGGGCAGCGAATTCGCCGGCTGGAGGATGAGCCCCGAGCTGCTCGCCCTCGCCGGTCCCCAGGCGATTCTCGGAGGCGGCCTGCCCCAGAGTCGCGACAACGAAATCGAACCGGCCCTCCTCGACGACGACAGGTCCATCCACCTGGAGGAGAGCGCGAACCTACTGCATGTATCCAAGGCCGTGCTGGCCCTGTTCATGGACCCCGCCATCAGCGGAAGTCCAGAGGACGATCATGACCCGACAGTTCAGTGACGACGACCTCTACGTGATCACCCTCGGCGGCAACGCTGTGCTCCCCATGGGGCAGAGCGGCAGCATCGACGAGCAGTTCAATCTGACCCGCGCGACCATGTCCCATGTGGCCGATCTGGCCAGGACGGGCCTGCGCATGGTGCTCAGCCACGGCAACGGTCCCATCGTGGGGAACATCGTCATCCGCAACGAATGCGCCAGCCACCTGGTCACGCCCATGCCGCTCTTCATCTGCGGCGCCGACAGCCAGGGCGGCATCGGCTTCATGATCCAGAACGCCCTGCGCAACGAGCTCTACCTGGCCGGCTCGCCCCAACCTGTGGCGACCCTGGTGACCCAGGTGGAGGTGGATCCGGGGGACCCGGCCTTCGAAGATCCCAGCAAACCCATCGGACCCTTCTACCGCGAGGACGAGGCCCGTCACATGGAGAATGAGAAGGGCTGGACCATGAAGGAGGACGCCGGACGCGGATGGCGCCGCGTGGTGGCCAGTCCCGAGCCCAAGCGCATCGTGGAGTGGGAGGCCATCAAGAAGCTCGTGGACAGCGGCATCCTGACCATCTGCGCCGGCGGTGGCGGCATTCCCGTGCGCATGAACCGGGAGGGCCTGCTCAAGGGGGTGGACGCGGTCATCGACAAGGACCTGGCCGCCACGCTCCTGGCCGCATCCCTCGGCGCCACGGGGCTGGTCTTCGTCACCGGGGTCAAGCGGGTGGCGGTGGGCTTCGGCACCCCCGATCAGCGCGATCTGGAGGATGTCGGCCTCGAGGAGCTCAAGGTCCATCAGGCCGCCGGGGAATTTCCCGAGGGCAGCATGGGCCCCAAGATGGAGGCCGCCATACGATTCCTGGAGGGAGGCGGACGGGAAGTCATCGTCTGCGCACCCGAAGACATGGGCGCGGCCATGGAGGGTCGCGCCGGCACCCGCATCCACGCATAGGAGATAGCATGTCCCGCCGATGGATCACCGCGCTTCTGCTTCCGTTTCTGCTGCTTGCCGCCTGCGGCGAAACCGAGAAGAAGGAAGAGTCCGAGGACACCCTTCGCATCGGCATGGTCTTCGACATCGGAGGCAAGGGGGACCGCTCCTTCAACGACTCGGCCTACCGGGGCCTGACCCAGGCCCGCGAAGACTTCGGCGTGAGCGTCGTGGAGTTCGAGCCTGGACAGGACTCAGACCGCGAGCAGGGCCTGCGCAAGCTGGCATCCCGCGGTTTCGATCTGGTCATCGGCGTGGGATTCCTCTTCACCGAATCCATCCGCGCGGTGGGGGCGGACTATCCCGAGGTGCATTTCGCTCTGGTGGACGGCTACGTGGACGGCATCCCCAACGTGGCCAGCCTGCTCTTCCGGGAGGAGGAGGGATCCTTCCTGGTGGGCGCCCTTGCTGCGTTGAAATCCGAGAGCGGAGTCATCGGCTTCGTGGGCGGCATGGAAGTGGCCCTCATCCGCAAGTTCGAGGCGGGATACAGAGCCGGCGCCCAGGCGCTGCGTCCCGACGTGAAGGTGCTCGTGAACTACGCGGGGGTGACTCCCACGGCCTTCGCCGATCCGGTGAAGGGCAAGGAGCTGACCCTCTCGCAGATCGGCCGCGGCGCCGACGTGATCTTCCACGCCTCGGGAACCACGGGCAACGGCGTCATCGAGGCGGCCCGTCTGAAAGGCGCCTACGCCATCGGCGTCGACTCCAACCAGAACCACATGGCCCCCGGCACCATGCTCACGAGCATGGTCAAGGACGTGGATCAGGCGGTCTACGAAACCATCAAGGGCCTCGTGGAAGGGCGCTTCTCCGGCGGCGTTCACGAGTTCGGCCTGAAGGAGGAGGGCCTGTCCTACAGCGTCGACGAGCACAACGAGGACCTGCTCGACGCGGCCATGCTCGCCACCGTCGACTCCCTGGCCGCCGAGATCATCGCCGGCCGCATCCGGGTGCCCAAGGAATAGCGTGAAGATCGGGCTGGAGGGGCTGACGAAGAGCTTCCCCGGCGTGAAGGCCGTGGACGAGGTGTCCCTCGAATTCGAGCCCGGCAAGCTCTACGCCCTCGTGGGCGAGAACGGCGCGGGCAAGAGCACCCTCATGAAGCTGCTCTACGGCATGCTTCAGCCCGAGGCCGGGCGCATCACCCTGGACGGCGAGCCCGTCCGCTTCCGATCTCCCCAGGACGCCATCGGCCGCCGCATCGGCATGGTGCACCAGCACTTCATGCTGGTGGACACCCTCAGCGCCGCCGAAAACGTGGTCCTGGGCGCCGAGCCCGTAAGGAACGGTCTCCTCGATCTGGACGCCGCCCGCGAGGCCGTGCGCGGCTACGCCGAACGCTTCCACCTCGACGTGGATCCCGACGCGCCCATGGAGTCGCTGTCGGTGGGCGAGGCCCAGAGGGTGGAGATCCTCAAGGTGCTCTACCGCGGCGCCGACTTCCTCATCTTCGACGAACCCACCGGCGTGCTCACGCCCCAGGAGAGCCGCTTCCTCTTCGAGATCCTTCGCCGCTTCGTGAGCGAGGGCAAGACCGTGGTGCTCATCACCCACAAGCTCGACGAGGTGCTGGAACTGGCCGACGAGGTGGACGTCATGCGCCGCGGTCGCTACGTGGGTCGCGTGTCCCGCGAGGAGGCCAGCGCCGAGGGCCTCGCCCGCATGATGGTGGGGCGCGAGGTGCTCTTCCGCGTGGACAAGGGCCAGTCGAGGCCGGGAGCGCCGCTTCTGGAGTTGGAGGACCTCGGACTGGACGCGGGAGTCGACAATCGATCCCTCGGCGAGCTCTCCTTCTCCCTTCGCGAGGGCGAGATTTTCGGCATCGCCGGCGTGGAAGGCAACGGGCAGCGGGAACTGGCCGGCCTGGTCACGGGCCTGCTTCGCCCTCATCGGGGGATCCTGAAATTCGGCGGCGTAGCCGTCGGGGGCCTCACCCCGCGGCGCGCGCGGAAGTTGGGCATCGCCCACGTGCCCGAGGATCGCCAGCGCACGGGCCTGGTGCTCGACATGGACCTGGGCGAGAACCTCATGCTCGGACAGGAGGGCGACGCCGAGCTGGGCCGCGGCGGCTGGCTGAGGCCGAGCCGCGTCCGCGGACGGGCCCAGCGGCGCATCGGCGATTTCGACCTGCGGGCATCCGATGCGGGACAGGCCGCGCGGGAACTCTCGGGCGGCAATCAGCAGAAACTCATCCTGGCCCGGGAGCTGGCCTTCGAGCCGAGACTCCTGGTGGCCAGCCAGCCCACCCGCGGCGTGGACGTGGGCGCCATCGAGGCCATCCACCGCATTCTCATCGAGCGCCGCGACGCCGGCATGGCCGTGCTGCTATTCAGCTCGGAGCTCAGCGAGCTCCTGGCCCTGAGCGATCGCGTCGGCGTGCTCTATCGAGGCCGCATGACGGCGGTGCTGAATGCCGCCGAATGCGACGAGGAGGAGCTGGGGCTCTGGATCACCGGCGCGCGGGGAGGGATCGATGTCGCTTAAGCGCATGGCCCTCGCCTTCTGGGAGGCCCTCTGGCCGCCGCTCTCGGCCCTGGCCCTGACCTTCGTGGTGGGAGGAGCCATCATCGCGGCCATCGGCGAGAGCCCCATGACGGTCTTCGCCCTGCTCTTCCGGGAGGGACTCAGCAGCACCGACGGCTTCGCCCGGGTGCTCAACGACGCCACGCCCCTCATGCTCACGGGCCTGTCGGTGGCCTACGCCTTCCGCGCGGGCTACTTCAACATCGGCGGCGAGGGCCAGCTCTACATGGGCGCCTTCGCGGCCATGCTGGTGGCCACGGCCCTGCCGGGACTGCCGCGCTTCCTGGCCATCCCCATCGCCATTCTTGCGGCGGCGGCCGGCGGCGGACTCTGGGGTGCCATCCCGGGATATCTGCGCGCGCGATTCGGCGTGCATGAGGTCATCAACACCATCATGATGAACTTCCTGGCGGTGGGCATCACGGGCTACCTGGTGGTGAATCACCTCAAGGAACAGGGCCAGATGATTCCCCACACCCCCGAAATCGCCGAGGCCTATCAGCTGCAGGGCTTCGGTCGCAGCGATTGGGGACAGGCCCTGGGCCTCGACTCCGCCAATCCCCTGGGCCCCTCCCTGATCCTGGCCCTGGCGGCGGTGGCGCTGGTCTGGCTCATCTTCCGGCGCAGCGTCGAGGGATATCGCCTGCGGGTGCTGGGCCTCAGTCCGCCTGCGGCCCGCTACTCGGGCATCTCCACCGGACGGCTCACCGTGCGCGCCATGGCGGTGAGCGGCGCCCTGGCCGGACTGGTGGGCGTGCACGAGGTGCTGCTCTACCGGCACCGTTTCCTGGACAACTTCTCCTCGGGCCTGGGTTTCCTGGGCATCGCCGTGGCGCTCATGGGGCGCAATCACCCTCTGGGCGTGCTGCTGGCCTCGCTGCTCTTCGGCTTCCTGAATACCGGCGCCCTGGAGATCGACATCTTCACCGAGGTGCCCCGGGAACTGGTGGTCGTGATGCAGGCCATGGTCATCCTATTCGTGGTGTCGGCCAGCGAACTGGCCGCGCGCCGGGCGTCCCGGCGCCGGAAGGAGAGGGCCGCATGATCGCGCTGCTCTTCGGCACCCTGCGTACGGCCACGCCTCTTCTGCTCGCGGGCCTGGGAGGCATGTTCTCCGAACGGGGCGGCGTGGTGAACATCGCCCTGGAAGGCATCCTGCTGGTGGGCGCCTTCGCCGCCGCGGCGGCCACCGCCTTCACCGGATCGGCCACCATCGGCCTCTTGGCCGCCCTCATCGCCGGCGTGATGTTCGCCGCCCTGCACGCGGCGGCCACCCTCTGGATCGGCGTGGATCAGATCGTCAGCGGCGTGGCCCTGAATCTCCTCGCCCTGGGGCTCACGGAGTTCCTCATGTGGGTCTTCTTCGGCAGCGGCAGCAACTCGCCCCGTCTGGAAACGGGCGGTCCGGGAGGATTCTGGGGAAGCCTCTTCACGGAGCTGCCGCCCCTGACCCTCTTCGCCCTGGCGGCCGTGCCGCTCTCGGCGCTGCTGCTCTTCCGCACCCGTTTCGGACTGCGTCTGCGCTCGGTGGGGGAGCATCCCGAAGCCGCCGCATCCCTGGGAATCCCGGTGCTGCGCATGCGGCTCTGGGGCGTGCTGCTGAGCGGAGCTCTGGCCGGGCTGGGCGGCGCCTTCCTCAGCCTCAACGCCCACTACTTCGTGAAGAACATGAGCGCGGGGCGAGGATTCATCGCCCTGGCGGCGCTGATCTTCGGCAAGTGGAAGCCCTGGGGGCTGCTGGCGGCCACACTACTCTTCGGCTTCGCCGAGGCCCTGCAGGGCCATCTGCACGTGGACTGGCTCCCGGTGCGCTTCGTTCAGATGCTGCCCTATCTGCTCACCATGATCGCCCTGGTGGGGGTGATCGGGAAGAGCCGGGCGCCTTCGGCCCTGGGCAAGAAATTGTGAACGCGGAGAGGCGCCTGATCCGGTCAAGTTCATGTTCAGGTTCGAGTTATTCGCTATTTTCATTTGCCGAGTTGGGCACTCTCGGGTAGTTTCAAGTCGTCCCCATGGAGGAAAATGAAGACCCTCGTTATCGGCTCGGGCGGGCGCGAGCACGCGCTCGCTTGGCGTCTGGAACAATCGCCATCCGTCTCGCAGGTGGCCCTCTGGCCCGGCAATGGCGGAACGGCCGGGCTCGGCTGGAATCTCGATGCATCGATTTTCGACGGCCGGGACGAGGCCGATGCCATCATCGAGTGGGACCCAGAGCTGGTGGTCATCGGTCCGGAGGCTCCCCTGGTGGACGGCCTGGCCGACCGCCTCCGCGCCTCGGGTCTGGCGACCTTCGGCCCCGGCGCAGACGGAGCGCGCCTGGAGGGCTCGAAGATCTTCGCCAAGGACTTCATGCTGCGCCACGGCATCCCCACCGCCGAATCCCGAAGGATCAGCAGCGACGCTGAACTCGCCGAGGCCCTCGAGGCCATGGGCGAGGCCATTGTGCTCAAGGCCGACGGGCTCGCCGCCGGCAAGGGCGTGATCCTGCCCGAGAGTCGGTCCGAGGCCCTCGAGGTCGGCGCGCAGATGCTCTCGGGCGCTTCCTTCGGCGAGGCCGGCCGCAGCCTGCTCGTGGAAGAGCGCCTGGACGGTTACGAAGTCTCCCTGCTGGCCGTGCTCGACGGGCAGGACTACTACCTCCTTCCGGCCAGCCAGGATCACAAGCGCGCCCTGGAGGGCGATCGCGGCCCCAACACCGGCGGCATGGGCGCCTACGCTCCCGTCCCGGGCCTGAACGAGGCGGAGCTCGCCGAACTGGGCGAGTTGGTCTTCGGCGCCGCCCTGCGAGGCCTCGCCGCCGACGGCATGGACTATCGCGGCGTGCTCTACGCGGGCCTCATGATGACCTCCGCCGGCCCCAAGGTGCTCGAATTCAACGTGCGTTTCGGAGATCCCGAGACCCAGGCCCTCATGCTCATGCTCGAGGGCGATTTCGGACAGCTCCTGGCCTCCGCGGCGACGGGGTCCCTGAACGCAGACGCCGTGAGCCACAGGGACGGCGCCGCCATGGTGGTGGTGCTGGCATCCCGCGGATACCCCGGCAAGGCCGACACCGGCCACGCCATCTCCGGCCTTCCGGCCGGCGGCGGGCAGCCGGAAGCCGGCAGCGTCGTCTTCCATGCGGGCACGCGCGCGGAAAACGACACGGTCGTCAACTCCGGCGGACGGGCCCTGGGCGTCACCGCCTGGGGACGCGATCTGGCGCAGGCGGCCGATCGGTGTTATCGTCGTATCGACAACATTCACTTCGAGGGTAAGACCTTCCGCCGGGACATCGGCTGGAGGGTCCTGAGCAAAGGTTCGGTGGCATGAGCGCGCAGGTAGGCATCATTCTGGGAAGCAAGAGCGACGACAATCTTCTGGGTCCTTGCACCGAGATTCTCGATCGCATGGGAATCTCTTGGGAAACCATCGTCGCGAGCGCTCATCGGAATCCGGCCAGAGTGGGGAAGTGGACAGGCGGCGCGCGGGAGCGCGGCCTGAAGGTGATCATCGCCATGGCGGGCCTGAGCGCCGCGCTGCCCGGCGTGGTGGCGGCCCATACGACGCTGCCCGTGATCGGAGTGCCCGTCCAGGGTGGAGCCCTGCAGGGCGTGGACGCGCTCCTATCCATGGTGCAGATGCCCCGGGGCATTCCCGTCGCCACGGTGGCCATCGGCAAGGGGGGCGCTGTGAACGCGGCCCTGCTCGCCGCGCAGATAATCGGCATCGAGGACAAGGAGGTCCTCGGTCACATCGAACGCTACAGGGAGGAATGGAAGCAATCATGACAGACGTCCTGACCAGCATCCACGAGCCGCGAAGCTCGCTCACGGCGATTCGTGCTCTGACGCTGGGACGCCTCGCCGTTCTGCCCACGGACACTTTGTACGGCATCCACGGACTGGCTTCGTTTCCCGGCATGACAGCCAAGATCGCCGACCTGAAGAACTCCGACCCCGATTCCAGGGGATTCATCCTCTTGGCCGACAGGATCGAGAAGATCGAGGGTTGGGCCGATCTCGACGAGACGGCCCGCGCCTTCATCGAGAGAAACTGCCCCGGACCGGTCTCCTTTCTGCTGCCGGCCCGGCCTGAAGCGCCACCGGAGCTCTGCACCGAGGAGGACGGCATCCAGCGCCTGGCATTCCGCATCCCGAACCATGCTTATCTGCTTAATCTGCTAGGACTTTTGGATTCTCCGCTCATCTCCACCAGCGTCAATCCCACGGGGTCCCCGCCCCTTGAATATGCCTCGGAAATTGTTAAGCTGTATGGGGATAAGGTCGATCTTGTGGCTTCGGATCCGGAACTCGAGAATCGGATGAAGACCGAGGGCGCCCAGCCCTCGACCCTGGTCGACCTGACGAAGTCGCCGCCGGCGATCCTGCGAGAGGGGAAGGTCAAACCCATCCTCTCCATGGTCTCCACCGGCGGATGAGCCGGAAACGGATCCTTTTCGTCTGCACCGGGAACACCTGTCGCAGTCCCATGGCCGAGGCGCTGGCCCGGTCCCTTTTGGAAGACCGGTCCCTGGAGTTCGCCTCCGCGGGTCTCTCCGCCGAGGAGGGTTCCCCGGCCAGCGAGCCGGCCCGCGCCGTCATGGCGCGCCGTGGACTGGATCTGGAATCCCATCGCGCACGTAGGGTGGGTGATGCTATCCTGGCCGAGGCCGCTCTGGTCCTGGCGATGGAAGCGAAACACCGCGATCGGCTCGCAGGATTTCCATCCTCCGAGGGCAAGGTGATGCTGCTCAGCGAGTGGGCGGGAACGCCCCCGCCGGGCCCCGGAGTCGATGATCCCTACGGGAAGGGCGAGAGCGACTATGAATTGACGGCGGACCGCCTGGCCGAACTCATCGAAGCCGGCCTGCGCCGCCGCTGAACCCGGTTCGCCGGGAGCGCAAGAGGGAGGGCCCCATGGCCGTCAAGAAGGCCGACAAGATCTGGATGAACGGCAAGTTCGTGGATTGGGACGACGCCAAGATTCACATCCTCAGCCATGTCATCCACTACGGCAGCAGCCTGTTCGAGGGCATCCGCGTCTACGACACTCCGCAGGGACCGGCGGTGTTCCGGCTCGACGAGCACACCAAGCGCCTGCTGGAGTCCGCCAAGATCTACCGCATGGACGTGCCCTACAGCTTCGAGGAGCTGCGCGAGGCCATGCTCGAGACCGTGAAGCTCAACAACCTGGACGAGTGCTATATCCGTCCGGTGGTCTATCGCGGCTACGGCAACGTGGGCGTGAATCCCGCGGGCAGCCCGGTGGACGTGGCCATCGCCGTCTGGGAGTGGGGCAAGTATCTCGGACCCGAGGCCCTGGAGCAGGGCGTGGACGTCTGCGTCGCCAGCTGGAACCGCATGGCCCCGAACACCATGCCCAACATGGCCAAGGCCGCCAGCAACTACATGAACAGCCAGCTCATCAAGATGGAAGCCATCACCAACGGCTACGTGGAGGGCATCGGCCTGGACGTGAACGGCTACGTGAGCGAGGGCAGCGGCGAGAACCTCTTCCTGGTGAAGGACAAGGTGGTCTACACCACGCCCATCGCCGGCTCGATCCTCGTGGGCATCACGCGAGGCACCATCATCACCCTGCTGGGCGAGATGGGCTACGAGGTGCGCGAGGAGAGCATCCCCCGGGAACTGCTCTACATCGCCGACGAGGTCTTCTTCACGGGCAGCGCCTCGGAGGTCACGCCCATCCGGACCATCGACCGCATCCAGATCGGAAGCGGCTCCCGCGGTCCCATCGCCGAGAAGCTGCAGGATCGCTTCTTCGGCATGTTCAGCGGCAAGTACGAGGACAAGTACGGCTGGCTCACCAACGTCAAAGCCGCCACGGTGGCCCGCTGATGCGTATCGCCCTGGGCACCGACCACCGCGGCTATGCGCTCAAGGAGCTGCTCGTCCGCCATCTCCGCGAGGAGGGGCACGAGGTGCTCGATCTGGGAACGAGCGGCGAGGAACCGGCGGACTATCCTCTCTACGCTTTCAGCGTGGGGGAGAAGGTGGCCGCCGGCGTGGCCGACCGGGGCATTCTGATCTGCGGCACGGGCATCGGCATGTCCATCGCCGCCAACAAGGTGGACGGCGTTCGCGCGGCCCTGGTCTACGACGAGGACGCCGTGCGCCTGTCCCGCGAACACAACGATGCCAACGTGCTGGTGCTTCCGGGCAACTGGCTCAGCGAGGAGAAGTCCATCGCCTGGGTGGAAGAGTGGCTCGCCGTCGCCTTCGAGGGCGAGCGCCACCTGCGGCGGGTGGGCTTGATCGACGACTACGACCGCAGCCGACACAATGGCTGAGAACCGGCCCCGCTCCGGCGGGGCTTTTTTCGGAGGTATGAGGTGGAAGTGATTCGCCATCAGGATCCCGAGGTCTTCGAGAGCATGACCGGAGAGCTGGCCCGCCAGGAAGAGGGGCTCGAACTCATCGCCTCGGAGAATTTCGTCTCGCCGGCGGTCATGGCCGCCATGGGATCGGTGCTGACCAACAAGTACGCCGAGGGCTATCCCGGCAAGCGCTACTACGGCGGATGCATGCATGTGGACGAGGTCGAGCGCCTCGCCCGCAGCCGCGCCATCGAGCTCTTCGGCTGCGAGCGCGCCAACGTGCAGCCCCATTCGGGCACCCAGGCGAACATCACCGCCTACATGAGCTTCTGCGAGCCCGGCGACAAGATCATGGGCATGAACCTGGCCCACGGCGGACACCTGAGCCACGGACATCCCCTGAACTTCTCGGGCAAGTACTTCGAGGTGGTGCCCTACGGCGTGGCCGAGGACACCGAGACCATCGACTACGAGGAGATGGCCGAGATCGCGCGGCGGGAGCGGCCCAAGCTCATCGTGGCCGGCGCCAGCGCCTATCCCCGGCACATCGACTTCGA
>CAYFNT010000013.1:88901-92099 GCA_964344565.1 uncultured bacterium
TTCCCGCTCTACGCGGACCAGTCCACGGCGGTCTTTCCGCAGCCGGTGAAGCTCTAAGGGGTTTCGGGATGAAGTGTCCCTTCTGCGGACATCTCGAGGACAGGGTGGTCGACTCGCGGAGCACCCGCGAGGGCGAGGCGGTTCGCCGCCGCCGGGAATGCCTCGGCTGCAACGCCCGCTTCACCACCTACGAGTATGTGGAACGGGCACCCATCACCGTGGTCAAGGCCGACGGCACCCGGGAATCCTATCAGCGCGAGAAGATGCTGGGAGGGCTTCTTCGGGCCTGCGAGAAACGACACGTGGAGCGGGCGGCGCTGGAGCGTCTCATCGACGACGTGGAGCAGTCGGTGATCTACGCGGGCCTCGCCGGCGAGATCACCACCCAGCGCATCGGCGAGGAGATCATGGCCCGACTGCGCGAGGTCGACGAGGTGGCCTACGTGCGCTTCGCCTCGGTCTACCGCCGATTCACCGAACTCAGCCAGTTCGCGGACGAACTGGAGCGCCTCATCGAAAGGCGCGAGGACGAAAGGAAGGGCAACTCATGATGGCACGATGGGGAACGGTTCTCCTGGTCGCCCTGCTGCTGGTCGGCTGCGGTCAGCCCAAGCAGAAGGTCGTCGTCGACAAGAATCTGCCGCCGGTGGACTTCGTCATCCAGCCGCCCGCCGAGAATCTGCAGTTCGGCGTGGAGGGTAGCCAGACCATCGAGGTCATGGGCACCAGCATGGAGAACTTCTTCCGCTTCGAGTGGAAGGCATCCCGCTGGAAGATGGAGGAGGACGGCTCCCGCAGCGCCGACGTACGATTCTCGAAGGTGCAGGCCACCGAACGCCGCGGACAAACCGCCACCCCCGAGGCCATCGCGAGCTTCGGTCGCCTCGAGAACTTCTCGACCCGCTACAAGCTCACCGACGAGGGCTTCGAGCCCATCCAGGAGCCCGCCCGGGACGCCGAATTCATGCAGGCCTTCAGCGCGCTGAACCAGGGCCTGTCGGCCTTCGACTTCGAGCGTCCCGAGAAACCCATGCGCCCCGGCGACAGCTGGACCGTGACCATGGACAGCGAGGATCTCGGCCCCATGGCGCAGGCGGTCACCGACTCGACCATCCACCTGACCTATACGGGGAACATCAAGTACAAGAAGCGCGACTGCGCGCGGGTGGAGATCATCATGAACCTGCCCATGGACGGCGAGATCGAGCAGGGGCCGGCCAAGAGCCACGTGACCGGCAGTCTCGAGGCCGAGGCCACGGCGCTCTACGATCTGGAGAAGCGCTTCTACGTGCTGGTGAAGCAGAGCTCGACCATGAAGATCAAGGGACAGGACTACGACGAGGACGGCAAGCCCCTGGGCGGCGAGAAGAGCTTCGCCCAGAACGGCTTCTTCGAGATCACCTACCTGGGCCGATAGCGGAGCGGTCTCGTGAGCGGGAACGAACGCCTGGCGGACATGCCCTTCATGGAGCACCTGCGCGACCTGCGCGGGCTGATCATCACGATCTTCGTGGTGCTCCTGGTGGGCACACTGGCCACCTGGTACTTCTCCGACGAGATCCTCGACATGATCAGCGGGCTTCTGCCCGAAGGCGAAGTCACGCACATCTTCTCGCCGCCGGAGACCTTCCTCATACGACTCAAGGTGAGCGCGGTCTGCGGGCTGATTCTGGGTATCCCCTTCGTGCTCTGGCGGCTCTGGTCCTTCATCGCGCCGGGGCTCTTCCGCAAGGAGCGCAAGCGACTGCTCACGGTCTTCACCAGTTCGGTGCTGCTCTTCTACGCGGGCACGATCTTCGCCTATCTCGTAATCATTCCCATCATGATAGGCTATTTCTTCGGGCTCCGGCCCGAGGAGAGCCAGATGACCGTGGGCATCAGTCAGCTCTTCGCGATCGTGGCCAAGCTCTCGGTGGCCTTCGGCGTGGTCTTCCAGTTGCCGCTGGTCATCCTGACCCTCAGTGCACTGGGCATGATCTCGCCCAAGTGGCTGCTGAAGCAGTGGCGCTGGGCGCTCATCATCATGCTGGTCTTCTCCTCGGTGCTCACGCCGCCGGATCTCGTCAGCCAGATCGCCATGACGGTGCCGCTGTTTCTGCTATTCATCGTCAGCGGGGTGATTTCCATCGTGTTCGAGCGGAAGAAGCGATCATAGCGAGAGTCTCGGATGATGTGTTTGATCTGTAAAATAGTCTATGATAGTGTGTGTATCGGAGGTGTGGTATGAGATCATCGATCATTCTTGTCCTACTAGCCTTTCCCTTGATTGCATGTGTAACTGTAAACAACATTGAGGATCGTGTCGCAAACTCAATTCCTGAAGATGCCAATGCAGTCCTGATCTTCTCGCCACTAAGTGTCAATGCTGCCTATGATGAGGCGTATCTGAAGCTTGCTAAAGCTGGTTATACAATCATTCAGGAACATAAGAACGACGGAGATCTGTTTGCGACATTTACCACGATGCCGAATTCAATCGGTCAAGGGACAATACTCGTTGTCAAAGCTCTGGTTGAACCAATTGCTGAAGGCAGTTCAATCGTTCTTCGTGGGAACTGGGGTCTGGATTCACAAACATCTGCTAGCATCGGCGCAGTATCGACATCCATTTCGGGCGTAGCTACGACATATTCCCAATCAAGTGTGGTTGAACCTGCGGTTTGGAAAGGTGTGGGAAGACCCAAACTCGCATTCGCAGAACTAGTGAAGATCTCCGAAAGCCTGACATCCTTTGAAGTCCAGTTCATCGATACTCGACTCGATGTCTGGGAATATTGAGTCACTACACATTGTTCCCATGGAATATGAGCTCGCTAATGCGGAAGTTCGGGACAGGGATCAACCTCGATGCTACCGTCCACCCGGGTGGACTCCTGATTTCCGGCGGCAAGAAACGTGCCGCCTTGTCGGCCTAAGTTGTTGTTTTTATTGTAATTAGCTCTTGATCCGTCAGGGGCATTTTGCTATATTGCTTCTACTCTCCCCGCTCTTCTCTCCTCCCGGAGAAGCCGACATCTGGAGTGGGAAATGTCCTTACAACTTGATGCCAAGGCCGTCCACGAGCGTCTGCTCGCGGCCATTGACGCCCTCCGCAAGGCCGAGAGCGAAGCCGTCATTCTTTTCGCAGAAGTCCTGAAGCTGAAGCTCTATCGGAGCCTGGGCTACGCGAGCATTCACCTGTATGCCGAGCAGGCTCTG